>NZ_JAJPWE010000005.1:0-697418 GCF_046549215.1 Nocardia sp. A7 | reverse complement strand
TTACTTCGATCAGCGACCCACATTCGATGCACTCGGTCATGTAGGGCGCGGATTCGAGCACGGTGTTCATCTGTCGAATCCTAGATTTGATGTTGCGAGGCATGCCGACAACGCACGCACATGCCGCCGGGCGGGCGGTATCGAACGTCCGCAGCCGCCGTCCAGCGCTGGTGAAGGTCCGCCTAGCCGGTAGTCGGCTGAGATCGCTCAGCGGTCGGACTGGTTCAAGCCGAACCGGATCTCATACAGCGACTGACTCGACTCGCGACCCCACTCTTGCTGCGCCCAGGCTTGGCTGAGCTCCAATTGTTCAGGACTCGAGGCGATTTCGCCCAGTTGCACCATCGCTGTAGCCGCTGCGGCCTGGCCTCCTGCTGAGGTCAGCGGGAAGGTCTGGTTGAAAACTTCCTCGCCGCCGCCATCGCGCCGCTCCAGGTAGCAGGTGTCGTCCTTGGTCGAGAAGATCCCCTGTACAGAGCCTTCCGAGCTGGTACGGGTGATCGTCCAGATGATGTCGGTGACGTACCGGCGATGCGTCGGCATGTCGGAGCAGAGCGCGACGAACAACTCGGTCAGTCGTCGGTCCAGCCCATCCCAGGTGGTGGCGGCGGGTTCGGGGAGGCCCCATGTCGGCAGTCCGGCCGGACCGCGGTTTCGGTCCGGTCTGACCTGCCAGCTGTCACGGGCCTGCCAGTCGTCTCCCCACTTCCATTCCCAGTGCTCGCGGCTCTCGGTGGGCTCGGTCGGCTCGATATTCAGATCGACCAACGAGTACCTGATCGAACGTGAGCACCGGATGGTGACATCCGGGCGACACCACATCGCGAAGGCATCGGGCCCACCGACGAGGGGTGGTTCCCCGAGTATCGCTACGCATGCGGCGAGTACCTGCGCATAGGTGTTTTCCAGGTCCACGGGCGCCGTGTACTGAGCTATCCGCAGGTTATGGAACTCGCCGAAACCCCACCGTTCGGGATCCATGTAATCGGGCGTCTTGGAGGCCGAGCAGTACACTTTGTCCGTGTCCGACCCAAGCCGGGCCTCCAGTTGATAATCGTCTTCGGTGACCGGCCAGCCCGTCCGGGCGAGGATCGGGTCGATGTGCTCGCGGGACCACGAGCCGAGGTCGAGATGTTCGAGCAAGGAAATCAGATCGACCAGGTGCTGCCCCGGAGCGAGCGCCAGAATCACCTCGGCATACCTATCCGAACCGCCGTTCAATCGCATGAATAGTTCTGTGGCCGCATCGGTTTCGACTGCCTCTTCACTCACGCGGTGAATCTAGCAACTCCGTCCGACGACCAGTCGTGAGGCCATTTCCGGTTGCTGACTTCCGGTCGGGCCGCCGACTTCAGGCGTACTGGTGCTCGGGCCGAAGACGCCCTCTAATGCCGCTGGGCGTGCACTGGTCGGCCGTCCAGCTCTGTTGGCCGTCGGAGTCTGGAACGTCCGCTTCTGCCGATGTTCGCGCCTGAGCAACTACCAGCACTTCATTCGGAGCTGAGACGGGCTTTCGAACTCGAAGTACCCCCGCAGCGCCCCTACTGCTTTGTCCGCAACAACACCGAAGATTTCGTAGCGCGCGGGCCAATCGACTTGCAACGACCAGAGAGTGCATTGGTCGCCCACCAGTCGAAACCAACCCGCCTCAATCATCGACCGCTCGCATCCAGGGCGGCTCAGATACCGATCATCACCGAAGGGATTTTCCGGCAGGGTGATTCGCAGCGCGAGTGCGCCCTCCGATTCCAGCCAATCCTCACTGCGGGGATTGTAGGAACACTGGATGTAGCGGTCATCGTCGCATTCCACGTCAATCACGCTGTTGCCGTGCTCGGAACACTCCAGTCTGAGCAGCGTCAACCTCAACTCTTCGGAGAAGTGTTCCCAGCTGACGCACCGATTGGACGCCGCTGGCAGATCGTCGTTGTCTTCCTCGCCTTCCTCTTCCTCGTCGTCATGGTCTAGAAAGTCGTCCTTGTCCAACCACTTGACGTATGCCGGATTCTCGAAACCCAGCTCAACGCTGCCGCTCCTACCTCTGAGGACCATGACTGCTTCCGGAAAGCGCCAGCGCAACGAGGGCCATGCTCCCGGAAGCGATTCCGAGGGGCTTCCGAAGGCCTCGGTGATCGCCTGTGACAGCTCCACGAAGGCATCAATGATGCTCGCGGACAACAGTTCAAGTTCGGTTATCGGGCCGGCAGACTCGGGATCCTCGCTGCGGGTCCAATCGGTGACGTGCACGGATACAGCCATCACCGACTGGCCGGGAAGCAGCCCATACAAGCCGGAATTGCGGCGGTCACTGCGTATGCGGGCTTCGGGGCGGTTGACACTCAGGTCGGTGGCGAGGGTGTAGGGCGGTCCGGCCGATGCCAATTCTTTCGGTGGCCATCCAGTGGCTTCACAGAGCCTGGCGATGCCTTCCTGGGTCCATATCCAGCGGAAGCCTCGCCCGAACCGAGCAAGCACGATAGCGCCCTGAGTGTCGATCTGCACCTGGCGAGCCTACGTTCGTATCTGTGCGATCGGAACGCACTCTCATGCCGCGGGGCGCGCGATCTGATCGCACGACGGCCACCCGCAGATCGGTTGGCCGCCAACGTCTCTAGAACATTCGCATCTGCCGATGAGTGGGAGTCGGCTGCCGATCCGGTAGATCAGGCACCGATCAATAGACTGCCGTCGTGGCGCTAGATTACGTGATCAATATGGGGTGCGGCCCCAAGCAAGCATTGGGTGTCGACAAGATCCAGGAGCTGTTGAAAGCTCGCGGTTATGCCCGCTACCTGCTGCAGGTGATGCGGGAGCAAGGCAACCAGATGTCCGCCGACCAGATCAGATTTCGGTCCAGCCTGTCGCGACCTGGCAACGTGACCGAAACCGAGGGAGAAATCCATGAGTTGATCAAGCGGACCGCCGTACTCGACGACTACCAGCACGAATGCGTATCCTGCCCGGCCAACCTGCACGGTGGGTATGGCTACGGCTGCTACGGCCGAGTCAACTACCCCATCGATCCCGAAACCGAGCAGCTGCTGCTATCGATGTTGCCCGACGACCTCACGCTGCCAGGTGCTGGAGCGGAATTTCGTCGTGCGCTAGACCATTTCGGATGGGATGGACAGCAGGCGGCGGCGCTGCGCGCGGAGAGCAGGACCTTCTTCAAGACGGCGACGACGCCCGTACGGCGCTGGCCGACTGGAGAGACCTTCACCGGGGATCAGGTATTCCAGATGCTGTTCATGCCTGTTGGCGCTGATTGGTCCTACGCAATGATGCTGGCCATTGCCTTTCGCGTCGCGCGGCTGGCCGAGGAATCCGGGACATCGTTCGAACCCGCTGAACCGGTCGCTGAGAACGCGCTGCAGGCTGCTCTTTTCCTCCAAGCCCTCGCTGCCGCCGCGGTGCAGAGGCTCTCGGTGCTGATGGACGGGTGAGCGTCGGCGACGTAGCTGGGCATAGCGAATGCACTCATCTGCCGCAGGGCGCGCTACCACGAACGTCCGCATCTGCAGATGCCGAGCGGGTTGTCGCCAGGAGATCCGCTCAGCTATCTGCAGGAAAACGGTGCTCGATCGCTTGACGAGCCATCATCCAGGCCATTTCGAATTCCTCGGCCGCTATTTGCTCGAGGGCACTGGCCTCGACATCCCAATCGTCGGCGCTACCCTCCGCGAGCACACCGTACTTGCGCTCGTACACCTGAACCGCAGCGAGTCCCCCGTGGTCTCGTGCATATGTCACCTCCGCCACCGACGCGGCCGTGACCGGCTCACCGTCAGCACCTCGCAGATCAACGTGCCGGTTCGGCCAGCCATCGTCATCAAGTTCGATCAGGAGCCAGATGCCCTCATATGCGTAGAAGTCGCGAATCCACCTCATCCGACCAGTATTACGGCTGTCGGCCACCAACAAGCAAACGCACTCAACTGCCGCTGATCGCGTTGACCCAACCGGCAGTGCCTTGGATAAGCTACGGGCGTGTGGCCCTTCGTCGACGAACATGCCTTCTGGGTCTGGGCTGATGACGCCGACGCGGAGTTGATCGAACAGGACGAAGACGTGATGCTGCACGACCCAGCAGGGCTGACGCTCCTGTTGGGTGCTGCCGAGGATTCCGGATGCCCCAAGCAGCGCTACTGTGCCGCAGTCCTGCACGACTACTCCCGCCGGATTGTGGGCTGGCAACTCTCGGACGCCTATTCAGCGCTGCAAGCTGCCGCCGC
The DNA here is from genome assembly GCF_046549215.1 of Nocardia sp. A7. NCBI lineage: Bacteria > Bacillati > Actinomycetota > Actinomycetes > Mycobacteriales > Nocardiaceae > Nocardia > Nocardia sp. A7. The sequence continues at coordinate 693,186 of NZ_JAJPWE010000005.1, read as the reverse complement.
GCTAGCGTCGACGAGCCATGAGGCTGGGGTGCGCCGATGGGCAGACTATGTGACCCGGTTGTTCTCGTACCTCAGCGATGCCGGACCAGTGAACCGTGCCGATGCCGAGCAGATGGCCAAGGATCTGCTGACCGGCCCCGCCGAAAGGCTGAAGGTACAGGTCGCCCCCGGCGAAAAGCACTGGCAATGCGCTGAGTCCGACAGCTACCCGACATACCTCTACGTCGACCGCAGGACTGGTGCATATCGGATGACACGACCACGTCCACTGTCCGGACAAGAACTCAGCACTTTGCGCCGCGATCGTGTCAGGTGAACGCACTCTCATGCCGCTGGGCGCGCGTTGGTCGGCCGTCCAGATCTGTAGGCCGTCAGAGTCTCTGGAACGTCCGCTTCTGCCGATGTGCGGACGATCTATGAGCAGATCGTCATTTAGACCCGGTTGAGTTCGGTGAGGTCCCAAATCCCATCTTCACGGAAGCCTGTCATCTCCGCAGCCAAGTCGACAGCCACCCCATAGAGGCATCCCTCTCCCGCTGACGCCGTGTACTCGGTTTGCGCATCAGACAGAATCTCGGCGAACGCCGTCGGCAAATCGCCTTCGTATTCGAGATGGTCGGGCTCCCTTCCAGAGTCACAGTAATGAGCCACCATCCACACCTGGCTACCGTTCCTCCAACCGGTAGCGGCGCTGTCCGGCCCGTACGACGACTCGTAGCAAGCAACCACCTCCGCGCCCTGTGACAACTGTTGCAGTATCCGGGTTTTGCTGACGTACCCCGCAGGGTCTACGTCGTAGTCGACCACGACGTACCAGCCCTCCGACAACGCCTCACCTGCCAGCCGCGAACTGCCTGCAGAATGTGCAACGCCCGTGTCAGCCAAGCCCAGGTCGTCAAGAACGTCTTGCGGGGTCCGTCCACGAATCGCGACCCAGGAGAACATAGATGCCATGCGTGAGAATGTAATTGGAGCCACTGACACAGACGCACAAGCGCACTGTAATGCCGCATAGCGCGCTGATCTGGTCCGGCGCGGACACGTCGCAACGGATGCGGCAGGCAACGCTGACCACCCGCCCGATATCAGCAGGCAGATGGACTGCCGCACCCCTCCGGGGCTTGCCACCCAAACCCCATATCGGTTGCGACGCAGGCGAACATCTACGAGTGTGTAATGAACATCTCACCCCCGCCAACATGGCGACTTCTTCGCGCCGCAGTCCGGCCACCCGGCGTTGACCGCCACCGGCCATCCCGAACTCCTCGGGCCGCACCTGCTGGCGGCGGGCCCGCAGGAATGCACCGAGATTGCTGTCGGAATCCATGCATTCGAGGGTAGGCCGACCGCGCGGCGCCTGGGTGGCCCTCTCGCTACCAGGAAGTTTCCGACCTGGCAGGCGTCGAGAACCGAGACGAACGTGGTGGCCATGACAAACAACAACAGCGCAGGCCGGGTCGCCGTCGTCACCGGGGCATCCAGCGGTATCGGTGCCGCCACCGCGCGCCGACTGGCAGCCGACGGCATGAAGGTCGCGCTGCTCGGGCGGCGCAAGGATCGGCTCGAAGAACTCGCGCACAGTATCGGCACCAACACTCTCGCGGTGGCCGTCGACGTGAGCGTGCGCCAGTCGGTCCTGGATGCCGCAGCCCAGGTGCGTGCCGCGTTCGGCTCCGTCGATCTGGTCGTCGCGAACGCCGGCGTCATGCTCGGCGCACCGTTCGAGCAGGGCGCGATCGACGAATGGGACCAGATGGTGGGGACGAATATCAACGGATTGCTCTACACCGGAAGAGCTTTTATCGATGACCTACTCGCCACCGCGAACGCGGGCCGCAGCGCCGACCTGGTGTTCGTCGGTTCCATCGGTGGCCACGTCGCTTTTCCGAACTACGGCGTCTATTGCGCCACCAAGGCGGCGGTAGCGCACCTGACTCGCAATCTGCGCACCGAGTTCGGGCCACGCGGTGTTCGGGTCAAGAGCGTCGAACCCGGATTCGTCGGCACCGAACTCGGCAGCGGAATGCGCGACGACGCCCGGCGCGCCGAGCTCGCCGACTGGCGGGACGGACTGGAGATCCTGCTCCCCGCCGACATCGCCGATGCGATCGCCTATGCCGTCTCGGCACCACGTCGAGTGAACATCGCCGAACTCATCGTCGTCCCCACAGAACAGGGATGATGCCGGGGCTGCCGCCGAAACCATTCGGCGGCAGCCGTTTTCGTTGCCGAATTGGTACGGCCGTGCCCGGATTGCCTGGATACTCGGAGGTGTCACCCGCGCGATCGCACGTGGGGGAGCAGGGGAGAGGACTTCGCAGATGGCCCTGGTTGTGCAGAAATTCGGCGGTTCGTCGGTCGCCACCGCGGAGCGGATTCGGCGGGTCGCCGAGCGGATCGTGGAAACGAAGAAGCAGGGGCACGATGTGGTGGTGGTCTGCTCGGCGATGGGCGACACCACCGACGAGCTCCTCGAATTGGCGGGTCAGATCTCCTCGGCACCGGAACCACGCGAGCTGGACATGCTGCTCACCTCCGGTGAGCGGATCTCGAATGCCCTGGTGGCCATGGCGATTCATGCGCTCGGCGCGGAGGCGAGATCACTGACCGGATCCCAGGCGGGCGTCATCACCACCGGCGCCCACGGCCGCGCCAAGATCATCGAAGTCGATCCCGGCCGGGTGCGCCGCGCACTCGACGACGGCGAAGTGGTGCTGGTCGCCGGGTTCCAGGGCGTGCGCCAGGACAACAACGACGTCACCACACTCGGCCGCGGCGGCTCCGACACCACCGCCGTCGCGCTCGCCGCGGCGCTGCACGCCGATGTCTGCGAGATCTACACCGACGTCGACGGGGTCTTCACCGCCGACCCGCGCATCGTGGCCGACGCCCAGAAGCTCGACCAGATCTCCTACGAGGAAATGCTGGAAATGGCGGCCTGCGGTTCGAAGGTGCTCATGCTGCGCTGCGTCGAATACGCGCGCCGCTACCAGGTGCCCGTGCACGTGCGCTCGTCCTACACCGATGCGATCGGCACCACCGTCTTCGGTTCGATGGCCGACATCCCCGCCGATCAGGCCGTACTCACCGGCGTCGCGCACGACCGCGACGAGGCCAAGGTGACCGTGGTCGGCCTGCCCGACCAACCCGGCTACGCGGCCACGGTGTTCCGCGCCGTAGCCGATGCCGAGATCGGCATCGACATGGTCGTGCAGAACACCGGCACCGGCCGTACCGACATCACCTTCACCCTGCCCGCCGCCGACGGCGCGCGTGCCGTCGCCCTGCTGCGTGATCGCCGCGCCGAGATCGGTTTCGCCGATGTTCGCTACGACGACCGCGTCGGCAAGGTCTCGCTGATCGGCGCGGGCATGCGCAACAATCCGGGCGTCACCGCCACTTTCTGTGAGGCGCTGGCCGCGGCGAACATCAATCTCGACCTGATCGCCACCTCCGAGATCCGCATCTCCGTGCTGGTCCGCGACACCGACCTCGACGAGGCCGTGCGCATCCTGCATCGAGCCTTCGACCTGGGCGGTGCGGAGGTCGCCGTGGTGCACGGCGGGACGGGCCGATGAGCCCGGTTGACCCACCCCGCACACGCGGAGTAACTTACCAAAAAGTAAGTTCGGCGGGACGGAGGGTTCGTTGCACACCCGGTTGACCTCCTTCACCAGGGCGGGACTCGAGTTCGACGTCGTCGACTCCGGTCCGCCCGACGGCCCCGTCATCATCGCGCTGCACGGCTTTCCGCAAACAGCCACCTCGCTGCAGCCGCTCACCGCATTGCTCAACGCCCGCGGCTACCGCACCGTCGCGCCGAATCAGCGCGGCTATTCACCGGGCGCCCGGCCGCGGGGCCGACTCGCCTACCGGGTGCCCGAACTCGTCGATGACGTGGTCGCGCTGATCGAGGGCATCGACCGTGGGCCGGTGCACCTGGTCGGGCACGACTGGGGTGCGATGGTCGCCTGGTCACTGGCCGCGGCCCGCCCCGAGCTCGTCCGCACGCTGGTGACCGTGTCGGTGCCGCATCCCGGCGCCTTCGCCCGCTCGATGATCAGCAGTGATCAGCTGCTTCGCTCGTCGTATATGGGGTTGTTCCAGCTGCCGGTGCTACCCGAGCGCCTCATGCACTCGCGGCCCGCCCTGCTCGACAAGATGCTGGCCAAGTCCGGCATGTCCGCGGACGCGATCGCCCGTGTGCACGCCGAGATCATCGACACGGGCGCACTCACCACCGCGTTGAACTGGTATCGAGCCCTGGCGATGATCACACCCAAGGCGGTGACGGGACGCGTCACCGTGCCGGTGACGCATGTGTGGAGCACCGGCGATACGGCCCTGAACCGCCGCGGCGCCGAACTGACCGGCGAATTCGTCACCGGCGACTATCGCCTGGCCGTGCTCGACGGCTCGCACTGGCTGCCCGAGGAGCGCCCGGACGAACTCGCCGCACTGATCGCCGAACGCATCGAATCGCCGCGCGGCTGACGCCTCAGCCGATCGGCGAAGAAGCCAACGGCCACAACGCTTCCACGGTCGCCGGAATCAACGGTGCCCGCCGTACACCGGCGCGGGCCGCCAGCTGCTCGTGGATTCGCCCGCGGACCCCCGGCCATTCGTCATGCAGAATCGAATAGAACGCGGTATCGCGCACTGCGCCGTCGAGACCGCGCGAATGTGCCCGTCGCACACCGTCACTCACCGCGCCGAGGCGTTCGATCGCCGCCCGGGAGCGCAGGTTGCGTGCGTCGGCGCGCAGGGTCACCCGGCGCACACCCCAGCTGTCGAAAGCGTGGGTGAGCAGCATCAGTTTGGAGTCGAGGTTCACCTGACCGCCCCGCACCGCGGGGGTGAGCCAGGTATTGCCGATCTCGACAGCGTCGGGGATGGCCCCGCCCGGCAGCGCGGTGACCGGTTCGGCCGATAACGGCCAGGTCAGCGGCCCCTGCCAGTAGTCGAGCCGAGTGAATCGGGTCGCGCCGACCACACACTCGTCGGCGATGGTGACGATCGCGAAGGCCAGTGCCGTGCCTGCCAGCTGCGCCGCCTCGGCCTGGAAGACGTACGTGCGTGCCTCCTGTTCGCCGTGCGGGACGACGGTGAACCCGGAGCCGTCGAGCACGGCAGCCGCCGCGATCAGACCGGGAACATGGTGGGGTGCAAGAGGTTCCAGCCGTGCGATGCGGCCGTGGAGGATAACGGGTGCGGGCATGGTGACCGGCGTCCTTCGTTTCAGAGGGTCGCCGAAGCACGAGGCGTGGATCTCACGGCACGTGCTTGCGGCGAAGCGACACGAACGATCCAGCAGCATCGAAAACTAGAAGGACATTAGCGGACCGTGACGAGATCCCCACATCGATCGTGGGAAATGTCGTGGCCGGAAAGTTTCCGGCCGCGTCGATCGTTTCTACCGGTGGTCGGCGTGCGGTTTCGTCACGGTGTCGTGTCGGTGGCTCGCGGAGGTACCAACTGGATCGCGATGTGCTTCATGGCAGGTTTTCGCACGTCATGGCCGTAACGGTTCGATAAATGACACGCATGGCACTTTTCTGAGCAAACGTCCAGTTGTGCTGAGGTTTGCCAGTTCCCGCGCATGTTTCCGCAGAATGTAACGTGTGTTATCTCATCGTGTCGCACCTGTGTTCGATGTGATGCAGATCACACTGCCTGTAATACGATAGGCCATACTGGCAAGCTCGTAATTGCTGAACGTTAACCGTCCGTGATCATCCACCGGGTCGACGCAGATTCGCGATCACGAACGTCCCGCACGTCCACCGCGGCGCGACGGTACTCGAAAGATCCAGTATGGATCGCTGATCGGCCGTGGTGGGACGGCTGCACGGAAGGGGCCTCATCGTTATGAGCAGCATGTACTTCGAACCGAACAGCAACCTGTCAGTTACCGAACGGGGTTATCGCGTCGCCGCTACCTCGGCCGCCGAATCGCCCCTGGCGCCGCTCGCGACGCCTGCCCTGGTCCTCGGGATGGTCCTGCTCGGCCTCGGCACGGCCGGCCTGCTGCGCCTCGGCGCCTGGGTGGGCAATTACGGGCCCGTCCTGGTCGTGCTGGCCTACCTCCTCTACATGGCCGCTGCGGTCAGCCTGGCGCTCTGGGGCGCGGTAACGATCTGGTCGCTGCACCGGCGATAACCACGCTCAGCGGGCAAGCAGCCGGGCAAGGCGGCAGGCGGCGATCGCGGTTCGACGGATGAATCTCCCTACTCCATCGGCGGAGGTGCGGATATGCCCGATTCCTCTCGTGGATCGTCCCCGGCCGACGAAGCTGCGGTCGAGACGCCATCCGATTCACCGGAGCGGGTCGCGATCCGGGCCAGGATCAAGAAGTTCGTGCTCACCGTGGTGGTCATCGCCGCGCTCGGCGGTGCGCTGTTCGGCTACGACACCGGTGTCATCTCCGGCGTGCTGGTCTACCTCACACCCGACTTCGCGCTGAGTCAGACCCAGGTCGGTGTCATCACGAGTTCGCTGCTCATCGGCGCGGCGATCGGCTCGATCACCGGCGGCTGGATGGCCGACCGGTGGGGCAGGCGCAGGACGCTGCTGTTCGCGGGCGTGCTGTTCTTCGTCGGTGCGATCGCCCAGGCGCTGGCACCCGATGCCACGGTCATGATCATCACCCGGCTGGTCCTCGGCGTCGCCGTCGGTACCGCCTCGCTGGTGGTCCCGATGTACGTCTCCGAGATCTCCCCGCCGACCTATCGCGGACGCCTCGTCTCGATGAACTCGCTGATGATCGCCAGCGGGCAGTTGCTCGCCTATATCGTCAACGCGCTGCTCGCCCCGACCGGGAACTGGCGGCTCATGCTCGCGATGGCGGCCGTTCCCGCCGCGGCACTCGTGATCGGCATGTATTTCATGCCGGATTCACCGCGGTGGTATCTGAAACAGGGTCGCGACGCCGATGCGAAGAAGGTGCTGCGACAGTCCTATTACCCCGAGAATGTCGAGCCGACGATTGTCGAAATAAAACAGTCCGAGGCTGCCGATGAGGCGGTCAAGGACAGTTTGAGTGACCAGTTGCGTAAACCGAAGGTGCGGGCGCTGTTCTACACCGGCGTCGGATTGGCATTGATTCAGCAATTCGTCGGCGTCAATACCGTCATCTATTACGCGCCGTCCACGCTCACCCAGGCGGGTTTGGGCGACAACGCGGCGATCACCTCGTCGATCGGTATCGGTATCGGCGCGGTGGTCGGCGTGCTGCTCGGTATGAGCCTGGTCGACAAGATCGGCAGGCGCCCACCGATGTTCCTCGGAATGGCGATCATGGTCGCGGCGTTGGTCGGTATGGGTCTGATCGAACGGCTCACGCAGAGCACTGCCACCGGCTACGTGCTGCTGGCGTTGATGATCGCCTATGTGTGCGCCTTCCAGCTCGGTGTCGGTGTGCCCACCTGGTTGCTGATCTCGGAGATCTTCCCCGCCCCGATCCGCGCCACCGCGATGAGTATCTGCACCTTTCTCATCTGGATGGGCAATTTCGTAGTTTCCCTGGTTTTCCCGCCACTGGGCGAGCTGTGGGGCGCGTCGACGATGTTCTTCATCTTCGCGGTGATCTCCGCGTTCTCGCTGGTCTTCTGCTATCGCCGGGTGCCAGAGACCATGGGCGAGTCCCTCGACGACATCACCAACGAAGCGGAGAGCTGAAAAGCCTACGGGTAAGCTGACCAGGTGAAGCAACTGTGAAACACCTGACCGTGGGCGTCGTCGCGACCTCTCGCAAAGAAAACGAACACCGGCTGGCCATCCACCCGGCTCACCTCGACCGCATCGATCCCGGACTGCGCGGTCAGATCTATCTCGAACACGGTTATGGCAACCGATTCGGCTATCCCGACGAGGTTCTCGCCCCGCTGGTAGCGGGCCACCGCACGCGCGAAGAACTCTTCGCCGAGTGCGATGTGATCTTGCTGGCCAAGCCGCTGGCCGAAGACCTCGCGCAGATGCGTCCCGGCACGATCGTCTGGGGCTGGCCGCATTGTGTGCAGGACGCGCGCATGACCCAGCTGGCCGTGGATCGCGATCTGACGCTGATCGCGTGGGAGGCGATGAACCACTGGACGAAGTCGGGCGAGTTCAGCGTCCACGTGTTCCACAAGAACAACGAACTGGCCGGCTACTGCTCGGTCATGCACGCACTCCAATTGCGTGGTGTCAGTGGTGATTACGGTCGCCGGATGCGTGCGGCGGTGATCAGCTTCGGCGCAACGGCGCGTGGTGCGGTGCGGGCACTGTCGGCATTGGGGATCAGCGATGTCACGGTGCTGACCCAACGCAATGTGGCAGCGGTGGCTTCGCCGTTCGCGTCGGTGCGGATGCAGCATTTCCAGCGTGATCCCGCGCTGCCCGGGCGGACGCTCGCGCTGAAGGCGCCGGAGCCGGGGCCGCTAGCGGAGATGCTCGCCAATTACGACGTGGTCGTGAACTGCATGTTCCAGGACACCGAGGACCCGCTGACGTTCGTCATGAACGACGACCTCGAACTGTTCGCGCGCGGAACGCTTTTCATCGATGTGTCCTGCGACGAGGGGATGGGCTTCGAGTTCTCGCGCCCGACCTCGTTCACCGATCCGATGTTCACGATCGGTGACGACCTGCACTACTACGGCGTCGACCACAGTCCCTCGTTCCTCTGGGACTCGGCCACGTGGGAGAACTCCGAAGCCCTGCTCGAGTACCTGCCGATCGTGCTCGGCGGCCCCGAGGCGTGGGATGGGAACGAAACGATTCGCCGGGCCATCGAAATTCGTGGCGGTCGGGTGCAGAACCCCCGGATCCTGTCGTTCCAGGGCCGCGCCGAGGCATATCCGTACGCGGTGACCTGACGTTCGGTGATCAGCGGCGCGCGGGTGTGTCCCGCGTGCCGCTGATCTGTCTACCCGTGGTCGGTCCGACCAGTACCGCGGCGGGTTATCCGATGATCTCCGGGGGCAGGAACATCGCGCCGAGCTGCGTCGCGATCGCGCCGGTGTGGTCGACGATGCGCTCGGCGTCCACCGTGAGTACGCCGGAACGCCACGCGGACAGCAGCTCGATGAAGCCGCCGATACCCGCCAGTGTGCTCATGCGCATAGCGGTTTCGTCGACGTCGGGGCGCAGATAGGGCCAGGCGGCGGCGATGAGCAGATCGGTCGCGTCCGTGAGCATCGTCTTGCGGCGCTGTTCGAGTACGGCGCTGCCCGCGTGATCGGCCAGCAGAATCCGGGCTCGTCCGCGCAGGTCGGTCTGTAGTTCGACGGCGCGGGTGATGGCCGCGCGAATGATCTCGAGTGGTGTCCGGTCGGCATGTTTGGCGACCACGCTCGCCAGCTCGGCGAACACCCCGACGCACACCTCGTCCCAGACCGCGGCGAGCAGTTCGTCGCGGTCGGCGAAGTGCTCGTAGAAGTAGCGATCGTTGAGCGAGGCCCGCTGGCAGACGCCACGCATGGTCACCGCGGCCCACCCGTTGTCGAGCCAGATATCGAGGGCGGCCTCGACCAGACCGACTCGCCGCTGCGCCCTGCGCTCCTCGGCGGTCCGCCCACCCCAGGTCCGTGCCGGTGCGCGCACATCCATGGTTGACAAAGTACTCCTCCGCGCGCCTAATTGGTGTCAGGTGCGGCCAATGGTGGCAGATGCCACCAGTTGGAGTCGCACCGGGTCGACCCGGGAGTTGCCATGCGATTGTTCCCCTTCGGCGGACACCGCCGAACCACTGCCGCCGATGCCGTGGTGACCGGCGCGGGCAGTGGGATCGGACGCGCGTTCGCCGTCGAACTCGGTCGCCGCGGCGGGCGGATCGTGTGCTCCGATATCGATCCCGATCGTGCGGGCGACACCGCCGAACTGGTCGAGGCGGCGGGCGGCAAAGCCATCGGCACCCGCTGCGACGTCACCGTGATCGACGAGGTCACGCGGCTGGCCGCGACCGCGCAGGACTGGTTCGGTGCTCCGCCGACCGTCGTCGTCAACAATGCGGGGATCGGCGCGGGCGGACCGGTGGTCGGCGAGTTCGCTCTCGACGACTGGCAGCGCACACTCGGGGTGAATCTCTGGGGCGTCATCCACGGCTGCCATGTCTTCGCGCCGATCCTGCGCGCGGCCGGGCGCGGATCGCTGGTGAACGTCGCCTCGGCGGCCGCCTTCGGCGCGGCACCGCGAATGGCCGCCTACAACGTCAGCAAGGCCGGTGTGCTGGCCCTGTCGGAGACGATGTCGGCCGAGCTGGCAGGCACCGGCGTCGGCGTGACGGTGCTGTGCCCGACCGGCGTGAAAACCGATATCATGACCGCGGATTCGCCGATGGACGACACCGCCGAGCGCCTCGGCGGGCTGCTGCTGCGCTGGACGGGCCGTGCGCCGGCCGCCATCGCCCGCACCACGCTGGACGCGGTGGACCGCGGCGATCTGTATGTGGTGCCGCAGCTCGAGGCCAAGGTCCTCTGGCAGGCCAAACGCTGGCTACCCGCGACCTACACCCGTTCGGCAGGCCTGCTGGAGCGGGTCGTGCGCTGATCCACACCGAAGGAGATCGAACAATGACGTTCGCCTACCCCGATATGCTCGCCACGATTCGCGCCAAGCAGTGGGCGCTGGCCGATATCGATTGGGACGCACCGGGTGCCGACACCATCACCGACGAGCAACGCCCGCGCTTGGCCGCCTTCATGGCCGACCTGGTGTGGATCGAACACGTGGGCGCCCGAGGCTTCGCCGCACTGACCCACCAGGCACCGCCCGGCCCGCTGCGTGAGATCTATCGGTACTTCCATGCCGAGGAACAAAAGCACGCGAACGCCGAACTCGCGCTGATGCGCAGGTGGGGGATGCTCGCCGACGGTGATGCGATGCCGGTGCCCAACAAGAACATTCGGCTCGTGATCAGCTGGCTCGACCGCTACGCCGACCGACTGACCCTGCCCGTACTCGGCACCGTCATCCCATCGCTGGAGACCGCGCTCGACGGCGCGCTGGTGAAGTTTCTGCTCGACGAGGTCGAGGACCCGGTGTGCCACGAGGTGTTCCGGCACATCAACAGCGACGAATCCCGGCATCTGGCAGTCGGTTTCCAGGTGCTCGAACAACTCGGCGCCGGCCCGCTGCGCCGGATCGCCATCGAGACAGCAGGTTTCGCGGTGCGCCCGTCGTTCGTGCTCGGGGCGCTGCTGTACGCGCCGCTGCTGTCACGGATGTCGACCAATATCATCGCGCTCGGGCTCGACGAGGAGAAGCTGTGGCAGGCGGTGCGCCGGTACGAGAACGTGGGGGAGCGCAGTCCGGCCATCCGCCGGGTTCCGCTGTATCACGTGGTGAAGATGCACGGGAAAGCCACCATTCACCGCCGTCAGCCGTTCCAGTTGCTCGCCGATGTGTCCAATGCCTGTATCGATCGCTTCCCGATCCGGGTCCTCGGCCACCGGCCGTCCTGGTCCGACGAGCTCACCTATGAACCGGTGGCGAAATGACGACGCCCCGTTTCGTCGGCACCTTCGCGGGCCGTCAGCTCCACACCACCGCCTTCACCCCGCGGCACGAATTCAGCGGTCAGCGAGTCGCGATCATCGGCAGCGGGGCAGCGGCCGCGCGACTGCTACCAGGAATCGCCGCCGAGGCCGCGCGGGTGACGGTGTTCCAGACCGAGGCGGCCTGGATCCTGCCACGCCTGCCGCTGCTCGGTGCGACGACGCCGCGTCGAGCACCGCAACGGCTCATCAGGCTGGTGGCTCGCGTCAATCTTCTTGTCCAGGTGCGTGATTCATGGTTGCGCCACCGTCTGACACCGGATGACACCGCGGGCGTCGCGGTGCACAACAGCTACTACCGCACCCTGCGGCAACCTCACTGCACGCTGGTGACCTGGCCGATCGCCCGGCTGGTGCCGATGGGTGTGCGCACCGTCGACGGCATCGAGCACCGGGTGGACAGCATCGTCTACGCCGACGACGCAGGCCACGTCGTGCGCACTGTCGCCCGGCCCGGCCGCCTGCATCCGTCGGCGGCACTCGTGAAGGAGATCGCATGAGCACCAAGGGAATCGACCACGAGATCGTCATCGTGGGAGCCGGGTTCTCCGGGATCGGCGTGGCGATCGAGTTACGCAAGGCCGGGTTCGACGACTTCGTGATCATCGACGAGGCCGACGGCGTCGGCGGCACCTGGCATTGGAACACCTATCCCGGTGTCGCCGTTGACATCCCGTCGTTCAGCTATCAGTTCTCCTTCGAACAGCGCACCGACTGGTCGCGGGTGTACGCGCCCGGCCGCGAACTCAAGGCCTACGCCGAATCGTGCGTGGACAAGTACGAGCTGCGTCCGCGCATTCGCTTCGGCATCACCGTAGTCGGCGCGGATTTCGACGAAGAGGCCGACCGATGGGTGCTGCACACCACCGACGGCGAACTCACCGCGCGGTTCGTGATCAGCGCGACCGGCGTCCTCACCAGGCCCAAGCTGCCCGAGATCCCCGGCATCGAGAGCTTCACCGGGACCACCATGCACACCTCGCGCTGGGATCACCGTCAGGACCTGCGCGGCAAGCGCGTGGCGATCATCGGCACCGGAGCTTCCGCGGTGCAGGTGATCCCGGAGATCGCCTCGCAGGTGCAACACCTGACGGTGTTCCAGCGCACGCCGATCTGGTGTCTGCCCCGCCCTGATCTGCCGTTGCCCCTGGCCGCTCGCCTGGCGCTGAAGATCCCCGGTGGCCGCACCGTGACGCGGCTGGTCAGCCAGACCTACGTGGAGTTCACCTTCCCGCTCGCCGCCCACTACCACCGCTCCCTGCCCACCGCGGCGATCGGCGAACGCGCGGGCCTGGCCCATCTGCGCCGCCAGGTGAAAGACCCCGCCGTGCGGGCCGCACTGACCCCGAAATACGCCCTCGGGTGCAAACGACCGAGCTTCTCCAACGACTATCTGTCGACCTTCAACCGGGCGAACGTGACCCTGGAAACCGAGGCGATCAGCGAGATCACCCCCACCGGTGTGCACACCACCACCGAACACCCCGCCGACGTCCTGATCCTCGCCACCGGCTTCAAGGTCATGGAGTCGGGCAACATGCCGACCTACGACCTGCACGGCGTCGGCGGCCGGAACCTGGAAACCTGGTGGGACGAGAACCGCCTGCAAGCCTACGAGGGCGTCAGCGTCCCCGGGTTCCCGAACTTCTTCTCCATCATCGGCCCCTACGGCTACAACGGCGCGTCCTACTTCACCCTGATCGAGAACCAGACCCGCCACATCCTGCGCTGCCTGCACCACGCGCGCACCAAGGACGCGGACCGCATCGAGGTCACCGAGGAAGCCAACGACCGCTACTTCCGCGAAATGCTCGCCCGCCGTGGTGGTCAGGTGTTCTGGGACGAGAGTTGCGCCGTCGCCAACAGCTACTACTTCGACAAACACGGCGACGTACCCCTTCGCCCTGCCTCGACCCTCGAATCTGCTTGGCGCAGTGGGCATTTCCCGCTGACGGACTACGCCTTCACGTAGCGGCGAGACCGGGCCGTCAGTGTGACGACAGCGCCGACTCGATGTTGTCGAGGTATTCGCGCACCGGACCCACGCCGATGAGCCCGCTCTGCGCGGTGGTTTCGGCCGCCGCGGGTGACAACTGGGTCCGGGCTCGGCGCATGATCTCGACATCGTCGACGGCAATGGCCGCCTGTGCCACGATCGCCCACAGTGCTTCGAACAGCAGGTCACGTGGCGGGGACGTGATGTCGTGCAGAGCGTTTTGCGCACTCTCGGACTCGCCGCGCGCGACGAGCAGGAGGGGCTCGACCCAGGATCTGTAAGGCCCCCAGTCTGTCTCGGAGGCGATCGCGGCGATCCGTTCTGTGTCGTGATGGCGCAGATACAGGCTCAGCTCGGCCAGTGGTAACAGGCCGCGTTCGAGTCCTGGCATTCCCGCTCCGTCGAGGGATGCGGCGGCTGCCGCGTACGCCGCTCGTGCGGTATCGAGATCCGTTGTCGCACTGGTACGTAAGGCCCGGTACCAGGTGGTGAACACCTCGACCAACGGCAGTTCGTAGCGCTGGGCGAGCGCGTCGGCAGCGTCGGCATGGCGGTCGGCGCCGGCGTGATCGTCGAGAGCGCACCGGGTTTGGATGAGGATGAGGTGGCCGAGCACCTCGGACGTGACGAGTTTGCTGTGTGCCGCTACCTCGACGATCTCGGTGCCGACAGTGTCGCGTCGCTGCGCCAGTCCGGCGCGCTGGAAGCTCTGCATGAACACACCGTTGAGGGCGAATGCCAGCAGCGTGGGCTCGCGCAGCCGCCGCGCGATTTCCTCGGCCTGGCGGGACGCACGCAGCGGGCGCAGACCGGACTCGGTCGGTGTGTCCACCGGCAGGGCGCCACGGGATTCGACGGCGATGGTCGCGAGCAGTCTGGCTCGGTCGGCGTCGTCGTGGGCGGGCAGGCGCAGGAGGGTCTTCTCGGCGATGTCGACGAGCCGTCGGTCCTGTGCGGGGTCGTCGGAGCGGGTCCAGATCGCGGGTACGTCGTAGATACCGATCACCCGGGCGGTCAGTTCGGCGTCACCGAGTCGGTCGGCGGTGACGACAGCTGAAATCCTATGTGCGCGGGCGGCTTCCAGTCCGCCGCCGCCCGTCACCGCGAGGTCGCGCATCAGGCCCGCGGTCGACTCGAGCCGCGTTCCGGTGCCCGGCGGTACCGCGCTGTCGTACGCGGCACGCGCCTGTTCCCAGACCTGCACGGTGGGATCGGTGGCGACCGGGTCGAGGTGTTGCGCCTGGCGCAGCAGATCGTGTTCGAGGCGTCGCAATGCCGGTCCGGGGTCGATTCCGAGATTCTCGGCCAGCATTCGCCGGGCCCTGGCGAGGACAGCGAGCGCGTCGGCTTGACGGCCCGAGCGGTACAGGGCGGTGGCCAGCAATCCCCATGCGTCCTCGCGCCACGGGTGCTCGGCGACGTGCGCGTCGAGGTCGGGAACAGCCGCAGCGGCGGCACCCAGTGCCAATTGCGCTTCGGCGCGGCGTTCGACCGCCAGCAGTCGCTGCTCGGTGAGCCGTGACCGTTCGGCCTGTGCCCATCCCGCGTCGGCGAAGTCGCTGTAGGCAGGTCCCTGCCACCAGCGCAGTGCCTCGGTGAGTAGTGAAAAGGCTCGACCCGCGGGCAGTGTCGATGCCGACCGCACCGCATCGTCGAATCGCCACGCATCGACGGCATCGGGTTCGGCGCGCAGCGCGTAGCCGAGTCCTTCGGTGACCAGCAGGCGTGCCGGTGTGCGGGGCGGGCGGTCGGGCTCGAGCGCGCGCCGCAGCCCGGCGACGAAGGTACGGACCGCGCCGACCGCGTCTGCTGGTGGCTCGTCCCACAGGTCCTCGACAAGCAGGCTGACCGGCACGATCCGCCGGTGGGCGAGGATCAGCCGGGCGAGCACCTCGCGGTAGCGCGGACCGCGCAGCGCGACCGGTTCGCCCAGGTCGTCGTGCGCGAGCACCGGACCGAGCACCTGAAACCGCATCAGGCCGATATTAGTGCGCGGTCATCGGTTACTCATCGCCGCACCGTGCCCCGACGCCGGATGATCCACTCCGGATTCGACGGGCACGGCCCGAAGTAGTTCGGTGACTTCCGTTGGCGTCGCGGACGGAAACAGTTGTCGCACGCCGATCATCGCCAGCAGCCGATCCTGATCGGCGCCGACCCCCATCCGTGACACCACATCATGCGCCGCGCGGTTGGCTTCCGCGATCTCGTCGGCTTTGCTCAGGCGCGTGAGGTTCTCACTCACCAACTTGTCGAGATCGGTCGAACGCTTGTAGAACAATGCGGTGATCCCGACCGGAACCGCCCCCATGATCGACGTCGCGGCGGCCGCATCCCGATTCCCGAATGCCACCATCGACGCCGCGGCCAGTACCACTACAACGCCACAGCAGCCACTGATCATGTATGCCCAGAAGAACGCTGTACTCTGCGCCATCGCACTGCGCACCTGGCGCAGGTATTCCTCCGTACGAGGACGGATCGCCGGGGCGTAGTCGATCGTCGAATCCGCCTGCTGCCCCGTCGTCACTATCGGGTCCGGGTCACCTGCAATGGCCACTTCGATTGCCCGCTTGTTGATCCGGCGGCTGAACGTCGTCGAGAACCAGGCCGACACGGCCGCGACAAATGTCGGAAACAGACCACCCAGGCCGATCAAGGCCAGTATTTCGTCCATCGTATTCCCCCGAAAGAAGCGCTCACACCCCAGCGAAGATGCACTCTACCGCGATTCGATCGGATCCAGCCCGCTCACCCAGTGGCACAGCACGATGCGCGGGACGACGCCGGACTGCGCTCGATGGTCGGAGCGACGAAAACAGCACGGCGCGCAGGGAATGCGCGCCGTGCTGTCGATGAACCGAAACTTTATGCCGAGGCCTGCTCATAGGCCGAGATGACCTCCGCCGAGATCCTGCCGCGGCTGGACACCGTGTGCCCGTTCTGCGAAGCCCACGCCCGGATCTCGGTCAGATCGTTGCGGCGGGTGGATTCGACTGCCGGTGCCGTGCCGAGCCGACGTGCGGTGCCCGCCTTTGCCCGGCCGGTGCGACGCGCGTAGGGAACCCACTGCTCGAATACCTCACGCAACTGCGCCGCGTTGGCATCGGAGAGGTCGATTTCGTAGGCCGCGCCGTCGATTCCGAATGTGACAGTCGCATCGGCAGCGGACGTGCCATCGAAATCATCGACAAGTGTGACAACGACTTTGCGCGCCATGGGAGTCCTGTTCGTTCGGGTGCCGAGAATTACCGTCGCCGATCTTAGTTGACCGGCGCGCGGGTTATTCGCTCGGTATCGGTGGCGATCGGTTCGCGCGTTTACCGGATTCATCACGGGCGGTTTCGTCGACGAGGGTTACGGATCAGTCGGCGCGCGGAATGCGTCCGTCTACGTCGGTGAACCCGTAATCCTCGGCGAGGTCGGCGACTTTCCAGGACTTGCCGGAGCGCGTGGACCGGCCCGGGTCGGCCGCGAGGGCAACCACCCCGCGCCCGGCGAAACGCGGAGTCTCGGCGGCGTCGAGGTCGAAGGTGCCTTCGCCGGGCAGGGTGACCTGACGGCGGCCGTGCTCGTCGGCCGGAACCAGCTGCAGCAGCTCGGTGTTCACGATTCCGGGCCAGATCGAGACCGCTGTCGCGCCGGTGCCGTCCAAGTCGTGGGCGAGGTCGGCGGTGAGGCGGTCCAGCGCGGTCTTGGCGACGCCGTACACGGCGTTGTGCATGTACCGCCGGGCGCCGGGGGAGGATACGTTGACGATGAGCCCGGTCGATTCGATCAGCAAGGGCGCCGCGAAAACGCTCGCCACGTAATGGGATCGCACGCCGATGTCGAAGGTCTGGTCCCAGGCTTTGGCAGGCACGTCCCAGAACTTGCGGCCGAGCCAGCGGGCGGCGGCGGGGGAGTTGTAGACGTTGTTGACGAGCACGTCGAGGCGGCCCTGCTCCGCACGGATGCGGGTGAACAGTTTCTCGACCGCGTCGTCGTCGCGGTGATCGCAGATCACCGCGATGCCGTGTCCGCCGAGCTCGGTGATCATCGCGGCGGTGTCGTGCACGGTGCCGGGTAGTTTTCCTGGCTCGGCGGTGCGTCCGGTGACATACACGGTCGCACCGGCCGCGCCCAATTCGAGGGCGATGCCTTTGCCGATACCGCGACTTGCCCCGGTCACCACCGCGACGCGCCCGGCCAGAATCTTGGGTGTTCCGCTCATGACCTCCGGACACTACCGTCAAATCAGAACACGTTCTAGAAAATGGAGGCGGCAGTGGAACAGAGATTCCTCGATACCGGCGGCGTCAGGATGCATGTCACCGAACAGGGGCAGGGCTACCCGGTGGTGTTCTGTCACGGTTTCCCACATACGGGATACATCTGGCATCGGCAGGTGGCGGCCGTGGCCGCGGCGGGATTCCGGGCCATCGCGCCCGACCTGCGCGGTTACGGCCGCACCGATGCCCCCGCCGACATCGCCGCCTACACCAACGTGGCGGTGATCGGTGATCTGCTGGCCCTGCTCGACGACATCGGCGCCGAGAAGGCCGTGTTCGTCGGCCTCGATTTCGGTGCCCAACTGGTGTGGGAGCTGTCGCTGCGTGCTCCCGAACGCGTCGAAGCCGTTGTGGTGCTGAACAATCCGTACGCTCCGCGCCCGCCGCGCCCGCCGTCGGCATTCTGGACCAAGGCGGCCCAACGTCATTTCCTGCACCTGTCCTACTTTCAGGAGCCCGGGGTGGCCGATGCCGAACTGGCCGCGCGGACGAGGGAATTCCTGTCCCGCGTCTACTACTCGCTCTCCGGCGACTACCACTATCTCGACACCTGGAAGAACCCACCGGGCCTCGGCTACCTCGACGTGCTGCCCCAGGCGCCCGCGCTTCCGTGGGCCTGGCTTTCCGAGAGTGAATTCGACGCCATCGCAGCAGAATTCGAACGCACCGGCTTCACCGGCGGTTTGAACTGGTACCGCAACCTGGACCGCAACTGGGAACTCGCCGAGCCCTTCACCGACGCCATGATCCAGGTTCCGGCCTACTTCCTCTACGGCGAGAACGACCCCGACATGGAAGGCTTCAGCGGCCGTGACCCCCTCGCCACGCTGCGCGCCAATGTCGCCGATCTCCGCGCGGTAGTGGAACTTCCGGGCGCGGGCCACCTCGTGCACCTCGAACGAACTGACGAGGTCAACGACTTCCTGATCACCGCCCTGCGGGAGGTCGGCGCCGATCAGCGCACGCGGTCGTAGGTCAGGGCCATCTCGCCCAACTCGCCGACCTCGTGACGTGCGAGCGTCCACTGTGATCCGGGCAGGCCGTCGTCGAACAGCCGCTGACCGTTACCGGCGATCTCGGGACAGATCAGCAGGTACAGCCGGTCGATCAGGTCCGCCGCGAGCAGATCCTTGATGACGGTCGGGCTGCTGTTGACGAGAATCTCGCCCGTCCCGGTGCTTTTCAGCGTGGTGACGAGGTCGGCGGCGGGCATGTTCACGATCCGAGTGCGCTCCCACGGCGCTTCGGTCAGCGTGGTCGACAGGACCACCTTGTCGGTGTCGACCAGCCATTTCGCATAGGCGCGGTCGCGGGGGTCGGCGTTCTCGTCGGCGGCGACGGTGGGCCAGTAGGTCAGGAAGCCTTCCGCGTTGACGCGGCCGAGCAGTGCGGTCGACGCGCCGTCCCAGATGCGGGTGAGGTGGTCGCGGGCGACCTCGGTGGTGGCGTAGCGGACGATCGCCTGCGCGTCGGTGGGGCCGCCGGGGCCGTTGTAGCGGCCGTCGAGGGTGAGGCCGATGTTCGCGGTGACAAGACGGTTGGTCATGGCTGTTCCTTGCTGTGGGGGAGGGTGTTCGCGAGGTTGTCGAGGACTCGGTCCCAACCGGTTTCGATGCCGGCGATGAAGGGAACGGCCGCGACGGTCGTTTCGGTGATGGTGAGATGGAGGGTCAGGCGGGTGCCGCCGGGGTGCTCGTCGAGGGTCAGGTCGTAGTGGCCGGTGAAGGAGACGGCGCCCGCGGCGTCGAGCACCGACAGATCGAACTCGAGCCTGCCCGGCTGTTTCGCGGCCCCGACCCGCCCCTCGGAGCGGTATCGCCGTCCCTCGGCGTCGCGGTAGTCGAGCACCGCGTGGCCGCCCTTCCTCGGCTCGATGACGCAGTCTGTGATCGTCATCGCCGGTGGCGCCCACCAGGATTCGAGCAGACTCGGATCTGTCCAGTACTGCCAGACGAGGTCCCGGGACGCGGTGAACGCGCGCTCGAAGGTGAAGCTGCGTCCGTCGGCCCACCGATTCCGGTCCGCGGCAAGCGATTCCACCGCGATGGCGGCTCGGTACCGCTCGACGACGTCGCGCTCGTCCGCGTGTGCGGCGATGGTGTCGACCAGGTCGGCGAGCCTGCTCTGGAGTTCCCGCAACGGTGCCGACTCGACCGCGTAGACGCGACGTTGTCCCAGCGGAAAGACCGTGACGAGCCCGGCGCGGGCCAGCGTCTGGAGGTGCTTGGTGGTCTGCGGCTGCCGCAATCCGGTCGACTCGGCCAGTTCGCCGACGGAGCGGGGTCGCTCGGCGAGTAGTTCGACGATGCGCCACCGCGCCTTGTCTCCCAGTGCTGAGGCGATCGCGTCCATGGTTTGAGTATTCACTAGGAGGAATATTCCTGTCAAGGAATATAGCGAGGTTGGCTGGACGCGGCTGGTCGGGCGGTGGTTCGCAGCCGAGTTGTCGGTGGCCTCGCCTACGGTGACGAAAAGGCCTGCCACGAACGGAGCAATGATGAGTCGCCATATTCAGATCACCTTCGACGCGCACGATCCGGCCGCGCTGTCCACCTTCTGGCGTGATGCGCTGGGTTATGTGCATCCGGGGCCGCCCGGGGTAGAGGTGCCCGCCGGTGTCGAACCGTTGGTGGTGTGGGATCAGTTTCTCGAACGCCTCGGGGTGCCTGCCGAGGAGCGGAACTCGAAGTCGGCCATCGAGGATCCGGCGGGGCACGGGCCTCGGGTGTTCTTTCAGCGGGTGCCGGAGGACAAGGTCGCGAAGAACCGGGTGCATCTCGATGTTCGCGCGGCACCGGGGTTGCAGGGTGACGAGCGAATGGCCGCCTTGGAGGCGGAGTCGGAGCGGCTGGTCGGCCTCGGGGCCACGCGGGTCGAGCGCTTCGAGCCCGAGCCGCCGATGAGTGCCGGGTGGATCGTGATGGCTGATCCCGAGGGGAACGAGTTCTGTCTGGACTGAATCCCCGTGCGAGCGGGTGCGTCGGCGTTACCGTGGATCGACCACGATGACGTGGTCACGTGGCTGCCACTGGAAGGAAGCCCGGGGATGCGGCATTTCGACTTTCGCGGAACCATGATCGCCTACGACGAGGCGGGTTCGGGGTCGCCGATCGTCTTCTTGCACAACCTCGGCGGCGACCGGCACATCTGGCGCGAGCAATTCGAGGCACTCCGGCACACCCATCAGGTTTTCGCGATCGACCTCATCGGCTACGGCGAATCGGACGCCCCCGACGACGGGTACACGGTCGAGAACTACCTGGACATGGTCACCGCGTTCTTCGAGGCGCACGATCTGCGCGATGTGACGCTGGTCGGCCACTGTTTCGGCAGCGCGTTGTCGCTGCTCTACACCCAGCGTCATCGCAGCCGGGTGCGGTCGCTGGTGCTGAGCAGCCCGCTCACCCCGGCCACCCTGCGACCGACCCGCACCGCATGGGCGGCGCAACTCGGCCGACGCCTGCGCATCGACTCGCTGCTCGCGCACGTCCGCGTTCCCGGCCCGCTGGCCGGGCTGATCGTGGCGGAACAACTCGGTTCGCAACGAGATCCGCAGTCGGCGGAGATCGGCGCGCACTTGCGCAAGAGCTGGACCGAACCCCGTCGGCTGATGGTCACCGCCGCGATCTCGCGCGAGATTCCGCTACTCGGTGAACTGGACGGCTTCGTGCCGCCCACCGACTTTCCGCCCATCACCACGGTGTGGGGGAATCGAAATCGCGTGCTGTGCGCGCAAGCCGGTGCCGCGCTGAACCGCACGTTGAAGCCGTCGCGGTCGATAGTCGTCGACGGTGCGGGTCATCTGGTGATGGTCGAGGCCCCCGATCAGTTCACCGCCGCGGTGCTCGCCGCGACGGCGGGCACGCGCGTGGCCGATTCCTAGGCTGCGACATGCGGCCACAGCGGGCGCTGTCCGTCGGTGCACCGAACTTGTCGGTGCGCACCTTTAGTCTGCTCACATGGACGGACCGGACTCTGCGCTACGCCGCCTGACCCGCGAGGCAGGAAAGTTGTTGCGGCCATACGGCTTTCATGGAACGGAAGCCGCTTGGACGCACGTCACCGCCGACGGTGTCGCCTCGATTCGCCGCACCCGCACCCAGCGGACCTGGACCGATGGTCAGCAAGTGCTCGGATTCGGCCTGGAACTCAGCGCGACGCCGAGAGCCTGGTGGGAATTCTGTCACTGGCGCGATGGCGTGCGAGGTCTCGAACCGATCGCGCTCGAACAGGCAACCGGGCCCGGATTGATCGATGAGCGCGGTCTGGGGGCGGAGCTGACCGAGTTGTGGTCGCTGCGGGTCGACCCGGCGCAGCGGGGACGTCCCGCGCTCCAGGCTGACGTCGACACGGTGCGCGCGGACTTGCCGGTGCGCGTGCACGCCTACGCCCGCCGGGCCCTGCGCCTGCTCGAACCGGACGCCTACCTCAACGAACTGCTGGCTGATCCGAACCCGCAGCCCGCGACCTTGGAAGCGATCGTCGTCCTGCTCGCCCAGCACGGCCCGGGGCCGCGGTTGGACGACGCGGTGACCCGGTTCCGATTATCCGTCGCGGACCAGGACGAGTCGGGCGCCGAAAACGCCATCGCCTACGTGCGCGGCCGAGCCGTTCCGGTCTGAGATGTCGTGCGTGAGCAGTTCGACGGATACCTCACGAGGATGCGAAACGCGAGAAATTCGCGGCGGAAATTGTTGTGGAAATCTCTGACAATTTCGCGGCGACGGAATTGGAAGGTCAAAAACTGTGCACGGTGATAGCGATCGTCGTGGTGGCCGTGATCTGATCGAGATGTCCCGATTCGGGGATGCTTCACAGAATACGAACAAGGATGACCGTATGAACTCCAGAATCACCCGTCCGCTCGCTGTTGTCGCCATCGCGCTGTCCGCCGGCGCGATCGTTGCCGGTCCCGCGTCCGCCGCGGCCCCGGCGCCCGTCTCGGGTTCGGTGGAAGTGTGTCTGCCGCTTCCCCTGCCGCTGCTCGAGGTCAGCTTGTGTCTGTGACCGGCTAACACGGCTATTTTGCGGCGGTGGCGACACCGTTCACGGAGTGAAGATGTGCGCGGCTCCGATTCGGATCCGCCACCGCCGCACCGCCGTAGACCCGCAGGCCTGTGGGTTTCTTTGTCGGAAAGCATCATTGATCCAGTGTTCTCTTGCGCCTTGTCACAAGCGAAGGTTGGACGGGGGATTGTCGATCACGGTAGTTTGGGGGCTTGCCCAGTGATCTGGGTGGGAAGGACTTATCATGGCTGGCACAACTTCCATCGAACCGTTCCTGACCGTTTCGGGGCGGCCGGTATCGAACCCCTTGAAAGATGTGCGGACGATTTCCCGCCACATGGTCATGCATTTCATCGAGAATGTCGTGCCGTGTGGCACGTTGCCCGGCGAAGCGCTCGACGGAGACGTCACCACGGTGACCCGGGTCTGTCTGGAACTGACCAGGAGCATGCTCGACGGCCGCGATATCCCGGGCCGGGTGGAGCGAGTACAGGCCGCCGCGGCCGATTGGGCGCGTGAGGGAATCCCGATCGACACCATTCACGACGCCGTGCACGAGGGCTTCAAACTCGGCTTCGATCTCGTCATCACCAATGTCACCAACCACGACTACGACACCGTCGTCGGGGTGGCGCGTCGGCTGATGGACGCCCAGAACATGATCACCTCGGCGGTCTCGGTGGCCTACGTTCGTGAACTGCGCTCGGTGGACAGCGAACACCACACGGCGGTGCACACGCTGACCTCGGCCTTGCTCGGCGGCCAGAACACCGCGACGATGGCACGCGAGTGCGGCATCGAAGTAGCCGAGCGCTATCACGTGATGGCACTGGAACTTCCGCCGCACGCCGAGGAATTCGACCCGTCCCTCGATGCGAAAGTCGTGGCTCGCCGCAAATTGCGCCGGGTGCAGGCCGAACTGGCGGACCGATGCGACGGGAAGGTGCTCTCGCTGTTGAGCGTGGACGGCGGTACCTTGCTGCTACCGGTCCCGGAATTCTCCGAAGCCGAATTGGACGAATTGATCGCGCATTTGTCCGCCGCGGCACAGGTACCGGTGCGTGCGGTGGCGACGATGGCGACGCCGACCGAAATCCCGCTCGCTGCCGAACAAGTCCATGAACTGGTCGAAATCGTGCACCGATTCGGCGGCCCAAGCAAGGTCTATCGCCCGCACGAATTGGCCCTCGAATATCAACTGACGCGACCGGGGCCCGCCCGCGACTATCTGAGTTCGATCGTCGATTCACTCGAAGCGCATCCGGAGCTGCTACGCACGCTCGAGGTGTATCTAGCCACGAATATGCAGCGTGCCAGGACCGCCCGCACCATGTTCATCCACACGAACACCGTCGATTACCGATTGAAACGGATCGGCCAGATGACCGGGTTCGACCTCAACGATGTCACCGGTCTGTGCCATTTGCGCGCGGCTCTGTTGATCCGGGCCCACCGCGGGTCCGGATCAACAGAGCTCTATCCCGGCCCGCGCGAAAACAGCTCTCGCGCAGGCTGATCACATCGGGTAGACCGAGTGCTTACGTGGGTTGAATTCCGGGGTGACCGGCGCCTTGTCGCGCAGCAGGCGCAGCGCGTGCCGAATCTCGAGGCGGGTGCGTGAGGGTTCGATGACAGCGTCGATGTAGCCGCGTTCGGCGGCGATCCACGGCGTGGCGACCGTCTCGTTGTACTGGTTGACCATCCATTCGCGCGCTGCGGCGCGGTGTTCCTCGGCGATAGCGGCCAATTGGCGTTTGCCCGCGAGGTCGACCGCGCTCTCGGCGCCGATCACCGCGATCCGGGCGGTCGGCCAGGCGAAGCTGACGTCGGCGCCGACCTGGCGGCAGCCCATCATGCCGTAGGCGCCGCCATAGGACTTGCGCACCACGAGGTTGATGATCGGTACCGTCGCCTCGATGATCGCGCGCGGGACCCGACCACCGCGGATGATCACGCCCGCGTCCTCCTGATCGAGACCGGGCAGCACGCCGGGGGTATCGACGACGAAGATCAGCGGGATGTTGAAGGCGTCGCAGAGCCGGATGAAGTAGGTCGATTTATCGGAGCATGCGGCGTCGATGGAACCGCCGAGCACCAGTGGTTGGTTGGCGATCACGCCGACCGGAAAACCGTCCACCCTGGCGAACCCGGTGATCAGGTTCGGCGCGAAAGACTCTCGGATCTCATGGAATTCACCGTCGTCGAACAGGCGGAGCAGGATGTCGTGCATGTCGTAGCCCGTGCGGTCGGAATCCGGGATGATCGTCTCGAGTTCCAGGTCGTAGGCGGTGATGTCGGGTTCCAGCCCGGGATTCACGACCGGCGGCTGTTCCAGACAGCTCGACGGCATGTAGCTGAGGTAGTTGCGGGCCCAGTCGAAGGCGTCCTGCTCGGTCTCGGCGACATGATGCAGGGTGCCGCGTTTGGCCTGTACCTCGGCGCCACCGAGCGCCTCGGCACTGACGTCCTCACCGTTGACGGCCTTGATCACGTCGGGCCCGGTGACGAACATGTAGGAAGTCTTGGTGCCGATGAGCACATCGGTGTTGATCGGCCCGTACACCGAACCCGCGGCGCACTTACCGAGGATGATCGACACCTGCGGCACATAACCGGAAAGCTTCTCGAGCACCCGGGTCATATCGCCGAAGGAGGCGATCGAACCGACCGCGTCCTGAACGCGCGCGCCACCGGAGTCGTTGATCGTCACCACCGGGCAGGCATTGTCGAACGCCAGTTTCAACGCACGCATGAACTTTCGTGCCGCTGCGACACCGACCGACCCGCCGTACACGGTCTGATCGTGGGCGATCACCACCACCGTGCGGCCACCGATCAACCCGCGGCCGGTGACCAGGCCGTCACCGTAGAGGGCGTCGGGCTGATCCGGCTGACGCACCAGGGCGCCGATCTCGATGAATGTTCCGGGATCGAGCAGCATGTTCATCCGCTCGCGAACGCTCGGGATGCCTTTCTTCGCCCGCTTGGCGATAGCGGCGTCGCCGGCGGGCTCCGCGGCGATCGCCAGAATTTCGGCAAGTTCATCGAGCTTCGCCTTGGTAGTTACCACGCTTACTGCCACCTTCCCAACAACTCAAGTGCTGTGCGCGACGGTAGTCGAATCACCGTGTGACCAGCGTGATAAGCGGCGGAGGCAGGAGAGATCACAAAGTCTGGGCCAGCTCTCTCATCGCATTCTCAACAACGCGCCGGACGCAGCGCACGCGCGGCGATTCCGCCGCAGCGCAGGGTCGCGGCGAATTCGCGGGTACGTCTAGCGATCTTCGTGTGCGGGCGCGGTGACCGGCCAGATCGGCAGGCGGAGTGCGGCGGTCGCGGTGGCGGGGACGACGGGGCTGTTCGGGGCCACCGCGGCGATCCGCTCATAGGGGCCGCCGGGCGCCGGGCGCGGATCCGGTTCGCCCTTGTTCGGCCACAGCGCGGCGGCGCGTTCGGCCTGGGCCGCGATCGTCAGTGACGGATTGACACCGAGGTTGGCCGAGATCGCCGCACCGTCGACGACGCTGAGGCCGGGGTAACCGTGGACCCGGTGGTAGGGGTCGATGACGCCGGTGCCCGGCTCGGTGCCGATGACGCAGCCGCCGATGAAATGCGCTGTCATCGGGACGTTGAACACATCCGGCCACGTACTGCCCGCTGTCGCACCGAGTTTCGCGGCGACGTGCCGGGTCGCCTCGTGGCCCGGTGGAATCCAGGACGGGTTGGGCTCGCCGAATCCCTGCTTACTGGTGAACCGGCGACCGAAAAGCCCGGGCCGAGTGTAGGTGGTGATCGAATTGTCGAGGCTCTGCATCACCAGCAGGACCAGCGTGCGCTCGCTCCAGCGGTTGGTGCGCAACAGTCGCACAGTCTGCACCGGGTGGCGCCCGGCGATCAGCAGGACCTGCGCCCATCGCGGCAGTCGCTGATCGCCGTCGACGAGGTAGGTGTTGAGCAGTCCCATGGCATTGGAGCCCTTGCCGTAGCGCACTGGCTCGACGTGGGTGTTCGGCGTGGGATGGAACGAGGACGTGATCGCCACGCCCTTGGTGATGTCGACATCCGGGTCGACCTCGGTGCGTCCGGCGCCGAGGATGGCCTCGGAGTTGGTCCGCGTCAGCACACCGAGCAGTGGCGAGAGTTCGGGCAGAACCGCGGTGTCACGCATGCGGAACAGCAGGTGCTGGGTTCCCCAGGTACCCGCGGCCAGGACGACGTGCCGCGCCGACAGGGTGGCGCGGTGTTTGCGGATCCAGCTTCCGGTGCGTTCGGTGTCGACCAGCCAACTGCCGTCGGCCTGTGGCCGGATCGCCGTGACGGTGGTCATCGGCGAGACCACGGCGCCTGCCTTCTCCGCCAATCCGAGGTAGTTCTTGACGAGGGTGTTCTTGGCGCCGTGGCGACAGCCGGTCATGCACTCCCCGCACTCGATACAGCCGGTGCGCTCGGGACCGACGCCGCCGAAGTACGGGTCGGCGGCGGTCTGACCTGCTTCTCCGAAATAGACCCCGACCGGGGTCGGCACGAAGGTCTCGCCGACTCCCATCTGTTCGGCGACCGACTCGATGATGATGTCGGCCGGAGTCATGTGCGGATTGCGCACGACGCCGAGCATGCGCCGCGCTTGGTCGTAATGCGGGCTGAGTTCGGCGTCCCAATCGGTGATATCGGCCCACTGGCGATCACCGAAGAACGCCGACCCCGGTTTGTAGAGGGTGTTGGCGTAATTGAGCGAACCGCCGCCGACCCCGGCGCCGGCCAGAATGAAACAGTCACGCAGGCGATGAATGCGTTGGATGCCGTAGCAGCCCAACCTGGGGGCCCACAGATACCGGCGCAGATCCCAGTTCGTCGCGGCGAAATCCGCGTCCGCGAACCGACGACCCGCTTCCAGGACACCGACGCTGTACCCCTTTTCCACCAGGCGCAGGGCAGTGACACTGCCACCGAACCCCGACCCGACGATCAAGACGTCGTAGTCGTAGGCGAGGGCGGGGGATTCTTCTGACACCGCCCCGACGGTAGAAGCCCGCTTGCCGAAGCGACCGGTTCGGCGCGCCCACTGGCAGAACTCACTATTTCGGGCGCGCTGTTATGGCACAGGTGACAGCACCTCGCCGATGGCGACTGTCGCGGCCGCGCCGATGCGGGCCGAGCGGACCGGTGAGGCAAACTGTGGGAAGAGAGGGATATCACCTCGAATATGTTGTAGGTCAACATGATTGATAGGATTTCGCAGTGAGTGGATGGTCCGGGACCGCAGACCTTGGCCGTCCACTCGCTTGGGGGATGTGATCGTTCAACCGCGTGGCATCGCGATGCCCGCCGCTGGTCATCTCGGCGTCTTCGTCCGCTCGTGTTCATCCGGTTGTATCGTGCTCGGCGGCCGCTCGTGTTCCGGCTACGTGCCGGTAACCCGCGCGCGGTGCTTGTATATGGGACACGGGGGTGCAGACTGCGCACGGACCGGGAGTTGCAAACCTCACCTGCAGGACGATGTCCTGGGTAAATGGAAGGAGTCGGCGAGTGTTCAGCCGTATCGCCATCGTGAATCGGGGCGAGGCCGCCATGCGCCTCATCCACGCCGTCCGTGATCTGGCGGCGGCGACCGGGCTACCGATCGAAACCGTCGCTCTGCACACCGACGTCGACCGGAATGCCACCTTCGTTCGGGAAGCCGACAGCGCCTATGACCTCGGTCCGGCGTCGGCCCGCCCGTATCTGGACCTCAAGGCTCTGGAGAAGGCACTCGTCGCCACGAAAGCAGACGCCGCCTGGGTCGGCTGGGGCTTCGTCGCCGAAGATCCCGCGTTCGCGGAGCTGTGCGACCACATCGGCGTCACGTTCATCGGGCCGAGCGCCGACGCGATGCGCAAGCTCGGTGACAAGATCGGCGCCAAGCTGATCGCCGAGGAAGTCGGCGTGCCCGTCGCGCCGTGGAGCCGGGGCGCGGTCGACACCGTTGAGGACGCCATCGAGGCGGCCACCGAGATCGGCTACCCGCTGATGCTGAAGGCCACCGCCGGTGGTGGCGGTCGCGGCATCCGCGTGATCACCAACGAGGCCGAACTCGTCGACGCCTACGAGCGCACCAAGCAGGAAGCCGCCCGTGCCTTCGGCAGCGGCGTCGTGTTCCTCGAGCGCCTGGTCACCGGCGCCCGGCACGTCGAGGTCCAGGTCATCGCCGACGGCCAGGGCACCGCGTGGGCGCTGGGCGTGCGTGACTGCTCGGTGCAGCGACGCAATCAGAAGGTGATCGAGGAATCCTCCTCTCCCGTGCTGAGCGCCGCCCAGACCGCCGAACTCAAGGCCTCCGCCGAGCGCCTGGCGATCGCGGTCGGGTACTGCGGTGCGGCGACCGTCGAGTTCCTGTACCACCCCGGCGACCAACTGTTCGCCTTCCTCGAGGTCAACACCCGCCTGCAGGTCGAGCATCCGATCACCGAGCTCACCACCGGTTTCGACCTGGTGCACGCGCAGTTGCGGGTGGCCTCGGGCATCAAGCTCGAGGGTGAGCCGCCGGTGGAGCGCGGCCACGCCATCGAAGCCCGCCTCAATGCCGAAGACCCCGACCGCGACTTCGCGCCCGCCCCCGGCCGCATCGTTCGCCTCGATCTGCCCGCGGGCCCCGGCATCCGCGTCGACACCGGCGTCAGCCAGGGCGACACCATCCCCGCCGACTTCGACTCGATGATCGCCAAGATCATCGCCTACGGCCGCGACCGCGGCGAAGCGCTCGGCCGACTGCGTCGGGCCATGGCCCAGACCCGGGTCGTCATCGAAGGCGGCGCGACGAACAAGAGCTTCGTGCTCGACCTGCTCGACCAGCCCGAGGTCATCGACGCCAGCGCCGACACCGGTTGGATCGACCGGGTTCGTGGCGAAGGTCGCCTGGTGACCCATCGCCACTCCACCGTGGCGCTGGCCGTAGCCGCGATCGACGCCTACGAGGAAGACGAGCGGGTCGAACGGCATCGGCTGCTGTCGACCGCGTCCGGTGGGCGCCCGCAGGTGCAGCACGAATCGGGACGGCCGCTCGACCTGAAGCTGCGCGGCGCGGGGTATCGGGTGCGCGTGGCCCGGATCGGCCCCCACCGCTTCCGCGTCGGCATCGAGGCCGGTGGCGAATTGCGCACCGCCGATGTGGATCTGGAGCGTTTCGATCACCACACCGGCCAGATCGTCGTCAACGGCACGCGCTACCGCCTGATCACCGGCACCCACGGGCCGACGCACGTGGTGGATGTGGACGGGGTGACCCACCGGATCAGCCGTGACGAAGGCGGTGTCGTCCGCTCGCCCGCCCCCGCGCTGGTCGTCGGCACGCCGCTCGAGGTCGGCGCCGAGGTCGAGGCCGGTGCGCCGGTACTCGTCCTGGAGAGCATGAAGATGGAAACGGTGCTGCGCGCACCGTTCCGGGCCAGGCTGAAGGAATGCGCGGTCTCGGTCGGCACGCAGGTCGAGGCGGGCGCGCCGCTGTTGCGGCTCGAACCGCTCGCCGATGACGACGAAGAAGCCGAGGCCGCGACCACCGGCACGGTCGAGCTCGACCTGCCCAGCGCGACAACACCTTTGCGCGCACACGAGCGCGTGGCCCGCGGTCTGCAGGACTTGAGCAGCCTGCTGCTCGGCTTCGACGTGGACCCGCACGACGACCGCCGTGTCCTCGACGACTACCTCACGGCCCGCCGTGAATCCGTCGCCGACAGCCTGCGCCCGCTCGCCGAAGAGCTCGAACTGGTGCAGATGTTCGCCGATCTCGCTGAACTGAGCCACAACCGGTCGGCCGACGACGATCACGGACAGGGTCACGTCCACAGCGCCCGCGAGTACTTCCACACCTACCTGCAGAGTCTCGATGTCGAGCGGGCCGGGCTGCCCGAGTCGTACCAGGCCAAACTCGGTGCGGCGCTGGGCCATTACGGGGTCACCGAGCTGGACCGAACCCCTGACCTCGAAGCGGCGGTCTTCCGGATCTTCCTCGCTCAGCAGCGTCCCACCGACACCGTCAACGTTGTCACCGCACTGCTGCGCGAATGGCTGACCGAGCCGATGCCCGACCAGGTACTGCGTGAACCGGTCGGCCTGGCGCTCGAGCGACTGGTGGCGGCCACGCAGGTGCGCTTCCCGGTGATCGCCGATCTCGCCCGCGGCCTGGTCTACGCCTGGTACGGCCAGCCGCTGCTGCGCCGCAACCGTGCCCGCGTGTACACCAACGTCCGCAAGCACCTGAGCTACCTGGACGCGAACCCGCAGGCGGACGATCGCACCGCCCGGATCGCCGAAATGGTGCGCAGCACCGAACCTCTGGTGCGATTGCTCGGCCAGCGGCTCGAGCGTGACAAGCACGATCACACTGCGATGCTCGAGGTGCTGACGCGGCGCTACTACGGCAACAAGGGTCTCACCGGGGTCCGCACCGAACAGGTCGGTGACACCACCTTCGTGGTCGCCGACCGCTACGGTTCGACGCTGGTCTCCACCGCCGTGAGTTTCGACAAGCTCGACTCCGCACTGGACGGTCTGGCCGAATCGGCCACCGGCGCGGTCTCCATCGACGCCGACATCTACCTCAGCTGGGAATCGCAGCCGGAGGACTTCGACGCGATGGCCGCGGCCCTGCAGGACGTACTCGGCGCGCATCCGGTGCCCAAGCAGGTGCACCGGATCACCGCCACCGTCGCGGGCAGCGGTGGCTCGGTCATGCACCACCACTTCACCTTCCGTCCGTCGGTGACCGGGATGGCCGAGGAGCGGTTGATCCGCGGCCTGCACCCCTACATCGCGCAGCGGATGCAGTTGGAGCGGTTGCGCAAGTTCGACCTCACCCGGTTGCCGTCCTCGGACGAAGAGGTCTACCTGTTCCGCGGCGTCGCCAAGGAGAACCCCTCCGACGATCGCCTCATCGCCTTCGCCCAGGTCCGCGACCTCGCGGCGCTGCGCGACCACGACGGCCGACTGGTGGCACTGCCCACCGCCGAGAGCGCGATCGCCACCTGCGTCGACTCGATCCGTCGGGCCCAGTCGCGGCTGCCATCGGCCAAGCGGCTCAACACCAATCGCATCGTGATGTACATCTGGCCGCACATGGATGTCACCCGCGCGGAGCTCGAGACCATCGGTGGCCACGTGCTGCCGTCGGCCGCGGGCGCCGGGCTCGAGGAGATCCTGCTCATCGCGCGTCAGCGCGATCCCGAGACCGGCGAGCTGACCAAGGTCGGTGTGCGCATCTCGTTCCGTCCCGATGGCGGATCCGAGGTGACGGTCGAGGAGCGGACCGACGAGCCCGTCGAGCCGTTGGACGAATACCGGCAGAAGGTGCTGCGCGCCGCGGCCCGCAACACGGTGTACCCGTACGAATTGACCGCTCTGCTCGGTGATTTCGCCGAGTACGACCTCGATGCCGCGCATGCGCTGGTACCGGTCGAGCGGCCGAAGGGTCACAACAAGGCGGCGATCGTCGCCGGTGTGGTGACCACACCGACGGTCGTGCATCCCGAGGGTGTCACCCGCGTGCTGCTGCTCGGTGATCCCACCAAATCGCTCGGCGCGCTGTCGGAACCGGAGTGCCGCCGGGTGATCGCCGCGCTGGATCTGGCCGAGAGCATGCAGGTGCCGCTCGAGTGGTACGCGCTGTCCTCGGGTGCGCGGATCTCGATGTCGTCGGGTACCGAGAACATGGACTGGGTCGCGGCCGCGCTCAAGCGGATCGTCGAATTCACCCAGGGTGGCGGCGAGATCAACATCGTGGTCGCGGGCATCAATGTCGGCGCGCAGCCGTACTGGAACGCCGAGGCCACCATGCTCATGCACACCAAGGGCGTGCTGGTGATGACGCCGGATTCGGCCATGGTGCTGACCGGAAAGCAGTCGCTCGACTTCTCCGGTGGCGTCTCCGCCGAGGACAACTTCGGCATCGGCGGCTACGACCGCGTGATGGGCCCGAACGGCCAGGCGCAGTACTGGGCGCCGAACCTGTCCGCCGCCCGCGACGTACTCATGGCGCACTACGAGCACACCTACATCGCCCCCGGCGAGCAGGCACCGCGCCGGGCCGAAACCACCGACCCGGCCGATCGCGATATCTCCGGCTTCCCGCACACGTTGGCGGACAGCACCTTTGCCACCGTCGGTGAGATCTTCTCCGCCGCCGCCAACCCGGATCGCAAGAAGCCCTTCGATATTCGCACCGTGATGCGGGCACTGGCCGACCAGGACCACCCGGTCCTGGAACGCTGGGCCGGCATGGCCGACGCCGAGACCGCGGTGGTGCACGACGCGCACCTCGGCGGAATCCCGGTGTGCCTGTTGGGCATCGAGTCCCGCAATGTGGCACGCCGCGGTTTCCCGTCCACCGACGGACCCGACACCTACACCGCGGGCACCCTGTTCCCGCGTTCGTCGAAGAAGGCCGCACGGGCCATCAACGCCGCCAGCGGTAACCGGCCACTGGTGGTGCTGGCCAACCTGTCGGGCTTCGACGGCTCGCCCGAGTCGATGCGCAAGCTGCAGCTCGAGTACGGCGCCGAAATCGGCCGCGCCATCGTGAATTTCGACGGCCCCATCGTGTTCTGCGTGATCTCGCGCTACCACGGCGGTGCGTTCGTGGTGTTCTCGAAGGCGCTGAACCCGAACATGACCGTGCTCGCGCTGGAGGGGTCGTTCGCCTCGGTGCTCGGCGGCGCACCGGCCGCCGCGGTGGTGTTCGCCGGTGAGGTGAAGGCAAGGACCGCCGCCGATCCGCGCGTGCGGGAGCTGGAGAGCCAGGTCTCGAACGCCGTTGGTACCGACCGCGCCACGCTGAGCGCCGAACTCGACGAGACGCGCTCGTCGGTGCGCGCGGAGAAGCTGGGCGATGTGGCGGCGGAGTTCGACCGCGTCCACAACATCCAGCGCGCGGTCGAGGTCGGTTCGGTGGATGCCATCGTCAGCGTCGCGGATCTGCGCCCGCGGATCATCGCCGCGATCGAGGCTCGACTGCCCGCGTAATCAGGACCCAACGGACCGGGCTCGGCGACTGCGCCGGGCCCGGTCCTTTGTGTGTCGGTATCAAAGCCCCAGGTCAGGGGTGTTCCCGCTCACATCGACCGCACCTATACCCTGAATTCCTCGAACCGCATCCGCGCAACGCCGACCTACGAGCGGAAGGGAGATCGGCGAGTTATGCCGAGCATCGCAACATGCCGAGACGCGCTGGAATTGGCAGTGCGCGCCCCCTCGGTGCACAACACCCAGCCGTGGCGATGGCGGGTCCAGCCGGGCCTGGTCGAACTGTTCGCCGACTTCGGGCGTCAGGTCACCGCGACAGACCCCAAGGCGCGTGCGCTCGTGGTGAGTTGCGGCGCCGCGCTGCATCACCTCGAAGTGGCCTTCGCCATGCTGGGCTGGCAGGCCCACATCGATCGGATGCCTGACCCGGATCGACCCGACCATCTCGCGACAGTGCGGTGCACGCCCCGCCCGCCGTCGGACCTCGATATCCGACTGGCCGCCGCGATCCACCTGCGGCAATCCGATCGGCGCCGCTATCCCGGCCGCCCGGTGCCCGCGCGGGAGCTGCGCGCGGTGTCACGGTGCGCCTCCCGATTCGGGGCCGCGGCCCGCCACGTCCCCGAACGCATGCTCCCCCAGCTGGCCGCACCCATGCGCCGCGCCGCCGCCCGACATGCGACGGACACCCGTTATCTGACGGAATTGGCGCAGTGGAGCGGCTGCCACGGCGGCCCGACCGGGGTACCCGCCCGCAACGCGCCTGCTGCCCGATCCTCGGACGAACTGCCGGTGCGGGTCTTCGCCGAAGCGGAGTTGGCCGAGTACACCGACGAACCCGACTCCGCCCACTGGCTCGTCGTGTGCACACCGAACGACAATCAGCTCTCCCAGCTGGGAGCGGGCCAGGCGACGAGCGCGATGTTGCTGCAGGCCACCTATCTCGGCCTGGCGACCAGCCTGCAATCCGAACCGCTCGGCATGTTCGATCTGCGCGAGCAGATCCGCACCACGGTCCTGCAGGAGTGCGCGTATCCCCACGTCATGATCAGGGTCGGCGTCATGCCACCTGCCGCGGCACCGCTGGAATCCACGCCGCGTCGCCCCCTGGGCGAGATCATCGACTGATTGTCTTCCCGGTTTGCGGGCATGTCCATGATCAGGGCGGCGTCTGCCGTCGAAAGGAGCGTGCGCGATGAATCAGTCAGAGAAGCAGTTTCCCGATGACGCTCGGACCACTCGAACGCATGCGGGGGAGTCGATCAGAGACGCCCGGAACTGGCCCGGTTTGATCCTGATCGGTGTGGGGTTGGTGCTGGTCGGCCTCACACTCACCGCGGCCGGATACGGCTTCGCGGGCTGGGCCGTGATCGCGGGTGTGGCATGCGGGCTGTGCCTGGTGGCGGGCATCGGGCTCGTGGTCTTGGAGCATCGGCGGGTGAAAGCGCAGGAGGGTCTGGCGCTCGGCGAACCGCGGGGGCACTGACGTGGTGGTCATCCGCGCGCCGCGGGTCTACCGTCCGCAGGCCGACACCTGGTTGCTCGCCCGTGCGTTACGTGAGGTGCCGTCGCTGCGCGGCGGCCGGGTGCTCGATGTGTGCGCGGGGTCCGGCGCGCTCACGGTGGCCGCGGCGGCGGCGGGTGCGGGCAGTCTGACCGCGGTCGATCTGTCCCGGTCGGCGTTGATGTCGACGTGGATGAACTGTCGGCTGCGGGGGATCGCGGTGGAATTGCTGCACGGCGACTTCGCGTCGGCGTTGCGGTTGCCGCGCTTCGACGTGGTGGTCGCGAATCCGCCGTACGTGCCCGCCGAGCAGGTGGCCGGACGAGGTGCGGCGCTGGCGTGGGACGCGGGCCCAGATGGTCGCAGCGTGCTCGACCGGCTGTGCGCGATGCTGCCGGACCTGCTCACCGAACGTGGCGTCGGGTTGATCGTGCACTCGGCGGTCAGCGACCCACAGCGCAGCTTGAGCCAGTTGCGCGAGCTCGGCGCGAATGCCCAGGTGGTGGCGACCGGAACAGTGCCGTTCGGACCGGTCATGCGGGCCCGAGCCGGATGGCTCGCCGCGAACGGTTTCATCAGGCCTGGCCAGCGCGAAGAGGAACTGGTGGTGATCCGTGTCGACCGAACATCTTCTCCCGTCGCCGCCGACCCTGCCTGAGTCGAGCCGACCCGATTCGCGTCGCGTTGTGCTCACCGAGGATGGGCCCGCGCTCATCGACGGCCCTGTCGATCTGGTGACCGCCGACGGCGAGGTGCTGCACTGCGACCGCTTCGTGGTGGCGCTGTGTCTGTGCCGCCGATCGAGCACGTATCCGCTGTGTGACACCAGCCACCGGCGCCGACGTCGTCCGAGGAGTGCCGACTGATGTCGTTTCGACCATTGCCGAGACCGCGCGGTGAACTGTCCGCCGCGGTCATCGAATCCCTCACGCGCCCACCGGGTTCCGTGGTTCCCACGGCTCCTGAACTCGACCCCTACAGCGAAGATCTCCAGCTCACCCTGCACACCTGCTACGAACTGCACTATCAGGGTTTCGCCGGTGTCGACGAGAACTGGGAGTGGGATCCGGACCTGCTCCGCCTACGCCTGGATCTGGAGAACCGATTCCGCTCGGCCCTGCACGCCGACGTCGCGGGTGGCGACGACGTCGACGAAGAACTCGACCGACTCCTCGAACCGACCAGCGACACCGGCGGCGTCGCCGGCTTCCTCGCCGAGCGGGGAACCCCCGATGAGCTACGCGAATACTTCGTCCACCGCTCGATCTACCACCACATCGAGGCCGACCCGTACGCCTGGGTGATCCCGCGCCTGCGCGGACAGGTGAAAGCCTCGCTGGTCGCCGTGGAATTCGACGAGTTCGGCGGCGGACGCGGCGAACGCGTGCACGCGCGGCTGTTCGCGGACCTGCTGTCCGGTGCCGACCTCGAACCCGGCTATCTGCACTACCTCGACATCGTGCCAGCGCCGATGCTCGCGCTGGTTGACATGATGTCGCTGTTCGGCCTGCACCGCGGCCTGCGCGGGGCACTGGTCGGGCATTTCGCGACCGCCGAGATCACTTCCTCGCCCGCGTCGCGGCGCCTCGCCGAACTCGCCCGCACCCTGCTGCCGCACCCCGCGTGCGCGCACTTCTACACCGAACACGTCGAAGCCGATGCCGTGCACGAACAGGTGCTGCGCCGCGATGTCATCGCCGGGATGCTGGCCGCGGAACCCGGTGAAGCCGCCTCGATCGTGTTCGGCATCCAGGCGACCAACTTCCTGGAAGATCGTTTCGCCGAACACGTTCTGCGGTGCTGGAACGAGGACCGCAGTTCACTGCGCGAACCGATCAGTGCACTCGCCGCACCTGTGTGAAGGTGATGGCAACCGGGTAACCGCCCTTTTCGCGGTCGTACGGATCATGTTCGGCGAC
This sequence comes from Nocardia sp. A7, assembly GCF_046549215.1. Taxonomy (NCBI): domain Bacteria; kingdom Bacillati; phylum Actinomycetota; class Actinomycetes; order Mycobacteriales; family Nocardiaceae; genus Nocardia; species Nocardia sp. A7. The sequence goes on along the minus strand of NZ_JAJPWE010000005.1, from coordinate 655,966 downwards.
AAGGTGATCGGTGATCGATCCCATCACATTCCAGCCGAATCCCGACGTATCGATCGGGTCGGTGTCGCCGCAGACGCCCCGCACGGAGATCCTGATTCGGAATCCGTCGGCGACCACGTCGCAATGGAGCTGGGAACCCGGTACCGCGCCGAGTACGAGGCAGGTCGCCGCCTCATCGAGCGCGACTCGGGTATCGGCTACCTCGTCGACCGAGAAACCCGCAATCAGGGCAACGGTTTCGGCGACGGCTCGGAGCATGACAATCTGCCCCAGGTCTGCGTCGATCTGGATCTGGATCGCTGTCGCGTGTTCGGAGTCGGTGATGATCCGGTCGCTCGAATCCACGATGTCCTCCTCCCTGGCGTGCGCTGGAGTGGGCTTCATCGTGCGCTTACCCCCGAAAGGGTGGAGCGAAACAGCGGTCAGTGGCCAGGTTCTGATCCGGTCGCCTCGTCGATGGACAGATAGTACCGGAACAGCGGTCGCACGCCCACCAGATCCAGCGCCCGCTCCACTTCGCGGGTGCCGGTGAGCAGGCGCAGCTCGACCCCGTGTGCCCACGCATCAGCTTTCGCGGTGCCGAGCATCGCCGCGACCCGGATGCTCATGAACGCGGTATCACGCAGATCCAGGATGACCACACGCACACCGGAATGCACCGAGCGGTCGAGCAACGCGCAGAATCGGGGCATGCGCGCCGCGTCGAGTTCGATTCCGGCGTGCAGGACCCAGCAGCCGGGCCGCCCGGGGTCGCGCAGCGCCAACTCGGCCGCGGCGCGTGCAGAGGATCCGCGGTACCAGCGCAGCCGACTCGAGTGCCGACGATCCATGACGACAGACATACGGACCTCCTGTGCGACAGGGCTTTCCGGATCACACTTGCGAGGGTGCGGTGACGGGACCGGGGTCGGCTGGAGGTCTCAACCTAGGACAATTCTGGCACGTGGTGGCGCCGCTGTCACTGTGTCGGCGTCGGTTCGGCGAGTGCCTGCTCACGCAACAACGCCAGGGTCCGCGACAGGATCCGCGAAACCTGCATCTGCGAGACTCCGAGCTCGCCGGCGATCTCGCCCTGCGTCTTGGACTCGTAGAAGCGCATGATCAACACCTGCCGTTCCTCGGCGGGCAGGGCCGCGATCAGCGGGCGTACCGCCATCGCGTCTTCGGTGAGCTGGTAGCACGGCTCGTCCGAGCCGAGGGTGTCGGTGATCGGCTGGGTGGAATTGTCGCGACCGTCGTGGGTGACACCGTCGATGGAGTTGGTCTGGTAGCCGTTGCCCGCCACCAGCGTGCGGGTGACCTCGATCAGGTCCACGTCGAGTTCGTCGGCGAGTTCGCGCGCGTTGGGCAACCTGCCCAGCCGCTGTGACAGTTCTTCGGTGGCGGGTCCGATCCTGAGCTGGATCTCCTTGAGCCGTCGTGGTACCCGCACCGCCCACGTGCGATCGCGGAAGTGCCTACGCACCTCGCCCATGATGGTCGGGATCGCGAAGGACAGGAAAGAGGAGCCGCGGGTGACGTCGTAGCGGTCGACGGCCAGCACCAGCCCTACCCTGGCGGTCTGCTCCAGATCGTCGAACTGCTCGCCGCGACCGTTGAACTTGCGCGCGATGTGATCGGCGAGCGGCAGACACAGTTCGATGACGTGCCCGCGCAGTGCGTCGTGGTGCTCGTCGCCCGGTGGCAGCGCGCACAGCTTCTCGAACCACGGCTCGATGTTGTCGTAGCTGTCGCCGCGCGAATGGGATCGTCGGGCTGTCGGCTGTTCGGCTGTCTTCGTTGATTCCCATGTCATCGCTACTTGCCTCGCTTCCAGGCGGTTGCAGATGTGTTCATGGGGTACCCACCGGGACCCGGGGCTATGCCCTGCAACCAGGCTAGCGCTCGATGGTCACGACTGCGACGGTCCGTGTAAGCGTCGAATCCAGCCGAATTCGACGGTGGTCGGATAGCCGCCGCGCGCCGGGTCGAACCCGGCGTAATCGGTGCGCAGCGCGTCGGTGAGGGTGGCGACGACGTGCCAGCCGAAGGATTGCTCATCGAGCGCGGTGGGCTCTCTGGCGAGCGCGCTCACCCGGGCGCCGAGCGCACCGTCGCCACCGGTGAACGAGCAGTCGAGCTGGGAATCGGGCGTCGCGACCAGCATCAAAGCGGTGGCGACCTCATCGAGCGCCAGCAGTAGATCGGTAACCTCGTCGAGCGCGAAACCGCCGACGAGCAGCACGGTTTCAGCGAGCGCGTGCACCATGCTGAGCTGGTCGAGTTCGGCGGGGACCTGGAATCCGACGGTCCGCGAGCGGGGAGCGATATCGCGATCTCGAGCTCGCACGCCACCTCCCTCATCCATCACCGTTGATCGGAGGTTACCCCGTAACCATCCGATCACGCCTCGAGCTCATTTCGGGTCGTTGCCCGTCGACTCGGGCTCATCCGGACGCTTACCCCGGTTGTTGCGCATCATCAGAACCACCGCGACGAGCACGACCAAGGCCACGATCGCAAGTATCTCCATATTCGTCGCATACCCAACGAGCCGACCCTGAACCGCTGTTTACCGCGCGAATAACGCGGTAGTCCCTCGGGGATGGTACTTCCGACCGGGAGGGCTTCGATCACGGGTTTCCCGGACTCGCGGTCACCGGCGGCAGACCGATTCTCTGATTTTCCTCAGTGCGACGAAGGTCCTCAGTGCGACGAAGGGATGACAAAATACAATGACCTCCCACGATATTCCGCCCGAATTCACGCGCCCACCGACTCCGCCCGACGAGGACGCGGGGACGCCGTGCGAACAGGCAGGGCCCGCACCTGATCAAGAGGGTCCCGCGTTGCGCGGTCCCACCGGCGCGCCGATTGCCGGCGACGCGTCCGTGCGCGCCCAGCAGGGCCCTCGGCTGACCACTCCGCAAGGCGCAGGCGTGGCCGATACCGATCACGCGCTCAAGGCAGGTCCGCGTGGCCCGACGTTGCTGCAGGACTTCCACCTGCGGGAGAAGATCACCCACTTCGACCACGAGCGCATCCCCGAGCGGGTCGTGCACGCCCGCGGCACCGCCGCGCACGGAGTATTCGTCGCCAATGGCGCCGCCGCGTCGCTGACCAGGGCGAAATTCCTGGCCGCCGACGCGCGCACCCCGGTCTTCGTCCGGTTCTCCACGGTGCTCGGCTCCCGCGGTTCGGCCGATACGGTGCGCGACACCCGCGGTTTCGCGGTGAAGTTCTACACCGAGGAAGGCGTCTACGACCTGGTCGGCAACAACATTCCGGTGTTCTTCATCCAGGAAGCGATCAAATTCCCCGACGTGATCCACGCCGGAAAACCCGAACCGGACCGCGAGATCCCGCAGGCGCAATCCGCACACGACACTTTCTGGGATTTCGTCACCCTGCACACCGAGGCGACCGCACACACCTTCTGGAACATGTCGGACCGTGCGCTGCCGCGTTCGTTGCGAATGATGGAGGGCTTCGGTATCCACACCTTCCGGCTGGTCGCCGAAGACGGCACGACGAGTCTGGTGAAATTCCACTGGAAGCCGCGGCTCGGTGTGCATTCGATGCTGTGGGAGGAAACACAGCTGACGGCCGGGTTCGACCCTGATTTCCATCGCCGGGATCTGGCCGACACGATCGCGGCCGGCATGTCACCGGAATGGGATTTCGGTGTGCAGGTATTCCCTGACACACCCGACCACCTCTTCGAGGGGATCGATCTGCTCGACCCGACCAAGATCGTCCCCGAAGAACTCGCGCCGGTGCAGACGATCGGCACCCTGCGACTCACCGCGAATCCGCAGAACTTCTTCGCCGAAACCGAGCAGGTCGCGTTCTGCCCGACACACCTGGTCCCCGGCATCGAGGTCACCGACGATCCGCTGCTGCAGGGCAGGCTGTTCTCCTATCTCGACACCCAGATCAGTCGGCTCGGCGGCCCCAACTTCACCCAGTTGCCGATCAATACCCCGCACACCGCGGTCAACGACCTGTCCAGGGACGGTATGCACCAGAGCGCCGTGCACCCCGGAGTCGCTGCCTACAAACCGAATTCACTGGGCGGCGGTTGTCCCTACGCGGCGAGTTTCGCCGGGGACGCCTATGTCGAATCGCCGACACCCATCTCGCCGCCGACGGCGAAACTGCGGACATCAGCCAACAGTGCGGGCTCGGTATCGTTCGCCGACCACTACTCGCAGCCGCGCATGTTCTATCGCAGCCTGACCAGCGGCGAACAGCAGCGCCTGGCAGACGCGTTCGCGTTCGAACTCGGCAAGTGCGAGAAGGAGACCGTCCAGAAACGCGCCCTGCAGATGCTGGTCAATGTCGACGACGGGCTGGCCGACTACGTCGCCGGGCAACTCGGACTCGACAAGCCCGCGCCGACCGGCGAACCCGTGGATCTCGCGCCGAGCCCCGCGTTGTCGCAGCGGCGCGGCAGTTTCCCGGTGGACGGGCGCACGGTGGCCGTGCTGGTCGACGACACCGTCTCGGCCGATGCGGTGGGTGAGGTTTCGGCCGCCTTGGCGGAGGCGAAGGTCAGGCCGATGGTCGTCGCGGCGCGCGGCGGCGTCATCGACGGCGTGCCGGTGGCACGAACCTTCGCCACGATGCGGTCGGTCGAATTCGACGGTGCGCTGCTGCTGGCGAGCCCGATCGATCCGCGGGTCGATCTGCTCGTCGGGGAGATGTGGCGACACGGCAAGGCGATCGCCGCGGTCGGCGACGGCGCCGCGGCGCTGGAGCGCGACGGCATCGACGCGGATGCCCCTGGCATCACGGTCGCCGATGCCGCGGCGGCGACCAGTGGGCTGCTCGCCGACCTGGCCGAGCATCGCGCATGGGCGCGCATCGAGGCCGAGTCCTGATCCACGCCAGCTGGTCGGGCGCACCATCGCGACGCCGACGACGTCGTCGCGATGGGCGCTCGGCCCGCATCATGGCTGTTGCGGACGCGCAACGCCGACCACCTGATGATGAGAAAGAGGCGATGATGTTCGCGATCGAGCTCACCGAGCCGAGCCCCGTGCCCGCACCCCCGGAGCCCGCGCCGCCGGGTCCGGCACCTGAACCGTTCCTGCCGGGCCCGGGTGACCCGGTGCCGACTCCGCCGTCGCCTCCCGGCCCGGATCCGGTGCCCCCGCCGCCGATCCCGCCCGGCCCCGACCCGGTGCCCGCCCCGCCGACCCCGCCGGGTCCCGGTGAGCCACCTGCCCCTCCCGGCCCCGACCCGTTGCCTGTGCCGCCGATCCTTTGAACCCCCGCTAGCCGACGGGGTCGGCCCGGACGCCCTCGTGCGCGGTCAGTAGCACGTGGTCGAGGCGGGTGCGCAGGCGCACCTCGTTGTCGGCCACCGTCGGCAACGCGGTCACCACCCGCTCCGCGATCACTCGCAATTTGACATTGGTCTCCTGCGAACGCCACCGCAGCACCCGGAACGCCTGATCGGCACTGACACCGTAGGCGAGCATCAACGCGCCCTTGGCCTGCTCGATCGTCACCCGCGCCGCAAGCACTCCGGGCAGGGTGGTGTCGAGTGCTTCGCGCCGGTACCCGGCGGCGGTGTCGGACAGATCGATGTAGTAGCCCTCGGTGCCGATCGGTGTCCCGTCGACGTCGGCGAGCGGTTCCGACACCACCAGCACGTCGCGCACTCGTCCATGCGTGTCGATGATGCGGTGATGGCTGGAGAACGCGCCGCTGTCCTCGACCGAGGTGATCATCGCCGCGACCCGGTCGCGATCCTCAGGGTGCTTGTGCGACAGCAGCATTTCGGTCGTCGGCACCGTGCCGGGTGGGTATCCGTGCATCGTCGCGACCTCGTCGGACCACTCCCACTGCCGGGTGGCGAACCGGAACCGGAAACGACCGACGGTCAACGGGTCACCCAGTCCGATCACGCGCTCGACCAGAGCGCGCTCTGTCATGGATACGTCGTCCCGTTCGGTCATGAACTGATTATTCACCTCGCGCGTCTCCTGTTTGCCCTTTGCGAGCACGGGTAGGCCACTGATGGGTCCCCAGGACGGCCCACGGTCGATGATCCGGCCGACGAACGTCTGAAAGGAAAACCATGAGCATCGCTGACAAGGCCAAGAACAAGGCCGAAGAGCTGACCGGCAAGGCCAAGGAAGCGACCGGCCGTGCCACCGACGACCGTAAGCTCGAGAACGAGGGTCGCGGCGAGCAGACCAAGTCGAACCTGAAGGACGCGGGCGAGAAGGTCAAGGACGCGTTCCGCGACTGACCGGCCACACTTCGCCCGGGTCATCGGTCCTTCACCGGACCGATGACCCGGGCCTGCTCATCGGTGCGGGAGGGTGATGGAAATGTCCGCGCATGTTCCGACGGTCGGCGTCGAAGAGGAATTTCTGCTGACCGATCCCGAGTCCGGCGCGCCCGCGCCGAAGAACACGCTGGTCGCCGACACAGCGAAGAAGGCGGGGATCGATCTGCAGCTGGAATTGACGAGCTGCCAGGTCGAGACGAGTAGTACGGTGCACTCCGATATCGGTGAGTTGCTGGCGGAACTGCGGACCGCGCGGCGCCGGGTGGCCGAATGTGCCGCCGAGCACGACACCCGTTTGCTCGCGGTGGCGGTGCCGCCGACCGTCTTTGCGGGCTATCCGGTCACCGACACACCGCGCTATCAACGCATCGCGCATTCCTTCGGCATGCTCGCGCACGAGCAGGGGCTGTGCGGATGTCATGTGCACGTGGCGGTTCCCGACCGGGAAACCGCGGTACTGGTCGGCAATCATATGCGTCCGCGGTTGCCGTTGCTGTTGGCATTGACCGCGAATTCGGCGATCTACCGCGGCAGTGAGACCGGTTACGCGAGTTGGCGCAGCATCCTGTGGCGTCGTTGGCCCAGCGCGGGCCCGCCACCGTATTTCTCCTCGCTGCGCGAATACGAATCGACCGTGGCGATGATGCGGGCCAGTGGCAGCATTCTCGACAACAAGATGGTGTATTGGGATATTCGCCCGTCGGAGACCTTTCCGACCGTCGAAGTCCGGGTGAGCGATGTGCCGGCGACCGCGGCGGAATCCGCCCTGCTGGCCGCACTCATCCGGGGAATGGTCTGCACCGCGCTCGAGGCGATCGCCCACGGCATCCCCGCGCCGGCGGTGTCCGGCGACATCCTGCGGGCCGCCTATTGGAACGCCGCGCGCTCCGGGCTCGACGGCAACGGTCTGGACCTCGTCGCCGGTCGCGTCGTTCCGCATCGGGACCTACTCGCCGAACTCGTCGACGACATCGCACCCGCACTGCGTCGCTGTGGTGACCACACCTTCGTCACCGAGGGGCTCGCGGCGATCGGCGAGCGCGGAAACGGCGCGCGCCGACAGCTGGCGGCGATGCACCGACGGCACGAGATCGCCGATGTGATCAGCGAAATCGCCGACGCCACCCTCGACGGATGCCGCTGAGCGTGATTTCCGCGTGCATCAGATCCATCACAATCGGTGACACCATCGAATCGGCGTGCTCTGATGGAATCACCTGCCGATCTAGAGCCACCTGGATCGGCCGGGGCAGTGCGTATACCTGCCGGTGCCGAGGGATCGAGCGCTCGTGAACACTCAATCCAGCCATGATGACGAAACAGTTCGGGTCGATGTACCCGTCTCGACACTCCACACGGAGGTCACCCTTCATCACACAGCCACAGTCCTGCACGTGCACGGCGAAATCGACGCCTGCAACCTGCCCCAGTGGCGCACCGTCCTCGACGAGGCGTTGGCAGCCGAGGGGGAGTCCGGCCATCTGGTGATCGATATCCGGCACGTCAGCTTCATGTCCTGCCGGGCGATTCTCGACATGGCCACCCGCGCCCAGCGGAGTACGGTCCGGATGAGCGTGGTCAACCCCGTGCCATCGGTCACCGACCGCATCATCAGCGCCGCAGGCCTCACCGAATGGCTGCCCGTCTATGCCAGCCGCACCGAGGCCATGCCCACCGCCGCCACGCTCAACCGTTCGCCCCGGAATCCGTCAATATCGGCAGCAACGCCTTGGCGCTGACCATGTGGTTCTGCCCGGCGAGCATCCGATGGGTCGAATGCGGAACAGCGTCGGCCAGTGCGCGCGCCACCTGATGAAGTTCGGGCGGACTCTTCTCGCCGACCACCACCTGCACCGGGACCTGGATACCCGTGAAACGGTCAACCGGCGGCAGGATTTCGGTGATGGCGATGTCGTACATCAGCGTGGGGGCAAGGGCTTTCATGGTTTTCCAGCCGGGAAACAGCGGAAGCAGGGCGATGAACACCCGTGGCATTCCGATCCCTTGCAGAAAAGTCCGCACCGCTCGACCGTTCTCGGCGCCGGCGAGACGGTCGCGAACCCGTTCCGCCAATCGCGCGTAGGACACCTGTTCGGCCTCGTCGTGCACATAGGACGCGTCATAGATCACGACCCTGTCGATCTTCTCCGGCATCCGCGCCGCCGCTTCGAGCGCCAGCGCAGCCCCAGACGAGTGGCCGTAGAGAATCGCGCGCCCACCCGCGGCATCGATGATCGCCTCGATGTCGTCGACCTCGCGCTCGATCGCATAGGGCTGCGCGTCCCCACTGGCCCCACGTCCGCGCCGGTCATAGTTGTAGACAGTGAATTCCGTGGCGAACAGCTTGACGTCGGAGACGATGGGCAGAAACCGCCGGAAGCACGTCGCACCGGTGATATACACCAAGGCCGGCCCACTCCCGGAAACGTCATAGGCGAGTTCCGTGCCATCCTTCGACGTAGCGAACTGCATGATCGTGGTCCTCTCGATACCGGGAACGGGCCGTGCTCGACCCACCGCTTCTACCGATACGACGGATCCGGCAGCGGGAATTCATCGGCAACGCCACCACGGATGTGGTCGGGAGCATGCGAGCCGGACCGCGGGATCGGTAGGGTGGCGCAGGTGTTGGTAGCGGGCTCGGAAGGGCCGGCTGCGCTTGTCGGGGTGAAGTCGGGTTCGCGCGACGAGAGGCCGTTCGATGCGTGCGCAGATCAGTTTGACCGTCGATGGGCAGACGCGGGCGGTGGATGTCGACACCCGCACGACCCTGCTGGACGCCCTGCGTGAGCAGTTGGGCGTCACCAGTCCGAAGAAGGGGTGCGATCGCGGGCAGTGCGGGTCGTGCACGGTTCTGTTGAACGGACGGCGGGCCACGCTGTGTCTCGCGTTGGCTGTCGCCCACGACGGAGCGACGATCGTCACCGCCGACGGGCTCGCCGACGGCGACGACCTGCACCCGGTCCAGCGGGCCTTCCTCGAACACGACGGCTTCCAGTGCGGGTATTGCACGCCCGGCCAGATCTGTTCTGCGGTCGGCATGCTCGACGAGGTGAAGGCCGGTGCGCCGAGTCACGTCACCGCGGAGCTGGCCGAGGTCGAACTGAGCGTCGACGAGATCCGGGAACGCATGAGCGGCAACTTGTGTCGCTGTGGCGCCTATCCGAACATCGTCGCGGCGATCGCCGAGGTCGCTCGATGAGGGAGTTCGCCTACGAACGCGCCACCGACGCTGGGCACGCGGTCGCCGCGGTGCTCGCCGAGCCCGATGCCGTATTCCTCGGCGCGGGAACCAATCTCGTCGATCACCTCAAACTCGGGATCATCGCGCCCGGCAAACTGGTGGATGTCAGCGGACTGCCGTTCGATCAGGTGACCCAACTTCCGGACGGTGGGGTACGCATCGGCGCGGCCGTGCGCAACGCCGATCTCGCCGCGCATCCGGGCATCAGGGCGCGCTATCCGATGCTGTCGGCCGCCCTGTTGGCTGGAGCGTCCGCCCAACTGCGCAACCTCGCCACCACCGGCGGAAACCTGTTGCAGCGCACCAGATGCCCTTACTTCCAGGACTCGACCGTGCCGTGCAACAAACGCGAGCCGGGCAGTGGATGCTCGGCGATCGGCGGGTTCGACCGCGACCATGCCATCCTCGGTGCGTCCGACCAGTGCATCGCCACCCACCCCTCCGACATGGCGGTGGCGATGGTCTGCTTGGGCGCGGTGGTGCGGGTGCTCGGGGCCGTCGGCGAGCGCGAGATCCCGCTGGTCGACCTGTACCGTTTACCCGGCGACGAACCCGACCGCGATACCGTCCTCGATCACGGCGACCTGATCACCGCCGTCGACCTGCCCGCGCTCGACTGGGCCACCACCTCCACCTACCGCAAGGTCCGCGACCGCGCGTCCTTCGCGTTCGCGCTGGTCTCGGTGGCGGCCGCCGTCGACATCGCCGACGGCATCGTGCGGGACGTGCGGATCGCCTTCGGCGGTGTCGCGCACACTCCGTGGCGAGCGCGGACCGCCGAGACCGCACTGCGCGGGCGCGCTGCCACCGAGGCGAATTTCGCCGCCGCGGCAGATGCCGAACTCGCCGACGCACGCCCACAACGTCAGAACGGTTTCAAGATCCCGTTGGCGCGCAACGTCCTGGTCGCTACCCTGCGCGAACTGAGTGAGGCACGGTGAACTCACCGGCGATCGGCAGCTCACCCACCCGCATCGACGGACCGGCCAAACTCCGCGGTGTCGCGCCCTACGCGATGGAGCATCCGCAACCGGATCCCTTGTACGGCTTCGTGATGCAGTCGACCATCATTCGAGGCCGGATCCGCGAGATCGACACCTCGGTGGCCGAGCGGATCGACGGTGTCGTCGCGGTGCTCACCCACCGCAATGCTCCCCGGCTGGCCGTCGACGACAACAACGAACTGTTCATCCTGCAGGACGACGAGATCGCCTTCCGCGGGCAGGTGATCGGCGCCGTCATCGCGACGAGCCAGGAGGTGGCCTGCGAAGCTGCCGCCCAGGTGCGGGTGACCTATGACGAACAGCCTGCCGACACCGTGTTCAGCGCCGACCGCGCCGACCTCTACACCCCCGAAGAGGTGAGCGGCGGCTTTCCCGCCGACACCTCGATCGGTGACGTGGACGCGGCCATGGCCATCGCCCCGGTCACGATCGACCACACCTACACCACCGCGATGGTCCACAACAATCCGATGGAACCGCACGCCACCATCGCGCACTGGACCGACGACTCCCTCGTGCTGTTCGATTCCACCCAGGGCCCACACGTGGTGCGTGCCGAGATCGCGCCGCTGTTCGGGTTGGCGCCGGAGCAGGTACGGGTGATCGCGCCTTTCGTCGGCGGTGGCTTCGGGTCCAAAGGCGAACCGCATGCCAATATCGTGCTCGCGGCAATGGCCGCGAAACTTTCCGGCGGGCGACCGGTGAAACTACCGCTGACCAGACAACAGTTGTTCTCCCTTACCGGTTATCGCACGCCGACCAGCCAGCGGGTCCGCCTCGGTGCGCACCCCGACGGCACCTTGACCGCGATCGCCCACGACGCGATCGCGCAGGCCTCCACGGTGAAGGAGTTCGCCGAACCGTCCGCGGTGGTCAGCCGCGTGATGTACTCGGCGGCCAACCGATCGACCTCCCACCAGTTCGCGGCGCTGGATGTCGGCGTCTCGTCATGGATGCGGGCGCCGGGGCACTGTCCGGGGATGTTCGCGGCGGAGACGGCCATGGACGAACTCGCCGTCGCCCTCGGCATGGATCCGATCGCGTTGCGCATCCACAACGAACCCGAGGTCGACCCGGAATCGGGACTCCCGTTCTCCACGCGCGGGCTGGTGGAATGCCTGCGTAGCGGGGCGCAGCGCTTCGGCTGGGCCGAGCGCGACCCGGCACCGAGATCGCGGCGCGAGGGTCGATGGCTGATCGGGTCCGGGGTCGCGGCGGCCACCTATCCGGCCGATACCGCGCCGGGCAACAGTGCCAGGGTGCGTCGGACCGGTGATCGCTACGAAGTCGCCATCGACGCCGTGGACATCGGCACCGGTACCTGGACCGCGCTCGGCCAGATCGCCGCCGACGCCCTCGGCGTCGACCACGACCACATCGACCTGCGGATCGGCGATTCCGACCTACCCGAGGGGACGGTCGCGGGCGGTTCGACCGGGATGGCCTCCTGGGGCTCGGCCGTGGTGGCGGCTGCGCGGGCTTTGCTCGACCGATACGGTCCGGATCCGGCCGACGGCGCCGAGATCACGGTAGCGGCGCCCGAATACCCTGGGCGAGAGAATTTCTCGACACACGCCTTCGGCGCGCACTTCGTCGAGGTCCGCGTGGACACCGACACCGCCGAGATCCGGGTTCCGCGCGTGGTCAGCGTTTTCGGTGCGGGCCGGATCATCAATCCGCGCACGGCCCGCTCGCAATTCATCGGCGCCGTGACCATGGGTCTGTCGATGGCACTGTTCGAACAGAGCGAATTCGATCCACGCCTGGGTGTGGTGGTCAACCATGACCTCGCCGGGTACCACATTCCGGTCAACGCCGATATCGGCGACATCGATGTCAGCTGGATCGACGAACACGACCCTCATCTGAACCCGATGGGCAGCAAGGGAATCGGTGAGATCGGCATCGTCGGCTCGGCGGCCGCGGTGGGCAACGCGATCTACCACGCCACCGGCGTCCGCGTCCGCCACGTGCCCTTCCGCCTCGAAGATCTACTCGGCGCACTGTGACGGCTTCGAACCCGCCGGCACGTTCATGAATGCGGAAATCACGTGATCGCTGAGGTACAGGCGTAATTCTGAGCGCCACTCGACGGGGATATCAACCGGTACCAGATCGAGTGCGTCCTCGACCTCGTCCCATATCCGGGGAAAGGGAATTCCGTTACGCGAGCAGGATTCGACCGCCACCTTCAGCTGTTGTGTCAGAAAATCCATCTGTACAGCCGATGTCACAGTGAATCCGGTGTCGAGAAGCAGTCCCAGATCGTCCATTTGTTTCCCCTTACCAGTTTCGCACCCCTGCTGTGCGCTCAACGTAGGTGACCGATCCCCGGTGCGCGAAACCGTGCGCAGGTTACTGGGCGTTCGGATATTTTTCGGCTGCCGGCTTGTGATCGGCACCGACCGGCCGGGGTAAGTTCGACCCATGACCTCCACGGCCCTCTACTGCGGCACGCGCTGGGACGAGCAGGGTCGATGGTGCTATGAGCTGCTCGGCGACGACGGAACCACCGAGCTGTTGCCCGGTGTCGGCACGCGGCTGGCGTTCCGGATCACCGATTCCGGGCGATTCTGCCTGGGCTACAACGGGTTCGGCAACGGCCGTCGTGGGCGGCTGGCCTGCCCTCGGCGCGCACGGGTCGACGCCGGGCGCCAATGTGAGCAGTGCCGGATCACCGAGGGCTGGTCGGTGGTGCACAGCCATCGTGGTCCGCTCACGGCCTTGCCCGAACAGGTCCGCGACTACCTGTCGCAGCCACATCACCTCTACATCGCGTATTTCGGCGACGGGATGACCAAGGTCGGGACGGCGTCGGCGTCGCGACGCAATCGCCGTCTCTTCGAACAGGGCGCGCTGGTCGCTCGATTCATCACCGATTCGCCGGACGGACTTCATGTTCGGGATCTCGAACGGACGGTGACCGAGCGCGCCGGGATCGGGCAGGCGGTGGCCGGTGTCACCAAGACCCGCATCCTGACGAAGCCGTTGCGTCCGTGGGCGGTGCTGGAATCAGCCGTCGCCGATGCGGCCGAGCATGCCGTGAGCGCGCTGCCCACCGACATCACCCGCACCGACATCGCCTGGTCCGGTGGGCGTGAGTTCTACGCCACCATCCTCGAGCACGGCCGATTCCCGGTCGCCACCGAAATCGCCGGGGAGCCGGGCGAATACCTCATCGACGCGGTGACCGCGCACGGGCACACGATCGCGTGCCGAGACTCCGCGGGCACCAGCGAACTCGTGTTGGTCAACGACACTCGGCTCGTCGGTCGGCGCATCGAGCTCGACCCCGCGGTCACGGCCGTCGCGCAGCCCGCGCAAACCAGTCTGTTCTGAGCGGCCCTCACTCCATCGCGGCGAGTTGCTCGCGCATCGTGTCCAGGCCCATGCCACCCAATCGCAAAGCGCGCGTGTGGAAGTCCTTCACATCGAACGACGCTCCCGCGCGCGCACGGGCCTCCTCGCGGGCCGTCAGCCACAGGCGTTCGCCGATCTTGTACGCGGGTGCTTGTCCGGGCCAACCCAAGTAGCGGTCGATCTCGTCGCGAGCGGTGGCCTCGTCTTCGAGGGTCCGCGTCAGCAGGAATTCCAGGCCGAGATCGGGAGTCCACCGCTCGCCCTCGTGAAAGTCGGTGCCGGCCGGAATCTCCCATTCGAGGTGCATCCCGATGTCGACGACCACGCGGGCGGCGCGGAACAGTTGCTGCGAAAGCATGCCGAACAGATCACCGTCGTCGTCGAGGTAGCCGAGTTCCTGCATGAGGCGTTCGGCGTAGAGCGCCCAACCTTCGCCGTGCCCGGAAGTGAACGACATCAATCGCTGGTAGGTGTTCAGCGAATCCGCTTCGTGTACCGCGGTAGCGATCTGGAGGTGATGGCCGGGCACACCCTCGTGATAGACCGTGCTGACCTCGCGCCAGGTCGCGAATTCCTCTTTGTCCGGCTCCACCGACCAGGTCATGCGGCCGGGACGGCTGAAGTCCGCGGTCGGGCCGATGTAATACGCGCCGACCACCCCGCCCGGCGGTGCGATGGCGCATTCCAGTTCCATGAGTTCGTCGGGGATCTCGAAGTGCTTGTCGCGCAATGATTCCAAGGCTTCGTCGGATACCTGCTGTAGCCAGGCACGCAGCTCGGCCTGCCCGTGCAGCCGGTATCTCGGGTCGGCGTCGAGCACTGCCGCGGCCTCGGTGAGGGAGGCGCCCGGTGCGATCCGGGCGGCGACGGCCACCATCTCGGCCTCGAGCCGGGCGAATTCCGTCCAGCCCCAGTCGTAGGCTTCCCGCAGGTCGAGGTCGGCGCCGGTGAAATAGCGCGACCAGAGCCGGTAGGTCTGCTCGCCGACGGCGTCCTTGGCGGGCGCGTCCGGCATGAGCTCGGCGCGCAGGAACTCGGCGAGGGCGGCATAGGCCCGCTCAGCCGCGTGCGCACCCTGCCGCAATTGCGCCAGTGGCGCGCCGTCGACACCGTCCGCGGCGGCGACAAACTTGGTGAAGAACCCGGTGTCGGTCCCGGGACCCGCCCAGGCGTCCGCCTGTTCGGCGACCTTGATGACCTGCCGCAGCGCACTGATCTGCCCGCGCTCGGCCGCGACCAGCAGCGAAGCCCGCACGCCCGCCAGCGCCTCGGGTACCCCCGCGAGACGCTGCGCGATCACAGCCCAGTCCGCGGCGGTCTGCGCGGGCATCACGTCGAACACCATCCGAATGTTCTGCACCGGACTTTCGATCACGTTGAGCGAGGCGAGGGGGAGTCCGGCGTCATGGATCTGCACTTCGAGCCCGACGCGTTCGGTGAACACCGCTTTCGCCGAGCGCTCGCCGTTGTCGACAGGTTGCGCATCGAGCATGGCGCGCAACGCTTTTCGCGCGATCTGCGCCCGTGCCTCATGACCGGCAGGCGAATAGTCGGTGAGGCGATCATCGTGTCCGGCGATGCCGAACATGGTGGCCGTGACCGGATCCGCGGCCGCGTACTCCTCGACGAACCGATCAGCTATCTCGTTCACACGCTGAGCCATGTAGACACGCTAACGGTGATCGGCCGCCGACGGGCGATGAGCTCCGCGGGCCGCGCAGGCGTCGGCGATCCGCCGCCTCTAGGTGTTCTGCCTGCGCACGATCTCGGTGATCCAGGTGGGTGCGAAGGGGGAAGTGCAGCCAGGGGGCGTGGGATAGTCCTTCAGGACCTGGAGGCGTTCGCCGATGTCGAGAGCGCGGGCGCGGTGGTCGGGATGGTCGATGCCGATCTGGGCCAGGCAGTGGTTCATCGCCCATTGCAGGCGGTCGGGTGCGGTTTTCATCCCCGACTCGATGAGGTCGAGCAGGTTGTCGAGGTCGAGGCCGTCTGGCTTCTTCGCGACTCGGTCGGTGGTGAGCGCCCAACCCGCGCTCGCGACGACCGGATCCGGATCGGCGAACCACGCCGTGCGTAATTCTTCGGCGTGCGGGTTCTTCTTCACGATATAGGCGACGAGCCAATCGTGGACCTTGGGGGTTCGTGCCTCGCGCAGCATCGTGTCGAGTTGGTCGCGATCGAATGCTCTCGGGCGACAGATCAGCAGGGCGAGGAGTTTCGCCGCGGTGTCATCGGTGTCCCAGAGTTGTTGTGCGAGTGCGGGTTGGGTCTTGAGCCGCTTGGCTATCGCACGCAATTTCGTGAGGTTCACACCGTGGTCGTCACCGTGCTTGGTGTTGACCGCGCGCATCTTCGGATCATCGAGCCCGGCCAGTTCGGCCATCACCTCGTCGGCTGTCACTTCGGGCACCTGCGTCTCCTGATCTCGTGCTCGTCGGTGACCATCAGGGGTCAGGTTCGGGCGTCGGGGCTGGAGTTCGCGCGTGAGAACACCGCCACCAGGAAGTCGGAGTCTTCGGTGAATGGCCGCAGGTCCCAGGTCGAGAGCAACACGTCGACGGTGAGACCGGCAGTTTCGGCATCGGTCAGGAATTCGGAGAACTCGTAGCCGCGGTTCGCTCCGAATCCGATGACAACGCGTCCTCGCGGAGCCAGATGCCGAGCGAAACCTGTCAGCACTGCCACCCGGGTAGCCGGGGCGAGAAACGTCACCACATTGCCCGCACACACGATGGCGTCGAAGTCGGCGCCCGGCAGGTCCAGTTCTGCGAGGTCACCGACCAGCCATGTCGGGCCGGGATGGTCCGCCCGCGCCGCTTCGATGAGCACCGGGTCGACGTCGACCCCGACCACCGTGTGCCCCACATCGTGCAGGTACCCGCCGGTCCGCCCCGGCCCGCAGCCCGCGTCGAGCACTCGGCTACCGCGCCCGACCATCGCATCGATCAACCGCGCCTCACCCACAATGTCGCTCCCTTGCGCAGCGAGCTCCCGAAACCGCTCCACATACCGCCCCGAATGCGTCGGATCGGCGGCGACAATGTCTTCCCAACCGCTGGGCGTCCGCTCATCGGACATGTTCATGATGGTCTCCTCGACTCGGCCGCCGTACGAACCCGACCTTAGTCGCGCTCGATGAGAGGCAGTCGGCGGCTTCGGGGCTCCACTCGAATGGTGCCGCGGACCGTTTCGGTCAGTCGCTTCGTCGAGCGGCGGAATGCCCAGACGACGACCAGCAGGGCCAGCGCCAGCAGCGGGGTTCCCATGACGATCTTCGCGGTCGCCAGCCACCCCGCCGCTTCGGTGTCGTAGAGCCAGTCCTGGACGACGTAGCGGGTGGCGAACAGGGTGGCGAGGGCGAATGTGGCAAGGTCGTGCGCGCGCAGTGACGGGCGGTCCTGCCGCCAAGCGAATTTGTTGCCGTGCATTGCGTTCCACAGCAAACCGGTCAACGGTCGACGGGCCAGCAGTGAACCGAGTGTGACGACGGCACCGGCCAGGCTGGCCCAGATGCCGATCAGGAAGAACCCGCTTGCCGAGCCGGTCCACGCGGCGACCCCACCGGCCACGACGACACCGGTGAGTCCGCCGCTCGCCTGTACGGCGGGCTCGCCGCGGGCGATCCGAATTCCCATGATCACCAGGGCGAGGGCAACCGCCGACCCGATGGCGATCGGCAGTGCCACCAGTGCGTTCGCCGTGACGAACGCGATGATCGGGATGGCCGTGTAGATCATGCCGGTCGTGCCACCGAGCTGATCGATCAGCTTCTGTGTCGGATCGGCAGACGGTATGGGCGAGGAAGTCTCGTCGGGCTCGTGCGGGGAAACAGGCATTGTGCTCTCCAAGCTGTTGCGCGAGAAAGATGTTGTGCGAGGAACATGCACAATGTTCGTCGGCTCGAATGCCGAGAAACAGTGCGCGACAACATCATTTCCAGTGACAGCGTCACGGGTGCGGCATGACATCTGTCATGCGGCGGCCGGTGGAGTGCGAATGCCTGCTGAGCTGACGGGCGCGTGGTGGCCGACCGCGCGGGTCGGCCACCACGCGTGCCGTTACGGCGTCGAGTAGCCGATGAGGGCGCCGATGCCCGCACCGATCGGGATGGTTACCAGTGCGCCGACTCCGCCGAGGAAGAAGCCGAGCACCGCGCCGATGCCCGCGCCGATCAGGGCGCCGATGCCCGCGTTGTGCTGCTTGCGAGCCTGGGCGTCACTGGCCGCGTCGACGAAGTCGGCCATATTGGCATTGACGACGGCCGGTGCGGCGGTGGGACTCAGTGTCGCGGAACGGCCGTCGGCGGAAATGCCCGCGACCAGGTCGAAATCGCCTGCGCCCGTGATGATGCGGGTCGGCAGGGCGGCGACCACCCGGCCTGCGGAGTCGGTCAAGGTGACCGCACCACCGGCTAGAGCGAACGTGCCGCCGGGAGCGGACACGGTGAGCCCGGAGCCATCAGCCAGCGGGCTCGCGGTGAACGCCACGCCGCCATCGACACCGTGCACGATCGGAACCGTGGCTGACGGTGCGGCCTGCGCGGTGGTAGTGGCCGCGAAACCGACGGTTCCTGCTGCGAGAACGGCTACTACGCCGATTCGTGAGAATTGCATCCTGCCCCTCCAGTCTGCCCGCCTGATCCGGCGGAACATCCTCTGCCGGACCGGATCTCGGTCCGAGGACATTTTCGCATCGCCGACGATTCCGTGGAACCCACCAGCGGTGATACCGTAAAAACATCATCACATCGACATAAATGATGAATGACATTGCCACACCATAGATATCGGTACGGTTACCGGAAATTTTCCGATGCTCCGGGCGCGACGCCACCGTCGTCCTCGACCGCCGATCCGGAGATTTCGTCGAAAATTGCCATGTGCGCCGGTCGGATTTCGTTGGCAGGATCGAATGATTCAACGATCCGAGACGGAGGGAAACCGATGACAATCCTGGTGACCGGGGCGACGGCCAATATCGGGCGCATGGTCGTGGACCAGCTGATCGCGCGAGGTGCGAGCGACATCCGCGCGCTCACCATCAACCCGAGCAGAGCGGCACTGCCCGCCGAGGTTCAGGTGGCCCGAGGGCATCTGGGTCGACCGGACAGCTTGCCCGCGGCATTCGAGGGTGTCGATCGGATGTATCTGGCACCGTCGCCGGACAACGTCACCGAGGTGCTCGAGCTGGCGCGGGCCGCCGGTGTGCGGCACGTCGTCGATCTGTCCGGTGAGCCCGAAAGCTGGTGGGGCAGTGTGTGTGACGCGGTGGAGGGCAGCGGCCTGGCCTGGACCCATCTGTGGCCGGCCGATTTCATGGAGAACACGCTGACCTGGTCCCAGCAGATCCGCGAAACCGGCGCCGTCCGGGAACCGCACCCCGGCACTGCGACCGCGCCCATCGCCATGAAAGACATTGCCGCCGTTGCCGCGACCGCACTGCTGACCGACGGCCACGTCGGCCGCGCACACTCGCTCGCGGGCCCGGAGATCCTCACCCGCGCCGACCTGGTGGCTCACCTCGCCGATGCCCTCGACCGCGATATCACCTTCCGCACCTCCACCCGCGAGGAAACCATCGCCGCCCTGCAACCGACCATGGGTGACAACACCACCTGGTACGTCGACAATGTCCTCATCGACTTCACCCCACCCCCGGAATCCCTGCCCACCACCAGCGTTGCAGACATCACCGGCCACCCCGCCACCACGTTCAGCGACTGGGCGCACGCGAATGCCGCCCGCTTTCCAGTCGCCTGACCCACCAGGAAGGCGCGAGGCCGACGATCGGCCCCGCAATATTCATTGCCTCGGGGTAATAAAATGTTGTGGTGTACAAGGAATCGTCGGAATACTGAGGGAGTTCGACCAAATCTTGTGCGGTCGGTTCCTGGTGCGCGGGGGAAATGCCACTATGTGGGCATTTCAGGTGGCTTCCAGGGGTTCGGCGGTAGGGCTGTGGGAAAAATATTGGCGCCAGTAGGTCGATTGGTCGCGGCGGTCGCATTGATTGTCGCGGCGATTATCGCGCTGCACGGGCGTTTACCTGGGACGGTCGTTCCCGGTGAAACCGGCGCGCCTTCGCCGGTGGCTGTCGCATTGATGCCGGTGTTACTGCTGGTTTCGGTAGTGATCTTGCTGGCGGGGGTCGTCGTCAGTCAGCATCGGCTGCCGTTGGCGATGCCCGCTGTCGAACGCGGCCTCAGGGTTCGCTTGTCGTTCAAGCGGTTCGCGGTGCTGGTTCCGGTAGCGCTAAGTGCCGTCGCACTGACGTTCGCGGTCGGGATCACCATGCTGTTCGTCTTGCCCGGTGCCAGGCGTCAGCCTTCGGCGAGACCTCTGATCGACGAGGGGACACCGCCGGTGCCGGACGCGGTCGACATCCAGGTGGTCGACTCGGCGGTCGACTCGTCACGATTGAGTGGGATGGCGTTGCTGGGGGCGGTGGGTCTGGCGATCGTGCTGATCGGCATCGCGCTGGTCGGTCTCGTCGGTGCCACTGTCACCGGGCGGCGCCCGCCCGTGGTCGATGGGGTGGAACTGACCGAGGAGGAGGTGTCGAGCACGGTCGACTCGCTCACCAGGGCAGCCGAGATGGGTCTGGCCGCGATGAACGCGCCGGGTCAGGATGCGCGCACCGCGGTGATCGCCTGCTATGTGGCGATGGAGGCCGGGTTGGCCGCGGATCGTGCTGCGGCGCCGTTGATTTCGGACACCCCGAGAGAAGTGCTGGAGCGCGCTTTCGACAGCGGTGTGCTGCACGACGACGGCGCACACGAACTGGTCGCCCTGTTCGAGGAGGCCAGGTTCAGCCCGCACGCGATGCTGGGCTGGCAACGCATCCGCGCCGAACAACTTCTGCGCCGGGTCCTCGCCGACCTCCAAGCCCGCGACGAAGTACCGGTGTAACCGCCCCGGCGACTGGGCTATTGGTTGCGCAGCGTCTCGCCGTACAACTACGTGCCGATCATCCGCGCGTGCTTCCCCGGAGGGCTGTGCGGAGAACTGCCCGGATGTGATCGGGGTCGGCCGCGCCGTCGTTGAGGAGGATGGCGGTGCACAGGCCGTCGGACAGAGCGACGACGGCCTCGATCGCCTCGGGGTCGTCAGTCTGTGTTCGGGCGAGTTCGGCGACATTGTCGCGCCAGCGGCGCGCGACCGGTCGCAGGGCGGGCCGGCGTGCCGCGAGGGTCGACAGCTCCCGCTCCGCGAGCGCTCGCTCACGTCCGGATCCGGCGGATTCGGCGATGAGCTCGGCGAGGCCGCTGAGTGGGTCGTCATCGGTGTCGACGAGTTCACGGATGCGCAGTGTGTACGCCTCTGTGACGCTGGTCAGGGCAGCTATCAACAGATCGTCCAGGGTGGCGAAGTAGTAGAGGGTCAGGCTGGTCGTGATCCCAGCCTCTTTGGCGACGGTGCGATGGGTGACGCCCGTTGCTCCGTCGCGGCGGACGATCTCGAGCGTGGCCTCGAGGATCTGCGCTCGTCGGCGTCGGCCGCGCAGTGTGCGACCGTCGGCGGTGTCCTGCTCGGTCTCGATCGCTTTCTCCGTCATCGCTCACTCCCGGATGTGGAGACTACCGGCTCCGCCGCACGGTCGTCGGCGCCGAGTGGCCGCAGGTGCCGCAGCGTGACGAAGCAGGTGAGGGCAGCGACCGCGACGGCGATACCCGCTGCGAGAGACGCGGTGTTGAGTCCGCCGGTGAACACGGTTCGCGCGTGGTCGAGTGCGTCGGCCGATATCTGGTTCGACAGGGACGAGGCTCCGGACAGGCTGTTGCTGTAGGTTTCGGCCACCGGTGCCGACAATCCGGCGGGGACCTCGATGTCGCGGTGATAGACCGCGGCGGTGAAACTGCCGAGGAGCGCGACGCCGACGGCGATCCCGAGCTCTTGGACGGTCTCCGACAGCGCGGCCGCCGACCCGGCCTTTTCCGGTGGTGTCGCGCCGACGACGATATCGGTGCCCAGCGCGGCGATGACCCCGAGCCCGAGGTAGACAAGGGCAAAGCCGGTGACGACGGCACGCGTGCTGTCGGTCCCGGCGAGCGCCAACAGCGTGTATCCGGCCAGCGACAGTGTCAACGTGGCCGCCATGACCACTCCTGGTGAGATGCGGGCGGCCACGAGCGGTGCCCCGATGGCCCCGACGAGCATGGCCAACGCGGGCGGGCCCATCCACAGCCCAGCGGCCATCGGCGAGAGGTCCGCGACGAGCTGCAAGTACTGGGTGACCAGGAACATCACGCCACCGAACCCGACCAAGCCGATCAACAACACGGACAGGGCCGCGGAGAAGGCTCGGCTGGTGAACAGCTTCATGTCGAGCAGCGGCTCGGCAAGGCGCAACTGACGACGGACGAACGCGACGGCGGCGGCGCCGCCGACCAGGCCTGCTCCCACGGCCTGGAGGTCGACGCCGTGGTCGGCGGCGTGCTTGATCGCGTAGATGATGGGCAGCAGCGCGGCCAGCGACAACCCGACGCTGAGCAGGTCGAGCCGACCGGCACGTGTCCGGCGCTCCGGAAGCAGCGCCGGTGCACCGGCCAGCACCAGCGCTGCGACCGGGACCGCGATGAGAAAGACCGCACCCCACCAGAAGGCGGCGCTCAGCGCCCCACCCACGATCGGGCCCGCGGCCATCCCCAACGCGAACATGGTCGCCCACACCCCGATGGCCGACGCGCGTTGCCTGGCGTCGGTGAACATGGTGCTGATCAGGGACAGGGTCGAGGGCATCAGCGTCGCTCCCGCCACGCCGAGTAGCGCACGTGCCGCGATCAACCACAGGGCCGTTGGAGCGAATGCCACCGAGACCGAGGCCGCGGCGAATGCCGCCACTCCGATCATCAGCAACCGGCGCCGTCCGATTCGGTCGCCCCACGTTCCCATCGTGATCAGGAGCCCGGCGATGAAGAAGCCGTAGGCATCCATGATCCACAGCGTCTCGGTCGCGGTCGGATCGAGGTCGACGGCCAAGCTCGGTACCACCAGGTACAGAGCCGTCACATCGAGCCCCAGCAGCATGGTCGGCAATGCCAACAGTGCGAGACCGCCCCATTCACGCCGTCCAGCCGACTGTCTCGCGCTCATCGCGCCGCCTCCTCGAACTAATTGAACTATCGTACTAGTTGTACCATCGTTCAACTAAGCAGGAGGTCGGGCCCCATGCGTTCTAGGGCACGAGCAGTGCGGCGGCGCGTTCCCAGTAGGTGTGCATGTCCTGCTCCCAGTAACCCCAGGAATGCGTGCCCGCCGGGCGGAAGTCGAAGGTCGCCGGGATATCAAGGGCGGCAAGTCGATCGCGCAACAACGCGGTGCACACCACGGTGATCCCGTCGAGCACGCCGCCGATGAGCAGCTGATCGAGCAGTTTCATCGGACTGCTCTTGACGCCGGGGCCGGTCAAGGTGTCCAGCGGGCCCGGCAGACCGTTGCCGGTACTGACATACACCTGAACACCGCGCAGCTTCTCGGCGTTGAGGGCCGCGTCGTTGGCTGTCCAGGCCGGATCGGTGGGTGGGCCCCACATGTTCAGCGGGTTGCCGCGCCGCGCGGTGACGATCGAGGCCACCATCGCTTGACCGGCCGGGTTACTGGTCTGGATGCACCCGCTGAACGAGCCGACCATCTGAAACCGTTGTGGCGCTTCCTGTGCCATCCGGAACACCGCCGAGCTGGCCATCGACAGACCGGCGACCGCGTCGCGGCCGGTGCCGTGGAAGGCCGAGTCGATGATCGGCGGGAGTTCGGTGGTGAGGAAGGTCAGCCAGCGGTTGCGTCCGGTGCCGGGATCGTCGGTCTGCCAGTCGGTGTAGAAGGTGCCCGCACCGCCGATCGGCATGACGATGTTCGCCTGTTTCGCACCGAAGAATTCGATGGCGTCGGTCTTGGTGAACCAGTTGCTGCCCTCCCGCCAGTCGGGGGTGTCGGTACCACCGTCGACTCCGTTGATCAGATACAGCGAGCCCGCAGGCGCCGTGGGATCGGCGGCGGGGATGACCGCGACGGTGACCGCGCGGTTCATCGCCGCCGAGTGCACGGTCAGGTCGATCACCTTGCCGGGCCCCTTCGCGGCCGCCGCCACCGCGAACGAACCGTTCGGTGCCGGACGTGCCTCCGCCATCGCGCCGGCGGCGACCAGGTCCGGGGCCGCGTGCGCCGTCGCGACGATGGGCAGGCCCGTGGCGGCGAGCGCCACCGCGAGAGCGAGCCGTCGCACCATCGAATTCACCACTGCCTTGTCTCCGTTCACTGCTGTGTGCCTATTTCCCATGTCGGCTGGTCCCATCGATGAACCGCAGCTGCCTGGTATCGGGCCACAGGACCGACCACGGTTCGCTCGGTCCGCTGCACAACCACACCGCGACGCCGCGGTTCACGCCGGGAAAGCCGAGCGGTTCGTCGATGTGGGTCAGCAGGGTCGTCTGCGCGAAGTGGGTCCGCAACGCGGTGTCGGGATCGTCGACCCCGACGTAGAGGACCGTGGTCGCGTTGTCCGGTGGTGTGCCGAAGTAGCCGTAGCCGCGGTTCGGGCTGAACACGGCCGGTAGACCGGCGGCGGGCCCGAAGTCATCGAGTGCCGCTGCCTGCCAATAGTTCTGGGTCACGATCACCAGAGCTTCGCGCTGTTGCGGCGGAACCCGGTGGTAGGTCTCGGCAACCGCGGTGTTCAGGTCCTCCCACCCGCTCGGACCGAAAAGCACACTGCGCGAATGGATCTGCGAATAGTCGTCGGTGGACTGCCGTAGTGCTGACTCCGGCAGCGGCACGATGACGACGAGCGCGACGCAGATCGCGGTCGTGAGTCCGCCGAAGCAACCGCCGACGATCGCGGCGCGTCGGGTGAACCCCCGGTCTGCCAGATACACCGCACCCGCCGCGAACAGGCCGGGAAACGCACCGGCGACGAAATACGGGCGCAGACCGAACAGGACGACCGCGCCCAGACCGAGCGCGATCATCGGGATCAGGAAGTAGTACGGACGAAACCGCTCGGCCCGCAGTCCCGCCCACATGCCGATGATCAACAGCAGGCCGCCCGCCCCGGTGACCTGAATCAGCGACCACGGCACCGCGAACAGTCCGGCAGTGGCCAGTTGTTCGTCGCGCACGATCGCGCCCATCGCCAGCTGTGGCCAGCCGTTGTCGTGTTGCCACAACAGAATCGGGACGGCCGTTGCGGCGAGCAGTCCTGACCCGAGCCACCAGGCGGGCCGACGCAGCATCTCCCGTGGTCCGAACACGGCCACACCGACGGCGAGCACCGCCCAGATGATCGGAATCAGCCATTTGACCTGGAAGTCGACCGCGGCGACGAATCCCGCCGCGACCAGCAGGTAGTCGTCGCGGGTGCGCACCCAGCGGATCAGCAGCCACGCCAGGGCCGCCGTCAAGGTGAGGTCGAGGGCGAAGGTGCTCAGCATCGCCGATTGCATCACCGCGATCGGGGTGGTCGCGTAGGCGAACGCGGCGACGGTCTGGGCGAGTCGACCACCGCCGAATTCCCTGGCCATCACCGCGCTGAGCACGATGGCCAGCACGGTGAACAGCAGCGCGGGCAACCGCAGCGCGACGGTGGATCCCGGCGCGAGGTAGTCCGACAGTGCTGCCAGGAGTGGAACCAACGGCCCCTGATCGGCATAGCTGACCGACGGATGCCGCCCTGCCGCCAGGAAATACAGTTCGTCGCCGCTGATGCGGTAGCGATCGATCCTGACCAGGAACAGGGTCGCCGCCACGGCGGCCACGATCGACACCTCGCGCCACGCGAAGGCGGGTAGCGCGGTGGTGGGGGTGGCCGGCACATCGACGGTGCCGCTCCGGACGTTCATGGTGTACTCCGCAGGTTCAGTCCCGGTCGCCGCGAGTTGGCGTCGGAGCAGCTCCGGAAGGTGTCGAGTGGGCGAGGATGTCGTGTGCCGGTGCGGGCTGCAGGCGTTTCAACCACCGAGGTGCCCACCAGCAGGCGTCCCCGAGCAGCCGCATGGACGCGGGCACCAGCAGCATGCGCAGGATGGTGGCGTCGATGAACAGTGCGGTCACCATGCCGAAGGCGATGTACTGCATCATCAGCAGATCCGACAGCGCGAACGCGCCGGTGACCACCAAAAGGATCACCGCGGCCGCGGTGATGATGCGGCCCGTGCGGGCAATCCCCGCCTGCACGGCTTCGGTGGTGGAGGCGCCCGCGGCCCTGGCTTCGACGATGCGCGACAGCAGGAACACCTCGTAATCAGTCGACAGTCCGTAGACCACCGAGACGATCACCACCAGGACCAGCGCCATGATCGGTTGTGGGGTGAAGCCGACCAGCCCGGCGCCGTGCCCTTCGATGAAAACCCAGGTCAACACGCCGAGAGTGGCGCAGAGCCCGAGCAGGTTCAGTGCTGCCGCCTTCAACGGCAGTACCAGCGAACCGAACGTCAGCGCCATCAGTAGCGTGCTCGCCAAGAAGACGAAGAGAATCATCAGCGGCATCCGCTCGACCAGCGCGTCGATGCTGTCCTGCTCCACGGCGGGCTGCCCACCGACCATCAGTGTCGCGCCGGGCGGCAGCGGCATCGAACGCAGATAGTCGATGGTCGCCTCGGCATCGCCGGAACCGGCGAGCACGGTCTGGGTGGTGAGGATCTGGGGCTGGAACGGCGACTGCATCGGTTCGGCGAACGGCGCTGCCAAGCCGGGGGCGTGGTTGGCGTCGGCACGGACGGTCTCGGCGGTTGTGGGGTCGAAAGTCACGATGACCAGGTCGATCGGGTCGATCTGGCGCAGCGGGAACAGTTCGTCGAAGTGCTGCTGGGCCAGGCGCGTCGGGTGTTCCGGCGGGAGAAAGCGCTCGTTGATGGAGCCGAAGGCCAGGTGCTGGATCGGGATGATGAGCAGCAACAAGCCGAGGCAGATCGGAATCGCTACCGCCAGCGGACGTTTCATGACTCCGGCGGCGAACCGGCCCCACCTGTTGTCGGGGACACGGTCGCTCGCGACCGGTTTACGGAACCAGTCGACGCCGAGCCAGTCGACGCGCCTGCCCAGCACGGCCAGCATCGCGGGCAGCAGGGTGATCGAGGTGAGCGCGGCCAGCGAAATGGTGATGATGGCGCCGTAGGCAAACGATCGCAAGAAGCCCTGCGGGAACACCAGAATGCCTGCCGCCGCGACCACGACGATCAAGGCCGAGAACAACACCGTGCGCCCCGCGGTGGTCACCGAGCGCCGGACCGCGTCGTCGACCGTGCGACCGTCGGCGAGTTCCTCGCGGAAACGACTCAGGACGAACAGCCCGTAGTCGATGGCCAAGCCCAACCCGATCATCGAAACGACAGGGGAGACGAAGGAGTTCACCTCGGTGACCGCGGTGAGGCAGCGCAGCAGGCCCCACGCGCCGAGCATGGTGAGTCCGCCGACGATCAGCGGAAGTGCGGCCGCGACGACGCCACCGAACAGGAAGAACAGCAGGACCGCGACCACCGGGATGGCGAACAACTCCACGCGCCGCTGATCCTGGATCATGGTGTCGTTCAACGCGAGGGTGACCGGTTGTCCGCCTGCGAGTTCGACCTCGACCCCGGGGATCACGAACTCCTCGGCGATCTCGCGGTAGTTGCGGCCCTGTTCGGTGGGATCGAGGCCGCTGACCGCGACCGAGGCGAACGCGTAGTCACGGGCGGGCGAGCCGAAGACATCAGGAAGCGCCACACCGGAATCAGTCGGCCAATACGCGCCGTTGACCCGGTCGATCTGGTCCGGGAACCGTTGGGTCAGGTTGTTCAGGCCCGCCACGACGGTCTCGGCGAAGGCCGGATCGTCGATCGTGGTGCCCTCGGGCGCCCGGACCAACAGGATCACGTCACCGCTGTGGTCACGGCCGAACGCGTTGTCGCGAATGTGCGTCGCGCGAACCGACTCCGAGGACGGATCGTCGAATCCCTGCGCGCTGAGATCCGCGCCGAGGCCGAGTCCATAGGTTCCCAGTGCCAACAATCCGGTCACCATCACCATGATCACCAGATATCGCCGCCGGACGACGGTGTCTGCCCACTGTGTCAACTCGGCGAACACATTCGCCTCCCAACTACTCGCGATGGGGTCGAACTTGTCAGCAGTCGATGGTCTTTTCGGTCGCTACCGCGCAATATTGCGGCCGGTCACAAAGACTCTCGAAACATTGTTGTGAACCGTGACTTCGCGACATGGGGCCGATCACAGGGGGTTTCGCGAATACCCGTCCGAAATTCCAGAGGTCGTTGATCGCCACGATCGCCGCATCGGCGGGCTTCTACGTTGGCACCAACGGTCACATGTCACAGGCCGGTCGAACCGGAGGAAATTGCGTGTCGGATATAGCCATTGTCGGAATCGGATGTCGGTTCGCGGGCGGAATCGATTCCCCGGAATCGTTCTGGGACTTTATCGTCGACAAACGCGACGGCGTCGTGGAGATGCCCGCCGATCGCTGGGATTGGCGCCGCTACTACGACCCCGAGCCGCGCACGCCGGGGCGCAGCTACACCAAGCACGGCGCCTTCATGACCAGTGATCCGTGGGAATTCGACCCCGACTTCTTCGGGATCTCGCCGCGCGAGGCCACGGTGCTCGACCCGCAGCAACGGCTGATGCTCGAGGTGACCTGGGAGGCACTCGACGACGCGGGCATCGCGGGCCGCTCGGCCGGCGCGCAGATCGGGGTCTACGTTGGCGGTTTCGTCGTCGACCAGTCGGTCATCGGCGTGGTCGGCCCGGCGCTGTTCCACACCGACATGCACACCCCGGCCAGTGCCTCCTACACGATGCTGTCCAACCGGATCGCCTACGCGCTGAACCTGGTCGGTCCGGCGATCACGGTCGACACCGCGTGCTCCTCGTCGCTGGTCGCGCTGCACCTGGCCTGCCAGGCGCTGGACAACGACGACTGCCGCGTCGCGGTGGCGGGCGGCGTCAACGTGATGTTGCAGCCCGAAACCTTCGTCCTCATGTGCAAGGGCGGATTCCTGGCCACGGATGGTCGCTGCAAGTCCTTCGACGCTTCCGCCGACGGCTACGGCCGCGGCGAGGGCGCCGGGATGGTGGTGCTGAAGAAGCTCGACGACGCGGTGCGAGACGGTGATCGCATCTACGCGGTGATCAAGGCGACGGGCTCGAATCAGGACGGGCGCACGACCGCGATCACCGTGCCCAATGTCGACTCGCAAGAGGCGCTGGCCCGCACTGTGTGCGAACGCTCGGGCCTCGCGCCCGACCAGATCACCTACCTGGAAGCGCACGGCACCGGAACGCTGGTCGGTGATCCCGTCGAATTGCGCGCGCTCGGTAGGGTTTTCGGCTCGCCGTCCGGACGCACCGGCACCATCGGCGTCGGCTCGGTGAAGGCGACGATCGGTCACACCGAAGCCGCCGCGGGCGTGGCCAGCGTGATCAAAGCCGCGCTGGCAGTACAGCATCGCACGCTGCCGCCGCAGGGTTGGCTGAACAATCCGAACCCCGACATCCCGTTCGACGAGCTGGGCCTGCACGTACAGACCGAGGCGCAACCGCTGCCCGCCGACAGTGGCCCGATGTCGGTGGCGGTCAACGGATTCGGCTACGGCGGCACCAACGCCCACGCGATCCTGCAGGAGTTCCGCGCGCCCGCGTCGTCGACCGAACCGGCCCGCCATCTCGGCATCCTGCCCATCTCGGCGCGCAGCACCGGTGCCGCGCGCGCGTTGGCAGGCCGGTTCGCCGACCTGATCACCGCGGGGGCCGACCCGGATCGGCTGGCCGAAGCGGCGTGGACCAGGATGGCCCACCACCCGTTCCGCACCGGTGTCCTTCTCGACGACTCCACCGACGAGCTGGTGCGCGCCCTGCACGAGTACGCGTCGGGCGCGGGCCGCGACGCCAGCCGCACGGTCTCCTCCGGCGCCGCCGAACCGGTGTTCGTGTTCTCGGGCATGGGACCGCAGCACTGGAAGATGGCGCGCGAGCTGCTCGCTGCCGGTGGGGTGTTCGCCGACACCGCCGAGGAGATCGACGCGGAGTTCCGCGCGCTCGCGGGGTGGTCGATCATCGAGGAACTGCGCAAGCCCGAGGAGGAGTCCAGGGTCACCAGCACCGAGGTCGCCCAACCCGCGAATTTCCTCGTCCAGGTGGGCCTGGTACGCGAACTGGCCGAGTACGGCATCGTCCCCGCGGCCATCGTCGGGCACAGCGTGGGTGAGGTATCGGCCGCGTATGTGAGCGGCATGCTGTCACTGGGCGAGGCGGTGCGCGTGGCGTATCACCGGGCGCGCCTGCAGGCCACGACCGCGGGAACCGGCGGGATGCTCGCGGTCGGAATGACCAGGGAGCAGGCCGACGCGCTCATCGCCGACGACCCGCGCGTCGACATCGCGGCGATCAACAGCCCGACCTCGTTGACCCTCTCCGGCGACGTCGACCGCCTGGACGAGATCGCCGAAAAGCTCACCGAGGACGGTGTATTCGCCCGCCGACTGCGCGTTGAAGTGCCGTATCACAGCCGACTGATGGACCCGATCCACGACGAATTGCACACGGCGCTGGCCGATCTGGCCCCGCAGCCACCGGTGGTGCCGCTGTACTCCTCGGTGACCGGGGAACTCGTCACCGGCGGCGACTGGAACGCCGAGTACTGGTGGTCCAATGTCCGTCAGCCCGTGCGGTTCTTCGCCGCGATCGGGAGCCTGATCGCCGCGGGCAGCCGGATCTTCCTCGAGGTCGGCCCCCACCCCGTGCTGTCGGGCAACATCCGCGAGGCCCTGGTGGACGCGGACGTGAACGGCACCACCGTGCCCACCCTGGACCGCGAGCAGTCCGATTCGCACAGCATCCGGCGCACTCTCATCGGTCTGCACGCCGCCGGTGTCCTCGACCGTGAACTGCTGTTCCCGGCCGAGCGCGGCGTCACCGCGCACGTGCCGCTGCCGCGCTACCCCTGGCAGCGCACCCGCCTGCACTCGGCCCTGCCCCTGTTCGAGCAGGCCCGCCTCGGCACGCCCGACGGTTACGCCATGCTCGGCGATCCCGATGTGGAGGGGCGCCCGGAATGGCTGCTGCAGGTCGGCACCGAACTGCTGCCCTGGCTGGCCGACCATGTCGTCAACGGCGT
Source organism: Nocardia sp. A7 (assembly GCF_046549215.1). NCBI lineage: Bacteria > Bacillati > Actinomycetota > Actinomycetes > Mycobacteriales > Nocardiaceae > Nocardia > Nocardia sp. A7. The sequence goes on along the minus strand of NZ_JAJPWE010000005.1, from coordinate 624,969 downwards.
CAAGATCATGCCCGGCGCGGCGTATCTCGACGCGGCGTTGAGCGCGACCGCCGAGCGGATCGGCAGCAAACAGGTTGCGCTGGAAGGGGTTCGGTTCGTCGCGCCGCTGATCATGGGTGCCCCCGATGTGCCGCTGGTCGCGATGAGTATCGAGGAAGCCAGCGGCCGATTCCTGATCAGGTCGCGCAGTGCGACGGGCGCGGCGTGGACGGTGCACTCGACCGGTCGCACGTTGACCGGCAGTTACGAGCAGACCGAAGTCGAACTGCCGACCATCGAGGTGGGGGTCGATGTCGATCCGGCGATGTTCTACGCGGGTCTGGCCTCGGCGGGCCTGCAATACGGTCCGACATTCCAACGGGTGACCTCGGTGCGAGTCGGGCGCGACGTGGTGCTCGCTTCGGTCGACGGCACCATCGCCGCCGGCTCCCGGCACCTGGCACACCCGGCTGTCGTCGATGCCGCGATGCAGTGCGCCGCGATGCTTTTCACCGACGAACGGATCAACGAGGGCGTCATGGTGCCCGTCGGGGTGACCGCGGTGCGCCTGCTCGCCGAACTCCCGGCGCAGATCACCGTGATCGCGCGGCGCGACCCGAATGCCCGCCTGCGCGCCGATGTCGATCTCCTCGACCAGGACCGAAAGCTGGTCGCGCGCTTGACCGGACTGCAGATCGGGGCGCTCAAACCCGGTGACGACCCCCTGCACCGGATGGCCGATTTCTACTACACCGAAACGATGCAACAGTGCGATCCACTCGACCCCACGGCGCTCGCCGAAGCAGGATCGGTGTCGACGGTGATCGTCGCACTCGGCGACAGCGCTCGGTTCGGTGAACTCGCCGCCGCGATCCCCGGTGCGCGGGTGTACGTCGCGGACCCGGCCGACGATGACCTGGAGGCGGACCTGGTCGCCACTGTGGCGGCGGCGAAAGCCGAAGGCGCGCAACGTCTGCACGTCTGTGTCGTGGTCGGTGCGGGCACCGACGATGTCGCCGATCTGTGGACGCTCAAGCGCATCGCGGTCGCCGTGTCGGAATATGTGACCCCGACCGTAGAGGGCGCCGCACCGCAGATCCACTTCGGTGACGGCGATGTGCACGCCACCCTGGTCACCGAATCCGCCTTCGCGGTGCCCGGTAGCGATGCCGTATCCGACCCGCGCCAGGCCGCGCTCGCCGGTGGTCGCCGGGTTCTGCTCAACGAGCAGACCCCGTTGCGCTGGCGGTTAGTCGACACCGAGCCGAATACCTCGATCGCCGATCTCGTCACCGAACTCGGTGTCCCCGGCGCCTTTTCACTCGACAACGTCGACGAGGTACTGCTGCGCGATGGCGTCCGCTGGGCGCCGGTGGTGACCAAACCGCTGCCGGAGCGCATCGAAGAACTGGAGACATCGCACCCGCTGACCGACCCGGAGGTGAACTTCGAGCTGGATATGCCGCGGACCCGGCTGCTCTCGCAGGTGGCGTGGCGGCAGTGCCCGCGCCCGCAACCCGCGCCGGGGCAGGTCGAGGTCGCGATGGCGGTGATCGGACTGAACTACAAGGATCCGCTCAAGGTCATCGGACTGCTCGGCGAACGCGAACTGGCGCCGACCTATTTCGGCACCGTGCCCGGCATGGAGGGCATGGGTACCGTGGTGCGGGTCGGCGCCGGTGTCACCGATGTCGCGGTCGGGGACAAGGTCGCGGTGGCGTCCAAGGGCATGATGCGCCGATTCGCCGTCGTCGATCGCGCGCTGGCGGTCATCGTGCCCGCCGACACCGATCCCGGCTACTGCACCAGCACCATCGCCTTCGGCACGGCCGAATACGCCCTGCACGACCTGGCCCGCCTCGAGCCGGGGGAGACCGTGCTGATCCACGGCGCCGCAGGCGGTGTCGGCACGGCGGCGATCCAGGTGGCCAAGGCGCTGGGCGCTCGCATCATCGGCACGGCGAGTTCGCCGGAGCGCCGCGCGCATGTGCTCGCGATGGGTGCGGACCACGCGGTGAACTCGCGTTCGCTCAACTTCGTCGACGATGTGCTGGCGCTGACCGGCGGTGCGGGCGTCGACGTGATCATCAGCAGTGCCCCCGGCGAGATCCTGCGCCAGAACTTCAATGCCGCAGCGGAGTTCGGGCGGATCGTCGAGGTCGGTAAGGCCGACATCTACACCGGCGGCCTGCTGGAACTGGCCAATTTCGACAAGAACCTCGCCTATTACTCGATGGACCTCGACCGCCTGGTCGCGGTGCGCCCACAACGGCTGTCGCGACTGCTGCAGCGAGTGTTCGAGAAGGTCACCGAAGGCGTCTACACCCCGTTGCCGTACCAGATGTTCGAGACGCACGAGGTGAGCCAGGCGTTCGAGGAGACACTGCGGTCCTCGCGCGTCGGCCGCGTCGCCCTGCGGATGGACGACCCGCAACCACCCGTTCGGCCCTATCTCGACGAGCTCGAGATCGACTCCGCGGGCAGCTATCTCATCACCGGTGGGTTCGGCGGCTTCGGCATGGCGATCGGCCGCTGGCTGACCCTGCGTGGTGCGCGCAGGCTGGTGCTGGTCGGGCGTAGCGGTGCGGCCACCGAGACGGCTCGGCGCCAGCTCGAGGCCTGGCGGGCGCTCGGCATCGAGGTGGTCGAGGAACAGGCGGACGTGACCGATGCCGCCGCGGTCGCCGCGATCGTGGATCGCGCGCACAGTGCACAACATCGGCTGCGCGGGGTCTTCCACGCCGCCGGTGCGGTGGCCGACAACCGGCTCGCGAAGATGGAATTCGGCGAACTCGACCGGGTCTACCGACCTAAAGTCCTTGGTGCGCAAGTGATCCACCAGGCGGTGGCCGATGCGGGCATCGCGCTGGACATGTTCGTGCTGTGCTCCTCGGGCGGCTCGATGTACGGGATCTATGGGCAGTACAACTACTGCGCCGCCAATGTCGCCGTCGAAGCTCTGGCACGGCGCTGGGCCGCCGCGGGCGAACGCGCGCTGTGCATCGGCTGGGGTCACCTGTCCGGTGCCTCGGGTGGCATGGCCTCGGACGAAACCGCCGAAAAGTATTTGGACCTGGTGGGTTTCGGCCCGATCGACATGGCCGACGCCACCGCTTACCTCGAACAGACCCTGCGCCTCGGCGCGACGAACGCGGCGATCATTCCCACCGACTGGGCGAAACTGACCGGCACCTTCCCGCAGTTGGTGCGCACCGGCCGCACCGCCGCCCTGGCCCGATCCTCGGCGAAGGACACCTCCGAATTGGCCAGGCTCCGTGCGGAACTCGCCGCCATGGAGGAGGCGAAGCGCGGTCCCGCCATCGCCCGCAAGATGGCCGACGAACTCGCCGTGGTGATGGGGGTGCCGGTCGAGTCGATCGACATGACTGTGCCGGTGCCCGAATTGGGGCTCGACTCGTTGATGGCGGTCGAACTGGGCGCACGGGTCACCAAGACGCTCGGCATCGACCTGATGTCGATGCAGATGGGGCGCTCGTTCAGCTTGGAACAGGCCGGGCCGAAGGTCGCCGAACTGATTCTGGCGTCCGAACCCGGTGTCACACCGCCACTGTCGGAGACGGCGCCGGGTGACGCGGCCCCGCCGAGCGTCGAGGTCCCCGAACAGTGGACCGTCGACCGCCCGGCGGAGGTCTCGATGGCGGGATCGCACTGATGGTCGACTTCGGCTTGATCGACGAATGGCGGCCCGCGCCCGGCCGGCTCGTGACCTGGTTCGCCTCGGCGGACTCGGTCGCGCGCGCGGCGCGGGCACCGGCCCATCCGGTGCCGCCCTCGTTGCAGCAGGAGCAGTACCTGCGCCTGGCCGACCGGCACGTCGACGCGGACTTCCGGTTCTCGGGCCTGTGCCTGGTCACCGCGCAGATCCCCACCGGCGACCTGGATCGCGACGCCGTCACCCGGGCGATCAACGCGTTCCTGCTACGCCACGACACCTTTCGGACCTGGTTCGCTGTCGAACCGGGCGGCACCGTGCGCCGCCACCTGGTGCCCGCGGCCGATGTCGAATTCGTCCCGGTCGACTACGGCTACATCGACGACCCGGAGTCGATCTGCCGACACGTCGAGAAGACGACACCCGGCCCGTTCCAATGGGATTGCTTCACCTTCGGCACCATCGAGCACGGCGACTCCACCACCGTGTACCTGGCCGTCGACCACCTGCACACCGACGGGCTCGGGCAGTACCTGTCCGCGGTCGATTTCGCCCAGCTCTACGCAGCACAGCTGTGGGACGAGGCCGAACCGCTCGCGCCCGCGGCGAGCTATCTCGACTACTGCCGCAACGAGCGACTCTTCAGCGATCAGCAGAGCCTGTCCTCACCGGGTGTGAAGAAATGGCTGGCGCTGCTGGGTGGCAACGACAACCGGCTGCCGGTCTTTCCGCTCGATCTGGGTAAGCAGACCGACGGCTATCACCGCAGTGCGCACCGCAGCGTCGTGCTGTTCGACGACGACGAAGCAGACCGATTCGAGGAAGTCTGCCGGGCCAACGGTGCCGAGTTCGTCGGCGGTGTGTTCGCCGCGGCCGCGCTGGCCGAACGCGAGCTGGTCGGTTCGGACTACTACTTCGGGATGACCCCGGTCAGCACCAGAACCACGGCAGCCGAGAACAATTCGGTGGGCTGGTACGTGACGCTGGTTCCGGTCGCGTTCCCGCTCAGCGAACGCACCACCCTCGCCCGCGCGCTCACGATCGCCCAACGCGCCTATGACAGCGGACTCCTGTTGGCGCCCACCTCGTTTCACCGTGTTCTCGACCTGCTGCCCGCTGATTCCGAGATCAAGGCCGAGCCGGGGTGGGTCACCCCGATGATCTCGTTCATCGATGCCAGGGAATTCCTCGGCAACGAGTTGTTCGACAGCATGCGAGCCGGGGTCTTCGCCAACCGCGCCGCCTCGGAGGAGGCGCTCATCTGGATCAACCGGCTACCGGGGCAGACCTCGCTGAGCGTCATCTTCCCCGACACCGCGATCGCGCAGGAGTCGGTGCGCCGCTACCTGGCCACCATGAAGTCCGTATTCGGAGCCATCATCGACAGCGCCGCGGAGCACGCATGATCCGAGAAGAATTCGTACCGACCATCTTTCGTGACCCCGACATTCCCGATGGGGAGAAGTCCAGATACCGCGTCGGAATCTCCGGCGAACCCGGCGGCTTCGAGGTATCCCACGTCGTCGTGCACGACCGTGGCGGCTACCACACGACAATCGAGGCGAGTCCGGAAGGCAAGAGCGGGCGCGATCGCGAACTGATCATGACCGTCGAGCAGCGCATCGGGCGCATCGACGGGCGACTGCACGCGGAAAGCTATCGCGCGCTGACACGGTCGGGGTCAACGGTGGTCTCGCGCGAGGAAGTGAACTTCGTCGACACCGTGCATCTGCAGTTCGGCGGCCTGCCGGGTCCGTTCCCCCCGAATGTGATGCCGATCGCCGGCGGGCTGACGATGCTGCGTGGACTGGAATTCGCCGACGGGCTGATCGAGACGATCGACGTGTGGCTCGCGGCCTCCGTGCACTGGCCGCTGCTCGTGCGGGTGGAGAAGCAGGTCGTCTGCGCGGGACCGGCCGGGGTGTTCCCGTGCTGGCAGGTGCGGTTGCGGCCCGGCTTCGAGCAGGTGAACGGGATGCTGGACAAGATGGTCGGCTCCGTTGTGCCGCCGTTCATCGCGCTGTTCGAGGTGGCGGCGCCGCATCGGATGGTGCAGCTGAGTTTCCCGACCCAGATGTCGATGTCGGCCCCGCGCGCCACGATGGAATTGGTGTCATGAGCGAGACCACCGGGGTCGCGAAGGCGCAGGTGCCCGAACTCGGCGCGTGGCTGGCGTTCGGTGCCTGTCTGATCGCGGTGTTCATGCAGATGATCGACGTGACGATCGTGAACACCGCGCTGCCGAGCCTGACCGCCGACCTCGGTGCGTCGAGATCGGCCCAGCTGCTGGTGATCTCCGGGTACGCCCTCGCCTTCGCCTGCACCCTGCTCACGGCCGCGCGGATCGGGGCGATGATCGGTCGGCGCACGATGTTCCTGGTCTCGGTGCTCGCCTTCACCGCCGCCTCGGTGTGGTGCGGATTGGCCGATGGCGCAACGGAACTGGTGATCGCCCGGGTCGTTCAAGGTGCGGCGGGGGCGGGGATGGCCGCCCAGACCATCGCGATTCTCACCGCGGGCTTTCCGCGCGAACGTCATCCGTTGGTGTTCGCGCTGTACGGGGGAGTGGCCGGGTTCGCCGGGATGTTGGGGCCGATCGTGGGCGGCGTGCTGCTCACCATCGACGTCGGCGGTTGGGGGTGGCGGTCGGTCTTCCTCATCAATCTGCCGATCGGGCTGTTCGCGTTCGCGCTGGCCTGGAAATTCCTGGACCGCGGCCGCCCGGAGGGTCGGCACCAACTCGATCTGGTCGGTGCCGCGCTGTCCGGGCTCGGCCTGTTCGCCCTGATCGCGGGCTTGGCCCTGATCCAGCAGCACGGGTGGCGGCTCGACCTCATCGCCCTGACCGGTGCCGGGCTCGTCCTGACAGCGCTGTTCCTCGCACAGCAACGCAGCCGCACCGCGCGCGGTGCCAGTCCGCTCCTGCGCCTCGACCTTTTCGGCAATCGCGGGTTCCGGATCGGCTCGGTGCTGGTCGGCGGTTTCTTCGGACTGTTCACCGCGTTCGTGTTCGCCGCCTCGATCACGATGCAGGATGTGCTCGGCTATTCGCCGCTGCTCACCGGGATGGTGATGACCCTGTTCGCCCTCGGTGCGGGCGCCGGTGCGATCGGTTCGCTGGTGCTGGTTCCCCGCTGGGACATCTGGGCGCTGGCCGCCGGGATCGCGCTGTTCGGCGGATGCATCGGCGCGGGCGGGGTGTACCTGTATCTGGTCGACGGGGTGGCGAACGCGCTGTTGTGCGCGGGGCCGGTGTTCGCGGCCGGATTCGGGGTCGGGGTCTTCGGTGTGCAGCTGCAACCGATGATGCTGTCGGGGCTGGACGCCGACCGGATGGCTGAGGCCTCCGGTGTCCTGCCGACCGTCGAGCAGGTGGGGAACGCGGTCGGTCTGGCGGTGTTGACCACGGTGTTCTTCCGTTCGCACAGCCTCGGCGGCAGCATCATGATGATGGGTGCGATCGCCGGAGTCGCGGTGGTTCTCGGGGTGCTGACCTTGGCGATGCCGTCTCGGGAGCATCGAGAACAGGCTGCGGCCGGGGCTGCGCGAGTGTCGGAATCGGACTAGCGCTCGGCACCCGCCGAGTCCGTTCTGGTCGTCGACCAGCATTTGTGTCGGACCCGGCTGCCAGACTCTGGCGGGTGCGATGGGCGATTGCGGAGACGGGCGATGGTGGCGCTCGGTTATGCCCGCTCGACCTCGATGGCCGGCCCGCGGGGCCGGTGGTCAAGGAGGCTTCGCTCGTCGAGGCAGTGCGTGCGCGGCCCGAGGTGCAGCGGTGGGTGTGGCGATCCACCGCGGAGATCTACCGGACTCTGTTGTCGGCGGGCGTGCGTGTGGAGCGTTGCTATGACGTCCAGGCGGCGGAGGCGCTGCTGATCGGGTACGAAGAAGGGCAGTCGGGGCAGGCGCGCTCCCTGGCGGCGGCCTGGGCGCGATTACACAACCTGCCCGTTCCGCCGGATGCGCCGTTGCGGGTCGCCCAGACTCAGCCGTCATTGTTCGAGTCGGGCCCGGCCCCGTTGCCGCCGGGAATCGACGAGTTCACCGCCCTGCTCGCGGTCTACGCCGCGCAGGTCGCCCGCACCGCCGCGACCGAGCATCCGGACCGGATGCGCCTGCTGCTCGCCGCCGAATCGGCGGGCATGCTCGTCGCCGTCGAGATGGGGCAGCTCGGCATTCCCTGGCGCGCCGATGTGCACCGCGAATTATTGGATTCGATCCTGGGCGAACGCTTTCCGGGCGCATCGGAGCCGCGCCGGATGGCGGAGCTGGCCGACGAGGTGTCGCGGGCCTTCGGTACCGGGGTGCGAGTGCGGCCCGACCTGCCCGCCGACATCATCAGAGCTTTCGGTCGCGCCGGAATCATGCTGTCCTCCACCAGGAAATGGGAACTCCAGCAGATCGACCACCCGGCCGTCGCCCCGCTGCTGGCCTACAAATCGCTGTACCGGCTCCACACCGCGCACGGTTGGTCCTGGCTCGAGCAATGGGTGCACGGTGGGCGCTTCCGGCCCGAATATCTGCCGGGCGGCACAGTATCGGGCCGCTGGACCACCAATGGCGGTGGCGCACTACAGATTCCGAAGATCATCCGGCAAGCGATCCGCGCCGACCCCGGCTGGTCACTGGTGGTCGCCGATGCCGACCAGATGGAACCGAGGGTGCTCGCCGCGATCTCGCGCGACCCCGGATTGATGGAAGCGGCCGGTCGCGGCGAAGACCTGTACGCGGACCTGGCGGCTCGGGGATTCGGCGGCGACCGGGACCAAGCCAAGCTCGCGCTGCTCGGCGCCATCTACGGCCAGACCTCCGGCGACGCACTGACCCACCTCGCGGGCCTGCGCCGCCGCTATCCGGCTGCGGTGGCCTACGTCGACGACGCGGCGCGCGCCGGCGAGGAAGGCCGCCTCGTGCGCACCTGGCTGGGGCGCACCTGCACGCCGTTATCGGTTACGCCCGACGACACAGACGCGTCACCGAACACGCGCGCCGATTCCGCCGCCCGCGCCCGTGGCCGCTTCACCCGGAACTTCGTGGTCCAGGGCAGTGCCGCCGACTGGGCACTGCTGGTGCTGGCAGGCATCCGGCACGCGCTGCGTGACCTGCGCGCGGAACTGGTCTTCTTCCAGCACGACGAGGTGATCGTGCACTGCCCGACCGAGGAATCCGCCACGGTCGCCGCGGCGATCGCCACCGCCGCCGACACAGCGGGCCGCATCGCCTTCGGCCCGACACCGGTGCGATTCCCGTTCACCACCGCGGTAGTGCAGTGCTACGGCGACGCCAAGTAGTAGGACTTCGCTGCTGTTGCGGTGCCGGCTGCCGTCGAATGCACTACCCTCACGGCCACGAACTAGAACACGTTCTCGGGGGAGTGTGCGATGCGGGCAAGGGAAATCGTGACAGTGCGGGCGACGGTGGTCGGTGCGGTTGTCGCGCTGGTAACGGCGTGCGCGGGGTGGGCTACGGCAGTGCCGCTGCCGGAACAGGATTCGTTCTACGCCGAGCCTGCCGGTCTCGCTGACCTGGCCAACGGGACAGTGCTCGCGTCCCGGGCGATCGAGCCGGAGTCGTTCCTGCAGCCGCTGTCCGCCGAGGCGTGGCAGGTGCAGTACAAGACGATCGACAATCATGGCGCGCCCCGTGCCTACATCGCGACAGTTCTTGTGCCGCACGGAGAATGGACTGGAGACGGTCCGCGTCCGCTACTGGCGTACCAGGTTGCCGAGGACGGTGTCGGCTCGAAATGCGCACCCTCGTATGCGCTGCGCGGTGGAATCGATGGCATCCCGAGCAACGCCTACTCCGAGACCGGCATGATTCGGATCGCACTGCAACAAGGCTGGGCTCTGGTCGTGCCGGACTATCAGGGGCCCGACTCCGATTTGTTCGGTGCCGACGGTTATGTCCACGGCGTGCTGGACGGTATTCGCGCCGCCAAAGCCTTCGAGCCCGCGGCTGTCGACCCCGCGGCGCCGATCGGCATGTGGGGATACTCCGGCGGGGCGCAGGCCACCGCCATCGCGGCGCAAGCGCACAGCACCTATGCCCCCGACCTACGATTGACCGGTGTGGCGCTGGGCGGGATCGTCGCGGACCTGGAGGCCGCCATGGCCGGCTTCAACGGCGGGATCGCGGGCGGAGCGGCGGTGGTCGGCCTGGCGGGGTTGAACCGGTCCTATCCGCACGCCGATGTGGCGCAGTACCTCAACGAATCCGGCCGCGGGATGTTGGCCGCGAGCCGAGCCGATTGCCTGCTCGACGCCGCGCTGGCCTATCCCTTCCTCGATGCGGCGACAATGGAAGCGTGGCCTGGATCGATCACGAACAACCCCGAACTGAGCAAGGTGGTGCGGGCGGCCAGTCCCTTGTTCCGTCCGGGCGCACCCGCCGTGCCGGTGCTGGTCTACCACGCCGTCGCTGACGAATTCGCGCCCATAGGCTCGGCGCGGGCGCTGGCCGGGAAATACTGCGCCGCCGGGACTCCGGTCCAGACAGTTGAGCGTCCGATCGGCGAGCACGGTACCGAAGCCGTGCTGGGATTATCGACGGCCCTGACCTTTCTGGCCGACCGATTCGCCGCGAAGCCGACGGCAAGCACCTGCTGAGCTGAGTCGGGCCGATAGATGTCGGTGGGTGTCGGTAGCGTCTGGGCTGTGGAAACAGGGGAACGAATCCGAGAACTCGCCGACCGGATGGTGGCGCTGCGCGACGCCTACTACCAGGGGGCGCCGCTGGTCGCCGACGCGGAATTCGACGCGATCGAAGACGAACTGCGCGGCCTGATCGAGGCCCATCCCGACCTCGCGCCGGACCCGAATCCCCTGGACCAAGTCGGTGCGCCCGCGGTGCTGCACGCCCCGGTACGGCACTCGCGGCCGATGCTGTCGCTGGAGAAGGCGACCAAGCCGGAACAGGTCGAGGCGTTCTTCGGCCGTTTCCCCGGTCAGTCGGTGGTCGTGATGCCCAAGCTCGACGGGTTGTCGCTGGCGCTCGTCTTCGAGAACGGGCGGTTGGCGCGGGCGGTGACCCGTGGTGACGGCACCACCGGTGACGATGTGACCCCGCTGGTCCGTGCCCTCGTCGACGGGGTTCCCGAGCGAATCGAGCTGCCGGGCCGCGTCGAGGTGCGCGGCGAGGCGGTGATGTTGCGATCGACCTTCCTCGCCTACAACACCGCGCACCCGGACAAACCGCTGATCAATCCGCGCAACGCCGCGGCGGGCACCCTGCGGGCGAAGGACCCGGCCACCGTGTCCGAACGGCGCCTGCAATTCTTCGGCTTCGACCTGGACACCTCGGCCGACGACGCCGCCCACGACCTGGGCGAAGGGCTGCGCGCGATCGGAGTCGCGGGCGCGCGGATGCGCCTGTGTGCCGATGCCGCACAGGCGCAGGCGGCGATCACCGAGATCGAGCAGGGGCGCAACGACCTGGACTACGACATCGACGGTGCCGTACTACGGCTGGCCGACCGCGACGCCTACGCCGCAGCCGGAACCCGGTCGAACTCCCCGCGTGGTGCGCTGGCGTTCAAGTTCGCCGCCGAGGAGAAGACGACCCTGCTGCGCGAGGTGATCTGGGACGTCGGCAAAACCGGCAAGATCGTCCCGGTCGCGTGGCTCGAGCCGGTGTTCGTGGGCGGCACGACGGTCACGAAGGCGACGCTGGCCAACCAGGAGGTGATCCGGGCCCGCGATATCAAGATCGGTGACACGGTGCTGGTGCGCCGCGCGGGTGACGTGATCCCGTTCGTGGCAGGTGTACTCGACGCCGCCAAACGCACAGGCGAGGAGCTCGAGATCGTCTCGCCCACCGCCTGCCCCTCGTGCGGGCAGCCGGTCACCGAACAGGGCAACAGCCGAGAACTGTTCTGCACCAACGTTTCCTGTCCGGCGCAAACGGTGCGCAGGCTGATCCACTGGGCCTCGCGGGCGGCGGCCGATATCGATGCCATCGGGGGAGTGTGGATCGAACGCCTCGCCGAGGCGGGCATTCTCGAAAGCCCGTCGGACTTCTACACATTGACCAAGGAACGCCTGCTCGAATTCGATCGCATCGGCGAGATCTCGGCCGCGCGCATGATCGATTCCATCGACGCCAGCCGCCAGGTCGGCCTACGCCGCGCCCTGATCGGCCTGGCCATCCCGATGGCTTCCGACGGCACCGCCGCGCGCCTGGCCCGCTCGGGTTTCGGCTCCCTGGAGGAGGTCGCCGACGCGGGCGAGGAACGGCTCGTCGCCGTGGAGGATATCGGCCCGAAGGTCGCCGCCTCCCTGGTCGCGCACCTGACGCGGCTGCGTCCGGAACTGGACCGCCTGCGAGAGCTCGGTGTCTGCCTTGACGTGCGCGAGGAGGACCTGCCGCCGGTCATCGCGGCAGGCGCGCCCCTCGAAGGCAAAACGGTGGTGATCACCGGTGCGATCAGCGACCCACGCTCCGGCGAGAAGGTGGCCCGCCCGACGTTCCAGCGCCTGTGCGAGCAGGCGGGAGCGATAGCGGCCTCTTCGGTCTCGGCCAACACCGACATGCTCATCACGGGCGCGGGAGTCGGTGACAGCAAACTGGCGAAGGCCGAGAAGCTCGGTGTCGAGGTCGTCGATCAGGGCGAGATCTGGAAACTGCTGATCGACGCCAAGATCATCTGACGAACGCGGGCGGAGCGGTATCCACTCTGCCCGCGTCCTCGACGGTGGCTTCGCGGCGTCGTCTCACTCGGATCGATGGTCAGGGGCGCGGTCGGTGACGTAGTCCTTGGCCCAGCGGTAGTCGGGTTTGCCGCTGGGGGAGCGAGAGATCGTGTCGGCGATCCAGAGCAGTTTGGGGATCTTGTACCCGGCCAGGTGCGGGCGAACGTGGGTGCGCAGGGCGTCGAAGTCGACGGTGTGGCCCGGGGCGATCGAGATGATCGCCGCGACCTGCTGGCCCCACCGTTCGTGCGCGACGCCGACGACCACCGCGTCGTAGATCGCGTCGTGGGATTTCACGACGGCCTCGACCTCCTCGGGGAAAACCTTCTCGCCCCCGGTGTTGATCACCATGTTGCCGCGGCCGATCAGGGTGATCGAGCCGTCGGTCTCGGCGCGAGCACGGTCGTCGGTGACCACGATGCGGGCGCCGTCCACCGACTTGAACAACCGGGCGCTGCGCTCGGGGTCGTTGTAGTAGCCGAGCGGGACCGCACCGGTCTTGGCCAGCCAGCCCTCCTCGCCGGGGGCGACGGGTCGGCCGTCCTCTCCGACGACCACCGCGCCGCGTCCGGTCTGCACCCGGGGACCCCGCGCCGGATCGTCGTCCTTCTGCGCGAAACCGATACCGCCGAAACCGGTTTCGGACGACCCGATCGAGTCCGACACCATCGAGGTCGGAAACTTCTCCAGCAGTGCGTTCTTCACCGGCTGGGACAGCAGCGCCGCCCCCGAGGCGATCACGAGCAGCGAGGCCGCGTCCACCGGCTCCGCGTCGAAGGCATCGATGAGCGGGCGCGCCATCGCGTCGCCGGTGATGACCATGATGTGCGGCCGGTGCGTGGCGACGGACTGCCAGATCTGTGCCGGGTCGAAACGCGGCTCGAACAGCACGGCGTTGCCCGACCACAGGGCGTTGAAGGTCGGCATCATGGCCGCCGCGTGGATCAGCGGCGGGAGCACGAACCAGATGCTCGGAACCTGTTGCGCACCGGTCGAGGACTGCTGGAATTCGTCGCGCACCGGTTCCCCGGAGTAGAAGTCGATGCCGCCGCCGAGGACGCGCCACATGTCCTCCTGGCGCCACATGACACCCTTGGGCATGCCGGTGGTGCCACCGGTGTACATCATGAACAGGTCATCCGCCGTGCGAGTGACCTTCGGGCGCACCGGGTTTCCCGCCGCGACGAGTGGTTCGTACAGGATGGCGCCCGAATCCGGGTTACCGACGGTGCGGTCGTCGTCGACACAGATCGACCGGCGCACCGTCGGAGCGAGCGCGAGCCCCGCGCGCACGGTCTCCTCGTAACAGGCGTGGTAGACCAGCACCTCGAGGTCGGCGTTGTCGTAGACATAGGCCAGCTCGGTCGGGCGGTACCGGTAGTTGATATTGATCGGGACGGCGGCCAGCTTGAAGCAGGCGATCAACGTCTCCATGGTCTCGATGCTGTTGTGCATCTGGAATCCGACGTGCGTACCGTGGCCGACGCCCGCCTCGGCCAGCTGGTTGGCCAGCTGGTTGGCGCGAATATCGAGCTCCTGGAACGTCACTCGACGATCGCGCTGAATCAGCGCGATCCGATCGGGCATGGCGTCGACGGAGTGTTCGAACAGGTCGGCGAAGTTGTGTGCCATGTCAATCTCTCTCGACGATCTCTCACACGACGGTGAGCGGCAGGGGAATTCCCCGGTCGGTGAAGGCGAACCCCGCACCGGTGCTGAATCGGGTCACCGCGACTTCGGAAGCTTCACGGAACGGTTGGTCGGCCACGTCGATCTCGACGGTCCAGCCGTGCTGATCCGTGGCGGTGAGGCGGGTGACGAACCGCGGGTCGACCCCACGGACCAGGACATCGAGGGGGCGCAGGTCCTCGGGGGTCAGCATCGACGGCCACGCGCCGTCGGTCCGCGCGCCGCTGGTGTGCGGAAAACGCAGGCGCACACCGCCATCCGCGAGCGCGATCTCGATGCCCGTGTAGTTCACCGGGTTCAGCGCTGGATGGAGACGCAAGACCGTGGCGAGCGCCTGCGGATCGCGGCCGAGGCCGAGGCAGTTACGCAGGCGTTCCGAGGTCAGTCCGGCGATCCCGGCGAACTGCTTGCGCCCGATCGCGAGGGCGGTGTCGGCATCGGAGCGCTCCCGGATGGCGACCATGAACCCGAGTGTCAGCAGGTGCTGTTGCAGGCAGATCTCATCGGCCATCCGCCGCAACGCCGCATGGGAGAAATCGGCGAACCGCAGATCACTCAGCAGCGGGCCGCTGTAGTCGGCCGCGCCGTCCTCGCCCGCGTCGATCTCGGCCAACTCCAGCTGCGCGGCAACGGAATTCGCGAGGAGCGGCGCATTGCGCGGAACAGCGGGTGGGACGTGGGCGGGATCGATGACGACCGTCCACGCGCACACCGGGGTCCGGTCGGCGGGCTTGCGCGGTGGTCGATGCACCGGGCGCACCTGCGCGTGCGGATTGGTGGCCAGCGCGGTCGCGTCGAAGGTGGGGTCTTCGATGTCGTGGCACATCGCCACCACGAATTCCTCGCCCATCGGTTCCACATCGGCCAGTGCCCCACAGTGATCGAGCCAGAACTCGCCGTGATCGTGGTCGTCGACCCGGAACCGGAAGTCCATGAACTGCGGTGGCGCGCCGATATCGAGTTGCAGCCCTTTGAAGATGGTCTCGACGCTGTCGCCGGTGAAGCGCAGGGCCCGCTGCATCCGGCGGGTGTAGATCGGGCTGGCCAGTTGCCACTCCTCGATCGCGACCGCCGTCATGCCCTCGCGGCCGAACGCGGCGATGGTGTGCGCCATCCCGGACCGGTCGATGAGGTGACCGCACAGCAGCAACTCGGGAACCAGCGCGGCCAGCTGATCCCTGGACAGGTCGGCATAGCTGCTCATCGGGGTCACCACAGGGAAGCGGGCGATTCGCCGATGCGGTACCAGCCGGGCAGCGGGTCACGCGAGACCGAGCGTTCGATGCGCTTGTGCATGCCGGGGGAGAGGGCGTTGTCGGTGATCATGTCGAGGAACATCGCCGAGACATTGCCGAAGTCGAAGAAGTCACGCTGCCACGACCATTGGAAGTCGCCGCCGTAGCGGAACCAGCTGCCGCCGATGCCCTCGGGGGAGTAGTGCCTGCCGTCGGCGCGCTTGCCCTCGTTGATCTGCTTCCAGAAACCGATCACGGTGCCGGTGCGCTCGTCGACGACGAACTCCTGGTACGGATAGGTCCAGCCCTCGAGGCCGAGCATCTCCTGGCCGAGGGCGTAGTCGCGGATCTCGTCGCGGCCGACAGCCATGAACTCCTGCTTGGGACCGTAGTTCCAGCCGTAGGTGGCGTCCACCGTGTACATGTCGGCCAGGGGCTTCCAGTCACCCTTCTCCTCGCAGCGCTGGTTCTCCACCACCCAGCGCGCAACCATCTCGTCGAGTTCGGAACGCTCGAAACTTGCCATCAGTCTGTGCCTTTCGCAGAGGAATCGGATTCGCCACCGTCGGCGATCGACAGAGCTCGGGTGGGGCAGTAGCGGATCGCGGCCTCGACGGCCTGGCGTTCCGCGACGCCCGGGGTGGGGTCGGTGATCTGGACCAGACCGCGCTTGGGCACGGTGAAGACCGCGGGCGCCTCGTCCTGGCAGACGCCGTGTCCCTGACACAGGTCGAGGTCGACTACGACCCTCATGACGCACCGCCGTCGGGCACCGGCCGCAGCGGCGCCTCCGGCTGCACCTCGACCAGCACCATGTGGACCCCACGCGGAACCGAGACCACCGTCGCGACCGCGTCGGCGAGATGTTTCGGCCGCAACATGTAGGGGTGGCGGGCCAGGCCCCAGTCCTTCCAGTCCTGCAGCACCGGCCCGACGATCTCGGGAGTCGAATCCATGCCCATCCCGGTCAGGGTGGGACCGGGACGGACCAGCGAAGCGCGAATTCCGGTGCCCTCCAGTTCCATGCGCAACTGGCCGACCATCGCCTCCAGCCCGTTCTTCGCGGCGCTGTAGGCGCCGGAGCGCGGCCGCGGGTTGTCGGCGCAGTCGGAACTGATCACGACGAGATCGCCGCGCCGTCGCGCTGTCATCCCGGGCAGCACGCGGTGGACGAGTCGTTGCGCGCCGACGAGATGGACCTGCACCTGGAACAGAAAACGTTCCGGGTTCATCTCACCGACGAGGGAGAACTCGATGTCGCCCGCGCCGGAGACCAGGATCTCGGTCGGGCCGAGGGTGCGCTCGGCGGCGGTCACGAACTCGTCGACGGAGTCGGCATCGGTGACGTCGAGACGGTGGGCGTACGCCTCGCCGCCGTCGGCGCGGATCTTGGCGGCGAGTTCCTCGCACAGCTCGACTCGGCGCGCGCCGAGTGCCACCGGATGGCCGAGTTCGGCCAGTGCGACGGCCGTCGCGGCGCCGATACCGGAGGACGCGCCTGCCACCAGCGTGGGCCTGCGGTCGGGATGGGGTTCGAATCGGGGCACTAGCTGACCTCTACTGTGATGGGGAGTTTGGCGAAGCCACGGACGTTGGTGGAGTGCACCCGTTCGATGCCGTCGGCGTCGACGTCGTATCTCGCGACCCGCGAGGCGAATTCGCCGAGCACGATGGTGGCTTCGAGCCGGGCCAGGTGCGCGCCGAGGCAGAAGTGCACGCCCGCACCGAAACTGGCCAGTGCGCTGCTGTCGTTGCGGTCGATGACGTAGCTGTCGCCGTCGTCGAAGGCCGCCGCGTCGCGGTTGGCCGAGCCGATCAGCAACAGCACCTTCGCGCCCGCCGGGATGGTGGCGCCGTGGTAGTCGAGGTCGACCGCCGCGGTGCGCGCCACGATCTGGCTCGAGGTGTCGTAGCGCAGCGTCTCCTCCACCCAGTCGCTCACCAGCTCGGGCTCGGCGACGACCTTGGCGTACTCCGCGGGATTGGCGGCGGCCCAGTAGAGGGCATTGCCCAAGAGCTTGGTGGTGGTCTCGTTTCCGGCGACGACCATCAGGAACATGAAGCCGATGATCTCCTCGTCGGTGAGGGTGTCGTCCTCGATCTCGGCATCCAGCAGCGCCGAGGTGAGGTCGTCGGCGGGCGCGGCCCGGCGCTGGGCGACCATGTCGGTGTAGTAGCCGAACAGGCGGATCGAGGCGTCGATCGCATCGGCGGGCACATCGAGTACGCCCTCCTCCCGGTGCACCACCAGATCCGCCAACCGGCGGATCTCGGCCCGATCGGACTCGGGAACACCCATCAGTTCGGAGATGACGTCCATCGGCAGCTTGCCCGCGACCTCGTCGATCCAGTCGAAGCTGCCACGCGCGAGGGCCGGCTCGAGATGTTCCAGGGTGATCTCCCGGATCCGCACTTCCATCTCGGCAACACGCTTCGGTGTGAATCCCTTGAAAACGAGCCTGCGCATGCGCATATGTCGCGGATCGTCCATCGCCAGAAACGACATCACCCGATGCGCGTGTGGGCCCCAGGCCGCTGGATCGAGGGAGACGCCATTGGCGCTGGAGAGTCGATTGCTGTCCCGAAAAGCCGCGATCACATCGGAATGTCGCGACAATGCCCAGAAATCGAGATCGGGATTGTGATAAAGCGGCGCCTCGGTGCGCAGGCGGTGGTAAGTCGGATACGGATCATCGTGGAATCCGTAGTCGTACGGGTCGAAAGTCACGGGCTCCACAGCGGCGCTGGTCATCGTGAACACCCCGGTTTCGATCGGTCGTCTCCGGCGGGGGCTGGTGTCGATCGCCCCGTGGGAGACAGGTAGCTGGACATGTGTCTGGACGGTACCATCGACACTAGTTCGGCACAACGGTTTCGGTGACCGAGGAAGCCTCCTACCGGCCGATGTCGACGGATTTCGGCGCTGGTAGAAAATCTGGACCAGTGTCTGGAATGTGGTCCAGATCATATGGTACGGTCACCGCCATGGCAGGGGTAGACGGCGAAGTCGCACCGGCTCGAGATGGTGTGACGGGCACGAGTGACCCGGATGCACCGGAGGCCGAACAGGCGAGTGCGGGCCGGATAATTCGACAGAACTTCTCCGATACCGTCCTTTCGAGTGTCGCCACCTTCGGCCGGGCATTGCGTATCGGCGCCGTGGCCGTTTACATCGGCATCAACGACGCCATTCGCGGACGATTCCAAGTACACGAAACTCTGACGCAGGCCTGGTTTCTGATCCGGGTCACCGCGGTACCGAGCATTTTGATGGCCATTCCGTTCGGTGTCATCGTTTCCGCCCAAGTCGGCAATATCGTGTCCGAACTCGGTGCCGATTCGATGATCGGTGCCGCGGGTGGGCTGGGCGTCATCAAACAGGGCGCGCCGATGGCCACCGCGATGCTGCTCGGCGGTGCGGGCGCCGCCGCCATCGCCGCCGACCTGGGGGCGAGGACCATCCGCGAGGAGGTCGACGCACTGCGGGTGATGGGCATCGACCCGGTGCAGCGGCTGGTCGTGCCGCGCATCGCGGCCATGATGTTGGTCGCGCCGCTGCTCAATATCCTGATCATCTTCGTCGGCGTCAGTTCCGGTTTCGTGGTCGCAGTGTCGGCGTTGAACGTCACCCCGGGCAGCTACTGGCAGTCCTTCGGTGCCTTCACCACCTCGATCGATGTGTGGGTGTCGCTGGTCAAGGCGCTGATGTTCGGCTTCCTCGTCGTCGTCATCGCCTGTCAGCGCGGGTTGGAGGCCAAGGGCGGACCGCGCGGTGTCGCCGACGGGGTCAACGCGGCCGTGGTGATGTCGATCGCCGCGGCCGTTGTGCTGAACACCGTGATCACCCAGGTGGTCACCATGTTCTTCCCCGTGAGGATGGCCTGATGAGCGCGGCTCCCTACTATCCCGTCGGGCTGCGGTGGGTGGGCAGGCTCCGGCGCCGCGGCATCAGTCCGCTCGGGCCGATCGAGTCGATCGGCTTCGTGATCGGCTTCGTCTGGCAGGTGCTCTCGTCGGTGCCCTACGCGCTCATGCGCTACCGGCGCCAGACCATCACGATGGTGACGGACATGACCTGGGGTCGTGGTTCGGTGATCATCGGTGGTGGCGTGGTGCCGCTGATGCTGTTGCTCGGCGCGGCGATGGGCGCGTCGATCGGTATCGAGGCGTTCAGCGCGCTTGATCTGTTGTCGCTCGGTCAGCTCAGCGGTCTCATCTCCGCCTTCGGGGTGACCCGTGAGCTCGCGCCGATCGCAGCGGGGATCGGGTTCGCGGCGCAGGCCGGGTGCCGGATGACCGCCGAGATCGGGTCCATGCGCATCTCCGAGGAGATCGACGCGCTGGAATCGCTCGGAATCCGGTCGGTGCCGTTCGTCGTGACGACCCGAGTGATCGCCGGGATCTTCGCCGTCGCACCGGCTTTCGTGGTCGCGCTGATCCTGAGCTACGCCTCCTGCGCCCTGATCGTGACGACCATCCACGGGACACCGACCGGCACGTACAACCACTACTTCGATCAGTTCGTTGTCGGCTGGGACGTCTTCGCCGCGACCGTCAAGGTGATGGTGTTCGCCATCGCTGTCGTGCTGATCCATTGCTATCAGGGCTATTTCGCCACGGGCGGTCCCGAGGGCGTCGGTATCGGTTCCGGGCGCGCCATTCGGGCGAGCCTGGTGGCGATCATCGCGCTCGACATGGTCGCCACCATCCTCCTGTGGGGATTCCAATCCCCCGTCACGTTCACCGGGTGATGCCATGCCTGCTTACGCTCTGCCCGGAACCGAGGTCGGACCGCTGCGCGCCCGCGTGCTCGGCGTGCTCGCCGTCGTGCTGGCGTTGCTCGCCGTGCTGATCTGGCGCGTCGTGCCCGACAGCGTGCCCGCCGATCAGATCACGGTCGCGCTGCTGGTCGCCGAGGTCGGCGAGGGGGTGGGGGAGGACACCGACGTTCGGCTCGACGGCGTGCGCGTCGGCTCGGTCAGCGGGATCGAGTCCGTGGGTCGGAGCCGACAGCGAATCGAGCTGACGCTCAGCGGTTCTCAACTGTTCGGCCTGACGAACGCGCTGACCATCGACTACGCGCCGGGCAGCCTCTTCGGTATCAGCGCCGTCGAACTGCACTCGATGACGGGCGGCACCGCGCTGGCCGACGGATCGATCGTCGACCTGACCGGGCGCGCGGCCGATCGGGTGCACGACGCCACACTGTCGGCCCTGCTGAAGTCGACCGGTCAGCTCACCGACGAGGTGCTGACCCCGAAACTCGTTGAGCTGCTCAGTACCGTCTCCCGCGACCTCACGGCCTTCGCGCCACTGCTGCAGGCCATCGGTACCACCGCCCGCTCCTATGCCGAGACCCGGCAACTGCCGCCGTCGGTGCTGTTCGAGCAGTTCGGTTCGGCGCTGACCGGCCTGCCGCCGATGTTGACCGGTGGGCTGACGCTGCTGTACGCGGAGTACACGAACAAGTACCTGGCGGTACCCGACCAGCTCCAACGATTCAGCCAGATGTTCACCGGCATCCAATACGAATTGCTGCCGACGGTCACGCAACTGCTCAGTACGTCCCGCCAGTACTTCGGGGAGATCCTGCCCATGATCAGCCTCGTTCTCGACCGACTCGCCGCGTCGGTCAGCACGCCCGAACGCTCGACGCAGCAGCTGAGCGAACTGATCGCTCGGCTGGACAACTCCTTTCGCGACACTGCGAACGGCCCCGTGCTCAGTGCCGAGATCGATTTGGCCGGGGTGCCGGGCTTGGCGACACCGTTGGCCTCGATGCTCGGGGGCGGTCGCTGATGTCGACACGTGCCCTGCTGATCCGGGTAGCCACCGCGGTAATGCTGATGGGCCTGGTACTGGTCGGCGTGCTGCGTGTGATCGAACGACCCGTCGACGGCGAAACCGACACCTACACAGCACTGTTCACCGACGCGAACGGCCTGCGGGCCGGCGACGACGTGCGCCTCTACGGCGTGCAGGTCGGCAAGGTGGGCGCGGTCGAACTCGACGGCGCGCTGGCCCGGGTGCGTTTCACCGTCAGCACCGATCGTGCGCTGTTCACCAACACCGTGATCGCCATCCGCTACCAGAATCTCACCGGCTTCCGATATCTGGACGTCGAGCAGCCCGAGCGGCCTGCGGGCAGGCGTGATCCGGATTCGGTGTTCGGTACCGCGGAGACGGTGCCCGACTTCGATATCACCCGCTTGTTCAAGGGCTTGCAGCCGGTGCTCGCCGAACTCTCGCCCGAGGATCTCAATCAGTTCGCGACCAGCATTCTCGCCGTGCTCCATGGCGACGGAACGGGGCTCGGGCAGGCGCTGGGCGCCATCGACACGCTGAGCCGCTACGCCTCCGACCGGCAGGCGGTGCTGTCGACGCTGGCGAGCAATCTGGCCCAGGTCGCCGATCATCTCGGTGGTAAGTCGGGCAACGCCATGAAACTGCTGACCAATCTGACCAACCTGTTCATCACCATCACCGACAAGCTGCCCGGCCTCGTCTCCTTCGCGATCGAAATTCCCGGTGTGCTGAAACCGCTGCGGAGCATGCTCGACGTCTTCGGGGCCACCGGCGAACCGGGCGGCGACCTCGACACCGCGCTGCGCAACGCCTTCCCCGATCCGTACGACGCGGTGGCCGCGTTCGAGAACCTGCCCGGCCTCATCCAGGCGATGACCCAGGCGATTCCGCCGACCGGACCCGACCTCACCTGCACGCACGGCGACGCCACCGCGCCCGCGCCGCTGCAGGTGCTCATCGCCGGACAGGGGATCGTGCTGTGCCACCGTTGACCCGCCGACGCGGCAGCATCGATCCGCGGGCGAACGAGTTGCGCTGGGGGATCGCGGGAATCTGCGCGGCCGTGGTGCTGCTGATCGCGATCGGCGCGGTGTACGTCACCGGAACCGATTCGGAGAGAACGTATTCCGCCGAGATGACCCAGGCCGGTTCGGTGCGGGTCGGTGACGATGTGCGGCTGGCGGGGATCCCCGTGGGGAAGGTGAGCGCGCTGACCCTGCTGCCCGACCGGGTGAGGATGGAGTTCACCGTCGCCGACGAGGCGTTCCTCGGCGACCAGACCACCCTCGACATCCGGATGCTCACTTTCGTCGGCGGCTACTACGTGGCGGTGCTGCCCGCGGGCACGAAACCGCTCGGTGCGGGAGTGATTCCGGTGGAGCGAGTCATCGTGCCCTACAACCTGACCAAGGCGTTCCAGGACGCGGTGGCGCCGGTGCGTGGGATCGACGGGAGTGTGTTCCGGCAGGATCTCGCCGCGCTGTCCACCGCGATCGACAAGAGTCCGGAGGCGGTGCGCTCGGTCGTGCGGGCCGCCGGTGACGTGGTCGCGATCCTCGACCAGCAGAACGCCGACATCTCCCGCACCCTGTCCATCGCCGACGAATACCTGACCGCGCTCAACGCGAATGCCGACGTACTGGCGAACCTGATCATCACCCTCGGCACGCTCGAGCAGATCATCCAGGCCGACAAGTGGCAGGTCGCCGATTCCCTGCACGACATGGCGGCGATCCTGAGCAACCTCACCCCGCTCGGACGGGCGTGGGACGCCTCGATCAAAGAGCGGGTCCAGCCGCTCGCCGATGCGATCCCGGCGCTCGAAGAGCTGGGCGAGCGCCTTGGCACCCTGCTGAATTCTGTTCGCGCGCTCCAGGAACGGCTGCTCCCGCTGCTGCCGCCGGGTGGCGGCGTCAGTGTCGACCAGTCCGGCGCGACGATCCCACTTCCCGCCGTGTGCGTGCCATTGCCGGGAGGCGGCTGCTGATGTGGAAACAGTTTCTCGGCTCGCGCGGATTCATGTCGGCCGCGGTGGTCCTCACGCTCGTCCTCGCCGGTGCGATCGGCCTGCGACTGAGCACGCCGAACCCACCGACGCGTGCCTACTGTGCCGAAATGCCTGACAGCATCGGGCTTTACGAGGGCAGCGCGGTGACGGTCATGGGGGTCCAGGTCGGGCGCGTCACCGGGATCAGCATCGACGGCGCGGTGGCGCGGGTGGAGTTCACGGTGCGCGCCGACCGCAAGCTGCCGCTCGATGTCGGTGCGGTAACCGTCAGCGACACCCTGATCGCCGATCGGCGGCTCGCCCTGATCGGCGCCGAACCCGCTGGGCCTGGCTGGAATTCGAGCGGCTGCATCACCAAGACCCTCACGCCCAAGAGCCTGACACAGACCTTCGACGCACTCGCTGCCCTGGCCGACCAGCTCAACGGTGCGGACGACCCCGACCAGCGCACCGCCGTCGGGGCGGGGATCGAGGCACTCGATCGCGCGACCGTGGGAACGGGCGATCAGATCAACGACCTGATCGTCGCGCTGAGCCGGGCACTCGCCGCACCGGATGCGGCGATCGGTCACCTCGGCCAACTGCTCGACGCACTCACCGAACTCGCGCACCGAGCCCGCGGGGGCTGGGCACAGGTGGAGACCACGGTGACCGGGCTGCCCCAGACCTTCGACGACATCGTCACCATCGCCTTCCCGCCGATCATCGAGATCGTCGACACCCTCGCAGAACTGTTGCCCCAGCTCAACGATGTGATCATCATGTTCGGATCGCCCGCGTTGCGTGCGGTGGGCTCCGTGCCGGGTCTGTCGCGGATGATCGCGGCCGGTGTCGGCTCGCTCGCCGACATCATCGCGATGACACCTGCCGTCGCGAGCGGCTTCGCCGGCGCGGTCGACCCGGTCAGCGGAGCGCTGACCATCGGCTACGCGCCACCGAAACTCACACTCGCCCAACATGACTCGGCCGAGATCTGTGCGGCCGTGCAGATCATCACCGGACAGCCCTGCCAGGCCAGCGAAAGCGGTGCGATGACAATTCCGGCCCTGCCCTTCCTGCTGGGGGCGGTGAGCGCACGATGAGACGCGCGGTCCTGCTCGCCCTCGCGGTCTTGCTCGCCGCGACCGGCTGCGGCTTCCAGCCCGCCGACCTGCCGGTACCGGGTGCCGGTGTCGACGGGCCGACCTACCCGCTGCGGATCGAGTTCGCCGACGTGCTCAATCTCCCGCAGGGCGCCAAGGTGATCGCGGCCGGTGTGCGCGTGGGCGGGCTGACCGGCGTGACCCTCGTCGATCCCGTCCCCGCCACCGGGGACCGGACGGCCGTGCCAGGGTATGCCGTCGCCGATGTCGTGATCCGGCAGTCGGTGCGGCTGCCGGTCGGGACCACCGCCGAACTGCGCCAGGAGACTCCGCTCGGCGACGTGCACATCGCGCTCAGCGAACCGGTGGACGCGACCGCGGGCGAGCTCTCACCGGGCGCGACCATCCCGCTGGCGCACACCACCCAGTCACCGCCGATCGAGGACATCCTCGCGGGACTGTCCACCTTCATCGGCAGCGGAGCGGTGACCGATCTGCAGAGCATCGTCCGCACGGTGAACGGTGTCATGCCCGAGGATCCGCGCGAAACCGCCAGGATCGCAGGGGTTCTCGGCGCCGACATCGCCGATCTCGGCAACCACGTGAGCTCGGTCGACGCCCTGCTCGACGGGTTGGAAGCCATGGTCGAGGAAGGGATGCAGCGCAATGTGCCGATTCTCGACGAACTGCTCACCCCGTACGGTGTCGACCACACCACCGATGCGGTGAACGCCCAGATCGGCGTCATCTTCGTGTTGACCGCGCTGGGCCCGGTCGCGCCGAGCGCGCAGTGGCTCGGCCCGCTGCTGTCCTCGCTGGACGACACCACTCGCGCCCTGGTCCCGATGCTGCTGGGCAGCCGACCGCTCGATGCCGACTCTCCGTCGAACATGAAGGCGCTCGTCGACCTCATCAATCACAAGCTCGTTCCGTTCGCCACCAACGGTCCGAAGGTCGAGTTGGCGATCACGCAGGAAGAACACACTGCCCGCATCGTCGACTCCCTGCGCATGATCGGTCTGGTGCGATGAATCTTCGCGCGGCAGTGTCACTGTCCGCCATCGCGGCGGTCCTGGTGTTCGGAGTGGGGTACATGTCGCTCGGGGTGCTCCGGTTCGATCCGCGGATCAGCTACCTCACCGCCGATCTGCGACTGGAGAATTCGGGCGGGCTCGGACCGAATTCGCCGGTTCTGCTCGCCGGTGTCCAGGTCGGCCGGACCGAATCGGTGCGCAAGCAGTCAGGGGGTGTGCTGGTTCGGCTGCGGATCGACACCCGCTACCGGATCCCGGTGTCCAGTGAGGTCAGGATCGAGCAACTGTCGGCACTGGGCGAGCCCTATATCGCCTTCGCACCGAAATCCGGTGCGGGCCCGTATCTCGAGGACGGCCAGGTCGTCGCGGCCGACCGGATTCACCGGCCGATGACCATCACGGCGCTGTCGGCCCGACTGGTGGAATTGCTCGACCAGATCAATCCGGAGGCGATCGCGCGCCTGGTCGACACCTTCGACCGGGCGCTGGCCGGGACCGACACGGCGATGCAGACCCTGCAGCGGTCCTCGACCCTGCTCGCGGCCACCCTGCTCAGCCGCACCGAGGCCCTCCGGCAACTGTTCGCCGATATGCAAGCACTCGGCGCTGACATGGCGTGGCTGGGGCCGTCATTGGGTACGGCGGGCCCGCTGTTCGGCGAGTTCGGGGTCACGCTGAACGCGATCGTCGAATCCGGCTCGGCGCTCGTCGAAAGTCGCCCGGTGCCCGCCTTTTTCACCGGCGACGGCCTCGTCCCCTTCCTCGACAATCTCACCGCCCTGATCGCCGAGATCGGGCCGAGCATCGCCCCGTTGGGGCAGATCCTGGGGCCGGTGGTCACCGACGCGGTGCACCGGACCCCCGCCATAGACATCAGCACCCTGATCGACCAGGCCCTACAGAGCGTGGACGCCGACGGCACAGTGCATTTGCGCATCGGCGTCAAATAGTTCGGACAAGGAAGACCATGAGCACAGCGATCGACGAAGCCACCACCACCGAGGCCGACGAACAGCAGCCACGCACCCTGTCCATCCGACTCTCGACCGTGCTGATCACCGGCACGATCGGTGTCCTCGTCGCCGCGGTCGTCACCTTCGCCGCGCTGTACTTCTCAGCCGACGCGACGATCGCCGAACGTGATGCGCGCGAGGCCGACGCCAGGCAGGTCGAGCAGATCGCCGCGGACTACGGCGTCGGCGCGTCCACGATCGACTACCGCGACGTGAAGGCGTGGCTGGGGCGACTGAAGGCCGGTACCACCCCGCAACTCGCCGCCAAATTCGACGCCACCGCACCGCAATTGGAGCAGATCCTGCTGCCGCTGCAATGGACATCGACGGCGACACCGCTCGCGGCGACCGTCACGTCGGAGGCAGGCGGTATCTACAAGGTCAACGCCTACCTCGATGTCGTGTCCACCAGCGCGCAGACGCCCGCCGGGACGCGGACGACGGTCACCTACTCGCTCACTGTCGACCGCGGGGCCGGGTGGCAGATCACCGAGGTGGGTGGCCTACAGAACGCGTTGCCGACCAAATAGCTCAGTAGGCGATGAAGAGGATCTCGTCGGGGGTGTAGTCGTGGCCGGGGTGATTCTCGGCCAGGTGCGTCTGGGTCTGCTTGATCAGGTCGTCTTCGTCGGTGGCTTTGATGCTGAAACCACAGGGACAGTTGAGGCGAGTCTTCATCGTTCTTCTCCTAGCTGGACAGTAGTCTGGATTGTATTCCAGGTCGTATGTTAGCGTGGCCCGCATGGCAGCTGTAGACGAGATCTCCGCCGGTACCAGCGAGCTGTTCGCACTCGCCGAACAGAGCGTCGGCTTCATGCCGCCGGACGAGGGTCGTGCGCTCTACGCCGCCGCCCGTGCCTACGCGGGCGATGGCATCATCATGGAGATCGGCACCTACTGCGGCAAGTCGACCGTCTATCTCGGCGCCGCCGCCCGCGAGACCGGCGCCGCCGTCTACACCGTCGATCACCACCGGGGCTCCGAGGAACACCAGCCGGGCTGGGAGTACCACGACACCACCATGGTCGACGCGGAGACCGGCGTCTTCGACACCGTTACCGCGTTCCGGCGCACCATGATTCGCGCGGGCCTCACCGACACGGTGACCGCGATCATCGGTTCCTCCACCGCCGCCGCCCGCATCTGGCGCACCCCGTTGCACATGCTGTTCGTCGACGGTGGCCACACCGAGGAAGCCGCCCAGCGCGACTACGACAACTGGGTGCACTGGGTCGCGGGCGGCGGGCTGCTCGCCATCCATGACGTGTTCCCCGATCCGGCCGACGGTGGCCGCGCGCCGTTCAACATCTATCGTCGCGCCATCGACAGCGGCAAGTTCCGTGAACTCTCGGTCACCGGTTCGCTGCGCATCCTGCAGCGAACCGCCGCCTGTAACTGAGACCCGCCGCCTCGCTCAGCTCAGCGGGGGAGTGTGTCGCGGAAGATGCCGTTGCCCGCGGTGGTGCGGGTGAGGGCGTCGGCGGCGAGCACGACCGCGGCCGCGGTCCAGGTGGTGCGCTCCTCGGGCCAGCGCTTGCCGTCGGTGAAAACCAGTCCGGTCCAATAGGATCCGTCCGGCTCACGCAGATGCTGCATCGCGGTGAACAGTGACGTCGCGGCAGCGGTGTCGCCGATGGCGTCGAGGGCGAGCACCAGTTCGCAGGTCTCGGCACCGGTGACCCACGGCGCATCGGACACGCAGCGGATGCCGAGATCGGCGACCACGAATTCGTTCCACCGCTGCGCGATCCGGTCCGCGGCCCCCGCACCGCGCAGCGCGCCGCCGAGGACCGGGTAGTACCAGTCCATGGAGTAGCGGCCCTTGTCCAGGAACGCTTCCGGATGATGACGCAGGGCTCGACCGAGTCGGTCGCGGGCCGCCGCCCAGTCCGGTCGCGGATCGCCCATGCGCTCGGCCAGGGTCACCGCACAGCCGAGACTGTGGAAGATGCTGGAACAACCGGTCAGCAGCGCCTCCCCGGATGATCCGGATTCGTTTGCCGACCAGTGGATCTCGCCGTGGGCGCCCAGTTGCAGACCGAGCACGAAGTCGATGCCCGCGCGGACCGTCGGCCACATCTCCGTAGCGAACCCGGTGTCGCCGGTGACATCGAGTGCGTGCAGCACGCCGGTGGCCAGATAGGCGCAGAAATTGGTGTCGGCGTCGTGGTTCTCGATCACGCCCGCGCGCACCTGCATGGGCCACGAGCCGTCGGAACGCTGCGCTTTCGCCGACCAGATATAGGCATCGCGGGCCACATCCCAGAGGCCGCCCACTGTCAGTGCCATCGCGGATTCGATGTGATCCCACGGATCGGTGTGACCGCCGCCGAACCAGGGGATCGCACCATCGGGTTCCTGTGCGGCGGCGATGGATTCGGCGGTACGCCGGATATCGCGCGCGGACACGACACCGGGGACGGACGGCAGGTCAGCGCGCATCACTGCGCACCGCCGGCTTGGTGAAGTAGAGGGCGACGGACTTGCCGACAAGTGGGTTGAGCAGCCGTTCGGCCGTGCGTGTCAGTGCGGGCGCCGACATCATGTCCCAGACCAGCATGCGGTGATAGGCACTCACCAGGGGATGGTTCTCGTTACGCACGCCGACAGCGCATTTGAGCCACCAGAACGGCGCGTGCAGGGCATGCGCGAAGTCCTGGTGGTGGTAGCGCAGGCCGCGCGCGGTGATCTTGTCGCGCAGTTCGTCGGCACGGTAGATGCGCACGTGGCCGCCCTCGTTGGCGTGATATTCGTCCGACAGTGCCCAGCAGATGCGCTCGGGCAGCCAGCGCGGCACCGTCACCGCCAGCGCGCCACCGGGTTTGAGCACCCGCGCCAGCTCGATGACGGCACGGTTGTCCTGCGGGATGTGCTCGAGGATCTCCGAGGCGATGACCACATCGAATTCGTCGTTGCCGTAAGGCAGATCGAGCGCGTCGCCGCGCACGGTCTCGGCCTTCGCGTACTCCGGCGCCTCACCCGCGGCGGCCATGGCCTCGAACATGACGTCCACGTCGGCCAGGTCGGCGGCGTTCTGGTCGAAGGCGACGACATCAGCTCCGCGGCGGTAGGCCTCGAAGGCGTGTCTGCCCGCGCCGCAGCCGATATCGATCACCCGTGATCCGGGGCCGACGCCCAAGCGGTCGAAATCGACGGTCAACACGGTGCCTCCTGGCAGGGGTCGGAAGGGGTCGTCATCCGGGTGTGCCCGGCGGCGTGGGGGAACGGCGGGCGATCGCCTGTTCGTAGATGGCGACGGTCTGCGCGGCGACGGCCGACCAGCTGTACAGCGCGAGCGCGCGCTCACGTCCGGCCGCGCCGAGCCGGCTGCGCCGATCAGGGTCGGTGAGCAGTTCGCCGAGGACCCGGGTCAGGGCGTCCACATCGCCGGGCGTGACCAGTTCGGCGCACGTGCCGACGACCTCGGGCAGCGCACCGGCGCGGCTGGCGACCAGCGGGGTTCCGCTCGCCATCGCCTCGACAGCGGGTAGCGAGAACCCTTCGTACATCGAGGGAATGCAGGCGATCTCGGCCGAGGCGAGCAGTTCGGCCAACTCCTCGTCGCTCACCCCGCTGACCGGGGTCACGATATCGGCGATGCCGAGTTCGGCGATCAGCTTCTCGGTGGGGCCGTTCGGTTCCAGCTTCGCGACGAGCCGGACCTCGACCTCGGTGGTATGGCGCAGCCGGGCCACGGCTTTCAGCAGATGCGCGATGCCCTTGAGTGGCTTGTCGGCACTGGCGACCGCGACGATCCGCCCACGCACCCGCGGTGTCTCGCGGGGCCGGAACAGCTCGGTGTCCACACCGAGGGGCACGGTGTGCAACTGGCCCGGCCTCACCCCGAAGTCCTCGGCGATATCCCCGGCCGAGGACTCGGACACGGTGATCAGGTCCGCGATCTCGCGCGCCACGTGCTGTTGCATGCCGAGAAACCCGTACCAGCGCCGCACGAACAGCTTGCGTCGCCACGGCGTCGCCGCCAGGTCCACCGCGCGGTCGCGGGTGATCGGATGATGGACGGTCGCCACCAGCGGGAACCGCTGCGCGATATCGAGCAGGCCGTAGCCGAGGCACTGATTGTCGTGCACCACATCGAAATCCCCGGCGCGCTCGGCCAGCAGCCCGGCCACGCGCAGGCTGAAGGTGCGCGGTTCGGGGAACCCGGCCGTCCACATGGTGGCCAGCTCGAGCAGGTCGATGCGGTCGCGGATCTCGCGGGGATGCGGTGTTCGGAACGGATTGTCGTCGCGGTACAGGTCCAGACTCGGCACCTCGGTGAGCCGCACCCGCGGGTCGAGATCCTCGGGATAGGGCTGGCCGGAGAACACCTCGACCTCGTGACCGAGCTCCACCAGACCCTGACTCAGGTACCGGACGTACACGCCCTGCCCGCCACAGTGCGGTTTGCTCCGATAGGACAGCAACGCGATCCGCATCAATGCACCGTTCCCGACTCGTAGTTGACCTGCCAATGTTTGATGCCGTTGATCCAACCCGATCGGAGCCGTTGTGGCTCGGCAATCTGCGACAAATCGGGCATCGCATCGGCGATGGCATTGAAGATCAGCTCGATTTCGAGTCGGGCCAGGTTCGCACCGACACAGAAATGCGCGCCGGTGCCACCGAAACCCAGGTGCGGATTGGGGTCGCGCAGGATGTCGAAGCGGAACGGATCCTCGAACGCGTCCTCGTCGAAATTCGCTGAGCTGTAGAACAAGCCGAGGCGTTGACCAGCGCGGATCTGTTGACCGCCGAGCTCGGTGTCGGCCGTGGCGGTGCGCTGGAACACGGTCACCGGCGTCGCCCAGCGCACGATCTCGTCGGGCGCGGTGCGTGGTCGCTGCTGCTTGTAAAGCTCCCACTGTGCCGGATTGTCGACGAACGCCTTCATCCCGTGGGTGATGGCATTACGGGTGGTTTCGTTGCCCGCGACCGCGAGCAGGATCACGAAGAACCCGAACTCGTCCGAGCCGAGCGCCTCCCCGTCGAGGTCGGCGTGCACGAGCCTGCTGACGATGTCGTCGGCGGGATCGGCGCGCCGCTGCTCGGCCATGTTCCAGGCGTAGCCGAGCAGTTCCATCGCCGCGGTGGACGAGGCATCGGTGGTCGTGGCGTCGCCGTACTCCGGGTCGTCGTAGTTGAGTATCTGGTTCGACCAGTCGAACAGCTTGCGGCGGTCCTGCTGGGGGACACCGACGAGTTCGGCGATGGCCTGCAGTGGAAGTTCACACGCCACCTGTTCGACGAAATCACCGCCACCGGCCGCGCGCGCCGCGGCCACGATCGCCGCTGCCCGTTCGGTCAATGCCGCGCGAAACCCCTCGACCGCGCGCGGCGTGAACCCCTTGGCGATGATGCGGCGGATCTTGGTGTGCTTGGGCGGGTCCATGTTCAACAGCAGGGCACCGGTGAGTTCGATCTGCTCGGGTGTGACCTCGCCGGGCAGCCGGATGACCGAGCCCTTCTGCTGGGACGAGAACAGGTCCGGATTGCGCGAAACCTCTTTGATGTCCTCGTGTTTGCTGATCACCCAGTAGCCGCCGTCGCGGAAACCGCCCGACTGCGCGTCGGTCTGGGCGTTCCACCACACCGGTGCGGTCCGGCGCAGCTCGGCGAATTCTTCGACAGGATTGCGGGATTCCCACAGGGCCGGATCGGTGAAATCGAATCCGGCGGGAATGGACGTCGCGGACACAGTGACCTCCGCTCGCGCTCAGCGCTGCCTGCGGCGGTAGCGCACGCGGCAGGGCTGCTGCAACTGCACCACCATCTTCGAATGATCGTTGCGGTAGGTGTCCGAGGGCTGTGCGAGCTCGAACTCCCAGTCGCGCAACAGAATCGAGAAGATCGCCTTGAGCTGCATGAGGGCGAACGGTGCGCCGACACAGCGGTGCTTGCCCGCCCCGAACGGAATCCAGGTCCAGCGGTTGAGGATGTCGTCCTGGCGCGGGTCGAGATAGCGCGCGGGATCGAAGGCGTCCGGGTCGGGAAAATCCTCCGGAATCCGATTGGAGACCGCGGGGGTGGCCGCCACCATGTCGCCCGGCTCGATCCGGTGCCCGCATACCTCGAACTCCCCGCGCGCCAAGCGCATGAGGATGATCAGCGGGGGATGCAGCCGCAGCGTTTCCTTCAGCGCGGCCTCCAGATTCGGAATCTGGCGCAGCGCATGGTGACTCACGTCGGCACCGTCGGCGAAGAGCGCGTCGAGTTCGGACACCACACCGGCCAGTGTCTCGGGGTGGCGCAGCAGTTCGATGATCGTCCAGGCCGCCGTGCCCGAGGTGGTGTGATGGCCCGCGAACATCATCGAGATGAAGATGCCGGTGATCTCGCTGGCCGAGAACCGCAATGCCCCGTTCTCGTCCTTCACCGAGATGAGGACGTCGAGCATGTCGCGATCTTCTTTGCTGGTCGGCGGATTCGCCTGCCGCTGATCCATGATCGCCTGCACGAGTTCGACCAGCGCCGCGCGCGCCGCGTCACGTCGGATGAAGCTCTCGATCGGTGCGTACGGGTCCACGTAGGCCAGGGCGTCGGTGCCCTGCTCGAGCTCGTGATAGAGGTGCGCGAAACGCCCGTCGAGCTGGTTGCGGAACTTCACGCCGATCAGGCAGGCCGAGGAGGTGTAGATGGTCAGCTCGGCGAAGAACTCGAGCAGGTCGATCTCGCCCTCGTCGTCCCACTGCGCGACCATCTGGTCCACTTCGTTGGCGATGGTGCCCGCGTGCCCGCGCATGTGGTCCGCGCGCAGCGCCTGGTTGTGCAACATCTCCTTGCGGCGCTCGGGTGGTGCGTCGAAGACGACGCCCTCACCGAAGATCGGCTTCATGAACGGGTAGGCCGCGCCCTGGTCGAGATCGTCGTCGCCGGCCCGGAAGAAGAATTCATTGGCCTCGGCACCTGACAACAGGACGACATCGCGCCCGGCGAGCTCGAAGGCCCCGACATCGCCGCACTCGGCGCGAACGCGGCGCATCAGCGCGATCGGATCGGTGCGGAACTCGGCCAGGTGCCCGTGTTCGTCCTCGCCTCCGGACACGCGCTGCGGTTTGACCAGCGTCATTGGAAAGTCCTTCCCGGAATACTGTCCAGACACGTTATGGACATGTGTCTGGACAGTACTACGGTTTCGTGATGCGCGACAAGGGTCCGGCCGAATCCGTTGGCCGAGCGTCTACTCGTTGGAGGCGAGTAATCGCCGGGCGCAGATCTCGAGGAGATCGGCCACCTGGGCGTAGGACAGCAGGCCCATCCCGCCCTGCAGCAGCGCGCCGGAGTACAGCAACTCGAGCGCGGCCAGGCTCTCGGGATCCTTCGTGCCGAGCGCTTCGCCGAGTCGATGGCGGATCTCCCTGCCGATACGGACCCGCAGGTGCTGCACGTCGGGATCATCGCCGAGCATGGCGCTGCTGACGGCCCCGGCCAAGGCGGGTTCATCGGCCACCAACATCGAGACCTGGCGAAGGACGGCGACCACCCGCGTGGTCTGGTCGGCCTCGCCGGCCGCCATGGGCGGCATCGCGACCAGGCGCCGCCAGAACACCTCGGAGATCAGGTGCTCCTTGGAGGAGAAGTACGTGTAGGCGGTGGCGGTGCCGACGCCTGCCGACGCGGCGACGAGCCGGATCGTCGTGCCCGAATAGCCCTCGCGCGAGAGGACGTCGACGGCGGCGACGGTCAGGCGGTCCACGGTATCGGCCTGCTTTTCGGTCAAGCGTCGTCGAGTTGCTTCGATGCCGGTAGGCGCGATTTCGGACATGTGTCTGGATGCTACTACAGCCGGGTGTACGGGCCAATGAGCACGCATGCTCTTGCGTCTGATCGATAAACCGAACTATATTCCGTACACCTGTCCAGACACGTATCGGAGCCTCGTTATGAACGGTCTCGTCCCCGCCGACGGCACACCACTGTTGATCGGCGGCAAGTTGATTCCGGGTGGCTCCGGTGTCTTCGCGACCATCAATCCCGCCACCGAGGAAGTGCTCGGCTACGCCGCCGACGCCTCGGGCGCCGACATGGAGGCGGCCATCGCCGCGGCACGCACTGCCTTCGACGAGACGACGTGGTCGCGCGATCCGAAGTTTCGCGCGCACTGCCTGCGCCAACTGCGTGACGTACTGGGCGAGCACCTCGAGGAACTACGGGAGATCACGATCGCCGAGGTCGGCGCACCGGTCATGCTGACCAGTGGCCCGCAGCTGGAAGGGCCGATCGCGGACCTGTCCTATGCCGCCGACCTGGCCGAAAGCTACACGTGGGAAACCGATCTCGGCACCAAGGACCTCATGGGTATCGCCAGTCGGCGGGTGATCCGTCGCGAGGCGGTCGGTGTCGTCGGCGCCATCACACCGTGGAACTTTCCGCACCAGATCAACCTGGCCAAGATCGGACCCGCGCTGGCCGCGGGCAACACCGTGGTGCTCAAGCCCGCCCCGGACACCCCATGGTGCGCGGCGGTACTCGGCCCGCTCGTCGCCGAGCACACCGACATCCCGGCCGGCGTGCTCAATATCGTCACCTCGTCCGATCACGGCCTCGGCGCCCAGTTGGTCCTCGACCCCAGGGTCGACATGATCACCTTCACCGGCTCGACCCAGACCGGCCGCTCGGTGATGGTCGGCGCATCGGCCACGCTCAAGCGCACCTTCCTCGAACTGGGCGGCAAATCCGCCGCCATCGTGCTCGACGACGCCGACATCGCGACGGCCGCGAGCTACACCGCGTTCACGGTCGCCGTGCACGCGGGCCAGGGCTGCGCGCTCACCACCCGGCTGCTGGTGCCGCGCGAGTCCTACGACGCCGCGGTCGCCGCCGCGGCCGGTGCGCTGCGCGGACTCGCGGCCGGTGACCCGACCAAACCCGGAACCGTCTGCGGGCCGGTGATTTCCGAACGTCAGCGCGCCCGGGTGGAGCGCTACCTCGAGATCGCGCGCGCCGAAGGCGGACGCATCGAGGTCGGCGGTGGCAGGCCAGCGGACAAGGAGCGCGGGTACTTCATCGAACCCACCCTGATCAGCGGGCTCGACAACACCTCGACCGTCGCGCAAGAAGAGATCTTCGGACCGGTGCTCGTCGTGATCGCCCATGACGGCGACGAGGACGCGATCCGGCTGGCCAACGAATCGCCCTACGGCCTGTCCGGATCGGTGTGGGGGACCGATCCGGACCGCATCGAGCGGGTGGTCTCGGGTGTCCGCACCGGGACCTTGAGCGTCAACGGCGGGCTCTGGTACCACGCCGACGCGCCGTTCGGCGGTTACAAGCAGTCCGGCATCGGCCGCGAGATGGGCGTCGCCGGTTTCGAGGAATACCTCGAAACCAAGCTGATCGCCACCCCCGCCTGACCTCATCGACCTCATCGCTACACAGGAGCTGAACACCATGGCACGTTTCACCGGTCGCACCGCGATCGTCACCGGCGCCGCGCAGGGCATCGGCGCGGTCTACGCCACCGCACTGGCCGCCGAAGGCGCCAATGTCGTTGTCGCCGATCTCAATACCGAGCGCGGCGAGGAGGTGGCCAAGCAGATCGTCGCCGACGGCGGGGTAGCGGCCTTCCGTCGCGTCGACGTCGCCGATCCCGATTCCGCCGCCGCGCTGGCGGAATTCACCGTCGCCGAGTTCGGCGCGATCAACCACCTGGTCAACAACGCGGCCATCTACGGCGAGATGAAACTCGACCTGCTGCTCACCGTGCCGTGGGACTACTACAAGAAGTTCATGAGCGTGAACTTCGACGGCGCGCTCAATGTGACGCGCGCGGTCTGGCAGCCGATGATCGCGGCGGGCGGCGGCTCGATCGTCAACCAGTCCTCCACCGCCGCGTGGCTGTACTCGGGTTTCTACGGGCTGGCCAAGGTCGGGATCAACGGCCTCACCCAGCAACTCGCCACCGAGCTCGGTGGTTCGCGGATCAGGATCAACGCCATCGCGCCCGGCCCGATCGACACCGAGGCCACCCAGACCGTCACGCCGGGAAACATGGTCAAGGACATGGTCAAGCGCATCCCGATCAAGCGGATGGGCACCCCGCAGGATCTGGTCGGCGCCTGCCTGTACCTGCTCTCCGATGAGGCGAGCTGGGTGACCGGCCAGATCCTCAATGTCGACGGCGGGCAGATCATCCGATGACGACCGACCCCACAAGTGCTCCGGTCGGATTCATCGGACTGGGCAACATGGGCGCGCCGATCGCGCGGCGACTGCTGGACTGGCCCGGTGGGCTCACGGTCTGCGATGTCAGGCCCGAGGTCACCGAGCCGTTCGTCGCGGCGGGTGCGCGCGCGGTCGCCGATCCGGCGCAGGTCGCCGCGCACGCCCGGATCATCTGCGTGACCGTCATCGACGACGCGCAGGTCACCGAGGTGCTCACCGGTCCCACGGGCATTCTGAGCACTGCGGCACCGGGCACGGTCGTGGCCGTGCACTCCACCATCAGTGACCGGACGGCGCAGGAGCTGGCGGCCCGGTGTGCCGAGCACGAGGTCGAATTCGTCGACGCGCCCGTCAGTGGTGGCGCACCCGGCGCGACCAATGGGAACCTGGCCGTGATGGTCGGCGGCAGTGCCGCCGCGGTGGAGCTGATCAGGCCGCCGTTCGGATGCTTCTCCGACCTCATCGTGCACGCCGGTCCGGTCGGTGCCGGAACGCGAATGAAGCTGGCGCGCAACCTGCTTCACTTCGTCTCGTTCACCGCCGCCACCGAGGCGCAGCGTCTCGCCGACGCCGCCGGGCTCAGTCTCACCGCACTCGGGAAGGTGGTCCGCCACTCCGACGCGGTGACCGGCGGTCCGGGCGCGATCATGCTGCGCAAGACCACCGCGCCGATCGACCCGGACGACTTCTGGTTCCCCATCCTCGGCCACGTGCGCGACCTCGGTGAGAAGGACCTCGCGCTCGCGCTCGATCTCGGTGACCGGCTCGGGGTCGAGCTGCCACTGGCGCAACTCGCCC
The DNA here is from genome assembly GCF_046549215.1 of Nocardia sp. A7. NCBI lineage: Bacteria > Bacillati > Actinomycetota > Actinomycetes > Mycobacteriales > Nocardiaceae > Nocardia > Nocardia sp. A7. Next base: position 587,796 of record NZ_JAJPWE010000005.1, on the reverse strand, counting down.
TCGCTCGACTGGCCGACGGACTCGGCGTCGCCGAGCCCGCGCTCGACAAGGAGACCCCATGACCACCAACGGAGAAACTCCCGCCGACGTCCGTCAGCGTGGCCTGGCCAAGATGACCGAGGTCTACGGCTGGGAATTCGAGGACGGCCCCGGCGAGCATTTCGCCGTCACCGCCGACCACCTGTTCGCCGACATCTGGTCACGTCCCGCGCTGACCGTGCGGGAGCGCCGATTGCTGCTGCTCGGGGCGCTCACCGCCCAGGGCAATGTCGACGTGGCCGAGATCCAGATCGGCGCCGCGCTGCGCAACGGGGAGCTGACCGAGGAACAGCTGCGCGAGATCGCCCTGTTCCTGTGCCACTACGTCGGCTGGCCCGCGGGGACCAAGCTCGACGGCACCGTCGGCAAGGTGATCGCACAGGAGCGTCGCAAGAAATGACCGTCACCGCTCTCGCCGATCCGCGATCGCTGTAGCGTGCGGACGATGGTTATGCCGAAGAATCAGCCGAAAGGGCTGAACTCGCCGATGACGACCCGGATCATTCGATACGGGTCGCGCGCGCAAGCGTGGATCTATCGCCGTACCAACGGCCGCATCGGCGCCAACTGGCGGATCGGTGCCGGGTTCCGCAACCCGGTGCCGACGCTGGTGCTCGAACATCGAGGTCGCAAGTCCGGCAAGATCTTCGCCGCGCCACTGCTCTACCTCGTCGACGGTGAGGACCTGGTCTTCGTCGGCTCCCAAGGCGGCCTCGCGAATCATCCGCAGTGGTATCTGAATCTGCGCGCGGACCCGAACGCGCACGTGCGGATCCGCGCCGAGCACTACCCGGTGGTCGCTCGCGTCGCCGATGCCGACGAGCGCGAACGCCTGTGGCCGTTGCTCACCCGGCTCTACGCCGATTTCGACGCCTACCAGTCCTGGACCGAACGCGAGATTCCCGTGGTGATCCTGTCGCGCAGCTGAGCCCTCAGTCGGCCGCGAGCCGGTCGTCGTAGGCGCGACGGGCGTCGCGGTCGACATCGATGAAGGTGCGGTGCACGCCCAACCGCCGCGCCATGAACTCGCCGAGCGGACGCGGGGTCAGCTTGTTGAACGCGGCCAGAACGCCCGCGGTGCGGGTAACCGAGACGCGTCGGCGTGGCCGGGCGATCAGGGCGGCGACCGCGGCGGCGACGTCGGCCGGTTCGGCCAGTAGTACACGCGGAGCACGGGTTCCGGCGATCATCTCGGTGCGGGTGAACGTCGGCAGGACCGCGGAGAATCGCACGCCGGTGCCGCGGTGTTCCAGGCGCATGGTCTCGGTGAAGCTGAGCACGGCCTGCTTGCTCGCGCAGTAGGTGGCCATGCCCGGCGTCGGATTCTCCCCCGCCATCGAGGCCATGTTCACGATGTGGCCGCGGCCACGGGTGAGCATGTGCGGCAGGGCGAGTTTGTTGCCGAGCAGAACGCCGTAGACATTGATGTCGAGAATCCGGCGGGTGATCTCGTCGGGCTCCTCGGTGAACCGCCCGACGGGCATGATGCCCGCATTGTTGATCAGCACATCGATGGGGCCGCAAGTCTTTTCGACCTCTGCGAGGAATCCTGCGAACGACGCGGGGTCGGTGACATCGAGGTGCCGCGCCAGGGCCGCCCCGATCTCGGTGCCGGTGCTCGCGGCCGTGTTCGCGTCGATATCGCCGATCGCGACGACCGCCCCGGTCCCGACGAGTTCACTCGCGACAGCACGTCCGATGCCGCGCGCGCCGCCGGTGATGACGACGATCTTGCCCCGCACTTTCGATACATCAGACATGTGTCCAGATTGTATTCTGGACACCGTTGCGAATCAACCCGTGCCGTGTGCCGGTTCGTCGAAGCCGGGGGACTGACGAGTAACATCCGGACGCATGTCTGAAAGCGATTCCATCAGCCTCGAAGCGACGCGGCGTCGATTGACCGGCAAGCAGGCCGATACCGTCGACCGGCTGACCAGGGCCGCGCTGGTGGTCCTGACCCGAGATGGCTTCGCAGGCATGACGATTCGATTGGTCGCGGCGGAGGCCGGCGTCGCCACCGCGACCGCGTACACCTACTTCTCGTCCAAGGAACACCTGGTCGCCGAGATCTTCTGGCGTCGCCTACTGGCCTCGCGATCGCCCGCGAGCGAGGATCCCGACCCGACCGTGCGGGTGCTCGCCGAACTGCGCAACATCGCGCTGCTGGTGGCCGAGGAGCAGGAGTTGTCCGGCGCGGTCACCGGCGCGCTGCTCGGCTCGGACCCCGACGTCGAGCACCTGCGCACCCGCATCGGAATCGAGATCCGTGGCCGGATCTCTCGCGCGCTCGGCCCGGACGCCGACAACGAGGTCATCGAATGGCTCGAGATCATCTACGCCGGCGCGCTGGTGCGAGCGGGCATGGGCTATGAGTCCTACTCCGAAATCGCCGACCGCATCGAGCGGGCCGCGCTGAGGATCCTGCGTACCGCCTGAGCGCCCATTGCCGTCGAGTCGGTCGATCGATGGTCATGCCGAACAGACTGCTCGTCGGGTTTCTGTGATGAGATCCGCAAGTTTGCTGGGACTATTGCCGGGAGCACAGTCCGCGTCTCATGATGGTCTCGGAGACCATCATGATCCCGAGGAACCGCTGTGACGCATTTCGCCGCCCGCCTCAACGAGCTTTTCGACGACCCATCGGAGCCGGACGTACGTCAGTGCACGAACCGCCACGTGGCCCGCATGCTGCAGGCGGCCGGTCACCGCATCTCGGCTCCGTATCTGTCACAGCTGCGGTCCGGCAATCGTGACAATCCGTCGCCGAAAACCGTTGCGGCGCTGGCCGAGTACTTCCGGGTCACACCCGACTACTTCTTCTTCGCGCCGAACCAGTCCGACGCCGACGACCACACGTACATCCAGGCACTCGAACTCGAGGAACCGCGCGCACTGCTGTTACGCGCCGTCGGTCTGTCGGGCGAGGCCATGGACATTCTCGTCACGATGGCCGAGCGCCTTCGTGTCAGTGACGGATTGCTCGCCGTGAGCCTCGACGGCTGACCTGGCGGGCCACCGATCCGCGCACTGAATCACCGCGACGAGCCTCCCATGGGCGTCGACACCGGACAAATGGCGCACGGCCGCGAGCGCCCCGCGGTTGTGGTCGAGCGTGTTCTCGATGATCACTCGCTCGGTTCCGATGGCAATCAGGTTGGTAGACATGGGCGTTCACTCCATTCTCCTGCGGCGGACAGGGGGAATGCCAGTAACGCGTGGCGAGCGCAACGCGTCCTGCACGGGAGACGAACCAGGGGAGGGTTATCTGATGCACGCCACGGAACCGGGTGCGACCCCGGTAAACTCGACATCCCTGACCCGCCGCACGACTGACGGAGCTCGCCCAACCTGGCAAAAAGGTACGTCTACCAGCCGATTAGTACCTACGCAGAGAGGTGAGGTAATCTTTTCGAGCACCCGGAGACGGGGGCAGAACGGGCTGTGGCGCAGCTTGGTAGCGCACTTGACTGGGGGTCAAGGGGTCGCAGGTTCGAATCCTGTCAGCCCGACAGTAGAAAACCCTCTCTGACCTCGGTCGGAGAGGGTTTTCCTGTTAGCCCACCACACGGAGAGCGGGACCAGAACGGGACCGAAGGTGGTTCGAGAGCTTGTCGCCTGCCTCGGTGACCTCGCGCGCATCCGCGATCATCAATACCGACAGCGGTCTACCGCGCCGTCCTGACCGACCCCGCCTACACCTTCTTCACCGCCCCCGACGAGGTGTGCTCGGTCTGCACCACCGACTGCGACTTCTCGATCACCTACGCGTGCGAGCTGTGCGACAACCACATCTGCCACGAGTGCGGCCTGGCCTACCACGGGTGCGACCTGAACTGCTGACCACACCGAGAAGGGGGCTTCGGCCCCTTTCTCCCCTCCTGGCCGCCGTCAACGAAGCCGGTAGCGGGTCGCCAACGTCGTCGACCCCAGGCCCGGCACCCCCGCCCGGCGAATTGCTGAACGAAGGAAGCCGCGGTGAGTCGGTGGTATCGCGACCGGTGGCCGCGTGGCCCTGTTCTGGGTTGGCCTGCATTGTGATCCCGCGCCCCTCACACCTCAAGGGCGCCGATGGCGTCAGCTTCGCTGATTGCTGAGCAACCCTTGACCTGTGAGCCTCTGCGCGTGAACGGCAGGCCGTATCGGGCAGGCGGTGAGCCAGCCCCGATGTGTGCAACCCAACCCACAACAGGGCCCAATCTGTGTCGGCGCGAACGCTACTCGTCAACAATGGGCGAATGACGAACGCGGCTTGGCAGCCTCTCGGTGCAATAGACGATCCAGATAAGAGGTTCGAGGGCCTCTACCAGGATGTGCCCGCCTGGCTCGACGTATCGCTATGGGACTGGATCTATGCACGCTTCACGCGAATCACCGGCACCACCCGCATGCCTATCACCCGACTCAACATTGACCTGCTTCGACAAGCGGAGCGAGTCTGCAAATTCTCTTCCGGCTTCACTGGGGATGCGACCAAGGTGAGCAGTGCATGCCAATGTCTGAAACACGCGATCACCAGCTCCAAGGACAAACTCGCTGTGTGGCGGCTGGTCGACTTCTTGCTCTCCACCGGGGTAGGCGCACCCGCCGAGAACAAGCTCGAAACCATCCTGCTTGAGGCTGGGTCTGCGTGGACCGTCGGGATGCGCCTCGAAAAGGTAGGCCTTGAACAGCGGGTACCGGTAGGCGTCAAGGAGGCAGCTGAAAGAGTCGCAGCGCAGAGCGGCAACGCTGGCACACGGCTGGCCCAAGCATGGGCGGCAGCCTATGGCGTACAACCTGATCCAGCGAACGCCTACTCTTTGGCTATTAAGGCGGTAGAAGATGCCGTGATTCCAGAGGTGGAGCCCAACAACGCGAAGGCAACGCTCGGAACCTCAATCGGTCAGGTCATCGCTGATGGCGACTGGAAAATGCCGATGCTCCGGGAACATGCGAACCATCCGACTCATGAGGTCCTGATTGGGATGCTGCGAGCGCTGTGGACCGGGCAGCACGACAGACATGGAGGCACCGGGCTGCCGCCAGTCGGACAGGAGGAAGCAGAGGCGGCAGTCATCCTTGCAGTCGCACTCGTCGATCTGTTCGTCACCAAGAAGGCGCGGCGGGCACCATGACGCTTCGGTACGCAGTGAGTACGCAGTGCCGCCAATTGGTGCCCGTTTCAGCCAACGTTGCAACCCGGAAACCCCAGGTCAGGACCAACGAGCCATAACCAGCCCACCAGCGCAAACGCCAGGAACGGTGTTCATCATCAACACTGCGGGTAACCCGGGTCATTGGGGTTGATCCCGGCACCGATGGCCAATATCAGAGGGAGGTGAGTCTCCTGCGGTGCTGGACTCAGACTGACGCTGCGTTTGCGATGACGCTAGCCATCACGGACGAACACACAAGCGCAGCAGCGGAGAAGATGCCACCAAACCACTTAGAACCGATCATCGCCATCACCTTCCCTTCTGGTCGACGAGCCCGGAAACGAGCCAACAGACACGGAACAAGGTTGAGCATCACGGCCACCACAAACAGGATGGGTAGCGCCAGCCCCGATGTTGCCATCGGTCTCAGTCCAGCAGGACAATACTAACCCGGCTGTCCACCCCAACCCCGAGGCAGCGAGAAGGCAGCACGTTCGGGACGAAGTCGTCGACGGCCGCTCCGAGCGTCACCACGTTGTCACAAGTACCCCGAACAACCCCGGATGTGACCGGACAGAATCGGCAGGTCACGGTACGCCGGAAGATTGGCGAGTACCGGCACGAACGGGCCGATGCTGCCTCCGGAGCAGAAGGCCGCAGAGGAGGGGCGTTCAGCCTGGCTGTTAGGGTCCTCTCAATTCAGTCCACGGAAAGAGATCTTCGAACTCACGAAGGTGACGCCCCGAGAGATGGACCGTGTCACCCGGTGAAAACCATTTTGCCAATACCGTGCTTTTCTGGGGCCAATTCGACTCGACCTTGGCTTTGTTGTGTACGACGTAATGTCGGAGACGCCGAAGGTCGCCAAGTAACGGGACTTTAATATCATCGGCATGTGCTATGCCGCGCGCTTTTGCAAGACGAGGGCGAAAAATCTCTTCCCATTGCGCAAAGAACGCGACGATCCACTGCTGCCCGAGTTGGTGGTCGACGAAACCATTAACAGCCAACTTCTCTAAAGCTTCGGATCGCAGCCATCCCGAGGCGGGCGTGTGGGTATCGGAGTCGGGGCCGTCCGGGTCGTCGGTAAAGTCGATCCGGATAAATAGATCGCTGATATATGCTTTCGGAAATACTTTTTGAATATCGCGGGGAAGTTCCTCAATATGTGATGAGAAGAAAGTTAGTGCCGTCTTTGCAAAAGCAACCGAGGCAATCGAATCCTTCAGTGCTTCCCTCAGCTCCTCGATCACACTGTCCACATCAGGGGGCGTCATGCCATGATCTTGCCAGATCTGCAGTTTCAGAACAGGTTTGGGCGTGTCGTCGACCTTGTAGACCTCGTGATCGATCGATTGGCGGGTCGACACCCCCGTCAGAAGGTAGCTTCCGGTCGGCGCTGAGCGGAATCGGTTTCATCGGGATGCGCGGCATGCCGCACATGCCATGAATCAGAGTCAGCGGCGGACGGTCTGGGTACCGCACAACCGCCAGCCCAGGTCAGAGCGTCATTCCTGCCTATTCGCCTGCTTCCCAAGCTGGTAGCTCGCATGTCTCCCTCAGCGCAGAGATGACCAGTATTAGGGAGCGGGGGAGAATTGGTCGACAGCGACACAACGCTTGGTCAGGATCGAGAAACGATCGGAGAGGGTCATATGGACAAGTCAGAGATGATCACGGCAATGAGGGAAGCGTGGGAGGAAAGAACCACCGCCGCACGCCACGATTACGCACTCGGTGCAATGATCCGGTCTGCCTCGCACACCGAGGATGCGCTGAGAGCCCTTCTCCGCTTCCTAAAGCAAGAACCAATAAAAAACCCAAGATCGACCGGAAACAGCTTATGTCGACAGATCATCGACCTTGTGGGTGAACGGGACGATCTTCTGGCCCGCAGTCAAACCGCGCTTGACCGACGAAACGACTTCGTTCACGGAATATGGCTCATTGACCCGGAGGGCACATATCCGTTTTTCTTAGGTCGCGACCTCGGTAATCCTGGTGGCGTCGACCTACATGTCGTGTCAGAGGATGAGGTCTTGGAGCTGGCAGCGGATTTCAACCAGCTCAGCCACGAGCTAACGGCATTGTTCGAGTCGTTGCGACTAGGAGAAGACGCAGACCACCAGACGGCAAAAAGGCAGCGGGTGCCCCGGCACGGGACGTAACAGGACTGCGCCGGGAGGAAGCAGTTGTACCGTCGCAGTCAAACCCGATCTTCGATGCGCGTTACCGGCGGGTGCACCATCCGGTTGGGGGAGTCGTATGCCGCCTGCCAACTGTCGGACCAGGCTGCCCAGGTGGTCTTGTCAACGAGGTCACGGACTATAGCCATGAAGTCGTCGTGATCAGGAAACTGGTTTGACTCGTAGCCGAGCACAGCGGCGACAGCAGTTCGGCTCAGTCCGGTTCGATCCGCGACGTCCGTCATGGTTGTACCGGTTTGGCCGTATGCCGCCCGCAAATATCCTCGAAGGGAGTACATGTTGTCGGGGCGGTCAACACGTTGGCCGATACCCAGGTCAACAGCATCCACCAGGTTCTGCATGTCCATCAGCGGGCCTTTCTCCAGAGTCGTGACTGCGGATGACTGTACGCGCGGGCCCCGACAGGTTTGGGGGATCCTCCGTCCGCAGTCCGTCCGCAGCAGGCGCGAGTACCCTCCCATCCAGTCAACGATGTCAACGAGATAACCCCAGTTCACGCACTAAAACAGATCGCGGCCGTCAGCTACAAACTCCCTGCACAAAGTCCACGTTCTACCTGTGGGCCCATGCCGTGGGCTACCAAGCGGACGAAAGGGAGGAACCTAGACCTACCTACCCCTCATGTGGTCGAACCCGTCGTCAGCGAACACCTCGACACTCACGACGGAATCGATATCGATCGAAACCCGCGTTGAACCTGCGCGGTTGTCGGGTGAGACGATCTCGACGTTGTTTCCTTGGAAGTCCCAAACCAGCCCTGGGCCAGCGGATCTGACGTGCCTGTTCTCCTTGAAGCGGACGATGACCTTCTGACCGAAGTGCAGAGAGCTCACGATGATGCCTCGGGGTGTGTACGCACCGCCGTTTCCATACGGGGAATGGCGACCGGCCCACGAGTCGAGATGCTTCACACTCGCGTTGAGGAGCCCCTCGGCGAGCGCTGCTGCGTCCGGGCCTGCGAGATAAGCGTCGTAGTCCACTTGTTTGATGTCGGTCACTGTGCCCCAATCCTTTCCAGCGATACGTGTCCCTCGACGCTACTTGAGCGCACCGACAGGGGTTGGCTCACTTGGCCACTCGCTCGTGGTTGGAGGTCGGGCGAACGAGGGACCACAGCGGGACCGGAACGGGACCACACGCTACGAACGATGCTGAACAACCCCCATGTCAGTGCTGATCGGTGTACCAGTGAAAGATGCTTCTGACCAGGCGATTTCGCCCACCGGCTGAACTGGGGGTCAAGGGGTCGCAGGTTCGAATCCTGTCAGCCCGACAGTGAAAACCCCCTCTGACCTGGGTCGGAGGGGGTTTTTCTTTTTCGGAGATTTGACGTTTTTTCGCCAATTCCCACAGAAACCCCACGTTTTTGCACTCTGAGGACTGTCGAGAACCGGCGAGTAGCCTCTCTCGCGGCGCCTGTCAGCGAGTTCAGCGGATCACCTTTCCGCCCCTCACGCCCAGGGCTTGTCGGTCTGGAACCGACGCTGCGTGCGCCCCCGCCGGGGGGCTGACGCGGCTCTCATGATCGAGCTGCTGACTCGACTAAGGGTCAAGCGTGCCCCGCGACGTGGCGGCGCCGTGTGGATGTACGGCGAACCGCGCATTCTGGAACGCGCAGTCAGGTTCTGTAGATCCGGACCGGCCAGCATCTGCGCTGCCGAAAGCCTGCTCAGCCTGCTGCACCGGTCCCACACCACGCCGTAGGCAAGGAAGCCGCGATACACGATCTGCAGTTCCTGAAGCGCTGCCCGCCTGTAGCGCTGACCATCTGGCGAGCGTTCCGGTTGTCCAGACAGCACGTATCAAGACCTAATAGTGCTCAGCACCAGGCATTTTCGCGAAAATGCTTTTCTCAACGATACCCATGAATTCGCGTTGATTCCGGTCAAAAGTGTGGAGTTTCTGGGGGGGGGGGCTTTCCGAGCCCGAGGAGCGGTTTTACCCGCCAACCTTCTACCTCCACGGTGAAGCCGCCGACGCCCGCCGCATGGACCGCAACGATCGGCCCCCGACACCTCCCCAGCCCTCCCCACCGCCGCCCGCGCCCGTCCTATCGCCGGCACAGCTGTTCCAGGCCACGGTTGATTGGCACCGTCCTCCCACGGGGTCTGCTTGGTTTCTGGAGGTCGACTGCGATGTCGCCGTCGCCTGCTCACTGGCGCGTCCACGCCCCAAACGCGTCGACCAAACCGGCGTAGAACTGCTCTCCCGGGACTGCGCCCGGGTTCTTGCCGGCGTCGTAAAATGCGACGTTGCTGAAAGTGGCTGAAGCCGAGGCGTTGAGGTTCTTGTAGAAGGCCAGCTTGCCGCGGCCGAATCCGACGAATAGCCAGAACACTCCCATCGAGGCGGTGTTCTGCAGCAGGGAACGGATCTCAGCTTTGTCGTAAGGTTCGCTACCTACCTGGACGATCGCCAAAACCGGGTCGGAGCTACCGGATTCCTGATAGTGGCTCACGATTCGACGCATCGCCTGGGTGACGTTTCCCCAGCCCCAGTCGACCTGAGTGTGGAGCTGGCCGATCCGACCGCGGTAGTTGGTCAGGCTGATCTCTTCGAGGAACGGTTCCTCCTCGCCGGAGAAGATGACCGGGACGACACCGTCGTCATCGAGGTTCACCGACAGCGCAAGCACGCGCTCTGCGAAGGCTTGAATGGCGAACGACTCGTACATGTCTTTCATGTCGTAGTCGTGATCGAGTACGAGGTAGACGGCAGCACGGCAGTTGGTGAGCCCACTTCTCACGAGTGCCTGCCCTGCTTGGCGGGCCGGCGCCAACAGTGCGGGAGCTTGAGTCGCGACCTTCGTCAGTTCGACCGGGGAAGCAGCAGAAGCGTGGGAAGTCGGACTGGTCGTGGGTGACGGCGCGGGGGAAGGTTCGTCGTCGACACTCACGCCGAAGTCGGTGGCCAGGCCCGCGAGGCCGGAGGAATACCCCTGGCCTACCGCGCGCACCTTCCAGCTGTCGCCGCGTCGGTATATCTCGGCGAGTAGCACCACTGTTTCGCCCGCGCTGAAATCTGGGGCGGTGAAATGCAGTTCAGGTCCGGCGGACCTCAGCGTCAAAAGGGGAGCGGTGGTGAATACCGCGCCAGGATGCAACGGGTCTGCGCTAGCGATGATGATGATCTTGTCCACCTCGCACGGCACGCGGGGCAACTCGACGGTCACGGTCATGCCTGCCACCGCGACGCCATCCTGTGACGGATGGTTGTAAAACACCAGGTCGTTGTCGCTGCGTACCGCTCCGTTCGCAGCCACAAGGAGCGCGGAGACATCGGCCGACGTACCCGTAGGTGCGACCGTGCACGTAAGCGAACCAGACGTCAGAACCGCGTTCTCGCCCTTTCGCAGCATTGCTGCAGTCATGGAGAACTTCCCTTCAATGGTTGTCCCGCCGAGCGGCGGGGACCGGAGTGGCATCACAACCGAGCGCGAGTGATGTTATGGCACAATGCATTTTGAAATGTGAATTTGGAATGTTGCGGTAGGGTGCCGTTTCAGTTCCGGATCCGGATACCTGCGCAGTGCTGGCATAGACGGCCTACTGCTCGAACCGATCCAGGCCCGACGTGAACGTCCCATCACGGTCGGAGGGACTGCTGTATGGATCGGTCACTCTCACCTGCCGGGCCGGCGTCGCCGCCCTCCAACGCCGCCGCAGCCGACCGCCCTACCTCAGCCCGACCATGGCCCAGGCGATGACCGAGGACACCCGGCCCTGCCGACCCGCCCTGTCACCACGGGAACGCGAAGTACTGCTGGAATGGTTCCAGACCGAGTCCAAAGCGCCTGTCGCACAACGTCTCTACATCTCCACGGGCACGGTCAACACACACCTGGAACGCATCCAGACGAAGTACGCCCAAGCCGACCGACCCGCCTCGACGAAAGCGGCGCTCGTGGCGAGAGCTATCCAGGACGGTTTGGTCGACCCGAACGACCTGTGACCGGGCACCTGTTCGACGGCCGGTCCACCGCGTTGCCAGTGTGACGTTGCCCGCGATCGATATTGTCGGCGACGGCTCGCCCGCCGATCGGCTGTGGCGTGCTCTGAGATCCGCGGGTGCGGGACCGGTGACCCGCCAGCAAATTGCTGGCGAGCAAGCGCCCGAAACTGTTGCCCGTTATCGAAGGCGTCGTCAAGGACATCTTGAATCAGTCAGATCGACAAAGCTATTGGATTACCCTGCATTCGATTTTGCGAGGCGACGAGCGCGCACTCGTCGATATCCTCGCCGCGGCCCGCTCCGATGCTGAGATGGGCGACGACATCAGCCTGATTCGGTGTTTCGATGTCGTGGTGTGGATGGTGGGTCGCCGAGACGGGCACCTTCGCCCCCGCGGCCGATATTGAATCTCCGGGATACCGCCGATCCCGCGCAGGACCCAGTCGCCCAACCGTTGAGTAATCAATTGGGCGACTGAGCTTCTCGAACTACGTGCGGGCCATCAGTTGGCGAGCACGATCACCTTGGTCGTGGTGACTGCGTTGGACACCTTGATGTACGGCTTGTCGGTCTTCGAGCCCGGTGAGAAGACCACCGACGTCACCCCGGACTTGCACTCGTTCTGGTTCACCCGGCTTCCGGCGCAGACCGCCGCGAACAGCTCACGTGGCTTGGCGCGCACGTATGAGATGTGTTCGATGCCATCCAACGTCGGTGACTGCGCGGCGACGGAAACCAACCGTGCCGGGTTTCCACTCACCGAATTCGGCGCCACGGTGGGGACCTTGGCGAAAAAGTCGGCGACAACCTGCTCCGCGGTAGGCGAGTCCTGCACGGTGATGCGGGAAATTCCGTCTGTAATGATGTATTGGACGGCGCCCTGTACGACCTGTTCCATGAACCATTTGACCTTTTGACTGATTACCTTCGTGTCGATCTTCGGCACAGGCCGTTGGTGCACGGGGCCGCCGAAATCGGGAGCGGCGGTCGCAGTGGGGGCGGCCACAGTGCCGACCATGACTATTGCGGCCAGGATGAGCCCGGTCGAGATGCGAAGCCACGAGAAAATTTTCATTGGAGCCTCCGATTCTGTCGGATAAGCGGTACTACACCTTCGGGTCGTGATGAAGCCGCGAATCCGTTCTGGGCGGGCCACTTCGGGTCGCCGTAGCTCAGCGTATGACGAGGTAGCGGATGTCGGTATCGGCTGTCGGACCTACAGAGAGGTCCACGCTTGTCGTGGCGAAATCGGCTCCGCGGGTGGACCGAGTCATGATCAGCCGTGGCAGGCATGGTCGGCGGGTGTCGGCTGTCCGGGACCTATGGCACCTACGTCGCCTACCGGAGACGCTGTCGCCATCGGTGCGTATCGTTGACCGGTCCTGATGAGAAGGGCTGTGTATGAACGAGTTTCGAGAAGGTCAGTCGGCGGGCAGTCGGAGACGGCAGGCGAAGTGGTGGTTCGTCGGTGGGGCACTGGTGACGACCGCAGCCGCTGTGGTGGCGGTCGGTGTCGTCCTCGGCCCATCGAACAACGCGTCCGGCGTCGCCACAGGCCAGGCAAGTTCGGTCCCGTCCGCGCCGCCGATCCCGGCGACGGACAGCTTCGGTTGGGACCCGTGCGGCTACCTTTCACCGGAGCTCTAACACCGATGTGGCAGGCACTGACCCCGCCACCGGTCGCCCCCGAGTCTCCAAGACGAGATTGCCCGAAACCCGGACCCCCTCACTAATGACGTCCTCGAAGAGACATCTGATCTGTTCACTCTCGTAGATGGAATTGATGCCACGCTGCTAGAACTCATCCGCGACGAGATCGGGGCCGAGGAATTTATCCGGATCGCCGAGTCCGTCGCTTCGGCCACGTTCGCTGCCCGCCAAGCAGACGCCGACGAATACCAAGTGCTAACACGCGTTTTCAATCTGCGCGCGCAGCGCATGTTGGACATGCACGCTTCCGGCCCGTGATACCGGCGCCCGACCCCGCATTGTCGCGGCCGTGGTCGACGATCTCTACCCCCGGTTCGCGAACTGGAACACCGTCGAATCGCCGACCGACGGGCAGATGCTGCGCGTAATCATCGACTGGGCGTATCGGCAACCGGGCTTCACGAACGATCTTGAGCGGGCGTACGGGAGCGCGAACGCACACAGCCCCGCCTCCGTGACTGCACTGCTGGTTTCCTGGCTTGAGGGCAGTTCCTATGCGCAGATGGCGACCACTGCGGGACTGGAAGTCGACATATTGTTGAAGGTGCACACGCAGGTGATCAGCCATGCGCTGGCAACTTTGGTCGAGCAAGCCGTCGCCCTCCTGCGTCAGGTATCGACTCGGGACGGTACGACCGTCTCCGAGGCCGTTGCGTTGCTGCCGGACTACCTGCGCTACGGCGTATCCTCACCAGCGGCAAGAACACTGATGGCAAGCGGGGTTCGCCACCGACGAGCGGCTTTGGCGCTCGTCGAGAACCTGGACACGACCGATGTGACAGCTCCACGGTTCAATCGCGCCGAAATGGCGGCGGGTCTACTTGCCGACGATGAATTTTGGATTGGCAGGCTGGGGGTACTGCTATATCGGCGAACGATCGCGGATCTATCCGGCACACGTTGACGCCGTGAGGACCCTCTTGCCGAACACGCCGATCACCCGAGATCCCGACGTGGCGCAGGACTGGTTCACCCGATTCGAGGGACAGCGGCGTGTGACGATGTCGGCTTCTCCAGCCAAAACGGGGTCACTACACGACTATCCCGGCCAGGGCTCGATGAAGAAGGTGTTCGGATGAAGAAGGTGTTCGGTAGAGCCACCCGGAACCGCAGCCTCGAGGCCAAGGGCCGAGTCGGTCAAGCCAAGGGCAACCTCAAGCAGTCCGGCGCCAAGGCCAAGGACGCTTTCAAACCCTAGAACCTGCATGTCGATGCGCTGTGCTCAACCCGCATGGCGCACCGGCCATCCCCGCAAAACCACCCCGAAATGAGCTCGTCCGCGCTGCAACTGCAATCTCGGTGCTCTCGTCGAGGCGGGTCAGGGGCTGGGTTGTGGCACATGGCAGTCGGTCACCTTGGGATTGACCCCGAAATAGTTCAGTGGTCCCGCGATCACGGTCACCGCAATCGTCCCGACACCGGCGCAGTTCTGTTCTGCGTCGGTGAAATATCCGCGTTGCCCGGCCGCGATCGCGCCGATGATCAGCCATACGAGCACTAGCAGGGTGATCAAACGCATCACGCACCTCCTCCGTATTCGAGGGACGGACCGGAGACCGAGACCTCGCGGTTTCCGCACGTTCGTTCTGATCGGTCGAGCGTGCCTCGATCCGTTGCCGTTCTGGTCGTCGATCCGGACCGGCGGTCAACCCAGTGCGAGACCGCAGGAACGCGCCGCCCTTGTCCGCGCAGTAACGGCCCGGCGTCAGTAGTAGTGGCGTCGGCCACCGACTGCGCGGCCCATCGCCCCCAATACCAGTAGCACCACACCGATGATGAGGACCACGACCCCGATGGCCCAGAGAATCTGGATATTCAGCAGGAATCCGGCAACGAGAAGGACAATTCCGAGGATGATCATGGCGGTACCTGGTTTCGGTGCTGGAGCGGGAGGCGGGTGCACAGTGCTTGCGCACTCCGCGGAAGGCCACATCGACGGTGTGGGGAATTCAGTGTTTGAAGGCGTCTTTCATATTTGCTCCGGCCTGCTTGGTGTTGCCAGTGACTTTATCGATACGACCCTTGGCCCGTAGACAAGTGTTTCCGGCCGCCCGGCCGAGCAGTTTCTTGGCGTGATAATCATCATCACCCCGTAGAACTACGCTGCAACCCCTGGGCTAATTCAACCGCTCGCGTGGCAGTACTGTCAATGCGGCGACACCACATTCCACGTCTAAATAGGCGATGTGACTGTCCGTAGTGTGACTTCCCGGCAGCGCGGTCGTCTTTGACGCATCGCGCCAAGCGGAGCGTCCGACACCCGGTGTATCCAGACGCGTCGCAGGTTCGTGCCCTCGGCAGGACACGCAAACATGGGCAACCGGAAAACGCCTGGTCATCGCGGATGCCTATCCGGTCTGACTGTGCCGTTCCGCCGGTAGGGGACTGGGCTATCGACCGAACGGGCAGGGCGTGGGATCACGTTCAGGCACATCAACGTTTTCACAATTATCGCCTAGCGCAGTTGGATCATTTTCGATCAAACGGCGAAGGTTCGCGATTGGTGGGTAATGCAGGCTACGTTACTGCCCGGTACGGGAACGTCGTGGTTCCCGATCGTGGAGGGTTGAAACCGAAGCATGATCAAACATCGAGGGCGGCTGGCCGCGCTGGTCGCATCTGTTGTCGTGGTGGCCGGTGGTGTCGTATCGGCACAGGTCGGGCAGGCATCACCGAACGCCGAGGGGCTCGACGCGCAGTTCGTCGCCACTCATAACGGGCCGCAGCAGTACCCCAACGTCTTCATCGAGTGGGATGTGCCGATCACCATGAGTGACGGCACGGTATTGAAAGCCAACGTCTATCACCCGGCCGGGGTGGACGGTCAGCCGATCGCCGAGCCGACACCCACCATCGTCAACATGACGCCCTACACCAAGCTGGTCACCAACCTCGCCGACTCGGCGCTCGCGGTGCCCGGCCTGTCGGACGCGTTGATGCCGGTGCTGCGGAATCTGGATTTCTCACCGTTCGGTTTCAGCAGCCTCAGCGACATGTTGAAGGCGCTGCCCGGTGGCGCGGCTCGCACCATCGGTGTCGACCGGAATCTGATCCGTGGCGGCTACACGCAGGTGGTCGTCGATGTGCGCGGCACCGGTTTCTCGCAGGGCGCCTGGCAGGTGTTCGGTGAGCGCGAGCAGCTCGACGGCGTGGAAGTCGTGGACTGGGCGGCGAAACAGGGCTGGTCCGACGGCAAGATCGGGATGAGTGGCATCTCCTACTCGGCGATCAATCAACTCCAAACCGCGCAACGTCGACCCGCAGCGCTCAAGGCTATCTTCCCGGTCGTGCCCGGTAGTGACATGATTCGCGACGTCGCCGCCCCCGGCGGTGCCCTCGGTGTCGGCTTCATCCCGACCTGGCTACTCCTCGTCGACGGCACGAAGCTGCTGCCCGACCTCGTGTCGATACTGTCCGGAAAATTCGACTGGACCTGGCTCAACGACAGGGTGCGTGACCCGTTCACGTTCTTCAACGTGCTCATCGCCGCGCTGGGTACCCCGAGTATCGACCAGATTCCGCCGGAGCTGGGCGCGGTCCTCGACGATGAGAGTCCGCTGCGGACCGCGTGGGTGGCTTCGCCCGAACAGGTGCAGGTGCCGACGTTCCTCTACGGCGGCTGGCACGACATCTTCACCTACTCCACCCCGCGCATTTATAACGCGGTGAACGTGCCCGCCGAGCAGAAGAAGCTCGTCATGGACAACACCTATCACCTGACGGTGAGCTCAGGTCTCGGACAGCCGGGCGCGCCCGCACCGCTGGAATCGTTGCAGCGCGCGTGGTTCGACAAGTGGCTCAAGGGAATCGACAACGGCATCGATCGCTACGACCCGGTCACCCTGTGGCAGCAGGGGAGTGAGCAGTGGACTGCCGATGTCTCGTTCCCTCGGCCGGGCATGCAGTACCGGCGGATGTATCTCGACGCCATGCCCTCCGGCACTGCGCCGGGTGCGCGCCACGACGGCAGTTTGATCACCACACCCGTGGGCGCACAGCGTGTTTCGGTAGACCCGAGCCTGCTCACCATCTGTTCGCGTGATGCCGCGCAGGGCACGGCCGGGGTTCTCCCGCTTCCCGATATCTGTGCGAAGGACGCCCGGATCAGTGAAGGGGCCGCGCTCACCTTCACCACTGCCCCGGTGGCCGCACCGACGAGGATCTCCGGTCCCATCGCCGCACACCTGAACACTGTGCTCGACACCACCGACGGCTACTGGACGGTGACGGTCAATGATGTCGCGCCCGACGGTACTTCGACGGTCTGGTCGCAGGGGCAGTTGACGGCGTCGCTGCGCGCGGTCGATGAAGGCAAGTCGACCCGCTCACCCAACGGCGACTACACCGACCCGTATCCGTACCTCACCCTGGATACGCGTCAGCCGATCGTGCCCGGCGAGCCGACGACGATCGACATCGGTATCCGTGCCACCGACGGTGTCCTGCTGCCGGGCCACCGCCTGCGCGTCGACGTGTTCGCGGGCAACCTCCCCAGCTCGATTCCGTTGCGGCCGTTGCTGAACGAGAGCGGCCTGCGTACTCAGCACCTCGAGTTGGACCCGACCCGCCCGAGCTGGATCAACGTCCCCCTGGACACCGACCCCGGTTGGTGATTCCCGGTCCACCCCGCCTCGATGCCGGCCCGTCTGATCATCGACGGATCCGGCATCGAGGTGGGGTGCGCCTGTCCTCGCGGCAGGTCCGGCGCGAGCGCCGTCAGGGGCGTTCGGTGACCAAGAAGGACGGCGGTGCCGATTTACAGGGCATACGGTTCCGGAGGTCGACCGCGTGTGGGATCGCCTCCCCGTCCGACCATCCTGAATGATGCGATACGTACGCATTCCGCGCCGCGCAGGCTGCGGGTACCGGGGTTGACTGTGACCGACCCGCTGAGGATACTGGCCAGTATCGAAATTTCAGTACTGGCCAGTATCGAAAGGTTTTCATGGCGCACTCGCGATCGGCATCGGGAGCATCTTCGACGGCGTCGAATCCTCGACGGTTCGGGCCGATGCAGCGTCCGTAAAGCGGGTTGTCACGCCCTGAGCAGCATCATGACGAACCGGCAGAGGCGAGCGCGAGATCGACGAGACCAGCTCGGAGCGAACTCGGCATCCTCGGCACACTTACCCACTGTGGCGCCGAGGTCCTCGGCTCACAAAGCTTCGGTATGCGCATGCGCCACAGTGTGACCTCTTTGTCCTCGACAACTTGTCGTTGGTGATTGCTTCTACCGACGTCGACGCCGACAACTGCGTTTGCTCTGTTCGCCCGGCCGAGCTCCTGTGAGGGACGCGCTGACCGAGCATCAGACCTGTTCAGACCCGCAGTTCCATGTTGAGGCGATCGACTCTGCCCGTTCGGCTGCCATCTCGCTGGTTCCATCCGGGACTTCGGTATCCATGCCATCGCGATGGGCCTTGATCGCACGCCACGACCAGGCAGGTCACTGACCGGGCTACCTACGAATCCGCCGCCGTCGCCACTGCGACCCGACCGTGAATCAAAACCCTTGGGACCGTCAGGACCGGACTGATCCCAGCCAATGGTCGGAGACGACCGGGAACGAGCACTCACCATGACCAACAGCCAGCACATCGCAGACAAAGGACCCGAGACCCCGGTCGAAGTGACCGACACCGAGGGGCGTCCGCAACTTCCGCGTGCGGACCCTTTCTATCGCGCGCCGCCGGGTTCGAAGCGTTGGCCAAGGGCACCATACTTCGGGCGCGCCGGGTCCAGATCGCCGCGTTCGGCCTGATCCGACAGCGCGATGTTTCAGCGTGGCAGTTGCTCTACGTCAGCTCAGATCTACGCGGCAACCCCGAAGCGACGGTAACGACAGTGCTGACAGCCAAGAACGCCACCCCCGATCCCAACCGCCCGTTGATCGCCTTTCAATGCGCGATCGACGCCGTCGCCGATCAATGCTTCCCCTCCTACGCGCTACGCCACGGCGCACGCAGTTTCGGGGCGAATCCGCATTTCGAATACTTCATGATCGCCTGCCTGCTGCAGCGCGGCTGGGCGGTCAGCGTCGCCGATCATGAAGGCCTCGATGGCCGGTTCGGGGCACCGCGCGAGCCCGGCTATCGTGGCCTCGACGGCGTTCGTGCCGCGCTCGACTTCGCGCCCCTTGGCCTCGATGCCACCACCCGAGTTGCTATTTGGGGCTACTCCGGCGGCGGAATGGCCGGGGCGTGGATGGCGGAGATGGCCGCGACCTACGCAGGCCTGGTCGCCACCGGCGACACGCTCATTACTGGACACCCGGTCTCGCGCATGAGCGGTCCACAAGTCCTGCCTGACGACTTCAGCTGTTCACGAGACGAAAACCTCGCAACGCTGGAACTTCTGGAAGACCTCGATGCCGACCTGATCATCCCCGGCCATGGGGAACCTTGGTGTGGCCCGATACGCAAAGCGGTACTCGCCGCGCGCCGAAACGCCTGAAAGCTACGGCGACAAGTGGGGCCGCGGCAAGACCGAGGACTGCGACCTCTTCAGGACCGCACCCGCGCAGCGACAACGGGCGCGGCCGGACTACTTGGGGCGTGTACCGCCGGCGGCGCTACCACGGTGTTGCGGGCGGGTCCGGTGCCAGGCCATGGCGAACAGCGCGAACGCACAGCCCGGTGGTCAGCTTGTGTCGGGGCCGGATCAAAGCGCAACAGTCTCGGGAGCCGATGATTGTCCGCCCACTACTGCTGGGCCGAGCGAGGAAAGCGGCCGTCGTGAAGGATCGTTTCCGTCGAATGCCCACGCACCTGTGCGATCGCCATGTCGAGCACAACACGCATGGGACGGATGTCTCGGGCCGTCTTGGCGAGTAGGTACCCTCCCTGCAATGCAGCCAACAACCCGGTGGCCAACGCGTGTGAGTCGGCGTGCGGGCTCAGCGCGTCACGCTTCTTCAACTCTTCGATCGCGTCGGTCAAGAGTTGCAGCCAGGCGTCGAAGTGGGCAGCGATGATTTTGCGCGTGTCTTCGTCGTGATCAGCGATCTCGTTGGCCAGCGCCCCAAGTGGGCACCCGTAGGCACCGTCTCGGAGCGCATTGCGCTCGACGAGCTCGTCACGCCATAGTTCGAGTCCGCGCAATGACTCAACCCTCGCAAGACGACGGCGCTGCTGTGACAGCAGCACTTCGGCGCGGGCCGCGATGACTTCTTTCACCAGTGCGTCCTTCTCAGCAAAGTGCTGATACAGCTGCGACTTCGACGTCGCACTCGCAGCACGGACGTCGGCCAGAGTCGTCGAGGCAACACCGCGCTCGTACATCAACTGATCGGCTGCCTCGATAATCCGTACCTTCGTTGCGGCACCGCGAGCCGTCAAGCGGCGCGGGCAGGGGCCGCTGGCGCTGTCAGTCATCCCCCCAGGTTAATGGCACCGGCTTGGATGGATTTTCTCATGGGCACCCGGCAACCAGCGATCACCCAGCGTGGGTCGCCCCTGGCAGGAGTCGACAAGCGGTTGATATCGCACCTCACGATCGGTGCCTCGCGGCTGGGCCGGGCTGCCAGCCGACATCTCGTCGCCCGATCCCTGGGGAGGGAGCGACAAGACGGATCTCGACTGCAGATGCCCACCCAACCGGAGGACCCGCTATGTTGCCGTGCCGGACGAGCGCCGCTCGGGCAACACCCAACTGTCGCGGGGGAAGTGGCAGGTGTAGCCGTTCGAGTCCTTTTCCAGATAATCCTGATGCTCGGGCTCCGCCTCCCAGAACGGGCCGGTCGGCTCGATCGTGGTGACCGCCTTACCCGGCCACAGACCCCGACGCGTCGACATCGGCGATCGTGTCGCGAGCGATCCGCTCCTGCTCCGGCGTGACACCGGTGTAACCGACCCGGGTTCCGAGTACGCCGGACCGACGACGGAGTGGATCCTGCATCCCCCAGAAGCACCCGCCGGCCAGGACAGCTGTCTCCGCTCCCGAGTCGCGCGTGATCTTCTCGGTGTTATTGATCTCGCTGGTCATGCGGTGTCTCCCTTGGAGGGAGATCCTGGTCGATGTCGAACAGTGCACTGAACTGGCCGTAACCCTCCTCGACGAGCTTGGAGGCGGGTACGAAGCGCATCGCGGCCGAGTTCATGCAGTACCTCTTGCCGCCGGCGGCGGGTCCGTCGTCGAACACGTGCCCGAGGTGGCTGTCGGCGCCCGTCGAGCGCACCTCTGTGCGGCTCATCCCGTGCGTCCGATCTGTTTCGGTCGTGACGGCGTCGGCGTCGACGGGGGCGGTGAAGCTGGGCCATCCTGTGCCGCTGTCGTACTTGTCGGCGGACGAGAACAGTGGCTGACCCGAGACGATGTCGACGTAGATGCCGGGCTCATGGTTGTCCCAGTCCTCGTTGCGGAACGGCGCCTCGGTACCGCGCTGCTGCGTCACTCGATGCTGCAGGTCGCTCAGGTGGCTGAGCGACTCGGGAGTCTTGCGGTAGTCGTTGGTGGTCACGTTGGCTCCTTCTTGCAGGCGACGCGGCGGCCGCGCCATCACATCCTATAGCGGACTCTATAGTCCAGTTATTCCATGACGCCTGCGGTAGGGTAGGGGTCTGACGAGACGTCAGCCACGAGAGGGACGCGGGTCCGCGCGATGACTGGGCGGCGATCAGAATATGCAGACTGCCACGCATTTTCACTCCCGAACGACACAAATCCGGTGACGAGCATGGAGAGGCAGGCGCATGACCCACCCTGACGGCCTGCAGCAGGTTACATCCCCCAAAGTGGACTCTACGGACCAATATGAAAGCAATCCGACCAGGGACTGCACCCGACAACTCGAGGCCGGGCCAGATCGACGGAACTCGAGAATGGGCCGTCGATCTCGATCGCGGTGGATACTCGAGCCAATGCCTTCGTCGCCACCGAGGACGGTGTCGAGTTCGGTCGCGTCACGTTCGCGGAGAAGAACGGCAGGGTGACGCTTAAGGCGACCTCGACCCTGCCGGACCGCCATGGACAGGGTTTGGCAACTGAGCTCACGCCGTTCCACATGGACCGTTTCCGTTATCGTCAGCAAGAAGGTTCGGACCCGCCTGAGACTCGCTCGGGGTGCGGTTTCGTCCGCGCAGGCCGCGGCGGCGAGTACCAAGAGAAAGGTGCAGTCGTGGAAGTGATCAACAGCAGTTTCGGAGGCCGGCGCGGTTCCAGCGACCCCCGACTGCCTCCTGGGCAGACCCTCGTCCACGACTGGCCGGTGCTCTCGACTGGACCCACTCCCAATGTCGACGAGAGCCGATGGAGCTTTACGATCACGACGGAGGACAAGGTCGCGCACCGGTGGAACTGGAATGAGCTTCAAAAGGTGGGCGTCGAGGACATCGTCACCGACATTCACTGCGTGACCCACTGGTCGAAGCTGGACATGGCCTGGCGTGGGGTGTCCTTGGACCGGCTGTTCGAGGATGTCGAGACCAGTTTCGACTACGTGATGGTCCGTAGCTCCGGCGGATACACCACCAACCTTCCTCTCGAAGATCTCCTCGATGGGCGGGCTTGGATAGCCACCGAGGCGGAGGGTGAACCCCTCACACCGGAGCACGGGGGTCCGGCCCGACTTCTCGTGCCCCACCTCTACTTCTGGAAGAGCGCGAAGTGGGTTCTCGGAATGGAGATGATGCCCTCGGACGACCCAGGGTTCTGGGAACAGAACGGCTACCACCTCCGTGGCGACCCGTGGCAAGAGGAGCGTTACTGGTGATAACCCCGAGCCGTGGCCGGTGGCACCTCGGGCGGGTGATCAGTCGGCGTTTCGAGACCGAGGCGGCCGTGCGCCTTGAACTGGATGTGCCGACGTGGCCTGGAAACGACGCCGGAGCTCATCTCGACATCCGGCTCACGGCACCGGATGGATACCAGGCGTCCCGGTCCTACTCGCTGGCGTCCTCGGGACAGGCGACTCGAGTCGTGCTGGTGGTCCAGGAGCAGCCCGCGGGCGAGGTGTCACCGTTTCTCGTACGTCAGCTCGCGGAGGGTGAAGAAGTCGAGGTGCAAGGACCTCTCGGACGCTTTTTCGTCTGGATCCGCACTGATCCCGACCGGTCACCGGTACAGCTCATCGCGGGCGGATCAGGAGTCGTGCCCTTGTTCTCGATGGCCTCTGCACGTGAACACGAGTCGGAAGGCGCCGACTTCCGGCTGCTGTACTCGGTCCGCAGTCCGCGCGACGAGTTCTTCGCTGACGAGCTTGCGGAACTCTCACGAACGACCGTCAACATCGTGCACACCCGCGAGTCGGTGCCCGGAGCGGGTCGACCACCGGGCCGACTGACACGGGAGGCAATCGCCGGGTCGACCTTCCCCGCATCACTGTCGCCACGCATCTTCGTCTGCGGACCGACACCGTTCGTGGAGGCCGTCGCCGGGTGGCTTGTCGAACTCGGCCACAACCCCGCACGGATTCGTACGGAACGATTCGGAGGCAGTTCATGACTCACGTTGACGGAAACGCGCTCGCCGGTGCGTTCGCGACGACTCTCGGTATCGACATCACAGCGACGATCGGCAGGTGCCGCGGCTGCGGCAACTCCTTCGACCTCGCCCGCACGCATGCCTTCATCACAGCCATGGGTGCAGTCATGCGGTGCAGCGATTGCCAGGCCGTGCTGGCCGTCATCGTCCAGAATCCCCGAGAGGCACTCGTGAACCTCTCGGGGCTGGCCTACATCACGGTGCCCAGCCTATGACCGCGCGCTTGCCGTGACGGAATTCTTCAAGCTGAATGAGACCATTGGGTGTGTTATGCCGCTTGCGTATCGGTCTCCTGGGGGTGGGTCGGGGTCGGCGGCTGCCGCGACGATGCGCCTCCGGGGCTGGACCGCGCCTCCCTGAACATGCTGAGCTGGTGCCCGCAGTGCGGACATGCGGACATCTCGCGGCCCTCGAAGTCGCCGGAGTGCCCGGCCGTCTCGAGCTCGGACCTGTCTCGGAAAGCGCGGCCGGAACCAGCGTCACTTCCGGTGCCGACGCCTGGTGATGCTTCTGTCTGCTCGTCGGGGCGCAGATCGCTCATCGCTCTCGCTTTCCCCGGGTGCTCTCCCCGGCACTGGAACGTTCTTGTGAGATTTGCTCGCGGAAGTCCGCGTCCTCCTGTTTCACTGCTGTCGCGCCGCGAAGGACCTCGTCGATCTCGGCACCGGGGATGATCACCGCCCCGGACTCGTCGGCGAAGACGTAGTCACCCGGCATGATGCCGACGCCTTGCAGGACCATTGGCACGTTTGCTCGGTGGGGAGTGATCAGGGCACCGCCGGCCTCCACCGCCTCGCCTGTGCAGTACGCCGTGAACCCATACGTTCGAAGCTCGGCAAAGTCCCGGATTCGCCACGGTCGAAACCAGCTCATTCAGAACAGAATTCGTAGTCGATCTTCTCGTACCCGCGATTGGTCAGCGGGCAGAAACTTTCCGGCATGCACGGTCGTGCCGAAGCCCTCGGCGAAAGCGCCGTTTTCGTAGAGGACGTGTCCGGCGACGACGGTGGCCGCGACAACACGGTCGTTGCGATTGACCATCCTGTCGATCCCGTCCAGACCCGGCATGGGTGCCTCAGCGTAGGCGCCGCTCGAGCCGTCGAAGCCTGTTGGATCGATGACGGCGAGGTCGGCGCGCGATCCGAGGGTGAGGTGTCCGGCGTCGATGCCGTACCAGTCGGCGAGCTCGCCGGTCAGGCGATGCACCGCGGTCTCGACAGGCATGAACTTGCGGGCGTGGACTCGCTCGAGCATCCGCACACCGAAGTTGTAGAAGGCCATATTGCGCAGGTGCGCACCAGAATCGGCGAATCCGACCTGCACGACCTCCGACTGCTGGAGCTCGTCGAGAACGTCGTCGCGGTCGTTGGCGATGGTGGTGCGCCAACGCAGGTCGGTGCCGTGGGCAACCGCCAGATCAAGCAGCGCGTCGACGGGTTCGATACCGCGTTCATCGGCGATCGCGCCGAAGGACCGCCCGACGACCGTGGTGTCGGGGCAGGAGACGATCTCGGCGTCGTGCAGGTCGCGATGCCACACCTTGAAGCCGAACTTCTTGGTCATGTCCTTACGGAAGCGGCGCCGAAAGGATTCATCGGCCAGCAGGTCACCGCGGGCGATGACATCGCGGATGTTCAAGGCGGCGGCACCGGAACCGAATTCTTCGAACACGACGACGTCGATGCCGTCGGCGTAGACCTCGAACGGGACCGGCAGATGCTGCCAGCGGAACCCGTCGCCACCGAGCTTGTTGACGATTCTCGCGGCAGCGATCGCGATGCGGACCACGCTGCGGTCGGCTTTGACGTCAGCGGCGCTGATGACGGTGGTCTTGAGCGGCTTTCGCTTGCGGCCCATGCTCTGCACGAAATAGCGCGCCATCTCTGAGCGTTTCGCGAGATTGGGTGTGCTCTGGTGGATGCGGCCCCGTGTGCGCAGCACCTCGTTGAGTGTGGCGTATTCGCGCCAGCTCGCGTAGGTCGAGGGCAGTAGTCGGGCCGGCCAGCGCGAGCCCTCCAGCTTGGAGAACGAGCTGCGGATCGTGGACAGTCCGAGGAAACCGGCATCGAGTGCCTCGGTGAGCATGCCTGTCATGCGGGCGAGCTCAGCGGTCGAGGGCTTCTGCTCGGCATCGGTCGCGCGACCCAGTCCCATCACCGCGGCACGGATGTCGGAGTGGCCGAGGAACGCCGCGACGTTGGCGCCGAGCGGTCGTGCGTTGATGGCGTCGACGTAGGACTGCGGCCCAGACCAGCTCTTGTGTTCCTTCACCGCGGAATGCACCGCGTCCCACGGCAGCGCTTCCACCCGGGCGAACAGGTCCGCGCAGTCCTCGGCGTCGGCGTAGACCGTCGACAGTGAGCAGTTGCCCAGAACCACCGAGGTGACGCCGTGGCGAACGCTCTCGCCCAGGCCCGGTGAGCCGAGGACCTCGGCGTCGTAGTGGGTGTGCACGTCGATCATGCCGGGGATCACCCACTTGCCGGTCGCGTCGATCTCGCGTTCTCCGCTGCCGGGCTCGATGCGTCCGATCGTGATGACTGCGCCCTCCCGGACGCCGACATCGGCCTGGACCGGTGAGGATCCGGTGCCGTCGAACACGGTTCCGTTGCGGATAACCAGTGAGTAGTGCGACATGAACATCCTTCGATACTGACGAGTATTGAAAAATTTCGATACCAGCGAGTATCCTGACTGGTGTGACCACAGTCAACCCCCGCATCCGCACCCCGCGCCGAGAAGTGCGCAAGGCAGTCCTGGCCGCGGCCATGTCGGAATTCGCGGGCAAAGGATTCGCGGGCACCACGATCGACGCGATCGCCGACGCGGCCGGATTCACCAAAGGCGCCGTCTATTCCAACTTCGGCTCCAAAGACGACCTGTTCTTCGCGCTGCTCGACCAGCAGATCGCTCACAGGATCGACGCGGTCACCGCGCTCGCCCGAGCAGCGGGCACACAGCCCACGATGAAAGCCCTCGGCGAGCTGCTGACGCGTGGACTCCTGGACAACCGCGATTGGCAGACCCTGTTCACCGAATATTGGCTGCGCGCCATGCGTGACGAGACGGTCCGAGAGCGGTTCGTCGAGCACCGCCGTGCGGTGCGAGTCGCGATCGAGGACGCGATCCGACACCTCGAGATCGAGTCCGACCTCGATCCCGCCGCGATGACGGTCCTGGTCCTTGCCCTCAACAGTGGTATGTCCATCGAGGAATTCACCGACCCCGGAATCGTCCCACCAGACCTGTTCGGCACCGTCCTTCAAGCGATCACCAGGCAACCATGACGCGCCGACCACACGCGCGCACCCCGGCACGCACGGCGATCGGTGAGTTGGTGGCTGTCGGCGAACACGAGCTCCACATTCGCCAGGACGGGCCCGCGGACGCCAAACCGCTGCTGCTCGTGCACGGCTTCATCGAATCCCTGCACTGGTGGGATCAGCTCACCCCGCTACTGAGCCAGACCTACCGGATCATCCGAGTAGACCTCGCCGGCTACGGGTGCACGCGCGCCGACACCGGTTTCGACGCGAATTCACAAGCGGCGATACTGGAATCGGTCTTGGATCACCTCGACCTCACCGGGGTCACCGCGGTCGGGCACTCCTGGGGCGCCGACCACGTCGTGGCCCTCGCCGAGCGATCCGACCGGGTCACCGAAATCGTCGTCATCGACCAGGCACCCGACTACAGCGACTACCCGATCCCCGCGATCGCCCGCCTGCTGGGCATCGAACGGCTCGACCCCGTCATCGCCCTGATCCATCGAATAGTTCCGGAAGCGGTGTTCCGCCGGATCATCGCGCAGGGGTTCGCCCGCGGTTTCGACCTCACGACCCTGGACAACCCGGCCCAGTTCTACGCCGACTACCGGGCCATGTCGCCGCGCATGTTTCGCGCGGTCGCCCTGGATCGGCCGAAGGCGCTCTCGCAGCGCCCCCTTGACGTGCAGGTGCGTGAGCTCGCGTTGCCTACGCTGGTGATTCACGGCGACGGTGACCGAATGTTCGACTGTGCGACCACCCTTGCTCGCTACGCCGCTGTCGGTGCACGCACCGAGGTGATACCAGGCGCCGGGCATTCCCCCCAGATCGAGCGGCCACACCAGGTGGCGGCACTCATTCGAGACTTCTCCCGCGAATGTGACCAACGCGCGGGTTCAAATTCTGCCTGAGGCACGCCGGCATCCGCGACTGTCGGTACCGGCGACAGGCACGGCGCCGAGGCGGAGCCTGTCCGATTGATGCTGACCGCTAGACGGTGATCGCAGTTGGTGATCTCAATGGCCGCCGCCGAGTTCGAGGAGCAGAACGCCGACGACGATCAGAGTGATGCCGCCGAGCATTCGACGTGTCAGCGGCTCGTTGAAAATATACTTCGAGGCGATAGCTGTGATGGCAACGCCGGAGGCCGCCCAAATGCCGTAGGCGATGCCCAGCGGCAGTCCTTGACGCAGGCCGGCGAGCAGGAACAGGAACGCGGCGATGTAGCCGATGGCGACCGCGGCGTAGAACTTCGTGCGCCCCATGGCGGCAACGCGCAGTGACAGGGTCGCGACGACTTCGAAGACGATCGCGCAGATCAAGAACAGGTAC
Source organism: Nocardia sp. A7 (assembly GCF_046549215.1). Lineage (NCBI taxonomy): Bacteria > Bacillati > Actinomycetota > Actinomycetes > Mycobacteriales > Nocardiaceae > Nocardia > Nocardia sp. A7. The sequence goes on along the minus strand of NZ_JAJPWE010000005.1, from coordinate 559,674 downwards.
TGCATCATCGGCCCTTCTCGGTAGTGGCGGCCTGTGCGGGGCGTGATCCGGTTTCGACGAGCAGGACACCAGCGATGACCAGCACGAGCCCCGCACCCATCGCGAGGGTGAATGCTTCACCGAAGATGAACGAGGACAGGACCGCGGTCAACGCGACACCGCTCGCGCCCCAGATGCCGTAGGCGACTCCCAGTGCTAGACCGCGTTTGAGGACGGCGGCGAGGAACACGAACGCCGCCGCATAACCCACGACCACGACTGCGTACAGAGCAGGATTCGTCTCCGAGCCTTTCAACGACAGCGATGCCGCCACCTCGCTGAGAATGGCCGCGGCCAGCAGAAACCAGGTCACGAGGTAGGTCCTTCCAGAAGTTCGAGCGCGAATCGCAGCAAGTCGGGTCGATCATCGGCGGGCACCGGGAAGGTGTCGATCGCGCCGACGAACCACGCTCCGTCGGCAAGCAGTCGTGCGGTATACAACCGGGTCCGCTCCGGCGCCGGGAGCTCGGCGGGCACCTGCACCCACTTGTCGAACCTTTCGGTCCACCGGGCGGTCATCCGGTCGGCCAGTTTGGGATCGCTCAGCATCACCAGATCCGATCGCCGGTGGGCATATTCCAGGGACCACCGCAGGTACGCGCCGATCCGTTGTGCCGCTGACGCCTCGTCGATGGGTACCGATAAACGGGTGAGCAGGTCGTGTTCGAGCGTGTCGACGACATGGTCGACCAAGGCCTCCATCAGCGCGGCCTTGGTCGGAAAGTGATACATCAGACCAGGTTTGGTGAGCCCGGCCGCGTGGGCGACCGATTCCAACGAGACCGAGGCACCCTCGTCGAGCAAACGCAGCGCGGTATCGAGAATGGCGGCCGCCGAAGAGGGTCGGCCTTTGGTGGCACGGGTCACCATGGTATTTGCTACACCTTCCGAACGGTGAACTAATTGATGTCTGCGACCCCGCCGGTGGGTGGGCGTGGCGGTCCGGTCGATCACTCGCTCAGGGTGATCTCGATGTCGATCATGCCGTCCTTACCCAGGCGTCGATCGCTGTCCACGATGATCAAGCGCCCGACCACCGGATACTTCTTCTTCACCAGCGTGCGCACCCATTCGGTCTGATCGGCGTCGAGGAGTCGACCGGTTCCGCGAACGACTGCTCCGTGCGGCTTGCCCCGCAGGCTGCAGGGCTGCAGCGTAACCGCGGGATCACGGCGCAGCCGCTTCACTTTCCAGCTACCGAGGAAGGTCACGGTGTAGAGCTTGTCGCCCTCGGCGACCGCCCATACCGGCGTGCCCACCGGCGTCCCGTCCTTCCGGAAGGTGCTCAGCAGAACATTCCGGGCGTTCCTGACCGCTGCGAGAGCGTTCGTCACGTAGAGCCTCCTGCTCGATGGGGCGCAGTCCACCGCGGACCACCCCTTATTACTTTACCTTCCGGTCGGTAAAGAAATGCAAGCCGAAGTGAGCGGCATCACTGCCAGGGCCGCCGGGGAGGGCGTTGTCGATATCGGGCAGTTTTGACCTCTGTCGTTGCCGGAGTGGAGGGTGCGTTTCGGATCCCGAAACTAATCGATCGCCGAGCGCGCGTTGCAAGATGACGGTGTCGAGTACGGCACCGTGTTTGTGTCCGACGCGCTTGAGCCGTCCGACGAATTCGAACTTTCGGCTGGAGTGCAGATGAAACGAATCCGATTCCACCTCAACCGATTCCGATGTCAGCACGGCCATTACTTCCCGAATTCCCATCCGGCCGCAGTCGCCCAGAATCTGATCAAGCAGTTCGCCGCCGACACCTCGCCCGGCCGCCCATGGTGCGAGATAGATCGACTCTTCGACGCAGTATCGATACGCCGATCGCGTCTTCCAGGGCGCGCAGTACGCGTATCCGCCGATCCGACCGTCGACTTCAGTGGCAAGGAAGGGTAGGCCGCGCTCGGCCAGCTCCCAGTAGCGGCGCCCCCAGGCGGCGCGATCGGGCGATGTTTCCTCGAGGGTGAGCACAGTCTGCTCGACGTAGTGGCTGTAGATCGACGCGACATCGACCAGATCGGAAGGCCAAGCCGGCCGCACGATGCACTCGGGCATGGTCGCCTCACATTCTACTATAGTAACCATACATCTAGTACTATAGTACGCATGAACTTGAAGATGCTCGGCAGCCGCGTCCAGCAAGCCCGACATGCGGCGCAACTGACCCTCGCGGAGGCGGCCGCGCGCTCGGATGTGAGCGTGAGCATGATCTCGGCGATAGAGCACGGAACCAAGGCGCCGACGATTGTCGTTCTGGATCGGGTTGCGCGCGGTCTCGGAGCCGATCTCACGACATGGATAGCCGACACAGCGCCCGACCACCCGGTCGTTGCCCGTCGCAGCACCGAACACGATGTCGCACAGGAAGCGGGAGGGTGGACGCGTTCGGTGATCACGCCGGTCGTCCCAGGCGTCAATTTCGAGTGGATGGACATCACCCTGCCCGGAGGGTGCGATGCCGGCCACTTCCCTGCTTACGCTCCCAGCTCCCATGAATTCGTTCATGTCATCGAAGGAACTTTGACCGTCGGTGTCGGCGAGCGGGAATGGATCCTGAATGCGGGCGACACACTGTATTTCGAAGCGGACATCGAGCACGAGTTCGCGAATCCGGCAACCGCGCCGTGTCGCTATTTCGTTGCAGCATTGATCATGCGCGCCCGCACGCCCGGATCACGCGGGCGAGCCGCCGCTGCTGCGCAAGCGGCGCGACGGTCTTCAGAATGACTTTCGATCGCATGTGCTTCCACCGTCACTCCGTGCGTGTGTCGGGTTGGGGTACACCCGTCCAGACACTCGCGGCAGGCGAACAGCGTCAATGAAGTCGCTCGGCAGCCATCCTGACGTCGTCCGGATGGACTCCCTCTTCTTCCGATCTGGCGGCTCCGCTGTCGGAACCGAAGCGGCCTGATTCGCTGCTAGCCCTGGTAGCCGGCGGCGCGGTCCCTTTCGCACACGCGATCGACGGCGGGTCTATCAGAAGTGCCGGACCGTCATACGCTGCGGCGCAACACTTTCCCGGGTGCGCGGGTGCGGTTGCGGGCTCCGGCACGGCGGCCGAGGACGCGGTGTCCGCCGCCGTCGGGGATGTTGCTGAGTTTCTTGGTGTCGACGTGGACCAGGTCGGCGGGAGCGTCGTATTCGTAGCGGCGGACGGGTGCGGCGGTGGCGCGGTCGAACCATCGGAGCCGGGCCATCCGGTAGCGGGCCAGAATGCGGTTCACGGTAGAGTGATGTAAGCCGAGCAGGTGGACGATGCGGGCCGACTCGCAGAGCGAGCGCGTGACGCGGCAGGCCGTCGCTGTCTCCCCAGCCGCGGTAGTCGCAGACCACCGCCACGTCGCCGGCGCTGGAGAATGCCTCGGCATAGGCATAGGGCCGATGCGCCCGCGGTGCCCCGAACCCGTGGGCAGGGTCCGAATATGGTCGGCCGCCAGTCGCCTTCGGCGCGACCGTCCGGGGGTCGCGGAAGGGACTGCCGCACGATCCGGTGACCGTCACCTGTCCGTGCAGCAGTGCTCCGATCCATTAGGCAGCAACTCGAAACTGCGGCAAGTAGTGGAGTTCCGTGACGATCGTGGGGAACTGGCACAGAACTCCGCGTTGGGCTGCCCTGTTTCAAATTCTTCGACCTGAGCCACCGCTTGCACGCTAAGCGCAGTAGGTTGCCAGCTGAAATTGGGGGCCGTTTTCAGGAGTTCTCGCTGGTCGGCTCCGGAGTCAGATCGGTCGACCTAAGGAATGTGGCAAGCAGCCCTGCGCCGATCAATACGACCGCGGCGTCGACGAAGATCGCGAATCGGACGCCACCGAGAATGGTTTCGACCGAGGTTACGTCGCCCAGGTGGGCCATCCATGCGACGGCGACTGCGCTGAGTACCGGTACGCCGAGGGTGAAGCCGATCTGCTGTGTCATCGAGGTCAGGGCAGTGGCCAAGCCCTGCTCGCTGTCGGGCAGTGCGGACGTCGCAGTGATCGTGTACGCCACGACCGCCCAGACGTGGCCGACGCCGCCGATGGCAGAACCGACAAGGAGGACAGTCATGCCGACGCTGACCTGTTCTCCGATCGCGAGTAGGGCGCCGGTCGCGACCGCCTGAACGACCAGCCCGAGCAGCAACGCTGCCCGGGTGCCGATTCTGCCGATGATCTTCGGTGCGATGACCCCACCCAGGAACACGCCGATGCCGAGCAAGGTGAACGCGAGACCGGTCGCGAGGACCGAAAGGCCCAGTACCTGCTGCATGTAGATGGTCAGCAGGAACGAGAGTCCGCTTTCCATCGACAAGGTGAGCAACCCGGCCAGATTGCCCCATTTCACCGTCTTGCGGGAGAGGACGCGCAGAGGAGCCAGCGGTTCGGGTGCTCGGAGCTCGATGAGAATGAACCCGGCCAGCAGGACGACCGCCAGTGCCAGCGAGACCAGTGTGGGAACGCTGGTCCAGCCGTTGTGCTGAGCTCCGGTGAGACCATAGATGAGCGCGAGCAGGCCCGCGGTCACGGTCACCGCTCCGGGCAGATCGAGTCGCTTGGCATGCTCGGCTCGGCTCTGCCGGAGCACCATCGGCGCACAGATCAGGATCAGCAGGCCGAACGGCACATTGACGAAGAAGTTCCACCGCCAGCTCAGCAGGTCGGCGAGCACGCCGCCCATTAGTGCGCCTGCGGCGAACCCGAGCGACAGAAGCGCGCCGTTGAAGCTGATGGCCTTGTTCCGCAAAGGGCCTTCTGGAAACGACGTGGTGAGCAAGGCCAGCGCCGCGGGCATCACCGCCGCAGTGGCGAGGCCCTGAGCGACGCGTGCCGCCAGGAGCACAGCGGGGCTGTCGGCGAGGCCGCCGACGAGCGAGCCCACGGTGAGGAGTGCCATGCCGGCGAGGAAGATTCGTCGGCGGCCGATCCGGTCGCCGATCCGGGAGAACAGCAGCATGAACCCGGCTGAGGCCAGTGCGAACGCTGTGGTGATCCATTGCAGATCGGCAAGAGAGAACCCAAGGCTGTCGCCGATGATCGGCAGCGCGACGGTCAGGATCGAAAAGTCGACGGCGACCATGAACTGCGCCCCGAGCAGGACGGTCAGGGTGAGTCGTTGCCCGCCTGTCATCCGTCCGACGCTCGGTGGTTCAGGCGTTGGTGACTTCGTGAGTCCCACTGCGGTGTCAGTGATTTCGCTCATCGGGCGCTACCTCTCGAAACGTGAACGACAGTCGTGCGAACCACTGAAGCTTAAAGCAGAAACAATTCAAGCTGCAAGCATAAAGACTTGATGTATTGGGCGCTACACTGGACTCGTGGAAGCCGACTCGCCTGACATGGGACTACTGCCTGCGGCCGACCTGTGTGCTCTCGTCAATCAGCTCGCCCGGCAGATTCAGGATCATGTCCACGAGTGCGCCGCCACCGTCGGTCTCACCGCGACGCAGGCGATCGCGCTGTATGAACTGAGTGAACCGCTGACCATGCGACAGCTGGCCGTTCGGATGGCGTGCGAGCCGTCGAACGTCACGTTCGTCATCGACAAACTGGAGAACCGAGGTCTGGTCAGCAGGCAGCCGCACCCGAGTGATCGGCGTGCCAAACAGCTGGTACTCGGTCCCCGTGGCGCCGAGCTGCGCGAGGAGCTGAAGCGGGTGATGTCGTTGGAATCGCCCCTCGGCGAGCTGACCGACCACGACCGGACCCATCTGCGCGACCTACTGCAGCGGGCCGTACGCCTGCCCGGCGCCGGAGTTCGAGCCCCCGCCTAGGCGTCGACGCTGCGACTTCAGTGATTCTTTGGCGGTGTCGCGGATCATCTAGTCATCGAACTCGATGACTGAAGGTGAGATCCGTTATGCTCCAACAGAATACGACCAAACGCCTCGGATACTGGCTGCTCCTTCTGCATCAGACGTTCGAGGAGGACATGGCAGCCGCGCTGGCCGACCAGGATCTGGATCGCAGGCGGTGGCAAGTGCTGCACGCGCTGGCGATCGGCCTCGGCACAACGCAGGAGATCGATGCGGCGTTCGCCCCGTTTCTAGCGGTCGACCGCTTGTCTACCTACGCCCACATCATCGATGACTTCCACGGGCGAGGCTGGGTGCAGGTCAGCGACAGCTCCGTCGTTCTCACCCCGACCGGCGTCGCGGCGCACGAGCACGCCGAGGCTGTGGTTAATTCTCAGGCAGAGGGCATCCTCGACGGAATCACCGAGCTGGAGTTCCTCGGTGCGAACGATGTGCTGGAACGGATCCACCTGAACACGCGGCGCGGGTGAGCGCACCATGGACGTTGATTCCTCGACCGCGGCGACGCCGAACAGGGTCGGCCGTGGAGCGTGGCCGTTGCTGTTCGTGCTGTCCGGGAACATGCTGCTCGACTCGATCGAAGGCTCCGTCGTACTGCTGGCGGTGCCCGAGATAGGCCGCTCCCTCGGGACGACCGTGTCGACGACGCAATGGCTGCTGAGCGGATTCGCCCTCGGTTTCGCGGCACTTGTTGTGCTGGGCCCGACGATCACCGCCCGGTGGGGAACGCGCGGTGTCTATCTGGGCGCCATGCTGGTGTTCACCGTGGCGTCGCTGATCGGTGGGTTCACCGATGACATCGGCCTGCTGATCGCGACCCGGGTGATCAAGGGCGGTTGCGTCGCGTTGACCGCGCCGCTAGGCCTGACACTCATCGGTGCCGCGTTTCCTGATGCCGCGCGCCAGCGGCGTGCTGTGCTCACCTATGCACTGTTCGGTGCGGCGGGTTTCACCATCGGATTGTTGTTGTCCGGGGTGCTGACCGGCGTCGACTGGCGCTGGACCTTCCTCGCCCCGGCTCCGGTGGCTCTTGCCCTGCTACTCATCGGACCGAAGCTCATTCAACGGGCACCGGTGCAGGCCCGTACCCGGCTGTCAGGGCGCATCCGGGACCACGGCGTTCTCCTTAGATCGACTTTCGGTGCGGCGGCGCTCAACGGAACTTACATCGGTCTTCTGCTGCTGATTTCGCTCCGTCTCGACGAGCGTCGATGGGCGCCGTGGCAGATCGCGATCGCCCTGCTTCCCGCATGCCTCCCACTGGTGATCTCGGTGCCGCTCACCGGGCGACTGATCGCGCGGTTCGGAACGGCGCGTCTGATCGCCGCAGGCGCCGGGGTCGCACTCCTCTCGGGTCTGCTCTATCTGTGGCGGGCTGGGAGAGATTCCTACGGGACGACGGCGTTTCCCGCGCTGCTCCTGGTGGGGATCGCGTTGGTGCTGTCATTCGCGGCACTCAATACACAGGCGACGGCGGGTGTGGCACCCGAGGACCGACCGGCCGCCGTGGCTTTCTTCCAAACCGGCGTGCAGCTCGGCGCGGCCGCGCTACTCGTTCCAGTGGGCGTTCTCATCGCCGAAACCGACAGCTACCGGCTGGCTCTGATCGTCGTCGTCGTGGCGGCTGTGCTGTGCTGCGCGGTGGCAGTGGCTGGGCTGCGGGCCGACCATTCCGATCGAGAGGTTCGACCATGACCGACAGTTCTTTGCAGGTAGCCATCATCATCGGCAGCGTCAGAGGTGGCCGGTTCGGGCCGACGGCAGCTCATTGGATGGCCGCGCGCGCGGTCGCCCATACCGGCTTGGCCGTCGATGTCATCGACCTGCTCGATCACCAACTACCCCTTGCTATGCCGGCCCAAGGCCAGCCTCTGCCCGAGGACATCGCCGCGGTCCACGCGGCGCTGGGTAAACGTCTGACCGCTGCCGAAGCGTTCATTGTGGTCACCCCCGAGTACAACCACACTCCACCTGCGGCGTTGAAGAACTTCATCGACTGGTTTGTCGGGGAATGGGCGGCCAAGCCTGTTGCTTTCGTGTCCTACGGCGGCATGAGCGGCGGGCTGCGTGCCGTGGAGCACCTGCGGCAAACATTTTCTGCCCTGCAGACCGTTCCAGTTCGGGAGTCGCTGAGTTTCCGTTACCCGTGGGACACCTTCGACGGCGCCGAACCCGTGGATGCCGACGCCGCGGAGAGCGCGGCCAAAACCATGTTGGACCGACTCGTCTGGTGGGCCGAGGCACTGCAGGCAGCACGCGCGCTGCGCCCGTTCGAGGCCTGAACTCCGACACCGTGAGCAGGGAGGCTCCCATGACCACCGTATTCGACCGTGAATTCCGTTTCACAGTGTGCGTTTTCAGCCCGGCACGCCGCTCGGAGTGGGTGCGCGCCGCGCGCCGCGCCGAGGATTTGGGCTACGACGTACTCGCTGTTTCCGACCACCTCGGCGGCTTCTCGCCGGTGCCCACAGTAGCGACCATCGCCGCGGCCACCTCACGCTTGCGGACCGCGATCTATGTGTCCAGCACTACCCTGTATCGCCCTCGAGTGCTGGCACGCGACTATGCCACGCTTGACCAGTACTCGGACGGACGCGTGGAGATCGGACTCGGCGCAGGCTACAGTCGCGCGGAGTTCGAGGCTGCCGGACTGCCATGGCGTCCTGCATCGGAGCGGGTCGATGCCCTGGAACGGGCGACGCTCGAGTTTCGAAAGATCCTGGCCGAATCCAACTTCCAGCCGGCTTTCGCCCAACCCTCGGGCCCTCCGATTGCGATCGCGGGTCGGGGTGATCGTGTGCTGCGGCTGGCCGCAGCACACGCCGATATCATCGGATTCTCCGGCAGCATGCCGGTCCCGGACGGTGACCCGTTACGGTTGGCTGACCTAGCCGAGATCCGGGATCGGGTCGAGTATGTGCACAGCCTGATCGGAGAGAGAACCCACGACGTGGAGTTCGCCATTCCGGTGCATCGTGTCCTTTCCCGTGGTGTGACCGGGCCGATCACCGATGTGTGGCAGAACGAGGTCCGGTTATCTGCGGAGGAGCTGATGGACCATCCGTCGATCCTGATCGGCACGCCGCGGGAGAATGCCGACAAACTTCGTGCCCTGCGTGCGCGATTCGGTTTCAGCTACTTCAACGTCATGGAGAGCGAGATGGAAGCCTTCGCGGAGGTTATCGCGGAGCTGCGCCCTGTGCCAACTGCAACGCATCGAGGTAGCTAGCGATCGGTTGTGCTCCGACCACTGTGGGGCCGTCCCCGACGACGACGGTCGGTACGCCGGAAACGCCGCGCAAACGGGCTTCCCGGTGGTCGGAGCGCACCTGATCGGCGAAGTCGTCGCCAGCCAGGACAGCGCCCACCGCCGCCTCGTCGAGGCCGACATCTGTGCCGAGCCGAGTCAGGATCGCGTGATCGGCGATGTTGGCACCCTCGCCGGTGTAGGCCCGCATGATCCGTTCACGGATCTCGTCGGCGAGACCCTGGGTGGCGCCATAGCGGGCGAGGCGATGGGCATCGAACGAGTTGACCAGCAACGCGTCCCGCATGTGGTACTCGAGACCGAGCTCGGCGGCGACGAGACCGACTCGATCCACCGCGTGCTCGGCTTCGGCGCGCGGCAGGCCGAGGTCGCGCTCCAACCGTTGCGGGATCGTCAACTCCGCCGTGTGCGGTTCCCCGGGGTGCAGGTCGAAGCTGCGCCAGCGTACGCGAACCTTCTCGGCTCGATCGAAAGCGGCCAATGCGGACTCGAACCGCCGCTTTCCGATATAGCACCAGGGGCACAGGAAGTCGAACCAAATATCTACCGCGATCTCGGTCATGTCGCCACAGTAGGCAGTCCGCGACTGTGGGTAAAGTACTTACATTTTAGTAAGCTCATTACATGAAGGTAGGTTTCGAGAACGCGGATACGTCGTCATTGGATACCGTCTTTCGCAAGGACTGTCCCGGTAGGCCGGTATTCGAGCAGGTAACGAGTCGATGGGGGTTGCTCATCCTCGTAGCGCTGGAATCCGGTCCGCTGAGGTTTGCACAGTTACGCGACCGGATCGGGGGTATCAGTGAGAAGATGCTGTCGCAGAACCTTCGGTCGATGGTTCGCAACGGGTTGATCGAGCGGAGCGTCGAGCCCGCTTCGCCACCCAGAGTGACCTACGCCCTCACGGTTCTCGGCGACGATCTTGTCGGCAAGCTGCGGGTTCTGGTCGACTGGAGCGTAGACCACAGCGAGGAGATCGCTGCAGCGCAGCGCTATCACGACGCCACGACCATGGTGGTTGGGCCTGCGCAGGAGACTCCGGCCGGTTCCCGGTTTCGATCCAGCTGAGGGAATCTGTGAACGGAATTGCCTGCGACCGTGAATAGTCCTGTGGCTAACAAAAAGCAATCAATTACCGAGTTCTGCAAAATGATTCCCGCAAATGTGAGCCGTCTCACATGGGCTGTTGCTGATCGGCGTCACCCGATCGTTCGCAATAGAATAACGATTGTTGAAGATCAATTCGTCAAATCTGCTGCCAAGGGCGTCGGCGTGTACAGCTTCTGAGCGTGCAGTCAACGACGGTTGCTCGCGGGTGAGGTTTGTGGAATTCTGCCTGTCAACCTGCAGCCTTCTCGTCCATTCGATCCGGGGCAGAAAATGCTCGCGTGACGGTCGTTCGGCTGAAGGGGTTCCACTGTGCGCGCCGTCCGTCTCGGCGCAGGTGCGATACAGGGGGCGAACTGTCATGAATACCCAGCACCTCAACACCGGTCACCAACGTTCGATTCGGATCATCAGGCAGGCCGAATTCCGTCGGCTGATCGGCTACCTCGAGGCCTCACCTGGCGATCCTGCCACGATCGATCTGATCGGAGATCCGGGCTCGGGCAAGACCTTCCTGCTCAGTGCACTCGCCCGCGCCGCCGATGATTCCGGGTTCGTAGTCTTGGACGGCCGGTGCTCGGGGGCGGTCGCCGGAATCGCGTACGCACCACTGATCGGGTCCTTGGCCGCCCTACCCGATCCGGCGGCGGCCGTCGAAGAGGTGCTCGCCCAACTGACGAAGCCGGGAGTCGGCGACAGAGCGCTGTCGGGCAGCACGCTCGTCGCCGCGTTCAGGCGACTGTTCCACCATTGGCAGCACACGAAAGTACTGATCCTGCTGGATGATTTCAATCAGATCGATCCCGGTTCGCTCGAGCTGATCGAACTACTCCAACGGTGTGCACCCGGTGCCTTCACCCTGGTCTGTGCGCACCGACCCCGTCCCGCCCCGCAGTTCGTTCGCGAGTTCCTGCACGATCTTCTCGACTCCGACACTGCGGTGCGGATCGAACTCGCGCCGTTCTGCGCGTTGCAATCGGCCGACCTGCTTGACATGCCGCCCGAAGGACCCGGGCTCGCCGAACTGCACAGGCGCGCACAAGGCAATCCCCTCTATCTACGGACGCTGGCCGAACTGCACGGCGCCCCGACGTCCTCTCTGACCGAAACCACGTTCGGCACACGACTGATCGGTGAAATCGCCGGGCTCGACGCCGAACAACTGTCGGTCATCGAGACTGCGGCTGTGTTCGGGGGCTCGGTCGATATCGATACCCTTGCCGTGATCGCCGAACTGGACCCGGCACGGGTATGCGCGGTGGCCACCACCCTGATCGAGGCCGACTTGCTCAGACGGGCGAAGCACAACAGGGAGATCGCCGTTCGGCACCCGCTCGTCGCGGAATTGGTCGCGGCTCGCATCGACCCGTGCCGGCGGTCCGGGTTGTATCGACGCACAACCGACCTTCTCCGGCAGCGAGGCGCCTCGGCGACGGTGCTCGCGGGCTACTTGGAGAACGTCGATGTGGCGGCTACCCGCGCCGCCGATCTTGCCGTATTCGTCGCCGCAGCCCGCGACGCCATGCCCGCAGATCCTCGCTCGGCGAGCTGGTGGCTCGAGATCGTCATGCGGCGAGCCCCAGGTGGTGCAGATCCCGACATCGTTGCCAGGGCAGGGGTCCACGTCGCGTTGATCCGCGCTCGGCTGGCCGCGGGGGAGATAGATCGAGCATCCGCTCTCCTGCTCGCCGACCCCGCTCGGACCGAGGACGCGCCGGTGACCACTATCGCCTTCCGCGCGGTGATGGCCGCCGCGGCCGGTGCCGCATACCTGGCGGACGAGCTGATCGAAGCCCGACAGCTCGCCGCGCCGTGCTCTCGCGAGGATCGCTTGATCCTGCTGATGGCTTGCGGCGCAGTGGATTTTCTCCGCGGTGCGCTGCCGTCCCTCGATCAGATGTGCGAAATCAGGCAACTCGTCGAGGACAACGACGATCCCATATACCACGCGATGTCGAGCGCGCTGCTGGGCTTTCGCGAGGTGTGGGACGGTGATGGGGGAGTCGCGACGCGGACCCTCGAGCTCAGCGCGGCGATCGTCGACGAGATGCCCGACGCCGCGTTCGCCGACCAACCCGCCTGTCTGGCACTGCTCGGCTGGGGGGAGGCGCTGACCGGGCGTCTCGCAGGGGCCGAGCGACATCTGAGCCGCGCCCTCACCCTGGCCGAGCTGTACGGCGACACCTACCTGCGGCCCATCCTGCAAGCCGGATTGTGCTACACGTACCAGGATTTGGGCCGATTCGTCGAAGCCGAACACGTAATCGCCCAAGTGGCGACGCCCGATGGTGAGGACGGCGGCCGCCGTGGGCTGATCGTCGCACTGCGGGCGCGCAACCACGCGATCACCGGCCCCGGCATCTGCGCGATCGATGATGATGCCTCGGCGAGTTCGCTGTGGCCCAGAGAGTCGAGGTGGACCCGAATCGCCACGCTGATCCTGGCCGACGCCGCGATGCTGACCGGGGACGCCGAGCTGTGCGCCTCGCTGATACTGCGGGCCGGCGGCAGCGTCACGATGAGTGACATCCCGCCAGCGTTGCGACCGTGCTGCTACCAAGCCTTGGCCGCTGCGGCTGCCAATGCCGCGGCAGCCGTGGAGCGATGGGCGGCCTACGCCGAGACCTCCGCTGAGCAAGTGCCCCAGCAGCACGCGTTCGCGGTCACCGCCCTGGGGCATCTCGACCGCAGCCACGGCGACCACGAGGCTGCCACCATGCGCTACCAGCAGGCCGCGGAATTATTCGCCGAAGCCAAAATGCCCGGTGCACAGGCTCGGTTGCTCCTTGCGGCGGCCGATGCCGCGATCTCGGTCGGCGATCCCGGCCTGGCCACTTCGCTTCTCAGCCTCACCAAGCAGCTCGCCCGCGAGAGCGGAGCGACCCAGGTCTATCGCACCGCATCCGAAGCCTTGGGGTCGCTCCTGGTTCGGCACGAAACATCCACGACCACAGTGGAACTGGCAGGCCTCACCAGCCGCGAACGTGAGGTCGCGCATCTGATCGCAGCAACCGGGATGCGCACCCGCGACGCCGCGCTGCGCCTCGGCCTCAGTCCGCGCACCGTCGATACCCACCTCACCAGCATCTATCGCAAGCTCAACATCAGCTCACGCACCGCACTCGCGGCCCTCGTCGCGGGACAGGTCTGAGCGCGCCGGTGTGACCAACGCGACTACCGATACGTAATTTCTCCGATGTGCAGCGCAGGCGTGGGTGCAAAACTGATAAGGAGTTGAAGGAAAGAAACACTGGAGGGCCGATGCAATATCAGTTACTCGGCGAATTGCGGGTCGTGGGATCCGATGGTGGCACCATTCCTGAGCTACCCAGAAAAATTCGACTCCTGCTCGCTGTCCTGCTCATGGGGTCCAACAGGTCGATTTCCAGTGCGCAGCTCATAGACCAGGTCTGGGATGGCGATCCACCCCGGCGAGCGAGTGCCGCGCTGCACGTCTATGTATCGCAGCTACGAAAAAACTTGAGTGTTGAGGGGAGCACACCACTGCTTACCTCAAAATCGGGCTATCAGATCACCACACACGCTGGAGAATTCGACCTGGATATTTTCCGTAAGTCGATGCTGAAGTCGCAGTCGCTCGTCGATGGCGGGCGGCACGAGCAGGCCGCGACGGAGCTCGGCAGGGCGTTGCGTCTGTGGCGTGGCCCGGCCCTCGCGGACCTGCAAGACAACGCTGCGATCAGCGGATTCACGGCCTGGATCGATGAGTTGCGGGCAGAGTGCGCGGCCATGTACGTCGAGAGTCAGTTGGTGCTCGGTTCGGCACCGAAGACGGTGGGGCTGCTGCGGGACCTATCGCGGCAGTATCCGCTACAGGAGATCTACTACCGGGAACTGATGCGAGTTCTCCACCAATCGGGGCGTCACGCGGAAGCTCTGCACACCTACGCAACCGCGCGGCGAGTACTCGCTACCGAACTCGGCGTCGAACCCGCCCCTGTGTTACACGATCTCTATTGTCGAATATTGGACGATGATATGCGGCCGGTCGCTACCGGATAGTACTCCGAGACAACGCAGGTCAATACTCCACGCACACGAATAATCGAATTCACAATTCGCTTATTCGCGGGTGAGTGGTTCCAAAAACAGCCAGTAGATCACCATCTACGGGAGAAGAGCTATGTCCTCGGTATTTCGAAAAGTGCTTGTCGCCAACCGTGGTGAAATCGCCGTTCGTGTTATCCGCGCGTGCCGCGACGACGGATTGGCCAGTGTCGCGGTGTATGCCGACCCGGACCGTGACGCACCCCATGTTCGGCTGGCCGATGAAGCCTATGTCCTCGGTGGATCCGTACCGGAAACCACCTACCTCGATGTCGGCGAGCTGCTTCGTGCGGCCGCCCGATCCGGGGCCGACGCGGTGCATCCCGGCTATGGCTTCCTCGCCGAGAACGCTGATTTCGCGCAGGCCGTCATTGACGCGGGAATCACCTGGATCGGACCACCACCGGCCGCGATCCGAGCTCTGGGAGACAAGGTTTCGGCCCGGCGGATCGCGCGAGCCGTCGGCGCCCCACTGGTCGCCGGGACCGCGGAACCCATCGCTGACGCCGACGACGCGCTGGCCTTCGCCGACCGCCACGGTCTGCCGATCGCGATCAAGGCCGCGTTCGGCGGCGGTGGGCGCGGACTGAAAGTTGCCACGACTAGGGAAGAGATCCCGGAACTGTTCGCCTCGGCCGTGCGGGAGGCAGTAGCGGCATTCGGTCGAGGAGAATGTTTCGTCGAGCGCTACCTGGATCGGCCGCGGCACGTAGAAACCCAATGTCTCGCCGATCAATTCGGGCACGTCGTCGTTGTGTCGACTCGCGACTGCTCTCTGCAACGCCGGCACCAGAAGCTCGTCGAAGAGGCACCCGCGCCGTGGCTCACCGACGCCCAACGTGACGAACTGTACCGGGCATCGAAGGCGATCCTGGCGGACGTCGACTACGTCGGTGCCGGAACGTGTGAGTTCCTTGTCGGCACCGATGGGTCTGTGTCGTTTCTGGAGGTCAACACCCGGTTGCAGGTCGAGCACCCTGTCAGCGAAGAAGTCACCGGCATCGACCTGGTGCGGGAGATGTTCCGGATCGCGCGAGGCGAACCACTCGGATACGGCGACCCGCTGCCACGCGGGCACTCGATGGAGTTCCGCATCAATGCAGAAGACCCAGGGCGGGGCTTCTTACCCACGCCCGGCGCGGTGACGACGTTTGCCGTGCCGTCGGGGCCCGGAATCCGCATCGACACCGGCGTCGAGGCGGGCACTGTGGTCGGCCCGGAATGGGATTCGCTGCTGGCGAAGCTGATCGTCACCGGCGCCACCCGTGATGAGGCGCTCGCACGCGCGCGGCGCGCGCTGGCCGAGTTCGAGATCGGCGGTGTGGCGACCACATTGCCGTTTCACCGCGCCGTCACCAACGAGCCCGCGTTCACCGGATCGGTGTTCGGTGTGCACACCAGGTGGATCGAGACCGAATTCGACAACCGGATTCCTCCACAGATCACCGAGGCAAGCGAGACAGGAGCGCCGGAGCGGGAAACAGTGGTGGTGGAAGTGGAGGGGCGACGACTGGTGGTTTCCCTGCCCGCCGCGACGCCCGCAGGTGCGGCGCGACCGACGCCACGCCGGACCACGCCAGCCGCGCAACGCGGTTCGACCGCTGGCAACACACTGATCGCGCCGATGCAGGGCACTGTCGTGAAAATTGCTGTGGCAGAGGGTCAATGGGTTGACTCCGGCGATCTCATCGCGGTGATCGAGGCCATGAAGATGGAACAGCCGCTCACCGCGCACCGGGCGGGCATCGTGCGCGAACTGACCGCCACCGTCGGCACGACGGTGAGCTCCGGCACCACGCTGTGCCGACTCGACGACTCCGGAAGTCATGCGGCATGAACGGAATTCAGGAGGTAACCATGGACGCTGCCGTCATCGTGGCAGGCGCGGGACCGACCGGGCTGACACTGGCCGGGGAACTGCGGCTGGCGGGCATCGACGTGATCGTGGTCGACCGGCTGCCCGCCCGCACCGGGGAATCGCGCGGCATCGGGTTGACCCTGCGCACCACCGAAGTGCTCGACCAGCGCGGACTGCTCGGCCGTTTCGGCGCGCTGGAGACCGGTTCGGCGGGGCATTTCGGCGGGATTCCGCTCGACCTCACGGTCCTGGGCGCACCGCTGCAAGCGCCACGCGTCGTGCCCCAGTCGACGACCGAAGCGGTGCTGGAGGGCTGGGCGCGGGAGTTGGGCGCCGATATCCGGCGCGGACACGAAGTCGTCGGGCTCGACAGCGACGCCGATGGCGTCACCGTGCATTTCGGGGAGCACGCGCCGTTGCGTGCCGGCTACCTCGTCGGCGCCGACGGTGGTCGCAGCGTGGTGCGCAAGTCCGCCGGGTTCGATTTTCCCGGCACCCCGGCCACCACCGAACTGCTGCTCGCCGATGTCCGCGGGGTGGAGATCGCGCCGCGGATGATCGGTCAGCAGGTGACCGGCGGCATGGTGATGAGTGCCCGGCTGCCCGACGGGGCCTACCGGATCATCGTCGGCGAACGCGGCGCCGCACCCCGGCGTCGCACCGGCCCACCGGATTTCGCCGAGGTCGCCGATGTCTGGAAGCGGCTGACCGATGTCGACATCTCGCACGCGGAACCGGTCTGGGTGAGCGCCTTCGGTGACGCCGCGCGTCTGGTCACCGAGTACCGTCGGGGGCGGGTGCTGCTCGCGGGCGACGCGGCGCACGTACACCTGCCCGCGGGTGGGCAGGGCATGAACACCGGCATCCAGGACGCGGTGAATCTCGGCTGGAAACTCGCCGCGGTGGTCCGTGGCAGGGCACCGGCCACCCTGCTCGACTCCTACCACGGGGAACGTCACCCGGTCGGGCAGCGGCTGCTGGCCAATACCAAGGCGCAGAGCCTGTTCATCCTCGGCGGCGAGGAGGTCGGGCCACTGCGTGAGGTGCTGCGCGAACTCGTCGCCTATCCGGAGGTGCAACGGCACCTCGCGGCCCGGGTCACCGGTCTCGACATCCGCTACGAGGTGGGCGGCGGGTCCCATCCGCTGCTGGGTGCGCGGCTGCCGCGGCGCGGGCTCGTGCGCGGCGCGCACGCCACCGACACCGCCGCACTGTTGCGGCCGGGCCGGGGCGTTCTGCTCGACCTCACCGACAACCCGGCGCTGCGCCGCCGGGCCGAGCCGTGGACCGACCGCATCGACGTGGTCACCGCGACCGCCACCGAACCCATCGACGCCGACGCGCGCACCACCGCGCTGCTGGTCCGGCCCGACGGCCATGTGGCCTGGGTCGCCCCCGGCACTCACGACGACCTGCCGACCGTCCTGGACCGCTGGTTCGGGCCGGCCCGATGAACATCCGAGAGAAGGGGAAGTCAATGTTCAGCACACTGATCGTGGCCCGCATGGACCTCGCGTCCGCGGGCGATGTCGCCGGACTGTTCCGGGAATTCGACACCACCGAGCTGCCGCACCGGATGGGCACGCGCCGCCGCCAGCTCTTCCACTACCGCGGCCTGTACTTCCACCTGCAGGACTTCGACGAGGACAACGGCGGCGAACGGATCGAGGACGCCAAGACCGACGACCGCTTCGTGCGGATCAGCCAGGATCTCAAGCCGTTCATCGAGGCCTACGACCCGAAGACCTGGCGCTCACCGGCGGACGCGATGGCGCACCGGTTCTACGACTGGAACGCGCGATGAGCGCGCCGCAACGCCGCGTGGTGATCACCGGCGTCGGTGTCTGCGCCCCCGGCGGGGTGGGCACCAAGAGCTTCTGGGATCTGATCTCCAACGGCCGCACCGCGACCGGACGGATCTCGCTGTTCGATCCGGCGCCGTTCCGGTCCCAGGTGGCCGCCGAGATCGACTTCGACCCCGAATTACACGGACTGACCCCGCAGGAGATCCGGCGGATGGACCGGGCGGCGCAGCTGGCGGTGGTCAGTGCCCGCGAGGCGGTCGCCGACAGCGGGCTCGAGTTCGATGACATCGACCCGTTCCGGACCGGTGTCACCATCGGCAGCGCGGTCGGCGCCACGATGGGCCTCGATGAGGAGTACCGCACCGTCAGTGATGGTGGGCGGCTGGAACTGGTCGATCACAACTACGCGGTGCCGCACCTCTACAACTACTTCGTCCCGAGTTCGTTCGCGACCGAAGTAGCCTGGGCCGTCGGCGCGCAGGGACCGTCGACCGTGGTGTCGACCGGGTGCACCTCCGGTCTGGACGCGGTCGGCTACGCCGCGGAAGTACTGCGCGAAGGCGGCGCGGACGTGATGATCGCCGGCGCCACCGACGCGCCGATCAGCCCGATCACTGTGGCCTGCTTCGACGCGATCAAGGCGACCACGCCACGCAACGACGACCCCGCACACGCCTCGCGGCCTTTCGACGCCAGTCGCAACGGCTTCGTTCTCGGCGAAGGTGCGGCGGTGTTCGTGCTCGAGGAACTGGAGAGCGCGCGCAAACGTGGCGCGACGATCTACGCCGAAGTGGCCGGGCACGCCACCCGTTCCAATGCCTTCCACATGACCGGCCTGCGCCCGGACGGCAAGGAGATGGCCGAGGCGATCCGCACCGCACTCGGCCAGGCGCGGATCGACGGCACCGAGATCGACTACATCAACGCGCACGGTTCCGGTACCAAACAGAACGACCGGCACGAGACCGCCGCGGTCAAGCGCGTTCTGGGCGATCACGCCTACCGCACGCCGATGAGCTCGATCAAGTCGATGGTCGGGCATTCGCTCGGCGCGATCGGATCGATCGAGATCGCGGCGTCGGTGCTGGCGTTGGTCAACAACGTGGTGCCACCCACGGCGAACCTGCACAATCCCGACCCCGAATGCGATCTGGACTACGTGCCGTTGACCGCGCGTGACCACAAGGTCGACGTGGTGCTGTCGGTGGGCAGCGGGTTCGGCGGGTTCCAGAGCGCGGTTGTGCTCGCCGATCCCTTCCGGAGCCGACGATGACCGCCGCGGTGGTGACCGGGCTCGGCGTCACCGCGCCGACCGGGCTCGGGCTGGAAGAGTACTGGCGCACCACATTGGCCGGGCGCACCGGGATCCGCCGGGTCACCCGGTTCGATCCCGACTCCTATCCCGCGCAATTAGCCGGGGAGATCACCGGATTCGAGGCCGAGGAGCACCTGCCGGGCAGGCTTTTGCCGCAAACCGACCGGATGACGCGGCTGGCGCTGGTGAGCGCCGACTGGGCCTTCGCCGACGCCGGCGTGCGACCCGAGGAGCTACCCGACTACGCCGGCGGTGTGATCACCGCCAGCAGCTCGGGCGGCTTCGAGTTCGGGCAGAACGAACTGCGCGCACTGTGGAGCAAGGGCGGCGAGTACGTGAGCGCCTACCAGTCCTTCGCCTGGTTCTACGCGGTCAACAGTGGACAGATCTCCATCCGCAACGGTCTGCGCGGGCCGAGCAGCGTGGTGGTCAGCGACCAGGCTGGTGGGCTTGACGCAGTTGCCCAGGCGCGCAGGCAGATTCGGCGCGGAACCGCATTGGTCGTGACCGGTGCGGTCGACGCCTCGATCTGCCCGTGGGGTTGGGTAGCACAGTTGGCGGGCGGCGGACTGAGTACCGTGACCGACCCGGACCGGGCCTACCTGCCGTTCGACGCGCAGGCGGGCGGCTACGTCCCCGGTGAGGGCGGCGCGCTGCTTGTCCTCGAGGACGCCGAGCACGCCAGACAACGTGATGCGCCCCAGATCTACGGCGAGATCGCCGGGCACGCGGCGACCGTCGACCCACGTCCCGACGGTCCGGGCGAGCCCGGACTGCGCAGGGCGATCGAACTCGCGCTGGGCGACGCCAGGGTCACGCCCGCGGAGATCGATGTCGTCTTCGCCGACGCCGCGGGCATCGCCGAGCTCGACCGGATCGAGGCCGATGCCCTGGTCGCGGTGTTCGGTGCGCGTGGCGTGCCGGTGACCGCACCGAAAACCATGACGGGACGGCTCTATTCGGGGGCGGCACCGCTGGACCTGGCCGCCGCCTTCCTGTCCTTCCGCGACGGGGTGATCCCGCCGACCATCGGCACCGATCTCGCCGCCGAATACCAGCTCGACCTGGTCACCGAGGCCAGGCCCGCACCCGTGCGGACCGCGCTCGTGCTCGCCCGCGGTGCGGGTGGGTTCAACTCCGCCATGGTCGTTCGCGGCCCCGAACACCTTCGCCCCTGAGGAAAGGAAAGCCCGTGTCGACACCGTTCACACTCGACGATCTACGCCGCATCCTGCGAGAAGGCAGCGGCGACAGCCCCGGCCTCGACGGCGAATTCGCCGACATCGAGTTCGAAGACCTCGGTTACGAGTCGCTGGCGCTGCTCGAGACCACCGGCCGGATCAAGCGCGAATTCGGCGTCACCCTCGACGACGACGCCATCGTCGCCGTGACCACGCCACGCGCGCTGGTCGATCTGGTCAACGAACAGCTGCTCGAAGCGCCACAGCCCAGCTGAGCGCGAAACCGATTGCCCGACAGGAGTACAGACATGACCAACGACGACAAGGTGGCTCTGGTCACCGGCGCCACCAGCGGTATCGGCCTCGCCTCGGCCCGGCAACTGGCCGGGCAGGGACACCGGGTGTTCCTGTGCGCGCGTAACAAGGAAGCCGTCGCCGACACCGTCGCGCAACTACGCGGCGAGGGCTTCGACGTGGACGGCACCACCGCCGATGTCCGCGCGGCCGAGGACATCTCGGCGTTCGTCCGGGCGGCGGTCGACCGGTACGGCCCGGTGGACGTACTGGTCAACAACGCCGGCCGCTCCGGCGGCGGCGTCACCGCCGACCTCACCGAGGAACTGTGGTCCGACGTGATCGCGACCAACCTCAACAGCGTATTCCTGGCGAGTCGCGAGGTCCTGACCACCGGCGGCATGCGCGACAAGCAGCGCGGCCGCATCATCAACATCGCCTCGACGGCGGGCAAGCAGGGCGTGGTGCTCGGGGCACCGTACTCGGCGTCCAAACACGGCGTCGTCGGATTCACCAAGGCACTCGGCAACGAGCTGGCCCCGACCGGGATCACGGTCAACGCCGTGTGCCCCGGCTACGTGGAAACCCCGATGGCACAGCGGGTTCGCTCCGGCTACGCCGCGGCCTACGACACCACCGAGGACGCGATTCTCACCAAGTTCCAGGCCAAGATCCCGCTCGGCCGTTACTCCACCCCCGAAGAGGTAGCCGGCCTGGTCGGCTACCTGGCGTCCGATCTGGCCGCCTCCATCACCGCGCAGGCGCTCAACGTCTGCGGCGGACTCGGCAACTTCTGATTCCGGCCGACGAGCACCAGGAGACTTCCATGACGACGCAGACCACCCGCGAGGTCGAACACACGATCACCGTGGCGGCCCCGCCGACCGAGGTGTACCGCCTGCTGGCCGAGGTGGAGAACTGGCCCCAGCTGTTCCCACCCTCGGTGTATGTGACCCGACTAGAACACGAGGGCAACGAGGAACGCATCCAGATCTGGGCCACCGCCAACGGTGAACCCAAGACCTGGATCTCGCGCCGCGTGCTCGATCCCGAGCAACTGCGGATCACCTTCTGGCAGGAGGTGTCCGCGCCGCCGGTGGCCCAGATGAGCGGCACCTGGATCATCGAACCGCGCGATGACGGGGGGACCGAGCTGCGGCTGCTGCACTCCTATCGGGCCATCGACGACGATCCCGACGGGCTGGCGTGGATCGAGAAGGCGGTCGACGACAACAGCCGTGCGGAACTGCCCGGCCTCAAGGCGGCGGTGGAGTCGGTGGTGCGCACCGCCGACCTGACCCTGTCCTTCGTCGACGAGGTCGAGATCGCCGGTGCGGCAAGCGATGTCTACGACTTCGTCAACGAAGCGAACCTGTGGACCGAGCGCCTGCCGCACGTGGCCTCGGTGCAGCTGACCGAGAACACCCCCGGTGTGCAGGTGCTACGCATGGACACCCTGACCAAGGACGGATCGAGCCACACCACCGAATCGGTCCGGATCTGCTTCCCGCAGCACCGGATCGCCTACAAGCAGACCACCCTGCCCGCTCTGATGGCCCTGCACACCGGCCATTGGGAGTTTCGGACCAACCCCGACGGCACGACCACCGCGTCCTCGCAGCACACGGTGATCATCGAGGCGGCCCGGATCACCGAGATCCTCGGCCCCGACGCCGGGGTGCCCGAGGCGCGGACCTTCCTGCGCGAGGCGCTCGGGGGCAACAGCCGGGCCACGCTGAACCACGCCAAGAACTATGCCGAAGCCCGTCGATGACACCGACGTCCTGATCGTCGGCGCGGGGCCGGTCGGGTTGCTGCTCGCGGGCGATCTGGCCGGCGCGGGCGTCCACGTGACGGTGGTGGAACAGCGGCGCACTCCCACCACCGAATCGCGGGCCTCCACCCTGCACGCCCGCACCATGGAGGTGCTCGCCGAGCGGGGTGTGCTCGATCGGCTCGGGCCGCTGCCCGACGGCGGACCGGGACACTTCGGCGGACTGCGTTTGGATCTGACCGAAGCTGATCCGGCCCAACGGTTCTCGGGCCAGTGGAAGTGCCCGCAGGTCCGGCTGGAAGCGGTGCTGCAGGAACGAGCACTCGAGGCGGGCGCGGTGCTCCGGCGTGGGCACCGCACCACCACCCTGACCGCGCGAACGGGTGCCGTGCTGATCGACACCGTCACCCCGGACGGCGAACGGCACACACACCGGGGCGCCTATCTCGTCGGCTGCGATGGGGAACGCAGCACCGTGCGCGAACTGGCTGGATTCGAGCTGGCGGGCACCGAGGCCGCGCGGGAGATGCTGCGAGCCGACGTGGCGGGAATAGATATCCCGGCCCGTCGTTTCGAACGACTCCCGAACGGGCTGGCGGTGTCCTCGCGCTGGCCCGACGCCAGCACCAGGGTGATGGTGCACGTCTTCGGCGCCGCACCCCGCGCCGCGGGCGGAGAACCGGAGTTCGCTGAGATCGCCGACGCCTGGGAAAAGGTGACCGGCGAGTCGATCGAACACGGAAAACCGCTGTGGCGCAACGCGTTCGACGACACCAGTCGGCAGGTCACCCGGTACAGGCGCGGCCGGGTCCTGCTCGCCGGTGACGCGGCCCATCGGCAGATGCCGGTGGGTGGCCAAGCCCTCAACCTCGGCTTGCAGGACGCGGCCGACCTGTCCGGCCGGGTGATCGCCGCCATCAATGGCTCTGCCGGCGAAACCGAACTCGACGGCTATCACCGCACCCGCCACGCCGTCGGCGCCCGCACCCTGACCAACATCCGTGCCCAAACCCTGCTGTTGCTGGGCGGACCGGAGGTCGAACCCGCCCGGCAGCTGTTCGCCGAGCTCCTGCAACTCGGCGATGTCCGATCCCATCTCGCCCGCATGATCAGCGGCCTGCCCGGTCCCGGCGACCCGGCGCCCGCACCACCCGATTCCAAGGAGACACCGATGAGCCTGACGAACAAGACCGCCCTGGTCACCGGATCCAGCCGCGGCATCGGCCGCGCGACCGCCCGCCAGCTCGCCGCCAAGGGCGCGCTCGTGGCCGTGCACTACGCGGACAACGAGGCCGCCGCCCGCGAGACCGTCGAGGTCATCGAGAACGACGGCGGCCGTGCGTTTCCCGTGCGTGCCGAGCTCGGCACGACAGGCGGCGTGCACGAGTTGTTCCTCGGTCTCGAACAGGGACTGAAGGAACGGACGGGGGAGACCACGCTCGACATCCTGGTCAACAACGCCGGTGTCACCACACCGGCAGGCGTGGCTCCCGAGGACGTGACACTTGAGGATTTCGACCGGCTCTTCGCGGTCAATGTCCGCGCGCCGTTCTTCATCGTGCAGCGCGCTCTCGGCCTGCTGCCCGAGGGTGGACGCATCATCAACATCTCCTCCGGACTCACCCGATTCGCCAGCCCGGACCAGGTGGCCTACTCGATGACCAAGGGTGCGGTGGAACAGATCACGCTGCACTTCGCCCGGCACCTGGCACCGCGCGGGATCACCGTCAACAGCGTCGCGCCCGGCATCACCAACAACGGCAGCGCCGTATTCGACATCCCGGAGGCGGTCGAGCAGATGGCGCAGTTCTCGGCGTTCAAACGCGTCGGTGAGGCGGTCGACGTCGCCGACGTCGTCACCTTCCTCGCCACCGACGAAGCCCGCTGGATCACCGGCGCGTTCATCGACGCCACCGGCGGGACGCTACTCGGCTGACGAGCACGGCCGCCGCCGACGACGACTCCAGGAGATCCGATGACGACAGTGCAAGAACCGACCGGGTACACCCAACGGCTCGACGAACTCGATGCGCTCAAACGTGCCGCACGTCTGGGCCCCGACCCGGCGGCCACCGAACGCCAGCACGCCAAGGGCAAACTCACCGCCCACGAACGCATCGACCTGCTGCTCGACCCCGGTTCGTTCGTCGAGGTGGAGCCGCTGCGTCGACACCGGGCCACCGGGTTCGGGCTGGAGGCGCGCAGACCCCATACCGACGGCGTGATCACCGGGTGGGGAACCGTCGACGCGCGCACGGTCTTCGTCTACGCCAGCGACTTCCGGATCTTCGGCGGTGCGCTCGGCGAGGCGCATGCCCAGAAGATCCACAAGATCATGGACATGGCCGTCACGGCGGGCGCGCCGCTGGTCTCGCTCAATGACGGTGCGGGAGCGCGCATCCAGGAGGGTGTGACCGCGCTGGCAGGCTACGGCGGGATCTTCCGCCGCAACACCAGGGCCTCGGGAGTCATCCCGCAGATCAGCGTCATGCTCGGGCCGTGCGCCGGCGGTGCGGCGTACTCGCCCGCGCTCACCGACTTCGTCTTCGTTGTGCGCGAGATCGCGCAGATGTTCATCACGGGCCCCGATGTGGTGCGCACCGTGACCGGCGAGCAGGTGACCCACGACGAACTCGGTGGCGCCGACATCCACGCCTCCGTCTCGGGGGTAGCGCATTTCGTCTACGACGACGAGCAGTCGTGCCTGTCCGATGTTCGCGCGCTGCTGTCGATGCTGCCCGCCAACAATCGGGAGCTGCCACCGGTGGCCTTCACCGCTGATCCCGCCGACCGCCAGACCACCGCGCTGACCGATCTGGTGCCGCTGGACGGCAACCGCCCCTACGACATTCGCGAGGTACTGGCCGAAATCGTTGACAACGGCGACTATTTCGAAGTGCAGGCCACCTGGGCGGCGAACCTGGTGTGCGCGCTGGCCCGGCTCGACGGACACGTGGTCGGGGTGGTGGCCAGCCAGCCGATGAGCCTGGCCGGGGTGCTCGACATCGACGCGAGTGAGAAGGGCGCGCGGTTCGTCCAGTTCTGCGACGCCTTCAACATTCCGTTGCTGACCCTGGTCGACGTGCCGGGGTTCCTGCCCGGCGTCGGCCAGGAACACGCGGGCATCATCCGCCGCGGCGCGAAACTGCTCTACGCCTACTGCAACGCGACGGTCCCGCGAATCTCGTTGGTACTGCGCAAGTCCTACGGCGGCGCCTACATCGTGATGGACTCGCTGTCGATCGGCACCGATCTCGCACTGGCCTGGCCGACCAACGAGATCGCCGTCATGGGCGCCGAGGCCGCGGCCGATGTGGTGTTCCGGCGCGAGATCGCCGCGTCGGAGGATCCCGTGGCCACCAGGGACCGCAAGATCGCCGAATACCGCGAGGAGCTCGTGCATCCCTACTACGCAGCCGAGCGCGGACTCATCGACGACGTGATCGACCCGCGCGACACCCGCGGCGTGCTGATCCGCGCCTTCGCCATGCTGGCGGGCAAGGACACCGATCTGCCCCGCCGC
The DNA here is from genome assembly GCF_046549215.1 of Nocardia sp. A7. Taxonomy (NCBI): domain Bacteria; kingdom Bacillati; phylum Actinomycetota; class Actinomycetes; order Mycobacteriales; family Nocardiaceae; genus Nocardia; species Nocardia sp. A7. The sequence continues at coordinate 533,662 of NZ_JAJPWE010000005.1, read as the reverse complement.
AAGCACGGGAATCCACCGCAATGACCGCCGAGGACCCGCTGCCCTTCCTTCGTGTCGAGAAGGGCAGCGCTGACCCGGACGAACTCGGCGCGCTGCTCCTGCTGCTACTCGCCCGGCGACGGGCCGCCGCACCGCCGACCCCGGCCAGACCCGTCGCCCGCTGGCGGCGCCTGGAACGCCGACCCGCCTTCACCGACCCCCGCGCGTGGACCGGATCCACCCGCTGACGAACGGAGCCACCATGGACGTCGGACTGCTCTTCGACCTGCGCAACCCCGCACAGTGGCAGCGCCCGTGGGCCGACCACTACGCCCGCACCCTCGAGTTCTGTGAGGAGGCCGACCTGCGCGGCGCGGGCGGAGTCTGGTTCACCGAGCACCACCTGTTCGAGGACGGCTACCTCCCGCAGCCGCTGACCTTCGCCGCCGCGGCGGCAGCCAGAACCAAGCGGGTGCGCATCGGCACGGCTGTCGTACTGCCCGCCCTGCGCAAGCCCGCCCAGCTCGCCGAGGAGGCCGCACTGGTCGATCTGATCAGCGGCGGCCGTCTCGAACTCGGTCTCGGCGCCGGCTACCGACTGCCCGAATACCAGCTCTTCGACACCGATTTCGGCCGCCGATTCACCCGTACCGGCGACAACATCGCCGAAATCCAGCGGCTGTGGTCCACCGGCGGAATCACGCCGGGGCCGATCCAGGACCCCGTGCCGCTGTGGGGCGGGTTCTACGGTCCGCGCGGCGCGCGACTCGCCGGGCGCCTGGGCATCGGGTTCCTGCACATCTCGCACCAGCTGTTCCCGCTGTACCGCGAGGGACTCATCGAGGGCGGACACGACCCCGAATCCGCGCGCGTCTCCGATCTGCTGCCGATCCTGCTGGCCGACGATCCCGAGGCCGCGTGGGCCCGGGTGGCCCCACACCTCGCGCACCAGATGAACTCCTACCGGCAGCTGTCGGTGGAGGGCACCGACGCGCCGGTGCCACCCGCTCTCGAACTCGATCAGCTGCGGCAGCGCCCTGAGGACGGATCCTTCGGCCTGCTCGAGATCCTCACCCCCGAACAGGCCGCCGTGCGGATCCACGAACGGGTGGCCGGGCTGCCGGTGCGGCACCTGATCTTCTGGGCCAGCATCGCCGGCATGCCCGACGACCTGGTCACCCGCCACATCGAGTTGGTGAGTGAACAGCTGCCACCGTTGCTGGACAAGCAGTTCCAGGTGACTACCGGCGGCCCGATTTCGGCGCGCAACGGCCATGGCTGACGTGCGACCAGCGGCGCCGACCTGGAATCGGCGCCGCTGGGTACTGCTGCTGGTGCTGTCGGGCAACATGATCCTCGACCCCATCGAGGGCTCCATCCTGATGCGCGCTCGGCGCGCTCACCACGGAACTGAACCGGTCGATAGGGCAAACCCAGTGGCTGCTCAGTGTGGCGACACTGGCCGGGCACCTGCTGTTGTTCGCCCGACCCGAGATTCACGACTACGCCACCGACGTCCTGCCAGTGCTGTTGATCGAAGCCGGGTTCAACCTGTCGTCCGCAGCGCTGAACATGCAGTCGACCGCGACTGGGCCCGCCGAACTCCGCCCGATCGCCGTGCCGCTGTATCAAACCGGCGTCCAGTTCGGGGCGGCATTCGTGCTGCCCATCACCGTCGGGTGGCGGTCGCGTTCGATGTCTACCGTCCCGCGGCGGACGTGAGCGCGCTCGCCGGTCTGGTAGTGGTCCTCGCCGCGAGCAGTGAACTGCGTGCATCCGCAGCGTCCGCACCGGCGAAATCCGTTCCCTGACAACCATAGTGACTACAAGGAGGTTCCGGTCATGACCGTCGATGTCTTCATCGGAGAACAGCCCGTCCAGCTGGCGACGGGCCCGAGGACCCTGGCACTGTTCCCGGGCCAAGGCTCCCAGCGGCCTGGCATGGCCGCGTGGATCACCGACTACCCGGTCGCCGAGGAGGTCTTCCGGCGCGCCGACGACATCCTCGGCATCCCGCTGACCCAACTGTGCGTCGACGGCACCGCCGAGCAGTTGCGGGCCACCGACGTGGCCCAGCCCGCCATCGTCGCCACCAGCCTGGCTCTCAGCGCGGTCCGCGCACAGCAGGGACTTCCGCCCTCGGCGGTCGCCGGTCACAGCCTGGGTGAGTTCACCGCCCTCGCGGTCGCCGGCGTGCTCGACGAGGAGACCGTTCTGCGCCTGGTACGTCGGCGCGGCGAGCTCATGGCCGAGGTCTCGCGCCGCTACGACGGCGCGATGAGCGCGGTCATCGGCCTGCCCGCCGAACAGGTCGACGCCCTGTGCGCCCGCGTCACCTCGGGCGTCATCGGCGTGGCCAACTACAACCAGCCGACCCAAACCGTCGTCTCCGGCGCCACCACAGCCGTAGCCGACCTCGAGGACCTGGCTCGGTCCGCCGGCGCGACAAAAGTGGTGCGGCTCAAAGTCGCCGGAGCCTTCCATTCACCCCTGATGGCCGACATCGCCGCCGAGTTCGGCGCCGAACTCGACCGCTACACCCTCCGGCCGCCATGCGTTGCGGTGCTCAGCGCGGTCACGGCAGACTACGTCGCCGACCCCATCGAAATCCGCACGCTCCTGTGCGGGCAACTGCTGGCCCCGGTCCGATGGGTGGAGACCGTTCAACGGGCCGCTACGGACGGCTACGACGAACTGGTCGAACTGGGACCGGGACAGGTACTGACCGGGTTCTCCCGCCGCATAGTCCCCGACATCACCTCGACAGCGATATCCACCCCGGCCTGACGCCACCAGCCGATCTCATTCGCGGAAGTTATTGTCTATGAGAGAGATCAGCTGGGTCTGTCGTGAGAGGCTCCGCAGAGTTCGGCTTCAGCGATCCACTTCGAGGACGAGGGAGTGGGCCCATGAGGTACAGGTGGTGAACAAGCCATCCGCGTGATCGCCGTCGGTGAGGACCGGGTCGCGCTCCCGCCTCCTGAGTTCCTCCCAGCTCACCGTCTGTTTGCTCATCTCCTCCACCTGTGATGCGGTCGAATCCTTTGCTTAGACCGTGTTTACGTGGATGTGATTCCTTTGCGGTGTGTCGGGATCGGTTGTGCGGCATTGTTCGACTCTGGACCGACGAGTTGTCGAAACGCCTTGTGCCGGAAGAGTTGTGGGCTCTTGCCGAGCCGTTACTGCGAAGGTTCACCCCGCGGCCGCTGTCTGTCACGTCGATGCTCGGCCTTATCGCCGCCATCAACCACTGGCTCCGCGACCAATGACAGACGACTTCGCAACACTGCCTACGGCGATCACCAGAACGCCGACCGCAAGATGTCCTGGACGCCATGCCCGCTCTGGTCGCGGGGGAGAAGCTCACGCCGTTCCAGCACGCGGCCATGGTCGCCGACACCGCGAACCACATCTGCCACTGGGGTTCGCAGGGCGCGGGGTTACATCAACGCCGATGTGACGCTGACCCTCTCCCTCCCGCCGATCGGGTACGAGCTACACCGCGCCGCGGCGGTGATCCGGGCGTTCCCCGATCGTTCTCCGCGCTCCGGTTAACACCGGGCGCGCGCCGGGATATCTTCGGGCAGAACCCGCCGTGCGCCGAACCCGGGAATCCGCCGGACGGGGTCGAATCACTGGAGGCAGTCGTGCCCACTCCACTCGTCCGGAAAACCGCTGTGGCGGCCGCGCTGGCCGTCGCCCTGCTCTCCCTCACCGCCTGCAACGACGAGGTCGGCACCGCGACACCGGCCAGCACGCCGGTGGACACCTCCGCGGGCACGCCGGCCGGCGCCCCCGCCGCGGGCCGCGCGGGGCAGTCCACCGTGCGCACCGTCGGCAAGACCGGCTGGTACGACGATTTCGCCATCACCGTGGACAAGGCCACCGTGGTGCCGGACGAGTACGGCGGCGCCGAGGTGACCATCGACATCACCTACGCCAATACCGGCCTCGCCGATCGGATGCTGGGGCTGACCCCGACGCTGCTGGTCAACGGCGAGCTGGAGGGCGGCGCGACCTTCGACAGCCCGACCGTCGCCGCGGGCGGCAAGGGCAGGGGCAGGGCCGAGGTCCCGGTGCGCTCGCTGGACGACGCCGAGCACCTGATCGACACGATGACGATCGTCTACGGCACGGCCACCGACAACCAGACCATCATCGCGCTGAAGAAGGACGCGAAGGTGCAGAGCGTCCAGCCGCGCAGCTTCCCGACCTCCGCGAAGCTCACCCAGGGCGAGACGACGGTGACCGTCACCGGCGCGACCCTGCACCCGAGCTACAGCACCGGCGAGCGTGGGAAATCCGATGTGGCGCTGCACATCACGCTCACCGGCGGCTCCGGCATCCCGGCCGGCGGCGCCAACATCTACTACCAGTACTTCAGCGTGCGCACCCCGGACGGCCGCACCGTGCCCGCCGACTTCAAGGGCCCGATCAACGAGCTGCTCGGTGCGCGCCAGACCATCGACAAGCCGGACAACTTCGTGGTCTTCGTGGTCGATTCCCCCGGCACCGGCGCCTACACGCTGGTCTACAACGCGCTCGGCGCCGAGGGCGAAGCCTCCGCGCCGACCGCCGCCTTCACCCTGAACTGACCCGGGGAAAGGCGAACGGCGGTACCGCACCTCGGCGTGCGGTACCGCCGTTCTCGTTCCTGACCACCGTCACTTGGCGGCGGAACCGGTGCCGATCAGGTTGCCGAAACCTACGACTTCCTCGGCGCCACCACCCTCGTACTCGCCCTCATCGAATCCGCCCTCGGCATCGAGCAAGTCGGCGATATTGCGCGGGCCGGCGGCTTATTCCGCCTCGCATTCGGCAGCGGCGACTACCGCCGTGACAGCGGCACCAACGCCGAGGACCTCGCGATGGCCCACCCACGCACCCGGCTGGTCACCGCGAGCCGCATCGGCAACCTCCCCGGCCCCAATCGACGGACCACCGTCGGCGAGGACCCCGCCGTGCTGCACGAGAAGACTCGGCACGCGGTCTCTCTGGGTCTCACCGGAAAACTCTGCCTACCCCACAACCACATTGCCATCGTCAACAACGCCCTGAGCCCCACTCACGACGAAGTCGCCTGGGCTCGCGGCTTTCTCACCGACTTCGAAGCCCGCGGCCGTCTCATCCGCGACGGCAGCGACCTTCCACGCCTCGGCCGCGCCCAGCGAATCGCCGACCTAGCCACCGCCTACAGCGTCCCCAGCGCGTAAGGCCGCTGCGTGGGCTTGTCGTTGCATCGCTGGTTGTCCGTGTTCCGCGGCACCGCACGCATACCCTCGATCGACGGCCGCTGTCTTCGGATCTGTTCACGACCGGTGCTCCGAAGTCGGATTGTGCAGGCAGTCAAGCAGATTCGAAAGGTCAGTGGCCGGAACGACGTGGTCCTGCGGGGAAATCTGCTCTCCTACTCGAGAGTAACGTTCTCCATATTCGAGCGGAGAGGCCAGGGGTCGTACATCATCGTGTCGCTGCACATGCGCGACCGCACCCAGAAGTACGCCCGCTGCAATCGAAACATCACTTGTGGAAACAGAGAATGCGATTATCATAGTCCAAGCGCCGAGGCGCAGATCGCTCGAAGCGTCCCACGGGCCAACCTCACAGGGTGCGCCTCTGGTCCACTTCTGCCTCTACTGAAATGGCCCGGCCACAACCCTTCGATTGAACCGGGCGACATCGGAATGCCCTGCGGCAGCAACGTATCGCGTGCAAGCTCCCGCGCATTGACGTGCCGAGGTGTGCCACGAAGTCCGGCGCGCCTAACTCACGATTACCGAAACCCTTATTGCGACAGTGATGTCACTGGACACGATGCGGAAAACACGATGCAGAAGCTGACCACCACCGCCTACTACACGAAATTCTTCGGAATCCGGACCAAGGTTCTCGCTATCGCGCTCGTACCCAGCCTGGTTCTGCTGATCATCGGTGTCGGTGCGGCGGCATACCTGGTGGATGTAGGGCAACACGCCAAAGACTATGCGCAGAGCCAGGAAACGAACCTCGGCCCGACCCGGGAAATGGTCGCCGCGATCCAGCAGGAGCGGATGCTCTCGCTGCGGCGGCTGGCAGGCGAGGATGTGGATCCACCCGAGCTCGCGGCCGCGAGAACGCGATTCGACAACGTGCTCGCGGCCCTCGTACCCGACGTCAAGGCATTTCAGGACCTCGGCGGCGCCACCCTGGACAGCACTGCCGACGCCTACAACCAGGTCAAAACCGCACTACCGTTGCTGCGGGCCGGAATAGACGCCGGCGCGGTGTCCATCGTCGACGTCTACGATTTCTACGGCAAAATGCTCGACGGGTTCTCCACCCTGGGTATGGCGATGGTGCAACGAAACGCACCGGATGCGGGTTCGGCCATCGGACTGACCCGCAATATCGAACTACTCCATGTGGTCGAGTCGATGTCGAGGGCTAGTTCGTTGACCGCAGCGGCCGTGAAACCCGAGGGCTTGCCGCCCGCGTTGTCGACCGAATATCACAACCTCGTCGGCTACTACCACTCTCAAATCATCTTCCTGCAAGCCGAACTCGAAGGCGCGAGCGCACAGCGCGCCAAAGACATCACCGCGACACCGGCCTGGCAGCAGGTGACCGCGATGGAAGACGCGATCATCCATCCAGTATTCACCAAACCCGCTACGACGCTGGTACTTCCGATGAGCATCGAACAGTGGCGAGATGCCGCGACCGAGGTCTCCGCTCAACTGATGTCGTTCTGGGTCGACCAGAACCTGAGCGCGCAGCGGCAGGCCGCCGAATCCGGCGACAGCACCGCAAAAAGATCGTTGCTGGCCGGCAGCGCGGTCGTCATTCTCGTTGTCCTCACTTTCGCGCTGTCATTGCTGCTGGCCGGACGGTTGATCGGCCGGTTGAAACGATTGCGCACCGAAACCATCGCGCTGGCCGAGGTTCAATTGCCCGAGACCATGCGCCGACTCAGCGCCGGTGAACCCATCGACCCGGAAGACGAGGCCGCGCACTTGGATTTCGGCGACGACGAGATCGGCTCGGTGGCCAAGGCATTCAACGGCGCGCACACCGCTGCCGTCTCGGCCGCGATCACCGAGGCCCGCACCCGCGAGGGTGTACGCGCGGTGTTCCTCAACATCGCCCACCGCAGCCAGGTCGTCGCGCATCGGCAACTCGAAATCCTCGACGAAGCCGAGTCGAAACAGGAGAACCCGGAGATGCTCGAGATCCTGTTCCGACTCGATCATCTAGCCACCCGTGAGCGCCGCAATGCCGAGAATCTGGTCATCCTCGGCGGCGGCCAGCCAGGACGGCGGTGGCGGCGGCCTGTCCCGTTGATGGATCTCGTGCGCAGCGCTGTCGCGGAGACCCTCGACTATGCCCGGGTGCACACCGGCAGTTTGCCGCAGATATTCGTCGTCAGTGCCGCGGTCGCCGACCTCATCCACCTACTCGCCGAACTCGTCGACAACGCCACGGCCTTCTCACCACCACAGGCACGCGTCGAAATCACCGGCAACATGGTGGGTAGGGGGGTGGTGGTCGAGATCACTGATCAGGGCATAGGTATGGCGCTGGAAGAGCTGGCACGGGCCAATGAAATGCTCGCCGAACCACCGCACTTCGGCGTCGCGGCGCTGTCGGCGGACTCCAGACTCGGGCTCTTCGTCGTCGCGCAACTCGGTATCCGGCACGGTATTTCGGTGCGGCTCGGCGAATCCGACTATGGCGGCATCCGGGCGGTTGTACTGATCCCGTCGGCGGTCATCACGTCCGAAGCCGTGGTCGTCGACTACGCACCGCAATATCTCTCGAATGCGCCCGACCCCGCCGGTGCGCGCACCGAAATTCGAGGTACAGGCGTAAGCGACACTGCCGCGAACACCGAAAACAGATCCACGGCACCCGCACCGGACACCCACCGACCGCCCACGCGACGATGAGACCTCGAGCCGACCACCTACGACATCGCGACCTCGCCCGCTACCGGGGACTCCCGGTCAGCGGTCCAGGCGCGGGACCTGTTCCGGCGATCGAAACGGAACGCGACAAGGCCGACGAGGCCCTCCCGATCCGTCCCCACCTCGTCGCGGCTGCCCACCACCCCACATCCGGACCAACAGGACGGCAACGGTGACCTCTTCTACCGCAGGTGAACTCGATTGGTTCCTCGGCGACCTCGTCGAACGCATGGTCGGTGTCCGGCAGCCAGTCATCGAACTCGACCGTGCCGTCCTGTTCGCCACCACGGTCGGCAGCAATTCCTGCCTCGCCCTACAAGCCGAGGACAGCGCCAACCTCGGCAGTGTCGGGACGGGCCCGTTCCCACTGCCATGAGCCGCGACGGTGACATCTGGTTCGTGGACGATTCGCCGCTGGTTCGTCCATACGCGGTTACCCGGGGCCGCACCTCCGGGGCCGACCACGACCTGGACATGCTGACTACTGTCGTGGTCGCCCGGCCCACACAGCGACTGCGTCGTACCGAACCCGAATACCTCGCGATCGTCGCGCTCTGCAACACACCGGTCACCGTCGCGGAGGTTTCCGCCACTTTGAAGCTGCCACTGGCGGTGACGAAAATACTTGTCGGTGACCTCATCGCCGAGGGGAACTTGGTCTTCCGGGCCCCCGCCGTCACCGGCAACGCACCCAACGAACTCAACCTATTGCAAGCGATACTCGATGGAATCCGGGACCTCTGACGTGAACGCCGTGCAACTGGCCGCGTCGGCAAAACCACCATGGTCTCCACCATCAGCGAGTGCCGAACCCCACTTCGAAATAGACAGCGCCCAAGTTTCGGGCTGATGCCCGTCCTGAACACAGAACAGGAGTCATTGGTGACGTCACGATCGTTGGCTACCACGCTCGGCATAGGTATGGTCGCCAAGGAGGCGATTCGCGTCGGCCTCGACCGAACAATCCCTACTCGCACAGGGATTCCGCTGCGTGCCGACCAGGTGACCGAGCAGTGGCTGGGCGACGCGCTCGGGCTCACGCCGGGGGCCATCGAATCGATCCATGTCGTACAACAGGATTCCGGAACAGCGGCTCGCGCCCGTATCGCGGTGCAGTCCGATGCCGATATCCCTGATCACCTGTTCTTGAAGTTGGCGCCGCACAACTACTTACAGCATGTGCTGATGAACGTCTTCGCGCTCGGCACCCACGAATGTCTCGCCTATCAGGCCTTGGGCAGCAACCCGCCGGTTCGCATACCGCGATGCTATGTCGTCCGGGTCGACCGGACCCGGCGACGCACCTTCCTCGCACTGGAAGACCTATCCGAAACAGCCGAATTCCGCACGGTCATCGACTCGGTGACTCGAACCGAAGCCAACGCGGTCGTCGATGCCTTGGCCGACCTCCATGCGGCATTCTGGCGCACCGACCGATTCGCCCACGACTTGGCACCACTCGCCGTGCGTTCGGCTGCCGAGATCCGCATCGGCGACATGATCCGCCGCCGGTTCCTCGGCGAGATCACCGGTCACACGGCTGACCTGATACCCGAACCGACAAAGAGACAGTGCCGCATGCTGTTCGAACACAGCACCGCTATCGACGCGTTCTGGGACAGTCAGCCACAAACTCTGGTCCACGGCGACCCGCATCTCGGTAACCTGTTCTTCGAGGGTGCGGCCCCCGGCTTCCTGGACTGGCAGGTCGCGAAAGCGGGCGCCGGCATCCGCGATGTCGCCTACTTCGCGAGCGCGTCGGTCGAACCCGATCTGCTCCGCACGATCGAACGAGATCTGGTCGAGCGTTACGCCAGAAGGCTCGATACGGCGGGCATCGCAGTAGACGGTGATGACCTGTGGTCGCTGTATCGCGCGGCCATTACGGAGTTCTTCCTGGCAGCGGTGTGCACGGCGGAGGCCGGTGCGCGGATGCAGCCGCTCGACGTCTCACGGGTCGGGGTCGAGCGAGCCGTCGCTGGAGTCTTGGCGCACGACAGTTTCACCGTGCTCGCCGCCTTCGCCGACGGCAAGCGCGTCTGATGTGAGGGCCTCCTACGGGGGGTGTGGCATACACCGAAATGCTCACCGCCGAGCCGTACTTCGGTGTCGATGATCGGTCGGCGACGGATCACCGGTGGATGAGCACGGCTTGTTGCCGTTGGCACCGGGTGCGAACGGACGGTTCCGGTGCTTCGATCAGCCGAGCGTCCAGGAGTTCGCGTTCGATTGCCGCTGCCGCGTAGTGCATCCCGGCGCCGCGCAGTTGCTCGATCCTGGTACGCACCTTGTCGATCCCGTACGACCGGACGACCTCGGCGATCCCGACCCGGCCGCACGAATCGGCGGCGAATCCCGCCGCCGTGCCACTGATCTCCATTGCAAGCCCCCCAACGGGAATCCCTACTGATCCCAAAGGACAGCCTAACCTCTTGCACGTGCATCTGCACGTGCATGTCGTCAGGTATCGAGGTGTAATAGGTTGTGGCACACTCAGGTTCGCGACGTTGAAGGCCGACAGGAGTGCCCGTGAGCGAGGATTTGACCGCCGTCGTCGGCACCTGTGCAGGGCAGGATTCGCAGGAGGACCCTGCCCTGCTCCGTCGGGTACTCGGGGTGCGCTTGCGGCGCTTGCGCGAGACGTCCGGTATCAGCGGGGATGCCGCCGGGCGGGTGATCCGTGCTTCCCATTCGAAGATCAGTCGACTCGAAGCAGGCCGAGTCACCTTCCGCGCCGCCGATGTCGACGATCTACTGACCGCGTACGGGGTGCGCGATGCCGATCTGCGCGAGGAATGCCGGCAGCTGGTGGAGCGCGCCAACGGGACCGGACGGTGGCAAGCCGGCACGGATCTGACGGCCGCGCGACCCGACACCTATCTGGCACTCGAGGAAGCCGCCGCCCTGATCCGCTGCTACGCGCCGAGCTTGCTGCCTGATCTGATGGACGCCCTCCTACGCCCACACCGTGTTTGCGATCGCTGACCGGCAACCGGCTGCCGACATCCAGCGCCGCATCGAATTGCTGGCACGGCGGCAGCGACTGCTCACCCGCGCGGATCCGCCCCGGGCGTGGTTTGTCATCGAGGAAGCCGCGCTGCGCCGCCCGCTCGGCGGGGCCGAGATCTGGCAGGGGCAGATGGACCATCTCGCCGAGTTGGCGCAGCGTCCCAACATCACCGTGCAGGTGCTACCCGATCACATCGGCGGACCGGCCATCAGCGGTACCCCCTTCACCATGCTGCGGTTCGCGGCGCCCGAGTTGAGCGATATCGCGCACTATCTCCATCTCGCCGGACCCCAGTTCCTCGACAAGCCCGCCGAGCTGGACCGATTCAACGCGGCCTGGGATCGACTGTGCGTCTGTGCCTATCCGCCCGAGCGGACCACGCAGCTGCTTGACACGCTGCGAACCACCCGTTCCACCGTCGACCTCTCCCTGTAGCGAACACCGATCAGAACAGAGATCCAATGCCCGACAACGCCTTCGGTGCCCTGTCCACCGACGTCGACACCACTATCGCCCACGAAGCACGCGTCTACGACTACTGGCTCGGGGGCAAGGACAACTACCCCGCCGACCGGGCGCTCGGCGATGCGATCGCTGAGCATGTCCCTGCCATCAAGACGATGGCGCGCGCCAACCGCGCCTTCCTCGGCCGAGCGGTCCGGCACCTGGTCAGCGAAGCGGGCATCACCCAGTTCCTCGATATCGGTACCGGAATCCCCACGGCAGGCAACACTTACGAGGTCGCACAGCAGCTCGATCCCAATGCGCGGGTCGTCTACGTCGACAAAGATCCGATCGTGCTCGCCCACGCTCGCGCGCTGATGAGCAGCACTCCGCAGGGGCGCACCCGATTCATTCACGCGGACCTGCACGACCCGCGGTCCATCCTCGACCACCCCGACCTCGCCGACACCCTCGACCGCGGCGAACCCGTTGCCATCATGCTCGTCGCGATCATGATGTATTTCTCGGACGCGAACCGTCCCAAGGAAGTCATCGCCGACCTCCTCGACGCCGTCCCCTCCGGCAGCTACCTCGTGATCACACATCCCACCGCTGATTTCGCACCCGAGGCGATGGCCGGAGTGCAGGCGGCCGCGCAAGCCTCGGGCATCTCCTTTCACCCCCGCAGCCACGCCGCCACCAGCGAGCTGTTCGCCGGAACCACCCTCATCGATCCGGGTCTGGTCCCCGTCGCCGCCTGGCGACCCGAACTCATCGACCGCCCCGCCGCCGTCGCCGAGGCCGACAGCGCCTGGTACTGGGCAGGTATCGGCCGAAAGCCCTGAGCGTCGCGCAGACCGACCTGGCACGAGGGGGCCAGATCTGAGAAATCCGGCGCTCAGCGATGCCCAGCCGGGTCGGTCTGGCTGAATTCTGTTCTGAACCAGCCGGTTTCGACGTTTCGACTGGCAGGACTGGCCGTGTGGTGATGCATGACGGGCTGTGCGCGATGAGGGAATGGCCGTTCCGCAGCGTCAGAACGACCGCTGCGGAACGCACCTCTGCGAGCCGTGTCTTCAGCAGCCTTCGCCGCCGGCACCACCCGCGCTACCTTGGGCAGGCTGGCCGGGATTGAGGCCATTGCAGCCGGAACCGCCATTGCCACCGGCACCATTGCCCGCGAGTCCGGAGCCTCCCGCGCCTCCAGGGCCGCCCGCACCATTCCCGTTGGCATTTCCGCCGGTGCCACCATCCCCACCACGACCGACTGCGGCGCCGCCACCTGCGCCGCCCGCACCGCCGGCGCCCACTCCTGCCCCCGCACCACCGTTTCCGCCGTCACCCGCGCCACCGGTGTCACCCGAGTCCGCGGAAGCACCGCCTGCGCCACCTGGGCCACCGGCGCCGGTGCCTGCCCCGTCACCGCCGTGACCGCCTGCCCCGCCGGTCCCGCCGACCAAGGGAACACCGCCTTTGCCACCCGCACCGCCCGCGCCGTCGGGGGTTGCGTTCTGGCCGTCTCCGCCGGGGAAGCCGTCGATGTGCTCACTGGTGCCGGTCGCGCCGTCGGCACCGGGAACGCCCGCCTCGGCATAGACAGAAGGTGTAGCGCAGAGGAGCATCGCCGCGGCAAAGGCGGGTACGCACAAAGACGTGGCAGAGAGCCGTGAACGTGCTTTCTTGATTTTCATGTCGAGCCCCTAACTCTCTTCTCGAGATACGGGGGGAGATAGCCACGACACCCAGACAGGTGCCCGGCCAGGGATCAGACCACCGTCATACGATCTGCAACGGCAGAAGGACTCCGCCACGAACCCTAACACTCATTGCGATTGATATCTCGCGACCGCAAACGCCTGACCTGCGATGACGTGATCATCAGCCCGAACTCGACACCCACAGAGCAGTGCACTCGAGGATTGACCTGTCGCTCTCGGGACTCCACAACCTCGCTGAGCCCTCGTCGCCTCCGGAGGCAAGGACAGTCCGCCCATCAGGCGGTTGCGACACCGCAGCGCGGACCTTCTTGATACACATACCCCCGATTGGGAGGAGGCGGTGTATGGCGACCTTCTCGGACCGGCCGGGACTGCGTGACGGCCGATGCAGGTCGAGAACTGCTCCTGCACTCTGACTTTCGCGAGGACAATCGACACTGTCGCGACGCCGCCGAATCTAGACCGCGCACATCGACTGCATCACACCGCGCATGATCGGCGCGCCGTAATCGGTCGGCGCGAACACCAAGTCCTGGACGATCGACAACGGTGTGGTGACCACCGCACCGACTCCGGTGAAACCGGCGACGGTGGTACCCGCCGAGAACAGCAGGCTGGTGATGTCGAGGGTCAGCGTCGCCAGATCGAAAGCATTCTCCACCTTCACCTGTGCCAGCGGCACGGTCTGCAGTGCCTGGCCCTCGGCCAGGTCGGTGCCGAGGTTGGCCAGGAAGGTCACCGGACCCAGATCGAGGGCCTCGACCAGTGGTCCGAGATCATCAGCGCGGCGCATCAGCATCACCTTGGCCACCCGGTTGCTCGCCAGGAAGCTCTGCAACGCGTCGGCGGTCTCGTGCATCGCGACCCGGTCCATCTGCACGGCGCCGGAGTCGAGATAGGCGCGAGCACGTTCGACGACCGTGGCCAGGGTCAGTTCGGCGACCGGTGTGCAGCTGCCGTTCGCGGCCATGACCATCGCGGCCAATGCTTCGGCCGCCGGCGGAACCTGGACCGGTTCGATCACGGCTTCGTCGAGCACCAGCGGCGGATACACATTCGGTGCGACGCATCCCGCGTCTATCGAATTCTGTACCGCGCGTGCCAGTGCTTTCGTTCCGCTGAACATCGCGCTGACCACCGGCTTGAGGAAGATTCCTACTGTGGGCACCATGCCTGCGGCGAGCTTGGCTGGGATCTTCACGATGCCCGTCGCGAGCACGAACACCTCGATCGCGTCGTTGACCGTGAGGTGCGAGACCGACATCGTCTCGTCGATCCGCCCGGTTCGCACCGCATCGAGGCCGTTCACGAGGTATGTGACGATCGGATCGTCGATCTCGGCGGTTCGGGTCCCGACCAGTTCGGGACGCATCGGTAATCCGTCTCGATGCACTCGTACTGCGGCGATCGAGGCGCGGAAGTCGGCGACCTGCTGGTCGTAGTCGGCGAGCTGGGCGGGCCCGACCGTGCCGCGCAGGACCGACGCCGCAGCGGTCACCACATCGTCGAATGTCGGTGCGCCACTGGTGCACATCTGGTCGGCCTCGGCGATCGGGGTGGCCGCGAGTGTTTCGACGGTGTCGGCTCGAGCGATTCCGGGCGCGTACAGCGCGCCCGTGATCAGCGTGAGCGCGGTGAGCGAGCCGATGGTGGCGGCCAGACGGGGCAGTGGCAAAAGCATGCGGCGGTCTCCGGCTAGAACGGGTGGCGATGAGTCGTTCGATCCGAACCTAGGGTGGCGCGGTTTCCCGAACGGTGCCCGTTGAATGAACAGTTGACCAACTTGGTCAGATGTTCAGTTCGTCGAGATCTGGAACCCGGAGCAAGGCAAGTAACCGTGTTGCTGTCCGACGGCTTCCGGCGGATCTGTACAAACCTGGCATCTGTGCCCTAATATTAGGCAAGCCTCACCGAACATCGGGACGGCTTGATACTTCCATCCCGAGCTCTGTCCGGAGAGGCCGCCCGTGTACGTCTGCAACTGTTTCGCGGTGACCGAGGAGGACGTCCGCCGACACATCGCCGACGGCGCGTGCACACCTCGAAGGATCGCCTCCGCGTGCAAAGCCGGCACTGATTGCGGATCGTGCGTGCGCCGTATCCAAGCGCTGCTCGCCCGCACCGCCTTGCACCGCGAGTACGAATCCGGTACCGAGAACCTCGACGAGGTCGCCTAGGTGGTGGGCTGCTCGATCAGCTGCGCGATGTAGAGCGGTTCGCCGAGCTTCTCGACCAGCTCCAATTGCGTATCCAAGTAGTCGATGTGGTGCTCCTCGTCAGCGAGGATCGACTCGAAGATATTGGCGGAGGTGATATCTCCCTTGGCGCGCATCACCTCTATCCCACGCCGCAGCCGGTCGATGGCCTCCACTTCGACCTCTCGGTCGGCCTGGAACATCTCGGTCACGGTCTGCCCCACACGAACATGGAACAGCCGCTGATAGTTGGGCAGACCGTCCAGGAACAGGATCCGGTCGGTCAGGAGTTCCGCGTGCTTCATCTCGTCGATGGACTCGGAGCGGGTGTACTTGGCGAGCTTGGTCCAGCCGAAATTTTCTTGCATCTTCGCGTGCAGGAAGTACTGGTTGATCGCGGTCAGCTCCGCGGTCAACTGTTCGTTCAGAAACTCGATCACTTCAGGATCGCCTTGCATGGGCCGAACTCCTTCCAGAAACGAATCGGGGCGATGCGCATCATTGCAGCGCGGCCCCGGCGCAGTCCAGTAAGTCCACACTTGGTCGCGGCCGCGCGTCCTCCCTGGCACACGCTGCAATCACGCGATTCGCAAGCCCTTTCGATGCTCACCGCCCACCACGATCTCGAGATCCGAAGTGGGCGTGACGAGTCCGGACCGGCATGGGACAAACCGACCTCTCGAGAAGTACGCGAAGGTGCTGGCGCAGCAGCGATTCCCAGATCAACGTGCTCACCGCCGCGGGGTGCGGTGGCAAGACTCTCCTGCTATCCGCCGACGACCAGGCAGAACGGGTGACCAGCCGGATCCAGCAGCACCCGCCACCGGTCACCGCCCGGCTGGTGGTCCGGCCTGACCGCGCCGAACCCCAGCGCCAACTTCTCCGCCGCGTCAAGATCCTCGACCCCAAGGTCCAGGTGTAACTGCTGCGGCACGTCGTGACCGGGCCACCGCGGGGCCCGGTATCGGTCGACCCGTTGGAAGCCCAGGTCGCAACCCGAACCATCGGTCAGGGCGACGAACTCGTCAGCGTCATAGCCGAGCTGCATGCCTGTCAGCTCTCGGTAGAACCGGGCCAGCGCCCGGGGATCGGCGCAGTCCAGAGTCACGCCTCGCAGTGTGGCGATCGGCATCGTCCACTCCTTGGTCATCCACGTTCGCGGGCCGCGCGGCGGCCGCCGCAGGTAGTCATCCAACCGCACTGTCGTGGCCCGGCTCCACTCCTTTTAAGGCGGCGGACAGCTCCAAGTCCTCGTCCGCGAACACCTGCGTCCGCCACGAACCACACCCTCCGTTCGAGTAGTGCGGCTGTTCGGTGCGGAACTTGGTCCGGGGCCCATCGCACCGTCGAACTCGGTGGCGAGAACGACGTCGTCACGACGGCCGCGCAGTGGGGATTCCGCATGCGGTGTCTCCCGTGTGATTGTTCGCGACTTGAACTTGCGGGGTGCGACCGGGCTGGTCGCACCCCGAACAGAGCCTTAGGCCCCGACGTATTCGGCTGCGACGTCGAGGATCCAGGTGACACCGAAGCGATCACTGAGCATCCCGAAAGCGGGTGCCCATGGAGCTGGGCCGAATGCCTCGATCACCGTCGCGGCTTCGGCGAGGCGTTCCCACAGTGCACCGACCTCCTCGACGGTCTCGCCGCGCACCGAAAGGAAGAACCGCTCCTCGGTGATGGTGGTGCCGTTTTCGCGGCGGGTGGTTGGCGCGGCCGGGGTGGCGACAGGGGTGTCATGGCCGGGCACGTCGTAGGCCATGACCCGGAATCCGTTGTCGGCGACGACCTGGCCGAACACCACCTTGGTGGCATCGGGTAGGTCGGCGGGCATCCCGAAGTCTGCGTAGGTGGCGAGGGTGAGCTGTCCCCCGAACACCGACTGGTAGAACTCCAGGGCCGCACGGGCCTGACCGTGGAAGTTCAGGTGGGCAACAGCGTTGACCGTCATGGTGATCGGTGTCCCTTCGAGTAGTTTTCGCCGCCGATGGGCGACGAAAACCACACTGGCACCGGTGGAGGACAGGTAATGTCCTCTACTCGTGGCAATCTGGAAACCATGCCGACATCGACATCGACGGCGACCTCCCGTCGACTGCTCTCGCTGCTGTCTCTGCTGCAGGTCCGCAGGGACTGGCCAGGGGGTTTGCTCGCCCAGCGGCTCGATGTCAGCGGCCGCACAGTGCGCCGCGACATGGATCGCCTGCGCGAACTCGGCTATCCCATCCAGGCGATCAAGGGCCCCGAGGGCGGCTACCGGTTGGAAGCAGGCAGCGAGCTCCCTCCCCTGTTGTTCGACGACGAGCAGGCCGTCGCGCTCGCCGTGGCATTGCGGATTGCCGTCGGGACCGGGGCGGGAATCGAAGAGAACGCCGCGCGAGCCCTCGCGACCGTGCGGCAGGTCCTGCCTTCCCGATTACGGCAGCGAGTCGATGCGCTCGAGATCGCCGCGGCCGTGGCCGACGTCCAAGTCGATACTCAGATCCTGGTGGATCTGAGTATCGCGATTCGTTCCGCCGAGGAAGTGCGGTTCGACTACCAGGGGGCGACCCCCGCTGACAGGGGCGATCCGCGCTCGCCCCGCCGGATACAACCCCACCACCTCGTAGCCCGGAACGGGCGCTGGTACCTGATCGGCTGGGACCCCGAGCGTGCCGACTGGCGAACCTACCGCGCGGATCAGATGACCCTCCGCATCCCCAACGGCCCACGCTTCTCACCCCGACAACTACCAGGCGACGATGTCACGGCCTTCCTCTCCGCCCGCTTCAAAGGGTCTGACGGCGCCGACGTCTGGCCGTGCAACGGCGAGGTGATCCTGCATCTGCCTGCCGCCCGGGTTGCGCCGTTCGCCGGCGATGGAATCGTCGAGGCGCTCGACCACGACCGATCCAGGCTGCTGATCGGTTCGTGGTCATGGGCGGCGCTCGCAGCGACGCTGGCGCGCTTCGATACCGAGATCGAGGTCGTGGCCCCGCAATCGCTACGCGACGCCTTCGCTGATCTGTCTCGTCGCGCACACAGGGCCGCGCAGGTGAGCGCATAACTCGGTCGAACAGATTCAGCGAAGTACGCGCGTGAACAGGGCGGTCAGTTCGGTCCAGTGCCGAGCATCGGCCTCGGCGTTGTAGACGTCGGTGTCGGATTGAGTGAAGCCGTGGCCTGCGCCGGGGTACACCTCGGTGCGGAAAGTGGTGCCCGCGGTGATGAAGGCGGCATCGAGTTTGTCGATCTGTTCGGGCGGGAGACCGGGGTCGGCGTCGGCGTGCGCAAGGTAGACCTCGGCGGTGATTCGATCGACCACGGTGTGCGGACTGGTGGGGTCCTCGGTGGCCAGTCTGCCGCCGTGGAACCCTGCTACCGCGGCCACTCGATCGGGGTAGGCGGCGGCGGTGTGCAGTGCGTTGCGTACGCCCATGCAGTACCCGGAAAGGCCCACCGGGTTGCCAGTGGTCAGGGGGGAATCGGCCAGCCAAGACAGGTACGCCCCAGCGTCCGCGACGACGAGTTCGGGTGTCAACGCGGTCAGCAGCGGGAGCAGTGCGCCGAAGATCTCGCCGCGTTGTTCGGCCCCCATGAAATCGGGAAGCTCGACCACCGGCGCGGAACTGTTGCGGTACAACAGATTCGGAACGAGCACCGTGAAGCCATGGGCCGCGAGGCGTTCGGCGTCACGGCGTACCACCGGCCGCAGCCCGAACGCGTCGGAGAACACCAGAACCGCGGGGTGGGGTGCGTTGTCGTCTGGGTAGGCGAGGAAGGAATCGGCTTTGCCGTCGGCCGTAGCCACGGAGAGGATAGACGTGTGTACCGCCACGGCGGAACCTCCTGAGCGCATCGAGTTGGGCACACCTTACTGATCGCGCGGCAGTGATCCGGCGCTCGAGCAGGTCGGGACCGGCATCCGCGCACGCAGTGAATTCGGTGCAACGCAAGCGCATTGCGGCGGTGACCGTGCCGCAGGGGCATCTCCGTTGCTGGGGTCCCACGGACCGTGCGGTCGCGTGAAGCGATCGCAATTCGGTGATGAGGTCCGGTTCGCCCGGCTCGCCGCGGTCTGGTCATTCATGGATCTCGGCGTATGCCGCTTTAAGGCGAGTCGTCCGTTTCGGTCGACAGCACCACGTCCGCGACCGTCGTCAAATGTGGACGGCCGCCGTCGGTGCTCACCTGCTCCAGCACGAGCCGGCTGCTCCGACCGCGCAGATGCAGCGTCGCTATCTGGTTGCCGAAGAAGGGGCCGGTGACCCGAGTCCACTCGACCGACACCGGGGGAACGGTGGACACCCGGTTCAGGAGGAAACGCGTCACCCGTTCGGCGGCCCGACTCCACGAGACCCGAAAGACCACCTTCATGGCGGTCGGAACGTAGTTGTGCATCGGCGAACAGGTCAGCTGGTAGACCCGGGACTTCACGGCGTCCGGGAACTGCGCTTGCGCGGCATAGGCGTGGTGAACGTCGCCGGACAGCACGCAGATCGTGGCGGGCGCCTGTCCTTGCGGGCCGCTGCACTGTCCACGCCCGACGCGGGCGATGAGCCGGGCGAGCCGGTCGAACGAATCTCGGAAGGCGGCCCAATGTTCCAGATCCGCTGAGCGCCGCAATTTTTCGGCCCATCCGGTCACACGTCGGCCCCGCACCCCTGAGGCCAGGCGCTCATTCCACGACTCCAGGTCGTGGACGGCGCGCGGCAGCAGCCACGGGAGCGAACTCCCCAACAGCAGGTGGTCGTAGTCGCCCTCGGTCTGTCGTTCGATCCACGAGAACTCCGGCTCGGAGACCATCGACCGCGTGCTGTCGCCCAGGATGCGTCCGCACCGTGAATCGATGACGAGCAGCCGGGTGGTGCCGAGATCGCGGCGATACGACCATTGCGCTCCCTTGGCGCCGTCGGCTTCTTCGTCCGCTGCGGATGCGAAATCGCGGAGCAACTCCGCGCAGTCGCCACCCTCGGATCTGATCCGCTGGTAGAGCTCGTCGTCGGCCAGGGCCGCGGGCGAAAGGTTGCCCAGGTGCTGGTAGATCCAGTAGGACGACAACGCGCCCACGATGCGTTCCTCCCACCAATCGGTGGCCTCGATCTCGTCACGCCACGATCTCGAGGTGTTCCAGTCGTCGATGACGTCGTGGTCGTCGAAGATCATCGACGACGGAACCGTGGACAGCAGCCAGCGCACCTGCGGGTCGGACCATGACTCGGAATAGAGCCACGTGTACTCCTCGAAGTTGCGGATCTGGGCGCCCGGCGGTTGGTCGAGGTCGTGCAACTCGTCGATGCGACGGAAAATCTCCGGGGACAGCAGCTCATCGGCGTAAACCTGGTCGCCGAGCAGTAACAATGCGTCGGGCAGATCTTCGGGTGGGCGTTCCATGACTCGCCGCGCATAGGCGTCGAGCGCGTCGGCGTCGAAGTGGTCGTTGTCCTGCATCGCCGTCGGTGTGGAGAATCGGCACGAGCCGAAGGCGAGAACCAGATCGGCGTTGCCGCTGAGCGTGCGAATGACGGACGGGTACGGGGCGTCGGGCAGCGGCCAGACGCGCTTCCCATCGAGACTGACCTCGTACGGCGTGACGGTGCCGGCCGCCAGTCCCGCGATCAGGACGAGAGCGTAGTGGTGCCCGGCGATGGTCCAGGTGTGTTCGTGGTGGCCGAGGACCTCGACAGTGCACGGTGCGGACGTCTCGACCCAGACGGTGGCGTCGTATTCGCCGACGTGGCGCAGCAACGGACCCAGAACCAGCTCGGTCTTACTTTCCGGCAGCCGTGCCATCAGTCCAGACTATGTCGTGGACCGGCTGTCGAGGGGCATTCTGCCCCTGACAGAACTGAATCCGGTTCGTGATCGAGATACAGTCACCTCATACCAGGGCGGGACCAGCGGACCGTCGGATTCCGATGAACGCTACGACGACACACTCGATCGCGTGATCGGCATGGCAGGGGAGTCGCTGAGCAGTTGAGCGGACTGGGTGCCCGATTTTCAAAGAGCACCAGCGGCCTGTTCAGCTGACCAGAATCGGTGCACCGTCGGACGGCACATGCGTGATATTGCGGACCCGGCCCCGCGTCGTCGCGGCCGCGGGCAGGGAGAGGACGTGGCGGCGCAGGATCTCTTGGAGCACCGCCGCGCCCTCCATCAGCGCGAAACCCGCTCCGATGCACCGGCGCACCCCACCGCCGAACGGCAGCCAGGTATTCGGCGCCACGCTGCCGTCGAGGAAGCGATCGGGCCGGAACACCGCGTCAGGGAAGGCCTCTGGCCGCTTGTGCGCGAGCAGGATCGAGGTCGCGACGACGGTCTCGGCGGGCAGGTCGTGGCCGCCGATCATCATGTCGCGGGTGAGCTTTCGCACGACCCCTCCGATGACCCAGTGGTAGCGCAGTGCTTCCTTCATCACCGCCTCGAGGTAAACGGTGTCGCCGTCGAGCGCGGCACGGCGGGCGAGGTCCTGCTGGGCGGGGTTGGCGGCCAGTTCGCGTAGCGCCCATGACAGTGCGGCCGAGGTCGTCTCGTGCCCGGCGGCGAGCAGGGTGACCAACTGATCGCGGAGTTCGTCCGGTGTGAGCGGGGTGTCGTTGCCGCTGCCCGGTGCCATCAGTCGCGACAGCACATCAGCGCCCGTGGCGTCGCTGCCGGTGCGGCGCTGCTCGATCTCGGCGTAGAGGTGGACGTCCAGACTGGCCCGGTCGTGGTGGAACCGCTTCCAGGGTCCGCGGTTCTGTAGGGCCGGGTAGCGGGAACCGAGCAGGGTGAGCGGGGCGATGTCGGTGATGCGGCGCATGGGTGGACCGAGTAGGTCGCGGCGGCGCGGATCGGCGACACCGAGCACCACCTCGCCGATGACATCGAGAGTGATCCCGGTCATCGCGTCCAGGCTGCGGATCGTCGACCCAGCCCGCCAGGTCTCCACGTGGGCGGCGGCGATCTGCTCGATCATCTTGCGATAGCCGGTCAGCGCGGGCCCGGTGAAGGCGGGCATCAGCAGGCGGCGGGCACGAGCGTGCTCGGCCTCGTCGGTGATGAGCACCGAATGTTCGCCGAGCAGCGGACGCAGGATGCCGTTGCTCTCGCCGGCGTGTAGGTCGGTGGGGGAGGCCGCGAAGATCTCGCGGACGTGCTCGGGGCGGGTGAACACGACCAGATGTCGGGCGTACGGCGGCACCATGCGCAGGGTGAAGGTATCGCCGTAACGGCGAGCGGTGGCGGTCATGAACCGTTCCCGCGCTTGCACATACCGCATCGTCTGCGCGATCGCGGGTAGTCGGGGGCCGGGCGGGTACATGGCAACGGTCCTCTCCTCGACACCTCACTCCACAGTAACCTCGGTTGCTCGGGCCTGGCGTCGATCTGGAAGTCCACGTCTCCGCTACACAACAGCCGATTGCGAAGTAGGGGAATGCGATCCGCAGGGTGGCCCGCTTCGAGGAGCCGGGTGGGGTCGAGTTCGGGCTATCGGGCGAGCGGTTCTATTGCCGCCCAGGGGGAACCGACATCGATCGAAATGATCGTGGTGTCATATCTCGCCATCGCTTGAACGCCCGGATGAAGTTCGCCGAATCCGTGTACCCGAGACGATTCGCGATCTGGGCTGTGGTCAGCGTCGAGTTCCGCAGCATTTCCTCGGCCAACGCCTGGCGCAGCTCATCGACCAATGCGCGAAACGACGTATTTTCCTCGACAAGACGCCGCGCCAGCGTCCGTGGACTCACGTTCAGCGCACCGGCCACCTCGGCGAGAGGCGGAATCCGTCCGGGTTCGCTCGTCAGGGCATCGCGCACCGCGCCGGCGAAACCGGTCCGGGCACGGCGCTTGCCGAGCAGATCGCGACACGCGGCTTCATAGCCGCGCCGGACCAGGTCATTGGCCTGCGGCAGGGGAGTGTCGAGCCAGGCCGAGTCGCCGACCAACTCGTTGCGATCGGCATCGAAAGACGGTTCTGTTCCGAACGCGTCGACGTAGCGGCTGGTGTCCGATGGCGCGGAGTGCCGGAAGCGCACCGAGGATGCCGGCACGTCGGTGCTCGTCAGGTCGCGCAGGATCGAAGTGATCGCCGCCGAAATCCGTTCCACCAGAATCGAAGCGACGTCCGGTGGTAGGGCGCTGCTGTCGATGGCGATGCCGACCTCGTCGGTGTCCACATATTCGGTGATGGTGATCGTGGTGAACACCCAGGCGAGTTCGACGAACTCCGCCGCCAGCTCGATGACATCGCGCAACGACCGGCTGGTGAGCAGTGCCATGCCCCACGAGCCGTGCATCCCTGCGTGATAGTTCGTCCCCACCTCGACCCAGAATCCGGGCTCGCCGCACCGCAACCCGTCGAGATTGCGTATCACTTCGAATTCTTGACGGGCGGTGATCTCAGCGAACGGATCATCGAGCACACCTGAATCGATGCCGGAACCGGCGAGGCACTCGTCCGCGGACCACCCACGACGAGCGGCGAGTTGGACCATCAGCTGGACACTCGCCGCACTGATCGGCAGGTGCTGATCGAACTCGAAAACCGCCACGTGGCGAACCTACCCACGGGTGGCAGAAAATGACAACCACATGGCGACGATAGCGCTGTCGCCGGTCCCACCGCCTTCGTAACGTGGTGAACTCGCGTATATCACGGCAGGAGCCTTCCAGTACATGAGTCCCGACTACGACGTCCTTGTCATCGGCAGCGGATTCGGTGGCAGTGTCTCGGCACTGAGGTTGACCGAGAAGGGATACCGAGTCGCGGTACTCGAGGCAGGCCGCCGATTCGCCGACGAGGATTTTCCGCGGACGTCGTGGAATATCCGCAAATTTCTGTGGGCACCCAAGCTCGGGTGCAAAGGGATCCAACGTGTCCATGTGCTCCCCGATGTCGTCGTCCTGGCGGGATCCGGTGTCGGCGGTGGTTCGCTCGTCTACGCGAACACCCTCTATGAACCCAAGTCGAACAACTTCTACGACGACCCCCAGTGGGCGCACATCACCGACTGGCGCGCCGAGCTCGCGCCCTACTACGACCAGGCCGAGCGGATGCTCGGCGTCCGACCGAATCCCACGCTCACACCCGCCGACGAGCTGATGCGAGAGGTCGCCGACGACATGGGCGTCGCAGACACCTTCACCATGGCACCGCTCGGCGTGTTCTTCGGTCGCGGCGAGGCGAAAGAACCATCGGTGACGGTCGCGGATCCGTACTTCGGCGGCGCCGGGCCCGCTCGAACCGGCTGCATCGAATGCGGGGGCTGCCTCACCGGGTGCCGCTACGGCGCCAAGAACACCCTCGTCAAGAACTATCTCTACCTAGCCGAGCAGGCCGGGGCCGCGGTATACGCGGAACGGACGGTGACCCGGGTAAAGCCCATGCCCCATGGCGGCTACGAAGTGACCGCCGTGGAAACAGGCGCGTGGTTTTCCGATCGCACTGCCGTCACATTCACCGCGGATCAGGTGATCTTCGCCGCGGGTACCTGGGGCACACAACAATTGCTGCACCGACTCAAGGCCGATGGCACGCTGCCGGGCATCTCCGATCGCCTGGGTACACTGACCCGTACCAATTCCGAAGCGCTCGTCGGTGTGACGACCAAAATGCGCAATCGCAAGAAATACGACTTCACTCGAGGCGTCACGATCACCTCGTCCATCCACCCGGACGAGCACACGCACATCGAACCGAATCGCTACGCCAAAGGCTCCAACGCCATGGGATTGATGGCGACAGTGATGACCGACGGAGGTGGCAGGTTCCCCCGCTGGCTGACCTGGATCGGACAGGTAGTGCGGCACCCTGGCCAACTGGCCTCGCTCTATCTCGGGATCCGCCACATGTCGGAACGCTCGATCATCGCGCTGGTCATGCAGACCCACGACAATTCTCTGACGCTCTATACCAAGAAGCGTTTCGGCCGGATCCGGGTAACGTCGCGACAGGGCCACGGCGAACCGAACCCGACCTGGATTCCGGTCGCCAACGAGGTGATGCGACGCGCGGCCCAAAAGATCGACGGGTTTCCGATGGGCACAGTCGGTGAGATATTCGACGTTCCACTCACCGCCCATTTTCTCGGCGGCTGCGCCATCGGCGAATCCCCCGAAGCCGGCGTCATCGACCCCTATCACCGCCTCTACGGCCATCCCGGTCTGCATGTGGTGGACGGCGCGGCGGTATCGGCGAACATCGGCGTCAATCCTTCATTGACCATTACCGCCCAGGCCGAACGCGCGATGTCGTTGTGGCCCAACAAAGGCGACACCGACAGCCGCCCGCACCTCGGCTCGCCCTACCAGCGGCTAGCCGCGGTGGCCCCCGCCGCCGCGACCGTGCCGACGCATTCGCCCGCCGCGCTGCGATTGCCCATCACCGTGGTCGGCGACCGATCCTCTTGCCGCAAGGAGCAGAACTGATGTCCATGTCCCTCGATGTGAACGCCCGTGCCGCACTACACACTGTGTATGCCGCGTTCCGCGCCGCCACTGCGCCGCAGCTGTCCGACCTCGTAGGTGATCACGATGGACAATTCGCCGGACCGCTCTGGTTGCGTGGTTGTGGACCGTTGACCGTGGCGATCACAGGAATGCGAGGCTGGTGCGGAAAGTCCTTCGTAGAACCGGCCGACTCCGATACCGACCTCTACGGGGTGAACCTGGTGCGTCGCCGTGGCACCATCGAGCCATCGATCCCGATTACCGCGCGGGTCGGTGCCTCACGCGTCGACGGCGAGCCGGCGTTGATCGTCAGCTATCCGGCGAGCGCACGATTTCCCTGGAACCGCGTCACCGACGAGCTCCGCCCGCTCAGCTTCGGAGTGCTTCTGGGTCTGACCTTCGGAATCCCGGGAGCCCCGTCCAGCGGCGCGCCGTTCGTCCTCCACCGTCGCGGATCCGCTGATTCATGACAGTTTCCGGGAGCGAAAGACATGTTGGACAGGGTGACCATTCACTTCGAGACCGCGCTGCGATGAGCCAGCACCTGACTAATATTGCTGAGCAACGCCTCAAACGCTCGGTTCGGAACAGTGCTCCATTCGGATCTGTTCCCGCTCATCCACCTAGCGACCCGGTTGAGATGGCCCACATCTGCCGCGGGCTCGTCACAGGCATGATCGAGGGCGGGGATGCTGTGGAAATGACGCAGCTAATTCGCGGGGCGGCTTTGGAGTGGGCGCGAGAAGGCGTACCAATCGACAATGTCCTGGCCGCTGTGCGCGAAGAAATTGAATCCGGGGCCAGCGTAATCATCAGCGGCTCACCGATCGGCGACAGCTCGAACCTGACGAGCGGGGTCGAGTGGATGCTCGAGGTGCTTGCGATGACCACTTCGGCTATCGCCGTCGCATATCTCGATCAAGGGGCTACAGAAGGTATCGAAAACCATTCTGCTGAAAATGCTCTGGCGTCGGCGATGCTGAGTGCTCGCTATCGCGCTACCAATCCACCGCGAGGAAACTGGGCAAGGGATCGAGGTGGCACGTCGGCTGAGTCTGGTTCGAGCTGAACTCGCCCGTCAATGTGACGACACTACGATGCCGGTACTGAATGTTGGCGGTAGAACGATTCTTCTCCCAGTTGTCTGTCGAGATCTTCTGAGGGGCAGCCCCGAGCCTGCTCGGTATTTCTGTTGCGCGGCTACGGCAGTTTCGGCACGATAAGTCGCCTGCGCACTGGACAGACCGGTCCAGCGCGATCCTGTGTCGGCCGAGGTGGAATCTGATCATGCCGACTTCCGCGGCAAACGACGAGTACACCGCGGGGGCGGTGCGTTTGCTGCGGTTCAACCGCCCGCTCAGCGCACTGTTCACCGCGAGGATCGTGTCCTACACCGGCGACTCGCTGAGCCTGGTCGCGCTCATGTTGCACGTCGCGAACACCACCGGTCAGGCCATCGCCGTCGCGCTGTTGCTGCTGGTCGGTGACTTCGTGCCGTCACTGTTGAGCCCGATCGCCGGCGCCGTCAGCGACCGCTTCGACCGGCGCCGGGTGATGATCATCTGCGAACTGGTTCAGGGAGCACTCGTCCTGCTCATCGCTCTGTCGCTGCCACCACTGCCACTGCTGCTCGTACTGGTCGCCGCGCGAGCCATCGCGGCGAACATCTTCATGCCCGCCTCGCGCTCCGTGGTTCCAGCGCTGGTTGCCGACAAAGAACTCCCGGTAGCCAATTCGGTGATCGGCTTCGGCGCAAACGCCGCCGAAGCCTTCGGCCCGCTGCTCGCGGCCGCCATGCTGCCGTTCCTCGGCGTCCGCGGTGTGCTCTTCGTCGACGCCGCATCGTTTCTGCTGTCGGCGGCAGTATTGCTCGCGATCGGCCCGATGCCACCGGAGCGCACCGAAGGCGTCCAGGAATCGCTGCTCACCCAGGCGAAGACGGGGCTCGGATATATTGCGCGCACCCCTGCACTCCGAATCATCTGCCTCGGCTTCTGCGCGGTCGTCGCTTGTAACGGTGTCGACGACGTCGCCCTGGTCCTGCTGGCGAAAGACACACTGCACTCCGCTGATTCAGCGGTCGGTCTGCTGCTCGGCGCGGTAGGCATCGGCCTGCTGATCGGTTACGCGCTGGTCGGACGCGTCGGCACCCGGCCGTCACTGACCGTACTGCTGATCGGCGGCTTCTTCGTCAGCAGCGCGGGCAATCTGCTCACCGGTCTCGCCTGGTCGGTGGCCGCGGCCTTCTCCGTGCAAGCCGTGCGCGGAATCGGTATCGCGGCAATGGATATCGCGTCGAGCACGCTGCTGCAACGCATCGTGCCGCCGGGAATGCTCGGTCGAGTCTTCGGAAACCTCTACGGCGCCATCGGTATCGCCGCCGCAGCATCCTACGTCGGTGGCGGCCTGCTCCTGGACACCACCGATGCGCCCACCACACTCATCGCGGCGGGCAGCGGCGGTATCGCAGTGACAGTGGCAGTCGCACTCACCCTGCCCCGTGCGCTACGCCGAAGCCTGGCAGACACTCAGAAGTGACCTGAACATCTGAATCCACAGGCCAACTACGCTGTGCCGCAACCGGGTTCACCCCGCCGTACTCCGCTCGCCCGACGCACCGAGGAAACCGAACCATGCTCAGCACGACTTACGAGGACACCCCCGTCATCCGCACCGACTATTCCAACCCCGCCCGATGGGACGAGATGTGCCGGGTCGCCACCACACCGAACGAGGAAGACTGCGCCGCCTACGTCGAGTTCCTCGAAGACCGCGCCTACCGGGATCTCACACTCGACCAGGTCCTTGACCTCGTTCCGGACAGCTTCGGGCACCGAATGCTCATCGTGGCCGACGCGACCACGATGAGCCTTACCGAATTTCCCCTGCTGTGTGTCGATCTGGAAACCGAGACCTATGGACGCGCACTCCGGGTGATCGCCGCGGAGTTGCACTCGATCGAGAACAACATCTCGATAGTCAACATGGACTTCATCGAATTCATCGACGCCGCCCACAGCGACGGAATATTCCGAGGATTCTGAGTCCGCAACCCGGTGGCGGCAGCTGTCATCAGGCACAGCTCGGCAGATCGCGCAAAGCTGCCGTCGGCGGACCGTGCATCTGCCTACAGGGGCGAGATCGACTCGCGCTCTGTCTGATTCACGCTCGCTTCGATGACGCTGCCGGGTTGTAGCGTCGGGGGAAGGTTCGATGCTTCGGTGTAGGTGTAGGCCACACGCCGGGCTTGATGGACGAGTTCAGACAAACGCGGGTGCGTCGCGGTGGTGGGGTAGGCCAGTCCGAAGCCGATGGTCGGTGCGTCGGGCACTGTGACGGCGACGACGTGGTCGCCGATACGTGTCGTCACGTCGCGGCTGGCCAGTATCGACCGACCCTCGAGGCGGATCAGGTCGACGATCTCGTCGAGCGGTATCGGTGGGCAGTCGGCCATGTGGCCTGGCAGTTGTCCGACTTCTTCGACGCAAAGCGCGGAATGGCTTGCCAGCGGGTGGTTTTCCGGGAGCAGGATGACTGTTGGTTGCTCGACGAGTTCGTCGACGGCCATGCTCGCGGGAGCCTGAGACAGGCAGAGTAGCGCGACGTCGGCTGCCCCGGACAGGACTGCGCCGCCGGGATCTCGTTCGAGGATCACCCGGAGCGGAAGTGGGTCGGGCTGTCGGGCGGCACGTTCGAGGATGTCGTGTAGGAGTCCGGAGCCGGTGGCCGGGCGGACTGCGATCACCAACTCCCGCCGCCGTGCGGCGGCGCCGGTTCGATCGATCAGGGCCTGTAGTTCCGCCAGGATGGTCCTCGCGTCGGCGACGAACTCGGCACCTGCCGCGGTGAGCGCAACCGAGCGGCTGGTGCGTGCGAACAATGCGGCGCCCAGTCGACGTTCCAGGCGCGCGATCGCCCGGGACAGCGGGGGCTGCGCAATTCCCAGCCGGGCGGCGGCACGGGTGAAGTTGAGTTCCTCGGACAGGGTGACGGCGTACTCGAGGTCCCTGATCTCCAGATTCATACCTTCAGGGTATAGCTGGTAGGTGGAACGGGGCATAGCTCCCGGCCGGGACAGGCGATGAACTGTTCGGTATGAACCCCCTCGTGTCGAACTCCGCTGTTGTCACCCCGTCTCCCCATCGTCTTGTCTCGGAGGTCTTCGCGCGTTACGTGCGCGCCGCCGACAATCGGGACCCGGAGGCCATGAGGTCAGTCTTCTGGGAGAGCGCGACAGTGTCCGTCTTCTACCGGGGCGAGGGCGATCCGCAACTGCTCGCCGAACTTGCGGGCTCGGCGACGATCGCGACTGCCGTGACCACGGCCATGGCACCTCACCCACCACGGAATCGGAGCCACCACACCACAGTGAATCCGCTTGTCTCCGTCGCCGGTGACACGGCACGATTCGATGCCCAGTTCATCGTCTACAACGCCCGTGGTGCGGCACGCCCCGCTTCGGGCTGGCCTACAGACGCGGTCGGAGCGCAGGGGGTCATCACCCCGATCGAGTGCGGGTATCTGCAGGTGGATCTGCGATTCCACGATCGTGAATGGCGGATCTCGCACCTGCGGATCGAACACGATCTGCCCTACGCCTTTCCCGCCCAGTGAACCCGATACCCGCTGTGCTGTCGTGGGAATCGGCGGCGTGTCCGGGAACGCGTGGCTTACCGCCGCCGACCGTGCGTTGTTCACCCGCGCACAGATTCGGCCCGGGGAAACGGTTCTCGTCCATGGCGCGGGTGGCGGGGTAGCCACCGCCACCATCGTTGCGAGCGGGCGGCGGCTTGGTCAGCCTCGGTCCACGGTGAGCAGCAGCCGCGGGCACGGGACCGTCGTTGCCATTCGAGTACGCCTCATGCTAGCGTCCAGACAAGTGTCCAGGTAAGTGTCCAATACTTCCTTCTCGCCTGTGGTGTCGAAGATTCGGCGGGTCGGGTGCTCGGCATGGACACCCCGAAGACCTAGCTGAGGAGATCGACATGGCGATTGTGCAATCGCTGCCGCGGGCGTCCGATGGTCGACGTCGTCTCGGGTTGAGCAGTCCGGTGCACGGGGGAGCCGTCGGCGACATCGTGGTGAGCACGCCGGAGGAGGTCGAGCAAGCGGTTGCCCGTGCCCGGGTCGCCCAGGTGGCGTGGGCGGCACGTCCGGTGCGTGAACGCGCTGCCGTTATCCGTGCGGCGGTCAGTGTCTTGATCGCCCGGCAGGACGAAGTCGTCGATACCATTCGGGCCGAATCCGGCAAGCCGCGGGTCGAAGCCTTGGCGATCGAAATCCTGGCCTCGTGCGACTTTCTGAACTTTTGGAGCCGCCGAGCCAAGAGGGATCTTGCCGATCATCGTGAGCGCTTGCACGGCTATATCCGTCCGTTCAAGAAGCTCACCGTGCACTACCGCCCGCTGGGCGTCATCGGCGTGATCACGCCGTGGAACGCGCCGTTCGTGCTGTCGATGAATCCGGTGGCGCAGGCGCTGTTGGCAGGCAACGCCGTACTTCTCAAGCCCTCGGAAGTCACACCGCATTCGGGCGGCTGGGTGGTGAAGATCCTGCACGAAGCCGGTGTTCCGGCGGATGTGCTGCAGCTGATTCATGGCGACGGCGAGACGGGCGCTGCCCTCGTTGACGCCGAGGTGGACAAGATCTCGTTCACGGGCAGTGTCGCTACCGGCCGGAAGGTCGCCGAAGCCTGTGCGCGGCGGCTGGTTCCCTGCACATTGGAACTGGGCGGCAAGGACGCCATGATCGTCTGCGACGACGCCGATATCGAACGGGCCGCGGAGGGTGCGGTCTACCTGTCGATGTTCAACAGCGGCCAGGTGTGTCTGAGTGTGGAGCGCATCTATGTCGTGGAAAGCGTTGCCGACGAGTTCATTCGGCTGGTCACGCAGAAGGCGCAGTCGCTGACCTACGGCGCCGGTGACAGCACTGATATGGGTCCGATGTGCTGGGATCGCCAGGTGGCGATCGTCACCGGACACCTGGAAGACGCGAAACGCCGCGGCGCCGTGCTGCTGGTCGGGGGTGAAGCCGACACCGGCGAGGGATTGTTCGTCGCACCCACGGTCGCGGTCGACGTCACCCATGACATGGAATTGATGCGGGAGGAGACTTTCGGCCCCGTCGCGGCGATCATGCGGGTCGCGGACGAGGAGGAAGCGATCCGGCTGGCCAACGATTGTCAGTATGGGCTCAGCGGCAGTGTCTTCACCAAGGACACGGCGAAAGCGTTGCGTATCGCCAAGCGTCTCGACACCGGATCGGTTGTCCACAATGACGCCGCCGTGATCTACGGAGTGCCGGAGGCGCCCTTCGGCGGCCGGAAAAGCAGCGGCCTCGGGCAGACGAACGGCCGCCATGGCCTGCGCGGATTCACCCACGCTCAGCCGATTCTGCTCGACCGGTGGCAGTTGAAGCGGGAACGGATCTGGTATCCGTACACCGAGGAGTCGGTCGCGGCGATCGCAGGCACGCTGAAGTACGGGTTCGGCAGCGCGATCGCGCGACGCCTGATGTCTTGACGGCAATTCGGGATGGCAGCAGACATTCTGTTGGACCACACCGCGATTCGATGCGGTGTGCATGTGGTCGATTGAGCGGAGAACGGGATGAATGGCGAGCGATCGTTGCGGGGGGCGTGGGGCGGTCGTGGTCGGCGGAAGTCGGGGGATCGGCTTCGCTGTTGCCGCGCTACTGGCCAAGAACGGTGCGGGAGTAGTGATCAATGGGCGGGACGAGGCGGCCGTCGCCAGGGCGGTCGAGGCGATCACGCTGTCCGGAAATTCGGCTGTGGGGGTGGCGGGATCCGCGGCCGATGCGGCCGTCGCGACCCGAGCGATCGACGTCTGTGTCGAAAAGTATGGCGCCATAGACATTCTCGTCAACTGTGCGGGAGTCGCCGAACCCCCCGCGTCGTCGATTCTGGATGCGAAGCCCTGGGATTGGCGGGCCCAGCTGGATTCGCATCTCACCACGGTGTTCAACACCTGCCGCGCCGCCGCGCCTCGGATGGTCGAGAAGGGTCGGGGTGCGATCATCAATACCAGCTCGTTCGCCTACCTCGGCGACTACGGCGGAACGGGGTACCCAGCAGGCAAAGGGGCGGTAACCAGTCTGACGTTGGCGATCGCGGCGGAGTTGAAAGAGCACGGAGTTCGGGCGAACGTCGTGTGCCCCGGCGCGAAGACGCGCCTTTCCTCCGGATTTGCCTACGAGGCCCGGATTCTCGAACTCTATCGGCGGCAGATGCTCGACGAGACAATGATGCGCAGTTCGCTCGACGCTCCCCCCGCGGACTATGTGGCGCCGCTCTATCAGTTCCTCGCCAGCGATCTCGCGGCCGACATCACCGGTGAAATCTACATCGCGGCAGGCGGATTCGTCGGCCGCTTCGAACGCCCTACCCCGACCCTCGTGGGCTACCGGGACCATCGGGACGCGCCGCCGTGGACGATGGCGGAGTTGCGTCAGCTGATCCCCGACCGCGGCGCGGATCCCTCGAAAGCAGCGGGCTGAGCACGAGCGCGACCCTGTCCGATCTACTATCCATGGAAGGTGCGCTCATGGCCTTTGTCATCACCCAGCGATGCTGCAACGACGCGAGCTGCGTTTCGGAGTGTCCGGTCGACTGCATCCGGCCGCGACCCGGAGATCCCGATTTCGCGAACGCCGAGATGCTGCATATCGATCCCGATACCTGCATCGACTGCGGCGCCTGCATGGACGCCTGTCCCGTGGACTCGATCTACGATGCCGATGACCTGCCCGTGAACCTGCTGCGGTACGCCGAGATCAATGCCGCCTATTTCCAGCACTATCCGCTCGACACCGATATCACCGTCGACGCCGCGCCTGCCCGATTGCCGCGTGGGGCGGGCCGGTTGCGCGTGGCGATCGTCGGCACCGGGCCCGCGGCCTGTTACGCCGCCGAGCATCTGCTCAGCCGTGGCGATGTGGAGGTCGAGATGTTCGATCGCCTGCCGACGCCGTGGGGGCTGGCTCGGTACGGTGTCGCTCCCGACCACCCCGAGACGCGCGGCGTCACCACCATGTTCGCGTCGGCCTTCAAACGCGACTCGATCCGATTCCACCTCAATGTCGAAGTCGGGCGCGATATTTCGCATGCCGAACTGTTGCAGCACTGCCACGTGGTGATCTACGCGGTCGGCGCCTCCGCTGATGGCCGACTGCACATACCCGGCGAGGATCTGCCGGGCAGTCACTCGGCGACCGAATTCGTGGCCTGGTACAACGGGCACCCCGATTACGCCGACCACAGCTTCGACCTGTCCGGCGAGCGGGCGGTCATCGTCGGCAACGGCAATGTGGCGCTGGACATCGCGCGAGTACTGTCCACTGATCCCGATCAGCTCGCGGGCACCGACATCGCCGATCATGCGCTGGAAGCGTTGCGCCACAGCAATATTCGCCAAGTTCTGCTACTCGGCAGACGTGGCCTCCGCCAGGCCGCCTACACCGGCCCGGAATTCCTCGCGCTCGGGCAATCGTCCGCTACCGACATCGTCATCGATCCCGCCGATATCGATGACGACGTGGTCGCCGCCCTGTCGGATCCGGCCACCGATCCGACGACCCGCCTCAAGCTGAACCTGGCGCGCGAGTACAGCACGCGGGGTACCACCGACGCGCCTCGACTGGTCGACTTCCGGTTCCGTGTCACTCCTGTCGCACTGACGGGTGGAGGCCGAGTCGAATCACTTCTATTGGCACACAACGAGATTCATGACAGCACCCAGGGTCCGGTGGCTGTGGCGACCGAGCGCGTCGAAACCATCGATACCTCCCTGGTGCTGCGTGCTGTCGGCTACCGCGGCAGGCAGGTACCCGGTGTGCCGTTCGATCCCGCCAAGGGCATCATCCCCAACGACGGCGGCCGGGTGCTCGACAGCGCGGGCGCGGTGCTGCCCGGTGTCTATGTCGCCGGGTGGATCAAGCGCGGGGCGCGGGGCGTGATCGGCACCAACCGCGGCGACGCGGAGCAGACCGTCGCCGGAATCGTCGAGGACTACACTGCCGGGCGCCTGCGCGCACCAGGGGGCGACCGTGAAGATCTCCTGGCACTGTTGTCCCGCCGCTGCCCGAATCTCGTCGACCGGGACGGATGGGCGCTGATCGACGCCGCGGAACGCGCCAACGGCGCTGCGGCGGGCCGTCCTCGCGTCAAGTTCACCCGGGTCGAGGACATGGTCGAGACCGCACGCGCACGATAACAACGAGCGTGCCGATATTCTCGGCGGACCTCGGGAATCACCTTCTCGCCGAGGAGATCCTGCTACAGGCTCCCGGTCGCGCGGATTCAGGCCTGCGTGGTGAATTCGCTGTCGAGTGCTGCCAGTATGTGTTCGGCTTGCCGACGAAGCAGACGTAGTTGGTGCTCGGGGGTGAAGCGGTCGGGGTCGAACACGGCCTGAAGACCGATGCCGTCGATGACGATCATCAGTGACTCGGCGGCGTCTTCCAGCGCGGGGCCGGTGCGGTACCCGGCGGTGACGAGCACAATTTCCAGAGCTTCGCGCCACGCCTGATAGCGGGCGCGTTGTTCGGCAGCAAGGTCGGCGTCGTAGATGGCCCAGTCCCAGAACGCGATCCACACTCGCCATTCGACGCCACGGACCTCGTCCATCGGTAGGCACTGGCACAACAGCTCGTAGACGTCGGCGTTGCCGGTGGCCATGGCGGTGATCCGTTCGGCGACCGCAGTGGAAGCCGCGCTCAGCGCGCTGCGCAGTACCGAGTGTTTGTCGCTGAAGTAGTGGGTGACCATCCCGGTGGTACACCCGGCTTGGGCGGCGATGTCGCGCAGGCTGGTGTTGGCCAGTCCCTGGGCGGCCACCACCTGGCACGCCGCAGCACTGATCGCTCGGCGTCGTTGTTCGTGATCGACGATCTTCGGCATTGACAAGATACGTTACATCATGAATATTACGTAACAGTGGTTATGAAAACTCGGTCAAGTGATCTGCTGTCCCGGGCGGCAACGAGTCGCGACGACCTGAATACCCGGCAATGGAGACACCATGTCCGTCAACACTTTTGCCGAGCACCCGCACCAGCGCCATATCAAGACAATGATGCTGGTCACCGACCTCGGTTTCCTCGGCTACTGGATTGTCACCGCCTTGGGCGTGCTCAGCGTCGGCCCCGACCCCTTTCTGCGACAATGGAATTGGTCGTTCCTCGGCCTGGACCTCGCAGCGATCGGTCTGGGCCTGGCCGGGCTCGCGCTCGGCTCGCGATCGGCGGTCGGGCTGCAGGTCATTGTCGTGTCGTTGGCATTGACCGCTGCCGCCGGCCTGATGGCGCTGAATTTCTACGTCATCCGCGGCGACTACAGCCTGATGTGGTGGATTCCCAACATGTGGCTGTTCCTCTTCCCGGTCGCCGCGCTGGCCACTATCGTGCGGCCCGCGAAGGCCCCGACACCGGGCTAGGTGACCTCGGGATCGTTGGTATTTCTACTCTGACCAGCGAGCCCGAATCCTGGCACGATTTCGTTCATGACCGACCGAATACTGATGAAGGCCGTTCTGATGTTGCCCATGACCGGCGTTCTGGCTGGTGCCGGGGTGTATGCGGCAATGCTGGTGGCCGGACACGTCGAGGGCCGCAGTGGAGAGGTCGGTGCCGCACTCGCGGTGGTTGCGGTCATCGGTTGCGCAGCACTGTTGGCGAGGGCGTGGTGGCCACTTGCATCGGGTCCGATAGTGCTGGTTGCCGTGGCTTCGACAGTCGGAATGTCGGTTCTGACAACAGCGGCCACCATCACGGTGGCGGCAGAACCCTATGCTGCGCTCGCATGTGCGGACAGCACCGGTGACGACTTCTGCGGGCTGGGTGTTCTCGGTTTCGTACCGACTTATGCTGCGGTTGTGCCCTGGACGCTGGCCGGCATCCCTGGATTATTGATCGTCGTCAGCGCACACAGGCTTGCACGTGCTCGACGCTCGTCCGCGCAGTCGCCACTTGCGTAAGGTGATCCTCCGCTGGGCAGCCGCACCGTCGATATCGGTGAGCACTACCCGGTGGCCCGATTCGGCGAAGCGCCGGGCAATGGCGAAACCGATACCGCGGCCGGCGCCGGTGACAACTGCTGTGGTGATCATCTTCGGACCTCAGAGCGCACGCGACACGAAAAGCTCGTGCCCACATCACAAAATTGTGCTGCTCCGCTGTGCTGTTGATCGCGTAGCTCACCGCCGCAACTCCGAGGTTCAAGCCTTCGGCTTGCTGCTCCTCCGGTCAACAGGGTACTTTTCGGTGTACACATGTTCACTGAAAATGGGTGGGCCTGTTGCGAAACCTCGGCCTCCCGATCTGAGCGGAATACCAAATGACAACCGAGATCACCTTCCTCAGCCGCGGCACGCAGTGCGCGGCCTGGCATCTCCCCGCCCGCGTGAACACGCTTGCCGGCTCCGCCGGCCGACCAGCCGTTGTCATGGCCCACGGTTTCGCTTGCACGCGCGACAGCGGGCTGCTCGGCTACGCCGAAGCATTCGCCGATGCCGGCATCGACACCCTCCTGTTCGACTACCGCGGGTTCGGCGCCTCTGAAGGCACTCCCCGCCAAGACGTGTCGTTTCGACGACAGCGCCAGGACTACCACGCTGCTGTCGCTGCGGCCCGGCGATTACCGGGTGTGGATCCCGACCGCATCATCGTCTGGGGAACGTCGTATTCGGGCGGTCATGTTCTCGCCGTCGCGGCACAGGATCCACGGATCGCCGCGGTCATCTCGATGACGCCCGCGACTGATGGTCTGGTGACCTTGGCCCACGCCGCGCGGCGCGGTGGGATCGGTCATTTGGCACGAGCGATCTCCCACCTCGGGCTCGACGTCGTGCGGGCACTCGCCCGAAGGACACCGCATCATGTACCGGTCTTCGGGTTGCCGGGTTCGGCGGCGATGATCATCACGACCGCGGAATCGATCGACGCCATCACCTCGATCGCAGGACCCACCTGGCGCAACGAGGTCTGTGCCCGAACCGCTCTCGAAATCGGGCTGAACCGGCCGACCACCTTCGCCGGTCGCGTGTCCTGCCCGGTCCTTTTCCAGGTCGGGAGCATCGACAGTATCGCGCCACCGGCCGCGGCGCGACGGTCGGCGGAGAAGGTGGAATCGGGAGCTCAGTTGCTCGAGTACCCGATCGATCACTTCGACGTCTACGAAGGCCCGTGGCAAAAGCAGGCGGTCGGCGATCAGCTGCGGTTCCTGTCCGAGATCCTCACATCCCAGCCCATGCCCGATCACGAGCGGCACTCACCCGCAGTCGGTTGATGTCTGCGACCTGACGAGCGGTGTTGGCCAGGCCGGACGCGGCGCCCGCATGTCCCCCTGGTCCGGGTGTGGTCTGTCGGCGGACGGTCCAAGTCCACGTCGTGGTGTCGATGTCACCGCCCCGCCACCCCTGGCGATGATTTTTCCAGGCGGTGACCGTCAGTACTGGTATGCGATTGAAGGATAAGAGTGCGGTGGTCTACGGGGCGGCCGGCAGTATGGGTGGCGCGGTCGCGCGAGCGTTCGCACGACAGGGCGCCCACGTGTACCTCGCTGGACGAACACAGTCGACGCTCGACACTGTGGCCGCCGAGATCACCGACTCGGGAGGCCGTGCCACGGTGGCTCGACTCGATGTATTCGACCGATCGGCAGTCGAAGCCAACGCGGATCGAATCGTCGAGCAGACCGGCAGTCTCGACATCTCCTTCAATGCGATAGGGATGCAAGCACTGCAAGACGTGCCACTCGTTGATATGGAACTCGAGGACTTCATGGCACCGATCGTGGATGCGGCACGTTCGCATTTCATCACCACCACAGCGGCTGCCCGGCGGATGACTTCGCAGGGTTCCGGGGTCATCGTGCTGCTGTCCAGCTCAGCGGCGGGGGAGTCGCGCCATCGGATGGGCGGGTTCAACATAGCCTGTGCGGGAATCGAAGCCCTCAATCGCAGTCTGGCCGGCGAGCTGGGGCGCGACGGGGTGCGGGTCGTGTGTATCTGCCCGGTCTTCACCCCGGAGACGGTTCCTGGTCTGTCCGAGGAAGACCTCGGGCCACTGGTACGCGACACGCTTTCGGGGCGACTTCCCCGCTTGGCCGAGGTCGCCGAGGCGGCGGTTTTCGCCGCCTCCGATGGTGCAGGCGCGATGACTGGCGCGGTCCTCAACCTCACCTGCGGAGCACTGGTCGACTGAATCGGCACCCGCCCGAATCGTAGTGGTTCCGATGCGCGGTATCGCGAGAGCTACGGTCGCCGGAATAGTGGAAGGCGGGCGCCGGTCACCGACTCACATCAACTGGGTATGGCTCGATCGGCGGGAGCGCATCGTGTGGCGCGATGTGTGCAGCCGTGTGTGCTCGGGCGGCGATGCGTCGTGGGTCGTCGACAGGTAGTGAGTCGATGAGGATTCGGCGTGGGTGCGAGGACGTCCCGGTCACCAGATACTTCTGGCCGGGACGCACTCTACGGGCTTCTTCGATCATCTCCTCCGTCACAACAGTTTTCGGGGTGCGCACGGCCGCAGCGGTATCGGTGTCATGGAGTGCATCGCTGACGATGCGGCGCGGATCGTATTGCCGCAGGTTCAACGATTCCCATTCGGTGCGTTTCAATGGGATCCCCATGTCGCGTTCCGCTGCGTTGCGTGTGGTTTCGACGAATTGGCGCAACGTGCGGACGGACCGGGCGAGCTGGTGGGCGTATCCCGGCAGGCGCCCGGGGCCGAGTACGAGCCCGGCGATGATGGCGACAAAGAACAGTTTCTCGAAGGTCAAGCCGAACATAGTGTGGCTCCGGATTTCAGCAGATCGGGGACAGGGCAGCGCTATCGGAGGTGAGTGCGCGTCGGGCCGCCCGCTTGTCGTGCACGGTGGTGATCGCGACGGCGGCACCGAAGAGCGCCGACATCGGTAGCGCGACTATGAACATGGACAGCACGTCGGCGGCCGGGGTAACCAGGGCGCTGAAGAGTGCGATGACGACGACGATGATCCGCCAACTGCTGCGCAGCCTGTGCGCCGACAGCAGCCCGAGGCAGTTCAACATCACCAACAATGCGGGCAGGACGAAAGCGATCCCGGTCGCCAACACGATCTTCATGACGAAGTCCACGTAGTACGAGGCGTTGAGGATCGTGCTGTCCTGGTCGGAGGCGAAGCCGGCGAGCACACTGACCATGCGGGGGAAGATGAGGAATCCGAAGGCACATCCGGCGGCGAAGAGCGGGGCAGCGGCAGCGGAGAATCCGATCACGTATTTCTTCTCACGGCGGGTCAAACCAGGGGTGAGGTACGCGAAGAGCTCACGTAACCAGACCGGGCTCGACACGATCACGCCCGTGAACAGTGCGATTTTCAGTTCGAGGTCGAACGCGCCGGTGACGGTGTCGTAGTTGAGGCTGGCCTGGCGGGATCGGGCGAGTTCT
This sequence comes from Nocardia sp. A7, assembly GCF_046549215.1. NCBI lineage: Bacteria > Bacillati > Actinomycetota > Actinomycetes > Mycobacteriales > Nocardiaceae > Nocardia > Nocardia sp. A7. The sequence continues at coordinate 493,509 of NZ_JAJPWE010000005.1, read as the reverse complement.
TCGATGGGTGCGCGGAGAATGTCGAGGATCTGATCGGAAAGAAAGAAACCGACGATCACGCCGACGAGCAGCGCCACCGCCGCGCGTGTCGCGCGGCGGCGTGCCTCGCGCAGATGCCCGGCCAGCGGCATCGTCGATCGCGCAGCGGTGTTCGCGGTCATGCCGCGTGTCGGTACGCAGCCGCGGTCGCCACGTCCGCGGCGGTGACCGGCGCCTCCGGGTCGCGGGTGGCGGTGGAGATGTTGTCTCGCGGTGCTGGTGTTTCCTCACGCACCTCGTCTTTGAGAATTCGCATCGACTGGCCGATGCCCTTGGCCAGGGACGGCAGCTTGGTCGAGCCGAAGACGAGGAGCAGGATCGCGAGGACGATGAGAGCGTGCCAGCCAGTGAGGTTGTGCAACATGGTGTTTCCTTCGGTGGTGGGGGATGAAAGGTGGTCAGTTCGTGCTTGTCGAGCCGGCGGCGGGCGGTCCGCCCGCCGGGGGAGCGCCGTTGCCCATCGGGGGTTGTCCGCCGCCGGGTCCGCCGCCGCCAGGGGCCCCGCTGACTGTGGGTTCGGTGGTGGCGTCGATCGCTACCGCCAGCGACCCGACGTAGCCGGTGGTGGCGTCACCGGAGTACGTGCCCATCTGCAGGTCGTAACCGTCGCTGAAGATGCCGTCGTTTTCGATGCTGCCGATCTGGGCCAGGTTCTGCGCTGATCCCGGGTAGGTATCGAGCTGGTAGATCGCGTCGACCATCTCCTGGGGGAACGCGAGCTGCGAGGTCGCGATCGCGTTCTCGACGTTGGTCGCCGAATCGACGTCGGGGTAGATCTCGAAGTGGATGTGGGTCCAGCGGCCGGTGTAGCAGCCGGGGACGATGGTCTGGAAGGTTGCGTTGCCGTCTGCGTCGGTGGCCTTAATTCCACGGAGATAGGTTTCGTCTTCGGCGCCTTCGGAGTACATCGAGTACAGACCCGCCGCATCGCACTGCCAGACGTACACGGCGGCACCCTCGAAAGCGCTGTTGCCGTTCGCGATGTCGGTGACGGTGAAGGTGAGCGAGAGTGGGACACCGCTGACGGTGGTCCCACCGTCGAGGCTCGAGGTGATGTCGCCGCGGACGATTCCCGATTCTTCGAGAACGTTCACCCCGTTCGTTCCGTCGGCCGGGTAGGGGCCGTTGGTCTCCTCGGGGATCTCGCTGGTGGCGATCGCCGATGTGGTCGATGCGGTTGAATCGGTGGCGTTGGAGGTGTTCGAGCAGGCAGCGAGCGCAATTGCTCCGGCTCCAGCGCCGACGACACTCAGAACCCTGCGACGGGTGACCAGGGTCGCGACGTCGAAGCCTGCGCCTTGATCGACGACTTCTTCGGTGGGGCGATCGAGCAAGCGTCCTTCGTAGGTGGGTCCGGCGGGAGTGTTCTTCGGTTCGGGTACACGGGTCATCCCTGATTTCTCCTTCGATGCGGCAATTGGCGACTCGGTACTGCCAATACTCGGTGCCGATCCGGTGAGGACCCTGACCCTCAGCTGGAAGGTTGCTGGGAACCGTAGCCACGTTTCCGAGAACCATGAAGTAGCCGCCGTGCTTCGGTCCGCGCGAGGGCGGAATCTACCGCGGGGCGATGAGTGTGGTCATCGCGGTGCGGTAGGGGAAATCCGCGACTGCGCACTGATTCGGAGAGGGGTGTGTGGCGGTCATTCTGGAGTTCGTTCGATCGACCGACGAACAGCTTCGCTACCCGAGAAGGGTTGGACCGCAATGCTTCACGACGCCGCGTTCTTGCTCGCCGACCCCGACTACTTCCAGCCCGTCGAGCGCACCGATCCGGGTCGGCGATATGCCCCCACATCGCCACCGGCCGGGTGGGCGCGGGGGGAATCGGGGGTGTGGACCTATTGGATGCCGCCCGAGGTTGTCCTGCCTGATCAGGGCTGGAAGGTTCATGTCTCCAGTTCGCTGGACAACACCCATCTGGTGTTGGACGTCGTCGCCGGCGTGTGTGGCGAGCTCGGGGTGCCGTTCAAGCATCTGACCGGGCGGACCTTCTTCGGGTGGTTGCACAGCAAGCACGGCAGTCGGGTGCAGAGCGGGAAATTCTGTGCGCTCTATCCGCCGACACCGCAGTGTGCGCACGAGGTGCTGGTGCGGCTGGAACGCGAACTCGCCGGCATCGCGGGACCGTACGTGCTGACCGACCGCCGGTTCGGGAGCTCGCAGTGTGTGTCCTATCGGTTCGGTGCGTTCCGCCCGAGCTATCGCCTGCAGGCCGACGGTTCCAAGTTGCCCACGTTGCGGGGCGTCGACGGTACGGAGGTCCCCGACGAGCGAAGGCCCGAATTCTTCTTGCCCACCGGGGTGGTGGATCCGTTCGCGCCGTCGCCGGAACCGGTCGGCGACGAGTCCGAGGTCAGCTTTCACGGCTACACCTTCGAGGCGGTGCTGCGCCACAGCAATGCGGGCGGCGCCTATCGGGCCCGTGATCTGGCGGGGACAGCCTGTTTCGTCAAGGAGGCCCGCGGCCACAACGGTTACGTCGGCGTGCAGGATGCGCGGCGACGTCTCGAGCAGGAGTACCTGACGTTGCGCGCGCTGCACGCGGCGGCGCCCGGACTGGCGCCGCGACCAGTCGAGTTGTTCACCGAGTGGGAGCACACCTACCTCGTCACCGAGTTCGTGCCGGGTCGCACGCTCACCAGCTGGATGGTCGCCACGACACCGCTGATCCACGCGGGTGCGAACGCGGCGACGATCGCCGACTACTACCGGCGCTGCCGCCACATTCTCGACCAGGTCACCGCGCAGATCGCCACCTTGCACCGGCTCGGCTACGCCTTCGTCGACATCAGCCCGGGCAACGTGCTCATCGCCGACGACGACACCGTGCGGCTGATCGACGTGGAAGCTGTTCAGCGACTGGATCATCCACTCGGACTGCTGTCCACCCCGGGCTTCATGCCGCCGGAGTTGCGTACGACCGCGGGGCGTTCGAAGGCCGACCCGCGCTATGTCGACTCCTATGGGTTGGCCGCGCTCGCGCAGATGCTCATCTTCCCGATGCACGAAGTGGCCGAGCGGTCACCGCAGTGCTTGGACCATCTCCTCGCCGACCTCACTGAACTGGCGCCACCACCGCGGCCGCTGTGGGACGCGGTCGTGCGCTATCGGGGCAGCGAACATGGGCCGAGTCTGCCGGATCCGGGCGCTGTCCGGGCCGACCCGGTTGCCGCGCTGCACTGGCTGCGCGACCGCACCGCTGATGCGTTGGTCCAGACGTCCGATCCGTATCCCTTCGGGCCGGAAGGACATAGGACCAATACGCGCGGTATCGCCCACGGTACGGCAGGCGTGCTGCACGCATTGCGACTGGCGGGGCGCGCCATCGACCCGGCGGTGGTCACGCGATTGCGCGATGAATCCCTGACCGCGCGCGGCGACACCTGCCCCGGCCTGCTGTTCGGCAATGCCGGAATCGCCTGGGTCCTCGACGATCTCGGTGAACGCGAGGCAGGCTTGGCATTGCTCGCCGCCGCGAGCGAGCATCGCTTGAGTACCGAATCGGCCACCTGGGGCGGAGGTGCGGCCGGTGTTGCCATGGCGCACTTGGCATTTCACCATCGGACCGGCGACTTCGCCCACCTCGAACACGCCCACCGACTGCTCAGCGGGTTGCCCGAGGATCTGGTTCCCCTACTGGGCGCCGACAATGCTTCCGGGCTGGTGCACGGCAGACCCGGTGTCGCGTTGGCGCTGTACTATCTGGCCGCGTTCACCGGCGAGCAGCAGCACTTCGAGCGCGGCCTGCGGCTGCTGCGCGACGAACTCGTCCATGCGGAGCCGATCCCGGTGGACGCCCTGGGTTTTCGCGCCTCGGAGCGCGACCTGCGCGTCATGCCCTACCTCGCATCCGGGAGCGCAGGTTATGCGCAGGTGCTCGCTCGGTATCTGAACAACTACGACGAGCCGGAGCTGGCGGACAGTCTGCGCGGTTGCCTGCGAGCACTGAGTATCCGATTCACGGCCGCTCCCGGACTCTTTCACGGGCAAGCGGGAATGGCTCTGGTACAAGCGGATTCGGCACTTCGAGCCGACCTCCCGGTGTCGCGATTGACCGCACTGTTCAAATACGCGATCCCCGGCGAGACCGGCGTGCGCTGGCTCGGCGGACACGGTCAACGACTCAGCGCCGACCTGGCGACCGGATCCGCGGGTGTCCTACTGGCCCTGCACCACGCCCTGACCGGCTTCCCTGATCCGTTGTTCACCCTCGACGCGGCCTTGCCCGCGCTGGTAGCCCAGCCCGTCGAGCGGTAGACGACCACCAGACCACACACCCCACCACACCCCAGAGGAGGTGAACATCATGATCCAGATCCTGAAGCTGCAGGCCGAGACCGCCAAGAACGACGGCGAAGACGCCGGCTGGAGCACCCTCAGCATGGCCAACTGCACCAACGGCCACGAAATGCTCTGAGCCCCAATCGATCCGAATACACCTGAAGGGAGGTGATCACCATGGTCGAGATCTTGAAGCTGCAAGCCGCGACCGCCAAGAACGAGGGCGAGGACGGCGGCTGGAGCACCTGGAGCGTCCAGAACTGCACCAATGTTCACGAAATGTAGTGAGCACCAGTCATTCGAAGGGAGGTGAACACCATGACCCAGATCCTGAAACTGCAGGCCGAGACCGCCAAGAACGACGGCGAAGACGCCGGCTGGAGCACCCTCAGCATGCAGAACTGCACCAACGCCGTCGAGGCGTAGAGGCACGAAACATCCGCTGGGCGCGGGCCTGCCAGGGCCCGCGCCCAGCGATTCTTCTCCGTTATCCGGCAAGGAACCGATCATGGGCGATCTACTCTCGACACGACAGATTTCGGATCTGCGGCGCTACACCGTCGCCCAGGTCGCCTCCACCTTCGGAAGCGCGCTGACCAGCACCACCGTCTCCGTTACCGCTGTCGCTGTCCTCGGCGCGGGACCGCGCGAGGTGTCACTGGTGGTCGCCGCGTCGGCGGTGCCGCCACTGGTACTCGGACCTTTCGCCGGCGTTCTGCTCGACCGAGTGAGCCGACCACGAAGGTTGCTGATCGTCGCCGATCTGATCGCGGCTTCGGCGATCGCGGTCTGTGCGGTGGCTGCGTTCGCGCGCGTACTGACCGTGACCACTCTGATCGGTCTGTCCCTGACCCTCGGGGTGACCGGGGTTGCGCGAGCGGGACTGTACTTTTCACACTTGAGCACCCTCGGCGTGCGCGATCTGAGCACCACACGAGCACGGCTGCAATCGAATTCGCTGCTCGCGCGCTCGGCCGGGGCGTCGGTGGCGGGGCCGTTGCTCACCGCCGTCGGCGCGGCGGTGATGTTCAGCTGCGATGTGCTGACCTATCTGTTCAGCGCCTTTTGCCTCGCGGGCCTGTCGACACCCGATCACCGGGAGACCGCTCAACGCGGCGGCATCGCCCGCGAATTCGCCGATGGGGTACGTGTGCTGCGCGACTCGAAGGTACTGGCCGCTTTGGCGCTGTATCTGCTGATCGGCGGCGCGGCGTCCGGCGGTGTGGCTGCCATGCGCGCGGTGTTCCTGCTCAACGACATACGAATCCCGGTATCCGCGTACGGTATTCCCGCTGTTGCCGCCACCTTGTCCGCGGCGCTCGGCGCGCTTGCGGCACCACGCATCCTCGCTGCCGGGATCTCGGCCGACCGAGTGCTGCGAGTGACCGTTCTCGCCGCGGCGTCCTGCGCGCTCGCGCTACCCCTGACCACCGGATCGTTGCCCCTCGCCCTGCTGATCGTGTGCGCGAGTACCGCGCTGCCGACGTTCTTCGGCGCGATCATGAACATCGCTCTGATCACGGTGATGGGCACCGACGTGGGTGACCGCTACTTCGCGCGCGTGGGGGCACTGCTCGGCACCGGCACCACCGCGGCCAACCTGGTGGGCGCGCTACTCGGCGGCGTGCTGGGCGAACACTTCGGCGTCCGCACCGGGATCTGGGTGTTCGTGCTCGCTGACCTGTTGGCCGCCGTCGCCTTCGCCGCGGTGTTCGCCCGGCGTCGTTGTGCGGCCTCTGCGAGTTCCCACAGGCAGACCGCGAAGGCATAGCTCCGAATACCCTGTCGTGGGACACTTCTGCCCATGACAGCACGCACTTTCGTAGTCGTGTACGCAGTGGACGACGGTGGCGCCACGGGCCTGCCGGTCGGCCGGGCGACGCTGCTCGAGCGGGAGTTCGCCCTCGCGCACCCGCCGTTGGCTGCGAGGCTCGCTGAGCGAGAAACGCCACTGCGGCTCGGAGTGTTCAGCGCGGCGCACGACTATGGCGAAGTGGTCGATGTCTCGGCGACGATTGTCGTGCCGGAAGCACCGGATATCGTGCTGCTCCAACTGGCCGAGATCTCGGCGGCACCGCCACGCGGGGTTCCGGTCACCCTCGATGAGATCGACGGCGGGCTGGCCGAACCGAGTCGCGACGACGTCATCGCGGCCGTGCGCAAGGTACTCGACGAGGTCGCCGCCGCGACCCCACCGCCGGCGATGTCGATCGGCAACCCACTGACCTGGGTATGGAAGCTCCTTGGCGGTGGCTGAACCCAGCCCCGAGGCCACACCGCTACGCCGCCTCGCCGACGTCGCACTGGTCGTCGCCGTCGGTGGTATCGATCTGGCGGCATGGGGTGGAGATCGTCAGCTCATCGGCGGCGGTTCGCTGCCGTTGTGGATGGTGCCCACCGCGGCTGTCCTGCTGTGTACGACGCTGCTGGCGCGCGGACGTTTTCCGATCGCGGTGTGGGCGGTGGCCTGGGGATTCACCGCGGTGAATTTCGTGGTGCCGACGTATTTCCCGGTCGGCTATCTGCTCGTCGCCACTTTCGCGGCCGCCTGCCGGGTGTCCGCCTCCGCGGCTCGACTGATCCTCGTCGGGTCCGCGCTCTCGCTCGGACTGTTCACCTATCACAACGGGCTGGCCGGGGCCGCTGGGCCGGAGCTGAGTCACTACCTCGTCGCCGGGACGATGTGGGCATTGGCACTCGGTGTCGTGTGGGGTGTGGGTCGGCTGCTCTATCTGCGCGAGCACCGCGCGCTGGCGACGCAGGCGCGCCTGGCCGCCGATGCCGATGCCGCGTTGGCGGCGCAGCGGCTGCGGCTGGCGCACGAGCTGCACGACAGCGTGTCCGGTGCGGTGGCCGCGATGATCCTGCACGCCGCGGCCGCCCGTGCGTTCACCCCCGACGGTCATCCGAAGGTATCCGAAGCCTTGGCGGTTATCGAAAGCGCAGGGACACAGGCGATGGGCGAACTACACGACCTGCTCGGACTGTTGCGCGCACCCACCGAAGGGTCGCGCGCGGCGCACTCCCGTCGCAGCGCACCGGCCACGCTCGAGAGCCTGATCGAGTTGAATCGTGCGGGTGGGCTGTGTATTCGCCTCGACACCGCTGGCACCCGTCCATCGAAGGTCGACCCCGACATCGACTTGGCGGCCTACCGGCTCGTGCAGGAATCGCTGACCAACGTCGCCAAACACGCCGGTGCCGGTGCGACCGTCGATATCAGCATCGGCTGGCATCGCACCAGTGTGACTGTCGCGGTGCGCAGTACGGGCGGGGACGGCCCCGTCCCACAGGTCGATCGACTCTCCACTCACCAGGGCCTGTCCGGGCTCGCTCAGAGATTGCAAACACTCAGTGGCACAGTCGAATACGGACCGGACGGCACCGGCTGGTCCGTGGTCTCGGAGATACCGTTGAGCCCCACCGGAGTTCAGGAGAACGCCTCGTGACGATCAGGGTGATCATCGCCGAAGACGAGGCCCTGGTGCGTGCCGGTGTCGTACTGCTACTCGGAGGCATCCCCGACATCGAGGTGGTGGGTGAGGCAAGCGACGGCACCGCGGCGATCGAACTCGCCGCGGCCGTCCGGCCCGATGTGGTCCTGATGGACCTGCGCATGCCAGGGACCGACGGAATCAGCGCCACCCGCAAGATCTGCGAATCCATCGATGCGCCAGCGGTTCTCGTGCTCACTACCTTCAACGAACAGCAGCCTGTGCAACAGGCCCTGGCCGCTGGTGCCAGCGGATTTCTCCTCAAGCACGCGGCGCCCGCAGACCTCGCCGAGGCGATTCGCGCCTGCGCCGCGGGGGAGGGCTGGCTCGATCCCGCGGTGGTCAGCGGCGTCCTGACCGCACTGAGATCGGCTACCCCGCCCACCTCCACTACACCGGGAACCGTGGCCGGGCTGACCAACCGGGAGCGCGAGGTGCTGATGTTGATGGCGATGGGCTACGCGAACACGGAGATCAGCGCTCGCTTGTTCATCAGCGAAGCCACCACCCGCACCCACGTCTCCCACGTCATCGCCAAAACCGGTTCTCGCGACCGCACCCAGGCGGTGGTGCTCGCCTACCGCAGCGGCCTGATGCGCTGAGGAACCTCTGTTGCGGCGGTCGACGGCGCCGAAGGTCCGGTGTCCAGACTCGCCGAGGTATCAATCGTCGAGAACCGTGCGCGCTGTGGTCGCGCCGGTGACCAGTTGACGAGCGATTTCGGACAGCCGCGTGCTGCGTCGACGCCCGTAGGTACGCAAAGCTTGGAATGCCTGGTCCATATCGAGGTTTCCCGCTTGTGCGAGAACACCTTTGGCTTGTTCGATGGTGATCCGATTGGTCAGCGCGACCTGCAGTTGCTCGGTCAGCACCTCCCCGCGGTGGATCGCGCGCTCTTGCAGGATCCCGATCGTCGCGGTGTCAGCAAGGGCTTGAGCTGTCCGAAGATCTTGTTCGGGCATGGGTCCCGGTTCGCGGCCGAAGAGATTCAGCGCACCGATGGTCTCGCGACGCAGTCGCATCGGTAGCGCGTGCACGGCGACGAAACCTTCATCGAGCGCGCGGGGGACGAACTGCGGCCAGCGATCTACCTCGTTGTTGAGGTCAGCGACCGAGACCGGATTGCCGCCGTGCACGCAATCCCAACAGGGGCCTTCGCTGGTCTGGAGTTGGTACAGCTCGAGCATTCGGGTCTGTTCGGTCGAAGAGGCGAGCACCTGCAGACTTCCTCGTTGGTCGACCAACACGATTCCGGCGGCAGCGGCATCGAGGAGCCGAACACAGTGGGAAACGAGTTCGTAGAGCACATCCACGATGTCGTAGTCGTCGACCAGTGTGTCCGCCATCTGGACAAACGCGTCCAAGAGGCTGGCTTCTCGTTCTCCGGTCGACAGCGGCGCCTCGGGCATAGCGTTGTCTCCTTCCTCCAGTATCAAAGGTAATCCTCGGCTCGCGGTTGGGCGCCTTCGGTCATCGAATCGCTTCGGCTGATCTGTGCTCACGGCTGTTCCAGGTCAGCGGGGGTCAAGCGGCGGGCGACCAGATCATCAGCGACTTCATCGACCAAGCGTCCGGTTGTGAAGGAGTAACCACGCAATCGCGCGAGTGCGTGTGCCGCGGAGATACCGAATGCCGCGATGAGCATCCCCGTCGCTTGATGTACCTGGCCGCGACCGGTTGGCAGGTCGGTCCACCATGGTTGGTTCACCACGTTCATCTGCATCTCCAGCACCGCCAGTGTCACCAGATCCACGGTCTGCAGCGCGATCGCGACATCGGCTGTGGACAACCAGCCGGGTTGCTCGCGGTAGAGATCCATCGCGCCGAGGCTGATCGCGCCACTGATCAGGGGAAACGCGAAGATCGCGCCAACCGGTTCGCCGATCATTTCCGTGGCGAAGACCGGCCAGGTCGTGGTCGCAGCGCGCAGGTCCGCCACCAGTACCGGGCGGTGGGTCTGGAAGGCCTCGAAGCACGGACCTTCCCCGAGACTGAACTGCACCGCTTCGATCCGGGCGACCACTTCGTCACTGGCATACAGGGTTTCGCGGATATTGGTATCGGCCATCAGCGAGATCGAGGCACCATCGACGGGCAACAAGTTCACACACGTTCTGCCCAGTCGTGCCACCGCGTCCATGCCATCGTGACTACTGTCCAACGCGGACAGTAGCGCAGCACGAGCTCCGACGATCGAGTCGCGTTCACTCACCGACCGCCGCCGCCCGAGGCGGCAGGTCAACGGCACCCACTGCCATGCCCGCTACGTACATCGGTTGCCGCGATTCTCTGAGTAACGCATGGAACGGGGCGCGTTCGAGGCGCACGTCTTCGGAAGGGGCGGAAGGTGATCTGCGTCGACTCGGGTGAACATCGAGCTCAGCCGCAGCATAGCGCCTGGTGTCGGCATACCCCCAGACGGGGACTTCAATCTACCGTCGCCCACGCCGAGCCTGTAGGCTTGTGTCAAGTACACGAAAATCGTGTAACTCGAATATTTGCTGTCCTTGACCCCGGCAGTCGAACGCGATCATGCGACCGACCCGAAGGTGTCACCATGAGCAACAGATCGCTCGTTATCGAGCAACTGGGCAGCGATCTTTCGGCCGAGCTCGTGTCGATAACCGAGCGGTTGCCGTCGCGGCGACGAGTTGTTCGTTCGGCCTTCGGCGGAGGTCGAACTCAATCGAGCACATCGAAACCCCCTGTCGCACAAGCTTCGCGCCAACGCCGTGGCGGCGACAGCTACGACAACATCGAACCGTTGTTCGAACAGTTGGCCCAGCTCGCAGCGCAAGATCCACGCCGACCGATACTGCGCGAGAACATCATCGGCCGGTGCCTGCCGTTGGCCCACCACATCGCCAAGAAGTACGCCGGTCGTGGGGAGAACTTCGACGACCTCCTGCAGATCGCTCGCTTGGGACTGCTCCAGGCAGTCGACCGCTTCGACCCCGCCTGCGGTGCGAAATTTCTGGCCTTCGCGGTGCCGACAATCATGGGTGAGGTTCGCCATCACTTCCGCGACCACACCTGGGCTGTGCGGGTACCGAGGCGGATCAAGGAAATTCAGCAGCTACTCGGCCCCGCGACCGACGCCTTGACCCACGAGCTGGGCCGCCCACCCAAAGCGCGGGAAATCGCCGAGAAACTCGGCATCGATCTGGTCGAGGTCACGCACGCGTTGATCGCGCGCAACGCCTACCAGACGGCGCCGATCGACGCTCCTGCCAACAATGAAAACGACTCCACATCACCTTCGTTGCTCGACTTCCTCGGCGCCGAGGACCCCGAATACCGCCACGTCGAGGACTTCTTGGCGGTCCGGCCGTTGATCGCCGCACTGCCCGCACAGGAACGCCAGGTGTTGCACATGCGGTTCTTCCAATTCCGATCCCAACAGCAGATCGCCCAGCAGATCGGCGTCTCTCAGATGCAGGTCTCGCGCATCCTGTCCAGAACTCTGAACACATTGCGAGAGAGCGCATTACGCGACTGAAGCTGCCGATGTGGTGTGGGCGCGCCCTTCTCACGGGGTGAGCGGCCCACCGGCGGCGCGCCAGTCGATCAGGCCACGGCTCATGTTGACCGCTTCGAAGCCGTTCTCGACCAGGAGGTTCGCCGCGCCCGCGGAGCGAAGGCCGCCGGTGCAGAAGGTGATGAGCAGACGGTCCTCGGGCAGTTCCGTGCAGCGCGCGGGGAGCACCTCGAGCGGCATGTGTACGGCACCGGGGATGTGTACTCGATTCCACTCGAAGGCACGGCGGACGTCCACGATGACCGCACCCTCCGCGACCAAGCGCACCGCCTCCGCGGCGCTGATAGCTGGGGGTCGGCGTAGGTAATGACGGAAGCTCACGCGCAGCACTCCTCTGCTCGTACGAGAGGGAAGGCGCCCGGCGCGATCCTGAGGCGACACGGTGGCAGAGTCTCCATAACCTTCAGTTTAGCTGAAGGTTGGTCAGGCCTCTCGACGCATCCGCTCCGCGGCGTCGACCCCGATACCGACGAGCAGCGCGACCAGCTCCTCGCGCCCGACCCCGGACTTTCCGCCCAGCCACAGCGCCACCACATGGTAGGTACCGGCCACGAGCAGGTGCCCGAGCAGTCGGGCGGTCGCCCGCGGCGGGCTGGCGCCGATGAGTCGGATCAGGAGTTGTTCGGTCAGGATGCCGACCGCGGCCTCGCGGACGGCCATGCCCGCGGGGCTACCGGCCGACTCCAGATAGAACCGGGCTACCCGGGGGTCGTCCATGACCGCGAGCGCGCTGCGGGCGGCTACCTCGAGCAACCGTTCGGCAGGGTCGTCGGGTTGCAGCCCGGAGTCCTCGACGGCCTGACCGACCTGCTCGAAGATCAGCTGCAGGGCGCCTGCGACCAGGTCGTCGAGGGAGGCGAAGCTCTCGTAGAAGTAGCGCTTACCGACGCCGGCGGAGGCGCACACCGACGCCACCGTCAACACGTCGAGACCGCCCTCGCCGACGACGTCGAGCACTGCCTCGAGTAGCCGCGCCCGACGCTGCTCGCGCCGCGCGCCGCTGGGCATGCCGCCGTAGGGGCGTGCGACGGAGGTCATGGAAAGCATCTTGACACGCCATCCCGGAACCTGTCACGTTATTAGGAACCAAAACGATCCGGTTCCTGAAATCGGATTTCCGTCCGACAGTCCAAGGAGGCTCGTCATGGTTTGTTGTGTGGCCGCGCTCGCGGTGATGGCCGCGCTCGACCGGCTCCTACGCGCGCTGCGAGGGGGCGACGGGTCCGGTCGGAACGCGTTCGCCCGGGGGACGATGTTCGCTCCACCCGCTCGCTACGTGGTGACCCGATGAGCGCGACCACCGGGGCCGAGCCGTTGCGCACGATGACCGTGGCGCTCACCCCGCTCGATGAGGGTGCGCCGCTGCTTCCACCGGTCACCCTGCGGACCATGCTCCGCGCCGGAGGTGGTCTCGGTGTCGTCTGGCTGCTCGGCGCGGTTCTGGCCCTCACCGGCGACGACCGGCTCCGCCTCCTCGGCGCGGGTTTGATGCTGCCAGGCGGCCAGCACTTCGCGAGCGGGCATCCGCTGCACGCGCTCGGCGCGGTGCTGGCCCTCGTCGCGGCCATGTTGATCTGGTGGATGATCGGTGCGGTCGTCGCGCCTGTCACGGTGTGGGCGCTCGACCTCGCTCTCGGTTTCGCGACGGGCCACCACCCCACCGACACCGGTCTGGGAGCAGTCGCCGTCGCCGGCCCTGCACTGGCCGCACTCTGCCTCACCGCGCACGCCGTGCGCCACACCCGGCGCCGACGGCGGGCTGCGCGCCTCAACGCGGGCGTTCTGGCCAGGCCTGCCACCATCACCCAGGTGCCCTCGCGCGTCGAGCCGCCGGTGCGTGAGGCGACCCCCGACGATCTCGAGCGGCTCCGGTTCGCGCTCGACCTCGCCCTGCAGCCGGTGGCCTCCTTCGACGGGTTCGACCGGCGCGACCAGTTCCGCGAGGCAGCGCTGCGCTATCAACTCTGCCTGCTCGGCTACGCGCTGGCGGCCTACCGCCATACCTGCGCCCCTGCCTTCGGCGGCTATCTCACCGAGGCGCACGCCCGCTCGATCGAGAAGATGGGCGACCGGCGCGTCTGGGGCTACTGGGCGCTGGAGAACGCGTGGGGCAGGCTGTCATTGCGCCGCGATCCGGTCGACAACGGCGACAACGTCATGCTCACCGGCTGGCAGGGCGTATCGGTCGGCCTCTTCGAGACCTTCGACGACGCCCGCTTCTCCGCGCCGGGCGGGCTCACCTACCGCTGGTCCGACGACGAGGCCTACCGCTACGACCTACCCGCGCTGGCCACCTCGATCGCGACCAACATGGAGCGCTCGGCGTTCACACTGTTCTCCTGCGAACCACGGTGGATATACCCCGTCTGCAACACCTTCGCGGTCAATACCCTGCTGATGGACCGTCGACTGCGCGGCGGCACCGCCTACGACCGACTGCACGAGCGCGTCCGCACCGCCTACCTCGCGGAGTTCCATCGCCCCGACGGCCGTGTCGTCGGTGTCCGCTCCGAAACCCTCGGCCTGTCGTGGAGTCCGTGGGCAGGCGACGCCGTGTGGCTGCCAACGACCTACTGGCTGCACCCCGCGTACCCCGAGCTCGCGCACCGATCCTGGCGGCTGCTGCGCGAGACCGTCCTGCAGGAGCGCGACGGCCGCTTCGTTCTCCCTGCGACGTTGGCCAACCGCTGTGACTCCGGCTCCTACGCCTTCGGCGGTGAGGCGTTCGGGCAGATCCTGCTGGCGATGGCTGCCCGTGAGATCGGCGACGAAGAGATCGCCGCCCGCGTGCTCGCCCACCTGGCCGACACCGAGACCACCCACCGCGCGGGCGGGGCGGCGCGCTACGCCGGCGTCTCCACCCAGGGCAACCTCTACGAGCTCATGGCCCGCTTCGGGCGCGCGTCCGGGTTACGTGATCTCATCGGGCACGGTCTGCCGGACTCCTGGCGCACCGGCCCCCGGCTCGCCGACGCCGACTACCCCGACGTCCTGGTGGCCCGAGCGGTCTCCGACGGCGCCGCGCTGCGGTGCGTCCTGCGGCCCGGCTCGGGTCCGGTACGCACCGTCGTTGTCGTCGACCGGTTGGTGCCGGGACGCCCCTACCTCGTGACGGGAGCGATCGAGCGCGAGATCGTCGCCGACCGAGCGGGACGGACGACGCTCACCCTCGACCTCGGCGGCCGCCTCCAGCTCGACGTGGAGCCCCGACCGTGACCCGCGCGAACAACCGCATCTCCGGGGCGCAGGTGCGCCGCCGCATCGCCGCGCTCGACCCCAGCCGCGACGCCGACGAGATCGCCCGCCTCTCGCTGACCGTCCTGCACGGCCACAGTGCGCTGGTGTACGCGCTGTTCACCGTCGCCTTCCTCAAGCAGGTGGCGGTGCCGACGATGGCGCGCACGCTGTACCGCCGCGGCACAGGCGACATCGTCCGCGACACCCTGCGCCGCAACGACGACACGATCGTCTTCTTCGGCAACCTGCTCGAACACGGACCCGACTCCGCCGTCGGCATGGCCTGGATCGAACGGCTCAACGAGATCCACGCGCACTTCCCCTTGCGCGACCAGGACTCCGTCTACACCCTCGCCACGCTGGCTCTGGACCCGCACGCCATCACCTCCGACCTCGGCGTCCGGCTGTTCTCCGAGGCCGAGCGGGAAGCGCACTGGCGATTCTGGCGGGCGGTGGCGGTACGCCAACACCTCGTCGACCTACCCGACGAGCGCGCCGAACTCGCCCGCTGGGCGCTCACCTACGAGCAGCGCGAATACGCGGCCTCGGACGACGGACGCGCGATCGCCCGCGCCCTGATCGACGCCTTCGGTAGGCGTTGCCTGCCCCGGCCCCTGCGGTCCGCCGCGCCTCGGGTTATCGCCACGTTCTGCCCCGAGTCGCTTCGTCGCGTGCACGGCCTGCCCGAACCCGACCTCGCGACCCGTTCACTGGTGGCCGCCGGGCTGCGCGCCTACGCGGCGAGCGTCGACCACCAACGCGTCGACCCGCACCGGTCCCTCGCCGTCGACTTCGGCGAACGGCGCTACGGACCGCGCACACCCGACGAAGTCGGCTACCGACGTGGCGGCACCCCCAACCGCGCCCACCCCCCATCGGACGGCGAATCCTGAACGCTGAGCAGTTGTTTCAGCGCGAACACGGCCTCACCAGACGTCGGCTCGGCTGTCGTAGTCGACGGCGACCGTCGGGGTGGTGGGATGAGATTGACAGGTCAGTATGTAGCCGGCGTCGACCTCGGCCGTGGTGAGTGCGAGATTTTGCTCCATCGATACCGCTCCGGTGGTGATTCTGGCTTTGCACGTGCCACACGCACCGCCGAGACAGGCATACGGCGCATCGATGCTGCTTCTCAGCGCGGATTCGAGGACGGTCTCACCGGCGGCGAGTTCCACGGTGTGAACAGCGCCGGACAGCGTAATAGTCACTTCGGACTCGGGGAAGGCAGCGACGTCGGTGGATCGGGTTGTGCCGCGGAACAGTTCGAGGTGTATCCGCTCGATCGACACTTCTTCAGCTGCGAGGTCATCGCGCATTGTTGTGACGAGATCGCTCGGGCCGCACAGGTACCACCGGTCGATCGAGGTGAGGTCGCAGGCGAGCAGCTGTTGAACCATCGCCAGGTCGATACGGCCACGAAGAGCGGCGGGGTGGTGCGCCTGGTCTGAGCGGATGTGGAATATGCGTAACCGGTCTGCGTATCGAGATTCGAGCTCATCGAGTTCGGTGGCGAACATGGTCGACTCCGCGGTTCTGTTGCCGTAGAAGAGAATGAAGCGGCTCTCGGTCTCGATCTCCATCGTGGTGCGGATGATCGACAGGATGGGTGTGATGCCGCTTCCTGCCGCTACCGCGACATAGTCGCGCCGAGCGAGTGGATCAAGGGGTGCGCCGAAGCTACCCGTGGGCGTCATCAGCTCCAGTACGTCACCTGCTCGCAGTGTTTCGAGCGCGAAGGTCGAGAACATCCCGCCGGCGATGTGCCGTACTCCGATCGCCAGTTCTCCTGATGTGGCCGAGGTGCAGATCGAATAGTTTCGCCGCACTTCCTGCCCACCGATCCGGTGTCGAATGGTGAGGTGTTGTCCCGCCTGGAATCGGAACTGGTCGCCGAGATGATCGGGAACGTCAAAAGTCACTTTGACGCTGCTCGGGGTCAGCGGCTCGACGCATTTGACGGGGATCGGGTAGGTGTTGGCATGGCGTGCCGCGGAGGAGCGCGGCATTCGGACCGGCAGTAGCGCAGCAAGTTTGCCGTTGAGGCGCTTCCACTCGCGGTACTGCGTGGCATCGAGCTGCTGCCCGAAAACGGTGCTGATCGCCGAGTCGCGTTCCAGATACGCTTCCTCGTTGCGTTGCCAGGCCGCGACATAGCGGTAGAAGGGGATGGAGGGGTGCAAGTGGTGGACCAGGTGGTAGTTCTGTGACAAGAGCAGGGGAGTCAGGATCCACTCCGAGCCGACGCGGTTGCGGGTCGCGCGATAGCGGTTCTCGCGTTGGGTGTCTGCCAGGTCGTGGTGGGGTAGCCAGTCGAACCACCAAGCGAGTACGAACATCGCCACCCGCGCGGGAATCAGGTAGATCACCGCGAGCGTCCACAGATTTCCGGTGAAGGCGGCGAACACGATCACGGTCAGAGAGAAGGTCATCAACGCCGCCGTTTCCAGCACCTCGGCGCGTGGGCGCCGACGCACGTTACGGATCAAGAAACCGATATACGGCAGGTCCATCGCGGGGAAGCGGATGGGCAGCTGCCACGAGGGTGCGGAGCTGACCCAGTGATCGGGATCGTGCTCACCGTCATTGGTATTGCGGTGGTGCTCGATATGGATGAACGCGAACGACTTGAACGAGATCAGCGGCGAGACGAAGAACATCGCCACGCGTCCGAAAGCGACGTTGACCCAGCGATGGGAGCTGATCGAGTAATGCGACGCGTCGTGCAGCACGGTGAACAGGACGAAGATCGTTGCCGAGCTCGCGACGATGGTGGCGATCGCAGGCAGAGCCCCGGTGAGCGCGGCCCAGGTCGAGGCGCTGAAGACCGCAAGCGCACCTGTGAAGATGCCGAGTACCGGCCAGGACAGCGTGGGAACCTGTTCGCCGGGATCAGGCACGGGGTGTTGCGAGGCGGCGGCTGGGGGTTGAGGGTGTCGAGTCGTAGTCGCCATCGGACTCCTTCTTCGCACTTCGGGATGAGATCCTCAGAGCGTAGAAACGGCCGGTATCGGTCAACAAGGACCTCACAGCCCTCTCCAGTGTGCTGACAGCACATCCTGGCAAGCTCGGACTTCCGTCAGTGCGGCTATTGCTCGCGCAAAACCGAGGCCCCCAGCACGTCGCAGACACGGAGGGCGGCGTGCAGTTCGGCGATCTCGACAGTTGCGGGCCTGCCCCTGCGCTGTTCGGCGCGACGCACCCGTTGCAGGACCGTGTTCCGGTGGATGCCCAAGGTGCGTGCCGCGGTCGCCAAGCTCCCTTGCGCGTCGAGCACAGCCAGGAGCGCGCCGCGCTCGCCGCGCTCTTTCGCGTCGTCCCGTGCGAGCGCGCCGAGCTGGGCGGCGACGAAGGCTCGCGCCGCATCCAGGTCGCGGGAGATGGCATCCACCAGCGCGACATCGCTGAACTGAGTAATCGATGGCGCCACGCGACCGGACAGTTCGATGACCCGGCGAGTGCGCAGAGCCTCCAAGTGCGAGGTACGGAATCCGGCAGCTCCTGGATGGGGCGAGCCCACTGCGATGTGAACGCTTCTATTTTCGCCGGGAAACTCCGTCGCCAGGCCCGTGAGCGAAGTTCGTACCTCTCCGGTGATCGATGCCCATCCCCACACGGCGAGTGGACCGTCCGCCACGACGAGGGAGTGACCCGCCCCAAGGAACCTGCCGACCTGCCTGGCGCATCCCTCGAGGTCGACGCCGCGGTCATCGACCCAGCACACGAAGCCGATCTGCCGACCGGTGAGCCGGTGGGCGAGCACTCGTTCGGCCCGAGTGGTGTCGACACGTTCCCCGGCGAGCAGAGCCCGCACGACATCGGCGCGCTCGGCCCGGGCCTGGTTCTGGCGTCGGTCCAGCTCAGCGATGTACTCGGCAGCCACAAGGCTCGAGATGCGGTCGATGTATCGAAATCCGAAGCGCTCGAGATCAATAAACGTCCGCAACGCGACAGCGGGGTCGTCGACCGAGTCGGTGAGCGATTCGGCGAGCTTTTCGGTGAAGTACTCATGTCCCAACCGATAGAACCGCAGCATGACATCCACGCTGTGCCCCCGTGATGCCATTGCTCGCGCGTGTTCGAGCGCCGTTACCGGCGCCTGGGCAGCCGCTACGTCGATACCGTGGCGAACCATCGACAGTGCGGCTTCGAGATTCGACGAGCACGATCCCAATGTCAGGCCGCGAAGCTCGGCATCCGCACCGGCCTCGGGTATCCGCTCGACCAGGTATCCCAGCATGTCGTCTGCCAGGCCGGACACATTCGCCAGCAGATACGCGGCCAAACCCTTTCCCGCCTCCGCACCTCGGGCCGGCTCCAGCGCCTCCATATCCGCCACACTAGCGTCGCCCGAATTGCTTCGGCCGACCGTTCACGATCGGTCGCGCCGAAAGTAGATGAGTACGCGTCCACCTCATCGTTCGAGGGCGGCGAGGTCGAGTCCGTAGGTGTGGGCGTGGCTGGTCAGTTCGGCGAATCGGCGCAAAGCATCAGCGTTGCCGCTGACAAGGGCCTTCGGTTTGCCGGTCTGCTCTCCGGAGAGGGTTCGGAACACCTCTTCGGATGTTCCCTCGATTGTCACCTCGGCCGGTGCGGTCGCGCCTGACAGTGCTGTCCGCACACCGTGCTCGTCGGCGGTGAGCAACAGGTTGTCGCCGTCGGCGATGATCGATGCTGTCAGCGTGGGGAATTCGGCACCGTCGGCCATCTCCGTGCGATCCGGGTAGAGGGCCATGACAGCGAACACCAGCCAGCGGCCTCGACTATGGTCGCCGCCGACGCCGGGCGTCAGCAGCGGCACGCCCCATCGCGCCAGCCCCACCAGCACGGTCTGAAGCCCGCGTCCCCAGTCGGTGAGCGCGTACACCCGCGCCGACACCGGCGCAGGCTGCACCGCCGAGGTGACCACACCGGCTTCCTCGAGGGTTCGCAGGCGTTGCGCCAACAGATTCGTCGCGATCCCGGGCAGCGATTTCTGCAGGTCCGAATACCTGCTCGGGGCGATCAAGAGCTCGCGAATCACCAGCATGGTCCATCGATCTCCGACCACGTCCAACGCTCGCGCAAGGGCGCAGAACTCGCCGTACGATTTCATTTCCCCAGCCTACACTTGACAAACAAGTGTCACTGCTTGAAATACTAAAGCTCGTGACTCTTCTCGATACCCGCCCCCGAACATCGCGCACGATGGTCCTCGCTGTCCTGTGCCTGGCGACGTTGACCATCAGCCTCGCCACCACGGCGATCAACGTGACGTTGCCGTCCCTCGCTGTGGAACTGAACGCCGACAACCGTGACCTGCAATGGATCGTCGATGCCTACAACCTGCTGTTCGCGACGTTCGTCCTGGCTTTCGGCAGCCTCAGCGACCGCTACGGCCGCAAAGGCGCCCTGCTCACCGGTCTGGCAATCTTCGGCGGCGGCGCGATCGGCGCCTCGCTGGCGGAGAGTTCCGCGCAACTGATCGGCTGGCAGGCGGTGATGGGTCTCGGCGCCGCGTTCGTCTACCCCACCACGCTGTCGATCCTGTCCAACGTCTTCACCGACCGCGCCGACCGCGCGAAAGCCATCGGCATCTGGGGCGCCACCACCGGAGTGGGCGTGGCGTGCGGCCCGATCCTCGGCGGATGGTTGCTCGAATCCTTCTGGTGGGGCAGCGTCTTTCTCGCGCTCGCGCTCGCAGCGGTGATCTCGATCATCGCGGCGAGCGCTGTCGTCACCACATCACGCGACCCGCAGACACCAAACATCGACTACGGCGGGTTGGCGCTGTCCGTACTCGCGGTCGGCAGCCTGGTTTACACCGTCATCGAGGCACCCGAACATGGGTGGATCAGCGCCATGACCCTCGGCGGTTTCGCGATCTCGCTCGCACTGTTCGTCACGCTGGTGTTCTGGGAGCGCGGCCGCGCCGAACCCATGATCGACGTCACCCTGTTCAAGAACATGCGTTTCACCGCCGCCAGCGCCTCGGTGACGTTCGCCTACTTCGCCCTGTTCGGCTTCATCTTCCTCATCACGCAGTATTTCCAATTGGTGCGCGGCTATGGCCCGCTCGAGACCGGCCTCAAGTTCATCCCCGTAGCGACGTCGATCGCGGTGGGATCACTACTCGGCACCATGCTGGCGGTGCGCTTGGGCAACAAGCTGGTCGTCGCGACCGGACTGCTCCTGTTCACCACCGCGTTCCTCTGGATCTCGACACTGAGCGAGTCGACCAGCTACCTCGAAATCGCCGCACAGATGATCCCGCTCGGACTCGGATTGGGCTTGACCGCCGCCCCCGCGACCGAAGCCATCATGGGCGCAGTCCCCTTGAACAAAGCGGGCATCGGCTCGGCGATGAACGACGCGACCCGCGAAGTCGGTGGCACATTGGGCGTCGCGGTGATCGGCAGTGTCTACGCCTCGCTCTACGCATCGACACTGACCGATTCCCCTGCGGCACAACAGTTGCCCGCAGAGCTGAGGTCGGTGGTCGAGCAGTCGGTCGGCGCGGCGGCAACCGCTGCCCATCAGTTCGCCACGGCCGGTGATGTGCAGACCGCGCAGGCGGTCTCGCAGGCGGCCAACAACGCATTCCTCGATGGTCTCGCGGCCGGCTCCTACGTCGCGGCGGGTGTCACCGCGGTCGGCGCGATCATCGTCTTCCTTTTCCTTCCCGCGAAGCCGAAGGGTAGTGAGAAGGTTCGTCCTGCTGGTCATACCAGTTCGCAACCAGGTGCGGCATCTTCGGTGGCGCCAGCAACCGGCAACGGGCTGGGCCGCTCGGCGCTGTGAAGCGTTGGGACAGAACATGATCAGTCAACTAGCGCAGAGCGGCAATATCCGGATATCAACTGTCGCAACAGGACACAGATGATTGATGTCGATGTAGCATAACTGGTGAGCGGGGGTGGCTCGGATCTGATCCCGCAGTGGCTCCCTTGCTTGTCGCGAAACTGTTCTGCTGCCGTGAAATACATCCATTCGACAGGAGATCGCCATGCCAGAAGCTCGCCCGGACCGCTTGCGTCTGCTCGCCCCCGATCAGGAAGCCGCCGCGTCGGCCGTCGTTTCCGATCTGCTCACCGGGAACGCGGCCGGTGTCCCCGATTACTTGGTCGATGACATCGCCGCCGTTCGCGGGCGGTGTCGGTTCGCGCAGGTTCAGATTCCCGGCTACGACGGCGATCTGCTCGACGCGTTGGCCGCCTGGCCGACCAGCGGTGGCCCACATGCGCTTGTCGTGCTTCCCGCCGGCTTGGACCCGGCGGGCTGGAAAATGTACTCCGGGGCACTGATCAGGCTGCTCATGCGCGGCTACGCCGTCGTCGCCTATACCGAGCGCGGCTTGCCCGGTTCCGGTGGTGCGCTGACCGTGGCCGGTCCCGAAGACGTCGCAGACGGCTCGCTGGTGATCGATTGGGCGCTCGATCACCCGGAAATGGAGGCAGATCCGGAGCGTATCGGTATGGCGGGCATCTCCTACGGCTCAGGTATCGGCCAGCTGGTCGCCCAGGCCGATCCGCGCGTGAAAGCGGTTGTCGCGCTGAGTACATGGGCTGATCTCGGCGAAGCGTTGTACGACAACCGAACCCGCCACATCCTCGCCGCTGAAGCGCTGGGGGCGATCAGCACGAACCCCAGCGCCGAACTGGTGAAGGTACTCGAGGACTTCCGGACGAACACCGACATCGAAGGTGTGCTGGAGTACGCGCGACGGCGCTCACCCGCCCACATCCCGGATGAGCGCCGACCCGTGCCGACCTTCTTCACCAGCTACTGGCACGAGACCATATTTCCCCAGAACCAGCTGCTGAGCTATTTCGCCGAGTTCCCCGGCCCCAAGCGCCTGGATCTGGCAATCGGAGATCATGGGGCAGTGGAGATCCCGGGCTTGCTGCTCGGTGTGTACACCCGCACCACCGAGGCCGCATACGACTGGCTCGACCACTATCTCAACGGTGTCGACAACGGCATCGATGCCGACGGTGTCGTGCACACCGAGACCATGCACAGCTTCACTGTCTCCTCCTTCGTCGGGGTGGAAAGCTGGTCGTCCAACCCGATCCGCACCTACTATCTCGCCGCACCTGCGAGCGGATCCGGCGATGGTGCGCTGGTTCTCGACCCGCCATCGGAGTTCAGTCGGAGTATCCGTTCCGGTGACCCGAAGGTCCGTGCCGTGAATCAACTGGTGATGGATGGCTTCCGTGAGCGGCTGCTCATGCCCGTGCGTCACAAGCTCGCCGAGGTCGACCGATCCGTCGGAGCGGTGTGGACGAGCGCCCCGCTCCCGTCGCCGCACCACATCGCGGGCATCCCGCGAATTCGTTTGACGGTGACTCCCACCACCAAGGTCGCCACCGTCGTCGCCTACCTCTTCGACCTGGACGTGGTCACCGGCAACCTGAAGATCATCACCCATGCCGCGACCACTGTGAGCAACGCCGTACCGGAACATCCCACCGCGGTCGACCTGCGCTTGCAGGCCACGGACTATCGGGTCCCGGTCGACCACCGGCTTGCCGTCATCCTCGCCACCGAGGACCCCTTGTACGCCGGCGAAACCGAACCTGGCACCGTGGTGACACTTTCCGCCTTCCACGGTGCCGCGGGTATCGATATCCCGATAGTTGACTGATACCACCGGCGACTGATTGCCCCCGGGACAGCGCGGTCTCCGGCAATCAGTCGCCCCGAAGCATTATGGCCATGACTACACCACATCCACGCCGATCCACAGAGCACCCCCGGGTGGGCGATCGGCCAGGTACCACAGGTTGGGTTGCTTCAGCCCTGGGGTGGGTTCCGGGCATTCGGCTGCTGCGGGATCGTTGATGGCACACCGGAAACGGTGTCGGAGAGGATCGATCGAGGATCGGTTCCTCTGCTCGAGATCAGGGACAACACGATGTTCGTAGAGCGAATTCAGTTGCGTGCCAACGTGGTAGCGGTCAGTCTGGCTCTTGCGGTTGTCGGTGCCGCAGTCGCGGGCTGCGACCCGACAACCCAGCCGCGCAGCACCGCCGTCACCAAGACCGGCGCCGCCGAAGCAGCCGAGATCAGCACCGACGAGGCGTCGTTCCTCGAGGAGATCAAGATCAACGACGCGACCCTGCCGGGGAAGTCGGCGAAGGAGATGGTCGCCGCGGGCCATGCGACGTGTGAACACCTGCGTGGCGGCGAATCCGTTCTGGATGAGACTTCCGCGCTCGAGCAGAGATACCAGTTCGATCAGGGCCCGCTGTTCCTCAGCGCCGCGACCACGAATCTGTGCCCGGACTTCGTCTCGTGACCGCCACATCTATGCCGTGAAACGCCCACCATCAGCCTGCATCAAGCTGAGACGGCCCAAAGTGGTCCGCAACCCGTGACGTTCAGCCGCGCGAGACTGCTCGGGTCGAGCGATTCTGTTCGACACCATCGTGCACGGCAAGGACATCGCACTGACCCTCGGCCGAACCATCGCCGTCGACCAGCAAGCGGCAGCAGCCGTAACCGTCCGCGAGCCTCAACGCCATGACCGCCCCGCCTCGCGCGAATCACCTGGTTCCGGCGGCTGAGTCTGTTCTGGCACAGGCGATGTCGGTCGAATGGCATACAGCGCACAGCGAATACGGGCCGTAGGCTTCCCTACTGTATGGGCGGTGTGCGGCGATAAGTGACTGTGCGAGAAGGTAGATGGTGACAGCGGCGGTGAATCTGGCGGCAACGGCTATCGCGACGGATTCCCTCGGTCCAGGTCGCCGCGCCGTGGTCTGGGTACAAGGATGTCCGCTCAACTGTCGTGGTTGCGTCGCACCCGACTGGATTCCGCTCGAAACCAATCGGATTGTTACGCCGGAGGCGCTCGCTGTCCAGGTCCTGGCCATGCCGGAGATCGGTGGGCTGACCCTCAGCGGCGGGGAACCCATGCTCCAAGCCGCGGTTCTGGCCGAACTCGTGCGACGCGTGCGTGCGGTGCGTGACCTCGACGTCATCTGCTTCACCGGATTCACTCTCGCGCGCCTGCGTGACAACCCGCCAACGGCCGAGGTTGCGGACCTACTGGCGGTGATCGACGTCCTGATCGACGGACCGTACGTGGCCGCTCGCGATAACGGACGTGGTCTGCGGGGCAGCGACAACCAGACGATCAACCACCTTACCGACCGGCTGCGCGGCAGCGAGTACGACTTCGCGGACCGTCCGAGAACGGCTGAACTGCACGTCGACGCGCGCTCGGTGACCCTGGTCGGGGTACCGCCACCAGGGCTGCTCACCGCCCTCGACGCCGCCCGCGCTCGACACACGCGCGAATCGTCGCGCACACCGTCGGCCCTCGAATCAGATGGGCCCAAGATCGTCAGTGAGGTACTGGGATGAGTGGCCGCAAGCAGATCTATGTCGATGAGGCCGAATGGAACCGGCTGCGTGCCCAAGCGGGCGATCTCGCCCAGGTCAATCGGGACCTGCCCGGGCTGCTCAACCGAATTCGAGAGCAGACGGAGCAGAGCGCGCAGCGCGCGGTGGACGAGATGTCGCGGCGGCAAGCCGGTTTCGAGAGCGCCGTCGCGGATCTGAGCCAGGACGTGCGCGAAAGCGAACAACGGTCGGATCAGCGGTTGCGTGCGAGTACGCACGAGATCATGACGCGACTGCGCGACCAGGGCGCGACAGTGCGCGCCGAGAACGCCGCGGGGTTGCGTGCGCAGCGCGAGGTATTCGAGCGCGCGCTCGCCGACGAACGCACCGAACGGCAGGCGCGGTTCGCCGCGGTCGATGCCGAAGTCGCTGATTTGCAGACCGATAGTGCCCGCGCGGCGGAACTGACCGCGACCTACCTCGCAGACGCTCGAATACTGCGCGCCCAGGCCGCGGCCTACCCGCACGAGCGCCTTTGTCCCGGTCGATTGGCTGGCCTCGACGCCGAGCGAGCCGATCTGATCGGCACGCTCAACGGCGGCATCGCGGCTGGTTTTCTGCTCGGCCCGGCGCGCGCGCTCACCCGGCAATTGAGCGAATTGCGTTCGGAGCTAGCGATTCTGGACGCGCAGTGGCGAGCGTGTCGATTGGCCGCTGAAGGTGGTCTTGTGCAATTGCGCGAGCTGATCTGCGGGAACGCGACCATCGATTCGGCCGCCACGTTCGGCGTGGACACAACCAAGGCGCTCGATGTCGACCACTGGTCGAACGGCATGCTTGCCCAACTCGACACCGAGGTCGCCCAGTTGCTCGCCAAGGTCCGCGACGACGCCGAGCCGATGTCGACCGAGGCGTTGGAAGCGCTGGTGGAAAGCGTGATTCCGGCCCTTGATCGTCGACTCGACGACACCGTCGAAGCGGCGGTCGTCGCGGTGCGCGCTTCGCAGTTGCGTGCGAATCTGGCTGAGTTGATCGCCGAGGCCCTCGACGACGAACATCAATACCAGGTGCTCGGGGCCGAGGACACCGGGTACGTCGAGGCGGATCAGCGCCGTGCCTTCCTCGCCCGCACCGTCAACCAGGTCACCGGGGGCGAGGTGATCATCGAGATCATCCCCAATGTCGAGATCGCGCGCGCACCAGTAATCGAGATCCACAGCTTCGACGGCGAGGCCGCCGAGGAGGAACGACAAGCACGCATCACCTCGATCCATGACAGCGTGCACGACCGCACTGGCATCGACTTGCGTTCGACGACTGTGGCAGCCGTTCCAGACCGAACGCGACGCGATGTCGCCAAGCTTGTCAAGACGCCGGGGACCAAGTCGCTTGGCTGAGAAGACGACAGCTCCGGGGGCCTCCGAGCTCGCCTTCCCCGAACGATTCCGTGGCGCGCGGGTACCTCGGGTCGGCGAGGTGTTCTGGATCGTGCATGGACCAGGGGCCACCGATGTGTTTGTCGGTGCCGACCTGTGTTTACGCGAATCCGCCCAAGCGATCTGGGAGGTGCTGCGCGACAATGGATTTCAACGCGTGGTATTCACCGACTATCGTCGGGCCGTCTACTTCCATGACGCGCGGTCGCGCGCGCTCACCAGGGGCGAGCCACCTCCTGAACGGGTGTCGAAATCGAGAGCACGCACCGGTTTCGCCGGTCCGATGGGCACGATGCTGCTGGACCGGCCACGGACGGAGCACAATCCGTTGTCGCGGTCGGCGCCGCGGGCCAATGACGCGCATCAGCTCACAATGCTCGACGGGTTGATGACCAAGCGGGACGTACGTACCGCGCTTGTCATTCCGGGTGCCGAAACCTGGCTGGCTGAGATTCCAGGGTCGTC
Source organism: Nocardia sp. A7 (assembly GCF_046549215.1). Classification (NCBI taxonomy): domain Bacteria; kingdom Bacillati; phylum Actinomycetota; class Actinomycetes; order Mycobacteriales; family Nocardiaceae; genus Nocardia; species Nocardia sp. A7. The sequence goes on along the minus strand of NZ_JAJPWE010000005.1, from coordinate 466,690 downwards.
ACGACGGTCCGCGTCGCAGATGCTGTTGCGTTGGGTTTCGGGCCAGGTCGCGCCCCGCAACCTGTGTGTATTGCTCTTCGCCCGTGCTGAATTCGCGGATGCGGTCGAGGCGATCGCGAGCTACGGCTATCCCGAGTTCGCCACCGGGCTCGCAGACCTGGCCCCGACCCGGACAGCGGTGGTCGGCTACGCCGACGAACGTGAGATCGGTCGGCTCGTGCACCACCTGCGGTTGACCAGCGGCCTGCGCGTCGCCGACTGGACCACCCTTGACCACACGATCAGGACCATGGCCCAGCAGCGATTCGCGCTGCGCTCCTGGCGCGAACAGTTGCTCGTGCTCGCCGAACAACGCATCGCACTGAGCATCGAGGCGCTCGGCCTCACCGCGTCCGCGCCGCCCGACAGCCGCGATATCTGGCAGCGTCTCGATGACATGGTCGGCATGTCCACGATCAAGGACTTCCTGCGCGGGCACAGCAAAGCGGTGCGCGCTGATCGAGTTCTGTGGGGCGAGGACCGCACCGAGGGCGAGCCGATGTCGCTGCACCTGGCGCTGAGCGGTTCACCGGGCACCGGTAAAACAGTGGTCGCCAATATGATTGGCGAGCTGTATCGGGATATGGGCTTGCTGAGTTCAGGTCACCTCATCGCGGCGACCGTGGAAGACCTTGTCTCGCAATATGTCAGCGAGACCGCAGCACGCACCGGTGCACTCGTACAGCGCGCACTCGGTGGCGTCTTGTTCATCGACGAGGCCTACCAGTTGATGAACGGGCACGGCCAGGAAGCCATCAACCGGCTAGTCGCGGAGATGGAGAATCACCGCGACGACCTCGCTGTCATCATCGCCGGCTACGAGGCGCCGATCAACGAACTCATCGACACCAACCCCGGGCTCGCCAGCCGGTTCCCGCACGACAATCGCATCGTCTTCCCCGATTTCGCACCGGCGGAACTACTTTCGATCCTGCTCGGGTGCCTCGCCAAGGAACGACTACCCATCACCGACGAGCTGCGGCAGAACTTGGGCGTGCTCGTCGGGAATATGCATCGCACCCGCGGCGTGGACTTCGGCAACGGCCGTGACATGCGCAATCTCGCGCAGGCGATCAAGCGGCGCTGGGCCGAACGCGTCGAACTCACCGACGCGACTGCCATTCCCCCGGCAACCACCGACGACATTCCAGCGAACCTACGCAGCTTCCTCGGCACGACAGCGCCGGTGGAAGAGGTGCTCGCCGAACTTACGCCGATGATCGGCCTCGCTGACCTCAAAGCCACCATCACGGGCCTGGTCGAGGTGCTCAAGCTGCGGCAACGTGGCGGCCGCAAACCGCCGGTCGCACCGCACATGCTGTTCACCGGCGCGCCCGGGACCGGCAAGACCACGGTCGCGCGGCTGATGGGCCGAGTGTTCGTCGCCCTTGGCTTGCTGGTGAAAGGCCACGTCGTCAGCACAACCTCGGCCGACCTGATCGCCGGCTATGTCGGCCAAACCGCGCAGGCGACCAGGGCCAAGATCGAACAAGCGCTTGATGGTGTCCTTTTCATCGATGAGGCATACGGGCTCAAGGCTACCGGCGAGAACAGTTTTGCCAGGGACGCGGTCAACGAGTTGGTGGCGATGATGGACACCCATCGCGGTCGCCTGGTGGTGATCGCCGCGGGCTATCCGGACGAGATGGCCGAGTGGGTCAGGGAGAACGCGGGACTGACCTCCCGATTCTCCAGAACACTTGTCTTCGACGACTACGAAAGAGCCGAGCTGGAGCAGATTTTCGCGGGTGTTGCCGAGGCCGAAGGCTACGACCTCGCCGAAGGCGTCCTCGCCGCCGCCGGACACACTCTGGACGGGCTGCGTTCGCGGCAGGGCAGGCACTTCGGCAACGCGCGCACGGTCCGCAACCTGTTCGAACAGGTCGAACTGCGCTGCGCCACCCGCCTCGCCGCGAACAGCGATGGCGCGGTGCGGATCATCGCTGAGGACGTGCCGGCCATGCGGGACCTGCGATGACACCATGCGCGTGCCCGGTCTGCCTGACCGCGTCAATCGCCCCGGAATGCCCGGCCTGCGGCTGGGTCCTCACGGCCGGGCCGTGGCTTGGCGCGATCACCCCGGATCGCGAGCAGGCCTTTGCCGCCGAACTCACGCAAGCGTGCCGTCGCGTGGATCTCGTCGCCGCCGCTCGTGCGGCCGCGGTGATCCAGCCACAGCGACGCGGAATGCTTCTCGGTCTCGTCCGCGGTGCGCCCGCGACCGAGGACGAGCTCACTCCCATACATCGGCGCCCGAACAAATCCGACGTCGCGGCATTGACGTCCACGCTCGGGTGGCTTGTCGGGGCAGGCGAGCGAACCCTCACCGTCATCGATATCGACAGCTCGGGCATTGAGGTGCTCGAGCTCGCCGCCGATGCGGTCGGTGTGGTGCGGCGGGTCAGCACACCGCGCGCTGTCGCGTGGACAGACCTGGTGTCTGGGTTGTCGTCGGTCTCGGAAGAGGCGCTGTTCCAGCTCGCCGGGGGCGTCGGGTTGCTCGCGCGCACCTGCCAGATCAATCTGGCGCAAGCCGATCGAGAGCTGTCAACCACTGCATTGTCGGGAAGAACGGTTGTTCTGCAACGACTTTCGGGCTGGCACCTACCGGACCGGCTCGCCGCTCGCTGGCCCGAGGTTCACCACGTCAGCGGCTCGCGCGACAGCGGGCAGCTCATTCGCGCCATCGCGGCCCACACGCCGTTGCTCAACGGCTATCACCTGCTTGCGGTCACGATCGATAGCGAGGGATGGACACGACCGCACTGCGTGCCGCTATTTCCCGCTGGTGCCCAGGCCATCGAAACGCCGCCGACCACGGTGACAATCGAGCTCCCCGCCGGGGCCGCTGACGTGTTGGTCGCGATCACCGCCCCCCAGGCTGCTGCCGCGCACCTGGGTTTCGACGCGGTGCGCGTCTTGCGTTGGTCGGTGCCCGAAACACAGACCGCGACACTGGAGTTCATTCTCAACGGGCCCGGCGACGTAGTGGTGCGCGGGCCGGGCTCGCTGATCCTCGACACCGAGGCCGCCGCGAACCTGGCGACGTCGATCCGAACGATTCCCGAACGCTACCGCCCGCCATCGGGCGCGGTCGACGTTGCTTTTGCCGTCGAATTGTGTGGCAACGACGACGAGGTCGCACAGCGTAGGCAGTTGCTCGCGGACTGGCTCGCCGAAATTGCCGACCGGCACTCCCATCAACGCGGGCTTCGGGTGGCGGTCATCGGCTACCACGATCATCACGGACCGCAACCGCGCGGCATCGTTCGCGTCCACGAATTCGACTCGACGACAACGCGAATGGAGACAATCGCAGACCTGGCGGCAAGCCAGGTGCGCGGCGCGGATTACCTCGCCCCGCTCGAAGACGCCCTCGAATTGGCGACGACCCTGTCGTGGCGAACACCTGCGGTGCCACGGCGTCTGTTGATCGTGGGCCGCCGCGCACCCTATGGCGACGACAGCGCATGTCCGAACCGGCTGCGCTGGCAAGACTCGCTCGGTCGATTGCGCGACAACGGGATCGAGGTACTCGCTGTGTGGGACACCCCACCGGGGCTGAACCCGATCTCGCGGCGCGGTCGACAGATGGCGACAGTGTGGCGGGCGCTGAGTTTGCCTGGCGAGAGTCGCGAACTCGGCAAGGTGACGCCGACCTGGCTCACCGATCACCTTCGGCTTCCAAAGCCGGCGAAAGACACTGCGGTCCTACAGTTTCCGATCTTCGACTCGATCAAGCAGGAGTTCAGCGAATGACAGGTCCAGGGCAGGCAACGCCGCAACCGCCGGCTCAGGTCCGGATCGGGCTCTGGGGCCCGCCCGGCAGCGGCAAGACCACGTACCTCGCTGCGCTGAAACTTGCTGCGCTGCAGACGAACTTAGCCGGGAACTGGAAGATGTCCGGCACTGATGAAGCGTCGAGTGAGTTTCTGCGTGACTCGACCGAAATGCTGACCAAGAAGGGTGAATTCCCGCCCTCGACCATTCTCGGACAAAACTTTCTCTTTCAGTTCATCGGGGAACGCACCGTGATTCCGGAAAAGATGAATCGGCGGTTTTTGGGCAGACAGGCCCCGCCCGAGGAACCGATTATCGCACGCGATGCCTTCGATCTGGACGTCCTCGACGTTCCGGGGGTCAGCTACGGGACGGAGGCGACGGCCCGAACGCGCGAGGACAGCCGCCCTATAACGGCTGAGCTGAGCATGGACGACGATGAGCCGCGGCCAAGCGGCGGTGACGATGCTTTCCGCGGTGCGCAATCAGCGTCGACCAGTGAAGACCAATTGCTCGATCACTTGCAAGACTGCCAGGGCATCGTCTTCCTCTTCGATCCGGTCCGTGATGCCACCGACGGTGACGCGTTTGACTACTTCCATCCGATCATGGAGAAGCTGACTGCTCGAATGATGCAGTACGACAACGCGGGGCCGCGGCTGCCACACCGGGTTGCCGTGTGCGTCACCAAATTTGACGACGAGGAGGTATTTCGGGTCGCGCGTAATCGCGGATACACGGTGAGTGGTGTTGAGCGGCCGTATTTCCCGACCGTCGACAATGGGCGCGCCAAGGACTTCTTCATGCGGCTGTGCCAAGACAACTTCACCTACTCGGACCTGGTCTATCGAGGCCTCACACAATACTTCTACGAGAGCCGCATCGAGTTCTTCGTCACCTCGTCCATTGGTTTCTACGCGCCTACGGGAAGGTTCGTGCTCGGCGACTTCGCCAACACAGTTCGCGCTGACACCGGTGAGATGCGGATCAGAGGCAGGGTCCAGCCGATCAATGTGCTCGAGCCGCTTGTGTGGATGCATCAGAACCTGCGCGGAACCGCATGAGTATCTCCGTCCAGGTCGGGTGGGCGATCGTCAGCAAGCCCGCTGGCACCAAGAGCGACTATTCGGTGCGCGCCATGAGCCGCGAACTGTGCTCGGACGCGGTCATTCGCGAACTCGTGCTCGCGCGCAGTCCGGGCAACCCGCCGGTGGTGCATGAGCGCGGGCCGTCGGCGTTGCCGTGGGTCTGGTTCGTCCAGCCACTGATTCGAGACAAGCGCTATCTGTCCATTGTGATTCGTGAATGGACCGATCGGATCGACGGCACCAACCGTCCGATCGCCAGCAATCGGTTCGTCTGCGTCGACCTCGATGAGTTCATCGATAGCGGCTGCGGCTTCGCTGACCTGTACGCCGCCGTGCAACGGCTCGAGCTCCCGATCGATCCGGTCGATCCCAGCGCGAGTGAGCCAGCCGCCCTCGAGCTCACCGGCACGGCACCGGTCATCGGCAACTGGGGGACCGCGCGGGCAATGTCGGATGCGGCTGCCGCGCTGATAGAGACACCGGTAACGCTGATCAACGGCCCCACCGAGCTGATCGACCGACTCGCAGTCTTCGACGCGATCGCGCAACTGCTCCCCAGCGGCGCGCGCCGCTGGATTTCGGTGAGTTCTTGGGCCGACGTAGCGGTTAACCGCCTGCCACTGCTCATTTTCGCGCAACGCGGGCGTGGCGGCGACACCGTGATCGATCTGGAGAATCATCGGCCGACGCCACTTTCGCACGCGGCGCAGTCATATCGGGACCTGTCCGACACGTTGCGTGCCAAGCACTCGGAACCAACCGTGCGAGACCACCTGCGACGACAGTCCGCGATGCGCGAGCGTGATCCGGCCAAGGTGACGATGGCCCTTGCCGACCTCGACCTGGCGAGCATCGTCGCCGCGAAAGCCGAGCGCGGGCACGTCGATGTCACGGAAGTTCGCAGGCTCGGCCGGCAGGACCGCTTCGGTGATCTCTCCGACGACGAGCTGACCAGCGTCGTGACGGGCTACCTCGAGGTCGCGCATACCGAGGATCTCGCACTGGATCGCGAACTCATCGGTGCGTACCTCTACCGCGACCAGGACGGGTTCGCTGACGCGCTCTTGCGGTTGCTCGAGGAGAAGCCAACCGCCCAATCGATAAGCGAACTCGCCGTGGTCACTCGCTCGGTCGACCTGGCGCACATGTTCGGTGACGCGCTGCACCGCGCGCACAACATCAACCAGCGACTCTTCGATCCGGCTGAGCTCGGCCAGGCGGTGGTGGCGCTGATCGAGCAGCAGTATTGGACGACCGCGCTGGCCCCGCTCGTTGCCACGATCCCCGGTTTCGCGCGCGTCGCCGCCCGACCGGCATTTCTCACACGCGGTCAGGGTGGTCAGTGGGTGGCACATGTCAACGCCGTAGCCGGTATCGAATCGCCGTGGTCGAAGTTGAGAGCGTCGCTGGATGCCGGTGCCGGCGTGACACCACCTGGTCCTGCTATTGAGGACCTGTGGCAGATCGATCCCGATCTGGTCCGAGAACTGCTTGCTCGCAGCATTATTCAAGACCCAGCGATTGTCGAGGAGTTGCTCGACCGCGTTTTGTCGACGTTGCTGTATCACGACATGGAAGAGGTTCCGTCGGCACTGCTCGGGCAACTCAGTGACATCGTGGTCGCCGATCCGGACCGACAGGCGAGGATCGACTTCATCCTCTACCGCAAGCAAGCCAGGCCGAAACAGGGTTTCAGCGAGCCCGGCGACGCCTACCGGGCGCGGTTGATCGACCTGGTGGTGACGACTCCGATGACGTCGCTGGAGCGGGCGCGGGTGATCGTCGCTATCACGGCACGACTGTGCCCGCGCTGGTCAGCCCGCAACGCGCAATCGACCCTTGCCGGGCTGTGGGAGCTGAGCCATCTGAGCCAGACCGACGCGAGCGCGAAATCGGCGGTGGCTCGGGCCATCGAGGTCGAGAATCTAGCGACCAACGGCCAGTTGTTCAGTTTGCTCCCGCTAGGTGGATGGCAGCGCGAGCTGAGTGCTGCCGGCAACGTGTTACCGGGGATCGCCATTCAACGAATTCGCTCGCTCGGGCCGAAGGCGTCAGTATCCGACGTCGCCGTTGCCATTGCGCAGGCCAGCAACGCCGGCGTTCCTCCGAAAGACCTTGTCGCGGTGTTGCGTAGCATCTCGTGGCAGGGACCCAATGTGCTCGGCTGGTTCGAGTTGGCCAACCTCGTCACCGCCGAACTCGTCGATCGGCAGTCCGCGCGGCCGAGCGAACCGGGAGCTTTCCTGATCGCGGCCTGGGTTGATGGCGAATTCGGTCAGCCGAGCGAGCACAACCTTCGCACGCTCGCTCACTATGTGAAAGCGCAGACCGAGCTGTCGAAACGGATGACGGAAGCGCTGAACAGCAACGATTCCCGGTGGGGAAAGCTCAGCGGGAACGTCAACGGCATTCTTGGTCGGAGTAAGGCCGACAAGAAGCACCGGGGGGAGCGCGATGACTTCACCGAACAGTGAGCGCGAACTCCTAGCTGCGGTAGCGGCGACGACTGTCGAGAACGGGCACACGCTCGTGTGCCAGGTCGGCCAACGTGTGGTCGTTGCGGCGGTCGTGCTCAGGTCGCACGGTGCCCTCCGCGTACTCGATACCCAATCCGCTCAGATCGGCGATGCCGAACCGAGCGCACGCATGCTCAGCGCGAACGGGTCCACGCCGACTCCCGATCGCGTCGCCGCGCTCAACACCGAGCGCGCACACCGCGCCGGGCGCGCCGATCTGCTTCTCGCACGAGCGCTGACGCACCGTCAGTATCTGGCGACTCCGGTGTATCTATCGGGTGCGCACGGCGGGCCCATCGACGCGGCGACTGTCCTGGCCGCATTGCGTCCCTTGGCCGAGGTCGTCGCCGATGTCATTGCCGCGCTTGTTGCCCGCGCGAGCCCCTCGATGCGCCTCGACCTCGCCCTCACCGGCATCAGCGCACTCGGTCCCGTTGTGGATTCGGCCCATATCGCTGTCGGCGGACGGCTTGAACAGGCGCGAGTGATCGAAGCGACTGACGTCGAAACCGGGAGAACCCGGATTGCCACCGGCGTCGTGCGCGTGGTCACCAAGTATCCGCATACAGTCGGCGTGCTCACCCATCGCATCCGCGATGGTTTCCTCACCCAAGCCATCGAATCAGTCCCGGTCGTGCCAGCTACGCAACTGGTCATCGAGTGTCAGGTGCCGCAACGGATTGCACAGATAATGCGGATTCGAGTGGATGGTGACGGCGGCTGGCTGGCCGTGGACGCGTCGGCTGCTCGGCAGTTCCCCGCAGGCCGCTACTGGCTCTCGGTTGACCCGAGTCGTACCGAGTGGGGTCGCCTGCAGGTCACGGCGGACTCTGGCGACATCACCGATATACCCATCGAGCCGGAACGGGGGATCGCCGCATGAACGATGAGCAAGCGCGCACTGCCATCGGGGATACGCTGGCCGACAACACAATTCCGTTCCCAGGGGTTCGCGCACTAGGGCAGGCGATCGACTGGTCGGTGGCAACCGTCGCCGACGCGCTGGCGCATCGAACAGACCACCGCGACAGCGCCGACCAGTCAACCCTTGACCTACTGATAGCCCTTGATGACGCCCTCGACCGGGTATGTGACCTGACCGATCGCCTACCAGCCCTCGCCTCCGCTGCCACGAGTGGCGCCGAGGTGGCCGAGGTACTAGCCCGACGCACCGATGCGCTCAGGGCCCGCACCGCCGAACTCGCCACGGCTCGTGCTGATTTCGCACGCGTAGCCGAAACCGAGGCCGAATTGATGGCTGCCGGCGTTGAGTACGAACAGATCAAAGACCGGATCGCCGAGTTCAACCGCTTGCGCGCGCTTGCCGGTGAACTACCGGCGCTGCGCGAGCAGCAGCAAGCCCTGCTCGGTAAGGAAGCTGACCTGATCGTCGCGACCGACGAGCTCGAGCGGGATATGGCGAGTACGAGCACGCGTGTGCTCACCCTCGCTCAGGACCAGCAGGCACGATTGTCCTCGCACCTGACTGAGCTGTTGGCCCAGATCCAGGCAGTCGAGATCGGTAACGCCGCAACGGCGAACCGATGCGCACAGGCGCGTGCCGAAGCCCAGACCCTGCGCGATGACCACGCCGAACGGGTCGCCGAACTGTCCATCCACGCCGAAATCAGCAAGCAACTGCTCGACCAGCTCGGCGGTGTCGCCGATACGTCGGCCCTTGGGCGAGTCGAAGCACTCGTCACCGAAGCCGGCGACCTGCTGCGCCGCGTCGACAGTGGCCTCGGCACGGCGCTGCGTCGCTACGACGAACTCCGCACTCGCGACCACCAGGTGTTGACCTGGGGCGGCCAGGATTGACATGGCGAAAGCCGAAAGGACTCACAATGTTTAGCCGTTTTCTTCTGTCGCTGGTCGGCATTCGAGAAGCTGTCCTCGAGCAGGCACCGTCAGATCGGGCGCGTTACCTGTCCCTGGGCGCGATCTTGCTCGGCACCGCCGCGATCGCCGCAGTCTCGATGACCTTCGCCATACAAATGGCAGTGCGGGCACCGCTACCCCTGGCTGTGTTTCTCGGAATCGGCTGGGGTGCTTTTATTCTCGTCCTGGACCGCGCGATGGTCATCGGGATGAGCAAGCAAAAGGGTTGGGTCCGTACTGCGGTGCTGGTGGTGCCGCGCGTTGGGCTCGCATTCCTGCTCGGCGTCGTCGTTTCGACCCCCATCGTGCTGCAGATCTTCGACCGCGAGATCCAGACCCAGATCAAGGTGGAGCAGGCCGAGAACGAATCCGACTATCAGCGCGACTTGGCCGCGGACCCTGCCTACTTGACGATCCCCGATCTGGAGAAGAAGGTCGCCGAGTTGAGCGCGACCGCATCGCGTGACCCCGCGGTGATCGACCGGAATCCGGCCGTGCAACAGGCGCAGGCCGCCTATGACCAGGCGAGCGCGGAGTTGAGCGAGGCGGTCAAGGACGAAACTTGTGAGCGTGCCGGTTGGAACTGTCCGAACAGCACCGGCGTCGAGGGCATTGGCGAGGCAGCGCGCGCTGCGATGGACGCACGACAGGAGAAGCAGCGGGTCGTCGACCAAAAGTTGGTGATTCTGAACAAGGCGAAAGCCGACGCGAAAGCCGCCGAGGACATCAACGCGGTAGCCGCACAGGCCGAATTGCAACGGGTGCAACCAGAACTCAACCGCCTACGTGAAGCCCGCGACGGCAAAACCACCGCGTATCGGGTCAAGTCAGCCGACAGCGACGGCCTCGCGGCACGCCTGGACGCTCTAGACACTTTGAGTGAGACAAGCCCGTCAGTCAACCGCATGCGCTGGGTGCTGTGGGCGACGTTCCTCGCCATAGAACTTTTGCCGGTGCTGTTGAAGCTGCTGCAAATGGGTGGCGGGGAAACCTCCTATGAACGGTTGAGCAGACTGTCGGATGAGTCCGACGAGCGCGCCGCGCAGGCCCGCATCGCGCAGGAGGAGAACCGCGTCGCGCTCGAGCGCGAAATGGACGCCGACCGCGAATACCTCGACGCCCGCGACCAACTCAACCGTCGCCGTACCGAAGAGCGGCCGAACCGGCAGCCCGAGGACTATGACGACCGCGCGGCGAGTGCGCGCGTCGATTCCGACCTGCACACTGGTTCGTGACCGTGCGCTCCGAAACCGGATGTTGGACAGGAGAACTCGATGGGCATGCTCGCTAGGCAGATGATCGGCGCGGTGGGGTCGGTCGCGGTCGCCGGCACCGTGAATGTGGCGACGTCGATCATCACCGAGAGTCGAACCGTCGGGTGGATCGCATTCGTTGTTGCGTTGTTCGTGGCCTGCGTCGCGGTCCAGTTCGGGCTCGGACTGCTCGGGCGGTCGGCGTCGAGCACGATGGTGGTCGAGGATGTGATCGTCGACGGTTCGATCAACGCGCGAATGACGAACCCCGGAGTCCAGCGGGTGCGTGGTGCCGTTGTCGGTCGAGATCTCAACCTCGAGCAGAGCGGCAATTGAGGCGTGTGCGCGTTCCGTGAACGGCCTGGCATGCGAGCCGAGATCAGCGGTACCACCGTCGGCGGCGACGTCAGTATCAACCAGTACCGCAACGACGTTCACATATACGGCGACTCAGCCGCGTCCCAGCCTGCAACCCTCAATGTGTCGTCGCGCTGGCGCGTTCTCGCGTGGACAGTCCTCGGCTGCTGTGTCGGCGCGGTCCCGTTGCAGGCCTGGCTGCTAGCGACATCCTCGCCGGGGACCCTGGGCTACGCGTTGACCCATGTGGTCAACGGTCCTGTCCAGCTGGGGTTCCTCGTCCTGTGCGCGACCGCCCTGATTGCTGATGCGGTGCTCACCCGTCGGTTTCGCCAGTTCCCCGGCTGGACCCGTGCCGCGCACATCGCGGCGATCATCGCTGGCCTTGTCGCGCTCGCACCCTTCCTCGGGGTCGTCCTCGTCATCGCGGTGGTCGTCGCGACGGTGCAGGTGATGCGCTTGCTGATGCGTGCCGGCGATCGCACCACCGAATCGCTGACTCGGTTCTCGAGCTGAGACGACGCCTACCGGGTGTGGACCAGCGGACCACAGCGAGGACCTCGCACGTGCTGCGGTCCGCACCGGATACGGTTCGTCAGCCGGCGTGGACACCAGCGTCTCGATCCCGGCTGCCCGCAACCACTCGATACTCGCCGCCGACGTCGACTGTGCGCTACTCGGTGTCCTGGTAGACCGCGTCCACCAGCACCGGACGCACCACCTTCCCCGAATACGTGTAACCGCGACGAATCAGGATGTCCACATGGAGTGGCCCACCGGGTTCCCCACTGACCGAACGGATTTCGTGGGTGTCGGGATCGACCGGTTCACCGGGGTGTCCGAAGGGCAGAACGCCGCAGGTTTCCAGGATGGCGTGAAGTTCCTCGATCAAGGAGGTGACGAAGGGGTCGGGGGAGTTCTGTTCGGCTCGGTCGATCAGGCGGGCGAGCTGGAGTACGACCGGTAGGAGGTATTCCGCGCCGAGGCCCGCTTCGGCGGTGGCGGCGCGGAGCTGGAGGGATTCGACGAGTTGGCGGTAGCCGCGGTCGTCGAGGAGCCGGCGTTTGAACAGGTCGGACAGACCGGCCAATTCCGTTCGAATGCCGACGAGTTGGTCGGCGACGGTGTTGTCGGTCATGTGACCTTCGCCCAGATCAGTTCGGAACGGCTGGCTTCGACGTCGGTCGCCGTGAGGTTGGCGTCACGGTCGATCTCCATTTCGCCCAGGTTGGTTCCGTCGACCAGATCGATCACCTCGATGTGCAGGGTGCCGTCGAGGTCGCAGGAGAAGACGACGCGGATGGGGGAACCGGCGGGGCGTTGGGCGAGGGTGAGTTGGGCGGTGCCGAGGATGCGCACGTACTTGGGGTCGACACCGTCCTCGTCACCCTCGGTGACCTGGAGAAACAGCGACTTCTGGCGATCGACTACGGTCGCGAACCAGTCGGCGGTGACCTGGCACGGCACGGTCAGGTTCGGTCGCACGACCATCGCGTTGGACGCCACGCCGTGATCGTTGTCGGCCACCACACCCAGACCGTGCGACACCACATCGCGAATCGCGATGTTGCGTCGACCGGCCAACGACGGCGCCCGACCCGCCGCCTCCGCGTGCCGGAGTTCGCCGATGATCGCGGCGCCGAGCGCGACAGCCTCGTCGGGGTGGATCGAGACATCGACGGGCATACCCGTGACCCGTTCGACGAGGTCGCGCACCATCGGCATCCGGGTCGACCCGCCGACCAGCAGCACCTTGTCGAGATCACGGTAGGTGAGCCCGGCCGATTCCACGGCCTCCTCTACGAGGTACTCGCACCGGGTGAGCAGATGCCTTGACAGTTCGACGAATTCGGTCCGGGTCAGCCGGAGCTTGGTGGAGTGGTCCTGGTGGGTGATGAAGATCGTGGTCGACTCGGCGGTCGACAGTTGCCGTTTGGCGTCCTCGGCGCGTTCGCGCAGTTGCGCTCCGGCCGTGGATTCCTCCTCGAACCGCGCACCGCCAGCACGCTCGAATTCCGCCAGCGCCCAAGTGATGATCGCGTTGTCGAAATCGTAGCCGCCGAGCTGCGGGTCGCCGCCGACGGCGAGCACGTCGAAAGTGTCTTTGCCACAACGCATTACGGTGACGTCGAGCGTGCCGCCGCCCAGATCGACGACCAAGAGCGTGCCGGTGTAGTCGCGACCGAGCCCGAAGCTCACCGCTGCCGCCGTCGGCTCGTTCACGATGCCGATGACATTGATTCCGGCGATCTCGCCCGCCTGCCGGGTAGCGGTGCGTTGCGCCTCGTCGAAATAGGCGGGCACGGTGATCACCGCGTCGGCGACGTATTCGGTGAGTTCGCGTCCAGCATTGGAGACCAGGGATTTCAGAATCAAAGCCGAGATCTCCTCCGGTCGATATTCGCCGTCGGCCGATTCGGGAAAGAATCGATAGTCGGGATTTCCCATCTGCCGCTTGATGAACTGCACAGTATCCAGTGGGAAAGCGCTCAACTGTCGCTTCGCCCTGGTTCCGACGACGATGTCGGAACCGTCGAACAAGACCACCGACGGCGTCAGGCTCCCGCCGTCGCGATTCGGGATGATCTCGGGGATTCCCGCCTGATCAATCGCGGCGACGGCCGAATAGGTGGTGCCGAGATCGATGCCGATGACGCGTGCGCTCATCGCGCCAACTGACTTGCCGCTTTCCAACGGGGTACCCAGCACATCTTGTAGACGAGGAAGCCGATGCCACCGGCCGCCAGGATCAGCAGAAAGCCGACACCGGCTGCACCGGAGCTGAACAGAATGAATGCCAGAACCACGGCGGCGACGGGAATTCCGACCGCCCGCAGGCTCGAGAAACCGAACAGGCCGGGAACCTGCCAGGTCATCTCCTCCATGCGGTCGAGGTATTCCAGGATGTCGCGCGCGCGATCGGCGATGTCGAAATCATCGCTGGGCAGGCTTTTCGCACGGTCGACGAGTTGACGCATGGTGGCGATCTCGGCTTCGGAGGTCGCCGCGTAGGAGTCGTTGCTCTGTACGCGCGGGGTCTGCTCGGCCTTGTCGAGCAGCGCGCCGGCGAGGTAGAACGCGACCAGTGGCACGTCGCGATGGGCGGCGTAGACCGGCTCGAGCACCTCGAGCGCCTTGTCTGCCAGGCCGTGTTGCAGGTAGACCCCGCCGATCGCGATCTGATAGATGTACTCGTTCGGCGCGAGTCGCGCGGCCGCTTGATAGCTGCTCAGCGCGTCGGACCACTGCTCCATCTGCTCCTGGATGAGGGCGGTCTGGAAGAGGAAGTCGGGGTTGTTGGGCGCGATCGTCGTCGCCTGCCTGGCCTCGTAGATCGCGTCCTGCAACTGTCCGAGACCTGCGTTGGCGCGGGCGCGGATGATCCATGCCTCGGGTGAGTTCCCGGCGGTGTGGGTCGCTTCCCTGGCGGCGTAGGAGGCACTGCGATAGTCGCCGCGACCGAGGGCCGCGCGGGCCTGGGCGAGCCAGTCGCCGCCACCCTGGACCGCCGCCGGTGCCGCGACGCCCCCGGCAGTGAGGTCGCGGTCGTAGGCGTGCCGCTTCGACGGCTCGAGCAGGATGTCGAACGCCTCACGTAGCAGACTCGTCTTCGTCTCGGCTTCCTGGCGCGTGCTCTGATCCGCGCTCGCGGTCCGTTTGGTCCAAATGCGGGTCTGGCGTTTGTGGGCGTCGCGGATGGTGTCTTCCGAGGCATCGCGCGCGACGCCGAGAAGATCGTAATAGTCGACCTGCACGGTCACTGGCTTACTCCAAATCGTTCGCAGAGAGCACCTACTGCCGCGAACTGATCGCCTCAGTAGGAAGAACATCGCACCGGCTGCGATTACTCCCCACTGTGACAGCCCGGATTCGGCACCGCCATCGGTTGTTCGGTGGACAGGCCGACAGCTTCCTGTCGGTCATTGAGGGGACAGACGCGCCACGGCGAAACCGATACCTTTTCTCGGCAAGGTGAACGAATAACCGAAGGAGAATTGCTGTGGCCGGTCTCAAGTGCAAATGTCATCGCCCGCTGGTGGACTGTCAGGGGTGCAAAGGAAAGGGCGGGATATCCGATTTCGGCAATAGCGTCAATTGCGGCCAGTGCAGTGACGGTCTGGTGTGCCCGGACCACGGCAAGCACTGGAAGTAGCGGCCTGTCGATGTTGCCCGGCGGATACCGCCGGGCACTACCAGGTGCGTACCTCGTTGGCGGGATCGGTGAGTCCGTAGCGCTGGGTCGCCGCGGCGAAATACGGCGCGAGGGCGAGGCGACCGTCGGGCATGCGCAGTCGTGGTGGTGGTGCCATCGGCAGGGCTGCCCCGGCGATGAGTGTTGCTGCGCCGCCATGTATTCGGGCCACCCCCGAGGGGTGGGGCGGCCCGGCGATGTCCAATGCGGCCGCGGCGAGGCTGGTGGATCGCAGGAGGTCCTTGGACGTGGCGGTGGTGTGGGTGCCGGAGTTCAGCGATACCTCGATGAGGTCGCCGAGCAGCGTCGGGTCGGGGTGTCGCACCGCGAGGGTGAACAAGTGGGCCTGCAGTTGCGTATAGAGCGCTGACCAGGAGACCCGGTCGGTAGCGCTGTCGAATTGCAGACGGATGCTGTTGATGTAGAGGACGGCGGGGAGAGCGAGGTCGATCGCGGTGGAGACATCCGAGTTGTCCCGGTCGTAGAGCGTGACGGCGACGAAGAAGTCACCCTTGGCGACTTCGATCAGGGTGCCGATTTCCATGGCGATCGCACGGCCGGCGGCGAACTCGGCCAGCGCGGCGTCGTGATCGTGGCGCATGGTCGCGAGGAGTCCTCGTCCCCGGTGCACCAGAGCGAGGTTGGCGCGGTGGTCGGGATCGGCGGCGAAGTAGCGGGCCGCCTGGTCGAAAGCCGCTGCGCTGGCGTCGAGTTCGCCGATCATGATCAGCGCCATGCCTTCGTTCTGCGTGCAGACCGCGGCCTGGCTGTGAAGTTCGCGGGCGCGCAACTCGTCGGCGGAGCGGCGGTAGATTTCCGCGGCGTCAGCGTATCGGCCCTGTTTGAGATACAGCCCTGCGATATTGCCGTCGGCGGCCATGACCCGGTCGGGCAGCTCGGCCGCGACCATGATCGCGCGGGCGCCGCGCAGCGCCTGTTCGGCGTCGGCGAATCGGCCCGTCTCGGTGAAGACCAAGCCGAGGTGCATATCGGTGAACGCGCGCTGGAGGTCCATGCCGTAGGTGGTCGCGACCCGGCGTGCGGCGAACAGTGAATCGGTCGCGTCGGAGTACTCGCCGAGTGAGTACCAGCAGATCCCCTCGCTGTGGTGGCAGAGCATCTCCTTCTGACCGGAACCTATGCGCGAGAAGGTTTCTCGGGCGAGCGACAGTCTCTCCAGCCCGGTTCGATATCTGCCCGTGAGGGTGGCGACGAGGCCGAGGCCGTAGTGGCAGTCGGAGATGAACTCCTCGTCCTCGACGTAGGTTCCGATGTCGAGCGCTTCCTCGTAGTGTTCGACAGCGAGCTGGAATCGGGATTGTTCGGTGCGGAGCGCGCCGAGGAAGCGCAAGGTCTGCGCGTATCGCGCGGTGCCGACGTCAGTACCCGAGTTGCGGTATCGGTCGGCCGCCTTGGTCAAATTGGCTTCGGCGGTGAGGTAGTCGCCGGTGTTCATGGCGGTTGTCGCGAGATTGACGTCGTACCACAGCGCGTCGTCCGGATCGCCGTGCGTGGCGCACAGGTCGCCGCCCTCGCGGTAATTGGCTGCCGCCTCGGCGAATCGGCCGAGTTCGTCCATGACCATCCCGATTTTGAGGGCGACCTCGGCGGCCTCCAGTGGTTCGTCGGCACGCAGGAAATCGGTTTTGGCCGATTCGAGGACACGCAGTCCTTCCTCGATGTGCAGCGCGGGCAGCAGCAGGTTGCCAAGCCGCGAATTCGCGTCGGCGGCGCGCGCGTAGTCGCCGTGCTCAGTGAGAATGCCCGCCAGCCGGGCGAGATGGGGCGTGGCCTCCAGTGGGCGCTCCAGCTCGGTGAGCAACTCGGCCAACATATCCAGCGATGCCGCGATACCGCCCGCATCATCGATGGCATCGAATTCTCGCAGTGCCAGCCGCAATTGGGTCTCGGCGCGGGTGAACTCGTCGACGCCGAGATCGGCGGTGGCCATGCCGAGCAGGCAGTGTGCCGCGGTCTTCGGGTCGATTTCGCTGAGCAGGGCGCGGGCAGTGCTGAAGTGGTGGTGGGCGCCGGTGGCGTCCTCGCGCTCCAAAGCGAGGTCGGCCAGCGATTCGTGGCAGCGGCCACGGAGTTCGGTGGCATCGGTGCCGGCGATGAGCTCGAGTGCGGACTCCAGCGTGATGGTCGACGCGTCGAGGTCGCCGTTCTCGTATTGTGCGGTGGCGAGCCAGTAATAGCAGTCGGCGAGTTCGAATTCGTTGTCGGCCATGCTGATAGCCGCCTCGAACTCGACGATGGCCTCGACGGGAGCGTCGGCTTGCAAAGCCTCGATGCCACGCACCAGAAGAACACGTAGCTCACTCATGGTCGGCGATTCCCTGTCGGATGAACGGCGGATACCCGGGCGTCACCGCGACCATTACCGTCGAATTCGCGAACACCCCGTCGCTCCCGGTGATTCGCGAGTCGCTCGAGCATTCTTCGGTGGGGCGTGTGCACAGAAAGTCGACAACAATCATGCAAATCTTCGTGTCTCTCATCGTGGTCGCGCTGCTCGGTGGACTCATCGCCTCCTCCGGCGGGTTCGGGGCGGTGGTCGTGTACGGCCTCGGCGTTATCGTCGCGCTGCTCGTCCTTTCCCTGGTTTTCAGCGTCGTGGCGAAACGTCAGGTTTCCTACAGTGTTTCGGCGCCGCGTAGCGAGGTGGTCGGGTTGGTATACGCCGAATTCAAGAAGGTGGGGTGGAAGGAAGTCGACGGTCGCGGCGAGTTGAATTATCAGTCGCGGGGTCTCGGCGTCGGGGTTCAGGGGCGCAAGCATCCGGTGCTGAGCATCGATTTCGAGGATCTGCCCGGTGGTACCACGCGGGTGGATCTGTGGATGTCGGAATGGGAGTCGGTGCTTGGCATGGTTCCCGCGTGGGATCGGGTGCTGTCCAAGCGTTGGATGCTCGGTCGGCGCCTGTCCGGGGTCTCGACGGTCTCGAAGATCGCAGGCTGAGTCGGTCATCGCACCTCGAACCGGCTCGCGGCGCTGTCCGCCAGATTGAACGCGACCGTGCGCCCACTGGTGGTGGGCAGCTCCACCGTGACATCGGCCGGCTTCATCCGGGTCCGAGCGCCCTGCGCGGTGGTGGCGTAGATCGTGGTGGACCGGTCGGTGGTGAACGGCTCGGACCAATTGACGTCGCGCACGGTGATCGTCTCGGTGAAATGGTCGTTGTTGTCGAGGTCGAAGGACCCGACGCGCTCCCACCCGCGATACACGCTCACCTGATTGCACTCGCTCACGCGCGGCGAACCTTTGGTCTGGCCGAGGTGGACCTGCCACAGTTCGTTCTGCCACAGCTCGTTCTCGGCTTCGATCTCCCAGCTGGCGCAGTCCACGAACCGTGCGGCGAACGGGAAGGCCGACTCACGCAGCGAGGTGACCGTCTTGCCTTCGGCCTCGTTCCACCACGACAGGGTCGTCGGCAGGAGCACGAATACCGTCGATGCCGCGATCACCCCGCCGATGATCATCTCCCGCTGCCGGAATTCTCGTGGTCGCACCAGCAGGAACACCGCGAGCAAGGCGCCGATCGTGGTGACCCCGCCGAGATAGTCGGCCCAGAAGTGATCGGCCAGGCCCCGTGCCTCCTCGTCGAAGACACGCGAATCCGGTGCCAGCAGAAAGGTTTTCCGGAGCGCGAAGTGGCCGAGCAGGTAGGGGCCGAGCACAGTGATGCACGCCAGTCCGGCCAATCCCAGTGCGGTGTAGTCGTTGTCGCGGCGAGGTTGGGCGAGTCTGCTGCGCTCCTGTTCGCGTTGCAGTCGTTCGCGCTCCTCCGCGGCGTCGCGCTGTTCCTTGGCCTGTCCGGCCTGCGTGAGTGCGGTACCGAGTACCGATTCCAACAGGATCAGCTGGGCCACCCGCATGTTCGGTGGGGGAGTCATCGCAGACCGGCCCGCAGCGCCGCGAACCAGGTGATCTCGCCCGCGCCCGCGGCGGCGGGATCGGCCAGTTGTCGTTGGATCCGGTCGACATAGGTCTCTACCAGGGGTGCGTCCGAGGCGGACAGCAGTAGTCCGCGTGCCATGATCTGTTCCCTGCCCGCGGCATCGAGGGGCACACTGTGCTGGAGTGCCAGTTCGTGGGCGCAGGAGACGATGTCGTGCCAGTTGCTGTCGATCATCGTGTAGCCGTCGCGGGCGGGTGCGGTGGCCAGGCAGGACAGCAGTTCGTGTTGGAAGAGCGCCGCGCGGATGGTCGTGTCGGTGGTGGCGGCGAGTGCGCGCAGGTCTGCGGGGGTGTTCACCGCGGCGCCGCGATAGGTGAGGGCGAGCTCGGGTGCCAGGCGTGCGACGAAGTAGGTGACGAGCTCGTCGGGGCCCCATTTCTCGCCGTGGGTCGTGAGTTCGGGGTAGCGCTCGCCGGTGTTCGCCTCGGTGGTGAGCCAGGTGACGAGTCTTTTGCGACCAGGTCCGGTCAGGGCGCGGGCGGCATTGCCGGGATTGCGGGCCATCGCCTGCCCGAGTTCGGTCGCGTCGAAGAATTCGCCGACGCCGGGTATGGGGAACGATGTCCGCGCTCGCGTCGGGCCCATCGCGCTCGCGGCGGTCGGTGTTTCGGGTTCGTCGGAGATGCTGCGGAAGATCTGTGGGGTGTCACCGCGCAGCCAGGCCTCCACCTCCTCGCGACCCCAGCGGTGCGTGGTGTCACGGGTGAGCAGACCGGCCAACAGGTGTTGCCAGCGTGCGGTTTTCGGGCCGAGGTCCGATAGCGCGCCGAGCCCGGCCACGGACACATCTCGGGCGAGGAGTTCGGACTGGATGGTGTAGTCGTCGAGCCAGACCATCTCCCCGCTGCCCCGATCCCACCGCTGGAAGTAGGAGCGCCCGACGATGACCTGGTACATCACCATGCCCAGACTCCACCAGTCGGCGGCGGGCGTCTTGAACCTCAGCAGTTCCGGGGCGTTGTAGGCGATGGTGCCCTGGCCGAGGTTGGTGAGCTTGCTGCGGGCGCCGAGGTCGGCGGCGAGGCCGAAATCGGCGAGCACGAGGTCAATCGGAGATCGATTGCGCAACAAGATGTTCGGCGGTTTGAGGTCGCTGTGCACCAGCCGGTCGGCCGGTCCGACGCCCTGGAACCCAGCCAGTGCCGCGCTGAGCTGACGAAGGACGGTGTTCGCCAACTGGTGACCCGACCGCCCCACGATCAGGGATTCGAGCGTGCCGGGGCAGTACTCCATCACCTCGTAATGGACGGAGTTCGCGATGCCGCGCTCGGCGACCTGCACGGTGTTGGTCGGTGCGAAGTTGCTCGCGTAGGCGGGATCGTCGAAGGCGAGGGTGTAGGTGGGTGGGCGCCAGTAGAGCTTGATCGCCACCGACTCGCCTGCCGCGTCCACGCAGTGGGTCACGGAGGCTTCGCGACCCGCGCCGAGGAAGCCGACGCGGGTGAAGCGGGTGGCGAGATCGGCGGGCAGTTCTCGTTCGTCGCGGTCCATCGGCGTCGCACCGCTGTCGTCGGGAAGGGCGTCGAGGGTGGTGTGCGAGGCGGCGCCGGTCGGGTTGTCGAGGGTGGTGCGTGGCGCGCGGGCGCCGGTGTGCCGTTCGGGGCGATAGTAGGAGATGCGAGGGGCGTCGTTGTCGTCGGGGTCGATGGTGGTCAGTGCGGCCACGGGGCACCTCCTGGTGGCTGGGCGGGCAGCTTGTCGAGCGCGGGCCAGTGGGGCGGGTAGGTCGGGGACGCGGCGCTGACCTGCACGATCGTCACGTTGTCCCCGCCACCGCCGCGTAGGGCAAGGTCGCGCAGCCGCGCCGGAACACCGGGTTCGGCGGCCAACAGCAGGCGTTCGATCTCGCTCTGTTCGGCGTAGTCGTCGAGGCCGTCGGTGCACAACAGCAGACCGAGGTCGGTGGGGAGCGGACAGTCGAAGAAGTCGGGTTCGAGGATCACGCGGACTCCGCCGCCCAACGCCTGCAACAGCCTGTTGCCGCCCATACGCCGGTGATCAACGCTGAGTTGCGCCAGATACTGGTCCTCGAGCCGATAGCACCGCGAGTCGCCGACATTGAACACGATCGCGTGCCCGTCCGGGGTGATCGCGACGCCGACCACCGTGCACCCCATCCCGGCCAGTTCGGGCTGCTCGAGCGAGCGGTCGTTGATCGCGTCGGAGGTGAGCTGGATGCGGGTGCGCAACGCGGCGGTGAGTTCGGCGGCGCTCTCACCGCGCACCGCGCCTGGCGCGGTGAGCAATTCGCAGGCCATGCGACTGGCCTGCGCCCCACCGGCGTGACCACCCATGCCGTCGCAGACGACGACGAGCGTGGGTTCGGTGATGGTCAATTCGGCTCTCAGAGAACCTGATTCGCTCCCCGTCAGCGACCAGCCCGCCCATCCGAGACTGTCCTCGTTGTGTGCGCGTATGTTCCCGCGGTGGGTGATCGCGGTGATGGCGACGGTGATCATCGGTCCCACCGAAGGGTGAGGTGCACGTCGGCGGCCAGTCGCAGCCGCTGACCGGGCCTGATCTCGTATCGGATGTCGGCGTCGAGGCGGTGGTCGTTGATATAGGTCCCGTTCGCGGATCCGGTGTCGGTGACGAAGACCTGTCCGTTCTCGCGCAGCAGCACGGCGTGGAACCGGGACACATTGCTGTGGGATCGGAAAACCACGGCCGTGGGGTAACTCTCGTCGCGGCCGAGGGGGACCGGCTGGTCTGGTTCGAGGCGAAACGTCGCACCTTCGACTGTCAGCGCGATCGCGGCGCCCGACACGGTGCCGGGATCGAGCTCGGTGGGCGGGGTGCCGCCCGATTCCAGTGTCGGCGCAGGAGGTGGTGGTGGCGGTGGCGGTGGAGGGGGTGGCGCGATGTTCGTGATCTCCCACAGGTCCGAACCGTCATCGGGGCACTGCGCGAGTGCCATCCTGTCCCAGGTCTTTCCGCACCGGCAGCGGACCGGGTCGGTGTTCACATCGGCCATGACGTCCTCTTCGTCTCGATGCCTCGTTCGGCTATGCGGGTGCGTAGGGCGGCCATATCGCCGGGCAGCGGTATGCCGACCGTCCAGATCGCACCGCGATCGACCGCCACGGACAGGCGATTGCGTTGCGGGCCGTAGTCGCTTTCCAACGAGGCGAGCGGATACCGGCGCGTGCCGAGTTCGCTGAAGGTCCGCACGATCTGATTGGCGGACCCACGCAACGCGCATTCGTCGGCGAGATCGAGCAGGAACGGCTCGCTCACCAGCACATCGACATACCCCGCGAGCCAACCGAATTCGCGATCCAGCTGCGCGGTGTCGCGCCCGGAATACAGCAGCACGTCGATGTCACGTCCGCCACGCCGCTCGCGGATGCCGGCCAGCAGCGCGGCCAGCGCCTCGGGCTGATCGGTCGGCTCGCCACCGGAGACGGTGATGCCGTCGAGCTGATCGGCAGGCAGCGCGGCGAGCCAATCGAGGACATCGGAGATCGCACAGGCTCGATCCGGGTCGAAGGGCCAGGTGTCGCGGGCGATGCAGCCGCGGCAGTACACCGTGCACCCCTGGAACCAGATGCCCGCGCGCACGCCGAATCCCAGATTGCGCACCGGGTGGTGCAGGCGCGAGAGCAGCATCGTCTCGGTCATGCCAGCGTCACCGCCCAGCCTTCCTCGGTGTCCTCGATTCCGGTGACGGTGACCGCGTCGCCGCCGGGCTGCTTCTCGAACAACGCCCTGGCCAGGGGATTGACCAGCATCGACTCGACGGTCGAACCGACCCCGCGCCCACCGAAATCCAGCTTCTCGACCGCCGCCCGGTGCAGCCGATCCAGGGCGAGCTTGCCCACCTCGACGCTGAACCCGGTGGCCGAAAGCACTCGTGCGCAGACGTTCTCGACGAAGATGTCGACCAGTTCGCGGGCGGTGGTCTCGTCGATGAAGTCGAATACCACGATGTTGTCGCCGATCCGGTTGAGCAGTTCCGGTCGACCGATCTCCTTGGTGAAGTGCTCGCCGACCGCCGCCCGGATGGTCTGCTCGACCTCGCGGTAGGGCGTGCCGCGCGCCACCACCGGCACCCGCACCCCGCGTTCGTCGGTGCGGTACACCCCCAGATTGGAGGTGAACACCAGCAGCGTTTCGGAGAAGAACACCGTCGACCCGGTGCCGTCGGTGAGCCTGCCGTCCTCCAGGATCTGCAGGAACTTGTCGAGGATGCGGGGATGGGCCTTCTCGACCTCGTCGAACAGGGCGAGCTGGAAGGGCTGCTGCCGGATCGCGTTGGTGAGCTCGCCCCCGGCGTTGTGTCCGGTGTAGCCGGGTGGCGCGCCGATCAGGCGGGCTTCGGCGTGTTCGGCGGAGAACTCGCTCATGTCGAAGCGGATGAAGGCGTCGTCGCGGCCGAAGACCAGCTCGGCGATGGACTTGGCCAGCTCGGTCTTGCCCACACCGGTCGGCCCGGCGAAGAACAGCACGCCCTGCGGCCGCGCCGAGCTGCTGGTGGTCTGCGCCCCGGACAGGCCGAGCGCCGAGCGGATGAGAATGTCGATGGACTTGCGGATGGCGGCCTGCTGACCCTTGACCTTCGCGGTGAGCAGGGTCGGCCCCTGCCGGATCCGCTCGCGCAGCGCCGAGTCCTGCCACGGGTTGTCGGGGATGCCGACCCGGAAGGTTCGGATGGCGTCGTCGATCTCGGCGGCCGGGATGCGTCGGTCGATCGCGAGTCGGTTGATCTCACGGATGGAGTGCAGGGTCAAGCCGTTGGTGCGGGCGGCGTACCGGGCGACGATGGCATCGAATTCCGTTGGGCGCGTCGATCGGTCGGGGATCTCTGGCAGGGAACCGGCAAGCATCCCCGCCAGTGTGAGACGTTGCCGCAGTCCCGGCGCGGGAATGGAGAGCACGCGGGCCAGCTCGCCGCCGGTCAACCAGTGCGGCAGATCGCCCTCGCGGTCGAGCAGCCAGATCACGGTGTTGTACAGGGCTGTTCGGTGCGGGCCCGGTACGTCGACGCGCTTGGCCGTCACCATCAGTTTGTGCGCGGTGATCAGGGTGCGGTGCAGCGACTCGTCGCTGAAATCGGCACTCGGGGACAGTCGCGACGCGCCGTCGATGACGAGGCAGCACGGTTGGGGTGAGCCGACGACACCTTGCAGGAGGCCGGGGAGATAGTCGAGCAGGTTCGAGTCCGTCCCGCCGCGCGCTGCATCGACCAGCTTCGCCGCGACACCGTCGGCGTCGAGGGCGGCGCGCGCCCCGTCGACCGGGTCGGCGACCACGACCCTGGTGTGTCCGGCGAGGGCCAGCACATGCAGCAGCGCGTCGACCACCGACAGCATGCGCGGCATCGGCGCGGGCGGGATCGGCACCAGCACGATGTCGCGCAGGTTGCCGGTGATCAGCAGTTGCGGGTTGGCGGCCAGCGCGACATCGACCTCACGAAGCCACGCGGGCAGCTCGACGGCCTCGGCGCTCACGGCGCGCTCCGCTCGGTCGTGGCCGGGCGGCGCTTGGCGGTCCGCGCGGCTGTCGGGACGGCGCGTTCGACGAGCGGTAGGGCCGCGATACCGGCCGGTGCGCGGCGGATGCGGCCTGGCGTGACGCCGCGGGTTCGCAGTCCGGCGGCGATCTGGTCGATGTCGTCGCAGAGCGCCCGGTCCTGGGCCCGGTCGTCGTCGGGGCGGGTATCGGAGCTGGTCCGGACGGTGCGCAGGGCGATCTCGTCATCGACCACCTGCGCAAGCACCGAATGCCTTGCGGCGCCGGGCCGGTTGACCAGGACCGAGCCGGGGGTGACCACCATGACGGGATCGACGGTGTAGCCGAGGTCGGTGAGCGCGGCGGTCACCGCGTCGAGCACGAACGCGGCCTCGGGTTCCGGCCGTTCGACGGCACGGGCGCGTTCGGCGAGGGTCATGGCCCGGTCGACCAGCGTAGCGGCGGTGCTCGGGTCCAGCGCAGTCTCGGCGCGGTCGAGCAGGTCGGTGATCGGGTCCGGATCGCGCAGATCCACTGTGTCCGCGCGGAGTTCGGCGATGGCGGTGCGGGTGGCGCGGGCGGCCTCGGTCGCCAGTTTCACGGTGCGGATGCGCCTGCTCAGGTCGCTGGTGAGCAACCTGGCGCGGGCCGGGTCGGTGGTGCGCAGGATCTCCACACCGGCGGCCAGGAGCGCCGAATCGGGTTCGAGCAGGGTTGCCAGCAGCTGCTCGACTCGTTCGCGACGCGCCTTCGCCGCCGCGGCGGAACGATTCGGCGCCGACCCCCGAGACACTGCGCCCGAGACTTCGCGAGGCGCCGAATCAGCGACCGCTTCGCGACGCGCCGAGTCGACCGCAGCCGCTTCACGACAAGCCAAATCAGCCAGCGCCCCCGCCAATTCGGCATCGACCTCGGCCCGCCGGCGTGTCTGCGACCACGCGGCCAACTTCCCGACCGCGGCGACGAGCTCGGCCTCCAATGCCGCACACGCCGCATCGATGGCCCGGACGTCCCGGCCCGGATCCGCGCCCGCGGTGACGACGAATTCGGCGGCCCCGGAACTCATACACTGCTGCTCGTGCACCCGCACCCGCGCGGTCAACCGCCGCCGGCGCGACCGAGCCGCATCCAGTTCGGCCCGCTCTCGCGCGGCCCGCGCCGACGCCTCGGCCGCACTGTCGATCGCCGCCCCGACCAGGTCGAAGGTGATGAAACTCGAACTCATCGCGCTCCCTGTTCTTGTTGCCAGCGCCGGTACAGCCCGTAGCCGAGGTGCGCGAGGACCGCGAACAGCGGCGGCCACCACCAACTGGCCGCCGACCCCGACCCGGCGATCGCTTGATAGGCCAGTAGCAGCAGCCCGACACCGAATCCGACCATCGCCGGAGTCGACGCGACCTCCTCGTCCCTGGGGTAGGGGAGCACGAAGCCGAGCCCGGCCAGGCAGACGACCATGCCGAGCAGCAGCTTCCACAGCAGGCCGTACAGCGTGCCCGGCCCGCTGCCCGCAGTGTCACCGGTGTCCCCGGACAGGAACACCACCTCGGTGATGTTGTCGCTGAAGATCGACAGGATCGACCCGATCACCGGGGTGAGTACCCACACCGGCACCGACAGCGCGAGCAGTCCACCCGCGCTCGACAGGATCCGCCGCCGCAGGTCCCGATGCTCCCGGGCCGCCCGCTGGCGCCTCTCGGCGAGTTCGCGCTCTGCCCGCTCTGTCTGTTCGGCAAGGGCCAGCTGTCGTCGGGTCTCGGCCTCGGCGGCGAGTATCAGTGCGCGCGTCGCACCGACCTCGAGCAGCACGATCCTGGCGAGATAGTCGTTGGTTCGCATGGGTTTTCACCGCCGATGCAGGTCATGAGTAGGCGACGGGGCGCCGCCACGACCCGCGTGTGTCGACCTTGCCACGGGCTCGGACCCCTGTCTGTCGGGTGAACAGCCGACACCGACGCCGATCCGGCGAAACCCGGGGGATCGGTGTCGATTCCGCGAGGGGCAGCACGGCCGCTCGCGGATCGACGAGGAGTCGCGATGATTTCCACTCAGACCCGGCCGGGATTCGCCCACGCTCTGCGAGTGTTCCGGCAGGCGGCCCACACGGTGCCCGCCTACGCGAAGTTCCTGTGTGACAACGGCATCGACGCTGCCGCGGTGCGCACCCCCGCCGACTTCGCCGAGGTTCCCCCGGTCACGAAGGACAACTACATCCGCGCCTACCCGCCGCACGAGCTGATCACCGGTGGGGTGATCACCGGCGCGGGCACCTGGTCATCGAGTTCGGGTTCCTCCGGCGCGCCCACGTTCTGGGCGCGTGACGAGCTCTCCCACGAGCACAGCGTCGACCTGCACGCCCGGATCCTGCGCGGCCTACTGGCCGCGACCACGCCGACGCTGGTTGTGGTCGGCTTCTCGATGGGCGACTGGATCGGCGGCACCTACACCTTCCGTTCGGTCGCCGACCTGCATCGCCGCGACATGCGGGTTTCGGTGGCGACCCCCGGCATGGACATCGATCTGATCCGCGCCGACATCGCCGCCCTCGGCCCCTACTACGGCCAGATCGTTCTCGTCGGCTACCCGCCCTTCGTGCGCGACGTCCTCGATCGCGCCCCCGCCGCCGTGCTCGACCAGGACATCAAGGTTCTGATGGCAGGGGAGGCCATCAGCGAGCCGTGGCGTGACAACCTGCTGTCGCTGCTCGGCAAACCGGACCGCCCCGAGGACACCTGCCTGATCTACGGCGCCGCCGACGCGGGCATGTTCGGTCACGAGACGGCGAACTCGATCACGATCCGCCGACTCGCCCAGCACGACAGCACCTTTCGCGACACACTGTTCGGTGCCGACCCGGTGTTGCCGACCTTCGTCGAATACGACCCCGCCTACCGCTACGTCGAGACCGACGACCGTGGCCGACTGCTGTTCACCGTCGCCAACGCGATGCCGCTGGTGCGCTACCGGATCAACGACGTCGGGTCGGTCCACACGGCGGCCGAAGTGGGCGAGGCGCTGCGCGCGGCCGGACACCACACGCAGGTCCGAACCACCACGCCCACAGCCGGTTTCATCGCCGTGCGCGGGCGCTCCGATGTGGCCGTGAGCTTCTACTCGGTGAAGTTCCCGCCCGAGACCGTCCGCGCCGCGCTCACCGATCCGCGGCTCGGCGGCGAACTCACCGGCAAATTCGTCCTCGACAAGGACCTCGACCCCAGCGGCGCCGACCGGCTCCGGTTGCTCGTCGAACTGCGTCCCGGCCGCACCCCCGACGAAGCCGTCGCCGAGGGGGTCGCCGAGGGGGTCGGCGCGGTGTTCGTCGACACCGTCACCGAGGCGAGCCGCGAATACCGTGACCTGCGCACGCGCATCGGCACGCGCGCCGAACCCCTGGTCGAGATCCGGCCCTTCGGCAGCCCCGAATTCCGGTACGCGATCAAGCACGACGGGCGGATCAGCGGGGCGTAGACGAGTCCCGGAGCAGGCCGTGCAGCAGTAGGTCGACGATGAACGCGGTGTTCTCCTCGGGCGGGTTGCCCCGCCGGGTGAAGCACCGGTGCAGTTGGATATTGGTGATCGTGGCGGCCAGCTCGTCGGGTGGGGCGAGCTCGGCCAGCACACCCTTGCGCTGGGCCGTGGCGATCACCGGCGCGATGATGGCGGGCAGATCGACCTTTTCGCGCAGCGAGAGCAGCCCGTGCGGTTCCCCACGCGCGTCGTGTGCCAGCGCCACCAGCAGCGCGTCCATGAACGCGGTCTCACGCGCGGTCAACTGAGCCAGTCGCAGCAGATGGTTGCCGAGGGTCGTGAGTTCGTCCCGATCGAGCTTGATATCGTCGGCCACCGCCTCGGTCAGCTCGGTGACGTGCTTGCTCAGGGCGCCGACGATCAGATGCGGCTTGTTCGGGAACAGGGTGCGCACCGTGCCGATCGATACGCCCGCCCGCTCTCCGATCGCCTGCATCGACGCGTCGAAATACCCACGGGCACTGAATTCCTCGCGCGCGGCACCGAGTATCGCCGCACGCAGATCGCGGGGCAGCACTGTGGTGTCCGCGGTGGGGTAGTAGGTGGTGAGCACGTCATCGATGTGCTCGTGCCGATCCGGCTTCGCGATTGCGCCGTTGAGCAGCGCGACGATCGTGTCGGCGACCAGATTCGTGGTGACGGTGCGCGAATCGCCGTCGGCGCGCAACCGAAAGCCGTCCACCAGTGCGGTGAGCGCGACGGCGAGGGACCTGGTGGTGAAGGGCGCGCGCAGCGAGGCGCCCGACCGGGCGAAGGCGACATCGACACTGGCGACGGCGAGTTCGTCGCGCCGACGGAAGTTCGAGGCGATCGCGCGCGCGGTGCGCGGATCTCCGGTCGCGAACAGGTGGGTCAGCAGGTTCTTGGTCAGGGTGGTGCGATCGGTGAGGACGTCGAAATAGTGTTCGGTGAGCGCGCGCACCACCGCTCGACCGACATTGGCGTGCACGACGACCTGCTCGGCGACCGTGTCGCGAACGGCCTCGACGGTGCAGTTCGCGGGGGCCTGCATTTCGTCGAGCACGGCGAGCAGAAACGCGTTCTTGGTGGCGAATCGGCGGTAGAACGTGGCCTGTGAGACACCGGCGGCGTTGATCACCTCCTCGCTGCGGAAGCCACGCAGGAGGATCTGCTCCGGGTGCTCGACCAGCGCGCGCAAACCCTCGCGGATGAGCTGCGCGGAAATGGGGTCCTCGACGGAAATGGTTATCTCTCCTGCGATCTCGTCCCCCCCGGGTGATAGTTCGTCGGGGAGAGCCGCCCGTTACATCGTGTGAGAGTAGTTGCCCTCAGCTGAGAGCGCGCACGTTCAGCGACGGGAGTGATCTCGCTGAGAAGTTGCTCTTTGATGGATCGAGACGTCCGAGCAATCGACGGGCGTCCGCAGCGAACATGTGTCGGAGGGTAGCAATAATGTCTGTTGGACCCGTTGTCGCGACAGCACCCAGCGAGTTGGGGCTGATCGCACCGCAATTGAGCCCCCGTGAGGTGGAGGTGCTCCTCACCTGGATCCGCGTCGACACCAAATCCGATGTGGGCAAGTCGCTACACATCGCGATCGGCACCGTGAACACCCACCTGGCCAGGATCCGCGACAAGTTCGCGGCCGTCGACCGCGCTGCCCCCACCAAGGCGCTGCTGCTCGCTCGGGCATTGCAGGACGGGTTGATTCAGCTCGACGAACTCTGAGCCGAGCTACCGGTCGGGGATGGGGTCGGCCGTGGCGGGGATGCCGCGGGCGGTGAGTGCGGCGGCGGTCGTGCTCACCAAGCCGCGCAGGCGGACGAGATCGGGGGATTTCGCACCACGACGGGATCGACAGAAGAATTCCGCGTAGGCCACCGCCTCGGTGATCGCGAAGACGACGTCGACCGTCGGACAATTACGTTGGGTCAGGGCGATCGCGGCGACGGCGTGGCCGGGCCGATCCGTCGCGGGCACCGGCCGGTCACACACTCGCGGGCGACCCAGGTAGGTGACGTTGCCGGTGCGCCAGGTCGGCACGGGCGGGCCGACGGCGAGTTCGTGTACAGCATCGATCAGCTCACCGAGCGCGTCTGTGGGTACGGTGAGCCGGTAGCCGGCCCGGTGTTCCATCTGTCTCCGTTCCCATCGCGTCGCGACCGACCCAAGTCTGCTGTCCGCGCAGGGTCGTCGGGTAGTCGGCGATTCGCAGGACATCACAGTTCGTCGAGACCGATGATGCCGTCTTGCAGTGCTCTGGCCAACAACGCCGATTTCGTGGTCGCGGCCCGACCGATCGTGGCGTACTTGGTTCTGATGCGGCCCAGATGGGTGTTGACGGTCCCCATGGTGATGAACAGTTCCAAGGTCACCTGCTGTTTCGTCTCCGACAGCAGCCAGGTGCGCAGTACTTCGCGTTCGCGCGCCGACAGCGGCGCGGGGGTGTTCGCGATATCCATATCGCCTCCACCGATCCCCCGGACGGCTGTCATTCGGCCGACGGATGGCGGGGTGCGCTGATGGCTGTCATGCTCGGCGGAGTGACGCCTTCACTGACCGGGCAGCGGTATCCCCAGCCGGACTGGATTCGTGAATTGTGGTGGGTCCGAACGGGTTCCGGGCCCGAGGTGTCGCGCACCGAGTTGGCTCGGCTGTGGTTCGGCGCGGCTGCGGCGCCCAAGCCGCGCAAGAAGGAGTTCATCGACGAACTCAAGGGCTGGTCCGGGGTGCTCGGCGGAACCCGCGAGTGGGTGCGCGAACGATACGGCGCGCTGGCGGCGTTTCTCGCCGGAACCGACAGCCGTATCGACGAACCGGCCGGGTGGCTGGCGGTCTCGCGCCTTTACGGCGACTACGCCGATCCGCTCGCCCGATTCAGCGCCCAGTTCGCCCTGCTCGCCCACGAGCACCGTCCGCGCGGGATACCGAACAAGATCTCCGATCGGGTGAAGAGTTACGAGCTGGTGGTCCCGCCCTCGGTGCGCGCCGCGATGGCGGGCGAACGCCTCGGTGCGGGGATCGGTGGTGTGATCGACACCGCGGCCGACGCGGACGCCTTCATCGCCCGGCCCCACGACCACCGGGATCGATACGTGTCTATCGCCCTGCGCCGCTACGCGTCCCATCTGCTCGAGAAGCGCCCCGACTTCTCGGCCGACCAGCGGGTGCTCGACGCGATCGACGCCGCAGTTGCCGCGCTGGCCGTCCACGGCGATCCCGACCGACCCGCGCGCGAACCGACCCCGGCCGAACTGCGCCACGTCGACGGTCTGCTGACGGCCCGGATCGACGCCGACCCGACCGTGCGCGACGACCCCCGCTTCGCGCACGCCTACCTGCGCGCCAGGAAGACCATGCTGCGGTGGGCTGTCGAAGGCCGCGAACTGACCGACGCGACGGTTCTCTACACGAAGCTGCGCTCGGTCGGACTCGACGACGCCCGCGTCGACTACCGCACCGCGCGGCGCGAGGTGTCGGTGGCCGACCCGACCGTGCTGGACTCGGCGATCGAGCCGACCGGGTTCGGCCGACTCCTCGACACCGACATCTTGTCAAGGGCCGCAGCCGAATTGGACACCGTCGCCCCACCGTCGTGGGAACGCGCGCTCGCCGCCGAACTGCTCCGCGGCGGGACGGGGCGCGTCCCGTTCGACGATCTGCGCGCGAAGGTGCGCGCCGACTGGAATGCTGTCGGCGGTGACGGTCCGCCCACCGCGCGGGCGCGCAACCCGGTAGTCGCGGCGCGTCTGGTCGACGCCATCCTGTTCATGGCGGTGGCCTCGGTGATCGACACCGACGACGTCGCCGAACTTTTCGACGCTTCGGTCGCTCGCGGCATCGGTGCGCGATTCGACGGCGCCGCGACGATTCTCTACGCATTGGGTGCGGACGAGGGAGAGGACGGGACATGGTGAACCTCCGAACGGGTCGCCTCGTCGTCGACGATCTCGGCGGTGTGAGCTGGTTCGCGCTGCGCACGCCGGCGCTGCCCGCGGCGGAATTACGGGTGGACGCGGGCATCTCGCTCGCCGTCGACCCCGTGGCGCCCGCCGATCCGCTCGGCTGGTCGGTCGACCCGGGCGCCGATCCCGCCGCATTGGGCGAGGTTTTCGCCGATCCCGCGCTCGTGTTGCTCGTAGCGGCGTCGCGCATCGAGGGACCCGCGGTGGCGAGCCTCGACTGTCCCGCGCTTCCCCCGACATGGGCGCATCGAGCCCACGTCGCCGCGACGGCCCGCTGGAC
This sequence comes from Nocardia sp. A7, assembly GCF_046549215.1. Classification (NCBI taxonomy): domain Bacteria; kingdom Bacillati; phylum Actinomycetota; class Actinomycetes; order Mycobacteriales; family Nocardiaceae; genus Nocardia; species Nocardia sp. A7. Next base: position 434,444 of record NZ_JAJPWE010000005.1, on the reverse strand, counting down.
TCTGTGCCCGCTCGACAGAGGCGCCCTGTTGCTCGATGAAGCGATGGCTGAATACCGTTGCGGCCGTGTCATTCTCGCGCGTCGGCTGTTCGGCTACGGCGAGTACGCGCTGCTCGCCCTCGGTGAGCGGGCGGTGGACGGCGAATTGTCGGCGGCGGCAACAGAACTGGTGCGCACCGCGATGTCGGCGGCGGTGGCAACGGGGCTGGGTGGCGAGATCGCGGATCTCGCCGAGCAACTCACCGGCGTCGATGAGGCGCACCTGTCGGCGGCGCTCGCCGATTGGCGCGCCGTCGACGAATCGGCGCTGGTCGGTGCGGGCACCTACGCCCACGACCGCGGGGCCCCCGAGAACGACACCGCCTACATGATGGCCGATCCCACCGTATTGCCTCCGCGAATCCTGGCCTGGCCGGGCGCGGCCAGACCCGAGATCAGGGTCGACTACCGTGCGGGCGCGTACGAACTGCGGTCCCGGCTCGCCGCGGGCGTCGACCCGTGGTGCGCCGAAGCCACCGAACTGCTCGCCTACACCGCCGACGAGACCACCGGCCGACTCCTCGGCGTCGCTCCCGTCGAAGCCGGCCCCGACGGCGATCTCTTCGCCGAACTCCCCGACCACGGCGAGCCCGGCGCCCGCGCCTTCGGCCTGTTCTCCGCCGAGATCGACCCGGAACAGTTGCGCGGCACCGCGTTCGGTCGAACCGAGATCGAGGTGGATCGCGAACTCCTCGAAGGCTGGAACTTCGACCGCGCCGCCGCGACCCGACTCCTCCTCGCCGGTGACTCACCCGAACTCACCGAACTGGTAATGGCGGCCGAAACCGCCGTCGGCAACGCGCGCGCCCAGGTGGACGACCTCCTGCTCGACGACCACCCCGACGCAGTGGCGCGGGCCCTGCATGCGCGCCTCGACGCCATCGACGCCTATCTCGCCTCGCTCGCGGGCACCGAGCCGCGTCAGGGTGCGGTACTGCTGTGCGAACTGATCGCACCGTCGGAGGATCGGTGAGCGCACCGATCGAGGTACTCGTGCGCGCCGTCGACGCGGGCGATACCTATCTGTCGTGGCGCTGGCTGGACCGACCCGACCACTGCGAATACGCCGTCGTCGCGGCCGACACCGTGGAGCGGGTACTGGCCCAACTGAGCGCCGCGCTCCCGGCGCTCCAGGCAGGGGAGTCCGGCAACGACGGTGTCGAACGCGCGCTGACCGGCGCGTACACCGACCGAGACGCCGAACTGAAGCTCACCGAGGCACTGACCGTCGCGGTGCTGCCCGTCGCGTTCGCCGCCCAACTGTCGCGCCGCTCGGCGCGCGGCGAACAGGTCAGGGTGCGACTGACTCCGAGCGCCCGACTCGCGGGCCTGCCGTGGGAGCTGCTGATCGTCGACAGCGTGCACCGGATGCTCGAGATCGCCGACATCGTCTATGAGCCACCCGCGGCCGTGCACGCGGGCCGCGACAACCTGCCATCGGACTGGTCGGTGAGCGCGCACCGTCCCGCCCTGCTGCTCATCGACCCTCGAACGCCCTCCGGTGCCGAGGCCCACCACCTCGGCCCTGTTCTGAACCGCGCCGACCACTCAGACTTCACCGACCGCGTGGACTCCTACGTGACGGCGGGTCGAATACCCGCCGCCGAACGCGCCCGCTGCGTCGCCGCCCGCGTGAGTCGCCGCGACCTCGCGACCGCCCTGCGCACCGAACGTTCCCGCCTGTTCTACTTCGGACACATCTCCTCCGTTGTCGACGAGCCGGGTTCGGCCGCCCTGCATCTCCACGACACCCGCAGGAACTGGGGCATGGCCGAGCCGCTGACCCGCCCCGACCCCCACGGCAACCCGATCGTCTCGAGCGGCGATCACCGCCCGCTGGCCGCCATCGACCTGCTGCTCGGCACCCTCGCCGGTGACTCCGCCGCGCATCGCGTCTACGGCCACACCGATCCGCAACCGGGCGCCCGACTGTGGCCGATGCCGCCCCGTGTCGCCTTGATCGCGTGCGAGGGTGGCGTCGACTACCGTTCCGCCGAGACCTTCGGCCTGGTCGTGGCCATGGTGAACGCGGGCGCGGCCCTGGTCACCACTACCCGCTGGACCCTGCCGACCAACCGTGCCTTCGCCGACTTCGGTCCGGGCACGACCGCGAAGCCGACCACCGAACTCGGATTGCGGGTCGACCGCGCACACGAAGGTCTCGACCCCGTCGGGGAGCTGCGCGCCTGGCAGCGCGAATGCCTACATCGGTGGCAAGCCGGCGGCGACATCGCGGACAGCCCGCTGGTCTGGGCGTCGCTGAGCCACACCATCGCCCCCTGGAGACCCTGATCAGCGCCGTGTTCGGGTGCTCACGCCGATCGCGCTGGCGACTGCGAACGTCGCGCCGAACACCATCACCATCACGATGCCGTTGGTGTTGGCGCTGTCCTCGCACCGCGGCGCGAACGCCGCGACCAGGATCGCCACCGCCGCCAGCGCGCTCGTCCCGCCGTCCAACACCGCGTTCGACCGGCGCGCGGCGAGCCAACCCAACGGCATCGCGAGCAGAATCAGCACGCTCAGCGGAACCGGATCGGGCAACGCGTCGATCCCGAACGGCGAGGTCGCCGCCGTCAACAACTCGACGGCTCCGAACCAACGTAACCCGAACTTCGGCGCGATCCCGGTCGTCACGACGGCCGCGAAGAATCCCAACCCCGCGAGCACAGACAACAACGCGAAGACCGCGTACCGCAGCGCCGCGGGTGCGGAGTCACACGATGTGCCGCGCAAAAATTCCGCGGCGACGGGGATGCACGCCAAGAGCCCGACCGCGGAATAGAAGAAGTCGGCCACCGGAGCGAGATAGCGCGCCCTGGCGAACAACGCCGCGGCGATACCGACGAACACCGCGAAGACGGCGATCGAACCCCCATCGATACCGGGTGAGGTGGCCGCCAGCTCGCCGATAGCTGCTGCGGCGACCAATCCGTCAGCGAACGGCAGGAACGGATGCGCTGCGCCGGATGTGCGCATATCTACCCCCGAAACCGGAATCGACACTGCTGCAGGGGTACCTGCCGTTCTTGTCGATCGTGTCGATGCAACGCCTGGCTGGTTATCTGGGCGTCGTCGCCGACAACAGGATGCGCGTCGGGCAAATTGGGGCCGACGACGTTGCGTGCACGTGTCTTTCGGATGCGACTCATGACGCCCACATCGCTCGATCGTAGGGCTCGGGTCCGGAATTCGATGTCCGTCGAAGAGCCGACATTGTGTTGAGCTACAACCGGATACGTGCCTTCGCCCCTGGGCGCGGCGTTCGAGAAGGCTAGGGAGATCGGCCCGAGTCAGCAGCGGGTACAGGCTGTTTCGATACCGGATCGGCCCTGGTAGGCACCGCGGGAGTCCCGCCACACCCTCCTCGCTGATCAGTGCAACCGCCCGAACCATCGGCGCTGTTCAACGCATTGTCCAGCGCTTCGAGCTGCGATCGCCGTCGTGCCCGACCGCACCCGTGCGGCAGGGCTGCCGCACGGGTGCGGTCGGTGGCTGTGGAGATCGGTGGGGATGCCCCGCGGCTGCGCGACCGCCTCGAGAACCGGCAGGTGGTCTACCCGCCGACATGCTGGCCCTGACGACATGCGATACCTGGTGATGTATCCAGGCGGTTGTCACCGCGCAATGTCGGGTTCAGCGGGCGAATTCATGGTAGAGCTCGGGCAGAAATCCGGCCAGATGGTTCATTTCCTGACCACAGTGCAGGAGTAGTTCGCGGGCGAGGGCGATATCGAGGACGAGGTCGCGGGGGTCGACAGCAGGCCCGCGTTCGATCGCTTGCGCGGCTTGGGCCAGGTTGGGTTGGTGGAGGCCGTGGAGGTTGAGGTAGAAGCGGCTTCGCATTTCGCATCCCGCGGGTATCGGCCGTACTTGATGAGCCAGCCACCCGAGATCGACCGGTGCAACGATGCTGCCGACCCGTCCGAGAATGATCGTGTGTTGATCGGGGACGTGAAAGCCATGGGCACGCGGGTCGGTGAAGGCAATCGCCAGTTGCTGGAGTTTCGGGCCGATGTACTCGTCGACGTAGGCGATGTTGCCGATGTATTTTTCGCGGTCGGGGATGCGGTCCGCCGACCGGTCTCGGGCGACTCCGCAGTAGAGGTGCGCGTCGGGGTGCCAGAGTTTGTAGCGCGCGGATTCGGCGGTGTGCCAGGCGAACCACCAGTCCCACATGGCGGCGGTGACGCCCCGCATCTCGGTATGTACCGCGACCCAGATTGCGCCGGATGTGCTTTGTCCGTAGCCGGTTTCCACCGCGGCGATACCGTGCGGTGAGAGGTCCGTCGGGAGGGCGGAGAACTCGGGAATCTGCTCCGGTGGTGTCGGGCCGCCGTGATAAGCCGCAGCAACCGAAGGCAGGACAGGGGCGGTTTCCGCGGCCATGTATTTCGCGTACGGTTTGGCGTGGTCCTCGGCAGAGTACCCACGGTATTGTGCGTTCGGATCGGCGGTGGCAGAGAGTGGGAGACCGGACAGTGCCAAACCTGCGCCGACGACCGCCGCCAACCGGATTGCGGCGCGCCGATCGGGTTTTGGTTGACTCGGCATCTGTCGACCTTATGGTCACGGAGAATGGGGGCCGACACCTTGGACGAGGTCTGTGAAGTACCACAATTCGCGCAGGTGGAATCGGTGCCGAGACGCGCGCGGGCTGACCGTCGGCCACAACGAACAGGGGATCGTCGATGAAGTTGCGTCGTATTCGGACCGAAAATGGTTTGCAGACCCAGTGTTTCCGTGACGAGCAGTGGTCTGCGCATCCGGAACCGGTGGCGGGGAGGGTGTTCAGTGACCAGTGGGAGCTCGGCGTCGCTGACGGGCATCTGCGCGAGTCTGAGCTGTTGCTGCCGTTCAACCCGGCATCATTTCGCGACTTCATGCTGTTCGAGCAGCACAATATTGACGCGAGCCGCGGTCTGGTGCGCCGATTCCATCCGACGCAGTACCGGTTGGCCGCTGCGGTAGAGCGGCTGAGTGGTCGCAGCTTTCCGCTGTTCAAGCCGAAGCCGTTGTTCTATCAGCAGCCGATCTACTACATGGGAAATCATCTGACGTTCGTCCCGTCAGGTACCCCGATCTGCGCGCCGGATTACTCCTCGGCATTGGACTACGAACTCGAGATCGGATTTGTTCTCGCCGAGCCCCTGTACTGTGCGACGCCGCAGCAGGCTGCTGCGGCGATCGGCGCGTTCGTGCTGCTCAACGACTTCAGCGCGCGCGACATTCAACGCGCCGAGATGGCCAGCGGGTTCGGGCCACAGAAGTCCAAGCATTTCGCCAGTTCGATGTCGGCGACAGCCGTGACCGCGGACGAAATCTTGCCACGCATCGATAACCTCACCGGGTCGGTCAGAATCAACGGCGACACCGTCAACACGGTATCGAGCGCCGGGATGCGATGGAACCTGGGTGAGGTCCTCGCGCACGCTTCCCACAGCGAACATCTCTTTCCCGGAGAGTTGTTCGGGACCGGAACTCTGCCCGGCGGAAGCGGTATGGAAACCGGTAACTGGCTCGCGCCGGGAGATGTCCTCACCTTGACCCTCGACGATATCGGCGAGGTCGAACACCTCATCACCAGCTGATACTTGTCCGCCGCCTTCTGTCGGCGTCGGCTGGGTGGGCGGCGTTGATGGCAGGTGCCACTACTGTGTGGTTTCATGGCGCGAATCAAGGCCACCGACACCGGAACCAAGGTCGCGCGGCGGCAGGTGATCGCCGCCGCCGTGATAGACGTTCTCGCTGAACAAGGTCTTCGTGGGCTGACTCACCGAGCGGTGGACGCTGCGGCCGGATTCGGCAGCGGCGCGGTGAACTATCACGCCCCTACCCGGGCGCATCTGGTCCATCTGGCACTGGAAGAGTTGTTCGCCCGCGACGGGGTGGTCGCCGCCACTCATTTCGCCGACCTGATCAGCACCCCGCAGATTCCCATGACCGTCGTGGTGGACCGCATGAGTGCGTTCGTGCAGGAAATGACCACCCCACCGGCTCGTCAGCGTGTCATTGCCCGGCACATGTTGTTGGCCGAGGCCCAACGTGATCCACAGATCCGTGCGAAGTTCGATGCGCAGCGTGGCGCGTTCGTTGAGTTCGCCGCGCATATCGTCACCGCAATGGATCACGACTATCCCGCGATCACCGCCGAAGTGGTGGTGATCGTGATCGAAGGCTTGATCCAACGCCAAGTACTCATCGGGGCAACGCCATTGGCTGATTCCTTGCACCCGATCATCGCAGGTCTGCTGCGCTCGTGGAACATCGAGTAACCATCCGCCAGGAGATCGACACCGTGTACGGCTAAGGCGGCACCTTGTCGACCACGGTCACGATGTTGACGATCCTGTCCTTGTCGACAACGAGACGGTCCGCGCCCCGGCAACGTAGACGGGGTGGGGATGTGAGGTCGTAAATGAGCACCGCTGTGGTGTCATTCCCGAAGGATGCGACGAGCGTCGCCCCTCGTATCGCGGGCAGGCACTGTGAGATGAACTGTCGGTACGCTCTGGAGCCGTGCACGCGCTTGCCCTGTGTGTCGCAGACGACCTCATCAGCGACATAGTGCATGGCCTTGCTGAGGTTCCCGGCGGTCAAGGCGGTGAAGTAGTGCAGGGCTGTCTGCACCGCGACGGGGGACTGGGGCATGACTACTCCTTCAGGCGACGAATGCATCAGGGGTGGGCCCCTCGGCGTGTCACGCCGAGATTCTCGGGTGCGTCTGGTCGCTCAATTGGGCATCTCGGTCAACGAAGCGGTTCCGCTTTCGAACGCGAAGTTCGGAAAGTCTTGTGGCAGAGCGATATCAGTGACGGTGCGCCCGGCACCTACAACATCTGTTGAGGATAGCAGGAGTGTTGCTCGCGAAGCGCCCCTCGCGATGTTCGGTGAGATGACACAAGGCCCGGCGGCCTAGTTGGTGTACCCCCAGGTGGCACGCGAATCGACAGGCCAAACTCGACGACAGGCCCACCCTGGTCGAATACGGCTCACTTCGAGGCGGGGGCTGAACGGTGCGTGATTTGCCACAGGCGTGCCAAGTCCAACTCCGGCGCGGCCGGCCTGACTCCTGGCCTGGTCCTGGGAACACGCACTCGCAAGGCGCCCGGTTCGATGGTGCAGCGCACCGGCGTGCGCAGCAGCAGAGATTCGCCGTCCACCCCCACTGGGATCTCCGGGGTGTCGGCGTCGACGACCAGTTCGACCGCCGCTTGCTGTGACAGCCCGTGTAGGCGAGTGCGGCGCAGCAGCCCGACCGCTTCCCTGGCATTGGCCACGGACAGCGTGACCACGCCGAGAACGCCACGATCGAGCCGGGCGCGACGGCTCAGACCCGCCAGATCGCTACTGCCGTAAGGGTTGTTGCTCACCAGGATGGCCTGTGGGCCATCGACGGCGGCCTCGCCGATCCGCGCGACCAGCTTCGGGCCGCTGTGTCCGGTGAGCAGATCGGGCAGCAGAGCGAGCACTGTCGCGGCTTTGTCGTCGCGGTATGCGGGGCTACGCACCACCTCTGCGTAGACCCCGAACGAGGCGTTGTTGACGAAGGGTCGGCCGTTGATGGCGCCCAAGTCGACACGCAACTCAACACCGTCGCGGAGTGCTTCCAGTGATCGGGTGGGATCGGCGCGATCGAGTCCGAGATCCATGGCGAAGTGATTGCGGGTTCCGGCGCTGATCACCAGGAACGGCAGCTCGTGTTCCACCGCGACAGCCGCGACGAGTGCCTGGGTTCCGTCGCCGCCCGCGACGCCGAGCAGATCAGCCCCTCGCGCGACCGCGCGTCGCGCCAGTGCGTTGACGTCGATGTTGTCGGGCCCTTCGAGCAGCGCGACCTCGGCGCCCAGTTCTTCGGCTTTTCGCACGAGGTCGAACTTCGCGACCTTCCCTCCACCGGAGTGCGGGTTCATGATCAGGAAGGGACGCTGTGGTGGTGGGACGGAATATTCGGGCATGGCCGTATCCGAACCGCTGCGATGCAGGGCGGTGCGTGCGCAGCTGAGCGCCAACAGCGCCAGCGCGCACGAGACCAGCACGACCCACAACAGATGTGCGCGCATGAACAAGATCACGACGATGACCGGCGACAGACACGCCCCCGCGAGGGCGAGCCACCGCAGCAATCCCATTCGGGTGAAGAACGTGTAGAGCGCGGCCACCGTGACCACGACACCGCCGACACCGACGATGAGCAAGGCGAGCGCGCCCATGATGCCGGCGGAAAGCGCGGGCACCACGGCAGCGCAGGCAGCGAAGACGAATGCCGCCCGCGCCCACCAGTGTCGAGCGCGATCACTGACTCCGCGGTGTTGTTGACGAGTCATTTAGTGGGTGTCTTGCGCGGCCGACCACGACGCACAGCCTTGGCCGGGGCCGCGCGCTGCGGCGGAGTTTCGCCGGACGGCTCGTCATGCCAACTTATCTCGATCTCTATTTCGGTCTTGTCGCCGTCGACTTCGATCTCGAGTTCCCAACGGACACGGTCGGCGACAACGATTTCGATCGAATCGCCACTTTCTCCCAATTCCACTTCGGAGCCGCCCGCGAGGGCCTGTCCGATCGCGATGAGATGCTCGGATACCTCCTTGCGGGAGAGCTCGGACTTCCTCTTTATCTCCAACTTGGGCACGACGACTCCTGACTGGATTCACTGTGGACGCGTCTTCGAAGAGGTCGCCAGCAGTTTACCGAAAATGTTCTTGGTAATACAGGCGATGTTTCAGTACCCCGAGAACGTGTGCATAGTGGTGACTTTCCGTGTGGCCCTTCGATCACAGATGCGACTCCGTCGGCTGGTTCGTCCCGCACACGTGAGACACTCACTGAGACGGGATGGGCACGTCGCACTCACGCTGCCCATTCCATTCAGCGCGGTCCGCAGCGGCCGTGGTGTCGACGGCAGGTCGAAGAATTCGCCATGCTGAAGCCAAAATTCCACGAGCGCGTCGCGATTGCCGGGACGGTGGGCCTTCTATGAGCGAACGATCGATGAACGACGATTCGGCTGGGCACGCGGGCCGCAATCCACATCTGCTGGCGATACTGCTGTCGATGGCGATGTTCGTGCTCGTCGTCGATACGTCGCTGATGAACGTGTCGATCTCGGCGGTGGTTCGCGATCTCGACACGACCGTCAGTGGGGTCCAAGCTGCGATCGCCTTGGAAGCGCTGGTTTCGGCCGCATTCATCCTGATCGGCGGAAAAGTGGGCGACCTGATCGGACGCAAGCGGGCGTATGTGCTGGGTCTGCTCGGTTACGCGGTCGGGGCGTCGGCGATGGCATTCGCGCAGAGCTTGATCGCGATCGTCATCTTCTGGGCGGTGCTCGGCGGGATCGGTGCGTCGCTGCTACTGCCCGCCATGCAATCGCTGATCCACGGCAACTTCGAGGGAGCGGCACAGAAGAAGGTCTATGCCCTGGTCGGTGCGGCAGCTGCGATCGCCGCCGCGGTCGGCCCACTGCTCGGGGGATTCATCACCACCTACCTGTCGTGGCGCGTCGGGTTCGTGCTCGAGGTCGTCGTCATCGGGATCGTGCTGTCCGGGATGGGAATAGTCCGCGATGTGCGCTACACCGGCCCCCGCGGCGTCGACCTGGTCGGGGCAGTGTTGTCCGTGCTCGGCATGGGCGGGATCGTGCTGGGAATCCTGGTGTGGCAGGAAGGCGGCGAAGCCGTCGGGGCGCTCCTGGCCATCGGAGCGATCGCGCTGGCCGGCCTCGCCTATGGGCTCGTTCGGCGCAAGCGCGCGGGGAAGCCGATATTGCTCGACCCGGATCTGTTCCGATCGAAGATCTTCCGGCTGGGTATCTCGGGACAGATGCTTCAGCAGATCGCCCTCGGCGGCACGATGATCGCCCTGCCGATCTATCTGCAGATGGTGCTGGAGTACAACGCGATGCAAGCCGGGCTGTCCCTCGCACCCCTGTCGTTGAGCATGTTCGCCGTTGCGGTGCTCATGGGCAGATATGCCGGTGATCGGCCGGCGAGCAGTATTATCAGGTGGGGATTCATACTTTTCACGGCCGGGATCGTGTTGCTGATTCCTATCGTGCCACGGGCGGAATTCGGCTGGGGACTCATAATCCCATTGGTGATCGCGGGCTCAGGGTTGGGTTTGTTGGTGTCTCAGCTCAACAACTACACGCTGGCTCCGATCGAGGAGGAACGGATCAGCGAAGCCGCCGGCGTCAATTCTGCGGCGGGGTCGTTCGGGTTGTCCTTCGGGCTGGCATTTGCCGGTGCCATCATGTTGGCAACGTTGTCGATCACGTTCACGAGCATGGCGGAATCGAGCACGGTGCTCCCGCAGACACAGCAACAACAGGTGGCGCAGGTACTCGAGGAAGACGCCGAGGTCATGAGCAATACCCAGCTCGAACAGTTGCTCGTCGACCAACCTCCGCAGATCCGTGACGAGGTCGTTCGCATCAACACCGACGCCCGGCCACTCGCCCTGCAAGTGGCCCTGCTGGTTCCGCTCTTGGCCGGTCTCATCGGGTTGTTCAACTCGTTCCGTATGAGGCGCATACCGGAAGCCGTGCCGAAACCGTCCTGATTCAGGTCGCGGTATCGGCGGTGATGCGACCCTCGGCGATGGCGATCCGGTCGCCGCCCCGAGCGTGCGCAAAAGCCAGCGCCCGGATACGTCTCGTCGAAGTCGTTGACATCGAAGGCCAACTTGCTTTCCGGAGTGGCGAAAACGCCGAAGTTGCTCAGGTGGGCGTCCCCGCACAGTTGCGTCCGCAGACCGGTGGCGGGCGAGCGGGACAGATCGTCTGCCATGATCGCCGCGGCGCCACGATAGAAGGTGAACGCCGTGGCAGCCATCCGTCCGTAGCGAAGCGGGACCAGTTCAGGGACTCGGTCGGCTGCCTGCTCCTCGAGAATGCCGACCGGGCTTTGACACCACGATGTTCGCGTTCGGTCCGGCTCGGATGGGCCGCCGAACCTACGCGCTTCGTAGTTTTCGACATCACAGCTGGTGATGTCGCCGAGCAGGCTTCCAGGCGGTGACAGCCCAGATGACAACGACGCTCATCGCGATGATCACGATCGACCACGCGGGATAATAGGGCAGCGACAGGAAGTTCGCGATGATCACCAGTGCGGCGATGCCCACCGCCGCGTATCGCGCCCACGCGGTGCCCGACATCAAACCGATCGAGCAGACGATGGCGATCACACCGAGGACGACATGAACCCAGCCCCAGGTAGTCGCGTCGAATTCGTAGACGTAGTTGATACCGGCCACATAGAACTCGTCCTCGGCGATCGCGGAGATTCCCTCGAGGATGGAGGCCGCCGCGGTGATGAACAGCATGATCGCCGCCAACACCGAGATCCCCCCGGCGACGGCCTGCCGTTCGAAAGGCTCTTCCTCGGGGATGGCACGATGTGCGGAAGGATTGCGCTCGGTCATGGTAATCCTTTTGTCGCAGCGAAGATCTGGACGCAATCTCGCACCCGGTAGGGGACAGCGGATTACGCGGCACAAATCGGTGCAGCGCGAACTGGAGAATGCTGCTTGCGATCGGAATTGATCGCCCACGATCCGTCGATCTCGACACGCTAGTTTACCGGAACCTTCCTGTTAATACAGTGATGTTTCAGGTTCGCAATGGAAGCTCGTCGCCTGGGCACCTAACTCCGGTATTCGCGGAAGGTGGCACGGAGGTCGTCGATGATCAGGTCGGGTTCCTCCATCGCGGCGAAGTGGCCGCCTCGATCGAATTCGGTCCATCGCACGATGTTGTGGTTCCGTTCGGCGATGCGACGGACGGGGATGCCGAGGTCTTGCGGCAACACTGCCACCGCGACCGGAACATCGGTTTTCGGCTCAGGACTGCCCCATGTCGCGGCGCCCTCGTAGTAGTAGCGCGCCGACGAACCGGCGGTGCCGTTGAGCCAATAGATCATGACGTTGGTCAACATCGTGTCGCGGTCGACGGCGTCCTCGGGCACATCGGTCGAGTCGGTCCAGTCCTTGAAACGTTCGACGATCCAAGCCAATTGGCCTACCGGGGAATCGGCGAGCGCGTACGACAGCGTCTGTGGGCGGGAGGCCTGCAACAGCGCGTAGGCGCCGAGTTCGTATTCGGCACGCTGGGCCAGCTGCAGGGCACGCTTCTCGGCAGGGTTGTCGAGATCGGCCGTCTCGGGGGTGACAGTGGCCGAGGCGATCATGGTCACGTGCAATGCCGCGATGTGGTCGGGATCGATCACCGCGAGTTCCCGCGAGATGGCCGCACCGGTGTCTTCGCCGTGGGCGACGTAGCGCTCGTAGCCGAGCCGACGCATCAGTTCCGCCCAGGCCCGCGCGGCCCGGCTCGTCGACCAACCGACAGCGGGTCCGGACAACCCGAATCCGGGGATCGTCGGCACGACGACGTCGAAGGCGTCCGCTGCCCGGCCACCGTGCGCGACCGGATCGGTCAGCGGTCCGATCACGTCGAGGAACTCCACGATCGATCCGGGCCACCCATGGGTGAGGATCAACGGCATCGCATCGGATTGCGCCGACCGGGCGTGGATGAAGTGCACCTGGTGACCGTCGATCTCGGTGCGGAACTGCGGGAACGCGTTCAGTCGCGCTTCCTGTGCCCGCCAGTCGTAGGTGGTGCGCCAATACCGCGCCAGCTCCTGGGTGTAATCGAGCGGAATACCTTGCGCCCAACCGATTCCGGTGACACCGTCCGGCCATCGAGTGTCGTCCAGGCGACGATGCAGGTCGTCGAGCTGGGACTGCGGGACGTCGATGCGGAAGGGAGTGATTGCTTCGCTCATGAGAACAACGCTACGAGGCAGCTAGGACAGCTACTGCCCTAGCTGTAGCGCAGAATGCGAAGTGTGTTGGAAACTTCGGCTCGCCTCCTAGAACTCCTGTCACTACTGCAGACACCCCGGGTGTGGACGGGTGCCGACCTGGCCGAACGCCTCGAGGTCGACCCGCGCACGGTCCGCCGCGACATCGACAAGCTGCGCACACTCGGCTACCCGGTGCACGCGGTCTCCGGCACCGCCGGATACCGACTGGGCGCGGGCACCAAGCTGCCACCGCTGTTGTTGAACGATGACGAGGCGGTCGCGGTCGTGCTCGGGCTGCGCACGGCCGCCGGTGGTTCGGTCACCGGGATCGAGGAGAGTTCGCTGCGGGCGCTGGCGAAACTGGAACAGATCCTGCCGTCACGACTGCAGCGCCGCGTCTCCGCACTGCGGGCCGCGACGGTCACCATGCCCGCCGCGACCTCGACTGTCGATGCGGAGGTGCTCACCGCGATCGCCGCCGCGATCCGTGACCACGAACAGCTCCGTTTCGACTACCGCACCCACGACGGCACCGAGACCCGACGAACAGCCGAACCCCATCGACTCGTGCACACGGGGCGGCGCTGGTACCTGGTCGGCTGGGATGTCGAGAAGAAGGATTGGCGCACCTACCGGGTGGATCGCCTCCATCCGCGCATTCCCAACGGGCCACGCTTCACTCCGCGCGAGGCACCCGAGGTCGACCTGGCCGGCTGGGTGTCGCACGGTGTCAGCACCGCCGCCTATCGCTATCAGGCCCGCATCACCCTCGAGGTATCGGCGGCGGTGGCCGCGGATCGGATCCCGCCGACTGTCGGGGTCATCGAAGCGATCGACGAAGGCCACTGTCTGCTGCGCGTCGGATCGAACTCACTCGACGAAATAGCCGTCTACACCGGTCTTTTCGGCTTCGAATTCCGCGTGCACGAACCACCCGAACTCATCGACCATCTCCGCGCGTTGGCTGACCGAGTCACCGCGGCCATCGCGCCCCGCGACGATTCGGCTGACCGCGCACAGGACTGACCCACCGGGTACCGGAGGCGGCGACGGTGTCGTCTGTTTTCCGCCGGATCCGTGGGTCGGGAATTCCTATCGTCGGTGCATGGATGGCGAACGGATTCCCGAGATGTCGAGCACGGTGTTGCGTACACCGATCGTGTGGTTCATGGCGCTGGCGGCCGCGCTCGCGACCGCGAGTGTCTATCTGCTGCAACCGGCCGTCGCCGAGGTCGCATGGTCGCTGAATACCTCCGCGGCGGTGATCGGCATCGCGTTGGCGTGCGGGCCGATCGGCTATCTGGCGGGGTTGGTGTTGCTGGTGCCGCTGGTGGACCGGTTCGCGCCGCGGGCTGTAGTGGCGGCGCAGTTCGCGGTGCTGGCGGTTGCCTCGGCCGCCGGGGCGACGGTGGGTTCTTCGTGGGTCCTGGGGGCGGTTGTCGGCCTGGTCGGGGCGGGATCGGCCGTTGGCGCTCAATTGAGTTCGGTGGCCGGGCGTTTCGCGCAGCCGCGTCGGCAGGCCACTGTCCTGGGGATCGTCACCGCGGGCATTTCGGCGGGCATCCTCGCGGGCCGCATCGTCGGAGGCTGGCTCACCGAGGTGATCGGTTGGCGCGCAACCCTGTTGGTGTTCGCGGTGCCCTGTCTCGCGGTGGCGGTGGTGTCGTATCTCGTCCTGCCGACAGTGCGTGGCCGGGCAGCTGCCGGATATCTGGGAACGGTGCGCGGGATTCCGGGACTTTTCGCTCGCTTCGCGGCTCTGCGCTGGGCGGCGGCGCGGGGTGCGCTGTGGTTCTTCGCGTTCTCTGCGATCTGGGCGGGCCTCGCGGTGGCGTTGTCGCAGCCCCCGTACTCGTATTCCCCAGAGCGGATCGGTCTGTATGCCTGTGCCGGCTTGGCAGGCGTCCTCGCGACCCGGATCGCCGGTAGCTGGACCGATCGGGTCGGATCCAGGGCGGTGATCCTGGTCGGGCTCGCGCTCGCACTCACCTCGGTAGTCGTCTTGGCCGCCGCTCTGTCGAACACCGTGCTGACGCTGATCTGTCTCGGTCTTTTCGATGCCGGGCTGTTCGCGGCGCAAGTGGCCAATCAGAGTGCGGTCCTGGCGATCGATTCGTCGGCCCCGGCGCGCTTCAACAGCGCCTATATGTCGGTCTACTTCGTCGGGGGCAGTGCGGGCACGGCGTTCGGCGCGGCCGCGATCGGCTGGTTCGGCTGGTCTGGTCTGGTCCTTCTCTCCGCGGCGACAACGGCCGCAGCGGGCGTGATTACCCTGGCCGATCGGACAGGCATCCACACCGACCGATCCGATTCTGTTGTCGCACAGAATATTTCCGCCGGATCTACCACTGTTCGCAGCGAGCGGTGACGCTGAGGAGGGCGGCGCGGATTGTTTTCGCGCCGCCCCTCCCGGCTATCGAGCGGTCTCGTGCACGGGTTCGCCCATACCGGTCGACCGCGTTGCCGCCGCTTCCAATGCCGCACGGATGACCGTGGCACCGTGGTCGACCGACTCGGCCATCGATGCGGCGAGAGGTTCGGGCAGCACGTCGGTGTGCCAGACGAACAGGGTCCTGCCATCGGCCTCCGGTAGGGCCTGCATCCACGCGTTGTGGTGCGAAGGATGCAGGCTCCCGCCTACGACGGTGTAGGCGACACGCCTGTTCACCGGGTCGAGGTCGACGAGGCGTTCGGCGACGACGGTGCCGTCGGCGAAGGTGACTGTGCGGGTGTCGGCGTCGAGTCGGGTGTCGGTGACGAAGCCGGGAGCGAGGCGTTCGTGCACAGCGCCGAAGTCGCGCAGTACATCCCAGACCTGGTCCGGTGTGGCGTCGACCAGAAATTCTTTGTGAACAGATGCCATGGTGTCTCTCTCCTCGGTACGGGTTGCTGCCCACCCAGCATTCAGCCCGGACCGGCCCCCGGTCTTGAAGATTCTTGCGGGGTCGATGTGTCACAGCCTCGGCGTACGGTCGGCCCATGCTGTGCGCCGTTCCCCTTGCCGCCCGGCCGGACTTCACCCTCAGCACTGTGACCTGCCGTGCCGACCACACCCGATGGTCGACGCCGGAAGCGTGCGGTGAGCACCGCCTTGTTCTCGTGCGGCGCGGCACGTTCCGGCGCCGCGCCGACGGGGTCGACGCCGACTTGGATCCCACCCTCGGCTATCTGGGCGCGCCAGGGGAGGAGGAACGGTTCGCCCATCCCGCCGGTGGTGACGTGTGCACCTCGGTGAGCATCACCCCCGAGTTCTGGGACGTGCCGATGGCCGCGCGCGCGGTGTACATCGACGCACGCGTCGAGTTGACCCACCGCAGGCTGCTGGATGCCGCCGCGGTCGGCGACATCGATTACGCGCTGACCGAAGAACTGCTCCGACTGGTCGCGGCCGCCACCGGCCGGTCGACTCCGCGGTCACATCCCGCCGACCAGACGATGGTCACCGCGGCGCGCCAAGCGATCCTCACCGGCGTATCCGAAGCGGCTGGTTTGCGGTCGCTGGCCGGATTGCTGAAGGTTTCCCCGTACCGGCTGAGCCGGGTGTTCTCCCAACACATGGGCGTCTCGCTCACCCACTACCGCAACCGAGTTCGCGTCGGCCAGGCCCTCCATCGCCTCACCGACGGCGAAACCGATCTCGCCGATCTCGCCGCCGACCTCGGTTTCGCCGACCAACCCCACCTGACCAGGACCGTCCGCGAGCACCTCGGCCATACCCCTGCCGCACTACGCCGTCTGATCACCGCGAGTCGGACCGGGTGGCAGTGAACGGTCGTTGTCGGAGGTCCCGGAATCGATGCTTGCGGGATTATTGCGAGCCTGCGGAAGGGTGATGGATCGGGTCGCCTCGAGCGCCGACCCGATTCGGTCATAGTCCCATTTTGGCTGAGGTATTTTCGCGCCATGCCGCTGGACCGAAGGTGCGTTTGCTGAAAGTGTGCTGTGTGTATTCTTTGCGCGTCCTGGTCGACAGAGGCGAGCGGAAGTCCGTTCGCCTCATGAGGTTCGGAGGTTTGTGCACACATGGTTCGGCATCGCTCGGCTTCGCGTCCGGCGGTACTCACGCCCGGCGCCGCAACATCGCAGTTCCGTCCCGTGCTGCTCGATGCATCGAATCCGGAAGGATTGCGTGACCTGGAAGCGCTGGCAGCGTCGAGATCTGTCAGCGCAGTGCACGACACGATCGAAGATCAGCTCGACGAACTGATCCGCTGCGAGGACCCTGCCCTCGCGCATTCGACGGGCTCGCTGGCAGCGTCCCGGCGTCGGATCTGTGGCGAGACTCCGTTGTGGCAGTGGGGAACGTGGGCGTTCTATCCGTGGAACGGCCGGTTGGTCCATGTGTTGCCGCGCGAGGGTTTCCAGCGGCTGCGGACCGATCGGAATCGCAACAAGATCGACCGGGAACAGCAGCGAGACCTGCGCCGGCGGCGGATCGGTGTGGTCGGGCTGTCGGTGGGCAACAGTGCGGCTGTGACGCTGGCGATGGAGGGCGTCGGCGGATCGTTCCGATTGGCCGACTTCGACACCGTCGGGCTGTCGAATCTGAACCGGCTGCGGGCAGGGGTGGGTGATCTCGGTGTTTCCAAGGCGGTGCTGGCGGCGCGTCAGATGTTCGAAATCGACCCCTATCTCGACATCGAGGTGTTCATGGACGGGTTGACCGAGGAGTCGATCGGGCCGTTCTTCGACGGAGTGGGCGGTGCCCGGCCGCTGGATCTGCTGGTGGAGGAATGCGACACGGTGTGGGCGAAAGTCGCTGCCCGCGAGTACGCGCGGCGCCGAGGGATCCCGGTCCTGATGGACGCCAACGATCGCGGCTTGCTGGATGTGGAGCGTTTCGATCACGAACCGCATCGCCCGCTGTTCCACGGCCGCACCGGCGGGTCGACCTCGGCCGATGTCGCGAGGATGAACCGGGGCGAGCGGCTGTCGTTTCTGCTGGCAGTGGTCGATGAGCCGCGGCTGAGTCCGGCGATGCGCGACGCTGTCGGTGACATCGGCCGGAGCCTGTCCAGCTGGCCTCAACTCGCCTCCGGGGTGATGCTCGGCGGCGCCTTGGTGGCGGACACGGCTCGCCGGATCCTGCTCGGTGAGCCGATCCCGTCGGGGCGAACCTATATCGACCTCGACGAGCTCATACCCGCGGTAGATCCGCGGATCGGCGCGGAATTCGTGCGGGCGATGGAGGAAGTCCGTTGACGATCGACCTGCGCAACGTGGAACTGGTCGGCGCGCGGCTGCGGTTGCGAGATCTCCGCGCCGGTGATCTCGACGTCTATCAGCGGATCTTCACCGACCCGCGCTTGACCCGATTCATGGGCACCGACAGCATGGGTGTCCGGGCGGCCGCGGCGTCGTTCGACGCCGCCCTGCGCTCGCGTGAGGAGAGTCCGCGGCGCAAGTACACGCTGGCGATCACGGCACCGGGTGTGGACACCATGGTCGGCACCATCGGCCTGCTGGTAGAGGATTTCGGCAGCAACGCGATGATCGGCGGTCTGGTCGTGGTTCCGGAAGGGGCGTTGCGTGCGGGTGGCATCGAGGCGGGGCGGCTCATGGCGGCATTCGCCTTCGGGCCGCTCGGGATTCACCGGGTATGGGCGGGGCACCGGCAGGATCATCCGGTGATGGACACGGTGATGGCGGGAGTGGGCTTGACACCGGAGGCGCGGCTGCGGCAGCTGTATCGAACCCAGGGTCGGTGGCGCGACGTGTGCACTTACGCGGCTCTGCAACCGGAATGGGCTGCGACGGCGACAGCTGCCGAACGTCGAATCCTGGCGTTACGGCTAACCGCGGCAAGGGAACACGCCACCGCGGGTCGGTGAAAGTCGGTGCGGAAGCCCACCCGAATCGGGCTCCGGGTGGGCCGAGGCGCGATAGCATCGCCGACTACAGACCCCACGCAATCACCTTTGCCGGAATTGCGACCACCCGAACGCGCAGCGGCCGGCGACGGGAGGGACTCCACCGCCGGCGAGGATCCGAAGTGGAGATCACCCATGGCAGTGCTGATCGACTCCGACTACTTCAGGCCGGCGGACCGGCGAGAGGCGGTGACCGCGATCCTGCAGGAAGCCGATATCGGGGCGAACCTGCAGATGTGGGATTCGCCGGCCGAAGTGGTCAGTCGGCACCAGGCCTGGATGCTGGGTCCGATCGCACTCACCCGCTCGGAGGTATCCGGTCACCAGGTCTTGCGAACCAGTCGGCATGAGCGAACCACGCCCAGCGACACCCTGACGGTGACCGTTCAGAACGGACAGGTCCGCAGGCACGAACAGTTCGGCGCGCAAACGCTGATCGAACCCGGCGCCTGCGAAGTGATCGACCTGGCCACCACGTTCGCCTCCGGCTGGCGCGGTCTCGGCGGCACGCTGTGCCTGCAGCTGTCGAGGGAGCGCCTCGGCATCTCCGCGGAAACGGTCATCGCGGCGCACGGGCGGTTGGCCGCATCGCCGCTGTACCCGATGGTCACGGCGCAGATCCAGCATCTCGTCGGGATCGCCGACCAGCTCGAAACCGATCCGGCCGCCGCCTCGGTGGGCGAGTCGTGCCTGGAAATGGTTCGGGCGCTACTGATCTCGGCGGCCGGCCGGGGACCGGGTGACGGCGCCGCCATCCCGGAGCAACTGCTGATCGAGCAGATCCTCGGGTATGTGCGGACACACCTGTCCGATTCGACGTTGAAGATCCCCGCTATCGCCGCCGCCAACAACATCTCCGTTCGGCATCTGTACAAGATATGCGCACAGTCGGGAATCAGCCTCGAGCAGTGGATCATCGAACAACGCCTGGTCCGGGCCCGTGACATGCTGATCGACAGAGGCTATGCGCACCGGTCCGTCGCGGCGGTGGCCGGTGCCGTGGGTTTCCGCGACGCCGCCCACTTCACCCGGCGATTCCGCGAAGCATTCGGTATGACGCCACGCGACTGGCGCCGCAGCGCCACCGATGCGGACGACCCACCGAAGTAGCCGGCGATTCCGCGCCCGGCTGCACGCACATTTGTGCGTGCAGAGTCAGTTGTCGTGCAGTCACAGCCGCCTTCGTGGGACGATTCGTCGTTATCGTTCGAATGTGGTTGCGCGAGACCGCTTCAGGAGTACGAGTGTTCGACGACGGGCACCGGCGCTGATGCGGTCCGTGCCGAGGGCATCGAGAGAGAGGGGAGACCATGTCCACGATCGGCAAAGCTATTCGGGCGGCGAGGATGGCCTCCGGATTCACCCAGGCGGAATTGGCCGACTGGATCGGAATCGCGGACGGAAACCAGATCAGCCGTTGGGAACGCGATGTGGTGACACCCAGCGCCGACAACGTCGGCGAGTTGTCGAGAGTCTTAGGGGTGCATCTCAACAGCTCGGCCAGAGGTGTGGTGTCGTGCTGATCTGAATGCCGTTGCGTCGGCACGATCCAGATCGTGCCGACGCGACAGCGAGTGTTCGGCGTCGAATCTTCCGAGCTAGGAAACTACCTGGGAGCTCAGGTAGCTCAGAAGGATTCGGACATCGTCGCCATAGTCGATGTGCGCGTCGGAGGCGTAGAAGTTGGCGATGTCCACGCCTTGACGGGCCAGTTGGACGAGCTCATCGACGGTGGCGGGGTCGGCGATGCTGAGCAGGGTGCGGGTGGTCGCGCGGAGGTCTGCTCGGATGCCTGCGGCGACGGGGCCGAGCACGGAGCCGGTGAGGTCGGCGCCGGTAGCGGCCAAGGTCGCCAGGTCGGCAGCCGCGGCGACGGGATCGTGACGATCGAGGGATTCGACTGCACGCCAGAGGATTTCCTGAATTCGGCCGACCCTGTCGGCGATGCTCAGAAGATCGATGTGCATGAGGGCGTCGGCGATGACGCTGACGCCTGCGGTGCGACCGGAGGGATCGACGGCGGCGGCTGCGCGGATGACCTCGGCGACCAGGGCTCGGTCCACACCCGCGGCAGCCTGGACCAACGGGGCCAGAGCAACGTTCAGGGCGCGCGCGGCCCGGTGCGCACCGTGAATGTCACCCGCCGCGATGAACTCAGGGAGGCGGGTCAGGTTGTCGAGAATGGTGGGCAGGTTCGCCGCGGTGGCGGTCCAGCCGGCGCCCATGGTGACGGCTTGAGCGATCAGGCTGCTTGGATCGACCGTGGCGGGGATGACGTTCGCGATCGGTTGGGAATCACCGCTCAGGACCCGGCCCAACACGGCGAGGAACGGGGAGGTGGCCGCATCGAGGGAGCAGTACAGGTCGCCATCGGAGCACAGGGTGCGAACCCGCTCGGTCAAGGCACCGAAATCCCGGCTCCGTGTTCCGGCTATGCCATAACCGGGCTGCGTATTCCCCAGGGAGAGTGTGGTATTCGGATCGCGATGCGGATCGGACAGGAGACCGACGCCGACCACTCGATCGGCACCGATGGGGCCGTCGCCGTTGCCGATCTCGGTGGCGAGATCGCCGATACCGTCCGCACCCTGGCTGTAGCCGGCGAGGATGACCCGTGTCGAGCTGCACAGGCCACGCATCATGAGGCGCAGTCGGGATTCCAGGGTGCTCAGGGACTCCGCGTAGCTCAGACCCAGGTCGAAAGCGCTTGCGGCATAAGGGACGTAGAGAACCGTGATGTCACGGCCGAACTGCCGTTGCAGGCCATCGCCGACGAGCCGGAGCATCCCGACCGGTACCTCGGGATCGGCGTCCAGCGTGGTCTCCCAGGTCCCCGGCGCGAGAATTGCCGTGTACGGGGTGCAGGGCTGCGCGCCGGGCTTTTCCGCCTGCGCGACGCCGACCGCCACGGTCCCGACCGCGACGACGGCGGCAACCACCGTCGCCACGGTGGCTCTCGACAACTTGTTCATCGTTGGATTCCTCTGTTGCCGAAGGGGATTCACGACGGTACGGCAGGTGCTGAATCACACCGAACCGTCGTGGCCAATTCTCGCCACTCGCCGTCGGTTCCGCCGACACTTTCAGACACAGTTTCATTTCAGATTTGATTCCGGGGACACCGGCACGGCGACACACCTCACCGCCACATCGGCGCCGATCGGCACACCGTACCTCTAGCCTGTGTCCGGCGGCGACGCCTGCGGATTGTTCCCTCGCGCCTATCGTTCCCGGCAATCGGACAGTGTGATTACTTCGGCGTCGGTCCGGCAGGGCTGGTGGGCGAGGTTGTCGTGCCTGGGCTCGGCGCAGCCGGGTTTCCTGGCACCGCCTCGGGACCGTAGAAGGTCGGCAGCATGGCCTTGACCAGTACCAGTGCTGATCCCTCGCCCGACGGTACCGTCGCGAGGTTCGTGGCGACCACGATCGTGAGGTCCGACGCTGGGTCATGGCCCATGAAGGTCATGAACCCGGGCATCTGACCGTCGTGTCCGAACAGATGCATACCGAATCGGACGATTCCCAGACCGTATCCGGCGACATCGGGGGCGGCCGGATCGATCGGTTGGATGCTGTCCATGCGAACTCGCTGCATCTTCTCGTCCAGTAGGTCGCCCTCGACGAGTGCCCGCACATACGTGGCCACATCATCGACCGTCGATATCGCGGCACCCGCGGTCCACGTCCACGACGGGCTCGCGTCGGTCGCGTTGCTGGGTTGCAGCGTGCCCGCGAGAGCGGCGGCCTGTTCCTCGGGCGGCAGGGCGTAGGTGTCGATGGTGGAGACATTGGTGCCGAAGGCGTAACCCTGCGGGTGTGGATCGGGGATCGAGTGATCCGTCGCCGCGGGCAGCGAGGTGTGCTTCAGGCCGAGCGGTTCGAAGATCCGCTTCTGGAAATTCTCGGCGGCCGACATCTTCGTGATCTTCTCGATGACGAGACCGAGCAGAATGATGTTGGTATTGCAGTAATCGAATTTCTCCCCCGGCGCGAAATTGACAGGGTGCGAGAAGGCGATCGCGAGCAACTCCTCCGGTGTCCACACCTTGTTCGGGTCGCTGTCGAGCATCGCGTTGAATTGCGGGTCGAACGTGTAACTGTACAGCCCGCTTCGCATTTCGGAGAGCTGAGCGATGGTGATGCGATCGCCGTTCGGCACACCCGGCCAATATTTGTCGATCGGATCCTCGAGGGCGAGCTTGCCCTCCTGGACCAGCTGTAGGATGACCGTCGACGTCATGGTCTTGGTGTTACTGGCGATGCGGAAGTAGTCGTCCGCCGACATGGGATCGGTGGCCCCGATGACGCGGGTGCCGAATGTCTCGGTCCAGTTGCCTTCCTTCGGCGATTTGACGACCACGACGGCGCCTGGAATGACATTGTCCTTCATGAGCTGGGTGATCATCGGCCTGAGCGTGGCGGCGTACGCGGGCTCGGCCTGCGATTCGACCGGGGAGCTGGTGGCACCGCCGCCGGAATCCGATGACGTCCCGCAGCCCGCGGCGATGAACAAACCCGCGGTCGCTACAAACACTGCGATATTCGACCGGTGTCCCATAATTCTCCGTTCAGCGTTCGCTCAGGAGGGGAAATGTCACGCGGTGCAACTTTAACTCGGCTCGTGCGAATTCGGGTAGCGATCAATCGGCGGTATCGCCGACGAGACGACAGCACCGTACGAGCGCGCCGTGCATATCGCGCTCGTACGGTGCTTTGGCAGCTACCGAGGTCAGGCGGCGGGGGAGAGAAGCTGGTTGAAGAACGCGCGGTAGCTGCGCAGCGCGCGCCGCAACGACTCGGTGTCAGGGTCCTCCGACCACCGACCCGCGATGAGCTTCTGGCGTTCGGAATAGGTGCTGGTGAGTTCGTGGATCAGCTCGCCGACCAGGTTGTCGGCCTTGGAAACGGCGTCGCGGGGATCATCGACGAAGGCGCCCTGCAGTTCGCGCCAGCGTCCGCGCAGCTGTTCCAGGGACTGTTCGTCGAACAGCGGGACGATGTCGTCCTCCGCGTCGGTCTTGACTGAAGTGTGGGCCGCCACGGGCGAGTGCTCGCCGTCGATGCCGTGCCCGTCGCCGTCGATGCCGTGCACGTCGTCGGTGTTGTCGTGCACGCCGCCGGTGTTGTCGTGCCGGTCGCCGGTGTTGTCGTGCCGGTGATCCGACAGCGTCTCGTGCTCGGCTTCCGTGGCGCCGCCGACGACGTGGGTATCGTCGTCCACGGTGCCGGCGGCCTTCGGATCCCGGCCGGAATCCGGATCGATGAGCTCGGCGTCGATCACCTGGTGTTCGCCTGGCTCACCGGCCGCGAAGCGGTCGTGTTCGTCGCGATGGCCGTGCTCGAGATCGTCGGTACGCGTATCGGTCTTGGTTCGGTCGTATTCGGTGCTCATGAAACGGTGTCCTTCTTGTGCGTGGTGTGGCTGTCCGTCAGATCGAGGAACAGCGCGCGGTAATGCACGATGGCGGTCCGAAGGTCCTCGGTGCTCGCCTGGCCCTGCGCGTGCTTGGTCGCGATGAGGTGGGCGTCGCGGTAGTGACCGAGGGTCGCGGCATGCTCGACGGAGAGGTCGGCGACCTGCTGGTCGAAACCTTCGGTGGGGTAGCCGCGTTCGGCCATGACGGTCGTGATGAGCTGGTCGGCCTCGCGGACGGCGTCGGCGGGCTCGTCGACGAAGCGCTCCTGCACGCTGGTCCAGGCCTCGGTGAACTCGTGCTTACGCTCAGATGTCAGTGCACGCAGTTCGAGCGAGTCGTGCCTGCGCTCGCGTTCCACCAGTTCGCGTTCGGCGGCGTGGCGATCCTCGGTGTGCTCGAGGGCATGGTCGTATTCGGACCCGAAGCGGTGGCGCAGACGCTTCCGGCGTAGGTACGGCTGAGCCAGCAGAGCCGCACCGGCGAGTACGACCACGATGGCGATGACAACTACCAGGATTACGGAAGTCACAAGTTCTCCTTCTACGAGCCTCTTGTCCCGGAATGCCTCGTCAATCGATTCTCAAACAGGCTGACGCGCCGGGGAACTCGTCTCCGCCCGGCCGACACCGGATCCGCCGCAGCCCGGCGAATGCGTCTTGCCGTCGGCATCCTGGCCGAATGATCTCCGCGGTCACCGCGCAGTCGGGGCCTCCCGGCGGCGGGTGCTGCGGTAGGCGGCGGGGGTTACCCCGTACTTGGCGCGGAAGGCCCGTGAGAGCTGATCGACCGTGCGGAAACCGCAGCTGTCGGCGATGTCGCGCAGGCCACGGGTGCCGTCGCTGAGCGCGCTCGCCGCGGCGGCGAGTCTGCGAGTTCGGATGAGCCGTGCGACGGACAGGCCCTGGAGTTCGAACGCACGGAACAGTGTTCGTCTGCTCACGTGCAGCCGGACCGCGACCGCATCCGGGTTCACTGTCGGGTCGGCGAAATTCCGGTCGATGAACTCGGCCGCGCGGCGCCGCAGCACATCCTCGGCCGTCAGTTCCCCGGTCGCATCCGTGAGATCCCGTTCGAGCAGAGCGACCACTGCCGCGCGGAAGAGTATCTCGTCGATTCGCGCAACTATCCGAAGACTGCCGGGAATTGTTGCGCCACAGGCTATGTCACGAGCAACCATCAGGGTGGATACCGCCGCCCGCGACAGCGGCCACGACCAGCCGCCCGCCGCGGCGGCGTCAAGGCCCCATGCGGTCAGTGAATCCATCGGGAGGTAGAGATAGAGCACGTCGGTGGCCGGGGTCTCGCATCGTGCGAGTGCCGACCGGAACGGGCTGTCGAGGCACACCGCGAACGCCTCGCCGGCAACCGCGGTCGAGCGGTGCCCTCGTTGTTCGAGCGTGGCTCGGCCCGCCAGCACCAGGCCCAGTTGTAGGTACTGGCTGTAGTGGTCGTCGTCGGCGCCGATGCCGCGCTCAGCGGTGATGTCCGAGGATCGCAGCCGCGCGACCAGCACCGACCCGGTGCTCGACGTCCACAGCGTGGCGGCGAAATCCTCCCGGGCGCGCAGGTGGCAGCCGAACGCCACCCGATGCAGATCACCCGACCCGCGCAGGATCACCCCCCGATCATCGGCGGGGCCCGGTTGTTCCAGCGGGCAGGTGGTTCCCGGCCGGATCAGTTCGCCCGCCGATTGCGCCGATCCGAACAAATCGGACCCATCTGGTGTCGCAGTCCCTGGATCGACCTCCCTTCGGACCGGGTGCGGTCCGCCACGCTCGGTCCGCCCGCCTGCCCCGATCCTGTGCGCGTCCGTATCGCTGTGCATATCCCACCTCCGCGCAGGGGTGCCCCGGGCGCCGGAAGCGGGGGAGGACGTGGATCTGTCACCCCGTTGCCTGCGCCTGTCGGCATTTGGAATCGCTCTCGAAAGGCGAAGGATAACAGCGCAATTCGGTGGCGTTGACCGGGTAGGTGGATCTCGGTGTCGCGGTGTGGACGACACTCGCATTCCGTGCCAAGTTCGCCGGGATGTCGTGCCAGGACGGTCTGCGGAAGCCGGGCGGTCGACTGGCCGGAAGGCTGGTCCCGCCTGCCGATTTCGGTCATTCGGCGGGCGTGACGGGAGCTCTCCGATGGTTTGCTTGATCATTGCGATACCCGTGTCGGCGGCCTAACCTCGAGTTCGTTGGCTCCCTTGCTATTTCGCCGTTGACGGTCACGGCATTCCGCATCGTGTGCTCCCTTCCTTCCGGGTGGTCAACGGACTCTTCAATGATCTTCGGCGCGCATCATCGCCCACCTCGACGACGAAGGACTACCGAGACATGCTGTGGGAAGCACTGCTGTGGGTAATCGTGGCCGCGGGACTGGCCGGGACCGCCGCCTACTTGTTGCGCAGGCGCGGCAAGGGCCGCGACGGCGAGTCGACCAACGAGTCGGTGGGACAGGTGTTCACCCTCGTCGGCGGACTGCAGGTGGTGCTGGCGTCGTTCCTGCTCATCGGCATGCTCGACACCAACGCGGGCGCGGCCAAGGCCGCGTCGGAAGAAGCAGACCAATTGCTCGCCCTGCAGTGGGCGGGTGACGCGTTGCCGGAACCGGCCCGCAGCACCATCACCAGTGCTGTCCACGCCTACACCGGCGAGGTGATCGAGGTCGAATGGCCCGCCATGACCTCCGGTTCGGAAGTCGACAACACAGCGTGGAACCAACTGTCGGCGGTGCGCACCGCCATTGCCGCCAGCCCGGCCACCGACGAATGGCAGCGTTCGCGCCAGATCGCGGCGGCCGATCGACTGTGGGAGGTCTACGAGGCCAGGCAGGTCAGGGTCGAGGCCGCGGGCAGCGCGTTGTCGCCGATGATGTGGGTGGCCCTGGCGCTCGGCGCGATCCTTTCGGTGGGTTTGTCGCTGCTGTTCGCAGGCACCAGCGCGCGCGTTCATGTCCTGGTGGTGGCCAGTTTCGCGGCGTTGGTGACCTTCATGATCTTCACCATCTTCGAATTGCAGAACCCCTACGGCCGGGCGGCCGCGGTCACCCCGGCGGCGTTCGACGCAGTGCTGGCGCAACTGACATGAAAAGGCCGGTGCGAATGGGTTTCTGGGCGACTCTGCTGGCGGGGGCGGGCCTGTTCGTACCCGGGTCGGTCGGTGCTGTTCCCGGTGGGTTCGCCGTGCCGGGTGGGCCGTCGACTACGGCACCCGCGGAGCCCCCGGGTACGCCTCGCGTGCAGCCAGGCATCACGACCGGACAGGTGGCGCCGAACGAGGCTCCTCGATCGGTGCCTCGGTTCGAGGAACCGGAAGGCCCTGGCGCCGTGGATCCGTTCGCGGAACCTCGGCTTCCGGGCCAGGGCGAACGGCGCATTCGACCGGAGATCGTCACGCCGACAAGAACATTCGAGAAGCCGGTGGTTCCTCGCTTCGAGGTGCCGGAGATTCCCGTTCCTGATCGCTCGTACGAGGGCCCGGCTGATCCAGTGCCGGTTCCGCCCCTCGGGGGTTTGGAATTGCCCGCCCCGGCCCGCCCGTTCGGCGGGCCGGAGGCGCCTGTTCCGGTGCCACCGCTGCCGCTCCCGTTGCCTGCTCCGGCACCACCGCCGCTGCCGTTGCCAGTTCCAGCGCCTCCGCCCGCGCTCGCGCCGCCGAAGCCGCTGCCTGCGCCGAAGCCGCTGCCCCCTGCCCCGGCGCCGCCGTCGGTGACACCGCCCACCCCCGAACCATCACCTGCTCGAGAACCACCACCGTCACCGCCGAGCGTGCCGACAAGCGCTGCACCGACCCCCTTTCCGTTACCCGCAGCACCTTCCGTGAGTCCGCCCGCCCCGGTCCTCACACCGGCGAAATTTGTTCCGCCACCCGAGAAGGAACCGGAGGCGGTGGTCGCCCAACCGGTGGTGGTCGAACAGCGGCGCTGGGCGCTCACTGCCCTACTGATGGTCATCGGGAGTGCGGGTGCGGCAAGGGCGGCGACCAGACGCTCATGAGCCGTGGCAGGTCTGCGCTTGCCCCGGGTTCGCGAATGCGCGTCCAGTTGATCCGCTATGTCCAGAGCAACCGGGTGGCACTTTCTTCCGGGTACCGGACAAATGCGTGCACGCATACCCTGAAATCGGGGTTGGTCTATGAATTCGATTGTTGTGCAACATGATTCAGGTCAATTTCCTCCGTGGATGACTCGCTGTCCAGTATCATCGTTAGTGCAGCAATCAATAGCCGGGGACTAGCTGATTCGTTTGCCCCCCGTGGTGTGTCATCTCGTTTCTCCCATGTCTCTCGAAGCAGGAAGAACCCCATGACCGAACTGGCTGAACCTTTCTCCGGAACCATCGGCGTCGCGCAGCTGAGCCTCAGCACTGTGGCCGCGCGCAATCTGGCGACCACCACCAAATCCGTGCCACAGATGCAGGGCATCACCTCGCGGTGGCTGCTGAAACTGCTGCCCTGGGTGCAGGCCGACGGCGGTGTGTACCGCGTCAACCGCCGCCTCACCTACACCGTCGGCGACGGCTTGATCACCTGCTACGACACCGCGGGTCAGGCGCGGGTGCTCGCTCCCGATCTACGTGAACTGCGCTACCTGCGTGCCTACACCGATGACGCTGCCCTGCAGGCGGTCGCGGATTCCTTCGTCGAACGGCAGTACGCGCCCGGCGACATCATCGCCGAAGCCGGTCAGCCGGCCGAGGAACTCGTGGTGCTCGTCCACGGCAAGGCCGACAAGCTCGGCACCGGTGCCTACGGCGAGTCGACCGTTCTCGAGATCATGACCGACGGCCGGTTCATCGGGGAACGGATTCTCGGTGCCGACGCGCAGCCGTGGGACTTCACGGTCAAAGCTGTCACCGCGTGTACCTGTCTGGTCCTCACCGACCGCGCTCTGGCCGAGGTCAGCGCACGGATCGAAGGACTGCGTGAGCATGTGCGGGCGGCACAGCTCGACGATGCCGTCGCCGATGAGCGGGCCAACCCCCACGGCGAGAGTTCGATCGAGCTCGCCTCCGGTCACGAGGGTGAGCAGCAGCTGCAGGGCACGTTCGTCGACTACGAACTGTCGCCGCGGGAATACGAATTGAGCATCGCGCAGACCGTGCTGCGGGTCCACAGCCGGGTCGCCGACCTCTACAACAAGCCGATGGACCAGATCGAACAGCAGCTGCGGCTGACCATCGAGGCCCTGCGCGAGCGCCAGGAAGACGAGATGGTCAACAACCGCGACTTCGGTCTGCTGCACAACGCGGCACCACGTCAGCGGATCAGTACCCGCACCGGTCCGCCGACACCGGACGACCTGGACGAATTGCTCGCCCTGGTCTGGAAGGAACCCGCGTTCTTCCTGGCCAATCCGAAGGCTATCGCCGCCTTCGGCGCCGAATGCAGCCGCCGCGGCATCTACCCGACGAGCACCGAGCTGAACGGGCATCGGGTGCCGTCGTGGCGCGGAATACCGATCCTGCCGTGCAACAAGATCGGCACTTCGGCCAGCCGCACCACCTCGATCATGCTGATGCGCACCGGCGAAGCGGCCCAGGGCGTGATCGGCCTGCGCCAGACCGGGATTCCCGATGAGTACGAGCCCGGATTGAACGTGCGCTTCATGGGCATCGACGACAAAGCGATCATCTCCTACCTGGTCAGCACCTACTACTCGGGTGCGGTGCTGGTGCCCGATGCCCTCGCGATCCTCGAGAACGTGCA
The DNA here is from genome assembly GCF_046549215.1 of Nocardia sp. A7. Classification (NCBI taxonomy): domain Bacteria; kingdom Bacillati; phylum Actinomycetota; class Actinomycetes; order Mycobacteriales; family Nocardiaceae; genus Nocardia; species Nocardia sp. A7. The sequence goes on along the minus strand of NZ_JAJPWE010000005.1, from coordinate 404,613 downwards.
GCTCGGCGCCGAGGGCTGACATCGTGCAGCCCTTCGAGCTGCCCGAGTTCTACGTCGCTCACCCCGCGCGGCTGAACGCGCACGTGGAACAAGCACGGGCACATACCAAACAGTGGGCCTACGAGATGGGGATGCTCGGCGATACCGTCGGTGGCGACGTGGTGTGGGACGAGGCGAGTTTCGACGGCATGGACTATGCCGGCCTGTGCGCCTACACCCATCCGGAAGCTGACGCACCGGTCCTCGACACCGTCACCGACTGGTACACCTGGGTCTTCTACTTCGACGACCACTTCCTCGACGCGTTCAAACGCACCGGCGATATGGACGGCGCACGGCGATATCTCGACCGCCTTGCCACGTTCATGCCACCCGACGGTGCCGCGATGCCCGCACCGACCAACCCCGACGAACGCGGTCTCGCCGACCTCTGGACGCGGACGGTGCCGTCGATGTCGCAGTGCTGGCGCGAACGGTTCCGCGAAAGTACCAGGAACCTGCTGCTCGACTGCGTCTGGGAGATCGGCAATATCAATACCGCCCGGATTCCCAATCCCATCGACTACATCGAGATGCGGCGCAGGGTCGGCGGCGCACCGTGGTCGGCCGATCTGGTGGAGTACGCCCGCGGCATCGAGATTCCCGAAGCCATCGTCGGCACCCGGCCGATGCGCGTGCTCAAGGACACGTTCTCCGACGCGGTGCACCTACGCAACGACATCTTCTCGTATCAGCGCGAGACCGAGGAAGAAGGCGAGGTGAACAACGGAGTCCTGGTGGTAGAGCGGTTCTTCGACTGTTCGCCACAGCAGGCCGCCGATATCGTCAACGACCAGCTCACTTCGCGGATCCACCAGTTCGAGAACACCGTGCTCACCGAGCTGCCCCTCCTGTTCGACGAGCACAAGCTGGACGCGGTGCAGTGCGCGGCGGCGCTGTCGTACGCACACGGCTTGCAGGACTGGCAGTCGGGTGGCCACGAATGGCACCTACGGTCCAATCGGTACATGAACGGCTCCGCGACGACGGGACCGATGTCGTTCGGTCCCGCCGGCATCGGCACCGAACTGGCCAGATCCGGGTTCTGGAAGGGACTCGCCGGGCCGGGCGGTGCGCGCAGTCACTCGCAGATTCCGTTGCGCCGCACCGGGCAATTGCCGCTGCCGGACTTCGACGTGCCGTTCGAACTGAGTCTGTCGCCGCACCTGCCCGTGGCACGCGCGGCCAGTATCGACTGGGCGCAACAAGTCGGATTCCACGACCCGCTTCCGGAGCTCGGTGGGCGGCGGTTGTGGGCTCGCGAGGATACGGTCGGGTTCGATTTCGCCCTGTGCTCAGCCGGTTTGGATCCCGACGCCGATGTCGACGCGCTGACGCTGTCGGCCGAATGGCTGACCTGGGGGACTTGGGGTGACGACTATTTTCCTACCGTCTTCCCACCCACCCAGGGTGCCGCCGCGATGGTCGCGGCGAAAGCCTGCAACGCCCGACTGTCGACGTTCATGCCCTTGGACCTGAAACCCGTCGGCACACCGGTCAATCCGTTGGAACGATCGTTGGTCGACCTGTGGTCGCGCACCGCGCGGCCGATGTCGCCGACTGCCCGGCGCACCTTCCGGCAGGCGGTGGAATCCATGACCGAGAGCTGGTTGTGGGAGCTGGCCAACCACATCCAACATCGAGTCCCCGACCCGGTCGACTACCTGGAGATGCGCCGTCGCACCTTCGGCTCGGATCTGACGATCGCGCTGTCGAAGATCGCCCGCGGCGGCGTGATCCCCGACGCGGTGTTCGAGTCCACCACCATGCGCGGCATCGAACACGCCGCCCAGGACTACGGCTGTTTGATCAACGACTTCTTCTCCTATCAGAAGGAAATCGAGTACGAAGCCGAGTTGCACAACGCGATCCTGGTGGTCGAGTCGTTCTTCGATTGTGACCGCGACATCGCCGCCAGGGTCGTCGACGACCTGATGCGGGCCAGAATGCGACAGTTCCAGCGACTCGTCGATGACGAATTGCCCGTCCTGTTCGAACACCACCGGCTCGACGACACCGCTCGCGCGGCGCTGACCAGCTACATCGACGAACTACGTGATTGGATCGCGGGCATCCTGCACTGGCATCGCGGCACCAGCCGCTACCGCCCGGAGAACCTGCGCTACCCGGTCGGCAGCCAACCGCGAACGACCGACCGCCCGGTCCACACCTGGGGACCCACGGGTATCGGCACCGCCGCCGCCCGCATCCGTCCTCGCGTCGCCACCTATGCCACCTCGCCGGGAAGGACTTCCTCGTGACCAGCACCGCCCAGAACCCACCGACCGCGTTCGGTGTCGCCGCCGCCCGCACACTGGCGACCACCACCAAATCTGTTCCGCAGATGCAAGGAATCACGCCCCGCTGGCTGCTGCGCATGCTGCCCTGGGTCGAGGTCGACGGCGGAACCTACCGGGTCAACCGGCGCCTGACCTACACCGTCGGGGACGGATTCGTCACCTGCACGCTGGCCAACGGCCGGTATCAGGTGATCCCGGCCGAACTGCGCGAATTGCGGGCGCTGCGCGATTTCGACGACGACGACACCTTGGTCGAGCTCGCCCGCCTGTTCAGCCAGCAGGAGTTCGCGGCGGGGGAGACGATCTGCGAGTTCGGCAACGAAATCGATGCGGCCTATGTGCTCGCCCACGGCCGGGTCGTGCTGACCGGCCCCGGCGAATACGGTCAGCAAGTACAGCTCGACGTGCTCGACGACGGCAGCCACCTCGGTGCCGCCACCCTCCTCGGCGGGCAGGCCATCTGGGAATACACGGCTACCGCGAATACCGCCTGCACGGTACTGGCGTTGCCGCGTGCCGTGTTCGACGCCGTGTGTGCCCGTGAACCCCGTCTCGCCGCCCACGTCGCCGATCTCGGGGCCGCGGTCGCCGCGGAGCGAACCGGTGCCGACAAATACGGTCAGGCGGCGATCGGACTGCTGTCGGGCCAGCAGGGTGAGCCGACCTTGCCCGGGACCTATGTCGACTATGACCAGCGACCACGCGAACTCGAGCTCAGCATCGCGCAACTGCTGCTGCGCGTGCACACCCGGGTCACCGACCTCTACAACAAGCCGATGAACCAACTCGACCAGCAGTTGCGTCTGTCGATAGCAGCGTTGCGGGAACGTCAGGAACGCGACCTGCTGACCCATCACGACTACGGCCTGCTGCGCAACGTCGACCCGAGTCAGCGGCTGTGTTCGGCCACCGGCCGCCCGACACCCGATGATCTCGATCGCTTGCTGGCGCGCCGTCGTAAGACCGCGTTCTTCCTCGCCCACCCCCGCGTGATCGCCCAGTTCGGCGCCGAATGCACGGCCCGAGGCGTGTATCCGGATCCCACCGAGATCGAGGGAAAACGGGTGCACGCGTGGCGTAATGTGCCGCTTCTGCCCTCGGACAAGATCCCGATCTCGCCGAGTGGAACCAGCACGATCCTGGCAATGCGGGTGGGCGAATCGGACGACGGCGTGATCGGCCTGCGCCAGACCGGTCTGCCCGACGAAGTCGAGCCAGGCATCAACGTCCGCTTCTCCGGTATCGATGACCGGGCGATCGCCTCCTACCTCATCAGCGCCAATCACGCTGCGGCAGTGCTTGTTCCGGACGCCCTCGGGGCGCTGACCGAAGTGCAGGTGAATCGATGAGCGCTCCGCACTCCGCCACGACACCGATCCCGGTGCCGACACCCGCGACAGCTCCCGCGGTTTCGTCGAGTTCACGCACGGCCGCCGATGTCCTCGAGCAATGTCGTGAGGCCTGCGCCGCCACTTTGCACGCGACCGTGCAGATGATGCCCGCCACGGTTCGTACCATCGTGGGGTACCACTTCGGCTGGTGGGACCCCACCGGCCGGCCGGAGAAGCACGACGGTGGCAAGGCTATTCGCCCGGCGCTCGTGCTGTCGGCCGCCCGATTGACCGGCGGTGAGGTGGCAGATGCCGTCCGCGCGGCCGTCGCGGTCGAACTGGTGCACAACTTTTCGTTGCTCCACGACGATGTGATGGACCGGGACACCACCCGACGGCACCGGCCGACGGCGTGGACCGCTTTCGGGATCGGGCCTGCCATCCTCGCCGGCGATGCGCTGGTCGCCCAGGCGTATTCCCTGCTCGCCGCGGAACCGCACACACCGATCGTCGAAGCGACGAACCTGATGAGCCGCTCGGTGCTGCACCTCGTCGAGGGACAGTGCGCCGACCTGGGATTCGAGCGGCGCACCGATGTCGACGTCGACGAATGTCTCACCATGGTCGACCAGAAGACCGGGGCGTTGTTCGGGTGTTCGGCCGCGCTAGGCGGCCTCTTCGGAAACGCGGACTCCGGTGAGCTCCTGCGTCTGCAAGAGTTCGGCAGGCGCATCGGCCGTGCCTTCCAGCACACCGACGACCTGCTCGGCATCTGGGGCGACCCGCGCGTCACCGGCAAATCGGTGTTCTCCGACCTCCGCAGCCGCAAGAAGTCGTTGCCGGTGGTGTTCGCACTGCACTCGAACACCCCCGAAGCGGGCGCTCTCGCTGACCTCTACCTTCGTGAAAAGCCGCTCGACGACGTCGAATTGGTTCGTGCGGCCGAGCTGGTCGAAGCCGCGGGCGGGCGGGAATGGAGTCGACAGCAGGCCAGGCAACTGTACGGAGAAGCCATGTCGACGATCTCCGAAATCGGGGCCGACGCCGAAGCTCTGGCCGATCTGGACCTGCTCGCGGCGCTGGCCGCGGACCGAGACTGCTGACAGCGCGCGACCCGGTCTCGAGCCATCGCCCGGCCAGGGCCACCGCCCTGGCCGGGCGGGGTGGGTGGTTTCCATCCCCGGGGTATCTATTGGACATTGGTCGAAATCGACAGGATTAGGGGAGAGCAGGACCAATTTCCCAAGGGGGACATCATGTTCAATTCTGTGACTCGGGCCGCCCTCGCTGCGCTGGCCGCCGGGACCACGGCCGCCGGGACGGTCGTTGTGGCTGCCTCCACTGCCGTGGCCGGCCCCGCGGTCGCCTGTCCCTACGACAGGCCGTGCATCGACTCGCTCTCTTCGAACGGGACCACGGTCGACATCGGGTGGAGCGCCTTCGAGGACTATGACCACTACAACTTCCGTTGGGGCAGGCCCGGCGTCGCGGAGACCCAGTACGAGGTGGGTACGGGTAACCGGGGCACCTTCAAGATCAACAACGCTGTTGCGGACACCGTCTACACGGTGAAGGTGCAGGGCTGTGACACGGACTTGCTCGGCTATTCGGACTGCACCGGCTGGCACGAGCGGACGATCTCGACCGCGTCGGCGTCTCCCACTCCGACTCCTCCGCCGGTGGTGCTCGGCCGGGTGATGCACACCGTCATCTACGGGGTGAACCGCGAGGGACAGCTGGTGGAGTACAAGCACATCGGCGCCGCGGACGGCTCGTTCACGTGGGCATGGCAAGAGGGCAAGGTGGTGGGCCACGGCTGGGGTGAGCTGAAGAATCTCTTCTCGGGCGGCGACGGGATCATCTACGGCGTGAACAAGGCCGGGGACCTGGTGGAGTACAAGCACACCGGCGCCAGTGACGGCAGCTTCAACTGGGCGTGGTCGGAGGGTCGCAAAGTCGGGCATGGCTGGGGTGAGCTGAGCAATCTGTTCTCCGGCGGGAACGGGATCATCTACGGCGTGAACAAGGCCGGGGATCTCGTGGAGTACAAGCACACCGGCACCGCCGACGGCAGCTTCAACTGGGCGTGGCCCGAGGGTCGCAAGGTGGGCAACGGCTGGGGTGAGCTGAAAAATCTCTTCTCGGGCGGCGACGGAATCATCTACGGCGTGAACAAGACTGGGGACCTGGTGGAGTACAAGCACACCGGCGCCAGTGACGGCAGCTTCAACTGGGCGTGGCCCGAAGGTCGCAAGGTAGGCAACGGCTGGGGTGAGCTGAGCAACCTGTTCTCGGGCGGGAACGGGATCATCTACGGCGTGAACAAAGCCGGGGATCTCGTGGAGTACAAGCACACCGGCACCGCCGACGGCAGCTTCAACTGGGCCTGGCCCGAAGGTCGCAAAGTCGGGCACGGCTGGGGTGAGCTGAACAATCTCTTCTCGGGCAACTAGGACTCGGAGTCGGTCAGGAGCGAGCGGGTCCAGGCGTCGATGATCCAGTCTCGGAAGCGCTCTGGCGTCCAACGGCGTTCGCCGACAAGCAGTACCCAGTATTCGGTCGCGTTCATACTCCAGAGGATGTCGGCTACCTCGTCGTCGGACAGGTCCTCGCGCAACTGGCCCGTACTGCGCAGGTCAGCCGCGAACTGACGCATATTGTTGGCACGCCGATCGCCGATCTCAGCCCATACGCGGGCGCAGGAAGTGTCGGTGGTCGCGGCATCGCGCAGGGCCAGAAAGATCGGCGCGAGCCGTTGCTGGATCGCGGCCAGCGCGTGGCCGTAGATCGCGATCTTGTCTTCGGCCCGCGTCGCCTCCCCGATCGCACGAACGTAGTCCCGCTGCTTGGCCGGAACCGCTTGGTCCGTGCCGGAGAGGGCGGTCTCGACGAGTTCGCGGAGCAGCACCGGCTTGCGACCGATGGATGCGTAGACGGTGTCGACGGAAACACCGGCGTCCGTGGCGATCTCGCTCACGGTCGTGGCGGCGTACCCGTTCTGAACAAACAAGCGCCGTGCGGCGTCGAGGATCGCACGGCGCGTATCCGCCGCCTGCGCGGCGCGCCGCGGGGCGTTGTATCGACGCTTGCCGACCTTGACGTTGTCGTCCATAGCGGCCTATCCTACCCAGTATTGGTCCGAATCCGACTCGGATCAATTCAGAAGGGATACGGCCGTGGTCTACGCCTACATTCAAGACGTTCCTATCGGCGAGGAGCTCTACCGCCGGATCATCGAAGAGCTCGGCCCGGAGCCGCTCGACGGCTCGCTACTGCACCTGTGCGTGCGCCGCGCCGATGGCGGGCTGCGCTACATCGACGTGTGGGAATCCGAGGCGCACTGTGCTCGCGCCTTCGACGAACGCATCCATCCCGCCGTCGACACCGCCTTCGCCGGTCACCGCCCGGGCGAGCCAGTGGTAGAGCACCTCGATGTGGTGCACGCGACCGGCACGCTCATCGACCAGAGCATGTGATGAGCCGCTCCAGCGATGCGTGGCGATGGTTCGTGGTCTGTGCGGCACTTGGCCTGTCGGTCGCGTGCGGAAGTACCTCGGACACCTCGACGGTGGCAGCGTCGTCTACTACGAGTACGCAGCCGACCGGCGACCCGTGCGGCGAGGTCGACCAGATCAGGAACGCTGTTTCCGAGTTCGACGTCACCCGAGTCTCGATAATCGGCCAGTGCACCACCGTCAACATCGAGACGAACCTGACCGACGACTCATCCAGTCTTGAGACTGCACACGAAATCTGTACTGCGGCAGCGACTGTCGCCTACGCGAATGACGTCAACAGTGTCTCCGTTGTCGCCGCCGACGGGTCCGAACTCGCGGTCGGTATCAAAGGAGCACGCTGCATCGGAGATTGATCAGCTCGTCGAACAGGTAAATCTGTCTGGCGATCAGGTCGCGGACTGGGCGCTGTCGTCGGTGCGGCCGCGACGGCTTCCGGTGTAGGCGCTTTCGCGTAGCCGGTTCACCAAGTGGGGAATCAAGGTGACGTCGGCGGGACGGTTGAGGATCGGATCGAAGAAGTCGGTGCGGTGTTCGCCCGGCTCGGCGCGCCGCAGGTCGAGTTCGCCGACGGTGACGGGAGGGCGGCCGATTCCATCGGCGATGAGCGAGAACCGGATCACCCGGTCGTCGAGGTGGTCGTCGAGGGTCTGCAGGGACGCCGTATTCGGCAGGTCGTCGGCATCGAGCGGTTCGGCGAACAGCCAGACCGGTGTGGCGTCGGCGAATCGGTAGGGCAGGAGCGTGCCGAAACGGGCGGTGGCCCAGGCGCGGGCGGGGGTGATGACGAACCGGCCCAGCGTGCTGCGACCGGTGGTCGCCAGCGCGAAGTCCCAGGGGTGCTCGTCGCGATCGAGCACCCGAAAGGCCAACCCGAGTACATCGGGCACAGGGCCCGGGCTTCCGATTCCTTTCGACAGCCGGGCGATGACCGCGCGGTCGCCCTGACCGAACCAGGGCACGTAGTCGCTGGTGGCCCGGAATCGGCCCGCGAGGCGGATGCCGCGTGGGTGGAACACCCGTGCGTGGCGCAACCGCGCCCCGGTCTGGAAGGCGGTACGGATAGCGGTGTCGGGTAGCTCGGTGATTCGGCGCGTATCGATCATCGGTGCTGGTCTCCAGTCGCAGTCGTAGTGCCTGGTTGCCTGCCGCATGCCCGTTGGTGAGCTCGGTAAACGCCGGAACTTCGCGCAAATATATTCGGAGTCGATTGCCCTCGCCTTCACCTACGGCAGGGATGAATTCGTCTCCCGGAGAAAGGCTTCCACTGAATAGGACGAACGCGCGGTCACCGAACGCATGGCTGCTATCGTTTCGTTCGACCGGTGGTTGCCGCGATTTTGCTCGGTGTCCGAGGTGTCGGCGTCGCATTATCCGAGCAGATTATGATCGCACTGATCGAGTAACTGGTGGCGCGGTCGGCATCGATTCGATAATGCCGACAACTAGCAGCAGGGTCGAGTTGTTAGTCTGCCCTGATGACGAGTGTGCAACGGCGCGACTCGGGCGGTTCGCTTCCGGTATCGACCCGAACCCTGGTGGTTGCCTGTGCTCGCGAGGTGTTCGCCGAACTGGGCTATGACGCACCGTTGAGCCGAGTGGCGAGTCGAGCCGGTCTCACGCTCGAGGCGTTGCACAGTGAGTTCCCGGACCACGAGAGCATCGCGCTGGCCGTGTTCGCCGAGAACATTGCCTATCTGGAAGGCCTTGCCGACGACCCGGACGCCTCCCTGCGCACCCTGCTCGAGGTCATCGTCGATCAGATCAGCGCGTCGATGGACTTCATCCATTTGGTCGACCCGGGGTCCTTGGCGGATCCTCGGCTGACCGAGACGAACCGCAGTATCGGCCGAATGCTGGCCAACAAGCTCGAGCAACCCGCTGCGATGCGCGACGTGCGCCGAGACCTCACCGTCGAGGATGTGATGCTGGCATTGGAGATGTTGTCGGCGTTACTGGGACAGACGGAACCCGCGGCGCGCCCGGCCGTGGCCGGGCAGGCCTGGAAGCTGCTGATGTCCGGCATGCACGCCTGATCGCCACTACTCCAGCAGGTGGATCGGTTCGCCGCCCACAATCGTCGCTGCCACGACAGCGTCCGCTATCGACGTTGTCGTGAGGTCGTGCGGTCCTGTCGTCAACAGTGCAAGATCAGCGAGTTCGCCCGGCCTGATCGTTCGGCGCAGGGTCGGCCGGTCCGCATGGCCGAGGCACAACCTGACCGCATCAGGAAGCGAGACGGCCTCCGACTCCGCGTGGCCGGTGGTGCGCGCCACGGCCGCGGCCACCATGCGCCACGGGTCGGCTGACCCGAACGGTGCGTCGGTTCCCGCGGCGACACCTACGCCGGCGCGAAGCAGCGAGCCCACCCGCCAGAGGTCGGGCTTGTCCTGCGATGCCACGTCGGTCTCGTATTGCTCACCGCGTTCGTGGGGGAAATGCGGTTGCGTGACGACCGGTACCCGGTGGTGGCGTAGCCACCCCATGATGTCGGCGGGAATGATCGCCCCGTGCTCGATCCGGTCGCCTCGACAGGTGCCCGCGGCATCGAGGGCTGCGATGGTGAGAACCAGTTGCACCCTGGTCACGCAGTGCACCGCGACCGGACGATGCGCTGCGTGGGCAGTCCTGATCTGTGCTGTGAAGGTGTCGAGGTCGGGCAGTGTCTCGTCGTCCAGCAGGATCTTGTTCGGGCCGAGCGAGAACCGGTCGATCTCAGGATCGGCGACCTCCGGTAATGCCATACAGTGCAGTCGCTGGCGGATCTTTCCGCTGGACACGGCGTCGGCATATCCCTGGACGTCCGGTATGCGCAGACCCGGCGTGGCATCGGTGAACCCGGTGATGCCACGCCGGGCTGCGGCGATGCCGACCGCGGTGAGATCTACCGGGGGCGAACTGATCTGGGCACCGAGCCAGGAATCCATCCGCCACAGTCGCCCGGTCGGGCGTCCTGCGGCATCCCGTTCCACCCCCGGCTCGGTGCACCCATCGAGGTCGACCACGGCACAGGCGGCGGAGTTCAGCATCCACAACGCACCGGAGCGATGCTGAATACGCACCGGGCGGGTGCTGACGATCCGGTCGAGCGCGGTGCGGTCGAGGACTCCGGCAACCGACTCGTGGTAGTGCACACCGCGAATCCACGAGTTCGGTGGCAGCGAACGATCTCGGTCGCGAAGCTCGGCGATGAACTCGGTGGCCGTCCGGATATCCGGTGGACCCAGACGCGTAGAGCCGAAGGTCGCGGCGAGTGCGCGCAGGTGGATGTGATGATCGTGCAGGCCCGGGATCAACCATCCGCCCCGCGCATCTATGTCGTCTTCACCGGGGAGCGGCCGAAGTCCGTTGCCGCACTCGGTGATTCGATCCCCGGTCACCCGCACGTCGGTGAAATCCGCGTCGAAAACCTGGGCGCGCCGGATCAGCATGTCGCCACGGTACGCTCAGCAGCACGGTTGCCGACTGCGACAGGGGTTCGGTTCTATGCCGTGAAGAACGCGGCCCACAGCAGAATTGTGCTCACGAGCAGGACCGGTGTGGTGATCCGTGCGACGCGCGCACGGTGATTGCGAGGAAAGGCGAAGGGGACAGTGACCGCGGTGACGAGCGCGGCGGGCACCGACAGCACGGTCGCGACGATGAGTCCGTATCCGTGCGGATCGAAGGCAGGGTCGGTGACGAGGCGGAAGGCGAGCACAACGTAGACGCAGCGCAACCAGATCACCCCGGCGACAGCACCCACGGCACCGGCCGCCAGGGGAGCCGCGGTGACGAGCGCCGCCAGTAGTCCGGCACCGACCGCGCGGACCCGGCCACTCGAATTCTTGTTCATAATTCATCCGCTGCCCGCCCGGCCGACCTGTCGGTCGACCGGGCACGCGACAGGTCAGCGCAAATCGAACCGGTCGTTGTCGACCACCTTGACCCAGGCAGCGACGAAATCGTTCACGAACTTCGCGCCCGCGTCCTTCTGCGCGTACACCTCGGCCACCGAGCGCAGTATCGAGTGCGCGCCGAAGACGAGATCGTTGGCCGTGGCTGTCCATCGCTTCTCGCCGGAACGCCGGTCGACACCGTCGAAGATGTTCTCCGCGGACTCCGACACCTGCCACTGGGTGTTCTGATCGAGCAGATTCACGAAGAAATCGTTCGACAGGACGCCCGGCCGGTCGGTGAACACACCGTGTGCGCTGCCGCCGTGATTGGCGCCGAGCGCGCGCAGGCCGCCGATCAGCACCGTCAGCTGCGGCGCTGTGACATCGAGCATGTACGCGCGGTCGAGCAGGAGACGCTCGAGCGGAGCCTTCTCCCCGGGGCGCACGTAGTTGCGGAACCCGTCGGCCCGCGGTTCGAGCACATCGAAGGTGTCGACGTCGGTGCTGTCCTGCGTGGCGTCGGTGCGCCCTGGCGAGAACGGCACGACGACCTGGTGGCCTGCGTCGGCGGCTGCCTTCTCGACCGCCGCCGAACCGGCCAGGATGATCAGGTCCGCCAGCGACACGGCCTTGCCGCCGGTGGCCGAGGCATTGAAGTCCTGCTGGATCTGCTCGAGGACCGGCAGCACCTTCGCCAGTTCGGCGGGTTCGTTGACATCCCAGCCGCGCTGGGGCTCGAGCCGGATCCGCGCGCCGTTCGCGCCACCGCGTTTGTCGGTGCTGCGGAAGCTCGCCGCCGACGCCCACGCCGTCTTGACCAGTTGCGCGACCGACAAGCCGGATTCGAGGACAGTGTTTTTCAGCGCGGCGATATCCTGCTCGTCGATCAGTGCGTGGTCGGCAGCGGGAACCGGGTCCTGCCACAGCTGCGGCTCCGGAACCCAGGGGCCGAGATAGCGACTGATCGGGCCCATGTCACGGTGCAGGAGCTTGTACCAGGCTTTCGCGAACGCCTCGGCCAGTTCCTCGGGATGGTCGAGCCAGCGGCGGGTGATCTCGGCGTAGACGGGGTCTTCGCGCAGGGCCAGGTCGGTGGTCAGCATCGTCGGGGTGCGGGCGGGACCGTCGAACGGATCAGGGATGAGGCCTTCGCCCGCACCGTCTTTCGGCTTCCACTGCCAGGCACCGGCGGGGCTCTTGGTGAGCTCCCAGTCGAAACCGTAGAGGTTCTGCAGGAAGCCGTTGCTCCACTGGGTCGGCGTGGCGGTCCACACGACCTCCAGGCCGCTGGTGATCGCGTCCCTGCCTTTGCCCGTGCCGTGGCCGCTCTTCCAGCCCAGACCCTGCTGTTGCAGCGGGGCTGCTTCGGGCTCGGGGCCGACCAGGCTCGCGTCGCCCGCGCCGTGGGTCTTGCCGAAGCTGTGACCGCCGACGATCAGGGCGGCGGTCTCCTCGTCGTTCATCGCCATCCGAGCGAAGGTCTCGCGGATATCGTGGGCCGCCGCCACCGGATCGGGCCTGCCGTTCGGCCCTTCCGGGTTCACGTAGATCAGGCCCATCTGGACCGCGCCGAGCGGTCCGGAGAGCTCGCGCTCGCCGCTGTAGCGTTCGTCGCCGAGCCAGGTGTCCTCCGGCCCCCAGAACATCTCCTCGGGCTCCCAGATATCGGGTCGGCCGAAGCCGAAACCGAAGGTCTGGAACCCCATCGACTCGAGCGCGACGTTGCCGGTGAACACGAGCAGGTCGGCCCAGGAGATCTTGTTGCCGTACTTCTGCTTGACCGGCCACAGGAGCCGACGGGCCTTGTCCAGATTGGCATTGTCTGGCCAGCTGTTGAGCGGGGCGAAACGTTGCGCGCCTTGACCGCCGCCGCCGCGACCGTCGGCGATGCGGTAGGTGCCCGCCGCGTGCCAGCTCATCCGGATGAACAGGCCACCGTAGTTGCCGTAGTCGGCAGGCCACCAGTCCTGTGAATCGGTGAGCACGGCGGCGATGTCGGCCTTCAGGGCTTCGACATCGAGCCCGGCGAATTCGGCGGCGTAGTCGAAGTCCTCGCCGAGCGGATTGGACTTGGACGAGTGCGCGTGCAATACCGAGACATCGATCTGTTCCGGCCACCAGTCCTTGTTGGTCCGCGGGCGCTGGTCGGTCTTCGGAGTGGGCGAGGGGATCGCCGGGTTCTCGCTCTCACTGGTGCTGTGCGTATCGGTGTCAGGAGCAGGGGGGCGGCTATCGGAGGTCACGATATTCCTTCCTGGACGGGACTGACGGTCTACGAGCGGCATCGTGTTCGATGGCAGTGTTCCTCGTTTTCCGCCATCGGACAACAACCGTGTCAGGCCTCGCGCCCTGGCGTCAGGTCAGCGACCGAAGTGAAAGCCCACTCGCCGGACGGCGGGGATCAATGCCCGCGAGGATCGGTGAGCGCCAACCCTTCCTTGGCCTTGATACGCCGATGCTCGAGCAGCAGCCAGGCGATCCCGGACCCGGCGAGCGTCACCGCGGCGATGGCGCCGATAGTGGCCCAGCCGGCGAAGCCGTAGCCGGTGGCGGTCAGGCACAGGCCCAACGCGATGACTCCCAGCGCGCACAGGATGATCCCGGGGAAGTTGTAGCCGTCTTCGAGGCCCTCACCTGCGTGACTGCGGGTTGTGCGAGCGTGGTCGGGAAATTCCCCACCGGACGCTTCGGTGTCCTTGTCCAACGGGCCATCGTCCTGTTTCGAGGATTCCATCAGCCTTCCCTCCGGATAGTCGGGTTCGAGTTGGCGTTACCCGATTCGACGGGCCCCAATCGCGGGCGGACGACCGCCGCGGGCGTGGGAGATAATGCGAAGGTGAGTACCGAGAGCATGCCGACCGACGCTCGCCCGAAGCGCCGCAACGGGCCCCGGCTGCCGCCGGATGAGCGTAGAACGCAGCTGCTCGACGCCGCGCTCCGAGTCGTCGGGGAAGCCGGGCTCGCGAATTTGACCATGCAGGCAGTGGCCAAGGAAGCCGGCGTAGCCAAGCCGGTGCTGTATGCGATGTATCCCACCGCGCCGGAGTTGATGGCGCACCTGCTGCACCGGGAACACTCACGGGGAATGGGGCAGGTTTCCGCGGCTATGCCACGTGACCTGCAAGAATCTGATCCTGATCGGGAGTATGTCGCGGCGGTGATGGCTTTTCTCGAATCCGTGGCCGCGGCGCCGACGCGCTGGCGACTGATCCTGTTGCACAGCGACGGTGCCCCGACCGACTATCGCGAACTGCTCGGTGCCGCGCGCGACAAGCTCCTCGATCAGTGTGTCGAGCTGTTGACCGCGGGTTTCGCGGTGCGCGGCGGCCCACGTGAGGCCGACGTCGAACTGATCGCGAATGTCATGCTCGGATTCACCGAGGTGCTGGGGCGGATGGTGCTGGCGGATCCGCAACGTTTTCCGCCCGAAAGATTGCGCGCCACCGTCCGGTCCATGGTCCGAATGCTGCCCAGCGAGTCCGATGCCGCCTTTGCCGGGGGTGCGGACAGCGGTTCTCGGAACGGCTGAGCCCTGCGTCGGGGAAATACCGAAAATCCGCTCACCGATACCTGGTGAGCGGATTCGTGCCGGTCTGTTACCTGAGTTCGATATCGGCGATGATCAGCATCGGCCAGGCGATCACCTGGCCGATCGTGGAGAACAACCGGTCGAGCCCGTGTAAGTCGCTCAAATGGCTGTCATGGGTGATCAACCAGATCACGCCGATCGCGACATAGGGGATGCCCCCTGCGATGGTCAGGTACATCATCTGGCGGATACTGAGCCTGCGGTCCATCAGCTTTGTCAACACTGTCACTCTCTGTTTCGTTGTCAGGCGATGTCGCCGAGGATGGGTTGCGATTCGATGAGCCCCTCATCGGAGGGGGCGAGGCCGTCCATCAATACGCGCTGACGTTGTTTCTCGCGGAGTGCGTGGTGGGCTCGCGACGGAATGTCGTATCCGTATTTCTTCTGCGCCTGGCGCGGCGTCGTCGTCACCGGATCGCGCGGCGTTATGCCGAGCAGCATCGGTGCCGCCACCGGCACTGTTGTCGGGGAGATCAGCTGCAGCAGTAGCAATTGCAGACGAGTGTTCAGGCTGACCACTGTCATTGCCGCGCTCAGCCAGGGTAGGACGAGCAGATCCAGAACGCGTCCGGTCGGTAGACCGGCCATCTCCCGCATCCATCGCGGCATCGTGGCCAGTGTTCCGCGGCGCAGAAATGCCGCGACAATCTTGAACAGCGGTCGCAGCACCAGCGGCATCGGCGGCAGCATCACCTCGGCGTCGAGGAGATGATTCATCGCCTTCTTCGCGATATCGGAGCCGATGAGCTGGGGCCGCATGCGTTCGAAGTACTGCGCGACGCCGTCGCGAGTGCGGGGAACATCTGCTGGATCGCAGGTTTGGAGTTCGGCGGCCCTGGCGCATTCGTGCCAATATCGCGATTCGTCGTCCGCGCTGAGTCGCCCCGGTCCGAATTTCTCGTAGGCGATCAGCAGGGAGTGCCATGCGGTGAGGTGAATCCACAACTGGGACTGCGGGTCGTTCGCGTCGTAGTACTTCCCGGTCACCGGGTCGATGCCGACCGCCTTGGAATGGATCTTCACCAGGATGTCGGCCGCGCTGGTCGTCGACCGGCTGTCGGCGAACATCACCATGGCGAAATAGCGCAACGTCCGGTCGTAGCGGGTGCGGGGGCGGCTATAGATCGCACCGGTGGTATCGACAGCGGCGATCAGTGCGGGGTCGAGTTCCTCGATGACGACTGCTCGCTGGAATCCGATGGTCAATCCGGTCGGGTAACTCCATACCCGCCACGCGACGGAATCGGGTCCGAAGAATCCGTAGTCCTCGGCCGGCGCCACCTCCGGTAGTGACAACCATTCGCGTAATGCTGCCATGCGGTGCTCCCCAAATTTCGCTGTCGGTCGCGAGCCCTGTTCACCAATTACTACTCGCGTGTAGAATTCAAGTAAGATACTAGCAGTTTCAGCGGGAAAGTGCCGGGGTGCTGACTTCGCTGACCAGCCAGTGGTCGGCGTCCTTGCGCAGCGACATGCTCACCGAGAGCTGTCCGGGGGCGGGCGCGCCCTTGGTACCGAGGCTGGTGATGGTCTGATTGATGACGGCCACCGCTGTCGCGGACGTCTCGTCGGCGGACTCGATGGCGCAGGTGACGTCGCCGACCGTGGAGACCACCTGCCCCTGGGTGAGTACGTCGCGCAGATCCTTACTGGTGGCGTCGAATTCGGTCTTCCAACTGCCGGTGGCGCCTGCCAGCACCGCGGCGAAATAGGTGTCGAGGTCCTTGGCGTCGTAGCGAGCCAGCGTCGGGGCGTAGGTGCAGGCCGCCTGGAGTGCGGAGTCGCGCGCTTGTTCGCGGGCGCGGATCCGGTGGTTGTCCACGGCGAGAAAAGAAGCGGCGGCGACGGCGGCGATCGTGATGACCGCGGCTGCCGGGATCACGATGCGGCGCAGATCAATTCGCTGGGGCCGCGCAGTCGGTTCGGTGGTTTCGTCGGTCGGTGGCTGGAGTTCGGCGGTCATGGGTAGGTCCTCGGTAGGTAGGAGTCAGTTGGCGGGCAGGGGGACGGAGAGCTCGTCGCCGGTGACGCCGGGCGGTGGGCCCGATCCGTTGTCGGGTCCGGCGGGGCGCGGGGCGTTCGCCGATCCGCGGACCTGCAACTCGGGATGGCTGGTGACGCAGTAGTTGTAGAGGCGGCCGCGGCCGTCGGAGACTTCGGCGGGGGAGACCGGGATGGTCTCGTACTCGCAGGTGGGACGCGGCCAGATGTCCGCCATGGTGTGAAAGGCGTTGTCGTGGGCCGGGATTCCGAGGGCGACCACACCGGCGCGCAGGGCCGGAAACAGTGCCGACATGGCGGGGGTTCGCCAGCGGGCCGCTCGGGTGATGGCGACGAAATTGGTCACCAGGCTGGTCAGGGGATCGCTGGTCTCGGTGAGCACGTCGCCGAGTGTGGTGAGCCTGCCCGGACCGGCATCGAGGAGTTCGCGCACTTCGTTGTCGGCGGCGTTCATCTGGTCGAACAGCACGCTCGACCCGCGTACCAGGGTGGCGAGGTCGGGCTGGGCGTGGGCGGTGGTGTCGGCGATGACCAGTAGATTGCGGATCAGCTCGGTGGTCTGGGGGAGCAGTCCGGTGAGGCCGGTCATCGCCTGGCTGAGACCGCTGATCACGTTGCGCAGGACATCGGGGCCGCCCAGCAGCGCGCGATCGAGTTCGTCGACGATCACGGTGAGCCGGTCCGGGTTCATCCCGGCGATAAGGGCTCCGGTGTTGTCCAGGAACGAGTCGATGGTGACCGGGGTGCTCACCTGATCGGCAGCCACCGTCGCGCCGTCGGCGAGGTAGGGCGCGTCGCCGGTGGTCGGCCGGAAGTCGAGATACTGTTCGCCCGCGGCCGAGAGCCGCCCGATCGCCACCGGCGACCCGACGGGAATGGTTGTGGCGCTGTCGATCTCGGCTTCAGCGAGGATGCCGGCACCGTCGAGCGCGATGGCGCGTACCGTACCGACCCGCACCCCGCGCACCGTGACGTTGCTGCGCGGGAGCAGGCCGCCGGAGCTGTCGAGCTGGACGCGCACCGTGTAGGTCGTGTGCAGTGGCCGCACGCCGACCACGTCGACGGCGATGTAGCCGGATCCGATGACGAGCATCCCGATCATGCCGAGCATGGCCCCGGCATTCCGGTGGCGCTGCGCCCAGCGTGCCAGCCGGACGACGACGGTAGCGGCGCGTGCGATCATCGGTGACCGCCCTGCAGCCGACCGAGCACCCGGGCCAGCACCTGGGCGAGGCTGCCGACGAACGCGGTGACGTCGGTGCCGTCGGGCAGTCTGCTGCCCTCGGTGTCGGTGAGCGCGCCGATGTCGAGATAGGAGATCCGTGCCGCGACCGCCAGACTCGACCCCCGCATCGACGTGCGCGCCACCGGGCCGAGCGTGTTGAGCCGGTCCAGGGTGGTGCCCAAGTTGTCCCCCATCCGAGTGAAGCCGGTCATCAATGCCTGCACGCTGTCGAACAGGCTGAGGAATTCGGGGCCGGTGGTCGAGGTGAAATCGCCGAGCGCGGCGGTCACCGTGGACACCTTCGTCGTGAGATCGGTGATGGCGCGGTTGTTCTCGGCGATCACGGCGATCAACTCGGGGAAGGTATCGGCTGCCTGACCGAGCTCGACTTTGCGGGCGCGCAGGGTGGCGGTGAGCCCGTCGAGTCCGTGCAGGACCGAATCGATCTGCCCGGTGCGCTGATTCAGCGCGCTGAGCGTGGCGGTGAGTTCGGTGAGCAGGTGCGACAGTTGGGGTCCGCGTCCGCCGACGATGGCGTTCAGTTCCGAGGTGATCCGGGCGACCTGGTTCATGGCACCGCCGTCGAGCAGCATCGACATCGCCATCATCAACTCCTCGACCGAGGCGCCCGCCGAGGTGTGTTCGCGGTCGATGACATCGCCGTCGCCGAGCAGCGGGGTGCCGGGGCGGTGTTCGGGCAGCACGATGGCGATGTGGATGTCGCCCAAGGGGGTCGGTTGCCGCAGTTCGGTTCTGGTGCCCCGCGGTAGTGCGATATCGCGGCGTACCTCGAGTTCCACATCGGCGAGGAAGTTCGTCGTATCGATCCTGGTGACGACCCCGACATCGGTGCCACCGATCTTGACCCTGGCCCGTTCGGGCAGATTGAGAGCGTTGTCGAACACCGCGTGCAAGCGATAGGAGGGCCCGTCGACACCGGGGCGCGGCAGCGGAACATTGTCGACGGTGACCGTGCACGAGCTGACGCTGATCGCGGCCAACGCGGTGACGGTGAGGCGAGTGGCTCTGCTCATTCCGACAGTCCCAGCAGTGCGGCGGTCAAACCGAAGTCCGGACCGAAGTCCATGAGTTTGCCTGTGCGGCACCCGTCGGCTCGCAAGGCGACCCGCGCACACAACAGCGACAGAGTTTCGTTGTCCAGCAACGATTTATCGGTGAGCAGGTGCAGCCGCAGCGCCTGCTGGTCGGTGCTGACCGCGCGGGCGAAGTTGTCGGCCATCAGCGGTGTCACATCGACGATCTCGGTCAGGCCGCGGGCGTTGTCGCGCATCTGGCCGGTGATGGTGACCAGGCGGTTCACCGCGTCGGTGAGCGGTGCGCGGTTCTCGGCCAGCACTGTGGAGGTGTTGGCGATGAAGTCGTTCACCTGGGTGAGCACCGCGGCCAAGCCCGGCGCCTGCTCGGCGAGTAGCGCGACGAGTTCGGTCAGCCGACCGCTGAAATCCCGCACGGTCTGGTCGTTTCCGGCGATCATCGTGGTGAGCTCGTTGAGTTCGACGATGGTGCGCGAGATCTGGTCGCGATTGGCCAGCGACACCTCGAACGTCGTGGAGAGCGCATCGAGGGTCTCGCGGATTCGGTCACCGTTGCCGTCGAGCATCGGGAACAGCACCCGGCTGGCCATCGGGCCGTTCGCGTTGTCGCCCTGCAACGCCGCACCGAGTTGCTCGAAATTGCGCAGGATGCGGTCGAGTTCGACCGGAGTCCTGGTGTGTGCCAACGGTATATGCGCGCCGTCGGCGAGGGTGGGCCCGTCGCCGGTGTAGGCGGGGGTCAGTTCGACGTGGCGATTGGTGATGAGCTGGGGGGAGACCAGGGCGGCCATCGCGTTCGCGGGCAGTTCGATGCCCGGCTCGATGGTCATCCGCACTTCGACGAAGGCGCCTTTGGGCTCGATCGCGTCGACCCGCCCGATCGGGACGCCGAGGACCGACACATCGTTGCCGACGAACAGGCCGGCGGCGCCTTCGAAGTCCGCTGTGAGGTGGACCGCGTCGGGACGCAGCGAAACCGGGATCGAGGAACAGCCCGTGCCGATGCCGGTGACGATCACCAGCGCGAGGCATCGGAGCAATCTGCGCATCACTTGCACCCTTCTACCGCGTCGGCCAGGCACAGCCAGTTGTCCGGGAACAGCCACGGCATGTAGATGTCGCCGTAGGGCCCCTGCGCGAACGAGTTGTTGAATTGGCGGACCGCCACCGGCATCACCTGATACAGCGCGTCGAGGTGTTCGCGGTTCTTCTCCAGACCCTGCGACATCGTGTTCAGGTTGTGGATCAGCGGGCCGAGTCTGCCGCCGTCGTCGATGCCCATGTCCTGCAAGATCTTCGAGGCAGCGGCGATGTTGTCGAGCAGCTCTCTGATCAGATCGCGGCGCGCGACGACGGCGTCGCCGATCGCCTGACCGTTGGTCAGCAGCACCAGCACACTGTTCTGGTTGTCGGCGATCAGTCCGGAGACCTGATCCATGCTGCCGAGCAGCTGGTTCACCTCGTCGCGCCGGGAGGCGATCACCTTGGCCAGCGCGCCGACGCTGTCGAGCGCGTTGGCGGTGAGCTGCGGTGAATCGCCCAGTTGCGTGCTCACCGCGTCCAGGCTCGCGCGCAGTGCGTTCGGATCGAGTCGTTCCAGATGCTCGAAGGAATTGCGATACTTCGGATCGTTCACGACTTTGGCCAGGTTGTAGGGAACGGTAGTGGCCGACAACGGGATTCGGGAACCCGATAGTTGCCCGTCGGTTCCCGGATCCAGCTCCACGTGCATCTTGCCGAGAATGGTCGACATCTTGATCGCCGCTGTCGCGTCGTGACCGACGTCGAGGTCGCGCCGCACGCTCATCGTGACCAGCACGCGATCGCGTTCGAGCCGCACGGCGGTGACCGTGCCGACTTCGATCCCGGCCACGTCGACGCTGTTGCCGGTCCGCAGACCCGCGGCCTGGGCGAATTCCGCGTGGACGGTGTCCTCGCCGAGGTGGGCGCGCGAGAGGATCCCGGACCCGAGGACACCCACGATCACGGTGACCCCCGCCGCGATGCCGAGGGCGAAGTTGCGGTTGCCGAACGCATCGCGCAGGGTCGTGCGGACCAGGGAGAGCAGGTATTCGATCATCGGCAGACCTCCGAGTGTTCGTTGCCGCCGACCTGGGAGAACAGTCCGCGGGGAAACAGCACGCCCCACAGCGAGACGTCCAGGCCGCAGACATAGGTATTGACATAGGTGCCGTTGCCGCTGATCCGGGCGAGCCCGGCCAGGATCAGCGGGAGTTCGATCGCCGATTGATCAAGGCGCGCACCGTTGGACAGCAGCAGGTCCACCGCCTCGCTCGCCTGCTGCTGTGCCTGCGCCATACCCGGTGCGACCCTGGTGATGAGGTCGGTGAGTTTCGTCGTCGACTCGGCGATCCCGGTGACCGAGCCTTTGAGCAGCTCGCCCTGTTCGTACAGGCCGCTGACCAGGGCACGGGACTGGGTGATCAGGGTCTCCAGTTCGCCGCTGCGGTTGGCCAGGCTGGTGATGACATCGCTGAGGTTGGTGATCACCGCACCGAGGATTTCGTCGCGTTCGGAGAAGGTCGTGGCCAGTGCGGCGGCCTGGGTGATCAAGGCCGACAACGACACTCCGTCACCTTGCAGCGCCTGCACCAGGGTTTCCGACAGCGAGTTCACCTCGTCGGGTTGCAGCAGGCTGAACAGCGGTTCGAAGCCCGACAGCATGGCGGAGACGTCGAACGAGGATTCCGTGCGTTCCAGGGGGATAGAGCCGCCCGCGGGTAACGGCGTACCCGCCGATTCGCCCACGGCCAGCGCGACATAGCGCTGGCCGATCAGATTCTGATAGCGGATCAGCGCTTTCGTGGTGGTACTCAGGTGCTGGCGCGACTGCACCGACAGCGTCACGTCGGCATGGCGACGGTCGACGAGGTCGATCGCGTCGACCCGGCCGACGCGCACTCCCGCGATCCGCACGTCGTCGCCGGTGCGCAGGCCGAGCACGTCGGTGAAGGTGGCGCTGTAGTGATGGGTGTCGCCCGGCACCGAGCGTTGCAGGGTCGACCAGATCGTGTAGGTCGCGATCACGGCCAGCGTGACGAAGACGGTGAGCCCGAAATAGACAGTGCGGGTGCGCATTTCAGTAACCTCCCGAGGATGGTGGTGCGAGGGTCACGGTCGCACCGGTGAGCAGGGAGCCGAGTAGCAGCTGCTGGGTGGTGTTCGGGCGCTCGCCCAGGAACGCGGCCACCGCGGCGGGACCGGTCAGCGCCACCGGTCCGGCTCGGTGCCCTGGCTGTCGCGGAGCGGAACTCGCCGGGGCGGTGATGCCGGGAATCACCAGACCGGGGAGCGAGAGTCCGGGGATGTTCGGCAGTGCGGGAAGATTCGGCAGGGCAGGCAGGGCGGGCAGGGTGGGAATCGGCGCGGGTCCGGCCGAGGACAGCCAACCGGGGATCAACTGCGCCGGATAGGACTGCGGGGCAGGGGAATCCGGGATGCTGCCGGTATCGCACCGCGGTCCGGCCTGGCTGCCGTAACGTGGGCAGTCGGCCGCGGTGTACTGGCGAAACGGTGTGAACGAGACCGTGATGTCCCACTGCATCTGCTTGCTCGGCCCCCAATTGAACACGGTGGCGAGACGACTCAGGGAATCGCCGAGTGCGGTGACGGTGTCGCTCAACGCCGACGGATCCGCCGCGAGCGCGCCGAATGTCTCGTCCAGTCCGACGACGAGCTCCTTGCCCGCGTCCGGATTGCGGGCGAACAGAGCCTGGGTGGCATCGGTGGCCGTGCCCGCCGAGGTGAGCAGGGCGATCACCTGGTTGCGGCGCACGGTGATCGTGTGCGCCGTCTGCACCGATGCGCCGAGGGCGTCAACGAGTTCGGGCGCGGACTGATTCACCGCCGCGGTGGCGG
Organism: Nocardia sp. A7; assembly: GCF_046549215.1. Lineage (NCBI taxonomy): Bacteria > Bacillati > Actinomycetota > Actinomycetes > Mycobacteriales > Nocardiaceae > Nocardia > Nocardia sp. A7. The sequence goes on along the minus strand of NZ_JAJPWE010000005.1, from coordinate 381,801 downwards.
CGCCGAGATCGCCGAGCAGATCACCGATGCCGGGTATCGCGCGGACCTCGGTGATCCACTGGTCGAGGCGTTCGATCGTGGAGCCGGGCAGCCGGGCGTCACCGTCGAGTGCCTCGGCCAGGGTGGCCAGCACCCGGGCGAGTTTGGCCGGCTGGATGCGGTTCAATACGTCGCGCAAGGTGGTCAGCGTGGTCTGCAGGGCTACCGTGGCGCGGCTGGTGTCCTGCTCGACGACAGCACCCGCGCGTAACGGCGTCGCGGCCGGGCCGTTGTCGACGAGTTCGATCGAGGTGACTCCGAAGATGTTGGCCGGCACGACACGGGCCGTCACCGTGGCCGGAATAGCAACGGCGGCAGCGGGTTCGAGGTCGAGTGCCACCCGCTGGCTCAGCCCCTTCTCGGCGATCTCCACCTTCGACACCGCACCGACCAGCAGTCCGCGAAAGCGCACGTCGGCGCGAGCGGGCAGCCCGTCGCCGGTACTGGTCATCCGTGCGGTCACCGCGACGGTTTCCTCGAAATGGCCCGCGTAGCGCAGCCCGAGCAGCGCGACGACGCCCGACAGGCTCAGCGCCATTGCGGCCCCTGCCATGCCGAGTCGTCCGCGCGACCAGCCGCGTCCACTGGGATCCGGGTACACAGCAGTCCCCCTATCCGGAGATCCGGATACCGGGGTCGACGCCCCAGATCGCGAGTGTGAGAAGCAGATTGAGGAAGACGACGACGATAATCGTCATCTTGATCGCGCGCCCAGCCGCGACCCCGACGCCTTCCGGCCCGCCCGCGGCGATGTAACCGAAGTGGCATTGGATGAAGGTGGCGACCAGCACGAACGCGACCGCTTTGAGGACCGAGTAGACGATGTCGCCCGGGTCGAGGAACTGGTGGAAGTAGTGGTCATAAGTGCCGATGCCGTTGCCCCCAAGGAAGAACGCGGTGGCCTTGGTGGTGAGGTAGGCGGTGGCCATGCCGACGCTGTAGAGCGGCAGGATCGCGACCGCCGCGGCCAGCATGCGGGTGGTGATCAGGTAGGGCAGCGGGCGGATCGCCATCGACTCGAGCGCGTCGATCTCCTCGGCGATCCGCATCGAGCCGATCTGGGCGGTGAACCGGCAACCCGCCTGGGCGGCGAAGGCGATGGTGGCCAGCAGCGGGGCCAGCTCCCTGGTGGTGGCGAAACCGGAGATCGCGCCGGTGAGCGGGCTCATCGTCAGCAGATCCAAGGCGGAGTGCGATTCCATGCCCACGGTGATGCCACCGAAGCCGCACAGGATCAGGATCACGCCGACCGTGCCGCCACCGACCACCAACGCGCCGTTGCCCCAGGTGACATCGATGATCAGCCGCACGACCTCTTTGCGGTAGTGCCGAAGGACGAACGGAACGGCCAGCAACGACTCGACGAAGACGACACCCTGGTGTCCCAATCTCGCGTTGGCCTCGATGAACGGGTTGGCAGCGCGCAGTGGACGCAGCAGGGGCGGTAGGTAGTTCGCCATCTCAGAGCACCTTGGCGGGGAACAGGGTGTTGTAGATCTGGGTGAGCGCGATATTGGCCGCGAACAACACGATCGCCGAGCTGACCACCGCGGAATTCACCGCGTTCGCGACACCGCCGGGGCCACCCTTGGTGTTCAGCCCGCAATCACAGGCGATGATCGCGGTGAGCGCGCCGAACACCGCCGCCTTCACCAGCGCGACCAGCAGGTCGCTCGCGACGGCGAACGAGGCGAAGGTGCTGATGTAGGAACCGGGTGTGCCGTCCTGGATGAAGATGTTGAACAGGTAACCGGTGGCGAACCCGATGAACACCACGAAGCCACACAGCAGCACGCTCACCAGCACCGCGGCGAGCAGTCGCGGCGCGACCAACCTGCGCACCGGATCGACCCCCATCACCCGCATGGCATCGATCTCCTCGCGGATGGTGCGCGAACCTAGATCGGCGCAGATCGACGAGCCCACCGCACCCGCGATCATCAGTGAAGTGACCAGCGGCGCCCCCTGGCGGATGATGCCGAGGCCGTTGACCGCCCCGATGAAGGTGGTCGCGCCGACCTGGCTGACCAGCGAACCGATCTGGATCGACACGATCGCCGCGATCGGGATGGCGACCAGCAGCGTCGGGGTGGCTGAGACACCCGCCATGAATGAGCTCTGACGGAGGAATTCGGACAGCGGAAAGCGGCGGTGCACCAGGGCGCGGACCAGCTCTGCGGTGGCCTGCCCTGCCATCGTGACCTGGCGGCCCGCGGTCTCGACCGACTGTCGCGGATGGTCGCGCCACCACTCGAGACAGAACCTGACCACGAGCTCGAAATCGGTTGGTGCACTGGCTTTGTTGTCTATCGCTACCATATCGATCACCCCGTGTTCACTGTGGTCGCCGAGCGGACCGACCGGATCTGACCCCTGATCTACGCGGTTGTTTACGCAATATCTACGCATCCGTAGTCAGCTGTCTGGGACTGTATCAAGGGGTTGCCCCGGGCGTCGCCGATTCGACGCAAGTTGGAACTCGGATCAGCGGTGTCGCCGTGGTGTCGGCCGGTTCGCCGACGTCGCGTTATCGACACTGTTGACCGGATCACTATTGGTGGCGTACGGTGACCGCACTCACATATTGAAACGTTTCAATGACGAGGCGGAACTTGAATGCCCGACACCATCGAACGAGTCTGTTTCCTGCTGACCTTGCGTCCGGAGCGGATCGAGGACTACCTCGCCGCCCACGACACGGTCTGGCCGGACATGTTGTCCGCGCTGCGTGCGGCGGGCTGGACCAACTACTCGCTGTTCCTTCGTCCCGCGGACGGCCTGGTGGTCGGTTACCTGGAGACCCCGGACTTCGCGGCAGCACAGGCCGCGATGGCGGCCACCGAGATCAACGCACGCTGGCAGGCGAGGATGGCTGAGTACTTCCAACCGTCCTCGCCGACGGAGCCGGGCGCGCGACCGGACGAAACCCTCCACCGTCTCACCGAGTACTTCCATCTCGACTGAGCCGATCGCTCGCCCCCGCTCCGATCACCACTGCTAGATCCTGAGGAACACCATGAAGGTAGGCGCACGAACCACCACCGGGTGGAAAGCGACGATCTCCGTCGCGATGTCCAATTACATCGAGGCGGGCTCCATCATCGCCATCGCGACCAGTCTCACTTTCTGGCAGGACGCGTTCGGCATCAGCAACTTCGCCGTCGGCCTGCTGGCCGCGCTCAGCGCCAACGCGTTCGGCGCGGCGATCGGCGCCGGCATCGGCGGCCCGCTGTGCGATCGCTTCGGTCGCAAGGCGATCTACACCTACGACCTGCTCGTCTATATGGCAGGCGTGCTGCTCGCCACATTCGCCATGAACTTCGCGATGCTGCTGGCAGCGTTCGTGATCACCGGCATCGCCGTCGGCGCGGGTGTGCCCGCATCCTGGACCTACATCGCCGAGCAGGCGCCGACCGACGGCCGGGCCCGCCATGTGGGGACGGCGCAGTTGGCCTGGTCGGTCGGGCCGCTGGTCGGTTTCGCGTTGGCCGCCGCGCTGGCGCCGCTGGAACTGCTCGGCTCCCGGCTGATCTTCTTGCACCTGTTCGTGGTGGCAGCCGTGGTCTGGTGGATTCGGCAGGGTCTGGCCGAATCCCAGATCTGGCAGGACGAGGCGAAATCCGATGCGGGCGCGGCGGCGCGATCGACCACCGGTGGGCGGGGAATGCGTGGGCTGTTCTCACGCCGGATCAACATCACCGCCCTGCTCGTGCTGATCGGCATCTACGGCTTCTGGAACACGGTCGCGGGCCAGGCGGGCATCTTCATGCCGCGGGTCTACGAGAGCGCGGGTGTGGAGAGCGCCGTGCAGCAGAATCTGCTGCAGGTGCTGGTGTGGGGATGCACCGTCGCGGCCACCTACTTCGGGTTCATGGCCTACGGCGATCGGGTCTCGCAGCGGTTGCTCTATGTGATCGGCGCGGCGCTCGGCGTGCTGGCCTGGTGTGTGCTGGTGTTCTTCACCGACGCCGGGATGCCGACACTGCTGGTCTTCGCGGTGCTGTGGGGCGTCTCCAGCGGCATCGGCGCGCAGGCCTTCTACAGCCTGTGGACCAGTGAGCTGTTCGCCACCTCCTACCGGGCCAGTGCCCAGGGGTTCATGTTCTTCGTCGTGCGCTCGGCGACCGGCCTGCTCAGCTACTTCTTCCCGACCCTGCTCGCCGCCACCGGCCTCACCGTCGTCGGTCTGCTGCTGATCGGACTGCTCACGGTCGCCTTGGCGATCGGTGCGGTGTTCGCGCCGAACACCCAGGGAAAGACGTTGCGCGAGATCGAAATCGAACGCTACGGCGAACCGCTCACCGCGACCAGTGGTTCCAGGCTCGCCGTCGAGACCGGGCGTGGACTCGAGGACGCACCCCTGGGCAGGCACTGATCATGACCAACCCGTCATCCACTTCGGAAGGAGGACCCCACGTGAGCATCGACAGCGTTCTGGAGTCCCTCGCGATCGAACTGCCGTCCTGGGCATTCGGCAACTCCGGCACCCGGTTCAAGGTGTTCGGCACGGCAGGCACCGCCCGCACGGTCCAGGAGAAGATCGCCGACGCGGCCACGGTGCATCGGCTCACCGGCCTGGCACCCAGCGTGGCACTGCACATCCCGTGGGACACGGTCCCGGACTACCGCGAACTCGGCCGGTTCGCGCAGGACCTGGGCGTCCGGCTCGGCACGGTCAACTCCAACACCTTCCAGGACGACGACTACAAGTTCGGCAGCCTGACCCACATCGACAAGCGGATCCGGCAGAAGGCGATCGACCACCACCTCGCCTGCCTGGAGATCATGGAGTCGACCGGCTCGCGGGACCTGAAGATCTGGCTCGCCGACGGCACCAACTATCCGGGCCAGGGCGACATCCGCGCCAGACAGGACCGGCTCGCCGAATCGCTGGCTTCGATCTACCAGCATGTCGGCGCGGACAAGCGGCTCGTGCTGGAGTACAAGTTCTTCGAACCGGCGATGTACATGACCGATGTGCCCGACTGGGGCACCGCCTACAGCCAGGTGAGCGCGCTGGGGGACCGCGCGGTGGTCTGCCTGGACACCGGACACCACGCGCCCGGCACCAATATCGAGTTCATCGTGGCGCAGCTGCTGCGGCTGGGCAAGCTCGGGTCGTTCGACTTCAACTCCCGCTTCTACGCCGACGACGACCTGATCGTCGGCGCCGCCGACCCCTTCCAACTGTTCCGGATCATGTTCGAAGTCCTGCGCGGCGGCGGCCTCGATCCGGCGACCGGTGTCGCGCTGATGCTCGATCAATGCCACAACATCGAGGACAAGATCCCCGGTCAGCTCCGCTCGGTGCTCAACGTGCAGGAGATGACGGCACGCGTGGCGCTCATCGATGTCGGCGCGCTCGCCGCGGCCCAGGAATCCGGCGACGTCCTCGGCGCCAACGCCGTCTTCATGGACGCCTTCTACACCGACGTCCGGCCGCGACTTGCCGCCTGGCGAGGTGAACGCGGCCTGCCCGAGGACCCGATGCGCGCCTACGCCCGCTCCGGGCAGCAGGAACGGCTCGCCGCCGAGCGCACCGGCGGCGCCGCCTCCTGGGGCGCCTGAACACCACCGACTATCGGAAACGAGGAATCACCAGTCATGACCCACCCCACCGTCGCCGAGCTCATCGCCCGGTCGAATCGGCTCGGCGCCGACCCGAAGAACACCAACTACGCGGGCGGCAACACCTCCGCCAAGGGCACCGATACCGACCCGGTGACCGGTGAACCCGTCGAGCTGATGTGGGTCAAGGGCTCCGGTGGCGATCTGGGCACGCTCACCGAAGCGGGCCTGGCCGTGCTGCGGCTGGACCGGCTGCGCGCACTGTCCGGGGTCTACCCGGGCGTCGACCGCGAAGACGACATGGTCGCCGCGTTCGACTACACCCTGCACGGGCGCGGTGGCGCGGCGCCGTCGATCGACACCGCCATGCACGGCCTGGTGGAGGCGGCACATGTGGACCACCTGCATCCGGATTCCGGGATCGCGCTGGCCACCGCGGCCGACGGCCCCGAGCTGACCGAGAAGATCTTCGGTGATCGGGTGGTCTGGGTGCCGTGGCGGCGACCCGGTTTCCAGCTCGGGCTCGATATCGCCGAGATCCGCCGTAGCAACCCGCAGGCCATCGGCACCATCCTCGGCGGGCACGGCATCACCGCGTGGGGCGATACCTCCGCCGAAGCCGAGTCGCACTCGCTCGAGATCATCTCGACCATCGAGCGCTACCTGGCGGCCAACGGCAAGTCCGAGCCGTTCGGGGCCGAGCTGCCCGGCTACGCCGCGCTGCCCGAGGACCAGCGCCGAGCCAAAGCGGCTGCGCTGGCACCGTTCCTGCGCGGGCTGGCCTCCACCGACCGGCGCCAGGTCGGGCACTTCACCGACACCGCGCCGGTGCTCGAATTCCTCTCTCGCGCCGAACATCCGCGACTGGCCGCGCTCGGCACCAGCTGCCCCGATCACTTCCTGCGCACCAAGGTCGCACCGCTGGTGCTCGACCTGCCCGCCGACGCCCCGCTGGCCGACTGCACGGCGCGGCTGACCGAATTGCACGAGACCTACCGTGCCGAATACCGCGCCTACTACGAGCGGCACGCCACCGCCGATTCCCCGGCCCTGCGCGGCGCGGACCCGGCGATCGTGCTGATCCCCGGCGTCGGCATGTTCAGTTACGGCGCGGACAAGCAGACCGCGCGGGTGGCAGGCGAGTTCTACCTCAACGCCGTCAACGTGATGCGTGGCGCCGAATCGGTGTCGCGCTACCAGCCGATCGACGAGTCGGAGAAGTTCCGGATCGAATACTGGGCGCTGGAGGAAGCCAAACTGGCCCGCCGACCCGAGCCGAAGCCGCTGGCCACCCGGATCGCGCTCGTCACCGGCGCGGCCTCCGGCATCGGCAAGGCGATCGCGCAGCGGCTCGCCGCCGAGGGCGCCTGCGTGGTGGTCGCCGACCGCGACGGCGCCGCGGCCACCGAGGTGGCGGCCGAGATCGGCACGGCCGACGTGGCGATCGGTGTCACCGTCGACGTCACCGATGAGGGGCAGGTCAAGGCCGCCGTGGACGCGGCGGTGCTCGCCTTCGGCGGCCTGGACCTGGTGGTCAACAATGCGGGTCTGTCGCTCTCGAAGCCCTTGCTGGAGACCACGGAAGCGGACTGGGACCTGCAGCACGACGTCATGGCCAAGGGCTCGTTCCTGGTGTCCAAGGCGGCGGCGCGCGCGCTGATCGACCAGCGGATGGGCGGCGACATTCTCTACATCTCGTCGAAGAACTCGGTGTTCGCCGGGCCGAGCAATATCGCGTACTCGGCGGCCAAGGCCGACCAGGCGCACCAGGTGCGGTTGCTGGCCGCCGAACTCGGTGAGCACGGTGTGAAGGTCAACGGGATCAACCCCGACGGGGTGGTCCGTGGCTCCGGCATCTTCGCAGGCGGTTGGGGCGCGCAGCGGGCGGCGGTGTACGGCGTCGAGGAAGCCGAACTGGGCGCCTTCTACGCCCAGCGCACCCTTCTCAAGCGGGAGGTACTGCCCGAGCACATCGCCAATGCCGCGTTCGCGCTGTGCAGTGCGGAGTTCTCGCACACCACCGGGTTGCACGTGCCGGTCGACGCCGGGGTCGCCGCGGCGTTCCTGCGATGACCGGCACCGGTGTGGTGGCCGCCGTCGATCTCGGCGCCACCAGCGGACGGGTGATGCTGGCCCGGGTGGGACCCGGCCGGATCTCGATGCGGCAGGTCGTCCGCTTCGCCAACGACCCACTGCCGCTGTGGCACGGCGACCGGGAGGCACTGCACTGGGACCTGCCCGGCCTCTACCGGCACGTCGCGAACGGGCTGGCCGAGGCGAGCCGCCTCGAGCCCGGTCTACTGAGCGCCGGGATCGATTCGTGGGCAGTCGATTACGGTCTGCTCCGCGGCGGCGCACCGTTGAACCTGCCCTATCACTACCGTGACACCCGCACGGCCGACGTTGTCGACGCGGTGCACATGGTCGTGGACCAGGCGGAGCTGTACCGGCGCAACGGTTTACAGTTCCTGCCGTTCAACACCGTGTACCAGCTCGCGGCCGACAAGCTCGCCGGCACACTCGAGGTCGCCGACTCGGCGCTGCTGATCCCGGACCTGCTCGGCTACTGGCTCACCGGCACCGCGGTCACGGAGCGGACCAATGCCTCCACCACCGGCCTGCTCGGCCTCGACGGCGCCTGGGATGTCGAGTTACGGAGGCGTTTGGCGCTGCCGGACCTCTTCCCGGATGTGGTCGAACCAGGTACCCCGCTGGGTCCGGTACTACCGGGTGTGGCCACCGCCTTCGGGCTGGACAGCTCCTTCACGCTGAGTACCGTGGCCTCGCACGACACCGCGTCCGCGGTGGCCGCGGTACCTATGGCACCGGAGTCCGCCGCTTATATCTCCTGTGGCACTTGGGGTTTGGTCGGTATGGAACTGCCCGCGCCCTTGGTCGGGGACGCGGGCCGGTCGGCCAACTTCACCAACGAGGCAGGTCTGGACGGGCGAACTCGGTTCCTGCGCAATGTGATGGGGCTGTGGCTGCTCAGCGAATCCGTGCGGCACTGGCAGCGCACCGACAGCACCGTCGACCTGTCCCGGTTGCTCGCCGCGGCGGCGACCGCCCCCGCACCGGCGGCGGTCTTCGACGTCGATGATCCGCTGTTCCGCGCGCCCGGCGACATCCCCGACCGCATCGCCGCCTGGTACGCGGGCCGAGACCTGCCGGTACCCGATAGTCCGGTGCGGATGGTGCGGGCCATCGTGGAAAGCCTCGCCGTCGCGTTCGCCGCCGGGGTACGCGAGGCCGCGGAGCTGACCGGCGTCGCGGTGCGCACCATTCACCTGGTCGGCGGCGGCGCGCGCAACACCCTGCTGTGCCGACTGGTGGCCGAGCACGCGGGCACGCCGGTGCTGGCGGGACCGGTGGAGGCGACCTCGCTCGGCAACATACTGGTGCAGGCCCGCACCCACGGGCTGCTGCGCGGCGACGTGGACGCACTGCGGGCCGAGGTTCGCACCGCCTTCCCACCACGGCGATACGAGCCACGTACCGAATCCATCGAGAAAGCAGGCTGATGAAACGGCAACTTCCCAAACCCCGCGATCTCGCACCACTGATGCGGTTCAAGAAGCCGCGCCTTGACGCGACAGGGCGCCGCCTCGACGCCGCGCTCACGATCGAGGACCTGCGCCGCATCGCCAAGCGGCGGACACCACGCGCGGCCTTCGACTACACCGACGGCGCCGCCGAGGCCGAGATCTCCCTCGACCGCGCCCGCCAGGCCTTCCTCGACATCGAGTTCCAGCCGGCGATCCTGCGCGATGTGTCCAAGGTGAGCACCGGCTGGGACGTGCTCGGCGGGCCGGTCTCCCTGCCCTTCGGGATCGCCCCCACCGGCTTCACCCGGATGATGCAGACCGAGGGCGAGTACGCCGGTGCGCGGGCCGCGGGCCGGGCGGGCATCCCGTTCTCGCTGTCCACCATGGGCACCGCCTCGATCGAGGACGTGGCCGCGGCGAACCCGCACGGCCGCAACTGGTTTCAGCTCTACATGTGGAAAGACCGCGAGCGATCCATGGCGCTGGTCGAGCGGGCCGCCGCCGCCGGATTCGACACCTTGCTGGTGACAGTGGACGTGCCGGTGGCCGGTGCGCGGTTGCGCGACACCCGCAACGGCATGTCCATCCCGCCCGCGCTCACCCCCGCCACCGTCCTGGACGCGCTGCCGCGGCCGCGCTGGTGGATCGACTTCCTCACCACCGAACCGCTGGCCTTCGCTTCGCTGGACCGCTGGTCCGGCACGGTCGCCGAACTGCTCGACTCCATGTTCGACCCCACCGTGAACTTCGCGGACCTGGCCTGGATCCGCGACCAGTGGCCCGGCAAGGTGGTCGTCAAGGGCATCCAGACCCTGGCCGACGCGCGCGCGGTGGTCGATCTCGGCGTGGACGGCATCGTGCTCTCCAATCATGGTGGCCGCCAACTGGACCGGGCACCGATTCCGTTCCATCTCCTGCCCGAGGTCGCCCGCGAACTGGGCGGAGACACCGAGATCGTCCTCGACACCGGCATCATGTGCGGTGCCGACATCGTGGCCTCGATCGCGCTCGGCGCCCGCTTCACCCTCATCGGCCGCGCCTACCTCTACGGCCTGATGGCAGGCGGCGAGGCCGGCGTGAACCGCGCGGTGGAGATTCTCGCGGGACAGGTGGAGCGCACGATGCGGCTGCTCGGTGTCACCTGCCTGGAGGAGTTGACACCGCGGCACGTGACACAGCTGACCAGGCTTGCTCCCCGGCCCGCGGCCGACCAAGATCGGGGGTGAGCAGCCGGGGCGACGCCCCGACACCGAGGAGGGACAGCGCCAGTGGTGAGCATGCGGGAGGTCGCCGTCGCCGCGTCGGTGTCGGTCGGCACCGTCTCGAATGTGCTCAACTCGCCCGACAAGGTCGCCCCCGCCACGGTGGAACGCGTGCTGGTCGCGATCGAGCGCCTAGGATTCGTCCGCAACGACGCGGCGCGCCAACTCAAAGCGGGACGCTCACGCTGCGTCGGACTAGTGGTGCTCGACATCGGCAACCCCTTCTTCTCCGACGTGGCCCGCGCCGCCCAGGAACGCGCCGCCGAACACGACCTGGTGGTGTTGCTCGGCTCCAGTGACGACGACCCGCACCGGGAGCGGCTCTACCTCGAAACCTTCGACGAGCAAAGGGTTTTCGGCCTCATGATCTCGCCGTCGGGCAACGATCAGGATCGGCTCGCCGCGCTGCGACACCGTGGTGTTCCGGTGGTGCTGGTGGATCGTGACGGGCACGGCACGCCGTTCTCGTCGGTGGCCGTGGACGACGTGGCGGGCGGCGAGTTGGCCGTGCGGCACCTGTGTGCCATCGGTCGCCGCCGGATCGCCGTCGTCGGCGGCCCCGCCTCGCTGTCGCAGATCGCCGATCGGCGCACGGGCGCCCTGCGCGCCGCCGAGCTCTACCCGGGCGCCACCCTCGCGCTCGTCGACACCGCCGCGCCCACGGTTCTCGCCGGTCGCGACGCGGGCGAGCGGATCGTCGCCCTACCCGCCGGGCAACGCCCCGATGCCGTCTTCTGCGTCAACGACCTGCTGGCGATCGGCGTCCTGCAGGCGCTGGCCCTGCACGGTGTCGCGGTGCCCGACGACATCGCGTTGGTCGGGTACGACGACATCGACTTCGCCCGGTCCGCCATCGTGCCGCTCACGTCGGTCCGTCAGCCGCGTGCCGAGATCGGTGCCGCCGCCATCGACCTGCTGATCTCGGCGGCAGCAGGCGAAAAAGGCGCGCCGGAACACATCTGTTATCGCCCGCACCTGGTCGAGCGCGCCTCCACTGTCGGGTGATCGCCAACTCGGCATAAGACTCGGATCGAAGGTTGCATAATCAGGCGGTGCACCTTGGTGATGGTCTGTTCGATCGACGCCTGTCCGACCGTGCGCGTGAGGTGATCCGCCAAGGCGCCGAGATCGCGATCAACGCGCCGGAGGAGTGGCTCGACGAGCTCTACGACGCCACGCTCCGCAAAACCAGCTTGCGCGCCATCGCCGGTGATCCGTTGCTGGCGGAGGCGGTCCGGCGCGTGAACCGGGCGAACCTGCTGCACTGGGCCTCGGCCAACGTGGCCGATCCGGGGATGCCGGTGCCGATCAACCTCGGTGCCGACCAGATCGCGATCGTTCGCGACCTGGTCCGCCGCGGCATGAACGAGGCCGCGTTGCAGGCCTATCGCGTCGGACAGGATGTCGTCTGGCGGCGATGGATGACCATCATCTTCATCCTGACGCCCGACCCGTTCGAGCTGCAGGAGGTCTTCGAGGTCACCGCCGCCTCGATCGCCGCATTCGTGGACGGCACCATCGAGGCGATCACCGAGGTCATCGGTGATGAGCGCGACGCGCTCGCCCACGGCTCGTATGCCGAACGGCGGGAGATGATCTCGCTCATTCTGGAAGGCGAACCGATCAATATCGAGCGTGCGGGAGCCCGACTCGGCTACCGGCTCGACACGACCCACACCGCCGCCATCGCCTGGAGTGACGTTCCCGGTGCCGAACTCGATGAACCGCACCGGGTGACCAGAGCCCTCGCCCAAGCCGCCGGTGCGGCGACGGCACTGAGTCTGCTCGCCAGCGCGGCCACTCTGTGGGTGTGGGTGCCGGGGCCGACCCCGCCCGACGCCGCGGCCCTGACCGAAGCGTTGGACCATATCCCCGGCGTGCGCATCGCCATCGGCTCGACCGGGCGAAACCTCGCGGGTTTCCGGACGAGTCACCTCGACGCCCAGGCCGCGCACCGAATCCTCGCCCGCCCGCACAACACTCGTCGCACGGTCACCTTCGCCGAAGTGCAATTGACGTCGCTGATCACCGAAAACGGCGCTCAGGCAGACCGTTTCATCAAGTACACCCTCGGCGATCTCGAACACGCCGACAGCGAACTGCGTGAATCGGTGCTCGCCTACATCAACGAGCAGTGCAACGCCACGCGCGCGGCTGCGCGGCTGTTCACCCACCGGAATACGATCTTGCGCAGGCTCGCCCGCGCCGACGAGTTGCTGCCGCGCCCACTGGCGGAGAACAGCGTGCACATCGCTGTCGCGCTGGACGCGCTGTTCTGGCGGCAGAACACACCGCAACCGACGTGAGCGAAATCAGCCCGCAGTGCGTACCGGGGTGAGGCGGTGCGTGCCACGCAGGCCCTTGAGGGTCGCGTCACGACCGGCCCCGATGGCGAGATTCGGCGGGCTTCCGATCGCCTCCAGCACCGGCTCGCTGAGCAGGACTTCGCCACCCTCGGCCTGCGCGGTGACGCGCGCGGCCATGGCGACATTGCGTCCGAACAGATCATCGCCCCGGCGGACCGAAGTCCCCATGTGGATACCGATCCGCACCCGGAAATCGGTTTCGGCCCGCGAGGATTCGGCGTCTTTCTGTAGCGCAGCCTGGATGGCGAGCCCGCAGCCCACCGCTTGCTCGGGGTCGGCGAAGGCGATCATGTACCCGTCGCCCTGATTCTTGACCACATGGCCACCGTGGGCCTGCACGCATCGCTCGACGAGGCGGTGGTGGCGGTCGAGCAACTTCACCCAAGCACGGTCGCCCAGGCGCTCGTTGAGCGCGGTCGATTGTTCGATGTCGGAGAACATGATCACGACATTGCCGTCCGGTGTCAGCCTGGCCAGGTCGGGGCGCTCGACCTTGGCCCAGCCCGCGAGGTCTTCGATGGAGGTCAGCACGGCGGCACGAAAACCCTTGGCGCGCACCAGGTCCGCAGCCTGCCAGGCCGTTCGCACCGCTTCGCGCCCGCCTACCATCAACAGTTGCGTGGTCGTCGCCCGACGCGGGGCGAGCCGTTTACGGCGACTGCGGGCCAGCAGGATCGACAGGGTGATCAGGCCGATGGCCTCACCGGCGGCGACGATCGCGAGCAGGGTGATCGCGACTGTGGTCATCGGAGCAACCCTGGCGGAGTAGCGTAGCTGGTCGAACCCTGTAGCGGCTGCGCGCCCGAGCTGTTCACGGCAGAATAGTACACAGACGTTCACTCGAATTCCGAGCGGTATGTTCGATGCATGCCGAGGTAGTCGGAGCTCCCGTCGTGTTCGCACCGCGGTTCGGTGCACAGATGTCAGGCCCGACCGGCGGTCGATGGTGCACAGTGCACTTCTCAAAAATAATTCCGGTGCGAAACGCCATTGGAACGCGAGGTGCGGAGAACGCACGATAGAGCGCACAACACCGGAAGGTAGGTATGTGCGCATGCCGGACAGCGTCCTGTCGGCCCCGATCATGACGATGGCAGGTCGGCCGGTGGTCGACAGTCTCCCTGCGGCGTCCACGATTTCGGGCAGGATCATGAGCCGATTCGTCGTCGACAGCGCACTGTCGGGCCGAGTGCCGCTGGCCGATCTGCGTCGCGATGTCACCGTGATGGTGAAGGCGTGCCTCGAGCTGACCGCCGGACTGCTCACCGGCGCGGACACCACGAAGCCGCTGTCCGATGTGCGCTTCGGCGTGACGGAATGGGCACGCGAAGGCGTCCCCTTCGACGCGATGCAGCAGGCGGTGCGCGCAGGCACCCTGCTGGCGTTCGACCATCTCCTCGCACAGGCCGAACCCGCCGAGGACCACGCGGCCGTGGCCGAGGTGACGCGGGTGTTCTTCGAGCTCTCCAGCCGGCTCGCCACCGCGATGGCACAGGCGTACTCGAACGAGATGCGCACGGCGGGAGACGATTCCGTAGACACTCTGGCCGCGGCGCTCATGGCCGGAAAGGCAACACCGGCCATGGCCAGGGCCTGCGGAGTGCGGCTGGCCGAGGGCTACTTCGTCTTCGCCGTGGCGTTCGTGGCACCCCATGACGAGGGGGAGTCGCGCCGGATCGTCTCCCATCGAACGGTTCGCCGGGTCCGAGCCGAGGTATCGCAGCGGTGCGGTGACCAGGCGTTGATGCAGATGGGTGTCGGCACCGCGACGCTGCTGATTCCGCAGGACCACTTCGATCCCGCGGAGGCGGAACGGTTCGTCGAACACCTTGTCGCCGCGGCGCACACCCGAGTTCGCGCCACGTTCGTGTCGGCGAGCGGCGACGGAATTCCCGAAGCGGTCGAGCGTGTGCACGCGGTGCTCGACATCATGCGGCGCCTGCGCCGAGACGGCCTGGCGCGCTTCGAGGACCTGTCGCTGGAGTATCAACTGTCCAGACCGGGCGCGGCGGGCCACCACCTGACCGCGATGGTGGATCCGCTCGAGGCGCATCCGGTTCTCCTGGAGACATTGAAGGCCTATCTGTCGACCCGCTGCACGCGCCTGCACACCGCGCGCATACTGCACATTCACCCCAACACCGTCGACTATCGGCTGAACAGGATCGCCGAGATCACCGGGTTGGACCCGTTGCACTCGGACGGGGTCTGGCGCCTGCGTTCGGCGCTCGTTGCCCGCACGCTCGGTGTGGGCGAGCAGGAGTCGATCGATCGCGGCGACCCTGATCGGTCCGCACCCGCCGCGCAGGCTTGCTGACCGGACAGCGCCTGCTACAGTCGAAATCAGGCAGCACCTCAGTGGGCTTTACAACCGCTCTGCGGCGACCCAAGCCCGGGTTCTGCGTTCTGAAGGAGTTCTTCCCTTGGACACGGCTTCGTCCGCTGTCCGTCGTTTCACCATCGAGTACCAGCCCGGTTTATTGCTCGATGTCGTGCGACCCCTCCCGACAGCGCGGCCCTTGCCCGCGATCGTGTGGGTGCACGGTGGTGGATGGCGGTTACAAGACCGCAAGGCCAGCCCGGATCTGGTGCGGCATTTCGCCGCCGACGGCTATGTCATGGTCAGCCTGGATTATCGGCTGACCCCGGCGACCGTTCATCCCGGCCAACTGTTCGACGTCCGCCACGCGGTGCGGTGGCTGCGTGCGCACAGCACGGAATTCGGTATCGACCCCGGGAGCATCGGGCTGTGGGGTTCCTCGGCGGGCGGGCATCTGGCCGCGCTCACCGGAGTCCATTCGGAGATCGCGCGACTGCCCGGCGAGGAAGAGACTTCGGTCAGCAGTGCGGTCGCGGCCGTGGTCGATGGTTACGGCCCCGCCGATCTGCCGAGCATGATCGATCTCGCCGGGGAGCGGTTGCCCGGGGAATTCGATTCGCCCGAGGCGGGACTGCTGGGCGGACCGATCCGCGACAATCCGGATGCCGCCGTCTCGGCGAGCCCGGCATTACAGGTGAACGGTGCTGCGCCACCGTTCTTGATCATGCACGGTCTCGCCGACAACATGGTTCCCTACGCTCAGAGCGTGGCTCTGTACCAAGCGTTGGCCGCGCGGGGCAACGACGCCATCCTCTATCTCATCGAGGATTTCGGGCACGGGTTCTTCAACCCCGGTGATGTGCTGGAACTCGGCCCCGATCAGCGTCTCGACCAGGGTCGTCTCGAACGAGACCCCGGGGCGCGCGCCCACATCCAGGCCTCGACCGAGACGGGCGCGCAATTCGCCGACCGGCATCCGTGCGCGTCCTTCTCCGCCATCGAAGACTTCTTCGCCCTGACACTGAAAGCGAGTCGGCCCCGACAATGACGACTTTCGACATTCCGGCTATCGACGAGATGCACACGCTCGCACCGGCCATCGATGCACTGCCCGGGCGCTGTGCCCCGTACTACATGGCCGCCGGTGAAGGTGAGCGCCATGAACTCGGTGGACAGCTGATCACGGTCATCGCCCGCCCGGCCGACACCGGTGGACAATTCGGTGCCGCCTATGTGTTCGGCGGCAAGGGAATCGAGACCCCGTTTCTCTCCCATGACCGCGAGCATCGGTTCCTGCACGTCACCGACGGCGCGCTCCAGGTGTGGCTACCGGGGGAGACGCGCCATCTCGTTCCCGGCGATTCCGTGGCCGTCCCGCCCGGAATTCCGTACGCCTATCGCATGCTCGCGCACCGCACCCGGTTCCTGAGCTGGCTCACGATCGGTGACGGACACCGGTTCGCGCAGTCGACCGGCCGCGAGACCACCTCCCATGTCTTCGATATCACCGCGGCCGTGACGATCTCGTCGACGCGACAATCGGAATTGGCGGTCGAGTTCGGGGTACGGATTCACGATCTGGAAAAGCGCGACCTACCACCGCGCCCCGCGGCGACACTGCCGATGAGCGAGTCGCCCTATGTGCTCGAAGCCGGCGAAGGCGACCGGTGGGCGAGCATGGATCAACTCAATTCCTACCTGGCGCGACCACGCAATACCGGCGGAACCTATTTCGCCATGCACACCAGCGGTGGCAAGAGCTCCTATATCCCGCGGCATTTCCACCGTCAGCACACCGAGAACTTCCTCTGTCTCGAAGGACGAATCCTGTTGCACGCCAACGGGAAAGAGATGCTGCTGACCAAGGGTGATTTCCTGCACGCGCCCGCGGGCACGGTGCACAGCTTCGCCTTCGACAGCCACAACACCCAGATGCTCGGTCTGCTCACCACCGATGTGTTCGAGAAGTTCTTCGAGTACATGAACACACCCACACAGGCGCACATCCACACCGAGGGTGGCGATATGAGCTTCCCGGTCGAGGGTTTCGCCCGCGCCCGGGCCGAGCTCGACCTCGAGGTCGTCGGTCCGCCGCCGCAGCGAGGCGCGGGCGAGTGAGGCAGTGGTGGGGCGGCTGATCGGCGGGCGTCACTATTCGGCGTTGCCCTTGCCGTGGAAGTGGCCCTTCGAGGCGTAGATTCGACATCGCTGCTGGTCGTGAGATTTCCTCGACGAAGGGATCGCCGTCATGAGCATGTCGCCTCGATATCGTGGATACCCCAGAGCATGCGCGGTGCTCGCGGTCGTGCTCGCGGTCGCCACGGGCGGCTGCACCGCGGAGGAGAAATCCGCAGGCGCACCCTCCTCGCCGGTCGAGAGCGCCGAAGCGACGAAGATCGCCGATATCGTGCGCGCTGAGATGACCGAACTCGACCTCAGTTCCGCGGTCTACGGCGCGTGGCGGGGCGAGGAGCGAATCGCCCTCGGCGCACTTGGCGGATCGCCGCTCGGTGTGGCAGCAACAGCAGACATGCGGTTGCGGGTGGGCCAGCCGATGGAACCCATGCTGTCCACGGTCCTGTGGCGACTCGACGGCCAGGGCGTGCTGAAACTCGACGAACCCATCGCCCGGTGGCTGCCCGATTTCCCGCGCGCCGACAAGATCACCCCGCGGATGCTCGCCGACAGCACGTCCGGCATCTCCGACTATGTGACCGAGCCGGAGTTCCTGAAGATCTTCGGCGAGAACCCGATTCGCGAATGGACCGCAGCGCAACTGCTCGAGCGTGCCAACGCCCGCCCGCCGGTGTTCGAGCCGGGCACCAGCTTCGGTTACGCCCACAGCGATCTGGTGGTCCTCGGCGAAGTCCTGCAGAAGGCCGCGGGCAAGCCGCTGGGCGAGCTGATCGCCGAACACATCACCGAGCCACTCGGCATGCGCGACAGCGAAGTGGTACTCGACCCACAGATGGACGAACCGATCCTGCACGGCTACACCAACGAACGAAAATTCTTCGAAGACTCCACCTTCTGGAACCCGACCGCCTTCCTGCACAGCGGCAACATGAACTCCACCGTCGCCGACGTCGGCCGTTGGGTCCGCGCCCTCGGCACGGGCGAACGACTCACCCGCGAGCAGTTCGAGCAGATGATGGGCCCGTCCACCGCGGGTCTCGGCCCCTTCACCACCGAGAAGTACTTCGCCTTCGGCGTGGTCCATCTCGCCGACTGGCTGTTCATGAACCCGTCCTACGGCGGTTACGACGGAGTCGCCTTCTACGACACCAAAACTGAGACGACCGTCGTCGTCTACGCCACGCTCGGCCCGACCTCCGACTCCGACCAGAACAACGCCGTCGGCATCGGCACGAAGATCAGCACGCTCCTGGTCCCCGACCGCCCACCCGCGGTTCCCTGAGCAGTCCAGCCGTCAGTTCGTCGGGGCGGGCGGTGGGGTGTCGACGCCGAGGCCCTTCTGCGATGCCGCGGTCCGGATCGCGTCGACGAGGAGCAGCAACGCGGCCCGTCGCGCGGTATTGGTGCGGTAGGCCAGCGACACCGTCCGGGTGAGTCCGTCGCCGAGTTCGACGACGTCCACGCCCGGCGGTCGCAGTGCCAGACCGAGATCCGACACCAGCGTCACGCCGAGACCGGCCGCGGTCATCGCCATCGCGGTCGCCTGCTCTTCCACTTCGTGGTCGATCCGTGGTGTGATCCCGACGGACTGGAACGCCAGCCGAGCCGCCTGCCCGAAATGCGACCGGGCGGGGGACAGGATCCACGGGTGCTCGGACAGTTCGGCGAGCGTCACGCTGGTCGTCGGCACCGCGCCGGCGGGGACCGCGGCGTAGAGTCGCTCGACCGCGATCACCGTGCGTTCGAGGCCACCGTCCCATGACATCGGATAGTTCGAGTAGTCGAGGACGAAGGACAGGTCGAGGGCGCCGTCGCGGACCGCGGCCGCGGTCGACTCCGGCGCGAGTTCCCGTGTGCGCACCCGGATTCCCGGATGGGTTCGGGCCAGCGTCGTGAGCGCGTCGGGCAGCAGACCGGAGGCCACCGACGCCCACACTCCGGCGGTGATCTTCGCTGAGAGCGACTCTCCCGCCCCCTCCAGTGCCTGGGTCGCGCGCTCGACCGAGGCGAGGATTTCCTCGGCGTGCTCGGCGAGGACGACCCCGAGATCGGTGAGCTGCACCCGGCGCCCCCGGCGCTCGATCAGCCGGGTGCCGGTATCGCGTTCCAGTTGCGCGAGCTGCTGTGAGACCGCCGACGCGGTGTAGTGCATGGCCGCCGCGGCCGCGGTGATCGTGCCGCGCCGGTGCAGCTCACGCAACATGCGCAGACGGGTCAGCGACAGATCCATGACATCGACCCTAAGCGCTGTGCAGCATCACTGAACACTGCCGTGAACGAACTGTAAATAGACGCGGTGGCAGGGGTGCCCGCACGCTGGTTACACCAGGCACACGTGATCAGCCGGGGACGACGAGGTCCGGACCGGCGTTCGGCGAGAACGGTGTCGACGGGCGAGAACAATGAGTAGGTGGTGCGCGATGACGATTATCCAGAACCCCGGTGATACCCCGCAGGTGACCGCGCAAACCCTGCCGCCGATTCCGCCGGCCCTCGCCCCCACCCCCGCGGTCCGCCGCAGCGAACCGTATCTGCGCCTGCTGTGGACGGATTCGGTGACCGGCGCGGTCGGCTACCTGGTCGTGCACACCCTGCGCGGAGGTTTGGCGACCGGCGGCACCCGGATGCGTGCCGGTTGCACCCTGAGCGAGGTCGAGGATCTGGCCAGCGGCATGGCCGACAAGACCGCCACCTTCGACCTGCCGGTCGGCGGCGCGAAGGGCGGGATCGACTTCGACCCCAAGGACCCGCGTGCCGTCGAGGTGCTGGAACGGTTCTGCGAGGCCATGCGCCCGTGGATCGACCAGCACTGGGTGACCGCGGAGGATCTCGGTGTCCCGCAGCACCTGATCGACGCGGTCTTCGACAAGCTCGGCCTCGGTCAGAGCTACCACGCCGCGATCCGTCGCGCCGACGACCCGGCCGCGACCCTGGTGCGGGTCCGCAAGGGGCTGAACGCCGCGGTCGAGGGCGGATTCCTGCTCGGCGATGTGATCGGTGGCTACGGGGTCGCGCACGCCTGCCTCGCCGCCGCGGTCTCGTGGGGCCGGGTACCCGCCGCGACGACCGTCGCGATCCAGGGCATCGGAACCATGGGCGGGGCGGCGGCCTACTACCTGCACGAGGCGGGCATGAAGGTCACCACCGTGGCCGATGCCGCGGGAACCCTGTATTGCGCTGACGGACTGGACATTCCGGCGCTGCTCGACCTGCGCGACGGTTACGGTGAGATCGACCGCACCCGACTGCCCGAGGGCATCGAGCAGTTGCCGCGTACGGCGGTGATCGCCGCCGACGTCGATATCCTTGTCCCGGCGGCGATTTCCTACGCGATCAACCCGGACAACTCGTTCGACGTCCGGGCCCGGATCGTAGTCGAGGCCGCGAACGCCGCCACCACACCGGAGGCCGAGGCGATGCTGGCCGCGCGCGGCATCGCGGTGCTGCCCGACTTCGTCGCCAACGCGGGGGCCGTGGCCTGGGCGTGGTGGCTGCTGCTCGGACAGGTCGACGACATCCCGGAGAACTCGTTCGACCGACTCCGCACCATCATGCACAGCAAGGTCGCGCAATTGCTGGCCGCGTGGACCGACCACGGCGTCACCCCGCGCGACACGGGCCACCGCTGGGCCGACGACCCGGCCCCGATCATGGGCCCGGTCATCATCTCCTGATCGCGCGGTGGTCGATTCCCCTCGATGGCAATGGAACACGTTCTAGAATTCGGGCATGGACCTCATTGCGATCGAGGAGATCAAGCGCCTCAAATACCGCTACTTCCGCACGCTGGACCTCAAGCAGTGGGACGAATTCGGCGACTGTCTGGCCGAGGACATCAAGGCTCGGTACGGCACCCATGCGATGAAGGAGCCGCTGCATTACGACAGCCGCGAGAGCGTCGTGAAATTCATGTCCGAGAATCTCGGGTCGGGGATCATCACGGTGCACATCGCCAACCATCCGGAGATCGACGTGGACGGTATGGTGGCGCGCGGCTCGTGGGCCTTCGAGGACACCGTGATCGTGCCGGACTACAGCGTGCGCATCCAGGGCGGCGGCTATTACCTCGACGAGTACCGCAAAGACCCCGACGGGAAATGGCGGATCGCGGCCACCGGGTACGAGCGCATCTACGAGGAGCGGACCTCGCTGGCGGACACGCCCAGCTTCACGCTGATCGCGAATCGCTGGGACCCGACCCTGCAGCACTGAGCCACTATCCCCATCCGCGTCGTGTCGCGGGCATATCGGCGTTGCCAGTCGCTTCGGGCACCACGCCCAGCACCTGGTGGATCCCGAGGCCACCGTCCTCGAAACCCAGCGCGGAGGCGGCCATATAGAGCCGCCAGATTCGCGCGCGCCCTTCGCCGACGAGTGAAATCGCCTGTTCCCCAGCATTTTCGAGATTCGCGACCCACTGGCGAAGCGTGCGCGCGTAGTGCTCGCGCAGGGCCTCGACGTCGCGGACCTCGAATCCGGCGCGTTGCATGGCAAGGACGACTTCACCCACGTCGACGAGTTCGCCGTCCGGGAAGACATAGCGCCCGATGAAGGAACGACGGCCCATGACGGAGCCGCCCGGCGAGGAGATGGCGTGGTTGAGCAGCCGTCCGCGGGGGCGCAGCAGTGCGCGCAGGGTGTCGAAGTACTCGGCGGCGCGGCCGGAGCCGACGTGTTCGAACATGCCGATCGAGGAGATGGCGTCGAACTGTTCGCCGCGCAGGTCCCGGTAATCGGCGAGCCTGATCTCGACACTGCCCGACAGCCCCGCGTCGGCGACTCGTCGGCGAGCGAGCTCGACCTGCGCACTGCTGATCGTGACGCCGACGACCTGGGCCCCATAGGTCGACGCCGCGTGCATCGCCATCGAACCCCAGCCGCAGCCCACATCGAGCAGGCGCATACCCGACTGCTCGGCCAGGCCCAATTTGCGGCAGATCAGGTCGTGCTTGGCGCGCTGGGCGGTCTCCAATGAGCCGTCGTCGTCCGGCACGAACCGCGCGCAGGAGTAGGTCATGCTCGGTCCGAGTACCAGCCGATAGAAATCGTTGCTGACGTCGTAGTGATGACTGATCGCCGCCGCATCACGCCGTTTGGTGTGCAGCGGCCCGCGCCGCGGTCGGGCCTCCTCCGGTGGTCGTGGCGGGCGGCGACCCAGCGCCCCGAGCTGTCGCGCCGCCCCGATGGCCTCCCTGGCCGCACCCAGACCGAGGCGCGCGTCGTTGGGTGCGGTCGACTGGAGTGCTCGCAGCATCGTGAAGATATCGCCGTCGAGATCGACCGCGCCGGAGACGTAGGCCCGCGCCACGCCGAGTTCGCCAGGCGCCCAGACCAGGTGGCGCAGCGCATCCTCGGATCGCACGCGCATCGTGCCGCGGCTTTCACCCTCGGGTCGGATCGTGCTGCCGTCCCAGAACTCGAACCCCACCACAGGGCGTGGGCCCAAGGAGGCGCGCAGCAGAGGTTCGAACGCGGCAGCGATGGTGGCCGGGTTTCCCATCAGACCACTATGGCCCGTGTCGCGCTGTTGGCGTGGCAACGACGCGGCGTCATCCGGGCGTAGCGTCTAGCGATATGGCCGCGAGAACCAAGCACACACCTGCCTCGGTCGGTACGAGGCAGCTGGTGGCCGCGTGCCGCACCGAGATTCCGGTGCTGACCAGGCAGTTGATCGCCGCGATCTTCACCGATATCCCGGAGTGGACGGACTATTCGCCGGTCAGCCGCGAGGATCTGCACACCGCGTGTTGCCGCTATCTGACCAGGGTGCTCGATCTCGTCGCGGGCGATGTGACCGGCTCGGATCACGACGGTGTCGCCGCCGCCATCGGCCGCAATCGTGCGGCGCAGGGCGTGCCACTCGAGGCCATGCTGCGGACGTTCCGGCTAGGCGGTCAGATCGTGTGGGAGGCACTGCTCGACAAGGCGGGCGAACTTCCGCCCGGCGAGGTCCGCGGGATCGGGGTGGCTACCTGGTCGGCCATCGACGGGATGTCGTCGGAGCTGGTCACCTCCTATCGCAGCACCGAACTGGAGCAGGTCCGTCGCGACGAGCGTCGGCGACATGGGTTGATCGAGGATCTGCTGGCGGGCAGCGCTCGCGACGCGACGTTTGCCGCGCGGGCGGCGCGCGAGTTGAATCTGCCCGCCCAGGGCGGGTACCTGGTGGTCGCGGTGCGCGGAGACCGACCGCACGTGGAGATCGGTACCGAGACAGCGTTGGCGGCCTTGGGTATTCGGTCTGTCTGGCACGACCGCGTCGACACCATGGTGGGGCTGGTCTCGCTCGAGCAGCGCAACGGCTCCGCGGTGCTCGATCAGGTACGCAGTCGGATCCGGGGCCGGGCAGCGGCGTCACCCGTCGTGCAGGGACTGGCGCAGATCGAGACGGGTCATGCGCTGGCGATGCTCGGCCTGGAGACCTTACCCGCGGCGGCGCGGGGTGTGGTGTCGTTGGAAGAGCGCTACCCCGAAGCCCTGTTGCTTCGCTCTCCCGACCTGACCGCGCTGATGGTCGCTCGTACGCTCGGCCCCGTGCTTGACCTGCCCGCGAAGGAGCAGGAGATCTTGTTGCGGACGCTGTCGATCTGGCTGGCGGAGAACTGTTCGGCCGCCAATGCCGCGCCACGCCTGCACTGCCATCGCAACACCGTGATCAACCGACTCCAGCGGATCTCCGCCCTGTTGGGTCGGCGACTGGAGGGACAGCGGGCCTACCTGGAGCTTTCCCTCGCCTTGGCCGCGCTGGAATTGGGTGTGCGCAAACCCGGCTGAGTGCCGGATCCGCGATGACCGACTGGGCGCTGCGCCCATTTCTGGGCCCCGGATTCTGGGCTGTTGGTGGATTGTTTGTGCATTTGTGGACCGCGAGACTCGACAGATGATCCAAGCCACAACCGTGGATGGGTTGATCGTCGAGCTGAGGAGCACCACGAGTGCCGGAATTCGATCTAATGGTGATCGGTGGTGGACCGGGCGGATACGTGGCCGCCATCCGCGCCGCGCAACGCGGCCTGCAGGTCTGCGTTGTGGAGAAGGAGCGCCCTGGCGGTGTGTGTCTGAACTGGGGTTGCATCCCCACCAAGGCGATGCTGCGCTCGGCCGAGGTCTTCCAGACTCTCACCACCGCAGCGGAATTCGGTGTGCACGCCGACAATGTGCGCTACGACTTCGCCGCCGTGCGGCAACGCAAAGACGGCATCGTCAAGGAGTTGACCGACGGGGTCGCCGGCCTGTTGAAGGCCAACGGGGTCACGGTGATCGAGGGTCACGCACGGTTCGTCGAGCCGACCGTCGTGGAGGTGCACGAGGTCGGCGCGTCGCCGATCTTCGACGGTGGCCCCCGCTACGCCGCCGCGGCGGGGGCGGCGATGCGCCGGGTGAGCGCCCGCGATGTGATCGTCGCGACCGGTTCCGTGCCCGCGCGGCTGCCGATCCCGGGCGCGGAGTTGCCCGGGGTCGTCACCTCCGATGGCGCGTTCGGCCTGACCGAGGTGCCGCGACGGTTGGTGGTGATCGGTGGCAGCGCGGTCGGGGCGGAATGGGCCAGCCTGTTCGCCACCTTCGGCAGTCAGGTCACGGTCGTGGAGATGCAGGATCGCCTGGTTCCGTTGGAGGACAAGGAGATCGGCGACGCGCTCGGCCGCTCGTTCCGCAAGCGGGGCATCACCGTTCTCACCGGCGCTACGGTCACCGCGATCACCGAGGGCGACGCGCTGCGGGTGTCGGTCGGCGGTTCGACGGCAGCCGACCTCGACGCCGACGTGGTGCTCGTCGGAGTCGGACGCCGTCCGAACACGGCCGACCTCGGCCTCGAGGTGGCCGGAATCGCCACGGACGCACGCGGTTTCATCGAGGTCGACGACCGACTGCGGACCGGGGTCGAGCACGTGTACGCCATCGGCGACGTGACCGGACGGGCCCTGCTCGCCCACGTCGCCTCCCACCAGGGCATCACCGCGGCCGAGGTGATCGCCGGGCACGACGCCCACATCGACTACGCGGTGATCCCGGCCGCCACGTTCACCCACCCGGAGATCGCGAGCGTCGGTCTCACCGAAGACGCCGCCCGCGCGGCAGGCCACGAGGTGATCACCGCCAAGTTCCCGTTCGCTGCGCTGGGCCGGGCCAAGACCTTCGGCGAGACCGAAGGGTTCATCAAAATCGTTGCGGGGCAGGCGCATCAGGAAGTGCTCGGCGTGCACATCATCGGCCCGTCGGCCAGTGACCTGATCGCCGAGGGCGCGCTCGCGATCTCGCTGGAAGCCACGCTCGACGAGCTGGCCGACACCATTCACGCCCACCCCACTCTCGGCGAGATCGGCATGGAGGCGGCCATGGCCGGCCTCGGACTGCCGGTGCACATCGCGCCACGCAAGCGTTGAGGAGCTCGACATGACCACGACCACCGCGCGGCGAAAGCCCACCCGCACACCGACGAAGACCGTCCTGTCGGACGTCGAATCCGCTGTCGCGGCCGAAGATCCGGAGACCCTGCGTGGTCTCTACCGCGACATGCTGTTCATCCGGCGCTTCGAAGAGCGCACCGCGCAGAGCTACCAGCAGGCCAAGATCGGCGGCTACTGCCACCTCAACCTCGGCGAAGAAGCCACCGTCGTCGGCCTCGGTGCCGCGATGCGCCCCACCGACTACCTGTTCACCAACTACCGCGAACACGGATACGCGCTGGCCAAGGGCATCGAACCGGGTCGGGTGATGGCCGAGCTCTACGGCCGCTCCACCGGCACCTCGAAGGGGTGGGGTGGCTCGATGCATATGTACGACACCGCGACTCGCCTGCTCGGCGGCTACGCCATCGTGGGCGGACAGGTTCCGCTGGCGATCGGCGCGGCGCTGGCCATCGACTACAAAGACGGCGACGACGTGGTGGTGTGCCAGATGGGGGAGGGCACCACCAATATCGGCGCGTTCCACGAGTCGCTCAATATCGCGGCGCTGTGGCGGCTGCCGGTGGTGTTCCTGGTGATCAACAACCAGACCGGCATGGGTACCACGGTCGAGAAGTCCTCGGCCGAACCCGATCTGTGGAAGCGCGCCGCCTCCTATCGCATGCGGGGGGAGCGGGTCGACGGAACCGACGTGCTGGCCATGCGCGAGGTGGCGAGTGAGCTCATCGAGGACGCCCGCCGAGAAGGCAAACCCGCACTGCTCGAAGCGGTGAGCTACCGGCTCAAGGGCCACTCGGTGGTCGACCCGGCCAAGTACCGCAGCACCGACACGGTCGCCACGGTTCGGGAGCACGATCCGATCGTGCTGTGGCAGCAGCGATTGCTCGCCGCCGGTGTGCTGACCGAAGCGTCGCTGGGCGATCTCGAGCGCGAGGTGGCCGACGGTGTCGCCGCCGCCGTCGAATTCGCCGATTCGAGCCCGCATCCGGAGCCGTCGAGCCTGTTCGACTACACCTACGCCACCCCCGTGCCGGGCGATTCCCGCCGTCTGCCCGCCGATCCGCTCTTCACCCACTGAGGACGTCCACTGTGCCTGTCATGACCTATCGCGAAGCGCTGCGCGAAACCCTGCGCGAGGAGATGCGACGCGATGACGACGTATTCCTGATCGGTGAGGAGATCGGCGTCTTCGAAGGCTCCTACAAGATCACCGCCGGTCTACTCGACGAATTCGGTGAGAAGCGGGTGCGCGACACCCCCATCGCCGAGGAGGGTTTCGTCGGTGCGGCCATCGGTGCCGCGATGCTCGGTCTGCGCCCGGTGGTGGAGATCATGACGATCAACTTCTCGCTGCTGGCGCTGGATCAGATCGTCAACCACGCCGCGAAGATCTACGGCATGTTCGGCGGGCAGACCAGCGTGCCCATCGTGATCCGGACACCGGGTGGCGGTGGTCAGCAACTCGGGGCGACGCATTCGCAGAACATCGAGCTGTACTACGCCTTCGTGCCCGGCCTGAAGGTCGTGGCCCCCAGCACGCCCGCCGACGCGCGGGCACTGCTCAAGGCCGCGATCGCCGATGACGATCCGGTGTTGTTCCTGGAGAATCTGTCGCTCTACAACACCAAGGGCGAAGTGCCCGAGGATCTTCCACCCGCCCAGATCGGCAAAGCCGCGGTCACCCGCGAAGGGACCGACATCACGCTGATCGGCTACTCCCGCATGGCCACCATCGCCACCCAGGTCGCCGAACGCCTTGCGGGCGAAGGTATTTCGGTCGAGGTGATCGACCTGCGCAGTCTGCGTCCGCTGGACCGCGACACCATCATCACCTCCGTCCGCAAGACCGGGTGCGCGGTGATCGGTGAGGACGACTGGCTCACCTACGGTATCGGCGCGGAAATCGCGGCATCGATCTCCGACGGCGCGTTCGACTATCTCGACGCTCCCGTGCGCCGCGTCGCCATGGCCGAGGTTCCGCTGCCGTACGCCAAGCCGTTGGAGAAGCTCGCGTTGCCGTCCGCGGAATCGCTCTACACCGCGGTGACCGAAACCCTGGCGGCCGTCGGCCGGCGGCGCTGAGAACCAGGAACAGGACGGACCCAAGTCATGCCCGAAATTGTCATGCCCCGGCTCTCCGACACGATGGAGGACGGCGTCGTCTCCGCCTGGCTCAAGCAGGTCGGCGACCAGATCACCCGCGGCGAGATCGTCGCCGAAATCGAGACCGACAAAGCGCTCATGGAGCTCGAAGCCTACGACGACGGGGTTCTCGAAAGGATCATCGCCGAGCCGGGCGTTCGTGTCCCGATCGGTGAACCCATCGCGATCGTCGGCGACGGCACCACATCGACCACCGCTACTGCCATGACGCCATCGAGTGTCGCGGCGTCCGCCGCGGACTCGACAGCCCAAAACGATGGCCCGCAACGTGATTCGCCGAGTGCGACCGTCACGGGCGCGCCCCGGACCGGCGTGGTCAAGTCCTCGCCGCTCGCCCGCAAGATCGCCCGCGAATTGCAGGTCGACATGGACGCTGTCGTCGGCACCGGCCCCGGCGGGCGGGTTACGAAACGCGACGTGGAGGTAGCACACAGCGCGGGCGCTGCCGCGGTCATCGCGCCGACGACGGCGGCACCGGATACGAGTGTGGTTGCCGTGCCGCATGTTCCCGCATCGGAGGACTTCGAAGAGGTCGCGCTGACCAATATTCAGCGCGTCTCGGCGATTCGGCTCACCGAGAGCAAGCAGCAGGCACCACACTTCTACGTGACCAGCGCGATCGATGTGACCGAGTTGTTCGCGTTCCGGGCGCGGATCAACGCGACGCTGGACGCGGCGGGCGACGGCAAGGTCAGTGTGAACGATCTGCTCGTCAAAGCGGTCGCCGTCGCGCTGGGCAAACAACGCTCGATCAACGTCAGCTTCGCGGGCGACAAGCTGTTGCGCCACAAGGGAATCCACATCGGTATCGCGGTGGCGACCCCGGTCGGACTGCTCGTCCCGGTGATCCGCGACGCGGACCGCAAGAGCGTGTCCGAGATCGCGACCGAGAGCCGTGACAAGGCGAGCCGCGGCCGCGACCGCAAGCTGCGCGCGGAGGAGATGTCGGGCGGCACCTTCACCATCTCCAACCTCGGCATGTTCGGCATCGAGCAGTTCACCGCGGTCATCAACTCGCCCGAATCCGCGATCCTCGCCGTCGGAGCGGCGGCCGACGAACTACGCCTCGACAACGACGAAGTGGTCGCCCGCAAGATCCTGCGGGTAACCCTGTCCGCGGACCACCGGGCCATCGACGGCGCGGTGGCGGCTCAATTCCTGGCGACCCTGAAGGAGCTCGTCGAAAACCCACTGCGGATCGTGGCGTAATCGGGGGCGGTCACTCCCGCTCCTTCGCCATGGACAACAGCAATTCGAGCGCGTACCGGGTGGATCGCTCGACCACCTCGGCGGGGTCGCCGTCGAATCGGCGGTGAATCGCCCGCGCCCGGCTGCGTGACACCACGCAGAACCACACCGAACCGACGGGCTCACCGTCCTGCGGTTCGGGGCCGCCGACGCCGGTGGTGGCGACGGCGAAGTCCGCGTCCATCAGCGATCGCACACCCTGCGCCATCGCCGTCGCCGCGACCTCGGACACCACCGGCACGGCGGGAACGTTCAGCACATGCTGTTTGACCTCGGTGGCGTAGGCGACGACCCCGCCGCGAAACCACACCGCGGAATTCGGTGCGGCGCCCAAGGCCGCGGCGACGTTGCCTGCCGTCAACGATTCGGCGACGGCTACCGTCACGCCGCGTCGTTCGGCGAGCTCGGCGAGCTGTTCCGCGACCGTGGTCTCGTTCGCCATGATCACGGCCGAAGTTCCTGGGCCTTGGTCTTCACGCCCTGGACCAGCAGATGCCACGCGCCCGGGTCGCCTTGGAGTACGGCGCGACCGAGGTCCTTGATCTGCTCGGTGGTCGCGTGCGGCGGGATGGGCGGCACCTCGGGATCGCAGTGGATGTCGAGCAGGACGGGTCGGTCCGCGGCCAGCGCGCGATCCCACGCGGGCCGGATGCCGTCGGAGGTGTCGACGGTGATCGCCTCGATGCCGGTGCAGCGCGCGATCTCGGCATAGGAGATGTCCGGAAGTGTCTGCGACTCCTCGAATTTCGGCGCGCCACCCATGCCGCGCAGTTCCCAGGTGACCTGATTGAGGTCGTTGTTGTGGAAGACACAGACGATCAGTCGTCGGTCGGCCCACAGGTGCTGGTAACGCTGGATGGTGATCAGCTCGTTGAGGCCGTTCATCTGCATCGCACCGTCACCGACCAGCGCGATCACCGGACGGCCCGGGTGCGCGAACTTCGCGCCGATGGCATAGGGAACACCGGCGCCCATGCTGGCCAGCGTGCCCGACAGCGAGCCGCGCATCGGGGGTCGCATGCGCAGGCAGCGGGCGTACCAGTTGGTGGACGAGCCCGAATCCGCGGTGATGATCGCGTTGTCCGGCACGCATTGCGACAGTTCCCACACCACCCGCATCGGGTTGGCGGGTTCGGCGTCGAGCATGGATTGGCGTTCGAGTGTCTGCCACCAGTTGCGCACGTTCGCTTCGACGGTGTCGCGCCAGGAGCGGTCATCCTGACGTTTCAGCAGCGGGATCAGTTCGCGCAGTGTGGCTTTCGCGTCACCGACGAGGTTCACCTCGGTCGGGTAGCGCATCCCGATCGCGGCGCCGTCGTAGTCGATCTGCACGGCCCGTGCCTGGTCCAGTTCGGGCAGGAACTGGCTGTAGGGGAAGTTCGAGCCGACGATCAGCAAGGTGTCGCAGTCGCGCATCAGCTCGTAGCTCGCACGGGTGCCCAACAGGCCGATCGCGCCGGTGACGAACGGCAGGTCGTCGGACAGCACGTCCTTGCCCAGCAGAGCCTTGGCGATCCCCGCACCGGTCAGCTCGGCTACCTCGAGTACCTCATCGGCCGCAACGCGCGCTCCCTGACCGATGAGCACGGCGAGCTTGGTTCCGGCGTTGATCACCTCCGCCGCTCGCCGCACCTCCGCGCGCGCCGGGACCGGGGTGCTCCACGAAATGCTCGGCGGACTGGACGGCACCTCTTTGAAAGCATGCGTGGGTGGCTCGTACGGCTCCTCTTGCAGATCCGCCGGAATGATCACCGCGGTCGGTGCGCGGCGGGTCAGGGCGGTGCGGATCGCCCGATCGAGCGCGTTGGGCAGCTGGTTGGCGACATTGACCTCGACGAGGTAGTCCGACGCCACGTCCTTGAACAGTGACTGCAGGTCCACCTCCTGCTGGTAGCTGCCGCCCATCGCGCTGCGGGCGGTCTGGCCGACGATGGCGACCACCGGCACATGATCGAGCTTGGCGTCGTAGAGGCCGTTGAGCAGGTGAATCGCGCCCGGTCCCGAGGTGGCCATGCACACGCCGACCTCGCCACTGAACTTCGCGTAACCCGTGGCTTGGAAAGCGGACATCTCCTCGTGTCTGCTCTGCACGAAGCGCGGGGAGTTCTCGGCTCGGCCGAACGCGGCGATCAAGCCGTTGATGCCGTCACCGGGGTATCCGAACACCTGCTTGACGTCCCACTCCCGCAACCGCTGGAGGACGAAGTCCGCCACCTGCATCGACATGGTTTCCTCTCTTCGGATCCCTACGTCTCGACGGCCGTCGTCTTCGACCGCCCAATCTGGTCGTACCGCGGATAGGGGTTCCTAAACCGCGGAGTCACCGAGGCAGTGGTGCGGTAGCCGGGCCCTCCAGCACGGTGCCATCCGGCGCGAAACGGGAGCCGTGCAGGGGGCAGTCCCAGGTCTTCTCGGCGTCGTTCCAGTTCACGATGCCACGCAGGTGGGTGCACACCGCCGACACGGCGTGGGTCTCACCGTTGACGGTGCACACCGCGGTCGGGTGCAGGCCGCGACGTTCGACCTTGCCCGCTCCTTCGGGCGGGGTCGTTCCGGAATCGGTGGCCAACAGGTGCAGCCATCCGGTCGAAAGATGCCGGGCCACGGTGGCGTTCGACTGCGCGCCCGCGAACAGGGTCTTGACCGCTCCGCTTCGCCGGCCGGCCAGGTCGCCTGCCCAGACGGGTTGTCGCCCGGTCAGGCGCCCGGCCAGGGCGAGCGCGGCGGCGACGCCGTTGGTGATGCCCCACTTGGCGAACCCGGTGGCGCACTGCACCTCGTCGGCACCGAGCTGCACGGGGCCGACGTAGGGCAGTTCGGAGATCGGGTGGTAGTCCTGCGCGGACCAGCGATCGAGTAGTCGCGCACCGGGGAACCAGCGATCGGTCCAGTCCAGCAGCTCCGTGACGTGATCGGCTTCGGAATCGACGCGGCCGACGTCGTGGCCGTTGCCGCCGACCAGCAGCACATCGCCTGCTTCGGTGGGGCACCAGCGCAGCGAACGGGTGGGCTGACCGGCGCTGACGAACATTTCCCGCGGTATCGGACCCGGTACCTGAAACGCGGCGAGGTAGGACCGCTCGGCGGTGAGCTGCGGGACGATGGCGCGGCGGTCGAAGACCGGTGATCCGGTCGCCACGATCGCGTTCATGGCCGAGACCTCACCGTGGTCGGTGCCGATCACGACGCCGCCCCGGTGTCGGCGAAGGCGTTGCGCGCGAGTCGATTCGAAGATCTGACCGCCGTGCGCTTCGATGTCGGCCGCGAGCGCGGTGAGCACCGCGACCGGGTCGACCTGTGCCTGCTCCCTGAGCCGGACACCGCCGTGCGTGGGGAAGGGCACCTCGAACTCGTCGATCAGCTCGGTGGGCAGGCCCACCGCACGGGTGGCCTCGTACTCGGCGCGCACCGCCGCGAACTCGTCGGCGTCTTGCGCGTAGGTGACGGCGGGAACGCGCTGGGTAGCGACATCGTGCTCGGCACAGAAGTCGAGCAACCAGTCGAAACCGCCCTGATTGGCGGCCACATACCGTGACAGCACGGCGATGCCGTGCCGGTCGGCGATCGACTGGGCCCGCGTGCCCTGCAGCAGCGAGATCTTCGCGGTGGAAGCGCCGCTGGTCACGGCACCGATCTGGCGTGCCTCGAGCACGGCGACTTCGCGGCCCTGCTGGGCGAGCAGCGCGGCGGTGGTCAATCCGACGATCCCGGCGCCGATCACCACCGTGTCGACCTCGATGTCACCACCGAGCGGTAGTCGGGTCGGCGTCGGCGCGTCGGTGAACCAAAAGGGTGTCATGGAGTGCGCATACCCCGGTGTGTCGATCGAAACGATCGCACACCGGCAGCGCGATCAGATCCTCGTGTTCGCGAGGCCGGTACCGGTGATGAAGGGGAG
Source organism: Nocardia sp. A7 (assembly GCF_046549215.1). NCBI lineage: Bacteria > Bacillati > Actinomycetota > Actinomycetes > Mycobacteriales > Nocardiaceae > Nocardia > Nocardia sp. A7. The sequence continues at coordinate 348,848 of NZ_JAJPWE010000005.1, read as the reverse complement.
GTCGAGGGTGGTGCGGATGCCGGGGGCGGCGGCGACGACGGCGGGGATGGCGTTCACCAGACGCATGGCGGTGCCGACGAGACTGGCGTGGTTGTGGTCGCCGTGGTCGCTGAACATGGCGAGGTCGAGGGTGTAGTGCGGTTCACCGGTGATCTCGACGCGGTAGGACCCGCCCGCGCGCGCGGGCTGTGGCCAGTCGGGGGCGAGGTCGGCACGCAGCCGGGTGACGTGCTCGAGCACGGTCACCGCCCGGTCACCGACCATGCCGCGCACTTCGAAACGCAGGGCGGCCGCGGTGCCCTCGGGAATGGTGCCCGAGTCGATATCGAAAGTCTCCGGTGCGGGGATGCGCTCGTAATCCTGTGTGACGGAGTCGAGTTCGATGCCGAGACCGGCGGCGAGCTGGCGCACTACGCTGCCCCAGGCCAGCGACAGCACGCCCGGCTGCAACAGCAGCGGGATCTCGTCCATCGGGCGGCCGAAGCCCATGATGTCGAACATGACCGCGGGATTGTCGTAGGTCGAGTAGTCGACGATCTCGAGGCACCGCACCTGCTCGACGGCACGGCAGGTGCTCACCAGGGCCAGCGGCAACAGATCATTGGCGAAGCCGGGGTCGATGCCGTTGACGAACAACGACGAATTACCTTGTGCCGCGGCCTGTTCCACCGGTTCGAGCAGGTTCGCGGGCAACACATCCCAGGGGTACTGGAGAAACACCGGCGCGCTGGCCACCACGTTGATGCCGGCCGACAGCAACATCTGCAGGTCGGCCAGCGCCTCCATCAGCCGATTGTCGGTCATGGCCGTATAGACGACACAGTCGGGACGCAGCTCGAGGATCCGCTCGGTGTCGGTGGTGGCGCGAATGCCGCTGGCGGTGGTCGTTCCGGCGAGTTCGGCGGCGTCGCGGCCCGCCTTGTCGGGCCCGGACACGTGCACGCCGACCAGTTCGAGCCGGGGGTCGGCCAGCACGCCCGCCAGCGCGTGCCGTCCGACATTGCCTGTGCCCCAGTGCACTACACGATGAGTCATGGTCGTTGTCCTCACAGATCGGGAAGGGGGAGGGTGAGATTCGGTGCGATGAGCCCGCCGTCGACCTCGAGGACCTTTCCGGTGAGGAACGATCCGGCCGGGGAAGCGAGAAACAGTGCGGCCGTAGCGATATCGGTCGGCTCACCGAGTCGGCGCAGCGGGGTGGCCTGTTCCATCTGCGTCCGCATGGCGTCGTTGCCCGCGACGACGGCCAGGGCCGAGGTCAGGATCGAGCCCGGTGCGATGGCGTTGACCCGGATGCGCGGACTCAGATCGAGGGCGGCCGAGCGGGTGTAATGCGCCAGGGCGGCTTTGGCTGTCGCGTACGCGGCGAACGCGCGGCCGGGGAGCCTGCCCATGGTCGAGGTGATGTTGATGATCGAGCCGGTGCCCGCGGTCGCGAGCATCGGCGCAACCGCGGCCCGCACCAGGGCGTGGGCCGTGCCGACATTGAAGCCGAAGGCCTCGGCGAGATCGGCGGGGGAGGTGTCGAGCAACGGCTTCGGCATCGCGCCGCCCACATTGTTGACGACGATATCGAGGCGACCGAACTGCTCCACCGCGATGTCGGCGAGCCCGGCAACGGTGTCGGGATCGGCGAGGTCGGCGACGACGATGTGTGCGCGTCGACCCGCTGCCGCCACCTGTTCGGCGACCTGTCGCAGGTCGGTCTCGGTGCGCGCGGCGATCACCACGTCGGCGCCCGCCTGCGCGAAACCGATGGCGATCGCGGCGCCGAGCCCGCGCCCCGCTCCGGTGACGACGGCAACCCGGTCGTCCAGACGGAAATGGTCGAGAATCATGGTCCCACCTCTGACGCGTCGAATACTCGACTAATATGTGGCGAATAGTCGAGGCAGTGTAGGGCGGGACGCGCCCGCGAACAAGGGGTGTCATGCCGGAATCCGCATCGCCACCGACCCGCCGGGTCATCGAGGTGATGGAGTTGCTGACCCGCACCGAGCGGATGCTGACCGCGTCGGAAGTCGCCTCGGCGCTCGGTCTCGCCCGCGCCACCGTCACCGCCGTGCTCACCGAACTCACCGACGCGGGCTGGGTGCGTCGCGACCGTCAACGCCGTTTCGGTCCGGGTCCCGCGCTGGCCACACTGCGCCCGGTCGTCGCGGAGGTGCCGAACGCGGCGGTGAGCGCCGAGCTGAAGGCGCTGGCCGTGGCCGCGCACTGCGGCGTGACACTGAGCCGAATCGCGGACGGCAGACTCACCGTGGTGGCCAAGGAGTACGCGCTCGGTGCGCGGATTCTGCCCGGACTCGCAGTGGGGCAGTCCATTCCGCTCGGCTATCCGGCCGGTGCCGCGGTGATGCCGTGGCGGGCCGAGGCCGAGCGAAAAGCATGGTCGGCGAGCGCGACCGGACCGGCTGGGCGCGACGCCGCGGCACTGCTGCGGTTCGTCACCACCCACGGGTGCGCGGTGTTTCGGCCCGACTCCGATGACGCGGGACTGGTGGACGTGCTCGCGGAACTGCTCGGAGCGGTCGGTGCCGAGGTGATGCAGCCCGAGCTACGCACTCGCGTACTGCGCCAGCTGTCCCGCCTCACCGCCCGCCCCTATCGCGAAGCCGATCTCGACAGCACGGAAGCACTACCCGTGAGCTACCTGTCGGCACCGGTGTTCGACGGCGCCGAGGCGCCGTACGAGGTGCAGATCGGTCCACTGCGGTCCGCGGTGAGCCGCGACGACCGCGCGCGCTACCTCACGACGATCAGGCGGGGAGCCGAGGCGCTGTCCGCGGTGCTGTGAAAACCTGTGGTCGGACCAGTAGGTACAGCCCGTTCGAGGCTCCGAGTAACAGTGCAGTAGGCGGTCGGCTACATCGACTTCAACTCGTAGGGGCAGCGGGGTGGCGGGTCCAGCCTGCGTCGAGGGCGGCGGTGTGGAGTGCGTCGAGGCCGAACGCGTCGACCGGGCCCAGCGCGCCGGAGTCGAGCAGGCCACCGCCCAGTGCGGTCTCGGCTGCCCAGGCCATGATCGCCGCGGTGAAATCGTAGGGGTCGCCGCCCGCCAGCGTGACGCTCGTCAAACTCTTTCCGGCGTCATCGCGCGCTTCAGCGACCACCCAGGTACGGGTGCGGCCGCGCGCTTCGGCGCCGGGACCACCGGTCGACCCTTTGACGGCTCGGGCCAGAGCGTCGTTGAATCCACGCTTGAGCACGGGCACCCGCGCGACGACCGAGGTCAGTCGCGAGCCGAAGCGCAGCCCCTGTGCCGCGAGGGGAGGCAGGCCGAGGAACACGTCGACCTCGCGCAGGTTCGGGTAGGAGCGAGTCAGCGCGAAATGCTCCGATCCGGGGATCGAGGTACCCGTCAGGCGCTTTCCGCCGACATCGAAGGAGCGCAGATGTGCGCCGGTTCGCTCGGCGACGACCTGACCGGAGCGCAGGGCGAAGCCGGATTCGAACAGCATTCCGGCCATGGACGCGCGGGTTCCGCCGCTGGTACCGGGACTTTCGATGAAGTAGCCGACGTCGACTCGGGCAGCGGTCGGGGCCTCACGCAAGGCCAGTCCCGCGGCCAGGTTGCCCGGCACGTAGTCGAACCCGAACGCGGTCAGCAGGCCTGCCCCGGCAGCGCGGGCCTGGTCGTCGTGTTCGAACACGGTGCGGATGAAGGGGCCTTCGCCGGTGGAGTCGATGTAGTGCGCGCCTGCGGCGATCGCCGCGGCCAGTGCGGGGCGGCCATGGCGCAGGAATGGGCCGACCGTCGTGACGAGGACATCGCCGCGATCGAGCAGAGCGCGCACCGAAGCGGGATCGGTGACGTCGGCGACCGCGGTCCGCGCGCCCCCGAGGTCGGCGGCCATTTTCTCGAGGGCTGGTCCGTTGCGTCCTGCCAGCACGGGCGCAGCGCCACGTGCGGTGAGGACTTCGGCTGTCAGACGTCCGGTGTACCCGGTTGCCCCGAGCAATACGATTTTCGGCATCGCCGCTGTCTCCTCATGGTTGGCCGCTTGCCAACACTACCGACCTTCCCGCGTCCAGGGGAGAGGCGCTGTCCGCGGTTGTTCTTTCCGTACTTCAAGGTACGGAAAACTGTTCGAGGTAGTACGGTCGATGTCGATCGCGGTCAGAGCCGCGCGCGTCAAGGAGGTCACCGGTGCAGTGCCCCACCGCTTTTCGCTATTGGGAAGCCCGTAGCACCCCGACGGTGCGTCGGATCGAACGACTCTTCACCGCGGTGACCAGGCAGCGGCTGTTCCCCACCGACGAGCAGGCGATTGCCCTGTGCGAGGACCTGTTCACCGGCGACCCGGTGGCCGAGCGGTTCGTCGCCGAGGTGATGCACGGCGAGATCGGGTCGAAAGCCGGGCGACAGATGTTGGAGACGGCGCTGGCCGAGGGCATCGATGCGATACCCGACGCCCCGGAATCCATGCGCGCGCTGTTCGCCGAGTTCGAGACGGTGCCCGACTGGGTGGTGCCCGAGCTGGTGGAGCAGGGCGCGGCGATCTGGCGGCGCTGGGGGACGATGCTGTTCAGCTTCGCCGGTGCCGAGACGCTCGAGATGTACACCGAGGCCGCGGTCGCGACGCCGCTGTCGTTGGCCGGTGGCTACGCGGGCGACAGCGCGCTGCGCCGATTCCTGGAGACCACCCGGTTCTGGATGGATGTCTCGGCCCGCGACGCGTTGCTCACCCCGGGATCGGCGGGCCGGGCCACCGCGCTGAAGGTGCGGGTCATGCATGTCTCGGTGCGGGCCAAGGTCGCCGAGCATCCCGAGTGGGACATCGACCGCTGGGGGCTGCCGATCAGCCAGACCTATCAGATGCTGACCCTGCTCGCGGGCAGCGTGACGCCCGGTCTCGGCCTGTGGGCGCTGGGCTATCAGACGACACCGTCGGAAATCCGTGCGCTGCTGCACTTTCAGAAGTACATGGGCCATCTGCTCGGCGTGCGGCTGCGCTGGCATCCGGAAACGGTCTCCGACGGGCTGCGGGTTCTGGCGATGACCGTCGCGTCGCGGTCCTTTGACTCCGGTCAGCACGGCACCGAACTGATCGAGTCCTATCCCGCCGCTTTCGCGCCTCGCGACGGCCACCGTGGGCTGACCCGTGCGCGCGAAATGTACAACTTCCGAATCAATTCCGTGTACTCGGCGATGTACATGGCCCCGGGGACCCGTCGCCGGTACACCATGCCGCCTGCCTTCCCGTGGATCCTGATTCCGATCCTGCGGTTTCCGCTGATCACCGCGATGGAGATCACGCGCCGGATCTGCCCGCCGTTCGCGCGAGCGCACGAGAAGCTCATGCTCGCCCACCGCGAGAACTGGTACCGAGCCCAGATGCGAGGTCGCGAAGCGGCCTTCGACGCCAGCGGCGCACTGCGCCGATGAACCCACCGAAAGCAGCCATGACCACCGCGGACATCGTCGAAGTATGGAACGGCCCCGGCCGCCGCGACGCGGTACTGACCCCGGTCGAACCGCGCCACAACGGCTTACATCCCTCGCCGAGCAATCTCGCCTTCGAACACTGGTATTTCGACGCCCACCTCGACACCGGCCACGTGGTGATCGGCTTCCTGATCAAACGCAGGCCCGAAGACCTGCCGTTGGCCCGTCCCTGGGTGGAGATGATCGTCTACGCCCCCGACGGCACGCGCCGCCAGGTGTCGCGACGCTACCCGCGCTCGGCGACCGCGTTCTCGGCCGACGCCTGTGCTGTCCGCGTCGGCGACAACACCGCGCGCACCGAGTTCCGCGACGACCGCCCCTCCACCCATCACCTGCGCATGGCCGAGGGCGGCATCGTCTTCGACCTGCAATTCCACAACGAAGTGCCGAGCTGGATGCCGGGCAAGGGCGAAACCCGTTTCGGCACAGCGGATTCCTTCGGCTGGATGGTCGGCGCCCCGCGCGCACGGGTGACCGGGGCGATCGAACTCGACGGCGTGCGCCACGAAGTCACCGGACGTGGATATCACGACCACAACTGGGGCGTCGGCGACATGAAGAAGATCATCGAGCGCTGGCATTGGGGCCGACTGTACGTCGAGGACTATTCGCTGCTGTTCGCCTCGGTGCTGACCCAGCAGCGCCGCGGCGGACACGAGATCAACCCGCTGATGCTCGCGCACCACGCCGACATCGTATTGTCCACCGGCGAAACCGTTCTCACCGAGGGACCGGCCCGTTTCGACGCCACCGCGGGCCGCGCCTACCCCGAGTGGGTCGAGTTGCGCGTGCCCGGCAAGCTCGAACTCCGGCTGGACGTGGTGCGGGTGATCCACGCCCACGATCTCCTGGACGACCTTCCGGTGGTGCGTTCCCGGCTGATCAAACCGCTGGTGCATCGGCTGGTCGGGCACCCGGGCTACTTCCGGTTCGAGTCGAGCTTCGAGCTGACCGTGCGCACCGAGAGCGGACCGCAGCGGCGCAGTGGGACCACGCTGCACGAACTGGTCGCGCTGACCTGATGGCCGCGTCGTGCCCACCGACGCGGCGCACCGCAGGTCAACTGATCATCGGGGCGCGTCGGTGCTGGTGATGAACCGGAAGAACTCGCGGCGCTGATCCTCGGTCGGCACGGGCAGGTTCTGATTTCCGTGGACGAAACCGATGCCGGCGAAGCACATCAGCCCCGCGCGCATCTGCGCCTGTTCGGCCGAGAATCCCATGTCGACCAGGGTTTCGGACAGGGTGCGAAAGATCCGCTGATCCAGCGCCTTCACCGCCTCGGCCACCTTGGTGTTGGTGCGCGCCCAGTCCCGGACCGCCAGCTCCACCTGCCACACCCGCTCCCCGGTGAGCAGCTCGCCCATCCGGTTCAGGCGGTCCTGTGGCGCCAGCTCGTCGAGATCCTGGAATCCGCGGGCCGCGTCATTGTGATCGGCGCACCACAACTGCGCCGTGGTCTCGAGCAATTGGTCGATGCCGTCGAAATGCCAGTAGAAGCTGCCCTTGGTCACCCCGAGCTCGTCACACACCTTGGCGATGGTGATCGCGGCGACGCCGTCGCGCAGCAGGATGCGCAGGGCCGCCGCGGTCCAGTCCACGACGCCGAGCCTGCGTACCGCGCCACGCGCCGCCGCCGCTTTGCGCTTGGACACCGGCACCGCGGGTCGCGAGTTCTCGGTCATGAGCACCTTCCACTCGGCATCGCGGGCTGCCAACCGTACTCGGCCAGGGGAGGAGCGAAGGCTTCGGCGACGACGCCGTGGATCACCAAGAAATGTGACGTTGTAACTATGCGCCGGGTTCGGGAGCGGCCGGGGTCTTCGCGGCTTCGTCGATATCCGGCTCAGCTTCCTCCGGTTCCGGTCCGGTGGCCGCGTCGACCTGCTCGCCGATATAGCGGATGACCACCGCGATCATCGCGACCACCGGCACCGCGAGGAACGCGCCGGTGATGCCGTAGAGCGAGCCGCCCGCGGTGACGGCGAGCAGCACGATGACGGCATGCAATTCCATGCTGCGGCTCTGCAGAACCGGTTGCAGCACATTGCCTTCCAACTGCTGCACCGCGATGACGATGCCCAGCACGATCAGCGCTGTGGTGAGTCCGTTGCCGACCAGTGCGACCAGGACGGCGAGGGCGCCCGCGACGAACGCGCCGACCATCGGGATGAATCCGCCGATGAAGGTGATCACCGTCAGCACCAGTGCCAAGGGGACATCGAGGATGAACAGTGCCGCGCCGATGCAGATGGCGTCGACCAAGCTGACGATCGCCTGGGTGCGGATGAAGCCGCCCAGAGTCGCCCAGACGCGTTCCAGCACGGCTTCGACGTGGCGGCCGCTGCGGGCGCCGAACACCACGTGCATCCAGGGCAGAAAGCGTGAGCCGTCCTTCAGGAAGAAGAACACCATCACCAACACCAAGAACAGCGTGATCAGGACCGACGTAGCAGTGGACACACCCGTGAACACACCGCCGGCGATCTGCGCGCCGCTGGATTGCAGTCGCCCCACGATCGCCTCGACCGCGGAATCGAGTTGCTCGTCGCGAATGTTGAGCGGCGGTCCCTGGATCCAGTCGCGGACCTGGTTGATGCCGTCGGTGGCCTTGTCGGCGAGTTCGGGTGATTGATCGGCCACCGAGGGCACGATCAGCGCGATGACCCCGGCGAGCACCGCGACGAATCCCAGCAGGGTGGTCGACGCGGCCAGGGCAGGCGGCCAGCGGTGGCTGATCAGCCAGTGGGCCGAAGGCCACAGGACCGTGGTCACCACGATCGCCAGCGCGATGGGCAGCAGCACCACCCACAGGCGGGCGGCGATGTTACCGAGGACCCACGCTCCCACCGCGATCGCCACGACGCACAGTGACCATTTGGCCAGCCACATCAGACCGCCGCCGATGACGTCACCGCGATCACGCGACGGCTTCGCTTGTGCCCCACTGGGTTCTTTCCCCTGCCCGCTCACGCCGCCAGTCTGACACGAATCGCTCGCCGGGTGTGGAGTGCCGTGACCGGTGTCATCGGGCGACGATCCGGGCCGTGGTCGTTGTGCGCGTTATTCTGTCGCGCTGATCCTGGCGACACACACGCTCGGGGTACGGGCGGGGAAAACCCGTTCGAGCAGGTCGGACAGGTGTTCCCGATCCTGATCGCTGAGCCGGTTCAGGCCGTCCTCGGTGGTGCGCATCTTCGCTCGGATCGCGTCGGTGACGCGCTCGCCGTCAGCGGTGATGACGAGAGTGGTGACGCGCCGGTCGGAGGGACTCGGCTCGCGGTGGACGAGGCCGCGCTTCTCCAGCCGGTTGATGATCCCGGTCACGTTGGAGGCGTCGCAGGCCAAGTTCTCGGCCAGCGCGCGCATCGTGACGGGGCCCCGGCGCAGCACGGTCAGCGTCTTGCCCTGGCTCGCGGTGAGGTTCTCACTCGCCGCCGCGGCGGTGAAGTCCCCGTAGTAGGCGCCGAGCGACACCGACAGCAGCTCCATGAGCTGGGCCGTGTCGACGCGGGGAGCTGCTGTCATGGGTGCCAGTTTATGCGCAGAAACTTGACTATCTCAAATATGTGTCTCTACCGTGGGCATTGCTTGAAGTTCTCAACCTTCGATATTGTCAAGTAGCTATGAGGAGTATCCAGTGATCGTCTCCGAGGCCTCTCGCACGGCCGAGATCCTGTCCCGGCCCATCACGCTGAACGGCCTGACCGTCCCGAACCGCATCGTGATGGCGCCGATGACGCGCATGTTCTCCCCGGGCGGCGTTCCGGGCGACGATGTTCGTTCGTACTACGCGCGCCGCGCCGCCGCCGGGGTCGGCCTGATCGTCACCGAGGGAACCTATGTCGGCCACGAGTCGGCCGGGCAGAGCGATCGGGTGCCGCGGTTCCACGGCGAGGACCAGTTGGCCGGGTGGGCGAAGGTCGCCGAGGACGTGCACGCGGCGGGCGGCACCATCGTGCCGCAGCTGTGGCACATCGGGATGGTCCGCAAGCAGGGTGAGGCGCCGTACCCCGATGCCCCCGCCGTCGGCCCCTCCGGTATCCGCGGCGACGGCACCGAGGGCGCCGGCAAGGCGATGACCCAGCGCGACCTCGACGAGGTGATCGGCGCCTTCGCCGACGCGGCGGCCGACGCCGAGCGCATCGGTTTCGACGGCGTCGAATTGCACGGCGCCCACGGCTATCTGCTCGACCAGTTCCTGTGGGCGCGGACGAACCGTCGCGACGACGGCTACGGCGGCGACGCGGTGGAGCGCACGAGGTTCGCCGCCGAGATCGTGGCCGCGGTCCGCGCGGTCGTCTCGCCCGAATTCCCGGTGATCTTCCGCTACTCGCAGTGGAAGATGGACGCCTACGACGGTCGGCTCGCCGAGACCCCGCAGGAGCTCGAGGCGATCCTGGCCCCACTCGCCGCCGCCGGTGTCGATGCCTTCCACGCGTCCACCCGCCGCTACTGGCTCCCGGAATTCGACGGCTCCGACCTGAACCTGGCCGGCTGGACCAAGCAGCTCACCGGCAAGCCGACCATCACCGTCGGCTCGGTCGGCCTCGACGGCGAATTCCAGCGTGCCTTCACCGGTGAGGGCGCGGCCCTCGGCAGCATCGAGGACCTCCTCGATCGCATGGAACGCGACGAGTTCGACCTGGTCGCGGTCGGCCGCGCCCTGCTCCAGGATCCGGACTGGGCAGCCAAGGTGCTGGCCGGCCGGACCGACGAGCTGAAGCCGTACGACGCGGCGGCACTGAAGACGCTCAGCTGACACCGGCCGTCCGGTCGGGGTGCGCACCGCGCCGCAGGTGCCTCACTGTGGCGCGGTGCGTTCTTCGGGGGTCAGTGTCTGCTGCGCGACGCGGAATGCGGTGTTCGCGTCCGGGACGCCGCAATAGATCGCGGACTGCAGGATGAGTTCTTTGATCTCGTTGTCGGTGAGGCCGTTGGTGCGGGCCGCGCGCAGGTGCATGGCGAGTTCTTCGTGATGGCCACGGGCGATGAGCGCGGTGAGCACGATCATCGATCGGCTGCGACGGTCGAGGCCGGGCCTGGTCCAGATGCCGCCCCAGGCGTAATCGGTGATGAATTCCTGGAATTCGCGGGTCAGGTCGGTGGTGGCGGCGGTGGCTCGGTCGACGTGGGCGTCGCCGAGGACGGCGCGGCGCACCGCCATTCCCGCCGCCCGCCGGTCAGCGAGTGTGATCGGTTCGACGTCGTCGGACGACCTGGCTCCGTATCTCGTTGTCGTGGAACCGGATTCGGCGGCCTGCGTGATGACCCGCGCGACGTCGGCGGGGGCTTCGGCGGGCGCGAGGTGTGCAACCCGGTCGAGGACGACGAGCTGACCGTCGCCGACTCCGTGCGCCAGCTCGGCCATGGCGGCGACGGTGGTGACAGGATCATAGGCGCCGGCGAGGGCGACGATCGGCGTCTCGATCCGAGCCAGGTCGCCCCGAACATCGAAGCCCGCCAACGCATCACAGACCGCGGCATAGCCGGACGCGTCCGTGTCGACGAGTGAATGCAGTAGTGCGGAAGTGACTTCGGGCTGCCGGTCGACGAACCCGGGCGCGAACCAGCGGCGGGTGGATGCCTCGACCAGGACCGCGGTCCCGCCGGACCGGACCAGCGCGGCCCGTTCTCGCCACATCTGCTCATCACCGATGCGGGCGGCGGTACACGCGAGGACTGCGGTGCTGATCCGGCCCGGCCGGTCGAGAAGAAGTCGCAGCCCCACCGCACCGCCGACCGAGTCGCCCGCGTAGACGAAGCTGCCGCCGTGCTCGCCGCGCTCCGCGAGCACGCCGTCGACGAAAGTCTGTACGCCTTCAGCGAGTTCGGCCATGGTGAAGCCGTCGACCGGGTCGGCGCGATGGTGCCCGTGGCCGGGCAGGTCCCAGGCGACGACGTGGAAGCGCTGGCCCAGGAGTTCGGCGGTGGCCGACCAGAGCGCAGTGGCCGAGGTGCCGAGTGAGGGTCCACAGACCAGCAGCGGCAGGGCGGCGGAGCCACCAAGTTGCACGCCGGTCACGGTCGGGATCGTCATCGTTCTCCTTCGGCACGGGTGTGGGTGGGCTCCCCGGCGCGGGCGAGGATCTCGTCGATCAGCGCATCGGTGCTGCCGAGGTAGTGGCTCGGGTCGAAGTCCGGTTCCGCGGCATCGGCGACGAGGCGGGCGAGGCTGTGCTGTTCGGCGAGCAGCCCGGAGGTCGCGGACTGCACGAGCCGGGCCATCCGGCCGGTGTCGACGTGCAGTCCGGTGAGCAGTTCCGCGGTCTGATCGGCGGCGGTGAGCGCGTGCCTGGCCAGCTCGACCAACGGTGTCCACTCGGTGTGCCACGCCCCGTCGGGGCGCTCGTCGACCGTGGTCGCTGCGGCGAGGTGGAGTTGGGCGGCCAGGCCCGGAGCGGTCATGGCCGCCCGGCGGATCAGCACCGACAGAATCGGATTGGCCTTGTGCGGCATCGTCGATGAGCCGCCACGACCGGGTCCCGCGGGTTCGGCGAGTTCGGCGATCTCGGGGCGGGCGCGGACCAGCACGTCGCCCGCGATGTGGCCCCACGCGTCCAGTGCCCGGGTGAGGGCGTCGGCCAGGCGCGTGAGCGGTGCTCGGACGGTGTGCCACGGCGGTGACCACGGCAGCCCGAGCCGGGTGGCCGCGCTACGGGCGAGCGCGATCGCGTCACCCTGCCCGCTGGTCAGTCGCAGCAGTTCGGTCGGTGCGGCGAGAGTGCCTGCCGCACCGCCGATCTGGACCGGCAGTCGGTCGCGGGCATCGCGCAGGTCGGCCCGGGCTTCGAGGACACCGTGGAGCCAGTGGGCCGCGGTGAGCCCGAAGGTGACGGGCACGGCGTGCTGGGTGAGGGTGCGCCCGGCCATCGGGTCGGCGCGGTGCCGGTCGGCGAGGGCGACCAGCGCGTCGATCTGGGTGTCGATCTTCGCGAGGACGGCGTCGGCGGTCTCGCGCAGGCCGAGGACGAGCGCGGTGTCGAGGACATCCTGGCTGGTCAGGCCGCGGTGAACCCAGCGCGCGGCCTGCGGGTTGGCATCGGCGAGACGACCGCGCAGCAGGGTGACGAGCGGGATCACCGGGTTGCCACCCGCTTCGGACGCCACCGCCAGCGCGTCCACATCAATCGCCCCGACCGTGCCACCCAGGTCGATCGCCGCGGCGGCAGGGGCGATCCCTGCCTCGACAAGCGCTGCCAACCAAGCGGTTTCGACCTCAACCATCGCGCGAACCACCGCCGAGTCGGACAGGTGGTGGCCCGCGCGATCGTCGCCCGGCCACAGCAGCGCACCCATCAGCGCGCGCCGTATTCGACGAAGACGGTCTCGCCGGGACCCTGCAGTCTGATATCGAAGACGAAACCGTGCTCGTCGGGCCGGGTGATCAGGGTGGCGCGCCGGTCTTCGGCCACCGTGGACAGCAGCGGATCGGCGGCGGCGGTGGCGGGATCGAGCGGCAGGTAGGCCCGGGTGAACAGGCGGTGCATCAGCCCGCGCGCGAAGACGGTGATCGCGAAGAACGGGGCGCGGTGCGGCTCGGTCGGGCCGGGGCACAGCGTGGTGAAGCTGTAATGGCCGGTGTCGTCGACAGGGGTGCGACCGAACCCGGTGAAGGTCCACCCGTCGCGGGCCCACGAGCCCTCGACCTGCGGCACGGACCCGGTCTCGTCGGCCTGCCACAGTTCGATGATGGCATCGGGGACCGGGAGCCCGGCGCCGTCGAATACCTTGCCGTGCAGGCGAATTGCGCCGGGACGACCGGCGGGGACCAGCTCGGCGCCCCCCTCGAACGGCAGGGCGTAGCCGAAGAACGGGCCGACGGTCTGGCCCGGCGTCGGTGCGAGTGTGCTCATTCGTCAAGCCTCCGTCGGAGTGCGGTGACTACCGGTGAGCACGATGTCCCAGCGGTAGCCGGTGGCCCACTCGTGGCGGGTCACGTCGTGGTCGTAGGTCGCGACCAGCCGGGCGCGGGCGGCCGGGTCGACGATCGATTGGAAGATCGGGTCCAGCGAGAACAGCGGGTCGCCGGGAAAATACATCTGGGTGATGAGGCGCTGGGTGAAATCCGTGCCGAACAGCGAGAAGTGGATGTGGCCGGGGCGCCAGGCGTTGTGGTGGTTCTTCCACGGGTACGGGCCCGGTTTGATGGTGGTGAAGCGGTAGTTGCCCTGGTCGTCGGTGAGGGTACGGCCGACGCCGGTGAAGTGCGGATCCAGCGGTGCCGGATGCTGGTCGCGTTTGTGGATGTAGCGGCCGGAGGCGTTGGCCTGCCAGATCTCCACGAGCTGGTTGCGCACCGGGCGGCCGTCACCGTCGAGCACCTGCCCGGTCACCACGATCCGTTCACCGAGGGGTTCGCCGCCGTCCTGGATGGTGAGATCGGACTCCAACCGGGCGACATCGCGGTGGCCGAAGACGGGGGCGAACAGTTCGACGGTTTCCGGATCGGCGTGGTGCGGGTCCTTCGTCGGGTGGCGCAGCAGGCTGCTGCGGTAGGGCGCATAGTCCAGGCGCGGCTGGGTTTCGACGGCCCCGGTGTAGCTCGCGCTGATCGCGGCCATCTCGGCATTGATGTCGGCTTGGCTCGCCGATGCCGTATCCGGGCCGGTCAGCGGCGCGAGGGGCGGCTGCTTGGTCTGGGTCACGGCCGAACCATAAGCCCGGTGCGCGGGTCTTGACTTGCGCCTACTTCCACTGGGCGGAAGGCTGTTCTGATGGCAGGCAATTCCACCCGGCACGGCCTTTCGGTGACGAGTCGCGCGCTGGCGCTCCTCGCCGCGTTCGACCAGCGGCACCGTCGACTCACGCTCACCGAGCTCGCCGCCCGCGCCGAACTGCCGGTGCCGACCGCGCATCGGCTGGTCGGCGAACTCGTCGCGTGGGGTGCCCTGAGCCGGACCGAGTCCGGGAACTACGTGATCGGGCGCAGGCTGTGGGACATCGGTCTGCTCGCCCCCGTGCAATCGGGATTGCGCCAGATCGCCTCGCCGTATCTGCACGATCTGTACGGCGCGACCCTGGCGACCGTGCACCTGGCGGTGCGCGACGGCACCCAGGTTCTCTACATCGACCGGCTCTCCGGGCACGCCTCGGTGCCGGTGGTCAGCACCATCGGCTCGCGCCTGCCGTTGCATGCGACAGCGGTCGGAAAGGTTCTGTTGGCACACGCCCCGCCGGAAATCCGGTCGGCGGTGTTCAGTGACCTACCCAGGATCACCCGGTACACGGTGAATCAGCCGGGCGCGCTGGGCCGTCAGCTCGAACGGGTGCGCGAGGACGACTTCGCCACCACGGTCGAGGAGATGAGCCTCGGCGCCTGCTCGGTGGCCGTGCCGATCCGCGCGGGCGGCGAGGTGGTGGCGGCGCTGGGCGTCGTGGTGCCCAGTCTCGAGCGCGACCAGGCGCGACTGGTCAGCGCGCTGCAGGTGGCCGCGCGCGGCATCGGGCGCAGCGTGCCGGGGCCAGTCATCGACTGACCTCGCTTTCGCTGGGCGGAAGCCGGGCATGGCTGAGGCAGACAGTGCGGACCCAGAATCTCGGCCATGTCCTCACGCACCCAGAGCCGGACCCAGATCGCCATCGTCGGCGCGGGCCCCGCCGGTCTCCTGCTTTCCCACCTGCTCGCCCATGCCGGGATCGACTCGGTGGCAGTCGATGTGCGCGGCCGCCGCGAGATCGAGCAGACCCAGCGCGCGGGCATTCTCGAACAGGACTCGGTGGACCTGCTCGTCGACACCGGCGTCTCCGACCGGGTGCACCGCGACGGATACCGCCACGACGGGATCGAACTGGCCTTCGGGGGCGGCAGTCACCGCATCGACTTCCACGGCCTGGTCGGCGCGTCGACCCAGCTCTACCCGCAGACCGACGTCTTCATCGACCTCGCCGACGCGAGGCAGCGCGACGGGGGAGACGTCCGGTTCGGCGTCACCGATGTCTCGGTCGACGACCTGACCACCGATTCCCCGGTCCTGCGTTTCACCGACGCCGACGGGACCGCCCAGGAGATCCGCGCTGATTTCCTCGTCGGCGCCGACGGCTCCCGCAGCCTGTGCCGCCGCGAGGTGCCCGCCGACCGGCGCAGCCAGTACTTCCGCGAGTACCCCTTCGCCTGGTTCGGGATCCTCGCCGAGGCTTCGCCGAGCGCGCCGGAGCTCATCTACAACCACTCCCCGCGCGGTTTCGCCCTGATCAGCCAGCGCACAGAAACGTTGCAGCGCATGTACTTCCAGTGTGACCCGGCGGCGAATGTGGCGGACTGGTCCGACGACCGGATCTGGTCGGAACTGCAGGCTCGCGTGGGCGCCAACGGCTACACCCTCGCCCAGGGTCCGATCACCGCCAAGTCCGTCCTGCCGTTCCGCAGTTTCGTCCAAGACCCGATGCACTACGGCAGGCTGGTCCTGGCCGGCGACGCCGCGCACACCGTCCCGCCGACCGGCGCGAAAGGGCTCAATCTGGCGCTGGCCGATGTGCGGGTACTCGCCGAGGAATTGGAGCGCGCACTCGCGGCCGATAGCCTCGCACCCTTGGCGACCTACAGCGAGCGGGCGCTGCGCCGGGTCTGGAAGGCCCAGCACTTCTCCTACTGGATGACCACGATGCTGCACACGCTGCCCGACGCCACACCGTTCGATCTGCGCAGGCAGGAAGGGGAATTGGCGTCGGTGACCGGCTCGACGGCAGGCTCCACCTACCTCGCCGAGGGCTACACCGGCTGGCCCGAACGTCGGTAACGACCACAGGCGGCCGCATCCGGTGGGGATGCGGCCGCCTGTGGCTCGGTGGGTCAGAACCCGCGCGCGATCCATTCGTCGAGATGGGGCGCTTCGGTATCGATCGTGGTGGCGTCGCCGTGACCGGTGTAGACGCTCGTGTGGCCGGGCAGCGGCAGCAGGCGATCGCGCAGCGAGTCGATGATGGTGGGGAAGTCGGAGAAACTTCGCCCCGTCGCACCGGGTCCACCGGCGAACAACGTGTCGCCGGAGAACAGCGCGTCCGCCTCGGGCAGATGCAGGCAGACCGACCCGGGCGAGTGGCCGGGCGCGTGGATGACCTGCAGTTCGGTGCCCGCCACCGCGATCCGTTGCCCGTCGTGCAGTGACCAGTATTTGCTGCCCGGATGGGTCAGCTGCCAGAGCGGGTCGTCACCGGGGTGCAGCAGGACCGGTGCGTAGATATCCTCGCCGAGTTGTGGTGCGAAGGTCACATGGTCGTTGTGTCCGTGGGTGCACACCACCGCGACGACATTGCGTCCGGCGATGGACTCCATGACCGGCTTCGCGTCGTGCGCGGCGTCGATGACCACGACCTCGTCGTCATCGCCGACGACCCACACATTGTTGTCGACTTCCCAACTGCCGCCGTCGAGTTCGAACACCCCGGAGGTCACCACTCGGTCGATGCGCAGCGCTCCGCTCACAGCACGACAACCGAGCGCAGTACCTTGCCCTCGTGCATGGTGTGGAAGGCCTGCTCCACGTCCTCGAGCGCGATGCGTTCGGAGACGAACCTGTCCAGCGGCAACCGTCCCTGCAGATAGAGGTCGATCAGCATCGGGAAGTCACGCTCGGGAAGGCAATCGCCGTACCAGGAGGATTTGAGGGATCCGCCGCGGGAGAAGAAGTCGATCAGCGGCATTTCCAGGCGCATATCAGGAGTGGGGACACCCACGAGGACGACGGTGCCGGCGAGGTCGCGGGCGTAGAACGCCTGGCGCCAGGTCTCGGGCCTGCCCACCGCGTCGATGACCACGTCCGCGCCGAATCCACCGGTGAGTTCCTGGACGGCGGCGACGGTGTCGGCCGTGGTGGCGTCGATGGTGTGGGTGGCGCCCAGTTCGCGGGCCCAGGCCAGCTTCTGCTCGTCGCGGTCAACGGCGATGATGGTGGACGCGCCGGCCAGCCGGGCGCCGACGATCGCGGCGTCGCCGACCCCGCCGCAGCCGATCACCGCGACCGAGTCACCGCGGCTGACATTGCCGGTGTTCACCGCCGCGCCGAGTCCGGCCATCACACCGCAGCCGATCAGGCCCGCGACGGCGGGGTCCGCGGCGGAGTCGACCTTCGTGCACTGTCCGGCGTGGACAAGGGTCTTCTCGGCGAACGCGCCGATGCCGAGCGCGGGGGTCAGCTCGGTGCCATCGGTGAGCGTCATCTTCTGCGTGGCGTTGAAGGTGTCGAAACAGTACTGCGGGCGACCGCGTCTGCAGGCCCGGCATCGCCCACACACCGCTCGCCAGTTCAGGACCACGAAATCGCCGACCTCGACGGAATCGACACCCGCGCCGACACTTTCGACGGTGCCCGCGGCCTCGTGGCCGAGCAGGAACGGGAACTGGTCGTTGATGCCGCCCTCGCGGTAGGTCAGATCGGTGTGGCACACCCCGCACGCCGCGACCGCGACGACGACCTCGCCCGGCCCCGGATCGGGGATGACGATGTCGGTCAGCTCGACCGGGGCGCCCGGCTTCCTGGCGATGATTCCGCGAACCTGCTGCGGCATGAGTTGATCCTCCGATGGTGATGAGCGGACAGCGATACGGGTTGCGCACACTGCGCATCGACGCTAGCCCGACGGGTGGGCGGAAGAACCTGGTCGGAAGGCGGGCAGAACCTATCCCTCCGGCGAGGTCCGGTTGGTCATCTCGGCGCGGTCCGTGCGTCCTACACTCGGCAGTGTGGACGACCCAGCGAGATATCAGTCGAAACCAGAGCCGCTGCGGAGTCTGCGGGACGTGGTCGACGGTCCGCTGGTGGACATCGCGGTGCGGCTGTCGCGGTGTCTGGCCGAACGCTGGCCGCATCTGGCGCTGGTGATCTTCACTCGGGAATGCAGCGGTCGGCCGCGCAAGGTCGCCGGACCGGCCGAGATCGTCGATCGGATCGCCATCGCCGAACTCGAGGAACTCAAGGCGACCGTCGAGCCCGGCGATGCCCGCGCGGACGAGGTGGTGCTCGCTGGTGCCCGGCGGTGGGTGTGGGTGGTCCGTGACCGCTGCGACACCCTGCTGGTGTTGATGCCACGCCAGCGCGAACCGGTGCCGCATCGAGAAGAACTCGTCGCCGTTTTCGGCATGGTGGCGACCTCGATCAGCCAGCAGGTGGCCCAAGCCAGCCCCGACTATCTCGCCGAATCGCGGGCCGCGTCGGCAGCCAGAGCGCGGGCGATCAGCGAGCTGACAGCAGCGCACGAGGCGGTGCTCGCCGGTCTGCTGGTCACGCTGCGCGCGCCCGGTCTCGACGACGGCCGGGCCAGAGCCGCGGCGACCTCGGCGGCATCGGAAGCGTTGATCGCCCTGCGATCTGGGGAAGCCTCCGATCGCGCGCTGTCGGAAGAACCTCCGGCGGCGGCGTTCGAACGGTTGCACCGCGAGCTCGAGCCGCTGTTGCACCGCCGGGCGATCACCGCGGAGTTCGAGGCACCGCCCGTCGACGGGCGGCGACTACCGGGCGAGATCGCCCACGGCGCCCGTGCCATGACGCAATCGGCGGTGCTGGTGTTCACCGCGCAACCCGACCTCGACCGCCTGCGCATCGCCTGGACGTCGGACTCGGACCGGCTCGTTGTCGACATCCGTGACAGTGCGGCCGGACAACTCGACACCGCCGCGGTGACCCGGAGTCTGGAAGGTCGGGCGCGGACGCTGCGCGCGGAGCTCGACGTCGAGGTGGTGCCGGGGTGGGGGAGCAGGGTGCGTGTGCGGATCCCGCTCGACTCGCCGGTCGCCGCCACCGAACAGGCGGAATTGAGTTCCCTGAACCGGCGCGAACGCGAAGTACTGGCGCGGGTGGCGGCCGGCATGCGGAACAAAGCGATCGCCGAAGATCTCGGAATCGCCGAGAGCACGGCCAAGTTCCACGTCGCGGGCCTGCTGAAGAAGCTCGCCGTGTCCTCACGGGGCGAAGCGGCCGTCATCGGAATTCGAGCCGGACTCACGGCGAGCTTCGATTCAGCGCAGCCGTGACCGGGATCTACGCGCGGACATCCGAGGCCGGGGTCGGCAGGGCCGTCTTCGGGGTGCCGACGCGCAGCGCGTAGACGGCCAGACCACCGGCGACGAGGACCACCGACATCAGCAGGTACACCTGTTCCGGGCCCCAGCCCGCATCGAGGAGCCGACCGACCAGAATGGGCGAGGCGATGGCGCCGATCCGGCCGATGCCGATGCCCCACCCGACACCGGTGGCGCGGACCTCGGCCGGATAGATCGACGGGGTGAGGGCGTACAGACCGGCGATACAGCCATTGACGAAGAGTCCCAACAGGATTCCGACTCCGAACGCGACGGTGAGCACCTCGGTGGCCGGCACGAAAACCGCGAGCAGTATCGCGGTCATCACCGTGTAGAAGACCAGCACCTTGCGCACGGCGAAGCGGGTGGCGAGCAGGCCGAGCAGGGCCGTGCCGAAGATGCCGCCCAGGTTGAGCAGGACTCCACCGGTGATGCCCTGGTTCTCCGACAGCCCGGCCTGCACGAGCAGTTTCGGTGTCCAGCTGGTGACGAAGTAGAACCCGAACATGACCAGGAAGAAGCTCAGCCAGGTGAGAATCGTGTTGCGGCGCAACGCCGGTGAGCCGAGGGTGCGCACCGCGTCGATCGTGCTGCGCCGAGCCGCGGCGTCCACGTCGGGCATGGTGTCGAGCACGGGCTGCTTCATGGCGGTGAGCATGCCGTTGATCCGATCGAGCGCCCCCTCACGGCGCTGCGTGAGCAGGAAGTCCAGCGACTCCGGGAGCCGCCACAGCACAGCGGGAATCAACAGCGCGGTCGCGACGGCGCCGAAGACGAACACCGCACGCCAGCCGATCTCCTGTTGCAGAACGGCCGCGACGATGCCGCCGACCGTGGCACCGGTCGCGTAGCCGGTCGCCGTCGAACTCACCGCGAAACCTCGCCAGCGCGCGTTGGCGAACTCGGCGGCGAGCACGCTGCTGCTCGCCAGGATTCCGCCGATGCCGATCCCGGTGAGCACCCTGGTGAGGCCGAGCTGGACGGGGCCCTGGCTGAGCGCGGACATGGCCATGCCGCTGGAGGAGAGGACGAGGCAGGCCAGGATGATCGGGCGCCGGCCGACGCGGTCGGCGAGCGGTGCGAGCAGCAGCGAACCCAGGGCCATCCCGACGAGCCCGGCGCTCAGCAGCAGACCGATCTGCGAGGACGTCAGATCCCATTCCCGCGCAACGGCATTGGCGGTGAAGGCCATGACGAGGACGTCGAAGCCGTCCAGGACATTGAGCAGAACGCACAGTCCGATCGCCGACCATTGATAAGAAGACATGTGGCCCGCGTCGATGCGGTCACGCAGTGGAGTACTCATGGGCAGAGCATGGGTGTCCCGGTTCGGCGACGACAGGTGCGCGCTCATTGAATGAGCAGCGCGACGATTACGGTGTCACGCAGCTGCTTTGTGCCGCTTCGGTGATCAGCCGACGCAGGAAGCGGTGCTCGGGATCGTCGGTGAACACCGGATGCCACCACATCGCCTGGGTGAGCTCGCCGAGATCGACCGGGCACGGATAGGCCGTGAGACCCTCGCTCATCCCGGGGACCGCGAGCAAACGGCGGGGGACCAGAGCGATCCGGTCGCTGCCGGTGATCAAGCATCGGACTGTCATGAAGTTCTCGGTGACGATCTGGCGAGTCGGTTCGATGCCGAGCATCCGCAACCGGCGCGCGGCCGGGGTGGAGGCGGTCTGCGAGTGGTAGACGAGAACCCAGGGGCGCCGCTGCAGGTCCTCGGCGGTGAGCTCACCGGTGTCCGGTTCATGGTCGGAGTCCGTCACGACCATCCAATCATCATGGAACACAGTCTCATTGGGAAGATCGGTGACGAAACCGTGCGGCACGAGCATGACGTCGTAGGTGGTCAGTGTGTGCTCGGCTCGGGCGACGAGCTCGGGTGAGGAGGGGAGCACGCGCAGGCGGGCGTGGGGTGCGGCTGTCGTGAGCAGCTCGGCCAGGCGTTGGCCGAGCAGGGCCGTGGTGTAGTCGCTGGTCACCACCGAGTATTCGCGGCTGGTGTCGGTGGCGTCGAAGGTGCCGCGCGCGGAGAACACCCGCTCGACACCCGTCAGTGCGGCCCTGGTGCGCTGACGCAGCTCGAGGCCGAACGGGGTCAGCCGGTACCTGTTGCCGACCCGCTCGAGGATGTCGTCGTCGAAGTGGCGGCGCAGCCGGGCCAGGGCCGCCGAGACGGCCGGTTGGGTGACGCCGAGGTGCTCGGCGGCCCTGGTCACGCTCTCGTGCTGCACCACGGCCTCCAAGGTGACCAGCAGGTTGAGGTCGAGATTGGCCAGGGGGCGAGCGGGCTTCTGCATAACTCCCATTTATACAGATCATCAGAGATCACGCCTTCCCTGATGGTGACGGGGGTCTCAAAGTGGAGTGAGTCACCACAATGTGCTCTGTCCCAGGGAAGTGATTCGATGCACCCTCACACCGCCCGCACCGTCCTCGTACTCGGCGGCGGTCTCGCCGGGTCGGCGGCCGCGGTCTTCCTCGCCCGCGCCGGTTTCGACGTCGAACTGGTCGAGGCGCGCGGCCGCGGCCACGCCGTCGGTTCCGGTATCACCCTGCAGGGCAACGCGTTACGCGTGCTCCGTGATCTGGACCTGTGGTCGGCGATCAGCCGCGAGAGCTGGGGTTTCGACACCCTCGGCATCCGCGCGACCGATGCCACCGGCACCCTGCTCGCCGAGATCCCCGATGCCAAGACCGGCGGCCCCGACCTCCCCGCCGCGGTCGGGATGGAGCGGCCGGTGCTGGCGGCGATGCTGCACGACGCCGCCGAGAAGGCCGGTGCACGACTGCGTTTCGGCGTGCGGGCCACCGGATTCGACGCCGACGATACCGGCGTCGATGTCGCCTTCGATGACGGCGGCAGCCGACGATACGACGTGGTGATCGGCGCCGACGGCGTCCGTTCGCCCACCCGCCGCGCCCTCGGCATCGACTCCGAGCCGCAACCCACCGGCATGGGCATCTGGCGGTTGGTGTGCTCGCGACCGGCATCGATCACCCGCACCGACCTGTACTACGGCGGCGCCGCGCACATCGCCGGATACTGCCCGACCGGGCCGGATTCGATGTACGCCTACATCGTCGAGGACACCAGGGATCATTCGGCGCTGTCCAAAGCCGAGCAGCTCGAGCTGATGCGCGCATTGGCCGCCGAATACCACGGCCCGTGGGACGAGGTCCGTGCGCTGCTGACCGATCCCGACGCCGTCAACTACACCCGGTTCGAACAGCATGTGATCGACGGACCGTGGAATCGCGGACGCATCGTGCTGATCGGCGACGCCGCGCACGCGTGCCCACCCACCCTCGCCCAAGGCGGCGCGCAGGCACTCGAGGACGCGGCGGTACTCAGCGAACTCCTCATCGCCGAACCGGTCGGCCCACAGCTGTGGCAGAGCTTCACCGAGCGCAGGCTGCCCCGGGCGAAAGCGGTGGTCGAGGCCTCGGTGCAGCTCGGCCGATGGATGCTCGACCACGATCCCGACGCCGATGTCCCCGGCTTGATGCGCCGGATCGCCGAGCTCGTCGTGACACCGGCCTGAAATCCCACTTCTACTCGTCTTTCGGAGCCTGCTCATGACCGATCACGTCTTCACCCACCTGCGGCACACGGCACTGGCCGTGCCCGACTTCGACAAGCAACTCGACTTCTACACCAACCACTGGGGCCTGTCGGTGACCGCGACCGACGGCGATGTCGCCTATCTGGCCGCGGCGGGCTCGCCCGAGCAGTACGTGGTGCGCATCCGCCGCGCCGCGGACAAGCGCCTCGACCTGATCTCCTTCGGCGTCACCGACAGCGCGGCGGTCGACACCGTCGCCGAGAAGCTCGGCCGGAGCGGAGCCACGCTGGTCACCGAACCGGATCAATTGCAGACACCCGGCGGGGGATACGGCTTCCGGTTCTTCGACAACGAAGGACGCACGATCGAGGTATCCGCTGACGTCGCCGCTCGCGAACATCGGAAAGTCGAAGCGGGCGAGGCGATTCCGGTGCGGCTGTCGCACGTGGTGGTGAATTCCTCGGATCCGGAAACCACCGTGGCGTTCTACGAGAAGCATTTCGGTTTCAAGGTTTCCGACATTCTCATGCATCCACGCATGGGCAAGATGATGTGGTTCCTGCGTACCAACCGGTGGCACCATTCGCTGGCCATCGCGCGCGGCCCCCATCCCGCGCTGCACCACGCGTCGTTCGAACTGCGCGGTCTCGACGAGTACATGCGTGGCACCGGCCGGATGCTGCGCTCGGGCGTCGAGAAGATCTGGGGCCCCGGCAGGCACCTCGCGGGCAACAACACCTTCTCGTACTTCCTCGACCCCAACGGCAACACGATGGAGTACACCACCGAACTCGAGTCCCTCGATGAGGACACCTGGCACCCGCACCTCTACGACTTCTCCCAGCCCGAGGTCAGCGACCAGTGGGGGACCGCCAACGCGATGGACGAATTCGTCGCCGCGAAATCGTTCAACGACCCCGACAAGGGTCTGTTCATCGCACCGCCGGTCTGAAAGGGATTATCCACCATGCGTTTTGCCATGATTCGCCGTGACGACGCGGCAGCCCTCGCCGCTGTCGTCGACGGCGACAATGTGTACCCGTTCCCTGGCGGCACCACCGTGCTCGAACTCGTCGGGGCCGGGCTGACCGCCGCACTGGAGATGGGCGACCGGATCCGCGCGATCACCACGCCGATTCCGGTCGGCGAGGTGCGCTTCGACGCTCCGCTGGCACCGCCGACGATCCGCGACTTCGTGACCTTCGAAGAACACGTCGAAGGGGTCCGCGCGAGTGTCGAAGGGCGCGGCGGCGTTCCGGAGGCGTGGTACGCGGCACCGCATTTCTACTTCACCAACCCGCACACGGTGAACGGTCCGCACAGCGAGATCCGGGCTCCGCACCACTGCGCGGAACTGGACTTCGAACTCGAGGTCGCGGCCGTCGTCGGCCGCGCCGGTCGCGACCTGACCCTCGCACAGGCCGCCGACCATATTTTCGGCTACACGATCCTCAACGACTGGTCGGCACGTGATCTGCAGCGTCGGGAAATGCACTTGGGCCTCGGTCCGGCGAAGGGAAAGGACTTCGCCAACACCCTCGGCCCGGTACTGGTGACCGCCGACGAAATGGCACCGTTCCTCGACGCCGACGGCTTCCTGGATCTGCGCTGCACCGCGCGGGTCAACGGGACCGAAGTGGGAGCGGACGTCCTGTCCAACATGGGCTGGACCTTCCCCGCGCTGTTGGCCTACGCCTCCCGCGACGCCGCGCTCATCCCGGGCGACGTACTCGGCTCGGGCACCGTCGGCAACGGTGGCTGCCTGGCCGAACTGTGGGGCCGACGCGGCCACCTCGACCCGCCACCGCTGAACGCCGGTGACACGGTCGAACTGACTGTGGAAGGGATCGGCACCCTGGTCAACACGATCGGCGAACGCACCACCGCACCACACCCCCTGCCCGCACCCCGCCTCCGCGACCGCGCCGAGCACCGAGCCCAAGTGACCGCGCGATGACGATCGTGACGTCGATCTCGGACGCGCTGCTACCCGAACCACAGGAGCACTGATGACCGGAACAGAAACCACCACAACGCAACTGGACCGCAGCGACCCGGAGTCCGCGATCGCCGCCGCGGCCGGTCGCTGCTCGAATTGGGCGCGATGGGGTGCCGACGATGTGCACGGCACCCTGAATTTCCTCGACGACGCCAAGCGGGCCGAAGCGGGAGCGCTGATCCGGCACGGCCGCAGCTTCAGCCTGTCACAGAGCTTCGATACGAACGGGCCCCAGCGTGGCTGGCGGCGCCGCTCGAATCCCGTGCACACCATGCTCGACACGGGCACCGACGCCGAAGCCGGGATCCAGGGCTTCCCGCACGGTCTCGGCGGTGCCGACGATGTGGTGTCGATGCCGTTGCAGTGTTCGACGCAATGGGACGGGCTCGGCCACATCTTCGATCACGGTCGGGCCTGGAACGGACGGCGCGCGGGTGAGGTGGTGACCTCGCAGGGCGATCAGGTCACCGGCATCGAAACCGTGGCGGATCGGATCGTGGGCCGGGGTGTGCTGCTCGACGTCGGGCGCGTCTACGGGACGGCTACGGAACTGCCCGACGGGTTCGCCATCACCACCGCCCATCTCGAGGAAACGATCCGCACGCAGGGAGCGTCCTCGGCGGTCGGTCGCGGTGACATCGTGACCGTGCGCACCGGCCAGCTCACCCGCGCCCGGCGCGAGGGCTGGAACGACTACGCGGGCGGCGCCGCACCCGGCCTGTCGTTCAGCACCGCGGACTGGTTGCACCGCACCGAGATCGCCGCGATCGCCACCGACACCTGGGGTTTCGAGGTGCGGCCCAACGAGTTCGACGACGCCTTCCAACCCCTGCACCAGGTCGCGATCCCGCACATCGGGCTGTTCCTCGGCGAGATGTGGGACCTGGACGCGCTCGCCGAACACTGCGCCCGCACCGGCACCTACGAGTTCTTCCTCGTCGCCGCGCCGATCCCGGTCACCGGCGCCGTCGGCGCACCGGTCAACCCGATCGCTGTCGTCTGAGTACCGGACGAGATCGGCGCCGTGTGCGGATTCTCGTCACCTTTTGAAACCTGTTGTACGAAAGGAAGATACTGATGTTCGAATACTTTCCCGGAAATTACGTCTGGAATCTCGGTGTGGTCGCCGCGCTGAACAGCGGTGGCTACATCGACGAGGTCGATCGGGCCTGCCGTCCCATCCGGGACGCGGCCACCCGCGGTGAGGACGCGGGCACCGAGGAGTTCCTCGCGTCCTGGACAGCGGTCGTCGACGACCTGGTCGAGGCCGCGGGCAACGATCGCGCGGTCGGCCGCACCCGGTCGGCGGGCCGTGCCTACGCGCGTGCCGCGAACTACCTGATCCACGCCGAGCGGATGCAGAGCCCGCAGACGCCGGATCGCAACGCGATCTATCGCCGGGTGCTGGACTTGATGCAGCAGTCCTTCGACCTGGTCGATCCGAATACCGTGCGGGTGTCGATTCCCTTCCGCGACACCACACTTCCGGCCTACTTCACCCGTCCCGACGTGGCAGGCCCGGTGCCATGCATGATCGTGTGGAACGGCTTGGACAGCACCAAAGAGCACATGTACCTGTCCGGGTTCGCCCACGAGCTCGCCGAGCGCGGGATCGCCACCCTCATGGTCGACTGCCCCGGCAGCGGCGAGGCACTGCGCCTGCAAGGACTCACCGCCCAGATCGAGACCGAGGAATGGGCGGCCGCCTGTGTCGACTACCTCGAAACCGTCGACTACGTCGACCCCGCGCGCATCGGTCTGGTCGGCTGGTCGCTGGGTGGCTACTACGCACCACGCGCGGCGGCCTTCGAGAAGCGGCTGGCGCTGTGCGTGGCGTGGGGCGCCAACCACGACTGGGGCAAGGTGCAGCGTCGCCGGATCGAGCGCGAAGGCGAACGTCCGGTACCGCACTACTGGAACCACGTGCAGTGGGTCTGGGGCGAGAACGACCTCGACACCTTCCTGAACAACGCCGACGGCGTGAACCTCGACGGCGTCGTCGAAAAGATCACCGTGCCCTTCCTCATCGTGCACGGCGAGAACGACCGCCAGATCCCCCTGGAATACGCGCACCGGTCCTACGAACAGGCCACGGCCAGCCCGAAACGGCAGTTGCGGATCTTCACCGCCCGCGAGGGCGGCGCCGAACACATCGGACTGGACAACTTCCCCCTGGTCAGCACCTATATCGCCGACTGGGTGACCGAGACCTTCGCCGAACTGGGGGCAGACCAGCCGACGGCGAGCGCCGTCGGCTGAACACCGCGGCGATGTCGGCCGGTGCGCTGCCCGGCCGCCCGCCGACATCGCCGTCGGATGTTCCCACCACCGAGACGAAAGCAACCGATGAACAGCACCACCCGATCCCACGAACCCCCCGAAGCGGCGCTGTGGGGACCGGCCACCGATACCCGTGCGCACACGCGGATCGCCGACTATCTCGAGTGGCTCGGTGCCCATCGGAATCTGCACTTCGCCGACTACCAGCAGCTGTGGCAGTGGTCGGTGCAGGATACGGCGGGCTTCTGGTCGTCGATCCCGGAGTACTTCGAGATTCCCGTCCACACCCCGCCGGTGCAGATCCTGTCCGCAGGCGCGATGCCCGACGTGCGGTGGTTCGAGGGTGCGACGCTCAACTACGCGGAGGCTGTGCTGCGGCTCCCGGGACTGCGCGACACCGACATCGCGGTCGTCGGCCGATCCCAGACGCGGGCCGCCGGCGACTACACCGCCGCGCACCTGCGCGACCAGGTCGCCAGGGCCCGGCAGGGCTTGCGCCGGCTGGGAGTGGGCCGTGGCGATCGGGTGGCTGCCTACCTGCCCAATGTCGCGGAGGCCTTGGTGCTGTTGCTGGCCGCGGCCAGTCTCGGGGCGGCGTTCTCTTCCTGCCCAACGGAATTCGGGGCGGAGGCGGCACTGGACCGGTTGCGGCAGATCGAGCCGAAGGTGCTCGCCGTTGTCGACGGGTACCGGTACGGGTCCAAGGCGGTCGACCGGACCGGCGATGTCGCCGCGATCCGTGCGGGTCTGCCCGGCCTCGAACACGTGGTGCTGCTGCCCTATCTCGACCCGGGGACAGCCTCGGTGCCCGAGGCGATGTCGTGGGCGGAGCTGGTGGGTGAACCGGGGGACCTGGCTTTCGAGCCGGTGCCCTTCGACCACCCGCTCTATGTCCTGTACAGCTCGGGCACCACCGGCGCGCCGAAGGCCATCGTCCACGGACACGGCGGCATTCTGCTCGAACATGTCAAAGCGCTTGCGCTGCACCATGATCTGGGCACAGGTGACCGGTTCTTCTGGTACACGACCACCGGCTGGATGATGTGGAACTACCTGGTATCCGGTCTGGCGGTGGGGGCCTCGGTCGTACTGTTCGACGGCAATCCGGCCTGGCCCTGCGCGGATGCGCTGTGGGAGTTGGCCGCGGACACCGAGACGACCTACCTCGGAACGAGCGCGCCCTTCCTGATGCACTGCGTGGACAACGAGCCCGCGCACGCCGTCGCCGCAGCCCTACCCCGGCTGCACGGCATGGGATCGACCGGCGCGCCGTTGCCACCGGAGGGATTCCGTTGGGTGCGGCAGCGATTCGGGCCGAACCTGTACTTCTCCTCCATCGCCGGTGGCACCGATGTCTGCTCGGCGTTCCTCGGCGGTTCGCCGATGCTGCCGGTGCACGCGGGACAGCTCGCCTGCCGCTGCCTGGGCGCCGCGGTCGAGTCCTACGACAGCGACGGGCAGCCCGTTGACGATGTCCAGGGCGAACTCGTGCTCACCCGGCCCATGCCGTCCATGCCGGTGGGCTTCTGGGGTGATTCCGATGGGAGTCGCTATCGCGCGGCATATTTCGAGGACATCCCCGGCGTCTGGCGACACGGTGACTGGGTCACCATCACCTCCGACGGCGCCGCGGTGATCGCAGGACGCTCCGACGCCACCCTCAACCGAGGTGGTGTGCGACTGGGCACCGCGGAATTCTATGCGGTCATCGAGGCGCTCCCCGAGGTGCGCGACAGCCTGGTCGTGCACCTCGCGGACACCGACGAACTCATCGTCTTCGTCGTCCTGGATCGCGTCCTCGATCTCGACGCGGATGATCGGATCAAGAGCGCCCTGCGCACCGCGCTCTCGCCCCGCCATGTTCCCGACATCATCCACGAGGTGCCCGCGATCCCGCGAACACTGTCCGGCAAGAAGATCGAGGTGCCGGTGAAGAAGATCCTGACCGGTGTGGCACCAGCTGCGGCGGTCAAGCTCGACACACTCGCGAATCCGGAATCCCTGGAGTCCTTCGTCCGATTCGCCGTTGCCCGTGCATACTCCCGCTGACACGGTGATCACGCCGAGCTGACCAGCGAGAGGAAGTCGCATTGGCCGGAGGTTCTGATGGCGCGTCGGTACTGTCGCGCGTCGTCCGCATTCTCGAGGCGTTCGACGCGGAGACGCCGCTGCTGACGGTCACCGACGTGTCCCGAAGCACGGGCTTGCCGCTGCCGACGGTTTCGAGGCTGGTCGCCGACATGCTGACGCTCGGCCTGTTGCAGCGCGACGATCGACGTCGGCTGCGGATCGGCATCCGGCTGTGGGAGTTGGGTTCCCGTGCCGCGCCGACCCTTGGCCTGCGCGATCTAGCCATGCCGTTCATGGAGGACCTGCACGCGGCGGTCGGGCACAGCGTGCAGCTGGCCGTGCGGCGCGACGACTCTGTGCTGTTCGTGGAGAGGCTGACAGCCCCGGGCGCGGTGTACAACATCACCAAGGTCGCCGGACGGCTGCCCATTCATGTGTCATCCGCGGGTGTGGTCCTGTTGGCGCACGCCCCGGCGCCTCTCCAGCAGGCCGTGCTGGCGGGTCCACTTCGGCGATACACCCCCGCTACGCCGGTCACCGGGTCGAGTCTGCGTGCGCTGCTGGCCGAGACCCGGCGCACCGGCATCGCGTTCTGTCCGGGCTTCGTCGACGACCGTGCCACGGGTATCGCGGTACCGCTGCGCGCGACCGGCAAAAAGGTGGTGGCCGCACTGTCGGTGGTCGTGCCGAACGACAGCACGGCCCGCGCGGCGATCCCGGCGTTGGTGGCCGCCGGCCACGGGATCTCCCGCGCGCTGGGTGCGCCGGTCCAGGAAGTCTCTCGCTGAGCGAAAGTCGGGTAGCCGCCCGCACACCTCCCGCGACAGTGTGATCCGCAGCACTGAACACGAGGAGTTTCTATGACTGCGGTGACAACCACGGACCTGGTCGTGGTGGCCAAAGAGGCGGTTGCCGACGAGGTGGTCGCGCTGACACTGGCGCACCCCGAACACCGTCGGCTGCCGGACTGGACACCCGGAGCACACATCGACCTGATCCTGCCCAACGGACTCACCCGCCAGTACTCTCTGTGCGGAAGTCGCTGGGACGCGCACACGTACAGGATCGGGGTGCTGCGCGACCCGAGTAGTCGGGGCGGGTCGGCGTTCATCCACGACACCTTGGCGGTGGGGGACACGGTCGCCGTCGGCGGTCCGCGCAACAACTTCGCGCTGGTCCCCGCGACGAAGTATCTGTTCATCGCAGGTGGTATCGGCATCACCCCGATGCTGTCCATGCTGGCGCAGGCGGATCTACTCGAATGTGACTGGCGCCTGGAATATCTGGGCCGAAGCCGCCGGACGATGGCGTTCACCGAGGACCTCACCGGATACGGCGACCGTGTCTCGATCAGGCCCGACGACGAAGGCGGCGCCTGCGATGTGGCGGCGCTACTGGCCTCGATCGACGACGACACGGTGGTCTTCTGTTGTGGACCCACGCGCCTGCTCGATGCGGTCCAACGATGTTGTGGCGGATGGCAGGTCGGGCGATTGCGCGTCGAACGGTTCGTGCCGAAGGTGCAGGAGAATGCCGTGCGCGACACCGCATTCGAGATCGAACTGCGCCGTTCGCGTCGCCGGGTCACGGTGGCGCCGCGCCAGTCGGTGCTCGAAGCGTTGCGTGGCACCGGCACGTCGGTCCTGTCCTCCTGCGGACAGGGAGTCTGCGGGACGTGCGAGACGACCGTGCTGGCCGGACTGCCCGATCACCGCGACTCGATTCTCGACGACACCGAGCGCGCGGCAGGCGACTGCATGTTCGTCTGCGTATCCCGATCCCTTTCCGACCGCCTGGTACTCGACCTGTGACCATGGGAGAAACCGATATGACCACCACGGACCAACTGCCGGTCAGCGACATCGACCCCTTCGCGATGGACGTTCTCGAAGATCCATGGGCGGTGCACGCGACGCTGCGTGACGCGGCACCGGTGGTGTACCTGCGCCGCTACGGCGTCTACGCGATGGCGCGCTATGAGCAGGTGCACGCCGCGCTCACCGATTGGCAGAGCTTCCAGAGCGGCGCCGGGGTCGGGCTGAGCCACTTCGGTCAGGAAAAGCCATGGCGGCCACCGAGTCTGCTGCTCGAGGCCGACCCGCCGCGACACGACGCACCCCGCAACGTGCTGGCCGGGATCATCGGGCCGCGGGCACTGCGTGGACTGCGTGCGCAGTGGTTCGCCGAAGCGGAGCGGCTGGTCGACGAAGTGCTGGCCGAGTCGGCGGAATTCGACGCGGTCGATCGGCTCGCGGAAGCGTTTCCCCTGCGCGTGTTCCCCGACGCGGTCGGCCTGCCGCAGGAAGGTCGCGAGCATCTGCTGCCCTACGGCAGTTTCGCCTTCAACGCCTTCGGTCCGCGCAACGAACTGGTCACCTCCGCCCTTACGGAGGCCGGCGAGCACGCGGCGTGGGTGAACGGGCAGTGCACACGGGAAAGCCTGAGTGACAACGGTTTCGGATCACGGATCTGGTCCGCGGCCGACCACTACGACATCACCCACGAGCAGGCGCCGCTGCTGGTCCGTTCGCTGCTGACCGCCGGCGTCGACACGACGGTCAACGGCATCGCCGCCGTGCTCTACGCCCTGGCCACCAACCCCGATCAGTGGCAGCGGTTGCGCGAGACTCCCGCCCTGGCACGGGTCGCGTTCGACGAAGCGGTGCGCTGGCAGTCGCCGGTGCAGACCTTCTTCCGCACCGCCACCGCCGATATCGACCTCGGCACCGTCGTGGTCCCCAAAGACCAGAAGATCTTGATGTTCCTCGCTGCCGCCAACCGGGATCCACGCCGCTGGCACGATCCCGACCGGTTCGACCTGGCGCGCGACCCGTCCGGTCATGTCGGCTTCGGCATGGGCATTCACCAGTGCATCGGCCAGCATGTGGCGCGACTGGAGGCCGAGGCACTGCTCACCGCGCTCACGGCCCGCGTCGAGACCATCGAACTCACCGGCCCGGCGCGAATCCGGTGCAACAACACCCTCAGATCATGGCAGCGGGTCCCGGTGCGGATCCGGGCGGCGCGCTGACCACCATGGCGAACTCGACGAGCGGCGAATCCGTATTATCAAGGGTCGTAAGAATTTTCGAGGCATTCGATCCTGACGTCCCCGCTTGCACGATCTCCGAACTCGCCCGCCGCGCCGACTTGCCACCGGCGACCACCTCGCGGCTGGTCAACGAACTGATCGAGCACGGGTGGTTGAGCCGGGATGCCGGCAGACGGATCAGTATCGGTATGCGCGGCTGGGAGTTGATCACCCGAGCCTCACCCGTGCTCGGCCTGCGCGACGCCGCCATGCCCTTCATGCAGGAGCTGCACGCAGTGGTCGGCAACCCTGTGCAACTGGCAGTGCACCAGGACGGAGAGGTGCTCTGCATCGAGCAACTCTGCGCCCCCGGCGCGGTCCGCGACATCAGCCGATTCGCGGGCAGACTGCCCCTGCACGCGTCGGCATCGGGCTTGGTCCTGCTCGCCAACAGCCCAGTGGCGGTCCAGGAATCGGTGCTCACCGGTTCCTCGCCCGCCGACACGGTCGCCGACCGAAAGAGGTTGCGCGCCGTATTGGGTGAGATCCGCCGCACCGGATTGGCCGTGTGTGCCGACCGCGGCAGATCCACTACGTCGATGGCTGTACCGGTGCGAGCGCGGTCCGGACACACCGTGGCAGCGCTGACGGTTGTCGTCGCGAATCGGGCGGTCACCCGGTCATTCGTGCCCGCACTGACAGCCGCTGCCCTCGGCATTGCACAGTCACTGGGTGGTCCGAACCCCGCCAGGGAAACGGCGGATCGTCGTGCACCTGCCGGTGTTTCGGCTGGAGTGCGTGGCTACCCCGCGTTGACGATGTCGGCGGGCGGGTTCTCGGCGTAGAGCTCGTCGATCTGCGCCGCGTACTTCTCGGCGATGACCTTGCGCTTGAGTTTCAAGGTGAGGGTGACCTCGTCGCCGCCCGCCTCCCAGAACGTGGGCAGGATGCGGAAGCGCTTGATCTGCTCCACGCGCGAGAGCTTGCTGTTGCCCAGTGCCACACCGGCTTCGAGCGCGGCACGCACCGTGGCGTCGACGGCCAGCGCGGCGGCCGAGGCGTCGGGGAGTGCGTGCTCGCGCGCGTACGGCTCGACGGATTCGGCGTCGAGCACGATCAGCGCGGTGTTGTAGGAGCGGCCGTCGCCGATCACGGCCATCGCGCCGATCAGTGGCGTGGCCGCCTTGATCGCGTTCTCGATGTTGGTGGGGGACATGTTCTTGCCCGCGGCATTGATGATCATCTCCTTCTTGCGGTCGACGACGCGGAGGTAGCCCGCGTCGTCGATGCTGACGATGTCACCGGTATGCAGCCAGCCGTCGGCGTCGATCGCCTCGGCGGTCTGCTCGGGCAGGCCGCGGTAACCCTTCATCACCAGCGGCCCGCGCACGTGCAGTTCGCCGTCGTCGGACAGGCGTGACTGCATGCCGGGCAACAGCTTTCCGACCGCACCGAGCTTCGCGTCGCGGGGATGGCTGACGCTGCAGATGCACGCCAGCTCCGACATACCCCAGATCTCGGCGATCGGGATGCCGAGACCGGCGAAGAAGGCCAGCGTCTGGGGCGGGATCGGGGCCGCACCGGACATGGCCCACCGCACCCGGTCCAGACCGAGGGCCGCGCGCAGCTTGCTCAGCACCAGTTCGTCGGCCCGCGCCCATTCGGCGGCGAGCTCGGCGGGCACCGGTTCGCCGGCCAGCTGATGGGCGCTGCGGGCCGCGGCGACCGACATCGCCCACGCCATCGCCTGGCGGCGGGTCTCGTCGGGTTCGGCTGCGACCTTGAATTCGATGGCGGCCTTGAGCTTCTCCCACACCCGCGGCACCGCGCCCCAGATCGTCGGATGCAGGTCGGCGAGGGCGGCGGCGATCTGCTTGGGGTCGCCGACGCTGGTCACCTGGGTGCCGAGCACCTCCTGCACGTAGAGCGCGGTCAGCCGGTCGGCGATGTGGGCGGTCGGCATGAACGAGGTGATGGTGTCACCGAATTCGATGCCGAGGATGTCGGCGATGCCGTACACCTGGAACAGCAGCGCGGCATGGGTGGTCTCGACGCCCTTGGGCGCGCCGGTGGTGCCCGAGGTGTAGATGAGCGTCGCGACGTCCTCGCCGCGCACCGCGCGCCATGCGGCGTCGAAGTCGAAATCGGCATTACTCGCCGCGAGCAGCTCGGCCACCGACATGGTGCCCGCTGGTGCCTCGTCGAGGCAGATGATGTGGTCGAGGTCGACACCGGAGGAGGCGATCAGCTTCGCGTACTGCGGCTCGCAGATCACCACGCGCGCTCGCGCATTGCCGAGCACATAGGCGAGCTGGTCGGGGGAGAGGGTGTTGTACACCGAGAACGAGGTGGCGCCCAGATGCTGCGCGCCGACTTCCATGGGGTAGAACTCCACCCGGTTGCTCATCATCAACGCGACGGTGTCGCCGCGGCGCACCCCGAGACCGGCCAGTCCGGCGGCGACCGCGCGGACCTGGGCCGCGTACTCGCCCCAGGTGATGGTCTTGGCGTCGCCCGGCGTGCGCAACGCGACCGCTCCTGGCGCGATCGAGGCGGTGTGCTGGAACGCTGCGGGCAGGGTGTCGAAACGGGGAATGCTCACGAGGCAGGCACTTTCTGGGTCATGACCGCGGGGGCGGTGTCGAGATGGGTGGCGACAAAGCGAGCCGCCGCGCGATAAGCCGTTCTGGATTCGGGGACGACGATGGGCAGTGTCTGGAACGCGTGCATCTGATCCGGCCACACCCGCAGCTCGCAGTGCGCCCCGGTGGCCTGCCAGCGGCGCGCGAGTTCGGTCGCGTCGGCACCGAAGTACTCGGTATCGCTGGCATGGATCACGGTGGGCGGCAACCGCATTCCGTGCACGGGGCGCAGCTCGAACGGTTGCGCGGTGAAGGCGGCGATCGCCTGCCTGGCGATCTGGGTGGACAGCAGACCGTCGCGGAACTGGTTGCGGTGGCCGACAGCGATGGTCAGACTCAGATCGACGATCGGGGAGAACAGCACCAGCGCACCCGGTTCGGGCAGCCCGGCACGGGCATTCTCGATCGCCAGATGAGCCGCCAGGAATCCACCGGCCGAATCCCCGGCGAGGATGATCCGGTCGGCGGAATATCGCCGAGTCAGCCACCGGAACGCCGCGGCGACATCGGACGGTGCGGCGGGAAACGGGTGCTCGGGGGCGAGCCGGTAATCCAGGGTGAACACCGGAAGTCTTGTCGCGGTCGACAATCGGGAGGCGACGCCCCGATAGCCGAAAACCGAGCCCGCGACGAACCCGCCGCCGTGGACGTAGAGGACGACCGCGTCGGTGCGGACGGCCCGCGGCCCGCGCACCCATTCGCCGCGGATGCCGTCCTCGTCCACCGGCTCGGTGGTCGTCGGGCGCAACGGCGGGGCGCCCGCTCGCATGGCCTGTTCGATGAGCAGCCGCGACGGTGCCAGCGTGTAGGCGTTCACCGGTGCGAGAGCGGCCAACTGGCGCACGGTGAGCGCCGACAGCTGCCGAAGCGTGCGGGCCCGCAGCGACCCGCGTTCGACGCTCATCGACGCTGCTCGATCGCCCGGATCAGCCCGTGCACCGTGGTGTCGGCGGCGAGCTTGCGGTCGAGGACGACATTGATCGCCCCACGCAGCAGCGCATAGGGCTCCCACCCGCTCGGCGCGATGGTGCGCGGCGCACGACGGGCGATGCCGTCGGCGATCGTGCGGGCCGCGTACTCGGCGGTGATCCGCACGTTGAGCGGCCACGGCAGCATCCCGTCGAGCTCTTTGCCCAGTTCGTCGGTGTCGAGCATGTCGTGGGTCATCGCCGTGTCGACGATGCCGAAGTAGGCCACGCCCGCGCTGGCGCCGCTCGCGGCGAGTTCCACGCGCAACGCCCGCCCCAACTGCTCGACCGCGGCCTTGCTCACCATGTACGGCGAACCGCCCATCCCCGGCGCGAACGCCGCGCACGACGACACCACCACGACGTGTCCGCGCGCGGACACGATGTGGTCGAGGGCCGGATGCACGGTGTTGAACACACCGGTGAGGTTGATCCCGATCACCCGGTCGAAGTCCGCCGGGTCCATCGTGCGCACGGTGGCGGGCACGGGAGTCACGCCCGCGTTGGCGACGACCACGTCCAGCCTGCCGAACCGCCGCACCACTTCCTGGATCGCCGCGGACATCTGTGCCCGGTCGGCGACATCGGCGCCGATGCTGTGGGTGTCGAGCCCCAACTCGTCGGCTGCGCGTCGAGCCGCGGCCGCATCGATGTCGACCACGACGACCTGTGCGCCCCGGTGGTACAGGATCTCGGCCAGTTCCCGGCCGATGCCCTGTCCGGCACCGGTGATCAGCACGACCTTTCCCGCTACCTCGTAGGAAGGCGAGAACCAGTTGGCCGGCGCGAGATCGGGCAGTCGGATCATGCCGACACCTCGTAGGACTCGATGTCGAAACGGCGAGTGCGGCGCCGGTATTCGAAGCTCCAGTTCGGGTACAGCCCGGCATTGCCACCCTCGGCGGTGGTGTAGTAGCTCTCACAGCCGCCGGTGAGCCAGACGGTGTCGGCGCTGCGCCTGCCCATCTCCTCGACGAAATCCCGCTGCACCTGCGAACGGACTTCGACCCGGGTTCCGCCGCGGGCGCGCAGCGTGCTCAGCGCGTCGACGATGTAGGCGATCTGCGACTCGATCATGAAGACCGCCGACTGGTTGCCCGCCGCACCGAACGGACCGAGCGTGCAGAAGAAGTTCGGGAACCCGGCGACTGCGGCACCGAGGTAGGTCTGCGGCCGCTGCTGGAAGACCTGCGCGATCGTTCGCCCGTCGTGGCCGACGATCCGGTCGAATACGCTCGGCGTCGATGTGAATCCGGTGCCGTAGATGATGGTGTCCACGGGGATCTCGACCCCGGCGCGGGTGACGACAGAACGCGCGCGCACTTCGGCGATCCCGTCGGTCACCACGTCGACGTTGTCCTTGTCGAGCGCGGGGAGATAGGCGTCGGAGAAGATCGCCCGCTTACAGCCGATCATGTAGTCCGGCGTCACCTTGGCCCGCAATCGCGGGTCGCGGATCTGGCGGCGCAGCTGGATGCGGCCGAGCAGCTCGTAGGGATGACGGAACCGGTTGTCGACGAACCCGACCAGGCCGAAACCCTCGATCAGCGAGTACCAGGTGCTCCGAACAGCCTTCTGCGCCAACGGGATCCGGCGCAGCAGTTGACGCTCGAAGCCGAGGGTCGGTCGGTCCATCCTCGGCACGATCCACGGCGCCGACCGCTGGAACACCGTCATCGCGGCGACCTTCGGCTGGATCTCCGGCACGAACTGGACCGCCGAGGCGCCGGTGCCGATCACCGCGACGCGTTTGCCGGTCAGATCGTGCTCGTGGTCCCAGTGCAGCGAATGGAAGGCCGTGCCTTCGAAAGTCTCGAGCCCGGGCAGCGACGGATACTTGGCCTCGGCGAAAATGCCTGCCGCGGAGAGGAAGTAGTCCGCGGTGAGCGCACCGCTCAAGGTCTCGATCCGCCACCGGGAGTGCTCGTCGTCCCAGCGCGCGTCGAGCAGTTCGGTGCCAAGGCGCACGTGCCGGAGCACGTCGTTGTCCGTGGCGACAGTGCGCAGGTAGTCGAGGATCTCGGGCTGCTTGCCGTAGGTGCGCGACCACTCGGGGTTGGGGGCGAAGGAGTAGCTGTAGAGCTGGGAGGGGACATCGCAGGCGCACCCGGGGTAGGTGTTGGCGCGCCAGGTGCCGCCGAGGTCATCGGCGCGTTCCAGGACGACGATGTCGTCGAAACCCGCCTCGCGCAGTTTGATCGTCAGCCCGATCCCGCCGAAACCGGCGCCGAGCACGACGATGTGCGTGTGTTCTGTGGGCATGGGTCAGCCGATCCTTCCGTGCAGCACCGACACCAGGCGATCGACGACGGTGTCGATCCCGGCGCTGCGGGTGAATGTCGTGAGCGCCAGCGGCGAGGAGAACCGTTGCCGCGTAGTCGCTTTGGCGTAGGTGAACTCGCGAAGGCCGTCGGGTCCGTGCACCCGGCCGAAGCCGGAGGCGCCGACCCCGCCCAGGGGCAGCGCGGGGATGGTGGCATGCGCGACGAACGCGTTGATCGAGGTGGCGCCCGCGTCGATCCGGTCGGCGATGGCGTCACCGTCGCGGCGGGCGAAGACAGTGGCACCGAGCCCGTAGTCGGAGTCGTTGACCAGCTCGATCGCCTCGTCCATGGACGCGACCCGGGTGACGACCAGCGTCGGGCCGAAGGTCTCCTCGGTGATAGCGGCGGAATCGTGCGGCACGTCGACCAGGATGGTCGGCTGCACGAACTGGCCGTCGATGGCGTCGAGCCCGCCCAGCAGTGCCCGGCCGCCCCGCGCGATGGCGTCCTCGATGTGTCGCCGGATCACCGCCAGCTGCTTAGGCATGGTGATCGGACCGATTTTCGCCGTTCCCGGCCCGGCCCGCAGATCGCGCGCCCGGTCGAGCAGTTCAGTGAGGAACGCGTCGTAGACGGCGGTGTGCACGTATACCCGTTCCACGCCGAGACAGGTCTGCCCGGCATTGGCCATGCCACCCCACAGCGCGGCGTCGGCCGCGGCACCGAGGTCGGCGTCGGCGTCCACGACGAGGGCGTCCTTGCCGCCGCATTCCATGAGCACCGGGGTGAGCCGCTGCGCACAGGCGGCCATCACGCGCTTACCGGTCTCGGTGGAACCGGTGAACCCGATCTTGCCGACCCGGCTGCGGCACAGCGCCGCACCGGTCTCGCCGCCGCCGGTGATCACCTGCAGCACCGGCTGTTCGGGGACGGCGCGGGCGAACGACTCGGCGAGCCAGACGCCGACTCCCGGGGTGTACTCGCTGGGTTTGAACACCACCGTGTTGCCCGCGGCCAGGGCGAACGAGATCGAGCCGAGCGGGGTGAACACCGGGTAGTTCCACGGGCCGATCACCCCGACCACGCCGAAGGGCCGGTATTCGACCCGGCAGGCCTGATTGACGGTCAACAGACTGGGCGCGACCGAACGCGGGCCGAGGACCTCTTTCGCGTTGTGGGCGGCCCACTTCAGGTGTTCGAGCGCCATCACGATCTCGAGTGCGGCGTCGGAGTGCGGCTTGCCCATCTCCTGGCTCATGATGCGCGCGAGTTCGTCGCGGCCGCGGGTGATCTCGGCGCGCCACCGATCGAGGCGCCGGGCACGTTCATCGAAACCGACTGTGCGCCACCAGGTCGCGGCACCGTGTGCCCTGTCGACGGCGGCCTCGACGGCGCTCTCGTCGTGGCTGGGATAAGAACCGACCAGGGCGCCGGTCGCCGGACTGTGGACGTCGAAGGTGAGCGTGGTGGTCATGGCAGGCGTGCCTTTCGCGATCAGAGATCCAGCGTGAGTGCGCCACCGGCGGAACGGGACACGCAGGGGAGGAGGTGGTCGGTGCGCTCGCCCGGGGGGAGTAGTCGGTCGCGGTGATCGATCGAGCCCGCGACGACCTTGGTCTTGCAGCTGCCACAGAATCCCTGTCGGCAGGAAAAGGCGACGTCGGGCCGCACCCGACGGATCGCGTCGAGCGCGGTCTCGGTGCTGTCGACACGCACGGTTTCCCCGGTGCGCGCGAGGGTGATGTCGAATTCCTTGCCGTCGATCACCGGCCGCGCCGAGAACAGCTCGGTGTGCAGCGAGGCGGTCGGGTTCAGGGCGAACAGGCTGCGCTGGGCGACATCGAGCACCGGGGGAGGACCGCACACGTAGACCGCGGCGCCGGGGGCGGCGGTGGCGAGCAGCGCCGGGAGGTCCGGTGTGCCGGTTTCGTCGTCGGGGCGCAGGTCGGTGCCTGCGGGGAGTTCACCGAGGAACGGCATCGTCTTCCGCGATCGGCCCAGGTAGACCAAGCGCCCGCGGGAACCGGCCGCGCGCGCCATCGGCAGGATCGGGGTGATCCCGATGCCCGCGGCGATGAACAGATACGACGGTGCGGTCTCGACGAAGGTGAAGGCATTGCGCGGCCCGCGGATGCGCAGCACGTCACCCAAGCGCAGGGTGTGCATCTCCCGTGATCCGCCGTCGCCGTTGTCCATGCGGCGCACCGCGATCCGGTAGCGGTGCCGGTCGCGCGGATCGCCACACAGGGAGTATTGGCGTTGGCGGCCCGAGGCGAGGAAGACATCGAGGTGGGAACCGGGACGCCACGAGGGCAGGTACCCGCCGTCGGTGGCCGCCAGGGTCAGGCTCATGACGTCGGTGGCCTCGGCGTGCACCGCTTCCACGCGGACGTCGAGATCGAAGCCGTTGTGTCGCACCGGATGCGGTGGTGACAGCGCGGGCTGGGTGAACACCTTCTTGTAGATGTCCACGGCGGCGCCGATGGCCCGCAGGCCCGGCGTCGCCACATCGGTGGTGGGGTTCACGCGCGCGCCGCCGGCGAGTGCGCCAGGTACCGCAGTGCGTTGTCCATCGAACCCAGCTGGGAGGGGTGGAAGCTCGGCCGCAGGTAGCGCGGCATCTCGGTGACGAAGGTGGTGAAGCTCGGAATCACCCCGCGCACAGTCGCGCTCACGAACTGTTTGGCCCAGGAGCGTCCCTTGTCCTGGCTGGGGTCCTGGCGATACAGATAGGCGGTCGAGATGACGAACAGCGGTAGCAGCGTCCCGCTGGCGAGCAGCCCGGTCCGCAGCCGGCGCGCGTACCCGCCGTCGACGTGCATGTAGGCGTCGAACACCACACTGCGGTGTTCGACCTCTTCGGCGCCGTGCCAGCGCACCAGATCGAGCATGGTCGGGTCCATCCCGAGCTCGGCCAGCACGTCCGATTCCAGCAGCCATTCGCCGATGACCGCGGTGAAGTGCTCCATCCCGGCGAACAGGCCGAGGCGTTCCTTGAGCCATTCCTCCTTGGCGCGACCGGTGAGCCCCTGGTCGCCCAGGAGCCGGTCGACCAGCCAGCCGATCTTGGCGACATAGGACTCCACATCGAGGCCGATCGACTGCAGATGTCGCCGTGCGCCTTCGTGGCTGCTGGCGTGCATCGACTCCTGGCCGATGAATCCGGTGACCTCCTCCCGCAGCCGCTCGTCCTTGATGTAGGGCAGGGCCTCGGCGAGGCAGGTGGCCATCGCTCGTTCGCCCTCGGGAAGTACGAGATGCATCACATTGGTGACATGTGTCGCGAGTACTTCGCCCGGGATGTAGTGCATGGGCACCGACGAGAAGTCGAAATGCACATCCCGCGCGTGAATTGCGTGCGCTTCTTCCTGATAGGAGCGCGCCGTTGCACCGTTATCAGCCATATTCAGACCGTACAGTGCAACAAATAGTATCGCAATGTTGCAGACAGATTCGATCTGTGGTTGTGCTCGGCACCCGCCACGCCTGATACCGTCGAAGGGTGCTGTCCACCGCCGCGACCTCGGGAAATTCGCCCACCGCCGACTCCGTCGAAGAACGAATTCTCGATGCCGCCCTCGTGCAGTTCGAGCGGGTGGGCGTGCGCAAGACGACGATCGAGGACATCGCCAAGGCCGCCGACGTCGACCGCGCCACCGTCTATCGGCGGATCGGATCGCGCGACGACGTGGTGAGCGCCGCGTTCGAACGGGAGGTGCGCAGGCTGCTCGCCGACCTGGGCGAGATCCCGGCCCGCCACGACAGCTTCGACGACATCGTCGTCGACGTCTTCACCACCGTGATCACCCGCTGGCGGGCACACCCACTGGTCGAGCGGCTGCTCACCCTGGAAGCCGACCGCCTGCTGCCCCAGCTCACCGTCGACGGCGCGTCGTTCTTCCTGCTCTCGGTCGCCGCGTCCACCGAGATCATCCGAAAGGTGCTCGAGGACAACCGATTTCCCGACATTCCCGATCTCAGTGCTCGGGTCGAAGTGGTCTGCCGGGTGGTGCACTCGCTGATCCTGCAGCCGGTCGGCACCATCGATACCGGCTCGGAGCAGGCGCTGGCGGCGTTCGCCCGCGCCTACGTGGTCCCGATTCTGGTATCCGGGCCGTAGGCGCGGGCCGACGCGTCAGAGGAAGCGGGCGATCAGGTCCTTCATGACCTCGTTGGCACCCGCGTAGATGCGCGAAATGCGCCCGTCGATCCACATCCGCGCGATCGGGTACTCCTCCATGTAG
Source organism: Nocardia sp. A7 (assembly GCF_046549215.1). Classification (NCBI taxonomy): domain Bacteria; kingdom Bacillati; phylum Actinomycetota; class Actinomycetes; order Mycobacteriales; family Nocardiaceae; genus Nocardia; species Nocardia sp. A7. Next base: position 306,312 of record NZ_JAJPWE010000005.1, on the reverse strand, counting down.
CCGTAGCCGCCGTGCAGCTGGACGCACCGGTCGACCACCTGGGTCTGCTGATCGGTGGTCCAGTATTTGATCATCGCCGCGGTTTTCACATCCAGCGCCCCGCGCAGGTGCTTGGCCACCGCGTCGTCGACGAAGGTCCGCACGACGGTCGCGATGGTCGCGCAATCCGCCATTTCGAAGCGGGTGTTCTGCATGGCGAACAGTGGTTTGCCGAAAGCGTTGCGCTGCTTGACATAGGCGAGCGTCTCGTCGACCGCGGCCTCGATCGTCGCGGCTGCGGCCACGCCGCAGATCAGCCGTTCCTGCGGCAGCTGCTGCATCAACTGGACGAAGCCCTGGCCCTCGGCGGTGCCGAGCAGGTTGGCCTGCGGTACCCGCAGTCCGTCGAAGAACAGTTCGGTGGTGTCCTGGCCCTTCTGACCGACCTTCTTCAGCAGCCTGCCGCGCTCGAAGCCGGGGGTGTCGTCGGCGACCTCGGCGACCACCAGGGACACGCCTTTGGCGCCCTGGGTCGGGTCGGTCTTCACGGCGATGATCAGCAGATCGCAGTTGCGGCCGTTGGAGATGAAGGTCTTGGCGCCGCTGATCACATAGTCGTCGCCGTCCTTGATCGCCTTGGTCGCGATGTTCTGCAGGTCCGAACCCGTGCCGGGCTCGGTCATGGCGATGGCGCCGATCCACTCGCCGGAAGCGAGCTTGGGCAGCCAGCGCTTCTTGTTCTCCTCCGAGGCGTAGGCCAGCAGGTAGTGCGGCACGATGCCGGTGTGTACGCCCAGCTGCATCGAGGAGTCGCCGCCCTTGACCTGCTCGGTGAACAGCACGGCCTCGTGCGCGAAAGTGCCGCCGCCACCGCCGTATTCCTCGGGCACCGACATGCACAGCAGGCCCAGTTCACCGGCCTGTCGGTAGACCTCTCGGCTGGGATAACCCTGCGCGGCGAACTCCTCGCGGTGGGGCGCGACGGTGTTGACGAAGAAGCTGCGGGCCAGTTCGGCCAGACCCTGCAGCTCCGATTCGGCGTCGGTGTCGACGGTGCTCATCGAGTTCCTCTTCTCGTTCGATGGACTGTGCACCAGAGTGGACATGCTGTTGGCAATCTGTCAACAGCGGAGTTCGGGAATTGACAAACGCCGACCGGAGCTGCGAAGGTACGGATTACTTGGACATCCAACTATTGGAAACCCTCCAACTGTGCGCACCGCGCAATCGACATCAACGGAGTAGGACTGGCATGGCTCGCGAACTCACGCACTTCATCGGCGGCAAGCACGTCACCGGCACTTCCGGCGCCTTCGGCGACGTCTTCGATCCGAATCTCGGGCAGGTGCAGGCCAGGGTTCCGCTGGCGAACACCGTCGAGGTGACCGCGGTGATCGACAACGCGGCCGCGGCGCAGCCGGTGTGGGCGGCGTTCAATCCGCAGAAGCGGGCCAGGGTGCTGATGAAGTTCGTGAACCTCGTGAACGAGGAGATGGACAGCCTGGCCGCGCTGCTCTCGGCCGAGCACGGCAAGACCATCGCCGACGCCAAGGGCGACATCCAGCGCGGACTCGAGGTCATCGAGTTCGCCATCGGCATTCCGCACCTGCTCAAGGGCGAGTACAGCGACAGCGCGGGTACCGGCATCGACGTGTACTCGATGCGTCAGCCGCTCGGTGTCGTCGCGGGCATCACGCCGTTCAACTTCCCGGCGATGATCCCGCTGTGGAAGGCGGGTCCGGCGCTGGCCTGCGGTAACGCCTTCGTGCTCAAGCCGTCCGAGCGCGACCCCTCGGTGCCGCTGCGCCTGGCCGAACTGTTCCTCGAGGCGGGGCTGCCGCCGGGTGTGTTCAACGTGGTCAACGGCGGTAAGGAAGCCGTCGACGCGATCCTGGCCGACAAGCGGATCAAGGCGGTCGGTTTCGTCGGTTCGACCCCGATCGCCCAGTACATCTACGAGACCGCGACCGCCAACGGCAAGCGCGCACAGTGCTTCGGCGGGGCCAAGAACCACGCGGTCGTGATGCCCGACGCCGACCTCGACGATGTCGCCGATCAGCTGATCGGCGCGGCCTACGGGTCGGCTGGTGAGCGCTGCATGGCGCTGTCGGTGGCCGTGCCGGTGGGTCAGGAGACCGCGGACCGGCTGGTCGCGAAGCTGACCGAGCGGGTGCACAAGCTCAATGTCGGCCGCTCCGACGACCCGGGCGCCGATTTCGGTCCGCTGGTCGGGCTCGACGGTGTGAACCGGGTCAACGACTACGTGCAGATCGGTGTCGACGAGGGCGCGCAGCTGCTGGTCGACGGCCGCGGCCTGACCGTCGACGGCGCCGAGGACGGCTTCTTCGTCGGCGCGAGCCTGTTCGACAACGTCACCGCGGACATGCGGATCTACAAAGAGGAGATCTTCGGCCCGGTGCTCACCGTGGTGCGCGCGGGCGACTACGAGGAGGCGCTGCGGCTGGTCGACGAGCACGAATACGGCAACGGCGTCGCGATCTTCACCCGCGACGGTGACACGGCTCGCGATTTCTCCGCCCGCGTGCAGGTCGGCATGGTCGGCGTGAATGTGCCGATCCCGGTGCCGATCGCCTACTTCACCTTCGGCGGCTGGAAGGGCTCGGGCTTCGGCGATCTCAACCAGCACGGCCCGGATTCGATCCGGTTCTACACCAAGACCAAGACGGTGACCCAGCGTTGGCCTGCCGGACTCAAGGAGTCCAACGCGTTCGTCATTCCGACGATGGACTGATGCGGTGATGTTCACCCTCAACGAGGACGAACGCGCGATCGGTGAGACCGTGCGCCAGTTCGCCGACGAGTTCCTGGCGCCCGATGCGCTGGATTGGGACGAGCGCAAACACTTTCCGGTCGACGTGCTGCGCAAGGCGGGCCCGCTCGGGCTCGGCGGCATCTCGGTGCGCGGCGACGTGGGCGGCTCCGGCCTGCGCAGGCTCGACGCGGTGCGGATCTTCGAACAGCTCGCCACCGGGTGCCCGTCCGTGGCGGCGTACATCTCGATCCACAACATGGCGACCTGGATGATCGATGCCTATGGCACCGAGCAGCAGCGGCACCGGTGGGTGCCGGAAATGGCGTCGATGGAGCTGCTCGGCAGCTACGCGCTCACCGAGCCGGGCGTCGGCTCCGACGCGGCGGCCCTGAGCACCAAGGCCGTTCGAGACGGGGAGGACTATGTCCTCACCGGTGCCAAGCAGTTCATCTCCGGCGCGGGCGCCAACGACGTGTACGTGATGATGGTGCGCACCGGTGGCGAGGGCCCGCGCGGCATCTCGGCGCTGATCATCCCGGCCGACACACCGGGCCTGACCGTGGGAGCCAACGAACGGAAGATGGGCTGGAACGCCCAGCCGACCCGCCAGGTCACCCTCGACGGCGCCCGAGTGCCGGTCGCCAACCGGCTCGGCGCCGAGGGCGACGGCTTCTCGATCGCGATGAACGGCCTCAACGGCGGCCGGCTCAACATCGCCGCGTGCTCGATCGGCGGCGCACAGGCCGCGCTCGACAAGTCGGTCCGCTACCTCACCGAACGGCACGCCTTCGGAAAACCCTTGGTGCGCAACGAGGCACTGCAGTTCGAGCTGGCTGACATGGCCACCGAACTGGAGGCGGCGCGGACCCTGCTGTGGCGGGCCGCGGCCGCCCTGGACGCGGACGCGCTGGACAAGGTCTCCCTGTGCGCGATGGCGAAGCGATTCGCCACCGATACCGGTTTCGAGGTGGCCAACAAGGCGCTGCAATTGCACGGCGGCTACGGCTACCTGCACGAGTACGGCCTGGAGAAGATCGTGCGCGACCTGCGTGTGCACCAGATCCTCGAGGGCACCAACGAAATCATGCGGGTGGTCGTCGCCCGCTCGCTGATCGGAGCTGCATGACCGACGAAGTACTGATCGCCGTCCGTGACGGTCTCGGTTCGATCACCCTGAACCGTCCCAAGGCCATCAACGCCCTCAATCACGCCATGACACTGGCCATCACCGACGCGCTGCGCTCCTGGGCCGACGACGACGCGGTCCGTGCCGTCGTTGTCACCGGCGCCGGCGAGCGCGGACTCTGCGCGGGCGGCGACATCGTCGCCATCCACACCGACGCGAAAGGTGGGACGGCGGAAGCTGATTCGCCGACCGGGCGGTTCTGGCGCGACGAGTACCACCTCAACGCCCTGATCGGCAGCTATCCCAAGCCGTATGTGGTGATCATGGACGGCATCGTGATGGGCGGCGGGGTCGGTCTGGCCGGGCACGGCAGCCATCGGATCGTCACCGAACGGTCCAAGATCGGGATGCCCGAGGTCGGCATCGGTTTCGTCCCCGACGTCGGCGGCACCTACCTGCTCTCGCGGGCGCCGGGCGAGATCGGCACCCACGTGGCGCTGACCACCGCGCGGATGAACGCGGGCGACGCGATCGCGGCCGGATTCGCCGACTACTATGTGCCATCCGAGGCGCTGCCCGAGCTGCTCGACGCGCTGGGCACCGTGGGTGTGGACGCGGCGATCGCGAAGTTCGCCGAGGCGGCGCCGTCCTCGGATCTGCTGGCGCAGCGGCACTGGATCGACGCCTGCTACAACGCCGACACCGTCGAAGAGATCGCGGCCCGGCTGCAGGCCGATGAAGCGCCACAGGCCGCCGAGGCGCTCGCGGCGCTGCTGGCGAAATCGCCTGTCGCGCTGAAGGTCACGCTGCGGTCGCTGCGGGCCGCGCGGGACCTGCCGAGCCTCGAGGCGGTACTCGACCAGGAATACCGGGTCTCGGTCGCCGCGCTCAGCTCCCACGACCTGGTCGAGGGCATCCGCGCCCAGGTGATCGACAAGGACCGCAATCCCCAGTGGCGGCCCGCGACCCTCGCCGAGGTGACCGACGAGCAGGTCGCGGTCTACTTCGCCGAGCTCGGTGCGGCGGAACTGGATTCGACGACAACGAAGGCACAGCGATGACGAAGACGATCGGTTTCCTCGGGCTCGGTCACATGGGCGGCCCGATGGCGGCGAACCTGGTGCGCGCGGGTTACGACGTGCTCGCCTACGACCCGGTGCCCGCCGCCCAGGAGCAGGCACGCACCGACGGCGCGACGGTGGTGGCCACCGCCGCCGAAGCCGCCGCGGGCCGTGACGTGGTGATCACCATGCTGCCCAACGGCAAGCTGGTCCTCGACGTCTATGCCGAATTGCTGCCCGCCGCCGCGCCGGGAACGCTGTTCCTCGACTGTTCCACCATCGATGTCGCCGACGCGAAAGCGGCTGCGGCACAGGCAGTCGCGGCCGGTCACCGGCCGCTGGACGCACCGGTCTCCGGTGGTGTCGCCGGTGCCACCGCGGGCACCCTCACCTTCATGGTGGGCGGCGCGGCCGCCGACTTCGCCGACGCGAGCGAGGTATTGGCGGTGATGGGCGGCAAGGTCGTGCACTGCGGCGACTCGGGCGTCGGTCAGGCCGCCAAGATCTGCAACAACATGCTGCTGGGGATCTCGATGATCGGTCTGTCCGAGGCATTGGTGCTCGGTGAGCGCCTCGGCCTGAGCCACCAGTCCTTCTTCGACGTGGTGTCCACCGCGTCGGGCCAGAGCTGGGCGCTGACCAGCTACTGCCCGGTTCCGGGTCCGGTCCCCACCAGCCCGGCCAACAACGACTACCTGCCCGGCTTCGCCACCGCGCTGATGTCCAAAGACCTCACCCTGGCCGCGAACGCGTTGCAGGCCAACGGAATCGACGGGCAGCTCGGCGAACTCGCCGCCGCGATCTACGCGCGGTTCAATCAGACCGACGCGGGCCGGGACTTCTCCGCCATCGTCACCGACATCCGCGACCGTTCCGGCGAGGCCACCGCGTGACCGACTACGAGACCATCCTGGTCGAGACCGAGAACCGCGTCGGCTGGATCACGCTGAACCGGCCGAAGGCCCTCAACGCGCTCAACACCGCCGTGCTCGACGACATCATCGCCGCGCTGGACGAGTTGGGTCGTGACGACGAGGTCGGCGCCGTCGTGATCACCGGCTCCGCCAAGGCTTTCGCGGCGGGCGCCGACATCAAGGAGATGGCGCCCAAGTCCTACATGGACATGTTCATGGACGACTTCTTCGCCCGCTGGGATCAGCTCGCGCAGTTCCGCAAGCCCACCGTCGCCGCCGTGGCGGGGTACGCGCTCGGTGGCGGCTGCGAGCTGGCCATGCTCTGCGACATCCTGATCGCCGCCGACACCGCGCAGTTCGGGCAGCCCGAGATCAAGCTCGGCGTGATCCCCGGCATCGGTGGCTCCCAGCGGCTCACCCGCGCGGTGGGCAAGGCCAAGGCGATGGACATGGTGCTCACCGGACGCACCATCGGCGCCGAGGAAGCCGAACGGGCCGGGCTCGTCTCACGCATCGTGGCCGCCGACGACCTGCTCGACGTCGCCGCCGAGGTGGCCGAGACCATCGCGGCGAAATCGCTGCCGGTCACCATGATCGCCAAGGAAGCGGTGAACCGGTCCTTCGAGACCACCCTCGCCGAGGGAATCCGCTTCGAGCGCCGCGTCTTCCACTCGCTGTTCGCGATCGAGGATCAGACCGAAGGCATGAACGCCTTCGTCGACAAACGGCCACCGAACTTCACCCATCGCTGACCCGGCATCACCCGACACACTTTTCGAGGAACCATGACCGAGGCATACATCTACGACGCGATCCGCACCCCGCGCGGGCGCGGCAAGAAGACCGGCGCCCTGCACGGCGTGAAGCCACTCGATCTGGTGGTCGGGCTCATCGATGAGCTGCGGACACGCCATCCCGAGCTCGATCCGGCCGCGATCGACGACATCGTGCTCGGCGTGGTGTCGCCCGTGGGCGACCAGGGCGCCGACATCGCCAAGACCGCCGCGATCGCGGCCGGGCTGCCCGACACCGTCGCCGGAGTACAGCTCAACAGGTTCTGCGGATCGGGCCTCGAGGCGGTCAACACCGCGGCGCAGAAGGTGCGTTCAGGCTGGGAGCAGCTCGTCATCGCCGGTGGCGTGGAGTCGATGTCGCGCATCCCGCTCGGCTCCGACGGCGGCGCGTGGGCGATGGACCCGATCACGAACTACGAGTCCTACTTCGTGCCGCAGGGCGTGAGCGCCGACCTGATCGCCACGATCGAGGGCTTCACCCGCGAGGACGTCGACGCCTTCGCCGTGCGGTCGCAGCAGAAAGCGGCCGCTGCCTGGTCGGGTGGCTACTTCGCCAAATCTGTTGTCCCGGTGCGTGATATCAACGGCGCGGTGCTGCTCGACCACGACGAGTTCATGCGCCCGAACACGACGGTGGACAGCCTGGCCGGACTGGCGCCGTCGTTCGCGGCGATGGGGGAGATGGGTGGCTTCGACGCGGTCGCCCTGCAGCGCTACCACCACGTCGAGAAGATCAACCATGTGCACCACGCCGGTAACTCCTCCGGCATCGTCGACGGTTCGGCTCTGGTGCTCATCGGTAGCGAATCAGCCGGTCTCGCAGCAGGTCTCACGCCGCGTGCTCGGATAATCGCCTCCGCGGTGAGCGGTAGCGACTCCACGATCATGCTCACCGGACCGGTGCCTGCGACCGAGAAGGCCCTTGCCGTCGCGGGGCTCACCGTCGACGACATCGACCTGTTCGAACTCAACGAGGCCTTCGCCTCGGTGGTGCTGAACTTCCAGAAGAAGCTCGGTGTGCCCGACGAGAAGATCAACGTCAACGGCGGCGCCATCGCCATGGGCCACCCGCTGGGCGCCACCGGCGCCATGATCACCGGAACCATGGTCGACGAACTAGAGCGTCGGGGAGCGCGCCGCGCACTGATCACGCTGTGCATCGGCGGCGGCATGGGCATCGCCACCATCATCGAGCGCGTCTGAGCGCCGGACTCGGATACAGAGGAAAGACCATGACCGACAACATGATTGCCTGGGAGCTCGGCGCCGACCGGGTGCTCGTGCTCACCATCGACGACCCGAACCAGTCCACCAACACGATGACCGAGTCGTTCGCCCGCGATCTCACCGCGACCGTCGACCGGCTCGAAGCCGAGCGCGACAGCTTCGACGGCGTCATCCTCACCTCGGGCAAGGACACCTTCTTCGCCGGCGGTGACCTGAACCTGCTGATGAACGCGACACCGGAGACCGCACCGCAGATCGCGCTCGGCCTCGACACCTACAAGGCGGCGTTCCGTCGGCTCGAGACGCTGGGCAAGCCGGTGGTCGCCGCGATCAACGGCACCGCGCTCGGCGGCGGCTTCGAGGTCGCGCTCGCCACCCACCACCGGATCGCGCTCGACGCCAAGGGCAGCCTGCTCGGCCTGCCCGAGGTCACCTTCGGGCTGCTGCCCGGCGCGGGTGGCGTCACCAGGACCGTGCGGCTGCTCGGCATCACCGACGCCGTGCTCAACGTCGTCGGCCAGGGCCAGCGGATGAAACCCGCCAAGGCGCTGCAGGTCGGGATCATCGACGAGGTCGCCGCCACCCGCGAACAGATGTTCGCGCAGGCCCGCACCTGGATCACGGCCAACCCCGAGGCGGCCCAGCCGTGGGATGTGCGGGGCTACAAGATCCCCGGCGGCACCCCTGCCAGTGCGGCACTGGCCGCCAACCTGCCCGCGTTTCCCGCGAACGTGCGCAAACAGCTCAAGGGCGCACCGATGCCCGCGCCGATCGCGGTGCTGGCGACGGCGGTCGAGGGCGCGCAGGTCGACATCGACACCGCGTTCGCCATCGAGACCCGTTACTGCACCAAGCTGATCTGTGGTCAGGTCTCGACGAACATGATCAAGTCCCTGTTCTTCGATCTGGGCACGATCAACAAGGGCGGCAGCCGCCCCGAAGGCTTCCCCGTGCGCACGCCGGAGAAGGTCCTCGTGCTCGGCGCGGGCATGATGGGCGCGGGCATCGCCTATGTGCAGGCCCGCGCCGGCATGCAGGTCGTGCTGAAGGACGTCACCATCGAGGCGGCCGAGCGTGGCAAGGCCTACTCGCGCAAGCTGCTCGACAAGGCGCTGCGCAAAGGTGCGATCACGCAGGACTCCTACGACGAGATCCTCGGTCGTATCCACCCGTCCGCGGATCCGGCCGACGCCGCGGGCTGTGACTTCGTCGTCGAAGCGGTGTTCGAGGACCCGGGCCTGAAGAAGAAGGTGTTCGGCGAGATCGAACACCTGGTGAACCCTGATGCCCTCCTCGGGTCCAACACCTCGACCCTGCCGATCACCGACCTGGCCACCGGCGTGCAGCGGCCGAAGGACTTCATCGGTCTGCACTTCTTCTCCCCGGTGGACAAGATGCCACTGGTCGAGATCGTCGTCGGCGACGAAACCAGCGATGAAGCCATCGCCCGCGCCATCGACTACACCCTGGCGATCAAGAAGACGCCGATCGTGGTCAACGACAGTCGCGGCTTCTTCACCAGCCGGGTCATCGGCCAGTTCATGGACGAGGCCATCGCGCTGGTCGCCGAGGGCGTGCACCCGGCCTCGGTCGAACAGGCCGCCACCCAGGCCGGTTATCCCGTGGGCGCCTTGGCGTTGGCCGATGAGATCAATATGAAGCTGGCGCAAAAGATTCGGCGCAGCCTGAAGGAGAACCTGCTCGCCGAAGGCAAGAACTGGGTTGATTCGAAGGCCTACCCGCTCGTCGACGCGATGGTCGACGAGTTCGATCGGCCGGGCCGACTCGAGGGCCGCGGCTTTTACGACTACGACACCGACGGCAAGAAGCTCGGCCTGTGGCCGGGCCTGGCCGAGAAGTACACCCGTGACCACACCATCGCGTTCATCGACATGCAGGAACGGATGCTGTTCGCCGAATCGCTCGACACCGTGCGGTGTTTCGACGAGGGGGTGCTGCGCACCGTGCCGGACGCGAACATCGGGTCGATCTTCGGCATCGGGTTTCCGGCCTGGACCGGTGGCGTGATCCAGTACATCAACCAGTACGCGGGCGGGCTGGCCGGATTCGTGGCGCGGGCTGATGAGCTGCGGGCCGCCTACGGCGACCGCTTCGAGGTTCCTGAGTCGTTGCGTACCAAGGCCGCGGCCGGGGAAACGCTCGGCTGAACCAGGTCTGCGATGACGACGATGCACAGCGACCCCCGGCACCCGGTGAGCCCGGATGCCGGGGGATCGGCAGCCTCCCCGTCCGGCCTTCGTGGACCCGCCGCGCGGGCCCACCGGCGTCGGCTCATGGTGGCCGCCGCGCAAGCTGTCTTCGTCGCCAGCGGATATCACGGGGCCAGGATGGACGAGATCAGCGCGCGGTCCGGGATCAGCAAACCGGTGCTCTACGATCATTTCGCCAGCAAGCTGGACCTGTATCTCGTTGTGCTGCAACTCAATCTGGATCGGATGGTCGACGGTGTCCGGGCCGCTGTCGCAACGGACACCGAGCCACGGAACCGGGTCCGTCGGGCCGTGCAGGCCTATTTCGACTTCGTCGACCACGACCTCGGTGGGTATGTGCTGGTGTTCGAATCACCGGTGCCCAGCGAACCGTGCGTCGAATGGCGGGTGCGCAACGCGATGCGCGACTGCGCGGTCCTGGTGAGCGTCGAATTGCGGGCGGCGGGCGTCGAGGCGAGGAAGGCCGACATGCACGCTTGGGGACTGGTCGGCATCAGCCACCTCGCGGCCCGCCATTGGCTGGAAGCCGGGCGACCGATCCCGAAAAGCGACGCGATCGACACCGCGTCCGCGCTGTGCTGGAACGGACTATCGACAGTTGATCGACCACAGGAGGACAGATAGACCTTCACTGTCGATTTCGCCTCGATGCGCGGACTCCGAGTGGCGGGCGAGCGAATTACCCGATGTGACCGATGCCCGACCACAGGTCGCAGTGATGCTGCTGGGTGAACGAGTCGGCGGTGCTGATGCGGTCGCTTCCCATTTCGAGGGTGCTGCCGGGTGTGGTCGGCCAGCCGGTGAAGTCCGTTGTCACCGGATCGCCGGTGTGCGCGAACTGCGCCCAGCTCTGCTGTATGCGTCGGGAGAGCAGATCCGCGGCCGGTGGCAGGGGAATGTTCACACCCATCAACGCGGAGAACACGTAGGGGATCTCCGCGGCGTGAAAGGCGCCCGGTAGCAACGGATTGTCGCCCAGCGGAGCTTCGTTGAACTGGTACTGCCACACCTGTGCGCCACCCCGGCGTGCGGCTTCGGTGGTGAACAGGGCGGGGCAGGCGAAGAATCCGTCCGTGATCACTCGTTCCTTGGCTTTTACGGGGGCGGCGAAGTCGGACAGCGGATATCGGGTGATGACCTGATCGGCGTTGTCGCCGAACAGTTCTCGTGTCCAATTCAGATAGTCGGTCGCGGTGGGTACGGTGGCGCGCGTGTAGTCGAGCAGCGCGATGAAGGTGGCGCCTTCGTCTGCGTTGCTACCGACGATGAGGGGCATGTCTCGCGCTGCCCCCGCGGCCAGAGCCTGTTCGGGTTCGGCGGTGACCACGACGCCGTCCAGGACCGGGCTCCAGGTCACCGCCATCGAATTCATTTCTGTGGTCGGGGAATCGAGCAACCGGTCGGCGGGCAGCGCGCGCAGGCATGGCAGCCGGGTCCGCGGATCGTCGCAGCCCACGCTCGCGGCGTAGTCCGCCGATCGTTGGAACGCGACGTCTCTGCTCGGCGGAGCGAGGGGGCTGCGCGCGCACGACCCGCTCTCGACGATGGCCCGGTGGAAGAGCCCGCGAGCCGACGGTGAGGCGAGTTGGGTACACACGCTCATCCCTCCGGCGGATTCACCGAAGATCGTGACATTGCCCGGATCGCCGCCGAACGCGGCAGCGTTGTCCTGAATCCAGCGCAGCGCGGCTTGTTGATCGAGCGTGCCGTAGGTGCCCGTGATGCCGCCGGTGCTGTCGGCGAGTTCGGGCAGCGCGAGGAAGCCGAACGGCCCGACGCGGTAGTTGGGGATGGCCACGATGACCTTGCCCTCGCGCACGAGTCGGGCGGGGGAGTCGTATTGGGCGTTGGACCCGAGAACGAAGGCGCCGCCGTAGAGCCACACCATTACCGGCAGCGCGGCGTCAGAAGCGTTCTGCGGCATGTAGATATCGATACTCAGGCAGTCCTCGCCCGACTCCTGGAGCGCCACTCCGAACGGCACGGGGGAGGCCTGCGGGCATTGCGGACTGTGGGTGAGCGCGGGACGCAGGTCTGTCCACGGCGCCGCGGGCCGCGGCGGCGCGAAGCGGTTCTCACCCGAGGTCGGGGCCGCGAACGGCACGCCGAGGTACTCGACGATCCCGTCGGTGCGCAGACCGCGGATCTGCCCACCGGTGACGGTAGCCACCGGGTCCGCAGCGGCGTCGGCGGGCGCTGCTCCGGTTCGCGGGATCGCGGTCGCCGAGATCGAGGCGACCAGACTGGTCAGGGCCACGGCCGTCGCCAGCCATCTGATGGCCGCGAACCGAGGTGTGAAGATATGGACTCGCAACGAGAGCTCCCACAGTGATTTACTTTTGAAACAAAACTACTGTAGGTGACCAGTTGGGTCGACGGGGACCTTTTCCCCGAGTGGCGCGTGGCTATCGGTCCAATGCTGCCAGCAACTGTCTCAGCGCCGGCAGCGCGCACTCCAGTGCTCGCTGATCGGCGAGCGGTAATTTGGCCAGCGAATCGCGCAGCATGGTCGCGCTGGTGTGGTCGTATCTGGCAAGCAGTTCCCGCGCCGTCGCCGATGTCACCAGGGTCGCCGTGCGCCCGTCTGTCGTCGACGGCACCCGATCGACCAGGCCCGTGGCCGCCATCGTCCGAATCAAATTGCTGATCGTCGACTGCGCCACCCTGAGTTCGATCGCCGCCTGGCTGGGGGTCAGGCCGCCGGTCGTGGCCAGCAGTCGAAGCAGTTCGATCTGCGCCTCCGGGAGATCGGGCAACCCCTCCGATGCCCGGGTGCGTCGCAGTACCGCACGTCGAAGTGGGCCGAGCAGGGCGCTGAGCTGGGTCTCGACCGTTGTGGTCGAAGCCGATTCGGTTCGGGCGGCGGAGGCGTCCATCTGCTCATTCTTCCCTGGCGCGCCGTGATTGCCTTGACTGACTCATGTTGCGTGCCATCCAGCTCCCCGGCATCCGCGGCCTGGTCCGACGCGCGATCCAACGTGCCGACAACCAGGTGGCGCAGACCGTTCACCCTTTGAGCCGCAGCACCGCCAGCACCCTGCGGTGGCGGGTGTCCGACGGTGGTAGATCGAGTTTGGTGAAGATGTTGCCGATGTGCTTCTCGACGGCCCGCTCGGTGACGGTGAGCGAGGTGGCGATGGCGTTGTTGGTGAGTCCCTGTGCCATCAGTTCGAGTACTTGGCGCTCGCGCGGGGTGAGCCGGGCCAGCGAATCCTGTTGCCGGGACGCGCCCATCAGCTGGCTCACCACCTCGGGGTCGAGTGCGGTGCCGCCGGTGGCGACCCGGTGCAGCGCGTCGACGAAATCACCGACATCGGCGACGCGATCCTTGAGGAGGTAGCCGACGCCACTCGCTCCGGCTGCGAGAAGTTCTGTCGCATAACGGGTTTCGATCCATTGCGAGAACACGAGCACACCGGTGCTCGGGTATTTCCTGCGCAACTCGATGGCGGCCAGCAGGCCCTCGTCGGTGAAGCTGGGAGGCATCCGCACGTCCACCACCGCGACATCGGGCCGGTGGGTTTCGACGACCTCGCTCAGCGATGTCGCGTCGCCGACCATCGCCACCACTTCGTGTCCGCGTTCGGTGAGCAGCCCGGCCAGCCCGTCGCGCAGAATGGCGCTGTCCTCGGCGATCACCACCCGCAGGGGCGCGGTCACTGCGGGCCCTCGTTCGGCAGGATCATGGTCACCACGGTAGGCCCGCCGGCGGGACTGTCGACGGTGAGCGTGCCGTCGACGGCGAGTGCGCGGGCGGCGAGCCCGGCTAATCCGCTGCCGGTCACGGTCGGTGTGCCGGGGCGGGGCGCACCACCGATTCCGTTGTCCCACACGGTGACCGCGATGCGACGCTGGCTGTCGGGTAGCACCGACACCGTGACTCGGTTCGCGTGCGCGTGTTTGACCACATTGGTGAGCAGCTCGGCGACGGAGAAGTAGGCGATCGCCTCGATGGCCGGGCTCGGCCGCCGGGGGATGTGCACACGCAGGTCGACCGGCACCGCGCACCGGGCGGTGAGCGTCTCCAGCGCCGGGCCGAGGCCGAGCTCGAGTGCGGGTGGATGGATGCCGCGCACCAGTTCGCGCAGCTCGGTCAACGCCTCCTTGGAGTTGGCGCGCGCGTCGGCGATGAGGTCGCTGGCATCGCCGCCCGCGGCCAGGCGTTCCTCGGCCCTGCCCAGCGCCATGGCGATGGTGACCAGCCGGGCCTGCGTGCCGTCGTGCAGGTCGCGCTCGACCCGGCTCAGGGTGGCGGTCGCATCGTCCACCGCGGCCCGTCTGCTGGCCCGCAGTTGCGCCAGTTGCCGGTCGCGCGGTGTCGCCGCCAACAAGTGAACGATCAGCATGCGATGCAACCAGCAGACGCCACGGACCAGCCACGGCAGCGCGAAGCACAGCAGGATGCCGATACCGGCCATGGCGAGCGCGCGCGGCCAGGTGTCGACGTAGAACGAACCGAACTGGGCGAGACTGTGGTGCTCGACGCCGTTGTCGTCCACCTGGATCGGATCGAACAGCGCCCACGGGATGGGGGAGATCGCCGTGAACCCGACCATCGCGATCACCATGAGGACGACGTAGCCGACCGCGACGCCGAGCACCGACTGCGCGAGCAGGAACAGCACGACCCGCCAGCTCGGCCGATCGGTGAACGCGCTCTTCAGAAATCCGAAGAAGCCGCTCGCCCTGGTGAAATCCGGTGGCGATTCGACCCGGGTCTCGAGCAATGCGCGGCCGAGGAACCGATAGATCCGGCCCCACACCCGCCCGCCGAGCAACACTGTCGCCAGCAACGGGATGCCGATGAGGAGGATCGACGCGTACAGCCCGCCACCGAACCCGAAGAACAGATAGCACACAGCCACACAGCCGAGGACGAACGACGCAACCAGATAGGCGAGCTCTCTCCAGGCCCTGGCCTCGAACGGCGCGCGCAGAACCGCGGTCAGCGGTCCGGTCCGGCGCCGCGGTGCATCCTGCGTCGCGGTGAGCGCGACGGTCGGTTCGTCGGCGATGTCGACCACGAGGGTCGGCTCGGCTGGTGTCTGGGTCATGACTCCATGGTTGTCGTCGCGGCGCGGAAATTCGATCGAGCTGTCCACCGAGTCGATGGTGTGGCGAGCTACACCTGTCACCGCCTGCTCGCTCGCGCCGACTCGATACGGGCGGCGAGTTCGACCAGGTCCTCGGCGGGTCCGGTCGGCGGCGTTCTGCGATGCCAGATAGCGCGGAACATCCTGGTCAGGGTGATCGACGTGGCCAGTTGCACCTCGCACAGGGTGCCTGCGCGCAGTTCGTGCGCCACGATGAGACGGCTCACCACCGCGGGCGCGGTGCCGTTGCGGGCAGTGGTGAGAATCGCCGCCGCCGAGCCGAGTTCGGCGGCTGGCCGGGCGGGTGTGCCGTGCATCTGCAGCGCCTCCCAGACCGTGTCGCGGGTTCCGGAACCCTTCTCGCGCCACAGCAGTGGGGTGTCGGCGAGTTCGCGCAGCGTCACCGCTCGGTGGCGAGTGGCCCAGGGATGATTCGTCGCGACGACCACGGCGAGTTCGTCGGCGACCAAGACCCGGCTGCCCAATCCCGCGGGGGAGTGTGGGCCCTCGACGAAGCCGAGCTCGGCATCACGGGCGCGGACCGCGGCCGTCACCTGCTGTGAGTTCGCCACGTCCAGTTCGACCGCCAATTCGGGCCGCAGTTTCCGCAGTGCCGACAGCCAGTGCGGAATGCGGTGGTCCGCAATGGTTTTCGAGGCCATCACGCGCAGACTCGGGTGCAGCGCACGGTGCAGCGCCGCGACGCCGTCCATCAGTGCGGCACCGGCGGCCAGCACCGGACGGCCGAGCTCGACCACCTCGTAACCGGCATCGGTCAACGCCGACCCGGTGGGCCCGCGGTCCAACAGCCGCAGCTGTAATCGCCGCTCCAGCGCACTGATTCGCATCCCGACGGCAGGCTGGCTGACGCCGTGTCTGCGCGCGGCCGCGCCGAGGCTGCCCAACTCCGCCACCGACACCAGCAGGTCGAGCACCTCCAGGTCGGGCGTCCCCCGCGGCAAGCTCATAAGGAAACCTTACGAGGTAACCGATTTCGGCCGCTACCGCAGCAGTCACCCGGACACCAGGCTTCTCCCTGTCCGCGCATCGCGGATGGAGTACAGCGAGGAGAACACCGTGACATTCGTGATCGGCGCCGCCTGCGTAGACGTCCTCGACCGAGCCTGCATCGAGGAATGCCCGATCGACTGCATCTTCATCGGAGATCGGATGGCCTACGTCCAGCCCGACGAATGCATCGACTGCGGTGGATGTGAACCGGCCTGCCCGGTCGAGGCGATCCACTACGAAGACGATCTTCCCGCGGGCCAGGAGCAGTTCATCGTCGAGAACCGGCGATTCTTCGACGAGCCGCTGCCCGGCAGGACCCG
The DNA here is from genome assembly GCF_046549215.1 of Nocardia sp. A7. NCBI lineage: Bacteria > Bacillati > Actinomycetota > Actinomycetes > Mycobacteriales > Nocardiaceae > Nocardia > Nocardia sp. A7. The sequence goes on along the minus strand of NZ_JAJPWE010000005.1, from coordinate 289,783 downwards.
GCCACTGGGGCAGCCGGGCGGGGCGGCGGCGATCGGCCCACTCGGCTCGGATACGCGCTTCGTCCGGGAGTATCAGCCGTGAGCGGCGGGAAGGGTCTGCCACCGGGCGTGATCGTTTGCCCGCATCAGTTCGGGGTAGTTCGAAGCGACGTCGGAACGCACGATGATGGAAGGGAAAGCGATGACCGGAACTGATCAGACCAAAGACTCCGAGCAGGATACCGACAGCGCGGCGGCCGAACCCAAAGGTGGCCGACCCGGCCCGACCGATCAGGGCAAGAACGGTGGGATGGCGACGCGTGAAGTTGCCCCGGACATCGCCGAAACCGAGGGCGGGCAGGAACCACCGGACTGAACCGGAGCCGCCCGCCCGCGTTCATCGCGCGCGAACCGCGCGCCCGCGATCGGCGATCCGGAATTCGACCGTCACGGGGACGGCACCGAGGTCCAATGCCGTGCGCAGGCGCGCGACAGCGTGCTCGAGGATCTGGCGTCGCAACGCGGGCAGATCTGCCGTGGGATCGGTGGTGACCAGCAGGTGCAGTTCGGGTGCGAGCGCGGTGCCGGACAGCCGGGCGGTGGCCGAGCGGACTCCGTCGTAGGTCTCGACATCGGCGGCCACCGGTTCGGCGGCCGTGCTCGACTCGAGCTGCGTACGCCCCGGCTCGTCCGCCGACCCGACCTGCCACACAGCGCGCTTGGGCAACCGCGTGAACTGGGCGGCCAGCCAGCGCAGTGCGGCCAACACGAGCACGACGGCGCCGGCGATCACGAGGTAGAACACCAGGCGGGGCGGTTCCTCCGTGCCGGGGACCAGCGCCGCCTCGCGCGAGACCCGGCCGAAAGCGCCGAAGTGCGCGGTGATCAGCAGCCCGCCCGCCGCGACCAGCAGGATGCCGGTCAGTCCGAGGAGACCGCGATTCAAGCGGGCGGGCCGGTTGGCACTGCTCATCGCGCACCTCCGTGACCGATCGTGCGCAGGCTGGTGCGCAGGCGGGGGACATGGGCGGGCTTGATGCGGTCCAGCCGTGTCGCCACGGCCTGGCCCACGTCCTGCGCCGTCCGTTCGACGGTGTGGTCGGTGTGCCCGGTGACATGGATCTTGCTGCGGCGCAACCGGACCCGAGCCTTGTCGAGGCCATCGACACCGTCCGCGGCGTCGGCCAGCGCGTGCCGCAGGCTCCGGCGCGCGATGCCGGCGTCGATGCCGTCACCGGATTCCAGCGCGATCAGTACCGGCTTGCCCGGCAGCGCCGCCACGGCCAGCAGCGCCAGCCCGAGCACGACGACGACGATGCCCGCGCTCAGCACCCACGCACTGCTCCACGATGTGTCGTGCAGCCGGGCGGCGACGCTGTCGTAGGAGACCCACTCCCGGGTGCCGGTGAGCCGCTGGATCAGCGACACCGCGACGAGCACGGCGGCGGCGCCCAGCAGTAGCGCGACGATCACGGCGGGCACGACCCGGCGGGGGCGGCGTGTCATCGAACTCTCCTCTCGGGCGGTTCCGGCACCATGGCCGAGACCTCGATGTCGACCTGCGGCACTGCCATGCCGGTCAGCTCCTCGGTCCGGGCGATCAGATGCGCGCGACACTCCTTGGTGACGCGGGCGACGGGCAGCGGATAGCGGATGGGCAGGCGGACGCGCAGGGTGGCGCTGACACCGACCACCTGGGCGCTCACCTGCACATCCGGCTCTACGCCTGCCACCTCGGTCGCGGCTCGTGCGGCGATGCGCCGCACGACCCGCTCGTCGATCGTCGTCGTGCCGGGCAATGCGGCGGTATCGGTCACCGCCGACTCCGATCCTGGGCCGACCGCAGCAGTCCGGACAGATCGACTTCACCGTCGAGCCAGCGCCCGATCAGCAGGCCGAGGCCACCGAAGATCAGCACGACCGCGAAGGCGCCGAGCCCGCCGAAGGCGGCGGCGAAGCCGAGGGACAGACCCATGACGAGGCAGATCATGGTGGCGTTCATGTCACTGCACCCGGTCGCGAGTCGGCTGCTGCTGATCGGCGTCGTCCTCGATGTAGACGTCGTTGACATTGATATTGACCTCGACGACCTCGAGCCCGGTCATCTGCTCGATGGCGGTGATCACGTTGCGGCGCACCGCGCGCGCCAACTCGGCGATGGCCACCCCGTACTCGACGACGAGTTCCAGATCGACGGCGGCCTGCTTCTCGCCCACCTCGACCGACACACCCTGTCCGATGCTCGAGGACGCGCCCGGAATGCGGTCGCGCAGCGCGCCGATCGTGCGGGCGGTGCCACCGCCGAGGTCGTAGACGCCGCGCACCTCGCGCGCAGCCAGCCCGGCGATCTTCTGGACCACGGTGTCGGCGATGGTGGTGGTGCCCTGATCGGTGACCAGGGCGCCGTTTCGGTTGGCGACCTCGGCGGACTTCTCGACGGTCTTGCTGGTGTCGGTGCTCGTGCTGGTCATGGCTACTCCTGGTTGTGTTGTGCTGCAACAGTTGTCGAACGGACACTGGTAGGACACCGTGGCAGGCGATTCGTCACGGGCCAGGATCGTGATCTGGGTCGCTGTGGTCGGTGAACACGTCGGTGTGCAGGTCCACGACATGGACGCGCAATCGCGCTGCGGCCCACGGGGTCTCGTCGAGCAGCGGTCGAATCGCGGCGTCGAGCTCGTGCAGCAGCGGCCACAGCGGCAGGCTCGCGGCGACGACCCGGATCTGGACCACCGTGTCATCGAGGTCGACGGCGGCACTGCCCGCGTTCCACGGCAACCACTGGCTGTTCTGCAGACCCATCGGAACCGCGGGGTACACCCCGTCGACGGAGTCGATCGCCGCCACGATCCGGTCGATCAACGCGGACACACTGGTCACGATCGCCCCGGTTCGATATCGAGTACGCAGACCGTCACCTCGTCGACGTCGGCACCCGTCTGCTCGGCCACCGCCTGGGTGACCGCTCGCTGCACCGCCCGGCCCACGTCGCCGACCTGCGCGGACGCCGACAGAGCGAGGTCGACCTGGATACCGAGCAGCCCACCGGAGCGCCGGATCCGGACACCGGCGGAGGGGATCGGTTCCTGGCCGTTCCACAGGTGGCGGCCGGTGCGGGCCAGATGACCGACCAGGCCGAGCACCCCGGGCTCGAGGCGCGCCACGCCCGGGACCTGGATCGCCGCCCTTGCGGCGACACCGGCGATCACGGCGTCGCCGACGACCAGCTCGGTCTCGGGCAGGGTGCCGGTCACCGGTCTTCCTCGTAGATGTCGAGCACGGTGACGTCGAGCGCGCCGAGCCGGATGCCGATCCGGGCGGTCGCCGCGGCGCGTACTCGCGCACGCACCACCGAGACCACATCGTCGATCCGCTGCCCGCGGTGCCCGCCGTGCCGGACGGCGATGGTCATGTCGACGGCGATCACCTGCTCGCCGTCCTCGTCGATGTCGGCGCTGTGCACGCGGCACCCACGCGCCCGCACACCGTCCACGGTGTCGGCGGCGAACCGGAGCACCACGGCCACGGCCTGTTCGCTCACCTGGATCGCGCCGGGGTGCGGCGTGTCGAGGGTGAGGGTTCGCCCGCGGCGCACGTCGGCGCGCACGGCGGACATGATGCGGCCGAACAGATCCGGCGGCGGCGGGTCGGGTTCTTCGATGAGTTCGCGGGTAGCGGCCCGCAACGTCAGCAGGCTCTCCCTGGCCACCGCGCAGTGCGGGCACGACGACTCGTGGGTGTCGATGTCGGTGTCGTCGAGTCGTTCCCACACCTGTTCCAGCCCGCGTTCGCACGGGAGCAGGTAGTCGTTGTCGGTGCTGTGGGTCACCGCCATGGCTTCATCACCTCTGCCAGTTGGGCTCGGGCGCGCGCGATCCGCCCGCGCACCGCTGTGCTGTTGGCGCCGACGATCTCGGCGATTTCGTCATAGGAGCGACCGTGCACCTCGCGCAACAGCCAGCAGGCCCGCTGTTCGGGCGTGAGCAGTTGCAGCGCGTCGGTCAGCGCCGCCATCTGACTGCTCACCTCGGTCGCGTGGTCGGGGCGGGTGTCGGGATGGGTCGAGGCCGTCGTCTCGGGGTCGACCTCGGCGGCGGGGCGCCGGGCGCGGATCACATTGAGGCACCGGTTGGTCGTCATCCGATAGAGCCAGCCCGCGAACGCGGCGTCGTCCTGCAGTCGTGCGATCGTTCGCCAGGCCTTGAGGAAGACGTCCTGGGTCACGTCCTCGGCCTCGGCGCGGTCGGCCAGCATCTTGGCCGCCAAGCGGAACATCGGTCCCTGGTAGCGCAGCACCAGCTGCTCGTATGCGCGGACATCACCGTCACGCGCCCGACCTGCCAGGGTCGCGTCATCCAGCTCTGCCTCGGTCGCGGGTGACGTCGTAGTCACGCGGCACCTCCTCCGCTGTTCCTGTGATGGACACCGACGCGCAGGACATCGTCACGGCGAATTATGGGTGATCGTCGTCTCGTTATCCGTTCTGTGCGCTTTCTGGGGTGTCGCCCGGAGTGCTCGGCATCGGCCAGTCCAACGGGATCCCCAGGATGGACCCCACACCGCGGACAGCCGAGATCACCGCGCGCACCTCATCGATGCCCTGGCCGAAGGCCTCGGTGCGATCATCGATGCGGAAGGGGCACAGATAGGTGTGGGGCCGGTCGGGGTCTTGGCGGGGCCGACCGAGCATGATGACCACCGGACCGGACGGGGTCTGCACGGCCTTGGCACCCAGCGGCGGGCCGAACTCGCGGGCCTTCGCCGCCGACACGGGGGAGTCGTCGGAACGTCGGCGCGAGACGACCGGTTCGCGGGAGTCGTTCGAGTCGCGGCGTTGCGAACCGGCCCGTGCCGCGGCATCGGGAATGTCGATCAACGCGGCGTAGATGGCACCCAACCTGTCCGGGCCGTGGACTCGGTGCGCACGGGAGCCGGCGACGCGATAGGTGCACTGCCAGCCTTGCGTCGCGTAGTCCTGCCGTGGATCGGCGATTTCCACCCGTATCTCACGGTCTCCGGCTCTGACGGTGCTCGCGATGGCTATCTCGTCGAGTTCGCTGTTCACAGATCCTCCCAATGATCGGGCCACAAGGCCGACGGAGTTCGCTGCGCACAGATACCCGGATGGGTGAGGCGCGGTAATCGGTGTCGGGCAGGCACGCCGCCGATCAGTGCGTGTGGGACGGCGGGTACCCGCCCTCGGCGAGATCGGCGAGCCGCGACAGCGATTCGCGATTGCGCGGCACGAGCATCAGCGCCTGGAACGCGTGTGGCAACAATCGACCGGGTCCGCCGACGGCTCGTTCGGTCATCACGACCTCACAGGAGGTGGGATCGATGGCGCGGAGCTCCAGCCGGACCACCGCACTGCCGATCGGCCAGAGCCTGGCGATGAGTTCGATGTTGTGCGGCGCATCGATGGCGCGCACCGAGGTGGTGTCCTCGATGGTGCACGGCCACGGTCCGACACTGTGATGGATGCCGGCCCCCACGCTCGGCCAGGTGTCGTCCACTCCGCGGATGTGGGAAGCACCGACGACCCACCCCGCATAGGACCATCCGTCCGCGAGCACAGCGAAAACCTTGTCCATCGGGGCCTGGATCGTGCGGGTCACCTGAACCATGTCGCGGTCGCCTCCTCGGCTTCGTCATCCTGGCTCGACACATCGGCACTTACCCGTTCGCGCGACTCCGAATCGGCCGTGCGGGACTTCGGCAGCCGGTGCGTAGTCGGTCCAGATCGGGGTATACGCGTCGTACACCGGTCTCGATGAGCTTCGTACACCGGTTCTCGATGAGGGAAGGCGTCATGATGAATGTCGACGAGAAGGTCTCGACCGGACACGGCGGACGGATACGGATTCCGCGCAGCCGGGGCGCGCTGGGTGGGCTTGCGGTGCTACTCCTCGGGATCTGGGGCGCACTCATCCCGTTCGTCGGTCCGATTTTCGATTTCGCGTACACCCCCGACGAGCCGTGGGTCTGGACGACGGCGCGCGGCTGGCTCCAGGTCCTGCCGGGCGGCGTCGCGATCGTCGGCGGTCTGCTCATGCTGATGAGCCGCAACCGGCTGGTCGCCAGCTTCGGTGGCTGGCTGTCGGTGGCGGCGGGCGTGTGGTTCGTGATCGGGCCGTTCCTGGCCGAACTGCTCCGACTCGGGGACATCGGCGTGCCGGTCGCTTCCTCGGATCTGAAGCGTGCGCTGCTGGAGTTGACGTTCTTCTACGGACTCGGCGCGCTGATCCTGTTCTTCGCCGCGAGCTCGCTGGGACGACTGTCGGTGCGCAGCACCAGGGACATCGCCTTCGCCGAGCGCACGCGTGCCATCGGTGCCGATCAGCGTGTTGTGGTCGAGAAGCGGGATGTGGTCGAGAAGCGCGGTGTGGTCGAGGACAAGAAGGTGGTTCCCGCCGCCGGCGCCCAGTCGACTACCCGCCGACTGCGTCTGCCCAAGTTCCGCAATCGGGCGGTCTGACTACGTCGTTTCGACGGTGACCATCGTGTCGGCGCTGGGGAAGTCGAGCACTCGCAGTCGGCCGGTGACCAGGTCGACCGTGTCGGCGACCACCCGGCCCGCGCGGCGGGCGTCATCGGCGAAGCTCGTGCTGACCACCCGGTAGCTGCGCTTGGCGGTGAGCACGACGTCACCTGCCCGCAGTGACCCGGCCGAGGTGGGGGGCTCGGTCGAGGTCGTCGACGGTGCCGGTTTCCGGATGAGCTCGAGCAGTTTCAGCAACCTTGTTCTCCACACTGTGCAACGCCCGCTGAGGCGTCCCGTTCGCCGGATTCGCGAACGGTGTCGCGCTGTTCTTACCCACGACCGGCACGGTTGAACCCTCGGTTCTCGAGCGACCGCGCAGCAGTTTCGGCCTGCGGAGGAGATCGAATATCACTCCGCAGGCCGATTCCCTCTCATACCAAGGGATTACGGCCGACGAGAGTTCCGTCGATAGCGTCGAGATCTATGACGACACCCGCTCTGGTCCCCGAGTCACCACCACGGTCAGCGCGGCGCGGCGCCGACGGTGATTACGCCCGTCTGCTGCGCCGGATCTCCGAAGCCGGCCTGATGAACCGCCGTCCCGCCTACTACGCCGTCCGGTTCGGCCTCGTCGGCAGCGCGTTCGTGGGCGGCTGGGCGGCGTTCGTCCTCGTCGGCGATTCGTGGTGGACGTTGCTGGTCGCGGCGTTCATGGCGGTGACGTTCGCCCAGGTCGCCCTCGTGATGCACGATGTCGCGCACCGCCAGGTCTTTCGGCTTCGGCGGCCGACCGAGCTGGTGGGACGCATCGCGGGCAACGCGGGCATCGGCCTCGGTTATGGCTGGTGGCAGGACAAGCACACCCGCCATCACGCCAATCCGAACCACGAGGAACTCGACCCCGACGTGGCCCCCGACATTCTGGTCTGGTCGCAACAGCAGGCCAGGTCCAGTCGCGGTCTGCCGCGTCTCATCGGTCGCGCGCAGGCGTACCTGTTCTTTCCCCTGCTGTTGCTGGAGGGCCTCAACCTCCATGTGGCCGGCGTGCGGGCGCTGCGCAATCGCTCGGTCAAGCAGCGGGGATGGGAAGGTGCGCTGCTGTTCGGCCACTTCGCCCTCTACCTGACCGCACTGTTCGCCGTGCTGCCCGTCGACAAAGCCCTCGTATTCTTCGCTGTCCATCAGGGCCTGTTCGGCCTGTACATGGGCTGCACCTTCGCCCCGAACCACAAGGGCATGCCGACCTTGACCGGTGACGATCGCCCCGACTACCTGCGTCGCCAGGTGCTGACCTCCCGCAACGTGCGTGGTGGCGCGTTGACCGACATCGCCCTCGGCGGACTCAACTATCAGATCGAGCATCACCTGTTCCCGAGCATGCCGACGCCCAACCTGCGGCACGCCCAGGTGATCGTCCGCGATTACTGCGCCGAAGTCGGCGTGGCGTACCACGAGACCGGGCTGATCTCTTCGTACCGCGAGGCGCTGACACACCTGCACCACGTCGGCGCCCCGCTGCGTACGCCCGATCGGAAATAGCGGTCGCTGTTACGGCAGGCTGTCCAAGCGCACGTCATGGGCGACGGCGGTGGCGCGCAGGCCGTCGTCGCCCGGTTGGATCGCGGTCACCCGCGCGCCGAGCGGCAGTTCCTGGAGCGGCACGACGAAGGTCAGGGATTGGCGCAGCAGTGCCAGCGAGATCGTCGGTCCGCCGGCCGCCGCTCGCACCGAGACCGGTGTGATCTGAATGCCGGCCTCGGTCGGGGCGACGGTGATGATGACTGTCGCGGGCACCGACAGACCTGCCACCGAGAACGTCCCGGTGGCACGCAATCCCTCCGGACTGTTGGCGATCGACTCCACTCCCGACGGCGCGTAGCGCTGCACAACGTCGTAGGGAACCACGGCCGTCGCGGTCGCCGTGGCCGCGACAAGGTTCGAGGTGCGGTTGTCGATCACGTCGCGCAACGGCGCGGCGACATCGGTCAGCGCGATATCGAGGTGATGGACCGAGATGTCGTGCCCATTCCAGTCGCCGATCCGAATATCGATCTCGTGATAGGTGCCGTCGACGGCCTGCGTCAGAAACGGAAACCCACCGATCTCGACATCGGGTTGCCGCGCCAGGTTGTACTCGGCGGCGATCTTGCGCCCGATCTCGTTCTGCGCCAGCACGACTCCGACCCGGTCCCCGACGACCAGCGCAATCGCCAGCACGACGATCAATATCAGCAGGGCACGCATACGTTCACCATCTCGGCCATCCCACCATCATCCTGCGAATCGCCGTCGGTTGCTGCGTTGGACCCGCAACCGGTTCATCGAGGTGTCGGTCGGCGCCGACGTCATCGCGTTCATTTCGGCCTGAAATGATCTGAGGTGGTGCGCTACCCGACCCGGGTGGCCCTGTGTGGAACGGGACCCTGTGAGCTCCGCTGTACTCCTGATAGTGATCGTGCTCGTGGCAGCGGTGATGTTCGCGGTGCCGTGGTGGGTGCTGGTTGCCGCACCGACCGGGCGCAGTGGGCTGCGGTATCGGGTCGGAACCGGGGTCTGCGTCGTCGGCTTCGTCGGTCTGCCCGTTGCCATGTTCTTCGGGCACGGGCCTGCGCACTTCGACCCGGCGGCGATCGTCGGTGACGTACTGCTCGGGGTGCTGTGGGTGGTGTTCGTGTGGTCGGTGATCGGTGCGGTGGTTCGGGGTGCGCTGAGCGTCGCGGGGGTCAAGGGTATGCGCGCCACCCGGGGTGTGGCGGTTGCCGTGGCGGCCGTGTCGGTGGTGCTGACCGGGTACGGGCTGTACGAGGCGCTGCGGGTACCGCAGGTTCGGACCGTCGATGTGGCGATTCCGGGTCTGGCCGAAGGGCTCGACGGGCTACGCGTCGTGGTGCTCACCGATACCCACTTCGCCGCGATCGATCGGGAGGACTGGTCGCGGAAGGTCGTCGACGTGGTCAATGCGCAGCAGCCCGACATCGTAGGGCTGGCCGGCGATCTCGTCGACGGTTCGGTGGCGCAGCGACAAGACCAGGTCGCTCCGCTCGCCGACGTAGCAGCGCCACTGGGCCGGTTCTACATCACCGGCAATCACGAGTACCTCGACGATGCCCAGAGCTGGATCGACTACATGGCCTCGATCGGCTGGCAGCCGCTGCACAACGCGCATCGCACCGTCGACCGCGACGGTGATCGCCTCGTTGTCGCCGGTATCGACGACCCCACCGCCGATGTGCCCGGCCACGGTCCCGACCTGCCCGCCGCGCTCGCGGGCACCGACCCCGCGCTGCCGGTCGTGCTGCTGGCTCACCAACCGAAACAGGTCGCCGACAGTTCCGCGGCGGGCGTGGAGCTGCAGATCTCCGGTCACACCCACGGTGGTCAGATCTGGCCGTTCCACTACCTGGTTCGACTCGACCAGCCGGTCGTTTCGGGACTGAGCAGGCACGCGAACAACACCCAGCTCTACACCAGCCGAGGCACCGGCTATTGGGGTCCGCCGCTGCGAGTGTTCGCGCCGAGCGAGATCACCGTGCTGGTATTGCATCCGCAGCGATGAACGCTGGTTCAGTTGTCGAGTTCGAGGCGGATGATGCGGTCGTCCCCGGCAGCGGGGTCGCCGCGCCCGTCGGTGTTGTTCGTCAGCACCCAGAGTGATCCGTCAGGTGCGACGGCGATGTCGCGAAGGCGCCCGTATTCGCCGACGAGCTGCTCGGTCGAGTGGGCGAGATCGTCGAGCGGGATTCGGCGCAGTCGCTCACCGCGCAGATTCGCGACATAGACGAACCCGTTGACGTTCGTCATCCCGCTGGGGCTGGCCTCGGACGGTTTCCACTGCTGAACGGGGTCGATGAAACCAGCTCGGCCTGCGATGCCTTCGACCTCGGGCCAGCCGTAATTGCCGCCCGGTTCGACGATATTGAGTTCGTCCCAGGTGTTCTGGCCGAATTCGCTGGCGAGCATCCGCCCGTCCGCTGTCCAGGTGATGCCCTGGGGGTTTCGGTGACCGTAGCTGTAGACGAGCGATCCCGGGATGGGGTTGTCGGCAGGTGCTTTCCCCTCCGGTGTCATGCGCAGAATTTTTCCACCCAGCGTGGCGCGATCCTGTGCGGTTCGCCGGTCGCCCGCGTCGCCGACCGTGGCGTACAGCATCCCGTCGGGCCCGAACGCGATCCGGCCGCCGTTGTGATTGGCAGCAGCAGGCAGGCCGGCGAGGATCGTCGTGCGGCCGCCGAGCGCGAGGTCGCCCGGTGGGCCGGTGATGTCGAATCGTTCGATGCGGTTGTCGTCAGCGGCGGTGTAGTAGACGAACAGGTACCGCTCGCGCACGGCGATACCGAGCAGACCACCCTCGCCGGACGCCTCGACCCCCTCGATGACGCCCACCTCGAATGATGTTCCGTCGGCGCCTATTTCGAGAATGCGGGCGCTGTCGCGCTCACTCACCAGTGGGGTGGAACCGTGGAAGGCGATCGACCACGGCGCATCGAGGTCATCGGCGACAGTGGAGTTGGCGCCGGAGGAGTCGGTCCGGACGGTCGTGCGCTCGGTGTCGTCGCTCGGGCTCGGGGCACACCCGCACAGCAGACCGATAACCAACGCGGACGCCACGAGAAGCGTTCTGTTCCGGTAGTCCATGCTGTCGAGGTTAAGCCCGCGGTGCGGCAGTCGCCTCGGCATGCCGATCGCCCGCGCTGAATCCGTTCGATCGCTGGACAGCACCGATCAGCTGGTGAAAAGGGCCTCCAGTTGGTGGGCGGCGGCGACCGGAGCGTTGGTGACGTGACCCGCGTGGGTGTTCAGGCCCAGCGCCAGGCTCGGGTCGTCCGCGCAGGCGGGTTCCCAGCCCTTGTCGGCCAGGGCCACCACGTAGGGCAGGGTGGCGTTGGTCAGCGCGTAGGTCGAGGTGTGGGGCACCGAGCCCGGCATGTTCGCCACGCAGTAGAACGTCGAATCATGGACCTGATAGGTGGGATCCGCGTGGGTGGTCGGGTGGGTGTCCTCGAAGCAGCCGCCCTGGTCGACCGCGATATCGACCAGCACCGAACCCGGTTTCATCTGCGCGACGAGGTCGTTGCTCACCAGCTTCGGGGCAGCGGCTCCGGGGATCAGAACCGCGCCGATCACCATGTCCGCCGCGCGGACCTGCTCGGCGATCGCCAGCTTCGACGATGCCAACCCGCGCACGCGGTTGTTGTAGCGCCAGAACGACATGCGCAACTTGTCGAGGTCGGTGTCGAGCAGTGTCACGTCGGCGCCCATCCCCAAGGCGATATTGGCGGCGTTCTGGCCCGCGACGCCTGCTCCGATGATGACCACCTTGGCGTGGTCGACACCGCCGACACCACCGAGCAGCACCCCGCGCCCGCCGTAGGGCTTCATCAACGCGTGGGCGCCGACTTGCGGCGCCAGGCACCCGGCGACTTCCGACATCGGGTACAGCAACGGCAGTCCACCCGAAGGGAGTTGCACGGTCTCGTAGGCGATGGCCGTAACCCGTTGCGCCAGTAGCTGTTCGGTCAACGGTCGGTCGGCCGCCAAGTGCAGGTAGGTGAACAGGATCAGCCCTTCGCGCAAGCGGTGGTACTCCTGCTCGACAGGCTCTTTGACCTTCAGCACCAGGTCCGCGCCTGCCCAGACGTCGTCGGCCGCGGCGAGGATCTGCGCGCCCGCCGCGAGGTATTCGGAATCGGGAATCGATGATCCCACCCCGGCCCCCGCTTCGATGGTCACGTGATGACCGTTCGACACCAACTCGTGCACGCCGATCGGCGTGATCGCGACACGGAATTCGTTGTTCTTGACTTCCTTGGGGACACCGATGCGCATGGTCACTGCTCCTCGAGGATGATCGGCTTATGACTTGAGCATCGAGGATCACTGCGGCGGGTAGCCAGAACTCCTGCACAATCAGCGAATAACAGTGAAAATACTGAGTATCCTGCGAAGATGTCGTCGCGACAGCAACACCGCCCGCAACCCGTGCAGCCGTTCCGCGGGTCGCCATCGAACCTCGACGACATCGACCGCAAGCTCCTGGCCGAACTCGCCGAGGACGCCCGCGTCCCCAACAATGTCCTGGCGGCGCGAGTCGGTATCGCCGCGTCGACCTGTTCGCTGCGGCTGCGCCGCCTGCGCGAACTCGGTGCGATCCGCGGCTTCTACGCCGACATCGCCCCGGAGGCGCTGGGGCTGCCACTGCAGGCGATGATCTCGGTCCAGGTGCAACCGGCGGCGCGGGCGCGCATCGGTGAGCTGGCCACCAAGCTCGCCGCGCTGCCCGGTGTGGTGAACGTGTATTTCCTCGCCGGCACCGTCGACTTCTTGATCCAGGTGTCGGCGGCCTCGCCGGACGCGCTGCGCGAGTTCGTGACCCAGGAACTCAGCGCGACCCGCGAATTCGCCTCGACCGAGACAAGTCTGGTCTTCGAGCACATCCGCAGCGCGCACCCCATGCTCTGACGCCCGGCGCCGGCGCGGACTCTCTGCGACGATGTGCCCATGAGCACCACCACCCGGCCGGGTGTGATCACGGCAGGCACGCTGTTCCTGTTGTCGTCGCTGTACTTCGCGCAAGGTTTGCCGTTCGGCTTCTTCACCCAGGCGGTGCCGGTGGTGTTGCGCGATTCGGGCTACTCGCTGGTGGCGATCAGCGCCTCGGGCGTGCTGTTTCTGCCGTGGGCGCTGAAGTTTCTCTGGGCGCCCTACGTCGACCGGTACGGCACCCGGCGGACCTGGCTGCTGGTCTTACAACTGCTGTCGGCCGCGGTCGCGATGGTGTTGGCCTGCCTGGATCTGTCGTCCTCGCTGCGGTGGTTGTTCGCGGGCATCGTGGTGGTGAATCTGCTCTCGGCGACCCAGGACGTGGCCACCGACGGTGTGGCTGTGCGCATGTTGGGTCCGCGTGAGCGCGGCCTGGGCAACGGGGTCCAGGTCGGCGCCTACCGCGTCGGGATGATCGTCGGCGGTGGCGCTCTGCTGTGGTTGTACGCGGTGGCCGGGTGGCGGGCGCTGTTCCTGGCGATGGCCGTGCTGATCGTGCTCACCACGGTGCCGGTGTGGCTGCTGCGCGAGCCGGTCGCGGACCGTCCGCCGCGCCCGCAGCCCGCGAAGCTGCTCGGCGCCTGGTGGAGCAGGTTGCGCCGCCCCGGCGTTCTCGCCTTCCTCGCCATGATCGGCGCGTTCAAATTCGGTGACTCGATGGCCGCGGCACTCACCGCGCCCTTCCTGTTCGACACCGGCCTCGACATCGGCGAGATCGCCCTGATCAAGGGCGTCCTCGCCTCGGCGGGCGCGCTGGCGGGTGCGGCGCTGGGTGGCTTGCTGGCCTACAGTCTCGGTCGTCGACAGGCGCTGCTGATCGGCGGTATGACCCAGACCGCGAGCATCGCGCTGTACCTGTTCGCCTCCCTCGGTCTGGGCGGATTCGAACTTCTGGTGACCGCGAGCCTGGCCGAACACGTCTTCGGCGGTGCCGCCACCGTCGCCGTCTTCGCCCTGATGATGGACGCGTCCGAACCCGATCACGCGGGCAGCGACTACACCCTCATGGCCTGCGCCATTGTCGTCGTCCAGGGGGTGGCGGGCATGGCCGCGGGTCTCATCGGCGACCTGGCAGGCTACCCCGCCCTCTTCGGCACCGGCCTGGTTCTCTCCGGACTGGGCTGTGCCGCAATGATTCTCGGCCTGTCCCGAGGTCTGGGACCGGCGAACCTGTACCGAGCCCTCGCTCCCGGCGAGGCGAGAGACGCTGGATTGTGTGCCGTCGGACAGAACCGCCCGCAGGACGCCGCCGAGTAACGGCGACGAACTGTCGAGTTCGGGCTGGTCGCGATCGGAAGACGACACCGCGTTTCTCGGTCGCGATCAGGCACCGGACACCGTTGGCTCGACTATCTTGAGTCCGATGTGTTCGCCCGAGATCGTTCGTTGCGCCCAGGAGCGCGCGCCACAGCCGAGTCGGCGGGCCGTGCTCGGTCTGGCGGGCATCGCCGCGCTGACCGCGATGGCACCCGCGCCCGCCGTTGCCGCGCCGCGATCCGGCATCGTCGATCTCACCCACACGCTGACGCCGCAATTACCGGTGTGGCCGGGTAATCCGCCGATGGTCATGGTCCCGGTGGCATTGCACGCCTCGGGTGGGTTCGGGCAGTTCGCGCTCGGCTACTGGGAGCACACCGGAACCCATATCGACGCGCCCGCCCATCGGATTCCCGGCGCCACCACGACCGAGGCCATCGCCGTCGACGACCTCGTCGCGCCGCTCGTGGTCATCGACATCAGTGCCAAGGCCGCCGTCGACGCCGACGCGGTGGTGACCGTCGCCGATATCGACAGCTGGCGGTCGCGGCACGGCGACATCCCGGAGCGGGCCTTCGTCGCGATGCATTCCGGGTGGGAACGTCGCATGGCCCAACCGTCGACCTTCCTCAATCTCGATGAACGAGGAACACCGCGCGCGCCGGGTTTCTCCGCCGAGGCCGCGGAATACCTTGTCGCGCAGTGCGGGATCGTCGGTGCCGGGGTCGACACGCTCAGCCTGGATTGCGGTACCGATCCCGAATACGGTGCGCACACAGCTCTTCTCGGTGCGGGGCGCTACGGAGTGGAGATGCTCGCCAACCTTGCCGCGGTACCGGCGAGCGGCGCGACGGTCATCGTTGGCGCACCGAAGCACGCGGGCGGAACCGGCGGGCCGTGCCGGGTGCTCGCGCTCATCTGAGGTGCCTCACCAGTCCGGTCTGCCGATCGAAAGTTGGTGCTGGAAAACGTTCCTCGGATCCGCGGCCGCCTTGACTGCGAGCAGTCGCCGATAGTTGTCGCCGTAATAGAAGGCGTGCCACGGTAGACCGGACGTGTTCCACGCGGCATCGGCCAGATCCGGGTCCGGATAGTTGATATAGCTGCCGCCGTAGGCCTCGTTCGGCACCGGAACACCGCCGGTCTCGGCGTGGACGTCGCGGTACATCTCGCGAGCCCAGCGCACATACCGCTCGTCATCGAAGGGCAGTCGCCACGACGCGTGAATCAGCATCTTCATGAACGAATCCCGCGCGGGCATCGCCGTCGCATCGGCGGCGACAGCATTGATCGCGCCGCCGAACGGCAGGAATTCGAGCTGGGATTCGCCGAGGAAACCGAGATCGGTGATGTAGCGGTAGAAGATTCGGAGCTGGTCGGGGGAGTACGCCTTGCGCAGATACGCGGCCTTCACCTTCACGCGCGTGGTGTTCACGCCCTTCGCGTAATACACCTGGTTCACGGTGTCCGGGTACGACAGTTGGGTGACCGGGGTGAGAATGGCCGGCGGGAACACGCCGTCGCTCACCGTGGCGACGAATTCGTCGAAACGGGTTCGCGCATCCGGTGTTTCGGCATCGAGCAGGATCAGCATCTCCGCCGCGCCGGTGCCGGTCGTCCTGATCATCAGCGGCGCGTAGAGACCGGCGTAGGCATTGCCGGGCGCACTGTGGCGTTCGAAGAACCCGAGGTAGTTGGTGAGCAACCGGACGAACGAATCCTCGGTCGTGATGGGCAGGATCAGTCGCGCGTTCAGCATGCTGCCCGGCGGCGTCGGTAGCGCTTGCGCCGGGTCGGCGCCGTCGGATCCGGGGGATCGGAGCAGGAACCGGGTCACCACACCGAAATTGCCGCCACCGCCACCGGTATGCGCCCACCACAGATCGCGGTCGGGACCGTCCTTCGTCGCGACCACGACTTTCGCGACCACCCCGGACGACCTGCGCGCCGCGCCGACCACCGCGGGACGCCCGCCCCTTGGTACCAAGATCGCGATCCTGGATTCCGCGCGCAAAGCGGTCCCGATCGGCGTGGTCGGTCGGATCTTCGTCGGCAATCACATGCTGTTCGACGGCTACGTCAGCGACACCCCGCCCGAGGAATCCGACGGCATGTTGGACACCGGCGACCTCGGCTACCTCGACGCCGAGGGCAGGCTGTTCGTGGCGGGGCGCGACGACGAGATGATCATCTCCGGCGGCGAGAACGTCTTCCCGCGCCCGGTCGAGGAAGCACTGGCGTATCTGCCCCAGGTCACCGATGTCGCGGTGGTCGGGGTACCGGATCGCGAATTCGGTCAGCGACTGGCCGCGTTCCTCGTCAAGAACGAGGGCTCCGGGCTCGACCCGGACATGGTGCGCACCTACGTCCGCAACCGCCTCAGTCGCTTCTCGGTGCCCCGCGACGTCACGTTCCTCAACGCGCTGCCACGCGGCGAAACCGGCAAGGTACTCAAGCGGTTGCTGGTCGACCCGGAGGGGTTGGCAGGCTGAGCCGGCCTGCCCCGCCGGGTCGAAGCCGTTACGGGCGCGGGTTGTCCTGGAACAACTGCCACATCCGGTTCAACATCTCGGTTCGCCGCGCTCCCGTCGGCCAGTTGTGGCTGCCGCCGTTGTAGACCCGCCACAGCACCTCGGTGCCGGACGCGCAATCCCAGACCCTGGAGTCCTTGGCGTCGGTGCCGCCGCCGGGCTGCTCGTTCTGGCAGGGGCGGTTTTCCCAGCTCCAGTACATGACGTGGCCGTAGGCGACGGGCTCGACGATGACGGGATCGCTTGCCGAGGCGAACACGCCCCACGAGACCGCGCGGGCGGGATTACAGCCGGTCGGCGGGGGTGCGGGTGCGTACACGGCGCCCGAAGCGAACACCTCCGGTGCGGTGCAGGCCGCACGCGAGGCCATCTGGCCACCGTTGGAGTGGCCGGTGAGATGGACCCGATTGCTGTCCACCCCGTACTGCGTGCTGACCTTGGTGACAACCTTCTTGATATGCGTGACGTCGGCCGCATCGGCGTTCCAGCCCCAACCAGGGGTGCTGTTCTGGCACTCCGGCTTGTTACCACGGGGGTAGACGACGATGAACTTGTGCTGATCGGCGAGGGCGTTCCACCCCCACTTCCCCTCGACGCCTTCGGGCGAGTCGTAACCACCGTGGAGGGCGACCACGAGCGGTGCCCCGGCGGACACGCCCGCCGGGACGTGAACGCGGTAGTGCCGCTCGTCGTACTCGATGTTGCCGGGGGCCTTGAACTCGCAGGGGTCGTCGGCCGGACTTTCAAGAACTGCTCGGTCGGCATGGCCGGGAGCGGCTGCCGGTACCGCGAGTAGTAGGGCTGCGCAGGACGCGCCGAACAGCGCGGTCACGCGCTTCATCAGAGAGGACGCCACGGAAACTCCTTGTGTGCGAACGGTATTGCAGATCGCACACTACGCGTACAGCGGTGTTCTTCGATGGGGATTGGCACGTCGCGGTGGGAGGAGGGTTGGGCGTGCTCGGGCTCAGAGGTCCAGGACCAGGCGTTTTCCCGCGCAACGTGAGACACAGGCCAGGGTCACCCCGGCGTCGTGTTCCTCGGGGGTCAGCGCGCCGTCGCGGTGGTCGGGGGTGCCGTCTGTGACGCGGACGACGCAGGTGCGGCAGAAGCCCTGGCGACACGAGTAGGGCTGGTCGGGGCGAACCTTCAACAGGGCGTCGAGCATGGTCTGGTCGGCGGCGACCGGGACGACTTCGCCGGTGCTCGCCAATTCCACCTCGAACGCGGTGCCGTCGACCACCGGTGCGGGGGAGAACCTTTCGGAGTGGAACTCGATGCCGGGCATCGTGCGCACGGCGGCGGCGAGGGCGGCTGTCATGGGGGTCGGTCCGCAGCAGTAGATCGCCGTGTCGTGGTCGACACCGTCGAGAAGGTCTGCGGCACTGGGTGTTCCGTGCTCGTCGTCGGTCCGCACCAGCACGTGGCCGCAGAGTTCGGCGAGCTCGTCCAGGAACGGCAGGGTGTCGCGGCTGCGCCCGCAATAAACCAGGGTCCAGGCGATACCGAGCCGGTCGGCGGCACGCGCCATCGCCAGGATCGGGGTGATGCCGATGCCGCCCGCGACGAAGTGCAGGCGTTTGGCCGACGAGCCGCGCCCAGGGGGTGCGAACGGGAACGCGTTGCGTGGCCCGCGGATCACCACCGCGGTGCCGACGGGCAGCTCGTCGTTGACCTCGATCGACCCGCCGCCACCGTGCGGAATGCGGCGCACCGCGATGCGGTATTCCCCGGTGTCGGCCGGGTCGCCACACAGCGAGTACTGCCGTAGGCGCCCGGACGGGAGTTCGATGTCGATGTGCGCGCCCGGCGCCCACCGGGGCAGCGCAGACCCGTCGGGCGCGCGCAGTCCCAGATTGATGACAGCCTGATCCTCGGCCACCAGCACGCGGTCGGTGACGACCACCGGGAAGCGGGCGTCGTCAGCCCTGGTGCGGAGGGGGCGGCGATTGATCAACGTCGACCAGCGAATC
This sequence comes from Nocardia sp. A7, assembly GCF_046549215.1. NCBI lineage: Bacteria > Bacillati > Actinomycetota > Actinomycetes > Mycobacteriales > Nocardiaceae > Nocardia > Nocardia sp. A7. The sequence continues at coordinate 271,022 of NZ_JAJPWE010000005.1, read as the reverse complement.
CGCAGGTTGGCCACGGCGGCGATCGCTTTGGTGGTCGGATCCTGCTCGTGCTTGCCGTACAGGTCAGGCGGGATCACCAGGGGCGCCGGATGCACGGTCATTGTCCCGCCGCCCTGGCCGCCGGTGACTTGGCCAGATAGGCGATCGCCTGTTCGGTCGAGCCGACGTTCGCCGGGTCGTAGCGCGGATTGAACGTGGACCCGGCACTGATCAGCAGCGCCGGAATACCCGGTAGCGCGCCACGCCACATCGCCCCGAGGATCTTCCGGACCAGCGTGGGATAGCCCATGTTCGGCAGTTCGGGATCCTGATTGACCAGAAACTTGGTGCCGCGCACGAGCAGACTCAGCAGAATCGGGATGACGATCAGCATCATCGCCGCACGCCGCAGATAGCCTGCGCCGAAGTAGATGGCGACATCATGGGCGACACTGCGATGTTCGACCTCCTCGGCGCCGTGCCAGCGGAACAGGTCGAGCACGCGTGGTTCGGCACCGTGGGATTCCAGGTCGGCGTTGAGAATCCAGTCACCGAGCCAGGCGAAGAAGTGTTCGAGGCTGGCGATGAACGTCAACCGTTCGACCAGGCGGGTCTGCGCCGCTTGCGGGCTGCCCTCGCGCGCGCCGAGCGAGTTGCGGAAGACGTACTCCATCTGACGGGTGTAGGGCGCGGTGTCGATGCGGTGGGCGGTGAACACCTGGTCCAGGACCTTGGCATGGGTTTGCGCGTGCATCGACTCCTGGCCGATGAACCCGAGCATGTCCTCGCGCACCTTCGCGTCACGCACGTAGGGCAGCGCGTCGCGATAGGCGGCGCAGAACATCCGCTCGCCTTCTGGCAGCAGCAGGTTCAGCGAGTTCACCAGGTGTGAGGCGATCGGCTCGGACGGCATCCAGTGCAGGGGTGCCGAGGTCCAGTCGAACTGCACATTGCGCGCCTGCAAGGCGACGTCAGGGTTACGCACGGTCCTGCGCGGGCGACGGAACGGGAGTTTCATCGGACCTCCTGTGCGAGGGGAGCGGAGCTGTGATGGCCCGCGCGCAGGAACCGGCCGGTTCCCCAGTCCGCGCCGATGCCGGGGGTCATCTCGCCTGCGCCGAAGACCCGGCGGCCGTTGACCACTGTCGCGACGACCGCGCGGTCGTTGCGGTTGACCATGCGATCGAGCCCGAATTCGGGCAGCGGTGCCTCGTGGAGCTGGTGCACCTCGTCGTCGAGGCCGGCCGGGTCGATGACGACCAGGTCGGCGCGATTTCCTTCGCGCAGGTGACCGGCGTCGATCTGATACCAGTCGGCGAGCTCACCGGTGAGCCGGTGGACGGCACGTTCGATGCTCAGAAACGGCTTGCCGGATTCCTGTGCCCGCAGCACCCTTTCGAGCAGCCGCAGCGGGAAGTTGTAGAACGACATGTTGCGCAGGTGGGCGCCCGCGTCGCCGAAGCCCATCTGCACGCCGGGGCTGGCGGCGAGCTTGTTCAGGTATTCGGGGCGATCGTTGGCGATCGTGGTGCGCCAGCGCAGCGCGGGGCCGTATTCGACGACCATGTCGAGGTAGGCGTCGACCGGATGCAGGCCACGGTCCTTGCCGACCTGCCCGATCGACTTGCCGACCACCGATTCATCAGGGCAGGCGATGATCTCGGCGTCGAAGAAGTTCCGGTGCCAGATGCGCGGGGTGAACTTGTTGTCGTACTGCTTGCGGAACCAGCGACGGTACGGTTCGCTCTGGAGCAGCTCGTTGCGTTCGACCTGATCCTTCAGATGCAGGGCAGCGGCACCGGCGCCGAACTCCTCGAACACCACCAGGTCGATGCCGTCGGCGTAGACGGTGAACGGCACAGGCAGGTGTTGCCACCGGAAGTCGGTGCGGGCGAAGCGATTCAGCAGCGGCGCGGCGTAGAGCATGAACCACACCAGTGGCGGGTAGGCCTTCGAGTCAGCCGCCGACAGCAGCGAGGTGCGCAGCCTTGCTCGGCCGATACCGGAACTGGCAAGGAAGAACATGGCGATGTTGGGGTTGAGGCTGACCGTCGGCGCGCTCTGCAGGATCCGGCCACGCCGACGCAGCACCTTGTTGAGCGCACGCACCTCTTTCCCTCGGGTGTAGGTCGAGGGGAGCGAGCGCGACCGATATTCGTCGCCGTCGATCTTGTCGAGTGTGTTCGTCATCGACGACAGCCCGAGGAAGCCTGCGTCTACCGCGGCGTCGAGCAGGGTGGTCATCTGCTCGATCTCGGCGGCGGTGGGTTCGGTGTCGCGGGTGACCGCGCGGCCGAGCCCGAGCACATGCGTGCGCAGATCGGAGTGCCCGAGGAACGCGGCGACATTGGGGCCCAACGGCAGCGCGTCCAGCGCCTTGGCGTACTCGCCCGGATCCGACCAGGTGCGGTGCTCGTCGAGGGCTGCGTGCACCGCGTCGCGAGGCACGGCCTCGACGCGACTGAACAGATCCGCGCAGTCGGCGTTGGAGGCAAGGACCGTCGACAACGAGCAGTTGCCGACGACGACCGTGGTGACGCCGTGGCGCAGCGACTCCGACAATTCGGGCTTGATCAGAATTTCCGCGTCGTAGTGGGTGTGGACGTCGACGAAGCCGGGCAGCACCCATTTGCCCGCGGCGTCGATCACCTCGGTGTCGGCGCCGATCGGCAGTGGGTCGGCGGAGATCGCCTCGACGATGCCGTCGCGGATGCCGATGGTGCGCTGTGCGGACGCGGCTCCGGTGCCGTCGAACCAGCGACCGTCGGTAATGACGATGTCGAAGTCGAGCATGGGCTTTTCGCTCCCTGGTCGTTACTTGGGCTGGGCCTGGATGAACGTGTCGGCATATTCGGCGATCGCGGCGGGGTCGGAGTAGGGCAGCCAGTGCCCGCGTGGCAGGTCGTGGCGGACGACCTGGTCGGCCCACTGTGCGGTGTCGTCGTAGCCCGCGGGGCGCACGGCGATGTCACGGGTGTTCACGAGCAACTGCACCGGGACCGTGGTGCGTCGTTCCCGTGGCCCGAACATGCGGGCGAGGATGTTGGCCTTGTAGAAGCGCAGCCCCGAGATCATGTCCTGTGTCAAGGTCGGTGCCAGCGAGATCTGCTCGGCGGGCGTGCCCTCGACCAGGCGAAGGAACAGCTTCCAGCTCTTCTCGGTGCCGACGAGCCGGAAGAGCAAGTCCGGCAGGATCGGCAGCATGAAGAAGGTGGTGTAGGCCGAGGACAGACACTGGCTGAGCGTGCCCCAGATCCCGCGCGGGGTTCCCGATGCCACCCCGCGACGCATCCAGGTGGCCAGGTGGTCGAGGTTCGGGCCCGAGATCGAGGTGAACGACGCGACGTACTGGTCCGCGCCGGGCTCACATACCGCTTCCCAGACCTGGACCGAGCCCCAGTCGTGGGCCACGACGTGCACGGGTTCGGTGGGGCTCACGGCCTCCACCACAGCGAAGAAGTCGGTCGCGAGCTTGCTCAGCTGGTAGGCCGAGACCTGCGTCGGCGCGCTGGACTCCCCGTAACCGCGGGTGTCGTAGGAGATCACTCGATATTTGTCCGACAGCAGTGGAACGACGCCGTCCCAGAGATGGTGAGTGTCGGGCCAACCGTGGACGAGGACAACCGGGATGCCGTCTTCGGGGCCGAATTCATGGACCGCGAGCGAGATGTCGCCGTTGCGCACCAGATGTGTTCTGGATGACGCTGCCCCGAGCGTGTGGTTGCCGGTTTCGCGCGTCATACGAGACTCCTTCCGGCACAGGGCGACGTTGCCCCGTGCAGACTCGATAGTACCGACGGTACCGATTATTGATACGCGTGGTACCAGAATATCTTGATGATCTGGTCGACCGCTGTCAATGAGGGGTGCTTGTCCGCTCGCGAACACGGTGGCGGACCGCTCGCCCTACGCCGCTATCCTGGCCGTACGCGCAGGGCGGACAGGGAGAACACTGTGACTACATCGTCGAGACCGGTTCGCCGGTCACCCGTGCGGTCGCTCACCCGTGAACAGGTCATCGCCGGTGCGGTGCGGTGTATCGACCGCGACGGACCCCAGGTGAGCATGGAGACGCTGGCCAGGGAGATGGGCGTGGCCAAACCGCGTCTGTACCGCATGTTCGCCGACAAATCCGAGCTCGACGGTGCGGTCTCGGATTGGCTTGTCGCGCAAATCTACTCGGCCGTCGCGCCGGATCTTTCGCTGATCATGCAGCCACCACGGGCCACGATCCATCGGTTCCTCACCGCCTACGCCGGGGTCATCGCCGAGCATCCCGATGTGTTCCGGTTTCTCGTCCTCACCCAGAGCGTCTCGAGCGCCGACCCGGCTGCGCGGCCCTTGGACATCGGTCGGCGCCTCTCCCGTGATCTGGCCGAGCGCAGCCGCAGCGTGCTGTCTTCGGTCGCGCTCGATACCGACGGTATCGACCATCTGCTGCGCGGGATCGTCGGTTTCGTCATGGCCGTCACCGACCTGTGGCTCGACACCGATCCCGTCCCGCTGCCGGAGCCGACGGCACTGTTCGTCGATCGGACGACCAATGCCGTCGTCCAGCTGTTCGACGGCTTTCTCCGCGAGAAGGGCGTCGTCATCGAGCCCGACATGTCGGTGGCGGCGACGTTGGCCATCATCACAGAAAACGCGCCGCCGCTCGACTGACGCCCGTTGTGCCGGGTCAGGCCTTCATCTCGTACGTCCCGGCCAGATCGCGCGCCTTGCCGAGGACGCGCTCGAAACGAGCGTCGTCGAAGACCGGTCGGCGGACCAGGTCGAGGGCCCGGCGCTGTTGGGTGGGGGTGGCGGTCGGCTTGTTGTGCAAGGTGAGCGCATTCGCGGAGAAGCTGCGGACGAAGCCGTCGAAGATCTGATCGATGACCGCCGGGTCGGTGCCGTCGATGACCGCTTGCTCCAGCACCAGTTGCGCGTAGGGCACCGCGGTGAACAGCTCACCGAACGCGAACAGGAAGTCCACGTCCTGCTGCTGCGACGACGTCGGTGCGGCGACCGCGAGCAGGGCCTGTAGCGCGAGCACCTGCTCGAGGAACACCGCCACGTTCGCCACGTCGCCGAAGCTCTCGAAGACCGGTCGCCAGTCCGCGAAGCGAATCCGGCCGAGGCCGCTGCTCGGGCCCTGCCGGAACAGGAATTCGTCGTCGGCGGTGTCGTGGCGCGAGGGCACCGGAGCGTATGCGGCACTGGCGAATTCGGCCCGCAGCGGCTTCACGACCGCGCCGAGGCGCGGGGTGAGCTTGCGACTCGACCAGCTCAGCGCCCCGGCGACCGCACGGGTGGTGCCCTTGGACGCCACCGAGGCGCCCGGGAGCGACCGCATCGCGGCCAGGCCGGCATCGGCGGGGTGGAACATGTAGTTGGCCATGAACTTCAGCGACAGCGCCATGTTGACGTGGACGGTGCCCTCGAGTCGCGGCAGGCCGAACATGGCCGTCATCGCGACCGGGAAGTACATGTCGTTCTCGAACCCACGCGCGGCGATCACGTCGGCGAGGTCCTCGATCACGCGCTGTCCCTGCCGGGTCACCGACATCTTCTCGATGGCGTTGAACAGCAGGTAGCGACGATCGTCCGCCGATGCCGACCGCATGTAGTCCACCGCGCGTGCGCTGTAGAGCTTCATCGCGGCGATGCGCGCGTAGGAATCGGTGATCAGCGCCCGCACCTGAGGGAACTCGGTGACCTTGTGCCCGAACAGAATTCGGTTCTCGGCGTGGTTGATCGCCTCGTGGAAGGAGTGCTCGCAGGCGCCGATCGCGCCGAAGCCGAGATTGAACTTGCCCACGTTGACGGTGTTCATCGCGGCGTGGAACGCGTCCTCGCCGCGGTGCAGGATGTCCTGCTCGGCGACGGGATAGTTCTCGAGTTCGAAAGCCGCGACATAGATCTGGCTGTTGACGACATTCTTGCGCAGCTTGTACGCGTCGTGCTGGGAATCGGCGACGAAGAAGAGATACCCCTCGTAATCCTCCTGCGTCGGCTTGCCCCGCAGGGCCGCGGCACTGTCGATGATCGGCTTGTCCGAACGGCGCCCGAAGACCGAGACCATCGAGGCCAGGTTGCCGTTGCCGATGTAGTACTTGCCGCCGGTCGCGGTGTAACCGCCGTCGGGCTGCGGGTCGACGATCATGTCGGTGGAGTACACGTCGGCGCCGTGTTCGCGCTCCGACAGCCCGAACGCGAAGATCTCACCGGAATCGAGCTGTGCGGCGGCCTTCTTCTTGGCTACGGCGTTGTCGCTCTGCCAGATCGGGCCCAGGCCCAGGATGGTGACCTGCCAGATGTACCAGTAGGTCATCCCGTAGAAGCCGAAGATCTGGCTCAGCACGGCGTTGCGCGAGGTGTCCCAGCGCTTGTCCGGGTCACCGCCTGCCTCGGCTGCCGGGGTGAGGAAGGTGGCGAACAGGCGCTGGCTCTTCACGAAGTCGAGGAAATCCGACGGCCAGACGCGGGACCGGTCGTCGTCGAGCAGTTGGGTCTTGCCGCGCGACTCGAACCAGTCGACCGTCGCGCGCAACAGCCTGCGCGTCGCCGGATCGAACGGCGCGAAGTCGGCGGTGTTCGGGTTGAAGAAATCCTGGGGCATCCTCGCTCCTCCTGCGGGCGTCCGGCACGGCCGGACGGTTCATTCGCCACTGTAGCATTTTCGTACACCGATGTAGGAACACCGGGTGGGTTGCTATTGTGGGCGCATGGGTAGCGAGACGGCAGTGCAGCGGCGGGGGCGGGCCGCGCATCTGGGCCCGGAGCGGCGCAGGCCGCAGGTGCTCGACGCGGCACTCGCCATCGCCGCCGACGACGGCGTCGCCGCGGTCACCATGGGCGCGGTCGCCGATTACATGAAGGTCACCCGCCCGGTGATCTACGCCTGCTTCCCCGATCGGGTCGAACTGATCGACGCGCTGATCCAGCGCGAGGAGAGTTTCCTGATCTCCGGTGTTCTCGACGTGCTGCCACCGCGCGCGACCGATGCCGACGAGACGGTGTTCGTCGAGGGTTTCCGCACGCTGCTGCACAAGGCCGCCGAGCGACCCGACGCGTGGCGACTGATCTACGGCAACCCCGATCCGGCGGTCGCGGGTTCCTTCGGACGTGGTCGACGGCTGGCGGTCGAGCGCTGCACAGCGTTGCTGCGTCCGACCCTGCTGGCCTGGGGTATCGACGACGCCGAGCGCAAATTGCCCGCACTGGTGGAGTTATGGGTCTCGGCGGCCGAAAGCGCGGTCCGCACTCTGTTTGCCCACCAGGACGAGTGGAATCCCGATGACCTCGGTGCTTTCGTCGGCTCGGCCGTCTATCGCGCCATGCGCGGTGCGTGATGTCCGCGCCGTAGGGATCAGTGCGTGGGCGAAGGTGTCCGGGTGGCCGAGCGCACGCTGTCGAGGAACTCCGCGATCGTCGCCCAGGTGGTGTCGCGGGCGGTCGGCCCCGCGATGATGCCGAGGTGGCTGCCCGGGACCTCGGTGAAGCGAACCTCTGACGCGTTGGTGAGGACTCCGGTGCCCGCCGCGACGGACGCCGATGAGGCCAGCGCGTCCTTGGTGCCGCCGATCAGCTGCGTCGGCGCGGTGAGCCCGGTCAGGTCGATCGCCCGATTCGGCCCCAAATGCACTGTGCCCTTGAACATTTCGTTGCGGATGATCAGCTGCCGGTAGGCCTGACGATAGAACCGGCCCGGGTAGCCGGGCATGGTGTCCATGAACCGATCCACCGATTGCATGCGGGCCAGTGCCTCGGTGTCGGCGATATTGCGGACGATGTACCACGGTTTGGTGAGCTCGCGGTCGATGGACTGGATGCGAAAACCCACTCGCACACCGTATTTCGGCACGCCGCCTGCGGCCCGGATCGCCGCGGTGACCCCGCGGCCGCCGGTGAGCTGTCCGAACCTGCGGGCCAACGAGATCTGACCGTTGCGGCGCTGATCGAACGGGGTTCCCACCGCGGTGACCGACCCGATCGGCAGGTCGGCGTGCCCCGCGGCGGTGAGCACACTGATGGTGCCACCGAACGACCAGCCGATCAGGTCGACGGGGGAGTGCTCGTTGTCCGCGCTGACCGCCTCGATCGCCGTCGGCACGATGTCATCGACCCACTCCTCGAAGCCGAGGTCGCGGTCCGCGTAGGTTATCTCGCCGTAGTCGAGCACATAGACCTCGCGCCCCAGTTCGAGCAGAAATCGCACCAGGCTCTGGCTGGGACGCATGTCGTAGCAGGAAATGGTGACTGCTAACGGGGGCACGAGCAGGACGGGATCGCCCGTGGCGGGGGTGGAGCGCCGGTAGCGCAGCAGCCGACGGTGCGGTTCGTCGTAGACGATGTCCGACGGCGTCGGTGTGTACGGCTCGACGCCGTCACCGAACAGCGCGACCACGTTGCTCAGTGCAACCGACAGGGGACCCATGCAATTCTCCGGATATGTCGCGACGGCAGGAGAAAACTAACTGTAACTCCCTGTATCAGCTTATCCGTTCTCGAAGATTACGCCGAATCCGCAGCTGGACCACGGCCCGGGGGCGACCGGAACACGTCGACGCCCCGTTCGACAACGGATCGAACGGGGCGTACTCGTATGGTCGGCGGCAGCGGCGGACCGCTGCCGTTCGCGACGTCGATCAGGGTTTACGGGCGACTCCGCCGTAGGCCGAGATCGGGCGGACCTCGCCGACCTCGGCGGTCTCCGCGCGCCACTCGGTGATCGAGGTGAAGCCCGGTTCGACCAGTTCCAGGCCGTCGAAGGCGCCGAGGATCTGGGCCTGCGTACGCGGGATGTACGGTGTGCCGCCGGTGCCGGTGTAGTTCTCGCACAGGGTGACGTAGGCCTGGCTGTCGTCGGTGCCGTCCCACATGATCAGGTAGCTGCCCGACGGCACCGCGCCGAGCACGGTTCCTACGATGCGCAGCAGCTCGTCGTAGGTTTTGGCGTGGCCGAGCACGCCCATGAACATCACCGCGATCGGTTCGTTGAAGTTCAGCACGTTGCGCGCGTCGGCGACGATCTGTTCCGGCTCGTGGAAGTCGGACTCGATGTAGGTGGTGACACCTTCATCGGTGGTGCTGGTCAGCAGCGCGCGCGCGTGGGTGAGCACCAGCGGGTCGTTGTCCACGTAGACCACGCGGGCCTCGGGTGTGACGCCCTGGGCGACCTCGTGGGTGTTCTGCATCGTGGGCAGCCCGGTGCCGATGTCGAGGAACTGCTTGATGCCGCGTTCCTTCGCCAAGAAGCGGACGGCCCTGATCAGAAACTGCCGGGACTGCACGGCCATGGTGGAAATGTCCGGGTCGACCGCCAGTCCGGCGTCGCCGGCGATCTTGTCGATCTCGTAGTGGTCCTTACCGCCCATCCAGTAGTTCCAGATTCGTGCGGAATGGGGGATATCGGTCCTGATCACGGGTGTCTGCACGTCGGCCATGAGCCTTGCTCCTCTGCAACTCGACAGTGGCGCACCCCACCCACGGGGCAACCACCAGTGGCATAGCATCTGATCTGTTTGCGACAGTACAAGATTGGCGGCAAAACGGGCGGGGCAATCAGTGATCCCTCACAGCTGCGTTCATCGGCCGAAATCGGGTAAGTCCGCTACATGACTACTCTGCGCAGAAATGTTGTGGCAACCGCGCTCACCGCGGCCGCGCTCGCCGTCCTCGGCACCGGTTGCGACCAGGTGGAGAAGGCGGTCAACAAGGGCGGCGATACGCCGTGTAGCGAATACACTGCCCAGTCCTCGGAGGACCGGCGGGTCACGGTGACCAAGTTCCTCGAACAGGAGCGGGGGGACGAGGCGAAGCCGGATCCGAACACCATCGACCTGTCCGTCGCCGCCATCGATCTGATGTGTGGCGCGCAGGCCAACCCGGACACCCCCATCCGGGAAGCTGATCTGACGGGTGTGCTCGTGCCCAAGTGACACCCGGCGATAGTTCGATCTCACTGTGCGTCACCCATTTCAAGTGTTCACTGCGACAGCCACGTTCGGCCGGTAGCATCGCTAACGGACCGTAAGGGTTAGTCCAGCAAGATGTTTCGTCGCGATCGCGGATAACCGGGGTCCGCGGGACACCGGGTGATCGAGAGGTTTCACAGTGGAGACGGTGACGAATCGGGTCGTAATGGATCCGACTGGGCAGAACATTCAGGGTGAGAACGTCGAGATCAGGGCACACGGTCCCGCCACCAGGGTCGAACTGCCGGGCGGGGTGCAGGCGTGGTCGATCACCGATGCCGCGCTGCTGGAGAAACTGCTCATCGATCCCCGGGTATCCAAGGACGCGAGCCAGCACTGGCCCGCGTTCGTCGCCGGTGAGGTTCCCCCGGATTGGCCGCTGTACCTGTGGGTCGCGGCGCCCAACATGTTCACCGCGTACGGCCCCGATCACCGCAGGCTGCGCAAGTTGGTGGCGCCCGCCTTCACCGCGCGGCGCACCGAGGCCATGCGCGCACAGGTCGAGCGGATCACTACCGAGCTGCTCGACGCGCTGGCCGAGACCCCGGCCGGTCAGCCCGTCGACCTGCGCGAGCACTTCGCGTATCCGCTGCCGATCCAGGTGATCTCGGAGCTGATGGGGGTACCGGAATCACTGAACCCGGGCCTGCGCACCTGTGTCGACGGCATCTTCGACACCACGCTCACCCCGGAGCAGTCGCAGGCCAACTACATGGAGATGTACCGCATCCTCGGTGAGCTGGTGGCGTTGCGGCGCGAACAGCCCGGTGACGACATCACCAGCCTGCTGATCGCCCAGCACGACGACGAGGAGGGCGCGCTCACCGAGGAGGAACTCGTCGGTACCCTGCTGCTGGTGATCTCGGCGGGGCACGAGACCACCGTGAACCTGCTCGACCAGGCCATCACCGCGCTGCTCACCCGCCCCGATGTGCTCGAGCGCGTGCGCGCGGGCGCGATCACCTGGCCCGACCTGGTCGAGGAGACACTGCGTTTCGAGTCGCCGGTCGCACATCTGCCGTTGCGTTTCGCGGTGGACGACATCGAGATCGACGGTGTGCGCATCGCCAAGGGCGACCCGATTCTGGCGAGCTACGCCGCTGCTGCGCGCGATCCGAAGCTGCACGGCGAGACCGCCGACGAGTTCGATCCCACGCGAAAGAACCAGTCACACATGGCGTTCGGTTACGGGGCGCACCACTGCCTCGGTGCGCCACTGGCCCGGCTCGAGGCCCTGGTGTCGCTGCCCGCACTGTTCGAGCGGTTCCCCGACCTGAAGCTGGCCGTGCCGACGACCGAGCTCGGCACGGTGCCCAGCTTCATCTCCAACGGTCACCACCACCTGCCCGCCTACGTGCACGGCGCATAACGGGCGAACCCGCTCGGCCGACTGTTCGTGGTCGGCCGAGCAGGTGCCTCAATTGCCGGGCACCACCAGCGGGCGAGTGCTGGGGAACACCACCGGCAGCCCGGCCAGCGCCCGGTGGAAAGGGCCCGGCCGCCAGACCAGTTCGTCCGCGGGCACCGCGAGCTCGAGTTCCGGTAGCGCGTCCAGGAGTTGGTCGATGGCCTCCTGGGCGATCAGGTAGGCCGGGGATTTCGCCGGGCAGCCGTGCGGGCCGGTACTCCACGCCAGGTGCGCGCGGTTGTCGAGGAAATCGCCGGTCCCGATCGCGGGATCGTTGTTGCACGCGGCCATGCTGATGACGACCGGCTGATGCGCGGGCAGCCACACATCGTCGACCAGGATCGGTTGACGCGGGTAGGTGGTGCAGAAGTTGGCCATCGGTGGGTCGGTGTAGAGCACCTCGTCGAGTGCGTCGCGGGTGGACAGGCTGCCGCCGAGCAGGCTGCCCGCGAAACGCTGGTCGGTGAGCATCAGCCGAACCGTGTTGAGGATCAGATTGAGCATCGGCTCGATCCCCGCGCCGTACATCGTGAGCACCTGGTTCATCAACTCTTCGTCGGTGAGCTGCTGGGAATGCTGCACCAACCGGGTCGTCACATCGTCGCCGGGCTCGGCGCGCTTGAGCCGCACGAGGTCGTAGAGCGCGTCCTCCATCATCTGCGTGCCGGTGGCCGCGGTGTCGCCGCCCTCGAACATCTGCGCCATCCCGGTCGCCACCCGCCCGCCGATGCCTGCGGGGACACCGAGCATCGCGTTGATGGTGGCGAAGATGACGGGAAAGGCGTACTGGCTCAACAGATCCGCGCTGCCATCCGCGCAGAAGGAGTTGATCACCGGCATCGCGATCTGCTCGACGGTGCGATGCAGCTGGTACAGGTCGACACCCGCCAGACCCGCGACCGTGACCTGCCGGTGCCGCGTGTGCTCCATGCCCGAGGTCCGAATCGCGTTGGGGCGGTAGCGCATCATCGGCAGAATCGGGCAGTCGGCGGGAATGTCGCGCTCCCACATCCGCGGGTCGGCGGGGAAGTGGTCGGGATCGTTGAGAATCTGTACCGCGGTGCGGTAACCGATCACGAGAGTGGCGGGGACACCGGGCACCAGGTCGACGGGCACCAGCGAACCGAAGCGGTGCCGCATCTCGCGGTAGGTGCCCTGCGGGTCGGCCGCGAACTCGGCCGAGTACAGCGGCACCCGATCCTGGCCGCTGCGCGAATCGGGCGAAACATCCAGTGTCACAGCCTGTACTCCTGAGTCGAGGATCGGTGCCTCGGCGACGCGCCGAGTTCGTGGCCGACCCTGGCGGCCAGCTCGTTCATGCGATGGGCGACCAGCGCGAGGTCCACCTCGGGGGTCGTGGCGACGCCGAGCAGGGTGCCCGCGCCCGCGGCCGTGATCAGGACCATGCCCTCGTCGTACTCGGTCATGTTCTGGCGCACCGTGTTCGCGAGTCCGCCGCAGAACTCGCCGAGTACCTTGCCCAGCGAGCGCAGCCCGCACGCGGCGGCCGCGAAACGCTCCGCGTCATCGGTGCTGATGTCGCCGGAGTGCGCCACCCGCAGGCCGTCCTCGGATAACAACACCGCGAACCGGACGCCGTCGAGTGTCAGGTCGTCGAGCAGCCACCCGAGGTGGTTGGTGCTGTTCGCGATCGGGTAACTCATCAGCTGTCCTGCCCTTTCGTGGAACGCGCGGCCGCGGCGCGGCCGTGTCGGGAGCCGCTGTGCCAGGCCGCGGCGAGCTCGGGGCGGGCGAGCGCGTCGCCGGTGTCGGCGCGCTCGTCGGCGGGGGTGACGGCGCGGCGTGTGCGCTTGGGAAGCCCGCCGGTGGTGCGCTCGTGCTCGTCCACCGCCGGCTCCGGCTCCGGTGCGATGACCGCGGCGACAGCCTGTGGTGCCACCGGTTCCGGTGCCTCGGCATGCTTGGGGTGGTGCACCTCGGTGGCGGTGACGAGCAGGGCCGCGGGCACGAACACCATCGCCCTGGTACCGCCGTAGATATTGGGTCCGTCGACGTAGGCGGCGAAGCCGTAGCGGCGCGCGAGCGCGGCGACACCGGGGAACCCGACCCGCGGTGCGGGGCCGAGCGCGTTGATGTCGACCACGCGCTCGCCCGAGAGCACCTGGCGCGCCTCCTCCATCTGCTCCCCGCTCATCCGCACGCCCGCGTCGTCGATGATCACGGTGACGCCGTGGTGGCCCTGCTGGTAGGAGATGTCGACGAACGACGACGGCGGCGAGTAGCGCAGCGCGTTGTCGAGCAGGGTCGCGACCGTGTGCACGAGCGGTTCGACCGCCCGACTGATCACCACCTGCTCGCAGTGGCCTGTCCGCACGCGCAGGTAGTCACGCACGCGGCCGGTAGCGCCGCCGACCACGTCACCCACGGTCTGCTGTGGCCAGCGTCGGCCGGGCAGCCCTCCCGAGACGATGACGTAGGCCTGCGCCTGGCGGATCATCTGCTGGACGGTGTGGTCGATCCGGGTCAGCGTGGCGTAGACCTCGTCGTTGCGGTTCTCCCGCAGCGCGTTGCTCACGACCTGGCCCACATCGGCGCCGAGACTGACCACCGTGGTGCCGAACGCGCGGACCGCGTTGCTGGTGGCCGCGCGCGCGTCGGCCGAGACCTGGGCGCGTGTCGCCTCCTGCGCCGCTTCGACCTGCGCCGCGACGCGCTCTTGCGCCGCCTGCTCGGCCAGTGCCGCCTCGTGTGCGCGCACCCGCAACTCATCGGCGTGGGCGAGTGACAGCTGGTCCATCGCCGCGTCTTTGGCCTGGAGTTCGCGCTCGGCGACCACCAGGCGGGCCCGGACCTGACGTTCGTTGCGCAGGGCCTGGAGTGCGACGGCAACCGCGCCGAGCAGAACCACTGTGGCGATGGAGAACAAGAAGACCGCGAGCGTCGGTGTCATCGGTTCCTTTGTCGTGTGTACCGACCGAAGAGCCGTGGTGGCCGGGTCCTCGCCGGTCTCTCCGACGAGACTTCTCACCGCCGTCCGATACTCACCACTGTTGCGCCGCACCATCATCGGGCACCGCGCGCGTGAGTCCGGTCGATCCGGGCCCGCTGCCCGGCGTCTCGGCGACGGGAGACACGTTAGCAGTGCGTACCGCCGAGTGCACGAAACGAGCTGTCGCAGAACGTAACTCGCAATGTGGTAGGGGCGGTGGAATTGATACCGCCGGTTTACCCTCGCCGTGTACGGTTGAGCACATACAGGTCAGCCGCGGACCAGCGGTGACCAGCGCGTCGTCGCCGCACTCGGGCCCCGAGTCACGGCTCTCGTTCCTTCTCTCGTCTCCCCGCTGCGGCGCCGTCGAACGATCCGAGGAAGAGCCTGCATGACCAGCGATCTCGACGACCCTTCCGATCTGACACCCGCCGACCCCGAGGGAGAAGAACCGACCGTCCACTGGCCCGAACCGAGCCCGCTGCAATCGTGGTGGACCGACATCATGGGCACGAAGAAACCGCGCAGGTTCGGCCAGCAGAGCTGAACCGCGTAGCACGAGCCACAGAGGCCGCACCGTTTCCGGTGCGGCCTCTGTCGTGTTCGAGCGGAATTCCCCGGGGGTATTGACCTGGACGCCGTGTCCAACATAAATTACATGGACACCGTGTCTCAGGTATTCGGGACACACGGCACACGGGAGTGCGTTCATGACACAGAAGGTGTTCGTAGTCGGCGTCGGCATGACGAAGTTCGAGAAGCCGGGTTCGCTGGAGTGGGACTACCCGGACATGGCCCGCGAGGCGGGGACCAAGGCACTCGCCGACGCCGGTATCGACTATGACCAGGTCGAGCAGGCTTACGTCGGTTACGTGTACGGCGAGTCCACCTCGGGCCAGCGCGCGGTCTACGAGCTGGGGCTCACCGGCATTCCGGTGGTCAACGTCAACAACAACTGCTCCACCGGGTCGACCGCGCTCTACCTCGCGGCACAGGCGATTCGCGGCGGGCTGGCCGAGTGCACCCTCGCCCTGGGTTTCGAGAAGATGCAGAAGGGCTCGCTCGGGTCGACCTACGACGACCGTGAGCAGCCGATGATGAAGCACCTGCTGGCGCTGGCCGAACTGCAGGAGTTCGCGATGCCGCCCGCCCCGTACATGTTCGGTGCCGCCGGCAAGGAGCACATGGAGCTCTACGGCACCACCGCCGAGCAGTTCGCCAAGATCGGCGTGAAGAATCACAAGCACTCGGTGAACAACCCGTACGCGCAGTTCCAGAAGGAATACAGCCTCGAAGAAGTACTCGAGGCCAAGCAGATCTACGGCCCGCTCACCAAACTGCAGTGCTCGCCGACCTCGGACGGTTCGGGTGCGGTGATTCTCGCGAGCGAGGACTTCGTCGACCGGCACAACCTGGCCGACCGCGCGGTCGAGATCGTCGGGCAGGCCATGGTCACCGACCTGAAGTCCACCTTCACCGACCCGACCGCGATCAACCTGGTCGGCTCCTCCATGTCGCGCACCGCCGCGCTGAAGGTCTACGAGCAGGCCGGGATCGGCCCCGACGACATCGACGTCATCGAACTGCACGACTGCTTCTCCACCAACGAACTGCTGACTTACGAGGCACTCGGTCTGTGCGCGCCGGGCGAGGGCGGTCGACTCGTCGACGACAACGCCACCACCTTCGGCGGCCAGTGGGTCGTCAACCCGTCGGGCGGGCTGATCTCCAAGGGCCACCCCCTCGGCGCGACCGGCCTGGCCCAGTGCAGCGAGCTCACCTGGCAGCTGCGCGGCGATGCCGACGCCCGCCAGGTCACCGACGCGCGAATCGCCCTGCAGCACAACATCGGTCTCGGTGGCGCGGTCGTGGTGACCGCCTACCGTCCCGCCGTCCGCTGAACTTCGCCCACCCGATCACATCAGGAGTAACACCATGGCATCTGTCTCCGTTTCCACCGCCCTGCCCGTCGCCCCCGAGCTGGCCTGGGCCCGTCTCAGCGATCTCGCCAACTGGGAGGAATGGCTGACCATCCACCAGGGCTGGCGCGGCGATCTGCCCGCCGAACTCGCCGCGGGCGCGCGTTTCACCGAGGTCGTGTCGGTGATGAACATGGCCAACAAGATCGAGTGGACCGTCGCCGAGGTCGTGCCGAACTCGTTCCTGCGCATCACCGGCGCCGGAATGGCCGGTGTCACCATCGAATTCGCGCTGAAGGTGGAGGCAACCGACACGGGCTCGGAGGCCGCGTTCGACGCGAGTTTCAAGGGCGCGATGATCGTCGGCCCGATCGGCAAGGCCGTGGCCAAGCACGCCGAAGCCGATCTGAAGGAGTCGATGGACAAGTTCACCGAGCTCGTCGGTTCGGCCGCATGACCACCCCGGAATCGGCCGGAGTCGTCTTCGACGGCTCCGCCCTGGGGGAGTGGACCGACGAAGAGCGGTTCTCGGTCACGGCGGAACGGATCGCGGAATACGCCGCGGCGACCAATGATCCGATCCCCGCGCACCTGTCGGGTGAGATCGCGCCGCCGGTATTCGCGGTGGTGCCGGTGTTCACCTCGATGGCGCCCGCCGCGCTGTCGGTCGCCCCGGTGGAGCTGCTGATGAAGCTGGTCCACGGTGAGCAGGACTTCCTGTTCCACCGGCCGATCCGGGCCGGTGACGAACTCGTGGTGCGGGCCAAGCCGATCGGCTACGTGGGTCGCCCGAACGGTTCGACCGTGGTCATCTATGCCGAAACCCGTGACGCGGCAGGCGAACTCGTCAACGAGCAGTGGATGACCGCGTTCTTCCGCAAGGTCGACGCCGGTCCCGGGGAAGGGGAGCTCGCGCCCACACACCGGATCACCGACGAGGATCGGGCAGGCGATCCGGCCGCGAAGCTCACCGCCCACATCGACGACGACCAGACCTTCCGCTACTCACCGGCCTCGGGCGATCCGATGCCGATCCACCTCGACGACGAGATCGCCCGCATGGCAGGGCTGCCCGGCATCATCAACCACGGCCTGTGCACGATGGCGTTCACCTCGTGGGCCGCGCTGACCGAACTCGCCGACGGTGACACCGCGCGTCTGCGCAGGTTGGCCGTGCGTTTCGCCAAGCCGGTGCTGCCGGGTCAGGACATCACCACCAGCTTCTGGGCCACCGAATCCGCTGATCCCGGTGTGCGGGCCTACGCCTTCGAAACCGAAGCCGCGGGCCAGATCGCGATCACCGACGGCCGCGTCGAAATCAACTAGGAGACACACTCATGGGAAAACTCGAGGGTCGCGTCGCGGTCATCACCGGTGCCGGTCGCGGCATCGGCCGCGAACACGCGCTGCTGTTCGCCCGCGAAGGCGCCAAGGTCGTGGTCAATGATCTCGGCGGCGCCAACGACGGCAGCGGCACCGACGCGGGCCCGGCCCAGCAGGTGGTCGACGAGATCGTCGCCGCCGGCGGTACCGCGGTCGCCAACACCGACAACATCGCCACCTGGGACGGCGCGAAAGCCCTTGTCGACCAGGCGATCAGCGAATACGGCACGCTCGACATCGTGGTGAACAACGCGGGCATCCTGCGCGACGCGTTCATCGCGGGCATGGACGAGTCGCAGTGGGACTCGGTCATCGCGGTGCACCTCAAGGGCCACGCGGCCACTCTGCACCACGCCGCCGCGTACTGGAAGGCGCAGTCCAAGGCCGGTACCCCGGTGTCGGCCTCGGTGATCAACACCGCCTCGGCCTCTGGCACCTTCATGCCCAACGCGGGGCAGGGCAACTACGGCGCGGCCAAGGCGGGCATCGCCGCGCTGACGCTGGTCGCCGCTGACGAACTCGAACGCTACGGCGTGCGCGTCAACGCGATCGCTCCGATCGCGCGCACCCGCCTGACCCTGGCCACCCCCGGTATGGGCGCACTGTTCGCGGCCGAGGTGCCCGAGGGTGAGTTCGACGCGTTCTCCCCGGCCAATATCTCCCCGCTGGTCGCCCATCTCGCCGCGGCCGACTGCGCGCTCACCGGCAAGGTGTTCGCCGTGCAGGGCGGTGCGATCGTCGAACTGGCCGGTTGGCACGACGTGCGCACTGTCGAGACCGACGGCCCGTGGACCATCGACGAGGTCGCCGCCCAGCTGAAAGAGACAAACTAGTTATGGCGCGCAACAGCTATGAGCTCGGCGTCGGTGTCAGCGAGGACCACCTGGCCCTCGCCGACGCGGTCGCCGGTTTCGTCGAGCGGACCATCACGTCCGAGGTCGTCCGGGCCGCCGTGGAGTCCACCGACGCGGGCAAGGTTCTCCCGTACTGGGACGCCCTCGTCGCCCAGGATCTGCTGAGCCTGCACATCGCCGAGGACCTCGGCGGTCAGGGCGCCGGTCTGCTGACGCTGGCAGTCGCCCTCGAACCGCTCGGACGTGGCCTGCACACCGGCCCGTTCGTGCCGACCGTGCTCGCCGGTGCGGTGCTGGCCGCCGCACATGGCACCGGTGCCGAAGACAAGTCGGCCCTGGCTCGGCTCACCGGGCTGGCGGACGGGTCGCGCACCGGTGCGGTGGCCTTGACCTCCAACCTGACCGGCACGCTGACCGACGGCACCGTGACCGTCAGCGGCACCGCCGACGGTGTGCTCGGGGCGATGTCGGCCGATGTCGTCATCGCGCCGGTCACGGTGGCGGGTGAACAGCGGTGGGTCGTCTTCGAGAACATCGATCTGACGATCAGCGCCCAGGACGGCATCGACGTGCTGCGCGGTTCGGCACGGCTGCAGGCGGATTCGGTCGAGGTCACGGCCGACCGGGTGCTCGACGTGAGTGCGGCGCGGGTGCGCTCGGTGGCCGCGGTGGTGCTCGGCGCCGAGGCGGTCGGCGTGATGTCGTGGTGTGTGTCGACCGCGTCCGAGTACGCCAAGACCCGCGTGCAGTTCGGTCGGCCGATCGGTCAGTTCCAGGGCGTCAAACACAAGTGCGCACAGATGGGCATCGCGCTGGAGAAGGCGCGGGCCGTGCTGTGGGACGCCGCGTTCGCCCTCGATCGCGACGACGAGACCGCCGACTACGCGGCCGCCGTCGCCGCGCTGATCATTCCGGATGCCGCGGTGCAGGTGGCCCAGGAGTGCATCCAGGTGCACGGTGGCATCGGCTTCACCTGGGAGCACGACGCGCACCTGTCCTACCGGCGCGCCCTCGCCCTGCGCGCACAACTCGGTGCGCGTGACGAACGGGCCGAAGCCGTGGCCGGTTACGCGCTGTCCGGGCTCGCCCTGTCCAGCGAACTGGAACTGCCCGCCGAGGCCGAACAGATCCGCGCCACGGTCCGGGCCGAGCTCGCCGAGATCGCGGCGATCGACGACGAGGACGACCAGCTAGTGGCCCTCGGTGACGGCGGCTGGAACCTGCCGCACCTACCCCGCCCCTATGGTCGCTCGGCCGCGCCGCTCGAACAGGTGGTGATCGCCCAGGAGATCAAGACCTCCGGCATCCAGATGCCGCAGTTGCTGATGGGCACCTGGGCGGTCGGCGCGATCGTTCCGCACGGCGACGACCGCCAGAAGCAAGAACTGGTCGTGCCGACCTTGCGCGGCGAACTGGTGTGGTGCCAGCTCTTCAGCGAACCGGGCGCGGGCTCGGACCTCGCGAGCCTGACCACCAAGGCCACCAAGGTCGACGGTGGCTGGCGGGTGAGCGGTCAGAAGATCTGGACCACGGTCGCGCAGTTCTCGGACTGGGCGATGCTGATCGCGCGCACCAGCCCCGACAAGCCCAAACACGAAGGCATCACCTACTTCGTGCTCGACATGTCCTCGCCCGGTATCACGGTGCGTCCCCTGCGGGAAATGACCGGATCGGCACTGTTCAACGAGGTGTTCCTCGACGACGTGTTCATCCCCGACGAGAACGTGGTCGGCGCGGTCGATGAAGGCTGGCACGTGGCCCGCACCACCCTGGCGGGTGAACGCGTGGCACTGAGCCAGAAGATGGAGGCCTACGCCACCGACACCGACCTGCTCCGTTTCGCGATCGGCCGTGACCTCTCCCCGGTGGCCCGCTACCGGCTCGGCGAACTCATGGCCGAGAGCCGAGCGGTGGACGTGATCAGTTCGCGGGTGGTCCTCAAGCAGCTGTCCGGCATCG
Organism: Nocardia sp. A7; assembly: GCF_046549215.1. Classification (NCBI taxonomy): domain Bacteria; kingdom Bacillati; phylum Actinomycetota; class Actinomycetes; order Mycobacteriales; family Nocardiaceae; genus Nocardia; species Nocardia sp. A7. The sequence goes on along the minus strand of NZ_JAJPWE010000005.1, from coordinate 250,611 downwards.
ACGTCTCCACCACGTCCAGCGTCGGCAAACTGCTGGGAATGGCACTGGGACAGGCGATTTCGGAGTACGTTGTGGCCGAACTCGGCGTCGCCGGTGTGGTGTCGGTGCCCGGCGAGCGCAGCGACCACGCGATGGAACAACTGATCGCGGGCCGCGCCACCACCATCTACGGCGGCACCACCGAGGTCCAGCTCAATGTCATCGGTGAACGGATGCTCGGCCTGCCACGGGACGCGGCGGTGAACGGGTGAGTACTCCCGGCTCTCGGACGAGCGGACCGCTCGCCGGTCTGCGGGTGATCGAAATCGCCAGCCTCGCACCGGGCCCCTTCGCGTGCATGGTGCTGGCCGATCTCGGCGCCGAGGTGATCCGCGTCGATCGGGTCGGCGACTCGGCCGGGCTGCTCGCCCCGTCGGGTGTGCTCGACCGCGGCCGCGCGTCCATCGCGGTGGACCTGAAATCGACCGAGGGCCGGGAGGTCGTCCTGCGCCTGGCCGAAACCGCCGACATTCTCGTCGAAGGGTTCCGGCCGGGCGTGGCCGAACGCATGGGCATCGGTCCCGATGTCTGCGCGGCCCGCAATCCCGGGCTGATCTACGGCCGGATGACCGGGTGGGGCCAAGACGGCCCACTGGCCGACGCCGCTGGTCACGACATCAACTACATCGGGGTCGCCGGCGCGCTGGATCTGCTCGGCCGGGCCGGGCAGAATCCGACCCCGCCGGTGAACCTGCTCGGCGACTTCGGCGGCGGCGGAATGCTGCTCGTCGTCGGTGTGCTCGCCGCGCTGCAGGAGCGGACGCGATCGGGCCTGGGCCAGGTGGTCGACGCCGCGATGGTCGACGGCGCGGCCCTGCTGACGGCCTTCGTGCACGGCATGCACGCCGCGGGTCTGTGGGAAGGCGAGCGGGGTGAGAACCTGCTCGACGGCGGCGGCGCCTACTACGACACCTACCGCTGCGCCGACGGCGGATATGTCGCGGTCGGCGCGGTCGAGCCGCACTTCTACGCCGAACTGCTCGACCGGCTCGGCCTGGCATCGGCGCAGTTGCCCGCGCAGTACGACCTCGACAGCGCCGAGGAACTACGCACAGCGCTGGCCGAGGTGTTCGCCACCAAGTCACGTGACGAGTGGGCTGCGGTGTTCGCGGACTCGGATGCCTGTGTGTCACCGGTACTTTCGCCGTGGCAAGCCCACGAGCACCCGCACAACAAGGCGCGCGACACCTTCGTCGAGGTCGGCGGCATCAGACAGCCCGCGCCCGCCCCGCGGTTCGAGCGCACGCCCGCCCCGGTGCCGCGCCCGGGCAGCACCACCGGTGCCGACACCGGTGCGGTGTTGCGCGAGCTCGGCTACAGCGACGACGACACCGACCGTCTCCGCCGCGCCGGGGCGATCGCCTGACGCCCGCCTGACACCCGCCGATCACCGCTGCCATGCGTGCCCGAATCGCTGGACTACAGTTCGTCGTTGTATTCGGCGAACCGCCCCTCCGGTCCCGGTAAGGAGAGATGTGACCGCACCGCACACGGACGGCAGAGCCAGCCGCTGGGACCGCCACCGCGCCGACCGCCGCGAACTGATCCTCGCCGCCGCCCTCGAAGCGGTCCGATCCCAAGGCGCTTCGGTCGGCGTCCAGGAGATCGCCGACCTCGCCGGCGTCCCCCGCTCGGTCCTCTACCGCCTCTTCAAAGACCGCCAGGACCTCGACGAACAACTCCGCACGCGCATCATCGACGACCTGATGGCCGCACTGGCCCCCACCCTGAACCCAGAAGGCACCGTCACCGAGGCAATCGCGCGCTCCGTCGACGCCTACATCGGCTGGATCGTCGCCAACCCCCGCCTGCACTACTTCCTCGGCGCCGGCTCGGGCTCGACCAAGGACCACAACTCACCCATCGTCTCCGGCACCAAGATCGCCATCGCCGGCACCGTCCGCGAGGTGTTCGAACGCGCGTTGCACGCGCAATCCGCCCCGGTGGCCGTAGCCGAGCCGATGGCCTTCGGCCTGGTCAGCTTCGTGGACGGCAGCGTGAACCGCTGGCTGAGCCGGTCGATGCAGCCGATGGACGCAGGCGAATTGTCGTCCTTCCTGCACATCGCCATCTGGGCGATCATCGACGCCTCGCTGCGCGAAGTCGGCATCACGCTCGACCCGCTGACGTCGATCGCGGAGTTCACGGCGGCGAATTAGATGTGACACGCGGTAGCGGCAACTCTTGTGCGGTACTGCCGGTACCACTAAACTGGACAGTGGAACCGTACCGAGGAGACACCGATGACGCTGTCCAATTACCACGAGACCCTGCAGAGCCTGTCCGAAGGCTCGGTGACCAAACGCTTCGATCCCTATGTCGATATCGACTGGGATTCGCCCGACTTCGCCGTGCACTCCGACGACCCGCGCTGGATCCTGCCCGACGTGGACCCGCTCGGCCGCCACCCCTGGTACAAAGCGCAGCCCGTCGAGAAGCGGATCGCGATGGGCTTGTGGCGCCAGGCCTGCATCGCGAAGGTGGGCATCGACTTCGAGCAGTTGCTCATCCGCGGGCTCATGCAGTATCTGCCGTCCGTGCCCAACGGTGACCCGGAGTTCCGCTACATCACGCATGAAGCGGCCGAAGAGTGCAACCACACGATGATGTTCCAGGAGATGATCAACCGCATCGGCTACCGCGATGTGATCGGCATGGGCTCGCTCGATCGCAAGCTCACGTTGATCATCTGGCCCGCGGTGAAGTTCTTCCCCGGCTTCTTCTTCACCCTGGTGCTCGGTGGCGAAGAGCCGATCGATCACCTGCAGAAGGCGTTGCTGCGCAGCGGAACCGACCCGCATCCGATGGTGCACCGGGTGATGGAGATCCACGTGGCCGAGGAGGCCAGGCACATCTCGTTCGCGCACGAATATCTTCGGATCAATGTGCCCTCGATGAACTTCGTATCGAAAACCGTACTGTCCGTGGCATTTCCGATCACCATGCGGGTGATGCTGGCGATGATCGCGACGCCGCCGAAGCAGTTCGCCGAGAAGTTCGGGATTCCGGGCGAGGTGATGCGCGACGCGTACTGGCGCAACCCGTACTCGCGGCACATCAAGCGCGACGTCTTCACCGATGTCCGCGCGCTCGCGACCGATATCGGCCTGATGAATCCTGTCGCCAGGCGGGTATGGCGTCTGCTCGGTATCGACGGACCGGTGTCGCGCTACCGCAGCGAGCCCGCGCGCAGGGCCGCATGAGGGCCGAAACCTGGTCCGCGCCCACGCGCGCCGTCCTGCCGGACCAGGATCCCTTCTTCGCGCCGCGGCCCGGGTTCGAGGGCCTGGCCGAAGGTACGATCCTGCGTTCGCGACCGGTCGAACTCGCCGCGTTCGGGGTGATCGGGCTGAAGGTGCGGGCCTGGCAGTTGCTGTACCGCACGACCGATCTCAACGGTGTGCCCGAGGCGTCGGTCACCACCGTGGTTGCGCCGTTGGGAGGCGTCGCGCCCGGTGCGCCACTGCTGTCGTTCCAGTGCGCGATCGACGCCATCTCGCCGCGGTCGTTTCCCTCGTACGCGCTGCAGCGCGGTTCCCGCGCCATCGGCACCTTCACCCACATCGAACTGCTGTGTTTCGCCGACGCGCTGACCAGGGGCTGGGCGATCTCGATCCCGGATCACGAAGGCATGCTCGGCGCGTGGGGCGCACCGCGCGAACCGGGCTATCGCGCACTCGACGGCATCCGCGCGGCCCTGGCCTTCGAACCGGGCGGCCTCGACCCGGCGGCGCAGGTCGGCCTGTGGGGATACTCGGGCGGCGGCCTCGCCACGGCGTGGACCGCGGAGATGGCACCGACCTACGCGCCCGAACTCGACATCGTCGGTGCCGTACTCGGCTCCCCGGTGGGCGATCTGGTGTCGACCTTCCATCGACTCAACGGCGGCCTGCACGCGGGCCTGCCGACGCTTGTGGTCGCCGGGCTGCGCCGGGTGTATCCGGCGTTCGAGGAGCTCGTCGTCACCAACTTCAGCGATGAAGGCCGCGCGGTGCTCGACAAGGCCGCCCAGTCGACGACCGCCGCCGCGGTCCTGCGACTGGCCCGCTACAACGTCGACCGGCACAGTGGCACGCCGATCGCCGAGCTGCTCGCCGTGGAAGCGATGCTGGCCCTGTTCGCCGATCTCACGCTCGGTGACCGGGCACCCGCGGTGCCGCTGCTGGTCGTGCAGGCCGTGCACGACCAGATCATCGCGGTCGACGATATCGATGCGCTCGTGCAGCGCTATCGCGAGCAGGGCGCGCACGTGACCTACCTGCGTGACCGGACGAGCGAACATCTCACCCTGCTGCCACTGTCGACACCGCTGAGCCTGAACTGGCTCGACGACCGATTCACCGGTGTGGCGGTGACACCGTCGGAAACTCGGACGGTGCGCAGCGTGCTCGCGCTGCCCGCGGGCCGTCGTGGGCTCGGCGCGATGGCGCGCGCCGCGTTCCAGGTGCTGTTCGGGCGCCCGATCACCGCCTCGGCGACCGGTCACCGCAGGGGGCGCACGGCCCGCAAGGCTCGTCGCGCGGCGTGAGACGCTAACTTACTCGCTGGTAAGATACGGATATTGGGTCTGCGGATTGGCAGAAACTGGTGAAGTAAGGGGTTTACCGATGGGGATCGTTGCCGAGCTGCCGCGCGCGGTGCGCAATGTGTGGTCGGTGTCGTTCGGCGGTGGACTCGAGTCCCACCGCCCCACACCGTCGACGACGGTGTACGAAGGCGCGCACCGGCACCTGAAGCGCTATGACCGCAGCACACCGGCGCCGGGCAATCCGGTGCTGCTGGTGCCGCCGCTCGCGGTGACGACGGCGTGTTTCGATCTACGGCCGGGCCAGAGCCTGGTGCGCTTTCTGCTCGACCAGGACAGGCAGCCCTACGTCGTCGACTACGGCGAATTCGGTTACGCCGACCGTGATCTCGGCCTCGAGGACTGGACCGACGACATCCTGCCGGAGGCGATCGCGCGAGTCTCTGAAGAACACGACGGCCGTGGCGTCGACATCGTCGGCTGGTCGCTGGGCGGGGTGCTCGCCCTGCTGACCGCGGCCGCCCACGCCGACCTGCCGATCGCCTCCATCACCTGCTTGGCCGCGCCGATCGACCAGGCCCGCACCGCGTTCCTGTTCCCGCTGCGCCTGGTCGCCAAGGTCACCGGTGGTCGGGAGATGGCCTTGGCGACCAAGGTGATGGGCGGCATCCCGCAGGAATTCGTGCGGCTCGGCTTCCGGATCCAGGCCTTCGACCGTGAGCTCGCCAAGCCGATGTTTCTGGCCCGCAACGCCTTCGACACCGAGGCGCTGGCCAGGATGGAGGCGACCGACCGGTTCATGGCCGCCATGCCCGGCTACCCCGGCCGCTCGTACTGGCAGATCTACCGCAGCCTGGTACTGCGCAACGAACTCGCGAGCGGGTCGATCCGATTGCGCTCGGACCTGGTGATCGAACTGTCGAAGGTCACCTGCCGAGTGCTGCTCGCGGGCAGCCGCAGCGACGTGGTGGTGCCCGCCGCCTCGGTGCGCCGCGGCCTCGATGTCCTACCGAACGCCGCCGAAGTGGAGTTCGTCGAGGTCAGCGGCGGCCACTTGGGCATGGTGTCCGCCGCCGACACGACCTGGCCCGCGATCGAGGAGTTCCTCAGCCGCTGACCACGACCCACGCCGCTCCCAACTCGCGCTCGATCACTCTGCCGGGGTCGGAAGTATTTCCGCTGTCCACCAAACCGCGGGCAGGTGCAGCCCGAACCTCTCTGCATGCCTCACGTTGAACCGTGAGGTGACCCGCGCTGCCTCGACAGTGCACCCGGTAGACGAGAGGTTTTCCCCAGTGAGAAGAACACGTCGATCGATCCGTACGGCAGCGGTCAGCGCGGCGCTGGTGAGCGCGCTGGCCACGGCCGGGCTGGTGCTCCCGGTGAGTGTCGCCAACGCCCGACCCGAGACGGCCGGGGTGGTCTCGACAGTCGATATCGACAGCAGACGCCAGCTGGTGACCGTGTTCTCGCCCGCGATGGACAAGCAGATTCCGGTCCAGGTGATCCGGGCGGCGGATACCGAAACCCCACGGCCGACGATGTATCTGCTCAACGGTTCCCAAGGTGGCCCGAACGAAAGCGGCTGGGACGCGCAGACCGACGCTGTGAGCTTCCTGCGCGACAAGGACGTCAATGTCGTGACCCCGGTCGGCGGCGCCAGCTCCTACTACACCGACTGGGTGCGCGACGACGCGGTGCTCGGCCGCAACAAATGGCAGACCTTCCTCAACGAGGAATTGCCGCCGGTGATCGAGGAATTCCTGCGGGCCGACGGCAACCGCACCATCGTCGGTGTGTCGATGAGCGGCACATCGGTGCTGAACCTGGCGATCGCCAAGCCCGGCTTCTGGAACAGCGTGGCCTCCTACAGCGGTTGCGCGCAGACCTCGGACCCCATCGGCCAGGAATTCGTCAAGATCACGGTGGAGAACTGGGGCGGCGGACAGAGCATCGAGAACATGTGGGGACCACGCAACGGCCCCCTGTGGCGCGCCAATGATCCGCTCGTCAACGCGGAAGGGCTGCGTGGCACCGAGGTCTATCTGAGCACCGGCACCGGGATCCCCGGCGCACCCCACGACACACCGGCTGACACGCGCGTCCGGGAAGGCCGGATCCCGCTCCCGGTCCAGATCGCCTTCGGCGGCCCCATCGAAGCTGCGGTGCACTTCTGCACCATCAACCTCGCGAACCGGCTGCGCGAATTGAACATTCCGGTCACGCTGGACGAACGCCCTGTCGGCACACACTCCTGGGGATACTGGGAGGACGACCTCCGCTCGTCGTGGCCCTTCCTGGCGAAGTCGGTGGGCAGCCGGACGAACTGAGCCGCCTGCGCCACCGAGCATCGCGAACCATCGACAGCCCAGCGTGGCAACGGAACCCGATGACCTGGCCGAGGGTCATCGGGACTTCCCCCGCGGTCACCTGCCGGGGCATCAAGCCTTCGTGGCGACTACCAGCACATTCTTGCCGAACAGCTTGCCGGTGACGGCCTGCAGGAGCTTGCTGAGTGGGAACACGATGCGGTCGTAGAGCTTCAGCGCTCGCGTGTTGATCGTGCCGTCGTCGCTACCGGCGAACTTGTAGGCCAAGGTGGCGAAGAAGCCGATCGGGTCGCAGTAGCGCGACTCCACGATCTCCAGACCCGCGTTACGGAGAATGCGGTTGAGTTGGGTCCGGCGATAACGCCGGTAGTGCCCGACTTTGGTGTCCATCGAGGTGAACAGCATCTCCAGCGCGGGCACATAGATCACCAGCGTCCCACCGGGCCGCAACAGCGAAGTCAGATGTTCGGACGCTTCCTGATCGTTCTTGATGTGCTCGAATACGTTGAAAGAATAGATAAGACTGTACATTTCGGCTTCGGATGGCTCGGCATCGCAATCGACGACCTTGTAGCCTTTCGACAGCAGCAACTTCTGCAAATCGGCGTCGGGCTCGAGACAGTCCGGGATGATGTCGCGCTCGGCCAGCATATCGGCGTAAGTGCCCCTACCGGCGCCGAAGTCCAGTATGCGTAGGTCCGGTGACGTGACGTGTTTGTCTACGCAGTCGATCAGAAATCTGTTGTAGTTGACCGCTTCGGTCATCGCCTCCAGGTTGTCACACCCGGTATACGCGAATTCGCTGCTGGTCACGCGTGTCCCCTCAATTCATAGATGGACGGCATCGCGGCCAGCGTAGTCCGACCGCATCGCGGTGCTACGACATCGGGCGAAATCGCGTCTCGACTCGGCCCGATCGTGGCCGGCCGAGTCGTCGGCGACAGTGATCGAGTGGGGCAGAGACAGGTTCGGCGCACCGGATGCGGTGCTCGCGTCCGGTGCGCCGAAATCATGGCAGCTGGTGGGCCGTCAATCCGGTTGGCCGAGCGGGCGGCGGCCCGTCATCGTGGTGAGTTCCACCGGCCCTGACCAACCGCAGGGTGACTCGCACACGCCGGTGACCATCGCGGTGGTCGATCCGTCGCTGTAATAGACGGTGTGCGTGCTGGCCCGCGACGGATAACCGCACGTCGGGCATTTTCCGAAGTAGTTGAGGACCTCGCGAACTCCGGACGCCGCAACCGGTTTCGGCGTCCACGGCAACGAGTCCGCGTGTGTGACTGCACTGTCGCGCATTTTTCGTTCACCGATCGTCGCGACGACGACAAGTCCGCCGCCGCGTCAATTCGGGACATGAGCCTTTCAGTAGTGGCGGGGTCCCGGCGTACACGGGCTCGCTGAACCGGCGAAGGTGGCCACATCGCAGATGCCCCCGGTCAGCATCTGAATCGGGGTGATTCCCAGCAGGACGATCAATCCGATGATGTCACCGCGCCCGGCCAGTTCCCCGACCGAACTCGCCGCGGCCGAGCCCGCATCCGCTGCCGACGAACCGGTTTCGGCCACTGCCGTGCCCGCTGTGGTTCCGACGAGGCCGGCTACCGCGACCGAGGCTGCGGCAATACGAAGGGTGTTGCGCATTTCATGCTCCTTGCTGGGGAGTAGGAACTCCCTGGAAATGGGTTTGTGCAGAACTTCGCCGTATCAGCGCGGTGGCTGGCTCATATCGCGGTTCATCACCGGGAGTTCGATACTGATCGGCAGGCGCAGTTCGGCCAGGTAGATCAAAGCGGCCTTGCGCAGGAATTCGTCGAGGAGCCAGTAGGGATCCTCGAGCGGCGGGACCACGGTGAGCAGGCCCTCGCGCACGGCGATGAACGGACCCCAAGCGACTTGGAGCAACGGATCCCAGATCGGTTCCCTCGGAATCGAGAGGCCGTCGGCGATCTTGTCGCCGAGCAGGAAACGGGTGAACGCGCCGAGTACCGGCTTGCTCAGAATCGACAGATCGATGTTGGCGCCCAGGCTGAGCAGTCGATCGGCCAGCTTGGCGCCTTCCGGCGTCGCCGCGAGGATGGGATCGAGTATCTGCGCCGATTGGGAATTGGCGTCGGGCCATGACTTGGGGATGTATTCGTCGCGTACACCCAGCAGGTGCGCGGCGACCTGCCAGGAGTGCAGGAACGCCTCCGATTCATGTGCCGGGATCGGCACCTTCCATGAGTTGAGGTGCTTCATCACGGTCGTCGGCAGGCTGTGCCAGGTGACCATGATGTCGTTCTGGCTGATCGGGATGTCCTCCTCCGCGGAGTGCACCCAGTGCGGGGACTGCGGCAGCAGATGACGTACCGCCGCGTGGACCAGCCGGGTTTTGACACAGGTGACGACCATTTCCCCGTCGGGCATGTAGGCATTGGCGCTACCGATGTCATAACCGAGTTTCGCGGTCTTGGTGATGCGGTCTTTGAGGTCGTGGCCGCCCTTGGAGTAATAGACCGATCGCGCCTCTTTCGGGATGACGGTGCTCATCATGCCGCTGGCGAACCCGTAGAGGACACCGAGATAGAGGCCGCGCTTCTTGTTGAACGCGATCGCGGTATCCAACTTGCCCTGATCGGTCCACTGCGGCAGTCGGCGCGCGTACTCCATGAAGTCGCGCAACTCCGGAGGCAAGCCGGCGGGCAGTGCCTCACCGTTCCTGGTCCAGGTCCGCAACAGCTCGTTGACCTTGGGGACTTCGCCTCGATCGATGAGTCCGGCGACGAGTTCGTCGGCTTCGGGATCCCAGACTGTCAACGGGTCGACACCGGCACCGGTTCCGGCTATTGATCCCTCAGGCGACCACGTCCACGGATCAGCCCGTGCGGTCGCACCCAATCCGATGGTGCCGGCAACGCCGAGCATTCCGCCGGCTTTCAGGGCGTTACGTCTATTGAGTCTATCCATGACACTACTCCTCATTGAGCACGATCAGACCCCCAGACCGCGTCGCGAGCGCTCGATGCACGTCGCCGAATCGGTCTAGAATAGTGAGTAACTTAACAGAAGATAGGCGGCGTGTCTACGTAACGCACACCCTCGCGCCACGGCTGCTCGGGCCTCAGTTATGGGGCACGGTCTGGATCTATGGTCGGAGTGCCGTGGCCTGTAGCCGGATCGCTGGTCCCGGCCGTCGTGTATCGACTCCCGTCGCCGTCTCTCGCTGGTTCTGAATGGCAGACAGCGCCGTAAGGGCCGCATACGCGGGAGCGAAGAGTTGCCTCGGCGCACGGCTGATCTGCCAGAGGGCTGCGATTGTGCGCACGGCGTCGCGCAGACAGCGGTGTGAAAAGTCCCTGGCTCAGTGGCAAATAGCGCGCTGACGCGTCTCGCCAGCGGATCGCAATCGGACTTCGAAATGGTGAGAATTATGATCAACTTGTTGCACTGTCTCCGACCTCGCGGCAGTGCGCGGTCTGGGCTCAGATCAAATTCTTGCCCTGGGATCGACGCTCACGCATGTCGTCCAGGTAGCGCTCGAAGGGCTGGGCTCGCCAACTGTCCGGTAGCACCTCGAGCAGTCGTCCGACCGTGCGCATCACGACCTCGAACACTCGCTGCCTGCGGGGGCTCCACCGCAGGCCCAACGCGTCGCGGAACTGTTGTGGCAGAAACCCGGTGGTGAAAAAGCGATTCGCCCGACCGAACACCACGCGGACGCCTCTGCTCCATGCCGCCATCTCGACAACGTAGTTGAGCAGGTAGGTGCGGACTTCGTCGTCGAAGGACAGACCGTCGAGCATCGAGTCCCAGTACCGATCGAAGGCCGCGCGGTCGGTCGGCCACAGTTCGGCAGGCATCTGCAGAGTTGTGCCGAACCTGGCGGCATCGCGATACATCTCGTCGGCATCCTGCTCGTTCATCCCGCCGTAGAGCAGGTTCACCGTATCCACGACGCCTCGGTACAGGCAGGCGGCTACCCACAGTTGCAGCCGGGGGTCGAAGGCGTTGTACCGAACTGGGCTGTGCGGTCCCGAGCGCACCTGCCGGTGCGCGGTGCCCACCGCGGCACGGTATGCCGCCTGATCTTCGTCGGTTCCGATCATCGCCACCGCGAGATAGGTGAGCGTGGTTCGACCGCGCTTGGCCGGTCGCGTTGCGTAACTACCTGATTCGACGACGCTTTCCACCACGCCGCGCCCCACCGGCGGCAGGCTCAGCTGCATGATCACGTTCGCCGGGCCGCCAAGCAACGCGCCGACACCGTTGAGGTAGCGATGGCGGCGCGCGATGTCGTCCGAGACATCCTGCGCCCGTGCTGAACTGGTCATCGCCGACCTCCGGTTCGAAAGGGTGAGAGATTAACCCGCTCATGCTCTCACCCGGAACCGGACTTCCACAATGCTGTTTCGCATTTTCAGCCCCGTTAAGTTACCAATGGTTCTGTCACCGGCTACGATCGCCATCGGCCGTCGGTGCCCAGATTCCGATCGCTCGTCCCGAGTAACCCGAACCCTTCGGAGGTGTCCATGCCGGCGATCTCGAGCATGCCCGCGGCCTTGGTCAGAACGATGGCTGACAGCCTGTCCGCGGTCGGAGTCCTGCGTCGAAGCGGCGCGATCGAACTCCAGCACCCGGTGGAACTGATCCGTACCGCCATGGATGCGACCGTGTTCGGCCCGGTGGTCACAGCGTTCGCGCACGCGGCTCGCCGCAGGGGCACCGCCACTGCGATCGTCGACGAGCAGGGGCCGTTGAGCTTCGAAGAGCTCGACCATAGATCGAACGCGGTAGCCAACGGCCTTGTCGCGCGGGGGATCACGAGTGACACCGTGCTGGCGGCGCTGTGCCGCGACCATCGGGGGATGGTCCTGTCGCTGCTCGCCGCGGGCAAGCTGGGTGCGCGAATCGTGTTGCTCAATACGGGAATGGCGGGCCCGCAGCTGTTGTCGGTGGCCGAACGCGAAAACGTCGGTGCGATCCTGCTCGACGCCGAATTCCTCGACCGTATCGGTGGCCTGCCCGCTAAGTTACCTGTAATTCTGACATTGGACGACGGCAGGGTGAACCACGGGCGGGTGACTTTGGACGATGTCCAGGCGGGCCAGCGCACCCGCCCACCGGCGAGTCCCGAACAGCCAGGCGGGATCGTGGTACTCACCAGTGGCACGACCGGAACACCGAAAGGTGCACCGCGAGGCAAAGTGTCGCCCTTGCAATCGGCGCAGTTCCTCGACCGTATCCCCTTGCCGAAGGCGAGTACGACCGTGCTCGCGGCGCCGGCGTTCCACGGCACCGGTCTCTCTCAGCTGATTCTGGGCTGGGCGCTGGGCAGCACGATCATCTTGCAGCAGCGCAAATTCGACCCGCGCCGCACGTTGGCCGATATCGAACACCATCGCGCGGGCACCCTGGTGCTGGTACCGACGATGTTGCAGCGCATTGTCGATCTGGGCGAGTCCGTGCTGGCCGAATACGACACCTCCTCGCTGAGAGTGATCTTCGCGGCCGGCTCCTCGATTTCACCCGACCTGAGCAGGCGTACCGCCCTGGCGTTCGGTGAGGTGCTCTACAACCTGTATGCCTCGACGGAGGTCGCGGTGGCAGCCGTCGCCACGCCTCGCGATATGCGGGAAGCGCCTGGCACCGTCGGCCGTCCACCCGTCGGCTGCCGGGTCGCGATCTACGATGAGCACCGCCGTCGGGTCACCGAACCGGGCGTGGTCGGCACAATCTTCGTCGCCAGCGCACTGAGTTTCGGCGGTTACACCGACGGCACCGGCAAGGAGATCGTCGACGGAATGCAGTCCAGCGGCGATGTCGGCCATTTCGATACGGCCGGAAGGCTGTTCATCGACGGTCGAGACGACGACATGATCATCTCCGGCGGCGAGAACGTCTTTCCGCTCGAGGTCGAGAACCTGCTCGTCGAACGACCCGACATCCTCGAGGCGGCTGTCGTGGGGGTAGACGATCGCGACTTCGGAAAACGCCTGCGCGCGTTCATCGTGCCCGCACCGGGTGCCTCGTGTGACGCGCAGCAGATCAAGGATCACGTCAAGTCGACCCTCGCGCGGCACAAAGTGCCCCGGGATGTGGTGTTCGTAGACGAGTTGCCACGCAATGCCACTGGCAAGTTGCTCCGTCGCAAGCTCGAGGGCGCCGATCCGCAGTGAGATCCGGGGTTGTCGCGGGCCGAACCTCGCGTTCGAGGCACCCGAACTGAACCGGGCCGAGGTGGTTACGGCGGGGTGGGTGTCTCCCGTGCTGTGGCGATGTCAGCGGCCGACGGGGCGACCGCACCGATCACCTGGTCTGTGAGTTCTCGATCGAGCCCAGCCGCGACGAGCGCCTCGGTGAGATGGCCTGCGACCAGGTTGAAATGGCCTACCGTGATGCCGCGCCCTTGATGAACGGTGCGCAGGGACGGGCCGACGTACGGGACCGGTCCGCCGAGTAGGGCAGTGAAGAACTCGACCTGCCTGCCTTTCATCCGGGTGAGGTTGGTGCCGGCGAAGAACGGGGACAACCGCTCATCTGCGAGGACGCGCCGGTAGAGGTCTTCGACCACTGTCTCCAGAGCGGCGTGGCCGCCGATCTGCTCATAGAGTGGCAGCTCTTCACGCGATGCGTCGGCATCGTCGTCGGACGCGGGCGTGCTGCGTCGATCCGGTCGATCCATGGGGTCCTCGTTTCGCGAACGTCACCGAGGGGAAGTCGGTGACTGTTTCCGGAACTGCCCCACAGATATGAATTGGCAGTAACTTATCTCGAGGGCGATTCCTTGTCTCGGGTTTGAAGTAGCCCGCTCAGAAGTGGTGAGACCGCGAAGATTCTGCCGCTCGGGTACGGTGGAATAGCTAGTAACATAAAGTTGTGCTGGTCTGTCCGACATGGGAGACTGCTTGCCAACCATCGCCGCCGAGAGGTGACGTTGAACGCAGTGAGGAAGTCAACGATGACTACCGACTATTCACCCGGAATCGATTCTGCGCGGCCCCGTGTGGCCACTACGGAACCCTCTCGCAGAGTCCGGGCACTCGCCGACGAGTTGGCCTCCCGCATGCTCGAGAACATGGTCGCGCGCCGCGGTGGCGCACACGGTGGTGCCGCGGCCACTGTTGATGTCCTAGCGCCCGGCGCTACGCTGGCCGCGGTTCCTGTCCGTGGACGCGGCGATACCGTTCGGCATCGCATCGCTGGCTCGTCGCGCGCGCGGACCGAGGTGCCGAGCGAGGTGATCGATCGCGCTATCGATCAGGGATTCACAACGAGTTTGGAGCTGATCGCCGCGAGTGTGGTCGGCACCGACGAGCAGAAGCTGACGGTGGTGCGCCAACTGGCGACCGAAATGCTGGACAGCGTCACGGCGGCGATATCGCTTGCCTATACCGACCACCTCGAGACCGAGGTGGTCGATGATCAACGAACCAGGAACGCGTTGGCGATTGCGTTGCTCAGCGGGCAGGACACGTCGACGGTCACGCGGTGCAGTGGCTTCGAGGTCGCCGAGAGCTATTCCGTGCTGGCAGTGCATTTCCCGTCCCATGGTGACGACGAATCCGACACATTTGTCACCCAGCTGGAAGTCCGGCGAATGATACGAAATGTTCGGGCCGCCCTGGATGCCGATGGGTCGGTTCGCGCGTTGTCGAGACTCGATGCGCGCGGGGGTGTGGTACTCATTCCGTCGGCCGAAGCGAGGGATCTCGACACTGTGTTGGCCGAGCTCTCCGTCGCGGCCGGCGTCGACATGACCGCGACCTACGCGGAGGCACCGCCGGCGAAAATTCCGGAAACCGTTGATCAGCTGTGCGAACTCTTGGATCTTGCACGAAGAATGCGGCGCCCACCCGGCCTCTTCCGGTTCGCTGATCTGGCAGTCGAATATCAGCTGACCAGGCCGTCTCCTGCGCGCCGCCACCTCGCTGCGATACTGAGCCCCCTCGACGATCATCCAATTCTGTTGGAAACCCTGTGCGCGCATTTCGACAACAATCTGAACCGTCGCCGAACCGCGCAACAGCTCGGAGTGCATATGAACACCATCGACTATCGACTGAAAAGCATCCGTAAACTGACAGGTTTCGATCCACTATCGGCCGATGGGCTCTGGTGTCTGCAGTCGGCGCTGGTCGTGCGTCAAGCGAACTATCCGGAGAAATAAAGTGGGCCGGCGGTGGTCTCCTCGGCTCGGCTGGCCGAGGAGACCACCGCCGGGAACGCAGTGGAATCGTAAATTTCTCAGCTGGTGACAGCGGGCGTCAAGCCCGGCGAGCCGTGCAGTTTGCGCAGTTCGTGCTTGACGACCTTGCCGCCCGCATTGCGCGGCAACGCGTCGACGACCACGAGGTCCTTCGGGTGCTTGTAGCGGGCGAGGTGGGCGTTGAGGTGTGCTTCGAGGTCGGCGAGGCTGATGGCGTCGGTGTCCTCGACGGCCACGATCGCGACCGGGATCTCGCCCCATTTGCCGTCGACGCGGCCGATCACCGCCGCCTCCCTGATTCGCGGGTGCGCGAACAGCACGTTCTCGACCTCGGCGCAGTAGATGTTCTCGCCGCCGGAGATGATCATGTCCTTCTTACGGTCCACGACGTAGACGAAGCCCTCCTCGTCGAGGCGCACGAGGTCACCCGAGTGGAACCAGCCGCCTGCGAAGGCGTCGGCGGTCGCGCGGGGGTTGTTCCAGTACTCGCGCATCAAAGTCGGTCCACGATAGACGATTTCGCCGATCTCGCCCTGGGCCACGTCGTTCATCTGGTCATCGACGACGCGGGTGGCGATGGTGGGGATCGGCTTGCCGACGGAGCCGAGCTTGCGGATCGCGTCCTCGCCGTCGAGCACGCAGGTGATCGGCGACATCTCGGTCTGTCCGAAGACTGCCACGTTGAGCGCGTTCGGGAAGGTCTGCGCCATGGCTCGCAGTACGGTGTCGGAGGCTGGGGCCGCGCCCCAGCTGATCACCCGCAGCTGTAGATCACGCTGTGCGACAGTCGGATCGGCGCACACCACCTGCCACTGTGCGGGCACGAGGAACACCGAGGTCGCGCGCTCGCTTTCCCAGGCGTCGAGCACTTCGCCGGCGTCGAACGCCTTGAGTGGATGGATCACCGTCAACGCGCCGAGTACGAAACAGGACGCGACGCTGCCGAGCCCTGCGATGTGGAACAGCGGCGACGCGCAGAAGGCGATGTCGTCGGCGCTGTAGCGCATGGCGCGAATACAGGTGAGCGCCTGCGAATTCATGTTCAGGTGGGTCAGGACCGCGCCCTTGGGGTTTCCGGTGGTGCCGGAGGTGTACATGATCAGGGCGGCGGTGTCCTCGGTGACATCGTACGGCTCGTGCGGTT
Organism: Nocardia sp. A7; assembly: GCF_046549215.1. Lineage (NCBI taxonomy): Bacteria > Bacillati > Actinomycetota > Actinomycetes > Mycobacteriales > Nocardiaceae > Nocardia > Nocardia sp. A7. Next base: position 234,388 of record NZ_JAJPWE010000005.1, on the reverse strand, counting down.
CACCCGACTCCGCGATGAGATCCTCGTAGCCGAGAACTTCGTCGTCGGTCGGTGCGCCGACCACGATACGAGTGCGCAGATGATCGGATGGGACGGCAACCGCGGCGGCGAGCGGGGCGAGCACCGCGTCGGTGATGATCACGGTGGCCCCGCTGTCGGCGACCAGATAGCCGATCTCGGGCGGGGTGAGTCGGAAGTTCACCGGCACCGCGATAGCGCCCAGAGTGTTGATCGCGAACACCGATTCGAGGTACTCGGTGTTGTTGAGCATCAAGATCATCACGCGGTCGCCGGGCCCGACGCCGCGGCGAGCGAGCGCGTCGGCGAAACGTTCCACCCGCCAGTGCAGTTCGCCCCAGCTGGTGGTTCTGCCGAGGTAACGCACGGCGGGAGCGTCCGGTTTGGCGGTGGCATGGATCGCGATCTGGTTCATCCAGTGATTGCGTCGCGAGCGCAGGGGTTCTGTGGACATCGTCGTCTCCTTGAAGCCGCGGAACGCGGTTAGGCCGGTTCGGTGATCGGATGTGCGGCGCCGGTGAAGTTCGGTGCGCGTCGGGTGAGCATCGCGGTCATTCCTTCGAGGAAGTCCGCGGAGGTGAGCAGCTCGATCTGTCCGTCCTTCTCCCGCGCGAGCGCGGCGTCGAGTTCGGTCAGCGTCGCCGCGTTGATGGCAGCCTTCGTCAGTTGCAGCGCCCGTCGAGGACCCACCGCGAGTTGGGCGGCGACGGCGTCGACCTGGTCGTCGAGTTCGGCGGCCGGCACGCATCGAGTGATCAAGCCCGCCGCTGCGGCGTCGGCGGCGGGCAATCGGGCTCCGAGCAGCGCCATTTCCGCGGCCTTGGCCCGACCCATCGCGGCGGCGACGACCGCCGTCGCTCCGCCGTCGGGCATCAGGCCGATGGAGGTGAACGGCAGCAGCAGGTAGGAACTGTCGGCCGCGTAGACGAGATCGGCGGCCAGCGCGATCGAGGCACCGACACCGGCGGCAGGCCCGTTGACCTGGGCGATCACCGGAAGCGGCGAGGCGATGATCGCGCGGATCACCGCGTTGGCGGTGTCCATCACGACCTGCGGGGAGGCCTCGTTGCCGCCGGCGGCGGCCGCCGCGGCCAGGTCGGCGCCGGTGCAGAACGCTTTGCCCGCGCCGGTCAGCACGATCACCCGAACGGACGGCCGAGCCGCTGCGGCGCTGATGAGATCGCCCAGTTCGGTCATCGCTTCGAGATCGATCGCGTTCAGCCGTGCTTGGCGGTCGATCGTCAGGCGCAGGACGCCGCTTTCCTCTTGTGCCAGGATGCTCTCGCTCATCGGGTCACCGTTTCGACGATCGAGTTGGCCAGGCGTCCCGCGATGAGCGCCTCGGCCTCGCGCACGATCCGCGCCACCAGGTCCGCGCAGGTGGGAATGTCGTGGATCAAGCCCTGGCACTGGCCCACACTCCAGATACCCGCGTCGAGGTCGCCTTCCTCGTAGACCTTGCGGCCACGAGCACCCGCCACGAGTTCGCGCACATCGTCGAACGTGCCGCCACCGCGCTCGATCTCGACGACCTGACGGCTGACGGCGTTGTCGGCGACCCGGGCAGTGTTGTTCAAGGTTCGGAAGATCAGCTTGGTGTCGAGCTCGGTGTTGGCGACGATCTGTTCCTTGACCGCGTGCGCGATCGGCGACTCGACGGTGCACAGGAACCTGGTGCCCATGTTGACGCCGTCCGCGCCCAGCGCCATGGCGGCGACCAACCCGCGAGCATCGGCGATGCCACCGGAGGCGAGCATCGGGATCTCGATCTCGCGAGCGGCGGCGGGAATCAGGACCAAGCCCGGAGTGTCGTTCTCGCCCGGGTGACCGGCGCATTCGAAGCCGTCGATACTCACCGCGTCGACACCGACCTGCTGGGCCTTGAGCGCGTGCTTGACGCTGGTGCACTTGTGCAGCACCTTGATGCCCGCGTCCTTGAGGAAGGGCAGGTGGGTCGCCGGGTTGCCGCCGGCGATCTCGACGATCGGGACCCCGCCGTCGATGATCGCCTGGCGGTACTCCGCGTAGGGCGGCGGAGTGATCGAAGGCAGGATCGTCAGATTCACCCCGAACGGCTTGTCGGTGAGATCCCTGGTCCGCGCGATTTCCTCGCGCAGTGCCTGCGGGGTCGGCTGGGTCAGTCCGGTGATGATGCCGAGACCGCCCGCCTCCGAGACCGCGGCTGCGAGTTCGGCACGGCCGACCCACATCATCCCGCCCTGCACGATGGGGTGCTCGACACCGAATGCCTCGGTGAATCGGGTGCGCAGCATTGAGCCTCTCTCCGCTCGGGAGTTCTGCGCCGGTGGCTGCCAAGCCTGTGAACTCTTTGCATCCGGCGAGAATCATGATTAACTTATTGAGAATGCGTGTTAACTTAACCGAGCTGGAGAGCTCCTGTCAACGAACTCGGGTAATTGCGTGAACCGCTGGACCCACCCTGGTCGATCCGCTGACCGGGCGTAGGCGGACGGGTCCGCTCCGATTCCTTTCGAAAGAAGTCGCCGATGACTGAATCCCTTGTCGCAGAGGCTGTTGATCAGCAGTTTCTCGAGACCCACGATCCTGTGACCGGTGCGGTTCTCGGTCGCTGGCCGATCGACGACGAGGCCGCCGTGGCCGACGCCGTCGCACGTGCTCGCACGGCCGCACCCCACTGGGCGGGGCTGGGCGCCAAGGACCGAAAGGCCGCGCTGCGGCGATGGGCGAAATATCTGATCGCCAACATCGACGAATTCTGCGCGTTGATCCATGGTGAGAACGGCAAGCCGCTCGACGACGCCTTCCTCGAGGTGATCACCGCCGTCGAACACCTCGAATGGGCCGCGGGCAACGCGGGCAAGCTGCTGGCACCCCAGCGCGTGTTCCCCGGACTGATGATGGCCAACCACGAGGCAGTGATCGAGCACCGTCCGCTCGGTGTGGTCGGCGTGATCGGGCCATGGAACTACCCGGTGTACACCCCCAACGGTTCGATCGCCTACGCCCTGGCCGCGGGCAACACGGTGATCTTCAAGCCGAGCGAATTCACCGCCGGAGTGGGTCGCTGGTACGTCGAGGCTTTTGCCGCCGCCAATCCTGAACTGCCCGAGGGTATTTTGAGCGTGCTCACCGGTTACGGCGCGACCGGCGCCGCGCTGGTGACCTCCGGGGTGGACAAGATCGCCTTCACCGGCTCGACCGCCACCGGCGCGCGGATCATGGCGGCCGCGGCGCCGACCCTGACCCCGGTCCTGCTCGAATGCGGCGGCAAGGACGCGGCCATCGTGGCCGAGGACGCCGACGTCGCCGCCGCGGCCGATGGCATCGTGTGGAACGCGATGGCCAACGCGGGCCAGACCTGCGTCGGTACCGAGCGGTGCTATGTGGTGGCCTCGGTGCTCGACGAGTTCCTGGCCGAGGTACGCAAGATCGTGAGCACGCTGGAGCCTGGATCCGACGAGGCGGCCGCCTACGGTCCGATGACCATGCCCGCCCAGATCGACGTGGTCGCCGCGCATATCGATGACGCGCTCGAGCGCGGCGCGACGGCTGTGTTCGGTGGCCGCGATTCGGTGCGCGCGCCGTTCGTCTCGCCGGTGGTGTTGCTCGACGCGCCGGAGGATTCGCTCGCGGTCCGTGAGGAGACCTTCGGGCCGACCTTGACGGTGCGCGCGGTGGCCGATGTCGCGGAAGCGATCACCCTGACCAATGCCTCGCGGTACGGGCTGGCCTCCTCGGTCTACTCGCGCAAGCGCGGCATGGAGATCGCGCGACAACTGCGCGCCGGCGCGACGTCGGTGAACACACCTGCCGCCTACGCCGCCATTCCCGCGCTGCCCTTCGGCGGCGTCGGCGAATCCGGCATCGGACGCATCCACGGTGCGCAGGGGCTGCGCGAGTTCACTCGCACGCATTCGATCGCCCGTCAGCGGTTCGCCATCAATTCCGTGGCACTGCAGTCGTTCGCACGGACTGCGTCGACGATGCGACTCATCCGTCGCGTCACCGCGATGCGTTACCGCACCGGCAGCTGATCCTCAATCCAACGAAAAACAAGGGAGACAATGACTATGGGCGTCGAATTCAGCCCGGAACAGCAGGATTTCGCGGCAGCGGTCGCAGCGTTCGCCAAGCGCGAGGCGGGCACCCGGGAGAAGCGTGACGCGCTCACCGACCACGACGCCGAGCAGCACAACGCGGGAATCTACGCCAAGATGGCCGAACTCGGCTGGCTCGGCCTGACGGTGCCCGAGGAGTACGGCGGCTCCGACGCCACGATGGTCGACATGTGCATCCTGCTCGAGGAGAGCATGCGCGGCATGCTGCCGATCGGGGCGATCGGACCGACCCTGATCACCGGTGGTGCCTACGCCAAGTTCGGTACCGAGGCCCACAAGGACGCGGTGCTGCGTGGCATCGTTCGTGGTGCGTCGCAGTCGATTTCGATGTCGGAGCCCGAGGCCGGGTCCGACGTCGGCAACATCACCACCCGGGCGGAGAAGACCAACGATGGTTGGTTGATCAACGGGCAGAAGACCTGGTGCTCCAACGCCCACATCTCCGAGAACATCTTGCTCGTGGCCCGCACCGATCGCAGCGGCGGAAAGCACGAGGGCCTCACCATGTTCCACGTGCCCGCAGGCACGCCGGGACTGAAGATCAACCCGATCGAACTCATGGGCAACCAGAAGGAAACCAACGACCTCTACTTCACCGACTGTCTGCTGCCCGAGGACGCGGTGGTCGGCGAGGTCGGCAACGGCTGGCGTCAGCTGATGACCGGGTTGAACTTCGAGCGGCTCATCCTGGCCGCGATGAGCCTCGGCGCTGCCGAGCGCGCCTTCGAGGACACGCTGCAGTTCATCAGTGAGCGCAAGCAGTTCGGCAGGCCGATCGGATCCTTCCAGGCGTTGCGCCACCGGGTGGCCGACCTCGCGACCGAGATCGAGTGCACCAAGCTGCTGGTCTACAGCGTGGCCGCCGCGGTCGACGCGAACCCGACCAAGACTTTCGCGCGGGAGGCATCGATGGCCAAGCTCAAGGCCACCGAAACGTCCAAGCAGGTCGCACTGGCCGGGATGCAGATGATGGGCGGCTACGGCTACGCCCGTGAGTTCGACATGGAAAAGCATGTCCGCGGTGCCCTGGTCTCCACGATCTTCGGCGGCACGAGCGAGATCCAGCGCGACATCATCGGCAAAACGTTCGGTCTCTGACACGCCAGGGAAAAGGGGGCATCCGACCGGTCACGGTCGGATGCCCCCTTCTCCGTCGATGGCGCGAGTCGCTGCCTACCGCGGTAGGGGCTGACCCAGCAGAATGGTTTCCAGCAAGCGGATCACCGTCTCCTGTGGGCTGACTCCGTGGTCGCCGAAGGTACGCCCGAGGTCGACCACCAGGCTGAACGCCGCGTGCACCAGAATTCGGGCCTCGCCGATGGACAGTTCCGGCCTCGCCTCCACCACCAATTTCGCCCATTCGGTGATGATCAACTGCTGTAGGTGGCGCAGGGTCACCTGATCAGGTTGGTCGACATGGCTGAACTCGGCGTAGTAGACGAAGGTCAGCGCGCGCTCGGCGAACGAACCGGAGACATAGAGTTCGATCAGGGTGCCGAGTGCCTCGGCAGGAGTGTCCGCGGCGGTGACCGCAGGCGCGATCGCGCCCGATACCCGGTCGGCGGCGCGCCGGAACGCGGCTACCAACAGGTCGCTCTTGCTGCGGTAATAGCGATACACCGCCGACGCGGCCGACAGATCCGCGGCGGTGGCGATATCTTCCATACTGACATTCGGATAGCCGCGCTCGTGGAACAGCTCGACGGCCTTGCCCAACAGCAGATCATGCTTGAACGGCTGCGTTTGCTCGCCCGTGAGGTCGGCGCGCTCGGTCTTGTCGAGTCCGCTGAGATCAGCGTCGATCAACGTCCAACTGGTCGTATGAAGCAGCCGGGAGAGAGCTTTCGCCGGGACGGTGGCGTGATGGTCACCGATGCTGCTGACCACAGCGAAGATCGAGACTGCGCGAACCGCCCGGTCGCGACCGTCCAACTCGGGTCTCACCTCGCCGATCAGCTTGCGCAGCGTGGCGATTGCCGCGGTGAATTGCTCCGTGAACTCCTGAAGGTCGGCAGGCTCGAGGTAGCGGCGCTCCCAGCGGGCCAGCGCCACGGTCGGCCGATTGGCGATGGTCAAGCCGATGACGGCGTCGAGCACATGATCGATGCGTTGGCGTGGGGTCCAGTCAGCGGCCTCGGCGGGCAGCTCGACCGCGCCGACCGCTATCCCGGACAACCGCAGAAGTTCCTCCCGGAACAGCGCGTATTTGCTCGGAAAATGCCGATACAGCGCGGTGGAACTGATATCGAGGCGCCGAGCGATGTCGTCCATGCTGACACCGTGGTACCCGTTCGCGCCGAAGGCGGCGGCCGATTCCGCCGCGATCTGGGCACGACGATTCTTCGGCCTGCGCCTGACCTGGCGAGTCGGCGCATCCGCGGGGGATTCGTCTGCCTGCTTGTTCGTCGTCTTGCCCTTTGTTCCACGCGGGGAAAGTGAGTTCCCGATGATCTTGCCTGTCATGCTATCGCCTGGGGGCGCGAGGTCGATCCGCCGGACCGAGTCATTGGGCGGGCGGCGCGGTCAACGGGGAGTTCACCTTCTCGACGAGCCAGCGGCCGTCGTCTTTGTGCAGATTGAACACCATCGACAGCTGACTGGGCTTGGCTTTGTGTTCGGTGCCCAAGCTGGAGATGGTCGTCCCGATCACCACGATCGCCTCGGCGTTGTGCTCGTCGCCGGAGCGCAGCGCGCACTGGGTGTCGGTGACCTTCGAGATGACCTCACCCTGGGTGAGGGCGTCGCGTAGCTCGGTGCTGGTGGATTCGAACTGCTTCTTCCAGTCCCCGGTCGCGCCATCGAGGACAGCCTTGAAGTAGGTGTCGAGGCTCTTGCTGTCGTATTCGGCCAACGCCGGGGCGTAGTGGCAGGCTGCCTCGCGGGCCTGCTGTTGGGCCGCGAGCAGATCGGTGCTGTTCTTGTTCTCCACGAACAAGAACACCGAGGTCGCCACCGAGGCGCCGAGGACGATCGCGGTGGCGCCGCGCAGGCCGAGGGTCTTGCGATCCATTGCCCACCACCGGGACTCGGTCGAGGTCCGCGCATCGACCGCAACAGCTGGTTCTTCGGATGGTGTTGTGCTGGTTGGTATTTCGTCGTCGGTCATCGTTTGTCATGCTCCTTATCTTGGTGCGGGCACCGAGGGCTGGGACAGTTCGTCACCGGTCACACCCGGAGGTGGTCCCGCGCCGTTGTCGGGCCCGGCGGGTCGTGGTGCGTTCGCCGACCCACGGATCTGCAGCGCGGGATTGTCGGTGACGCAGTAGTTGTAGAGCCGCACCCTGGTATCGGCGGTGGCATCGGTGGGCACGATCGGGACCGTGTCGTAGTCGCAGGTCGGTCGTGGCCACGGATCGACGAGCGTGAAGAAGGCGTTGTCGTGGGCGGGGACGCCGACCGCCTCGGAGAAGCGGCTCAACGTGGGAAACAGCAGTTCGATCGCGGGTTGGCGCAATTTGGCCGCCCGGGTGATCGCGACGAAGTTCGTCACCAGGTCGGTGATCGGGTCGTGAGTGCGGGAGATGAAGCCGCCGAGAGTGGCCAGCTGGCCCGGCCCCTCTTGGAGCAGGTGCCGCAATTCGGCGTCGGCGGCGGTGAACTGCTGAAACAGGGCGCTACCCGCGTTGGTGAGCGTGCTGAGGTCGGGTTGCGCGTGCGCGGTCGTCGCGGCGATGACCTCGAGATTGCGCAGCAGGTGCTCGGTCTGCGGCAGCAGCTCGGTCAGCCCCGCCATCGCCCGGCTGATCCCGGAGATCATGTTGCGCAAGCCGTCCGGTCCGCCCGCGAGCGCCTTGTCGAGTTCGTTGACGATGACATTGAGGCGATCGGGGTTCAAACCGCCGACCAGGCCCGTCATATTGGCCAGCACCGACTGCATCTGCACGGGCACGGAGGTGTCCGCCCGGGCGACGACGGAGCCGTCGCGCAGATACGGTCCGGTGTCGGTGACGGGCCGGAAATCCAGGTACTGCTCACCGGCGGCAGACAAGCGAGCCACGGCGACCGTGCCGCCGACCGGAATTCGGGTGCCCTCCTCGATCTCGGCTACGGCCGCGATTCCGTCGCCCGCGACCCGCACGTCATCGACCCGGCCGACTCGAACGCCACGGAATGTCACGTCGCTGCCCGCGGTGAGTCCACCCGAGACCGCCAGTTCGACGGTGACTGTGTAGCGGGTGCTCGTCGGGTCGATCCGCAGGACCGCGCCGCCCAGGTACAGGCTGCCCAGCAGCAGGACGACGACCAGGCCGGCATTGGCAACCGCGACGCGACGGCGAACCAGCCACTCCCACAAGGGTGAATTCATCGGGGCCCCTCCTGCGGCGGCTGTTGCGGTGTGCTGTTGAGGCGGCCGGTCACTTTGGCGATCACGTCGGCGATGCTGCCGACGAACGCGGGCACATCAGTGCCATCGGGCCAGCGGCTGCCTGCCGGATCGGTGATCGCACCGATATCGAGGTAGGACAGGATCGCCCCGACGGCCAGGGTCGGTCCCTGCATGCTGTCCATGACCGAGGGATAGACCTGGTGGAAGCCCTCGAGTGTGCCGGTGAGGTCATCGCCCATCTGCGCGAACCCCGACATCAGATTCTGGATGCTCTGGAACAGGCTGACGAACTGCGGCCCGTTCGTCGCGCTGAAGTCGCCGAGGGCGTCCATGGTCACCGCGACCCTGTTGATCAGGTCGACGATGGCCTGGTTGTTCTCGGCGAACAGTCCGATCAGTTGCGGGAAGCTGTCGGCCGCGGCGCCGAGCTCGGTTTTGCGTCGAGCCAATTCGCCGGTCAGCACCGACAACCCGGTGAGCGTCGCGTCGAGGTCACCGGTGCGTGCGTTGAGCGCGGCGATGACCGAGGTCATTTCCCCGATCAGGTGCTGCAGTTGGGGCGCCTTGCCTGCGAAGATGGAATTGAGCTCGGAGGTGATGCTGGCCGCCTGATTCAGTCCACCGCCGTTGATCAGCATCGACACCGACATCATCAACTGCTCGACCGAGGCGGCCGATGCGGTGTGCTCGGCGCCGATGGTCGCACCCTCGCGCAGCGGTGGCCCGGCGGCCTCGGCGCTGGGCAGGGTCATGGCGACGAAGATGTCACCGAGCGGGGTCGCCTGGCGCAGCTCCACGGTGGTGCCCTGCGGTAGTTGGATGTCGGTGCGGATCAGCATCTCGACATCGGCGAGGAACGAGGTCGTCGAAATCCCCGTAACGACACCGATATCGGTGCCGCCGATCTTGACGTGGGCGCGATCGGGCAGGTTGAGCGCGTCCCGGAAAGTGGCATGCAAGGTGTAGCCTGGCCCGCCGATGCCCGGTTCGGGCAGCGGCAGCTCGGCCACGGTCATCGAGCAGCCGCTGCTCGATGCGGCCACAGCGGCGGCGCAGAAGGCTGCGGCCAACGTGGTGCGCAGGGTCATTTCGTCAGTCCCAACAGCGCGGCGGTGAGCCCGAAGTCCGGGCCCATATCGGAGATCTTGCCGGTGCGGCAGCCGTCGAGACGCATCTGGACGCGCTCGCAGAACAGCGAGACCACCTCGCTGTCGAGCACGATCTTGTCGAGCAGACCGTGCAGGCGCAGCGCCTGGTGTTCTCGGCTGATCGCATTGTCGAAGTTCTGGAACATCAGCGGCCCGACGTCGATGATCTCGGTCAGATTGCGGGCGTTGGCCCGCATCTGGGCGGCGATCACGACGAACTTGGTGAGCGCGCCCGCGAGCTGATCCTGATTCTGGCCGACCACCGAGGAGGTATTGGTGATGAAGTCGTCGAGCTGGGCCAGCACCGCCTGCAGACCGGGGGACTGCTGCCCGAACAGCGCGACCAACTCGGTGATGCGACCGCTGAAATCGCGGACGGTCTGATCGTTGTCGGCGATGATCTGGGTGATCTCGCCGAGTTCGATGATGGTGTTGGCGATCTGATCCTTGTTGGCGAAAGTCAGCTCGAAGGCCGCCGACAGTTCGTCGAGCGTTTCGCGCAGTCGGTCGCCGTTGCCGTCCAACAGTGGGAAGAGCACCCGGCTCGCCATGGGCCCGCTCTGGCTGTCGCCCTTGAGCGCCTCGCCCAGCTGATCGAAGTTGGCCAGGATCCGGTCCAGTTCGACGGGTGTCCTGGTGCGAGACAGCGGAAGATGCGCACCGTCGGCGAGCTCGGGCCCTGAGCCGGTATAGGCCGGGGCGAGCTCGACATGGCGGTTGGTGATCAGCTGCGGTGACACCAGCGCCGCCATCGCTTCGGCGGGGATGCGCACGTCACGGTCGACCGACATCACCACCTCGACATAGCTGCCGCGCGGTGTCACCGAATCGACGACACCGACCGGCACCCCGAGCACCGCGACTTCGTTGCCCGCGTACAGTCCGGCCACGTTCTCGAAGTCGGCGCTGATGCGCTTCTGCTGGCCCAGCACCTGGTCCCCGAATCCGGTCACGCTGTCGGGAAGGAGACCGCAGCCCGAGACGAGTGTCGCGGCCAAGCAGACCGCCGCGAGCTTGCTCGTGCGTATCGTCCTCATCAGTTGCACCCCTGTACGGCCTGCGCGAAGCACAGCCAGTTGTCCGGAAGGATCCACGGTGCCCAGATCTCGCCGTAGGGGCCGTTGCCGAGCAGATTGTTGAACTGGCGCAACGTGATCGGGGCGTACTCGTAGATCCGGTCCAGGTTTTCCTTGTTCTTGGTCAGGCCGTCGGCCATGGTGTTGAGATTGGCGATCAGCGGTCCGAGTTCGCCGTTGTTCTCGATGCCCATGTCCTGGAGCAGCCTGGACATGTCGGCGACGTTGTCGAGCAGTTGGGTGAGCAGCGTCTGACGCTGCTGCACGGCGGCCCCGATCGCTTCGCCCCTGGTCAGCAACACCAACACACTGTTGCGGTTGTCCGAAACCAGTTGGGAGACTTGATCCATGCTCTTGAGCAGGGTGTCGACCTCGTCGCGTCTGCTGTTGATCACCTGGGCGAGCGCGCCGATGCTGTCGAGGGCCTGCACCGCCATGGCGGGGGAATCGCCCAGTTGGGCGCTGAACACATCGAGCGCGGTGCGCAGCTTCTCCGGGTCGATCCGTTCGATCCGCTCGAAGGAGGAGGTGTAGTTCGGGTCCTGGATGACCTTGCTCAGGTTGTACGGAACCTCGGTGTTGTCGAGCCGGATCCTGTCGTCCAGTAGCTCTTCTCCAGCACCGGGCCGCAGCACGATGTGCAGCCTGCCGAGGATGGTCGACATCTTGATCGCGGCGTGGGCATCGGCGCCGAGCCGGATGTCCTTGCGGATCCGCAGCGCCACCTCCACCCGGTCGTTGACCAGCTTCACCGCCTGGACCTCACCGACCTCGATGCCGGAGACATCGACCGTCGCGCCGGGCCGAAGGCCGGCGGCCTGGGCGAACTCGGCGTACACGGTCTTGTCGCCGAGCTGGACCTGGGTGAGCAGATTCGAACCGCCGAGCAACAGCAGCACCGCGAGGGCGGCGATCAGGCCGAGCCGCAGGTGCCGGTTGTGCCGCAGGAAGGCTGGAACGCGTGGTTTGATCATCGGCACACTTCCGATTGTGAGGTGCCGCCGACCTGAGAGAACAAGCCCTCGGGCAGGAGAACGCCCCACAGGGAGACGTCGAGGCGGCAGATGTAGGCATTGCCGTAGGTGCCGTATTGGGTGAACCGGGCGACACCGTTGAGGAAGTCCGGGAATTCGACCGCGGCGCGATCGAGGGCCGCGCCGTTGTAGAGCAGCATCATCACGCCGGTCGTCGCGTTGCGTTGTGCCTCAGCCATACCGGGCTTGACCTGCTCGATGAGCGAGACCAAGCCGTTCGTCGCCCCCGCCACCCGTTCGACCGAACTCTTCAACGATTCGCCCTCGGCGTAGAGCCCGTCCATCAGACTGCGCGTCTGCGTGATCAGGGTCTCCAGCTCATCGCTGCGATTCGCCAGACCGGCCATCACCGAACTGAGATTGCTCAGCACATCGCCGATGATCTGATCGCGCTCACCGAAGGTGCTGGCCAACTCGGCGGCCTGGGTGATCAGCGCCGCCAGTGACACCTCGTTGCCCTGCAGTGCCTGGATGAGGGTTTCCGACAGCGAATTGATCTGGTCGGGCTGCAACACACTGAACAGTGGCTCGAATCCGGACAGCAGCGACGAGACATCGAACGACGGCTCGGTCCGCTCGAGCGGGATCTGCGAACCCGCGGGGACAACGGTGCCCTCGCCGGTGCCCGGCGCCAGGGCCAGGTAGCGCTGACCGATCAGATTCTGGTATCGCACAAGGGCTTTGGTGGTATCGGTCAGGTGCTGGCGCGCCTCGATCTGGAAGTCGACCCTGGCGATGTAGTTGTCGGTGAAGTCGATCTTGTCGATCCGCCCGACCCGTACACCCGCCATCCGGACGTCGTCGCCGATGCGCAACCCGAGAACATCGGTGAACACCGCCGAATAGCTCGTGGTGTTGCCGGGGACACTGCGTTGCAGGGTCGACCAGATCGTGTAGGTGAGCAACGTCGCCAGTACGGCGAAGAAGCTGAACCCGACGAGTGCTCTGGTGGATTTCACTGTTGGACACCACCTTCGGTGGCGGGGACGATGGCAATGTTGCCCAGGATCGACCCGAGCAGCAGCAGCTGACTGAACGTCGGTTTACCGCCGACCAGAGCTGACACTGCGGCGATGCCGCTCAGCCGAGGCTGTGCCGCCGGGGTGGCGGCCGGCGCGGGATCGAGGGATGCGGCGGGTGCGGTGATCCCCGGGATGGCGGGCAGTCCCGGAATGGCGGGCAGACCCGGGATCGTCGGCAGGCCGGGAACCGTCGGCACGGTGATGCTCGGCAGCGCGGGCAGACCGGGAATCGGCAGTACCGGCGCCGGTCCGGCGGACTCGAGCCGCTTGGGCAGCATCTGTGCCGGATACTCTTGCGGCGGTGCGACTTCGGGCACGGTCGGCCCACCGCATCGGGGCCCTGCCATGTCGCCGTAGTGCGGGCAGTCCTTCGCCGTGTACTGCTGGAACGGTGTGAACGTCACATCCATACGCCAGGTCATCTGCTTGCGCGGGCCGAAGTTGAACACCTGCTGCAGCCTGCGGAACGACTCGTTGAGATTGGCCGCCGTCGACTGCAGCGCGCCGGGATCCTTGGCGATGCCGCCGAGCAGCTGGTCAAGGCCCGCGACCAATTCCTTGCCCGAATCGGGATTCGCGGCGAACAGCGCGTTGACCGATTCGACGGTGGAGTTGCCCTGGGTGAGCAGTTCCACCAATTGGGTGCGGTGCTCGTTGAGGGTGCGCGCGGAGGTCACCGAATCGGCCAGCACCCCGACCAGTTCCGGCGCCGACTGGCTCAGTGCCGTCGCCGCCTGACCGAAATCGCCGAGCAGGTGGCCGATTTCGGGGATCTGATGGATGGTGGTGAGCCAGGTATCCAGGCGCTCCACCGTGGAACCGGGGACGCGGCTGCTCGGGTCGAGCGCGGCGGACAGGGTGGCCAGCACCCGGCCGAGCTTCTCGGGCTGGATGGTGGTGAGCACATCGCGCAGGGTGTTGAGCGTGGTCTGCAGCTGGATCGTGGCGGCGCTGGTGTCCTCGCGGATGGTCGCGCCCTCGCGCAGCCCCTCGGCGTTCCCGCCGTTGTCGACGAGCTGGATCGAGGAGACGCCGAAGATGTTGTCGGGTACCACTCGAGCGGTGACGGTGTCCGGAATTGTCTGCGCGAGACCTGGTTTCAGCTCGAAAGTGGCGTGCTGGCGTTGTCCGGCAGCGACCATCTCCACCGAGCCGACCGTGCCGACAATCATGCCGCGGTACTTCACGACGGCGGCCTGGGGTAGCCCGTCGCCGGTGCTGGTGAGGTCGGCACCGACCACCACCGTGTCCTCGAACTCGCCGTTGTAGCGCAGTGCGAGCAGAAACAGCGCGACCGCGAACGCGGTGATCACCGCCAGACCCGCGAGCGTGAGCTGCAGGGGTTTGGGGCCGCGGCCGCTGAGATCGAGAATCATTCGATCGACCTATCCCGAGATCCGGAATCCGGGGTCGATGCCCCAGATCGCAAGGGTGAGAAACAGATTGGTGAAGACCATGACGACGATGACCATCTTGATGGCCCGGCCCGCCGCGACGCCGACGCCCTCAGGGCCGCCGGTGGCGACGAAGCCGTAGTAGCACTGGATGAACGCGGCGATCAGGACGAACACCACTACTTTGAGAATCGAATAGAACACGTCCGCACCCAGCAGGAACTGGAAGAAGTAGTGGTCGTAGGTGCCGGCGGTGGTGCCGCCGAGGAACAGGACCGACAGCTTGGTGGCCACGTAGGCCACCGCGAGGCCGAGAATGTAGAGCGGGATGATGGTGACCGTGGCCGCGATCATTCGGGTGGTCACCAGGTACGGCAGCGGCCGGATCGCGATGGATTCCAACGCGTCGATCTCCTCGGAGATCCGCATCGAGCCCAGCTGGGCGGTGAACCGGCAGCCGGACTGGATGGCGAAGGCGAGCGTGCCCAGGATGGGCGCGATCTCACGGGTGGTGGCGAAGCCGGAGATGGCACCGGTCAGCGGTCCCATGGTGAGCAGGTTCAGCGCGGTGTAGGACTCCATCCCGACGGTGATGCCGCCGAAGGCGCACAGCACGACGACCACGCCAACCGTGCCGCCGCCGACGATGAGCGAACCGTTGCCCCAGCTGACATCGGCGATCAGGCGGGCGACTTCCTTGCGGTACTGGCGCAGCGTGAACGGGATGGCGATGAATGCCTGGAAGAACACGATCGCCTGGTGGCCGAGTCGCTGATTGGCCTGGATGGGGACCTTGGCCGTCGCGCGGATCGCGCGGACCGGCCGCAGTGACGGTGGGATGTATTCGGCGGCCATGTCACACCACCTTCGAAGGGAAGAAGCCGTTGTACAGCTGGGTGACGATGATGTTGGTGGCGAACAGCATCAGAGCCGAGCTGACCACCGCCGAGTTCACCGAATTCGCGACACCGCCGGGACCGCCCTTGGTGTGCAGGCCGATGTCGCAGGCGATGATCGCGGTGAGCGCGCCGAAGATCGCCGCCTTGAACAGCGCGACCAACAGGTCGCTCGCGACCGCGAACGAGGCGAACGAACTGATGAACGATCCTGGCGTGCCCTGCTGGGCGTAGACGTTGAACAGGTAGGCGGTGGCGAAGCCGACGAACACGATGAACCCGCAGAGCAGCATGCTGACCAGCACCGCGGCGACCAGTCGCGGGGCGACCAACCTGCGCACCGGGTCGACGCCCATCACCATCATCGCGTCGATCTCCTCCCTGATCGTGCGCGAGCCGAGGTCGGCGCAGATGGCCGAGCCGACCGCGCCCGCGATCATCAAGGAGGTGACCAGCGGTGCGCCCTGGCGGATGATGCCGAGCCCGGCGACCGCGCCGATGAAGGTGGTGGCACCGACCTGGTTCACCAGCGCGCCGACCTGGAGCGAGACCACAACGGCGACCGGGATCGCGACGAACACGGTCGGCAACGCGGAGACGTTGGCCATGAACGCGCACTGTTTGATGAACTCCTGGAACGGAAATCGCCGTTGCACCAAGGACAGGAACAGCTGCGCGATCGCGGCCCTACCGAGCAGGACCTGCCTGCCGAGGGTCTCGATCGACTGCTGGGGATGCCGTCGCCAGAGCCCGGTGGCGCTGTCGATGATCCGTCCGATCTCGGACGGATCGGTGGCCGGTTGCGGCGTCACGCTGCACCGATCCTTTCTTGCTGCGGGGGAGTGTGTTCCCGGCTGCTCAGAGCGAGCTCAGCCAGTGTTCGAGGAGGACGACGAGTCCGGCGGCGACCGCTGTGCACAAGGCGATGACGCAGAGCACCGCGATCCACATGCCTACTCGGAGAACAGGATTGACCTGTGTCCGCCCGCCCAGGATCTTGATGATGATCACGATGATGTCGATGACCCAGACCAGCGCCATCATCAGGTCATCGTCACATTCGCGAAGACGAGGACGGGCCAGCACACGATCGATCCGAGGAACGAGATGATCAGGTCGGCCCCGTGGAGGTCGCGCAGATGGCTGGTGTGGGTGAATGCCCAGATGATCCCCACCAGTCCGTAGGGGATGCCGAGGATGATGAAAGTGCCGAGGAATTCGGACACCTTCATCTCATAGCTCAGAAACCTGTCCAGCCGTCGCAGCATGGTGGTACCGGTGTCCTTCCTCGGGACCTTGGACGACTTCCGGCCTGCTGGCCGCCGTCGTTGGCGGTGCGATGTTGTTGTCGATCGTTCTTCTAGGGGGTGGACCCGAAGAGTGGGCGCCTTCCCCCGAGTCGGGCGAGAAGCACTGAATCTCAGTGGTTCGGGAGGCCGACCTTCGAAGATCAAGTTACTACTCATTCGCATCGCTGTGATGAGAATTACCGGTAACATATCTCATAGATTCCGGATTGCCTATAGGGCGCCGAATCGAGTGCCCGTCGCGGGTTCGCGCCCGCGGCGCCCTTCTCGCTGGTCGCTCACCTGCGGTTCGGTGCGGAGCGGTTGCGAGTGAAGGGTCATCGCATCGGCACCGGACGCCGCTGAGGGGTGCGTGCCGGTGCCGATGCGGCCCGCACATCATGCCCCCAACTCATGACGTGGTGGAATTTACAGTAACATAATTCGGCAATATGAAGGCCGGGGGCGGGATTTCTGGCTACCGGTTCGCGGTAGGTGATAAGAATGAAAAGTAACTTACTTGATGGATGTCGCCGGGTACTCGGCGGCCGTGCAGGAGGTTCATGATGTCAGCAGTCATCGTCGATGTGGTTCGTACACCGTCGGGTCGAGGTAAGTCCGGCGGAGGGCTGTCGTCCGTGCATCCGGCCACGCTGCTGGCCGGCGTGTTGGCAGAGTTGGTCGCGCGCACCGGCATCGATCCAGTCCTCGTCGACGACGTGATCGGCGGCTGTGTCACCCAGAGTGGCGAACAGGCCAACAACATCACCAGGACCGCGGTGCTGGCGGCGGGTTTCCCGGAGTCGGTACCCGCCACCACGGTTGATAGGCAGTGTGGTTCGAGTCAGCAAGCCGTGCATTTCGCCGCCCAGGGTGTGCTGGCCGGCGCGTACGACGTGGCGATCGCCTGTGGCGTCGAGTCGATGAGCCGCGCGCCGATGTTCTCCAACACCCAAGGCAAGGATTCGCTGCGTGGCCCGCTCGCCGCTCGCTATCCGGCCGGCCTGATCGGGCAGGGGATTGCGGCCGAGGTCATCGCCGCCCGCTGGAAACTGGACCGCGCGGTCCTCGACGAGTTCGCGGCTCGCTCGCATCAGCTGGCCGCCGCCACCGCGGCATCCGGCGGGTTCGATGCCGAGCTCGTTGCCGCCGGAGACCTCGTCGCCGACGAGACGATTCGCTCCGGCACTACTGTCGAAGGTCTGGCCGGCCTGCGTCCTGCCTTCACCGATCCCGCTCTCCTCGACCGGTTTCCGGAGATCAACTGGTCGGTGACCGCGGGCAACTCCTCGCCGCTCACCGACGGTGCGTCGGCGGCGCTCATCATGAGCGAGGCGATGGCGGCGAAGCTGGGGTTGACTCCGCGCGCCCGCTTCCACTCCTTCGCTGTTGTCGGCGACGATCCGACGCTAATGCTCACCGCCGTCGTCCCCGCGACCCGCAAGGCGCTCGAACGGGTCTCGCTCACTGTCGACGACATCGATACCTTCGAGGTGAACGAGGCGTTCGCCCCGGTCCCGCTCGTCTGGCAGCACGAGCTCGGCGCCGACCCGGCCAAGGTCAATCCGCGTGGCGGCGCCACTGCGCTCGGGCACCCGCTCGGTGGCTCCGGGACCAGGTTGCTCGCGACGATGGTCAACCATCTCGAACAGACCGGCGGCCGCTACGGGCTCCAGACCATGTGCGAGGCAGGCGGTTTGGCCAACGCCACCATCATCGAACGTCTCTGAGGACGCGGGCGATAGACGGGCGCCCGCCGACGCGGCGCGGTCGGTGGGCGGCCACCTATTGAGAGAATGATCGGTAACATAATCCGAGGTGTCGGAGTATCGTCGGCACCGAACCGCGTTCGCGAGGTGCGTCGAGCCGCAATGCTTCGCCTCGGCTGCTCGGTCGCGCGGCACATCTGGGAGAGGATGACCATGAGCACGGCAATCAGGCCTGGCGAACCCAATTACGTCGACCCACACAGTGATTCCTACGTCGATGAAGGTGCGGCCCCGGCGTGGCGTCGGTCGGCTCCCGCAGCGGTGGAATCCACGGCGCCGGAGAATGTACTGACCCTCGATCGGGTTCGCCTGCATATTCCCGACACCCACCGGTCACCGCGCAAACGCCCCGCGCAGTTGGCCGATGCCTTGGACTTCTGGATGTTCGCGGGTGCGGCCGCGAACGTGGCGATGCAATTCGCGCACCAGGGCGTCGCGGCGGGCGTGATGGAGAGTCCGGTCGAATCCGGCGCGCTCATGGTGCATCCGTGGAAGCGGTTGCGGACCACCTCCGCCTACCTCGCGGTAGCCGTTCTCGGCAGTGACGAGGACAAGTCGGCCATGCGGGAAGCGGTCAATGTCGCGCACCGCCAGGTCAGATCGCGACCGGATTCGAAGGTGAAATACAACGCCTTCGACCGGCACCTGCAGATGTATGTGGCGGCGGCGATCTACATCGGTTTCGAGGATACGCACCAACTGCTGTGCGGCAAGATGACCGCCGACGAACTCGAGGCGTTCTACCAGGGCTCGGACACTTTCGGCACCACGCTCCAGGTACACCCCGATATGTGGCCGAAGACGCGCGCCGAGTTCGACGAGTACTGGCTGGAGGCGTGCAAGGGAGTGGTGTGCGACGACGAATTCCGCGCCTACATCGACGATCTGCTGCACCTGCGAATGATCCACTGGTCCATCCGGGTGATGTTCGGCAGCCTCCTGCAGTTCCTGACCGCGGGCTTCTTGCCGCCACATTTCCGCGAGCAGATGGCGATCGAATGGAGCACCGCGGATCAGCGCCGATTCGAGCATCTGTTCCAGTTCGTCGGCTTCGTCAACCGCTTCATCCCGAAGTTCATCAGGTTCGCAGGCACCCACGCGATGATGCGCGACGTGCGCAATCGCATCAGGAAGCAGCGGGCTCTCGTCTGATTCGTACGGGTCGATGACCGCGGCGGGTGAGGTGTTCGCCTCGCCGCCGCGCTCGCGCCGTTATGGCGTGGTCGGCACGGGAATGTCTATCGCACGCAATTGCTCGGGATCGACGGCTCGCAGAACCGCGAGCGACGCGGTGATCGCCAGATCGCAGGCCGCGCCGATGTCGGCGCCCGCGAGGATGACGGCTCGGTAGGCAACATCCAAGCTGATGCCGAGGAGCATCGTGGCGAGTGTGTCCGCGCCGCCGTGAATGGGAGTTCCCCGTTCGGCGTAGTTGGCTCGCAACCGTTCCGCGATACGCGGTTCGAGAGCGGCGGACAATCGACGGCCGGGATGGCTGTCGTCGTATCGGTTGTCGAGCAGGACGCGGAATCCTTCGGGGTGGCGGCGGGCGTACTCGAAGAGCGACTCGATCGAATATCGGGCTCGCTGCCCGTAGCTCATCGTCTCGCCGTTGTCGTAGATCTCGAACATCCAGGTGGTCAACGCGGCGAGCTCTCGTTCGATCACGGCATCGATGAGTGCGTCGCGGGAGCCGAAGTGGGCATAGAGGGTGACTCTGGAGGTATCGGCGCGCTGAGCGATGGCATCCATCGTGGCTCGATCGAGGCCGACCTCGGCGATCACCGCGCATGCCGCGTCCAGGAGTACGGAGTCGGTCGGGCGATTGCGGGTGCTGCGTCGCGCAGGCGCTTTTCCGCGATCGGGGTGCCCGGTTTCGGCCAACCTTCCTCCTCGATGCTGTCCCACGTTGCGTTCGTGGCGGTGTCATCCTTCGGCGTTACCGAAGTAGGCCGCCTCGACCATATCTCGGCGACCACGGAGCTCTGTCGCGGAGCCGGACAACACGGCCCTGCCGTGATGGAGCACGACCGCCGTATCGGCGATCGACAAGGCCAGTTCGATGTGTTGTTCGACCAGCACCACGGCCATGTGCTGGTCGTCGGCTATCTGACGAAGCCGGGGGAGCAGGCCCTCCACGGCGATCGGCGACAGCCCGAGGCTGAGTTCGTCGACGAGCAGGATCTTGGGTGCGCACAGCAGTGCTTTGGCCAACGCGAGCATCTGTTGTTCGCCGCCGGAGAGCGTGCCGCATCGGCGCGAGCGCATCGACCGGAGCGCGGGGAAGTAGTCGAAGACGTCATCGACGGAGGGGCCGTGCTTGCGGCGGGCCAGGCGCAGGTTGTCGTCGACCGACAAGCGGTGGAAGACGCCCCGGCTGTCGGGGACCAGGATGACGCCGCGGCGCGCGTTGGCTTCCACCCGTCGGTCCAGCGGTGCGCTGAGCGCGGTGATGATGCCGGACAGCGCGGGCAATGCCCCGACCGATGCGAGCAGTGTGGTGGTCTTGCCCGCCCCGTTCGGACCGAGGAGTGCGAGGATCTCGCCCGCTCGCACCTGGGCGTTCAGATCGCGCACGGCGGGCACGCCACCGTATCCGACGGTGAGCCCTTCGATGCTCAGGGCGGGCTGCACCTCGATCAGCGGCGTTTCCGGCGTCGCCGATGTGGTCATTTGGTGTCTCCTGCCGGTCGGGCTGCGTCGTCGGCGTCGGGGCGGGCGGTGCCGAGGTACGCGGCGATCACCCGTGGGTCTTCCCGGATTCGGGCAGGCTCGCCGGCAGCGATGACGACACCGAAGTCCAGCACATAGAGCCGCGAACAGGTGTCGAGAACCAGGGACATGTCGTGGTCGATGAGCAACACACCGACACCCGCGGTCGCGATGCGCCGCAGATGCCGACCGAAGTCCTGGCTTTCATGAGTGTCGAGTCCAGCGGCGGGTTCATCGAGGAGCACCACCTTCGAACCGCCGACCAGCGCACGCGCCACCCCGACCAATTTCTGCTGGCCGAGGGTCAATTCGCCGGGACGCTGGGCCGCGACGCCGGGCACGCCCACCAATTCCAGGGCTGCGTCGATGGTCTCACTCGGTGGCACCGAACCGCTGACGATGTCGGCGAACAGCCTGCGCAAACCGGTCGGCTGGATCGCGACGGCGAGATTCTGTGCGACTGTGAGATCGCCGAAAAGCTCACCCGCCTGCCAGGTTCGGGCCAATCCGGCGCGGCGTCGACGATGCGTGCCGAGTCGGTCGAGCGTGGTGCCCTTGAGGGTGACGTTTCCGGTATAGGGGGTGAACCCGGTGACCGCGTCGACGAACGTCGTCTTTCCCGCGCCGTTGGGTCCGATCAGACCCACGATCTCGCCGGAGTCGACGGCGATATCGATGTCGGTGTTGGCCACCACGCCGCCGTAGCGAACCGACAATCCGTGGGTCCGCAACAGAGGTTGCACGCTATCGGACATGCGCTGCTGCCTTCCTTCCCGACTCAGCGGCCTCGCCGCCGGTGCTTTCACGGCCGCTTCGGCGTCGGATCGTCGCGGTGAGCCCCTCGATTGCCGAGGTCATCGCCCCCGCGACGCCGACCGGGTTGAGCACGGCCATCAGCAACAACACACTCGCGGCGATGACCTCGTAATATTCGCCGAGTTCGAGAGTCTGGTTGAGAAACACGTAGCCGACTCCCAGTGGGCCGACGGTGCCGGCGATGAACGCGCCCGACACGGAGGTGATGCCGCCGACGTAGGTCATCGCCAACAGGGTCAGGCCGATCATCACGGTGAACGAACCCGCCGAGAGCTGTCCTCTGCTGTAGCCGATCAGGCAACCGCCGATACCGGCGAGAAACGCCGAGACCGCGAAGCCGAGCAATTTCGTCGCGGCGACGTCGATTCCGACCGATGCCGCCGCTCGCTCGTTGGACCGCACCGCCAACATCGCCCGACCGGTCGCGCCCGCCATGATCCGCATCACCGCCAAGGTGCAGATCGCGACGACCACCAGCACCATCAGCGAAAAGCGCAGCGTGACTAGGTTGGTGCCGTCACGAACCCCCAGGTCGATGCCGAACAGGGTCGGGTCGGTGATGATGTTGCCCTGCGCGGGCGTCAACGAGGGGTTGTTGAACACGAAGCTTTGAATGGCCAATGCGGCGGCCAGGGTCACCACCGCCAATTGGGCGCCACGGATGCGCAACGCGGGCACCGCGACCAGAATCCCCAACGCGGTGGCCGTCAAGGCAGCGGCGATGATGCCCAGTGGAAAGGGAACCTGCCATTCGGTGGACAATTTCGACAACGCGAAGCCCGCTGTGCCGGCGAAAGCCATACTGGCCAGCGAGATCTGCCCCAGGTATCCGGTCAGCAACACCAGCGACAAAGCGATCAACGACAGAATGATCGAGGTCACGACGCCGTAGCGCCACGTCCCGGTCGTCGCGACGATCGCGAGGACCGCGACTGCCAGGACCGCCGTGGTCGGTGCGATCTTGACGCGGGGGATTCGCACGGCGGGCATCTTCACCGCCCCGAGCGACCCCCGAGCCGGGATCCGGCCCCCGAGCAGGAACAACGCGACGACAACGATGACGAACGGCACAGCGTCGGAAAGCCCGGACTGCGCCCAATTCGGCCACCAGTCCTTGGTGTCGATCCAGAGGATGACCGCCTGGAACGAGCCCAGCGTCAACCCCGCCGCACAGGCCACGCCGAAGGACGACAGTCGACCGACCAGTGCCGCCGCCAGCGCCGGGATCACATAGAACGTGTAGCTCGTCTCGTTCAATCCGATGGTGAACGCGGCGAGCACCCCGATCAGCCCGCAGGCGGCGCCGGTCAGCGCCCAGACGATCGCGGCCAGCCGGTCGGGCGAATATCCGGTCAAGCGCGCGGCGAGTTCGTCTTCCGAGCCCGCGCGCGTCGCGATGCCTACTGTGGTGAGCGTGAAATAGGCCCGCAGACCGACGGCGATCGCGACCGCGATCACGGCCAACACGAGATCGGACACGTTGATCAGCGCACCGGCCACCGTCACCGTGCTCTCCGGCAGAATCGGTGTGGCGAAGAGGTTTTCGGTATCGAACCGCAGTCCCACCAATGCCTGGATGAACAACATCAGTCCGACCGAGGCAACCACCTGCGCCAGCACCGGCGCGTGCCGCAGTGGCCGAAACACCACCAGATGCGCCAGCAACGCCCAGACCGTCGCCGAGGCGATTCCCAATGCGATCGCCGCCACCATGGGCGTCGGGTGATCTTCACTGCCGAGCGCGATGCTGCCGAGCGGCAGGACGAACGTCCCGTCGGTCCGCAGGGCCGCGACGACATAGACCGCCCACAAGGCGAACGCGCCTTGGGCGAAATTGATGATTCCCGTCGCGGCGTGCACACCCACCAGTGATGTGGCCAAGACCGCGTACACCGCGCCGGTCGACAGACCTAGGAAGACGAACTGCAAGAACTGGCCCATGTGCCCCTGTTTTCTGTGGATAGCCCAGGCCTCGGTGGACAGGTCGCCGATAGTGCGAGTGCCCTGTCCACCGAGGTCATCCGGATCGGTTACGCCGCACCCGGGATCAATTTGAGGACCTCGGGGCTGGGCGTGATGTACCCACCGGAGACGGGTTTTGTCTTCTTGTCCCCGGTCACCTCGAACAACAACATGTCGGTGGTGCAGTTGGGCGTTGTGGCCTTGCCGCAGTTCAATTTCGGGCCGAGGAAACTCTGGTAGTCGACCAGGGCCTTGAGGGCGGTGAGGATCGCCGGGCCGGTGAATTCGGCCGGCGGGGCGGAGGTGAGTGCCCGGGCGAGATCGACGAGTGTGGCGAAGGTCCCGTACGCGTAGAACCCGGCCGTTCCACCGGCGTTGTCGATGAATTGCTCGGCCGTCTTCAGATTCGACTTCGCGGGTTCGGGAGCCGAGTCGATGGCAGGCGGCAGCCACACCGGCGAATAGGACTGAGCACCGACGGCCTGTGCGCCCATCACCTCGACGTATTCCGTGCACGCGGCCAGAAACACTGTGCCCGAATACTTCACGGACTTGAGCGCTTGGGCAAGCTTGTTACAGGTGTTGTCGTTGGGCGCGGTCATCAGACCACCCGCCGCGGGAGAACCGTCCGCGATCGTGGACGCGAGTGCGGTGAAGTTCGGACCAGCCGGCGGATAGTAAGCACTCTTGACTTCGATGCCCAACTGTTTGCCCAGCGGGGTCAGCAGGCCGTCGAACACCTGATGCGCCTGGGGCAGATCGGAATTGACCAATGTCAACGAGTTCTTCCCGGCCTGCTTCAGCGACTGCAGGAATCCGACCAGGAACGCGGCGGGCGGCGGACCGAAGAACACGCGGTTCTCGGGAACCGCGCCGGTCGCGGTGTTGAAGGGGATCTGGCCGATCAGCGGAATCGCCGCGGAGGTCAGAATCGGCATCGCAGCAGCCGATTCGGCGTTGTATCCATCGACCGCGGCCACCACGCCGGCCTGCACGAACTGGTTGGCGCACGAGATCGTGGACTCCGGCGAGGTGTTGTCGATACCGCAGTCGATGATGTCGATCGGGCGGCCGTTGATCCCGCCGATGTGGTTGTTGATGTACTCGAGCGCCGCGTTCTTGCCGGTGGTCACACCCGCCTGGGTGGCCGGGCCCTTCGAAGGATTGAACAAGCCGACCTTGATCGGGGCACCGGTCGCCTTGACTCCCGGCGCGATGGCGGACGTGCTGCCGCCCGCCTCGGAACTGCTGTCGTCACCGCACGAGGCAACGGAGAACACGCACGCTGCGGCCACCGCAGCCGCGGCGATCCGGCGAGATTTACTGGCCATTCTGAATGCCTTTCCAGGCCGGTTGTCCCTGGCGAACAGCGCCGGTCAACCCGTCGATCTCATGTTCGACGCCGGATCGCCCGTTCGGCGAGTCCGACGACCCGATCGCTACTTGTGATCTGGGCCACTAGAAGCTAACTCAGCCTTACACACGTGTCAAGCTCAAATCAGAGCCTCGTCCTCAGTGCGAAATGCGAGGTGAGAAGACCGATCTCGAAGATTTCACCCGCCGAGCAGGACTGTGCGAATGAGGGGATCCATGATGTGCGGAGGGCATGTGGATCCGCCTATAACCGTCCGCGGCGTCGCACCGCAGTCAGATCGGGCAGCCGCCGCTGCGCTGCGCGGGGACAGAAAAAGTGTCCAGCGCGTACTTGCGATGCACATGCACGAGCTTCTCGTACTGGAGTCGGTTGTACGCGAGCGGCGCCAGCAACAGCCGATCCGGCAGAAGTCGCCACGAGGCCTGCAACAGCGCGGTGTAGACCGCGAACTCCAGATCGTGGCGCGGGCGCAGCTGAAAACCGGTGAGCGCCTGCATTCCCGGAACCATCGCCTTGGACGAGCAGACTTGAATGACGTGGCCGACGATCGGCCGGATGAGCAACCACAGTGGCGACAGCGCTGCCCGCGCGGGCGCAGACATCCCGATTGTCGGGAGCGGCAGCCTCGTGAGGGCGGCGAACTGCTCGACCAGGAAGGGGTTGGTCTGCAATTCGGTGTCGACCATCCGGTCGTAATAGGCGGTCGCCTCCGCCAGCGTCGCGGGCAACTTCCCGGATTCGGCGCGTAGTTCCAAGTCGGAGAACGATTCCCGCAGCAGTTGATAGGCCGCTTCCTGCTCCGCGGGTCGCAGTACGGTGCCGGTGCAGTAGGTGAAGGTCCGCAACGCGATGAAGACGCCACTGAGACCCACCCACACCCAGGCGTCCGGATTCAGTGCGCTGTAACGGATCTCGGAATAGTCACCCGCGCCGCGGCCGTGGACGTCACGATGTCGCGTCTTGAGCCGGTCTGCCTCGGCGACTCGATCTACCGGGTCGCCCCAAATGGCCAGCAATGACGAGAACCCGCTGCGCACACCACGATTGGCGAAGTTGTTCGCGAATCTGCCGGTTCGATCGACCGCGGCCGCGACGGGCACCAGGGCCACTTGATCGAACGCCGCGCCGGCGAAGACGGCGGACAGGACGCTGGCGGTGTGTCTGCGGAACTCGCTCATCACCTCGGGGCGAATCGAGTGCTGTGTGGCCCGGGATTGTCGATAGTCCGAGACCTGCCGAATTTTCGCGTCCCGAGTCACCTTGCCACCTCTGCGTGATAGTAGTGCCGTACCTAGACTATCATTCGGTCACGGTTATCGGCAGTGGCGCTTTCGTGTGTCCGGGGCCGCTCACCGGTGGCCGCGCTCGACTCGAGATCACCGAATCAGCCGGTAGGGTGTCAGCGGTGAACGACCATCCAGCCCCCTTGCCCGAATCCTGGGCCGAGCTGAGTCGACTGGACGCCAAATCCCGGCGCATAGTCGATGCCGCCCGCGAATGCTTCGTGCAGGTCGGCTTCGAGGAAACGACCATGGTGCACATCGCCGAGGGTGCCGAAGTGGGCGTCGCGACGGTCTATCGCAGGTTCGGGACCAAGTCGGCGATCGTCCGATACGCGCTGATGGCCGAGGCGGAACGGGTCGGCGACATCATCTATGAGGCCATGCGGAAATCGGCGGGCCCGGTCGGTGCGCTCGCGGAGATGTTCTCGGCCTTCGTCAGTGAAGCGTCCGCGCCCCGGCTGCTCACGCGCAACCTGCGCACGTCGGGCGCGGCCGCGCAGATGGCCGATTTCGTGACCGGTGACGAATTCTTCGATCACGGGCGCATCGGTGTCGCCCGGTTCATCGCCTATTGGCAGCAACGCGGCGAGCTCGGCGACTTCGACCCCGACGTCGTAGCCGAGCTGTTCGTCAGACTGACCACGTCCTTCATCTCGAATCCGAGTGGGGTACTCCCGCTCCATGACGCCGATGCCGCACGCGATTTCGCCCGGCAGTACCTTGCCCCGCTGTTGTTTCCGCACGCTATTCGATAGCGGGCAGGCGGACTACTGCTTCGGACGCACCTTGTACGCGGCTGATTTCAGCTCCCGCTTCTTCATCCGCTCGATGGACTGGTGGTGCTTTCGCGCATGGTAGGCGATCGGAAAATACGTCAACCGGTCCGGGAGCACGCGGTAGGCGAACCGGATCACCGTGTAAATGCGCTCCAGGCTGCGTTGTTCGGCGCCGCTCCATTCCACGCCGATCATGGCCCGCAGCCGTGGGTCGAGCAGACCGACGATGGACAGGTAGTTGAATCGCAGCAGGGGCAGCATCGCCGAACGCAACACCCGATCCGCCGGAAACGGCAACTTCGCCAGCTGTTCGATCTCGCCGTCACGCAGCTGCCGGAACTGCTCGCGCACATCGTCGGTGGCGCACAGAACGTCGCGGACCATGTGCTCGTAATAGGTGTCGAACTCGGCTCTGGTCTGCGGGTAACCCTTCATCGGCACCTGCAATATCCGCGCGATGCGAATATTGTCGGCCAGTAACTCGTCCAATTCCGCGGCGGTGAATTCGCGCCCGATCAGCAGCGGTCCGGCCTTGGCGGTGGTGACATAGGCGGTGGCGATAACCCATTGGTAGGCATCGGGATTCAGGGCGCTGATGGGTTTTCCGTCCGCGTTCTTCATCCGCAACGGTTCGTGCAGCGAGCGCAGGCGTTGGCCTTCCTTGATCGCTTCGGCGCCGCCGTAGGTCCAGCGCAGCACCGAGTCGACGGACCGAATGGCGCGTCCTGCCGGATCGGTGCGCGAGACCGAGTACTTGTCGACGACGTCGCGGATCGTCGGGTGTAGACCCTGCATGGCGAAGGCGGCGCCTTCGACCATGAGATAGGTCCAGTGGCCGACCATCTCGGCGGTCATCGAATCTATGGCGATCAGTTCGATCGGGTCAGCGGGATCGATGGCGACTGTCGTGCTTCGAAGTTCGGATTCGTTGCCGGATGCAGCATTTCGGTGGGTGGTCGTCATCGTCTTCCTTCTGTCGGCCATGCGGGCGCGTGAACCGGACGCTGCGCCTCTTCGCGCGACGCGATCTGTCGGCATCCTGGCCGAGATCACTCCCGCTTTGATAGTCACACTGCTACGAAGCTATCAAAATGCCGTGGTGTCCGGCCCGGTATTCATGGTTTGACCGTCAAAGAAGCGGGACGTGCTCTCCTCAGGTGCGCACGGCCGTGCCGAGGGCGGCGGCGGTGAGGCAGGCCAGGGCAGCGGTGATCCAGAGGGGCGTGTAGGAGCCGTTCAGGTCGCGGATCAGGCCGCCGGTCAGCGCCATCGCGCCTGCGCCGAGTTGGTGGAACATGCTGATCCAGCCGAAGGTGGGGGCGCTGTCGGCGCCGAAGTAGTGGCGGCACAACGTGAGTGTCGGTGGGACTGTCGCCACGTCGAGGATGCCGAACACCACGGCGAAGACGACGAGGTCGGGGGACCAGCCGCTGGTGAACAGGACCGGGAGCAGGGCGAGCGACACACCACGGCCGAGGAAGAACACGGCGAGGAGCAGCCGGGGCTCGATGCGGTCGGTGAGCCAGCCCGCGGAGACGGTGCCGAGAATATTGGCGACACCGATGATGGCGAGCAGGCCCGACGCGGCGGTGGCGGGCATGCCGTGATCGTGCGCGGCGGGCGTGAAGTGGCTCCACATCAGGCCGTTCGTGGTGGCCCCGCACAGCGCGAACATCGCGGCCAGCACCCAGAATCGGGTATCGCGCACCGCTGTGAGCAGGGCGGTGATCGTGCGGGCGAACGGGTTGACCTGATGGTCGGTGTCGGCTGGTTCGTCCTCGGGATCCGCGCCGTAGCGGACGGCGCCGACCGCAGCGGGGCTTTCACGCAGGAACAGCAGCACACCGAGCAATGCCGCCGATGCCAGTGCGCCGCACGCGAGAACAGGCGCGCGCCAGTCGGCCCGCTCGAGCAGTACCGACAGTAGCGGCAGCATCGCGAACTGCCCGAATACGCTTGCCGCGGTGAGCAGTCCGGTGGCGAGGCCGATCTTGCGGTGGAACCACCGGTTCGCCACCGTCGCGGCGAACACGGTGGTGATCGAGCCCGTCCCGACACCGATCGCCAAGCCGAACCACAGCACAAACCAGTACACCGAAGGGGTGAAGATCGCGGTGAGCACCGAACTCGCGATCAGCGCGAGCAGTGCGGACGAGGTGACCCGGCGGATCCCGTACCGGTCCATCATGGCTGCGGCGAACGGCCCGACCACTCCGTAGAGCACCATGTTCACCGCCACCGCGGCACCGATCCCGGTCCGGCTCCACCCCTTTGTCTCGACCAGCGGTTCAGTGATCAGACCGGCGATGGTGGCGAAACTTCCCGCCGCGATCAGCGCGAGAGCGGCTACGACCACCACGGTCCACGCGGGATGGAAACGGGGTGCCCGCCCGATCGCGGGCTGCTCGATATCGACTGCGGAAATGCTCACCGGAATCCTTCGCGTTGCTCGACGTCCTTACCCTCGTGTCTAGCAATCAACGATCAGATTCGGCAGTATGCACAATATTGTCCATATGGACGAGCTGGATACCATCGAGTGTATGGCCGCCGAAAACGAAGTCCGGGCGCCGATCGTGCGCGCGATGCGGAGCTGCCCCGTCGAGGTGAGCATCGCCGTACTCGGCGGCGCCTGGAAGATGACCATCGTCAAATACCTCCTCGACGAGCCCCTGCGCTACGGCGAACTACGCCGCAAGGTCGGCGAGGTGACCCCGCGCGTCCTCACCCGCCAACTCCGCGAACTGGAACAAGACGGCATAGTCGACAGACACGCTTTCCCCGAAGTCCCGCCACGCGTGGAGTACTCGCTCACACCGACGGGGCAGGCGCTTCGCGGCTTCGTGTCCGAGTTGAATCGGTGGGGTGCGGAATACATCGCAGGCCTGGCCGTTGCGCCGGGGAGCTGATTCCGAGGTCCGCACAGGTTGTGGGCACAATGGGCCGCAGACGGGTGGCCGGTCATGAGGCAGAATGTGAACGTGAGCGATAGCAGTTGGACGAAGTTCGGGGCGCTGGGCGCAGTGTTGATGACGGGTGTCGCGGCGCCTGCCTGCGGTTAGTTCGATGTCGGACGACCAGGGAAAAGGGCCGGGGCCCGACGATCACCGATTCGATGCGGTGGAGCGGCTACGCCGGAAGTTCGCCGAGTCGAGGGCTGCCGAGACGGGTTCCCGCGAGCCCGAAGACGGGACATCGAATGTCGTACGGCTGCCGCGGCGGCCACGGCGTCGTCAAGAGGAGGCCGGTCCGACGCGGCGACGGCCTCCGATTCCGGACGGCGGCTACGACCCGGCGGAGACCCGCCCGGTAACGCGTGCGGAATTGCAGCGCGAATCAGGATCGTTCCCGGTCAACGAGGCGGCGGAGGCTGAGACCGACCCGAGCGACAACCCCGACCACGAAGCTGATCTCATCGACCTCGAAGCAACGCGCCGTAAACGGGCCGGGGGCGCTCGGCGGATGGCGAGGCCACGCAGGATCGGGCCCGCCGATACCGCGCGGGGCGAGGACGGCGCCGCCGGTTCGCCGCGCCCGGACGATCCCGACCGCTGAGTCTTCAGTTAGCGTCGCTGGGGTGAAATCGCCAGTGGATCCTTGTGAGCGCCTGGGACCTGGCTGAACGGGGGCCATTTACCGGTCCGGCTAAGCCGGACCGCCGTCCGGCCCGCGGGCTGGCCCCCGTTTGGGCCTTCTAGACGCCCGACTCATAACGTCAGCGGGGACCGAAGGCTGACGAAAGCTACCCCAACTCGGCAATTCCGTTCCGCCTATGCATTCCACTACCGTCAGCGGTATGAGCGATACCCAGTGGACAATCCTCGGTGAGCGCGTAGTCGACGAGAACCGGCACATCCGGTTGTCGACCGCCGATATCCGTCTGCCGGATGGGGTGGAGTTCACTCAGTACGTCGCCAGGATGCCGCGGTGCGCGATGACACTGGTGCTCAACGACTCCCGCGAGGTGCTGCTGATGTACCGGCACCGGTGGATCATCGACCAATGGGTATGGGAGCTGCCTGGCGGGTATGTCGACCATGCCGAAGACGTGGCAACGGCGGCGTCCCGCGAAGTCGAGGAAGAAACCGGGTGGCGTCCGCGCACAATGCAACACCTGGTGACCTACCAGCCCGCGATCGGCACTCTTGACCAGCCGCAGGAGGTGTATCTCGCTCGCGGTGCCGACCTCACTGACACACACCCGGACATCAACGAAGCCGAGGCAATTCGGTGGGTGCCGCTCGATGAGGCTGTGCAGATGATCGACCGTGGCGAAATCATCGGCGCGGCAACGGTAGTCGGTGTGTACCGAGCGCTCACACTCCCTTAGCCGCGACCACCCGTTGACGGAAGTCCGCGATTTCTGGCATTTCCTCGTAGCGGGCGAGGCGTGCCCGCACATCGCGCAGGTAGGCGTGCGTTCGGCGGGACTCCACGCCACCGGACAATTCGAGCGCCTGTGAACCGACCCGGACCGCTTCGCGCGGGTCTTCCACCGCGACGCTCGAAGCGAGCAAGCACAAGTTGAACACACGCCCACGCTGGTACCCCTCGCTCATGTCGAGGGACTCCCGCGCCAGTCCCGCCGCTCGATCATGCTCGCCGAGCTCCTGGAAGCATTGACCGGCTTTGGCCGACATATACGCCGAGTCGAGATAGGACAGCCAGACGGGGCGGTTCGCCTCGCCCCGATCGAACGCGCGCTCCGCCTCGTTGAGCGATGCACCGCAGGACCGCTCGTCGGACCGTGCGGCATGCCCGTGGGCTTCAACCAGATGGCAACCAGCCTCCAATGTCGGCAGGCCCGCAGAACGCGCCGCGATCCGCGCCGCCCGAGCGAGATCGATCGCATCGCCGGGGCGGCCGACATAGGTTGCCTGATGACTCATCGCGGCAAGAATCTCCGCGCCCAGCGCAGGATCTCCTGCCGCACGTGCCATCCGCAGCGACTGGATCAAATACCTTTGCGCAAGGCCATGTTCTTCTAGGTCGTAGGCGGCCCAGCCCGCCAGCTTCGTCAGCTCGGCCGCTGCAGCGAACAGCCGCCGCCCGATCTGTTCGGTATAGCTGCCACGCAGAAGCGGAGTCACCGAGGTGTGCAGGTAGTGCACAACCGTGGAGCGCACCTTGCCACCACCGACCTGATTGTCGAGATCACCGAACGCTGTGGTCATCGTTCGCACAGCGTCGATATCAGCAACCCCGATGCGGCGCAGACCACTCGATGAGATCGGGTGTTCAGAGCCCGGCAAGGTCAGCCACCGCATGCTTGCGGCCGGGTAGACCGCGACGGCGTAGGCCGTGCCCTCCAGGAACCGGCGACGCTCCACATCACTCCTCCACAACGCGATCGCCGAGGCGGTCGCCTCCGCGAGGCGCAACGAAAATTCCAATCCCAAGTCAGACGACTCTGCACCGGACATACCGCAATCGGCTGGCACCACACGACGACCACACAATTCGGTGAGGACCTCTGCGATCAGATTTGGCCCCGGCGGCGTCGGCTGCTCACCGGTCAGCCATCGACCGACCGATGTGTGGTCGTAGCGGAGCTCGATGCCAATTGATCTGGCACGCTCGACAATTCGGCGCGCAAACCCCTTCCGGCTTACTCGGATCTCGGCGAGCAGTTCCGCTAGCTGATGATTTGGCTGCTTCGGGTGTCGACCCATATTCGCAGTGTGGCATGGCGACCGCGACAGTGACGACCGTCGGCCAATCCGCACACCCCCTGCGCACACACCTACCCGTTGCGCGCGCCTTACCTGCCGCCATCGAACGAGGTGTGCTGGAACAGCCCAACGACATCATCACGCCCCCGATGAGGCCCTCAACGATGACGACCGACAACAGGGTTCGCGAAGCCTTTGCTGGACGACCCACGGATCGCCGAGCCGACAGAGGTGACCATATGACAAGCACCATCGAAGCCAGAGTTCTCGCTGTCCTCAGACCGGGCGGACTGCTCACCGCCGACACGATCGCCCACAACCTGAACGTGCCACTGTGGCGTGTGGTGCGCGCCCTTGACTCGTTGTGCCGCAACGGTGACGCCTTCAAGAACCGGCGCGCCGAGTGGCAGATTCCGGCCGGGCAGCGTCACCCGGACAGGCAGGCTGCGAGATGAGCTACACCCCCCCGCCACGCCTGCGCCCCGACCGTCACTGCCTGAACTACTCGGAACGCTGGAGGCGATGCGTGAAGCCGGGTGGCTCACGACCGCGCCCGCGTCACCAACGGTCGAGGGGACCGGGCCATGCGCCCCCGCGACCAGGTCACCCGAGGAGTTCCGGTGACCCAGACCAGCCCACCCCCTTCGGCCTACGCCGAAACACCCCGATCACGCTGCGAGTTCTACCGGCGCATGTGCTCACTGCCCACCGTGATCGACCCGGCAACGGGGCGTATCACGATGCGGGCGGGGTTGGTCGGGGCGGTGATGATGCCCAGCGACCTCGCCCATCACGTCAAAACCCTGCTCGACGTTCGCGGAGTGGCTCCGTTGCCGATCATCGGCCACCCCCGCGCCAATATGTGGACTTTCTTGGTGCGGTCCGATATCCAGCCGATTGGTGACCCGGTCGAGGTGGCGCGGTTGTGGAAAGCGCGGGTCGTGGTGATCCGTGAGGGCGATATCGCGTTGCCGTCCCCGGCACCGGACCATCTCATGGTCCGCACATGGGTCTCGCCGGCGATCAGCGCGTTCCGGCCATCAGGTGCCGTTGTTCTCGAATGTGCCCGTGTATGCCTACCGGGGCAGCAACAGCAGTGAATCCCGGCGGACGGTCTCCCTGCCCCGACGAACCCGATATCCATCTCACCGTCCAATTCGGCAGTCTACGAATGGATTTCGCCGCTTGCCTGACGGCAGCGCTGGTGTTCGTGCAAGACATGGCCGCCCGCCGCCCCTGGACCATCGTCGTCGATTCCGCGCACTGCGAAGGGCTTCCAAGGCTTCCGAACGAGCGCTTGTACTTGCCCTGAACTGCCCGACCCCGACCCCGAGACCGTCTCCCGCGCAGCCACATTGGTGATCGCGACCATGCGCGGACTGCTACTCGACTTGCTCGCCACCGGCGACCGGAACCGAGTGCAGGGTGCTGCCGAAAGCTTCCTGAGTGCCCTTGAACGCCGACCGGAAACCTCACGGTCCTCGATAGGGCCACACTGAGTCATATGAGCTGGAACGAGGCATTCGCCTACCGCTATGACGAATGGTCGGCCGAGATGACCGCGGACATCGCCTTCTATGTCGAGCTCGCCTGCCGCGCCGACGGCCCGTTGGTCGAGCTCGCGATCGGCAACGGCCGGGTGGCGATCCCGGTTTCCCAGGCCACCGGACGGCCCGTGATCGGTGTCGACACATCTCCGCGAATGCTCGAGCAGGCTATGGCTCGGGCGGCTGAGGCCGACGTTCGGCTCGACTTGCGCGAGGCCGACATGCGCGACCTGCGACTCGATCAGCCGGCGGCACTGATCTACTGCCCATTCCGCGCGCTGCAGCACCTGAACACCTGGGCAGACCGCCGCCGCGTCTTCGAGCGGGTAGCCGCTTGCCTGCGGCCCGGCGGACGATTTGCCTGGAACGCGTTCGCCTTCGATCACAACACCGCGGCACGCTTGGACGGCACTCGCCAACTTGAACCGGTCCCGCACACGATCCGGTACGCGGTGGGCGACAACCGGATCGACCTGGTCCGCGATGATGGCGCGGTGAGCTCGTTGTGGTGGGCGACGAAGAACGAGTGGCTCGGACTTCTCGACGTGGCGGGTCTGGAACTCGAGACACTCCACGGCGGGTTCGCCGACGAACCGTTCACCGAAGACAGTCGCGAGTACGCCTTCGTAGCCAGACGCCCGCTCGGCGCGTAACTCTGGGCCAAAGGTGATCGGGGTTGACCTGGCAGCGTGGCTCAGTTCCAGGCGCGAGATCTACCTCCGCGCGAACTTGATCAAAATGGCAGCGACGGCCAGCCATGCCGCTGCATACAGCACGGCACGTAGCGGATTCCAGTTGTCAGCGAGTAGTAGGGCGCCGAGGACCGCCAGGCCGGCCAGGAGGGCGAAAATTCTCATCGAGGTGCCTATCGCGTGGTAGTCCAGCTCGCCAACGAGCTGGCCTGCAATGCTATGGCGACAAGCGAGTCGACGTGGCCGAGTCGACTCGCGAATGGAAAAGAAGGGCGTCGGATGGCAGAGGACCTCGCGGTGACTCGGGTGTTGGTGATACCCGGGTCCGAGCTGCGCGAGCGGTTCTCACGGTCGTCCGGTCCAGGAGGGCAGCACGTCAACACCACCGACAGCCGAGTAGAGCTGTCGTTCGACCTGGCCAACTCGCCCTCGGTGCCGGAGTGGCTGCGCACCCGCATGGTCGAGCGTCTGGCCACCCGCCTGGTCAACGGTGTGCTCACGGTCGCTGCGTCGGAACAACGCGCACAGTTGCAGAACCGCGCGACCGCCCGCGAACGCCTGGCTTCGTTACTGCGTGATGCCGCGGCCGCTCCGCCACCGGTTCGCCGCGCCACCAAGCCCTCGCGCGGCGCGAAGGAACGTCGGATCTCCGCGAAGAAGCGGCGCGGCGTCACCAAACGCAATCGCCGCGCTTCCCCCGACGACTAGCTTCTTCCCGGCCCCTTGCTCGCCGAGGGCGTGAGCACGATTCTGCCGAATACCTCACCGGCATCCATCTTCTGGTGCGCGAGTACAGCTTGTTCCAGGGAAAGTGTTTCGTGCACAACCGCTTTCAGCTCGCCGCGCACCGAGGCCGCCGGCGGAGCGCACCCAGCCGGGTGGGCACGGCCACCGCGCGGCGACAATGACGAGACGATAATCTGAGCGGTTCGCGGTCTGGGCGTTGGCGTTTCGGCCGCACGATTGCGCTCGGGCCGCAGGTCGGACCGGGCGCCCCTGATTCACTTGGGAGACAACATGAATGACCGCGATGCCCTGATCGGCATCATCGAAGCTTGTACTCCGCGGCCGGTGCCGGAATCCCGGAAGATGGCGACGAACATCCTCGCCGCCGGCTGGCGTCCACCCGCCCGCATGATCTCCACGGCCGCCGAGCTGGACGAGCTCCAGTCCGCAGCTGCTCTGCTGGATTCAGGCAGGGGCGAACGCAGCGAACTGGCCGCAGTGATCCGCGACGCACGCGGCTTCGTCTACAGCCGCGACATGCACAACCTGGAGGAAGAAGTCGTGCACGGCCGTCCGGCGGGATGGTGGGAGGCGGGCACCAGCCGCGATGACCGCGACAGCACCACGATGACCTTCCCGGTCACCGTCCTGCTCGACCCCACCGAGGAGGCCGACCACGGCGAGTGACCACTCCACACCGGGGCCGACCGCCTGCCGTTGGTAAGACACTGATGTTGTCTAGAGCTATTGTTCGACTTGGGCCAGCCTGGCCTCCGACCTGTCGATCATCGCGACGCGTATTCTCACCCTCGTGCCGACTGGTGGTAGCAAACAGGTTCGCGCCGTGCGCAAGCGCAAGAAGCGGATGGCGAGCGTCACCCACGACCTCACCGACGCGCAGTGGGCAGCGCTCGAGACGTCCTGGGGCGGGTGCGCATACTGCGGCTCCTCCGTCACCTCGCTGCAGAAGGACTGCGTGCAGGCCATCTCGCGCGGCGGCCGCTACACCCTCGGCAACGTCGTGCCCGCGTGCGGATCGTGCAACGCCAGCAAGTGCAACGCCGAGGTGACCGGCTGGCTGCGGCGCAAGAAGCTCGACGAACGCTCATTCCTCCTGCGCCACTACGAGATCTCGACCGAGCTCACGACCAGGTTCGCCTAGTCACGTCAACCGGTGGGGGAAGTTCACCGGCAGGTTTCGGCTTGCTCCTCAAGTAACGTCAGGTCCTAACGTCGGCGACACCAGCGCGGGCGTACCGACAGGTTAGCGCGCAGGATAGGTTCGAGCCGTGGGACATTCGATCACCGCGCTCATCGTGCCGGGACTCATCGATACGGGCGCGGCCACCCGATGGGATCTGGTACCGATGCCTCTGCACGACGACCTGACCCTGTTCCACATAACGCACTTCTACACCGCATATTGGCAAGCCGCACAGGGTGTTACGGAACAGATCGAGTGGTCCCCGGAGATGCCCGCACTGTTCCCCAGGGAAGGCGTCATGCGAGTCATCGCAGCCGACCTAACAGCTCGGCCCGAACCCAGCTTCGCCGTGATCTGTACGGACTACTTCGCGGGTGTCGGTGATCAGTGGGGGGCCGCCTGTCTTGCCGGTGGCGCAATCCGCTCCGTCTCGAGCATCAATGCCGCACTCCGCATACTTGGCATCACCGCCGCACCCGGGTTGGACGAATTCGACACCATCGGGCTGGCCCACCACCGATCGACACCCGAATACCTCGACCGTTACAGCGACCTCTGCGACGAACTGGGTGTGTGAGGCCATATGCAACTCGCCATTTGAATGCGTTCGTCGGCGCCCCATGCCGGGCAATGAGGAATCGTCTCAGCGTGGCATGGAGTCGGCCAGTTGTCGTGCTTGCTCGCGAATCTCGACATACCCATTCCGGTCGTGACCGGTGGACGTCGGACTCGACCAGACCTGCACATCGTGCATGCCGTCGGCGTCGGCTGACGAATTCCAACGCACCTCGACGCCTGCTCAGCTAATCGGCAAACTGGTCGAGGGTGACTTCGAATGCGGTTTGCCCTGTCACCGACTCTATGCGCCATGGGCGTTCGGTGGTGATGGTGAAGGCCGTACGCCCGTCCGGAAGAAGTCGTGTACCGAGGATTTCGCAGCCTAGTTCCACACGTACCGGGTAAGCAGTCTGCGGACTCAGGGCCGAGTGCCGAGTGAATATTGGCTCCTTGTCGACGAACAAGTGCTCGTCACCATGGAGATCCTTCAGTTGGACCTCGACCAGTCCGGGCTGCGGCTCGTCGTCAACCCACCGCAGCGCGCGACCCCAAACATGTCTCACCGGATCAGCATGCCATTGGTCGGCCGCCGCGGACCGCACTTCTCATGCCATTTTGGTGCCGGTATGCCTCGCGGGCAAGGAAGATCAGCGGAATCAATTGGTGTTCAACGGAAGTCGGCCAGGTGGTCGGCGACCCACTCGCGGTAGGTTCGCGCGGGTGCGCCGGTGACGTCGGCGACGGTGGA
Organism: Nocardia sp. A7; assembly: GCF_046549215.1. NCBI lineage: Bacteria > Bacillati > Actinomycetota > Actinomycetes > Mycobacteriales > Nocardiaceae > Nocardia > Nocardia sp. A7. The sequence goes on along the minus strand of NZ_JAJPWE010000005.1, from coordinate 196,247 downwards.
CAGTACCGGCTCAGGCCGGGCGGTCATCTCATCCAACCCCGCCAGCGCGGTGTTCACCTCGTCGATGGGCATCCAGGTGGCCATTTGCGCCAGCATCTCCTCGCGGGACATCTGCTCGAACCGCACCGGCGCTCCGAGCGCGTCGGCGATGATCCGCGCCCGCTGCGGGACGGTCAGTGACTCGGGCCCGGTCACCTCGAAAATGGCGCCGGTCAGGCCTTCGAGCAAGGCTCGGACACCCACTGCGGCGATGTCGCGCTCGTGGATCACCGACCTGCGCCAATCGTCATAGTATTCGCGCACAACACCTTCCGTGCGAATGGACGCCGCCCAGCCGAGGTCATTGCCTGCGAACCCGCCCGCGCGCACGAAGGTCCGGCCGACCCCCGTCTCGTCGATGAGCCGCTCGAGGTAGCCGTGCGAACCGAGCACTGCACCGGCCTGCTCGTCAGCGCCGATGGCGGAAAGGTAAACGACGTGCCGCCCCCGCTCGGCCAGTTGACGCACCACGGTCGGCGCGGCCGCGTCTGCAACCAGCGTCGGCCACACCAGGAACACCGCGTGCACGCCGTCGAGCGCGGCATCCAGGCTGCTCGGATCCGCCAGATCGCCGCGGACCACCTCGACACCGGGCGGCAGATCCGCCGCCTCCGGACGACGGACCAGCGCGCGAACCGCGACACCTGCCTCGTGTAGTTGATCGACGGCCGCGCGGCCGACCTTGCCTGTTGCACCGGTAACCAGAATCATGAGCCCAACTCTGCTACCTAAACCGATATTCAGGTCAACCCCCGGCGGCAGAACAACTCATGCAGGCGGGGCATGCTCACGTTCTGGGCCAGGTTGCGCAGTCGGCGTGCGGCTCAATCGTGTTCCCGCTGAGCCGATATCGCTCATGAGTTGTGTCGCGACAGCGGTCGCATGGCTGGCGAAGGCGTGGCGGTCGGTGCCGAGGTTGCCTTCTGTCCATTCGACGAACAGCGAGATCATTGCGCCGAACAGCGCGGAAAAATGCATGCGGACACTGGGATCGTCGGGCGAACCGATGATGCGATCTCCGACGGCAGCTAACGCGATCGCCGGAATGGTCTCTCGCACATGGCGTCGTAGTCGCGCATCCGCTACCGGTTCGACCAGCAGGATGCGGCAGATGCGAGGATCGGCCTCCATGAGGAGGGCGGCGGCCTCGAACACTGCGTGCAGATCGCCGGATGCCACCGCGGGGGCTACGGCTTCTTCCAGGCGAGACAGCGCCGCGCTGTACACCGAGTGCAGCAGCGCGTCGGTATCGGCGAAGCTCTCGTAGAAGAACCTCTGACTGAGTCCCGCCGCCCGGCAGACCGAGCGCATGCCCAGAGCGGAAACACCTTGCGTGCCAACAATTTCGACACCGACATCGATCAGGCGCGCCCGTCGGTCAGCGGCGCGACCCTCGGCGGTCTGCCCGCCGTAGCTCCTTGACACGGCACCATTTTACAAGAACCATCAGATATCAGGAAGCAGGTGCTTCCGGATGGGGAAGTGGTGATGTTCACCGACGAGCAATTCCAACTGTCACTGCGACAGCCGCGCCTTGCGCAACCGATCCCGACGGTGCTGACGAACCGCGCCGAGCCGGTCGAAGTTCTCGATGAGGCCGCGCTGACCGCCATGACGCAGATGTGGTTCGACGAATACGAGAAGAAGATCGAGTTCTATGCCGACCACGGTCTCGATATCGCCTGGACCCTCGACTGGGCGAAGAAGTACTGGTGGAGCTGGCAGACCCGCGACATGAGCCACAACCACGAGCTCTACACCGACGATCTGCACTACAAGGATGTGACGACGCTCGGCGCGACAATGGTCGGCCTCGACGAATTCGTGGCGTATAACTTCGCGTTCTTCGATGCCATTCCCGACTGGCGCTACGACCCGATACCCGGACAGGGCTACATCGACCTGACGCCGGACGGTGAGGTCAGGATGGTCGTGCGTTATTACGGAAGTGGTCACCTCGTCGGGCCGCTCAAGCTTCATCCCTACGGCCCGGACGCCCCCACGATCCCCGGCAATGGCGCGTTCATTCAATGCACCGCCGTGGACCGATATCACTTCAACGCCGAACACCTGATGTACGAGGGTGAAACGCTCTACGACCTACTCGACGGCGTACAAATGGCCGGAATCGTACCGGGTCCCTCGACCGCCGCATTTAAATGGCTGATGCGCGGTGCGGGTCTCGCAACCCGGACAATCGCCCGATTCCGCCCTCCCGCTACGCGGCCTAGGTAGCGCCACCGCGGGTGACCTGGGTAACATTTTTTATTACCCAGCGATCTTCCAGACAACATCGATTCAGGAGGTTCGACATGCTCTTCGCGAAGAGACTCGCCGCAAGTGCCGTTGTTGTCACCGCCACCGGTGCCGCTGCGCTCGTCGGCGCCGCCGGCGTAGCCCAGGCCGACGTACCGGTGTGGCAGGCCAACTGTCACGTGTACAACATCTTCAACACCGGCGGGATGGCCAATTGCGAGCTACCGACCTGGCATCAAGTGAAACTCACTTGCGTCGCATGGCCCGTCCCGTTCGTCTACTGGAAGTACGGCCCGGCGCAGTACGGGCAGAATCAGTCTTGGGCCAGCTGCGATTCACTCAACGCAATGGTGAATATCGAGGTTATCCAGGCGTAGTTTACCGACGACCGTCAACGGCCCGAGATAAACTCGGGCCGTTGGTCTTCGGATATTCCGCTACTTGACCGAGCCAGCCAACTGATCGGCATAAGGGGCAATGAATTTTCCGACAACGGGAAGCTCCGCCCGGACACCGCCGCTGTTGTTCGCCTGGACCATTGCCATGATCCAGACGACGACTGCGAAGATCGCGACTGCGAGTCCAGCGAGGCTGAAGATGATCCCCAGGACTCCGAGGAGCGAGCCGACGACGCTCAGAACGATGTTGAGCAGCGAGACCGCCCCGAAGAAGATGATGGATTGTGCGGCATGGAATTTCACATCGGGATCGTTCTTGCCCACAAAGAGGAAGATGATTCCGGTGAGCCAGCCCAACGCGTACGACAGGATCGCGCTGGTCTTTTTGTCCAACCCGGCGGGGCGCGGTTGGTTCGTGGAAGATTGAGAAGATGTCATGGCGTAAGTAGACGCCGCGCGCCCCACCTACCGATCCCAAGTTTCGCGCGAATCCGCAGGTTCGCGGGCCCTCGGCGCGCCGGGCGGTCACCGGCACATCGGGCGGATATGCCGGTGACCGTCGCAGTCAGCTCAATCGTTCCAGCAACCACTGCCCGGCCTGCGGAACCATCAGGGAGGTCGTGGCGGTCTCGTTGCTGAAGAAGGAGTCACCGAACTCCGACCGTTCAGGCCCGTCCTTCTCGGTGAGGCCTTCCACATCGGGCACGCCCACAGTCAATTTCAGCGAGAGAGGCCGTTGAGGCATCGTCCCGACCCTCTCCAGTGCGTCGGTCTCGTCCTGATCGGCCGGACCGGTGCTGTTGTAGGCGAAATAGGCTTCGGTCCTATGGTCGATGCTCTGGCGTTCCATCATCGCCACGGCATACCGGGCCAGCAGCGCGCCACGACCGAAACCGCCGACCGTCAACAGTTCCGACCCCGACTGTTCAGCGACTGCACGCATCATCGCCTCCCGCACCGTGCGGGCGGCCTCGGCGAGGTCTGAAGTTTGGCCGCTGAATCCGACCAGGATCAGGTCCCGTCCCGTCCTCGTCACCGCCGCGTGCAGGTCGTAGGCCGCGTCGCTGGCCTTGGCGGCCAATCCCGTCATATCGCTCGGCCCGTTGTCGGCGACCACGATGAACGGCCGTTGCAGCACCCGCATAGGCCCGTGATACACCCACGCCGTCCCTGTTTCCCTGTTCAGATCCCATACCTGTGAGGCTTTACTGGCAACAGTCATGACCGGCTCCTTGAACGAGTAGGGGCGAACCATCTACCGAGAACACAGCCGAGAATCGAACCGCCGGGCGATGAGACACATTGGCACTCAAGCCATCACGTCGCGCAGCATCCAACGGCCGACGGAAGAATTCTAAAGCCGGACCCGTTGCCAGCGGGGCGATTCCCGTCAAGCAGCAGGACCGCGGGGGCACCGCAGGCTCGCGAACATCGCACCGGCACGAGTGCGTTGCGCCAACGGTGACGCGTCACTTGTGTAGGTGAAGCGATCAAACGAACGAGCGAAGCATCCAGGATGATGATGCTGCCTCGCCTGCGCCTGATCACCGACCGACCGTGCACTCCAACGGCCCGAGATATGTAGGGCCCGTAGATTTTCAGGTCTTCTGGATAACTGGTTTGAACAGCACCAGTCCTGGCTTACAGCCGTGCGTGGTATCAGCCGGGGGAGGAATCGGAAGTGATTCAGTGCTGGATAAGACCACCAACTGGAGTGGACATGACGTGACCGGTTGCCGGGAGGGTCTGTGCCAGAGCCAGGCCGGTATCGACAAGCGAGGATCGGCGGAGGTAGGCCACATCGGAAGTCGGAGTCCAGGTCGGCTCGACAGTCGCCCCGTTCGGTTCGGCTCTGAGACGGCCGCCGGTGACGCGAACGCGGTAGAAGATCCCGATGTTCTGGTGCTCCACGCCCGCGTAAGCGACAACTGCCGGGATCACCCGTGAATCCACTCCGAGCAGTCGCTCGACGACGCCGTCATACCCGGTCTCCTCCGAAAGCTCGCGGGTGACCGCGTCGAAGGGATCCTCGCCCTGCTCGACCCCACCACCCGGAAGCGTCCAGGTGGTTTCGCCGCTTTTGGCTACATGGCGAGCAAGCAACACCCGATCCTGTTCGAGGCAGACGCCGTATGCCGCGATTCTGAAAGTCACCCGCTGAACTCTATCCCCGACACCCAGATCGCCTGACGAGGCAGATCTTCGAAGCGATAAGGCCCCCAGCGGCCTGCGCAGAGTGTGCCTCAGCAACTTCACCTGGACTCAAGAGTCGACGATCTCGACCGCGCTGCGTCCCGTCTGCAAACGCTGGGAGCAACCGTGCGGGAACACCAGCCAGCGGGCGCAAGGGTTCGTGTGGCTATCGACCCTGCCGGACACCCGTTCTGCCTGGCACCGAAATCGCGCGAGCGCCCCTGGTGTCAGGGGCGACGGAACCTGGGTCTGTGGACTGAGGCGATACGCGCATAGCGTGATCTTGGCTGCTTTCGGGGGTAGTTGACCAGTTCGAAGAACTAGAGCAGAAGGAATCTTTCGATGAAACGATCACTCGCCGCGGTCACGCTGGCCGGCGCGCTCATGGTGGCCCCGATGGCTACCGCGAACGCACAGCTCTCCGCCCCGGCCCCCGCAAAGGCTGCGGCCACCCTCGCCGAATCGGTTGCCCTGCCTGCCGACTTCAACCCCTTCCATGCCCTTCTGGAACTGCTTCATACCGGATCTTCGATCCTCAGCGGCGGATCGAAGGTGTCCTGAGGCTCTGGGCGAAGTAGCGCCATCCGCGCGCAACGGCCGCGCACCGATCTAGTGCTGTGGCCGTTGCGTGTTCAGCCGCCGCGGTTTGGGGTTTGAAGATCAACGTTGAAGAGGCACGATTTGCCTACGGAATCACTCGGCTCGGGGGTCGCAGTCAAGTGCAACATCCGGCAGCAGGATTACCTCCATCGAAGCCGAAGTCATCTCACGCGAGCGCCAACAGCAATCGCCGTTGAAAGGCATCAGATGTCCCGCAATAAACTCGGCAAGCTCACCCTCGGTGCCAGCGCGGTGATCGCCGCGCTGATCGCTACCAGCGCCCCTGCCGCAGCCGCGAACTACACATTCGACCTCCCCATGACCACCACGGGCGCCTACGGTCTCGGCTGCTCCGGTGACGTCTGGGCGGAGGGCAGCGGCTCCACCGACAGTCAGGTTCCCGGCACGGTCAGCCTTCAACTCAAAGGCTGGCTCAAGGTATTCGGTGTACCGGCCCCCTGGTGCACGCTGGCTCCGACGGTGCACTGGCGCAACCTCGACACCGGTGCCACCGGCTGGGCCACTGTCGACCTCCGCAGCGTGCATGCCTTCTTCTGGTCGTATCCGGTCATCGGCAACATCCGCCTGGTCACCGGGCCGGGTCGGGTGGAGTTCGCCCTCACCACCGACCTGCCGCACACCCCGAGCGTCACGACTGTTCAGGTGTACTGACGCCCCCGAAAAGTGCTGCACTGCAATGAGGCGGAGATGTCGAGGGGGCGGTCTCAGGTCGCTGTTGGTTCCGGTTCCGCGGCTGATGCCGTCAGGATCGCGGTCAGCAAGCCGGGGAAGCGTTCCTGCATCTCCTGGGATCGGAGTGTGTTCATCTTCGTCGTGCCCACGTAGTACTGGCGGATCACTCCGGCCTCGCGTAAGACGCTGAAGTGGTGGGTCAACGTCGACAGTGACACCGGGGACTCGAACCTGCCGCAGCTCATATCCTCGCCGGCCTTCGCCAGCTGCGACACCACTCCGCGCCGCACCGGGTCCACCAGGGCTTCGAGCACTTGTTGTAGGGAGACCTGCGATAGCTGCGGGTGTTCCACCGTTCGAGCGGTGGTGCGGGGGCGGGCCACGGTGACTCCTTCTGGACATCGACGCGTTCTCATCGTACGGACCTGGTCAGTCCGCGATGCGGATGACGATCTTGCCGAAGGCGCCGCGGCCCAGGTGCTGATAGGCGCGGTGGGCGTCCTCGAAGGCGTAGACGGTGTCGATGACCGGTTCGAGGCCCTGTTTCTCGATGAACTGGTTCATCTCCAGGAAGGCGCGCCGGTGCCCGACCGCGATGCCGCGGATGGCGGCCTGGCTGTAGAGCATGGGCAGCACGTCGAGCGCCGCACTCTGACCGCCGAGAAAACCGACGAGGGCGATGTGGCCTGCGGCCTTGGCGGCGTGCACGGACTGGTTGAGCCCGTCTCCCGCGACGACCTCGATGACCTGGTCGACACCCTGGCCGTCGGTCAGTTCACGCGCCCGCTCGGCCCAGTCGGGCGTGGTGCGGTAATTGATGAGGCCTTCGGCGCCGAGGGCGGCGACCCGCTCGAGCTTCTCGTCGCTGCTGGAGGTGGCGATCACGCGAGCGCCGAGCGCGGTCGCGATCTGCACGGCGAACAGGGACACGCCGCCGGTGCCCTGGACCAGCACTGTCTGGCCGGGCTGCAGCTTGCCGTACTCGACCAGCGCGAACCAGGCGGTCAAGGCCGCGATCGGGAGAGTGGAGGCCTGTTCGTCGGTGAGGTTGGCCGGGGTCGGCACGGCCGAGTTCGCTTCCAGGAGCATGTATTCGGCCAGTCCGCCGTCGATGGGGCCGCCGAGCTGCCAATCCGGTTCATCCCGCGCGGGAGCGCCATCGAGCCAGTGTGAGTAGAAATGCGACAGCACCCGCTCACCGACCTGCCACTCGGTCACCCCTGGACCGACCTCGGCGACCACACCGGCCGTGTCGTTGACCGGGATCAAGTTCTTGGGCATCTTCTCGGGGTCGTAGACGCCATCGACGATGGCCTTGTCGCGGTAGTTCAACGACACGGCGGAGACCTTGACCAGGATCTGGCCCGGTCCCGGCTGCGGAGTCGCTCGCTCCACCAGACGCAGATTGTCGAGGCCGAAATCTTCGAGTTGCCATGCACGCATCGCGAGTTCCTTTTCGTGGGGTGGGGACGATGTGACCCGGTCGGTACGCCGGAGGGCTGGATCACAGCGCGTACCGATCGACCCGGGATCCGGGGCGACGGCCGGTGCAGGTGAAGGCCGACGAGGTCGTTGATGTTCTCCCAGGAAACCACAAACTTTGATAGCCGTCAAACTTTGACATCCATCGTACTAGTGCGCGCTTGGTGGCCCCGCCAGAACTCGATAGGTGCCCGACCACAGCGAGGCAGTGCCACGCCTGACGCACGCGATCGACGGCATCGACCCGATAGCGAGCGGGAACGGTGCTGGTCTCACCCGCTCGCCGCGCGAAGCGCCGGGGTAACGACGGCAACCCGTTAGCCGATGGAACAATGAATTCGAAGCCATCTCATGCCATCGCAATTGAAAGGCTGAAATGTCCCAGCGGAAAATCGCCACAATCTCCCTCGCCGCCAGCGCGGCAGTAGCCGCCCTGATCGCCACCAGCGCCCCCGCCGCAGCGTCGAACTACATCCCCGTCGAGCTCCCGATGACCACCACGGGCGCCCACGGCCTCGGCTGCTCCGGTGACGTCTGGGCAGTGGGCAACGTTTACCCCGACGGCGACGTCCCCGGCACAGTGGACCTCCAACTCAAAGGCTGGCTGAAGGTGTTCGGCGTCCCCGCCCCCTGGTGCACCCTGGCCCCCACAGTCCACTGGCGCAACCTCGACACCGGCGCCACCGGCCAAGCTTCCACGTCCCTCGGCGCCTGGCAACCGTTCTTCTGGTCGGCCCCCGTTGTAGGCAACCTCCGCCTCGTAACCGGCCCCGGTCAAGTCGAATTCAGCCTCACCACCGACCTGCCTCACTCCCCGAGCGTCACAAATTTCCGGGTGTACTGACACCAACACCCCGAAAACTTCCGCGCTGCACGAGACCGAGCCCGACGGCTGCGGATCGGCGAACCCGTCGCCGATTCCGCAGCCCGCCAGGCCTTGTCGGTTCGAATCAGCCGGGCACCTTCGATGCTGTCGACACAGCTACGTCGGGGGTCGTCGTGGTGCGTGGCACGGTGAAGGTGGCCACGACCGAGAGGATGGCGATGGCGAAGCAAGCCGCTGTGTACCAGAGGTTTCCGATGGGGTCGCCGTTGCTGGTCTCGCCGTTGACGGCGGCGAAGAAGTCGGGCAGGGAGGCGATCCAGAGGGCGGCGAAGACGAGGAGGTAGAGGATGGCGAATCGTTGGACGAAGGGGTCGGTGTACTGCGGGGCTGTCGCGGTTTTGCGGCGTAGTTCGGTCCACTGGCGAACCATCACGACGGTGGCCACGATCGCGAGAGCGGCCAGCTCCAGCGCGTAGACGGTGCCGCGGACGGTGTCGCCGAGCATGCCGATGACGGTGGCGGGCAGGGGCAGCAGGAAGGTGCCGACCGAGGCAAGTAGGCCGATCACCACTGTGCGCCAAGTCAATTCGATACCGGAGAAGTGCTTGCCCTCGTCGACGTGGCGGCCGACGAAGTACTGGACGCAGAACGCGAGCGACATCGGCCACAGTGCCGCGAACACCACCACACTGCCCATCGGAACCGAATCGAACATCGGCTGGTTGATCGGGTTGTCGATCGACCATTCCCACCAACGCAATTGGGGCCCGAGGTGGTCGAAGATCTCGTAGAAGGCGTGGTGGACGAAACCGACACAGGTGGCGCCGATCACGACGCCGTAGCGACGGAAGATGCCGAGCATCCGGACGATGCCGAACGCCATCGTCGCCATCAGTGGGTAGATCGCGATGATGTAGAGGGGGAGTCGACCCCAGAGGAAATCCACGGTGAAGACGTTGTGGGCGAACATGGTGTCGACGTGGTCTTCGATACCGAACGCGGCCGGAAAGTACAGCGGCGGTTCGATGACGAACAGGTAGGCGGTGGCGCCGAACCACAGCACCAGGTTGGTGGGATCGCCGTGGCGGCGCAGGCGCACGATCGCGTACCAGAGCGCGAGAATCGCGCCGACGATGATCGTGAGTTCGAGGACCGGCAGGGTCCAGTTCTCCAGTGCGAACGGGCTACGGAACTCGACGAGTCCGCCGGCTTCCTCGCAGGAGAAGCCGAGTTCGGTGGCGAGCTCGGCGAAGGTGGGGGAGCAGTGTTCGGCCATGGTGGTTACCTTCTACGAGCTGACGGAATCGGCGGTGTACCAGCGGGTTACGTCGTAGCCCTCGTCGTAGCGGCGGAACCATTCGTCGGCGAGCACGGGCAACTTCTCGTGCGCCGGATTGTGCCCGGGCGTCTGACTGCGGATGATGCCGCCCAGTGCGACGAGCTGTTCGCGCAGTCCGAGATCGTCGAACGCGCGCGGCATCGTCCCGTTGTCGGCGGGCTGCAGGAACGGTAGCCATCGCCGTAGCGTCTGCCCCCTGCGGTAGTTGGCGAACATCGACAGCGCGTCGACCTGCCGATCTTCCAGCGGCACATGCTCGTTGAAGCCCTCGCACGCCACCCGGATCACCTTCAGCACGTGCCGGAAGATCGACGCTGCCACTCGCATCCGGTACAGCTCGCTGTCGACCACGGAATTGAAGATGATCAGCGCCGAGCTGCGATGCTCGACTTCCTCGACGAAATGCCAGATGAACAGCGAGGCGACGCGGTCGTCGCCGGGGGCGAACAGATCCTTGTCGTTGTCGAGCATCAGCTTGAACACCGGCGTGAACGTCGCCTCGAGGTCAGCGGTGTAGGCGAGGCGGTACTTCACCGGGGTCTCGGCGGTGAGCTTGTCGAACTCGCCGATCACCGCGTCCAGGGTCTGTTGCAGACCGGGGTAGCGCCGGATCAGCGCCTTCACATGCTGGCGATGCGCCGTCGAATGCTGACCCTCCTGACGCATGAAAGCATCGGCCTCTTCGGCCACCTCGGGGTCGGTGATCTGCGGTTTCGCCTGCGTGATCAGCTGCACGATCATCTTCTCGAAGCCGATCGCCAGGAACGAGACGGCATTGGCCATCGACGAGAAGCCCGGGTTCTGTGGATTCCACAGAAACGGCACGTCGTAGTCGGAGAACGCGAAGTCCATTTTTCGGACATGAAGGTCGGTCACGGTGGGTTACCTCGTTGTTCGGCCACTGTTGAATAAAGCAATCATACGATGAGGCCTCCGAGTGTATGATCACTTTGTGGGAATTCGCCCTGACCTGCGGTTGTGCTAGCGTCCACCTGGTGGCGCGTAGACGTGGGTGGGGCGGTAGTCCGCCGGGTGACGATGCGGAGGCGACGCGTCGGATCATCGCTGCCGCAGTCGAACTCATCGGCCGGACCGGCGCCGAGATCAGCATCGCCGATGTGGCGGAATCGCTCGGTGTCATCCGTCAGACGGTCTACCGGTATTTCCCCAGCGCCGACGCGCTCATGACCGCCTCGGCCATCGCCTCGGCCGACGATTTCCTCGATCGGCTCACCCGCCAGGTCAGCGGCCTCGGCGACCCCGTCGAAGCGATGACAGAGGCCGTCGTCTTCACTCTCACCGATGTCCGCCGCACCCCTCACCTGGGCATTCTGCTGTCGAGCTCGTATTCCAACGCCCATCCGGAGGGCATGACCTCCGACGAGGCCCAAGCCTTCGGCATGACCATGATCCGCCGCTTCGATGTCGACTGGGCCGCCCACGGTTACGACGAGCCCGCCCTGCGCGAACTCGTCGAATACGTCCTGCGCACGATGCAGTCGTTCTTCCTTTCGCCGGGCGACCCGGCACGCTCCGACGCCGAATTGCGTCGCTACCTGTACCGATGGATGGGACCGGCGATCGGCGCGCAGCCGAAGGGCTGAACGCCGAGCGTGCCCGCCCGGAAATCCGGACGGGCACGTTGTCGAGAATCTCAGTTCGCCGCGGCCGCGATCCGGCGCGGCTCGATCGCGGCGGCGAGCAGATAGCTACCACCGCCTGCCAGTGCCAGCGCCCAGTACAGCGACGCGCCGTCGAGAAACAGTGCGGCCGTGGAACTGACGGCCAGCCAGGCGCCGAGCGTGTATTGCAGAACGTCGCGGTAGGCGGCGCCGCCTGCGAGGTAGAGCAGCCCGACGACCAGTCCGGATCCGGTCGGCCAGAGCGCTGCGGCGGTGTCGGGATCCATCGTCGAGCCGACCGCGGTGATCAGGAAGAACAGCGCCGCGAACCCGATCACCCACGACGCGCCGAGCAGATTGCCCACCACCGCTTCACGGCCCGTCGCGCCCCGCTGGGCTCGCATGGAGACAACCATGGTGATGACCATGGCCGCCAGCAAGCCGACTCCCAGGAGTGCGGTCGGCACGTAGCCGGGCAGGTTGAGCACGGGATTCGGGCCGTGACTCACAGCGAAGGAGCCGTGTCCGATCAGCCAGGCGAGGCCGAAACTCAGATAGATCGGGCGATTGTCGAGGACGGTGCGAGCGGAGTGGGAAAGCTGCTGGTACATGATCGATCTCCAGGGGGTGTGAGCGGATCAGGCGCTGACGAGGACGACTTTGCCGGTGACGGTGCCGGATTCGGCGAGCTCCATCGCTCGGGCGACATCGGTGAGGGGGATGCGGGCCGCGACCTGCGCGGTCACCGTGCCCGCGGCGGCGAGGGAGAGGACCTGGACCAGGTCTTCGGCGATGCGGGCACGGAAGCGGGTGATGTTGCGTTTGCCTGCCCAGAGGTTGTAGAAATGCGCACTTCGCTTGTTGGGCAGCATGTTCCACCACAGCAGGCGGGCGAACAGCTTCAGGACGGGAAGACGTGAGTCGCCTTCGTCGTTCTTGGTTGCGGCCGTTCCGTAGGACACCAGCGTGCCACCGTCGGCGAGCAGGCCGAAGGAATCAGTGATGCCGGGGCCGCCGATGTGATCGAACACGGCGTCGACGCCCCCGGGCGCGAGGGCCCGAACCTGGTGCGGCACATCAGTGCGGTAGTCGATCCAGGTGGCGCCCAGTGCGGTGACGGCGTCGGCATGGCGAGCCGACGCGGTGCCGATCACGTGAATGCCCGCGGCACGGGCCAGTTGGACCAGCGTCGAGCCGACGCCGCCGTTGGCGCCGTGGACGAGGATCGTCGCACCCGGTGCGACGTCGGCGACCCGGTGCAGCATCTGCCACGCGGTAATACCGTTCACGACAAAGGTTTCCGCGTCGGCGGCATCGAGGGTGTCGGGCACAGGGATCAGGTCGGCGGCGTCGAGATCGACGTGACTGCTCCAGCCGCCGATCTTGGTCAACGCGGCGACCCGTTGCCCGACCAGGGTCGCGTCGTCGGCCGCGACCACCGTGCCGACCAGGTCGTAGCCCGGGACGAACGGGAACGGCGGCTGATCGAAGTACTTGCCGCGACGCATCTGCTGTTCGGCGAACGACACCCCGGAGGCATCGACCCGGACCAGTGCGCGGCCGGGGCCGGGTGCGGGGATTTCGCGATGGGTGACGAGCAGGCCGCTGGGATCTACCCGCCCGGGGAGGACGATTTCGGTGACGGTCGTGGTGTTCATCAGGGGAGCCCTTCATGGTGTGTGACTGGTCAATCACTCTTGGTGGAAAAGAAAGCTCCAACCGTGAGAAGGCTGGAGCGGAGGGGTCAGTGGGCGTTCGGGTGGCGCATTCCGGTGGTCAGGGCGGTGGCCCACGCGCTGTCGTTGTCGTCGAGTCCGAGGGTGGTGACGAGGTGGCAGAGCTGGCCGTAGGCGATGAAGTACTGGATCTGCTCGGGGGCGGCGCCGGAACGGCGCTGCACGAACGTGGTGATCCTGGCCAGGCCCCGGCGCAGCGCGTCGGCGATTTCCGGGATGTCGGTGGCGGACTGGGCGTGCACCTGCAGCATGAGCAGGCTCTTGTCGGCGATGAGCTCGGCGTAGGCGCCGCCCATGTCGTGCAGGATCGCGGCCGGGTCGGTCGCGGTGGAATTGGCTGCGCCCGTTGACATCGCGCGCTCGACGAGTTCGAAGCAGTGATCGAGCGCGGCGACGAACAGGGCGACCTTGCCGGGGAAGAGTTTGAAGACGTAGGCCGGGGAGATGTCGGCGCGGGCGGCGACCGTGTTGATCGGGGTGCCGTGGTAGCCGGTCTTGGCGAACTCGATGATCGCGGCGTCGACGACCGCGTCACGCCGGACGTCCGAGGTGGAGAGGGTGGCACCGCGCTTGATCATGTGAGTGACTGTACACTCACTCTTCGGTGGGCGTCAACACAAGAGCGGGGATCAGTGGAGATCCGCGAGGGCGGTGTCCACGTCCGGGCCGGATACGGTGTGCCGGATACTGTGCATGACCAGGCGTAATGGGCGCGGGCAGTCCTGGACGGCGGAGAAGCGATCGGTCGCCACGATGCGCGCGGGTGCGTCGAGGTGGTCGCGAACCCGGGTCATGAGTTCGTAGCGGCTCAGGATTTCCGCACCCGCGATGTGCACGACGCCCGACTCGTCAGCGAGCTGCTCGAGCGCGGGGGCCAGGCTCGGCAGATACAGCGGATTGCAGACGATGTCGGTACGCGCCTGGATCTCGGGCGCGGCGAAGCGGGCCAGGAATTTGTTCGACAGTGGGCTGCGCCCGTAGACGAGGGGCAGGCGCACAACCAGGTGGCGGTCGTGTTGGAGGACCAGGTCCTCGGCGGCCACCTTGGTCTCGCCGTAGACGTTGATCGGTGTGCGCGTCGCACTTTCGTCGTAGTAATCGGCCGTGCCGTCGAAGACGTTGTCGGTTGACAGATAGACGAGTTTCGCGCCGGTGTCGCCGATGGCATCGAGCAGTGGCACCATCGGCGCGACGTTCGCCGCATGGGCCGCGGCGGGATCACGTTGCGCGGCACCGAGATCCACCACACCGGCCGTGTGGACCACCATGTCGAACCCCTGCCCGACGAGTTCTCGCACTGCGCCGGTGTCGGCCAGATCCACCGGGGCGAGCCCGTGCCCGCCCCGGCTGGTCCCGACGACCTCATGGTTCTCGGCGAACTGCGCGTGCAGCGCGCTGCCGACGAAACCGGAGGCGCCGAGGATCAGGATCCGCATCGGGCTCAGCGTGCCTGCCAGTTCGGCTTGCGCTTCTGCGCGAAGGCGATGGCGCCTTCGCGCATGTCCTCGGTCATCGCGACCGCCATGATCTCGCGGTCGCTCTGATCCCACGCGGCGTCGTCGGCGAGCTTGCCGTCGATGATGCCCAGTGCAACCCGCTTGCTCGCCTGCACCGCCAGCGGCGCGTTCTGCGCGACCCGGTCGGCCAGGGCCAGCGCGGCTTCGAGCACGTCGGCGGCGGGTACGACGCGGTTGATCAGGCCCAGTTCCAGTGCGCGGGCCGCGGTGATCGGCTCGCCGGTGAGGATCATCTCCATCGCGACCTTGCGTGGCAGCTGCTCGGGCAGGCGGAACGCGCCGCCTGCCGCGGCGAACAGGCCGCGGGCGACCTCGGGCAGGCCGAAGGTGGCGGTCTCGGCGGCCACGGCGAGATCGCTGGCCAGGACGAGTTCGGTGCCACCGCCGAGCGCGAATCCGTTCACCGCGGCGATGGTCGGCTTACTGATCGGATGCCGGACATATCCCGCCAGGCCCCAATCCTCGTGTCCCGCGGCGAAAATCGACTCGCCCCGGCTGAGGGCCTTCAGATCCGCGCCCGCGCAGAACGCTCGCTCGCCCGCACCGGTGAGGACGACCGCGCGGATCTGCGGGTCGGCGTCGGCACGCTCGAGTGCCTCGCCGACCCCGGTGCTGAGTTCGGCGTCGACCGAGTTCATGGCCTGGGGTCTTTTGAGCACGATCACGAGCACATGCTCGCGTTGCTCGACGAGAACCGCACTCACGGGTGACTCCTTCTGTTGGTGCCTGCCTGCATGACAAACCTGTTCGATCTGTATCACGCCCGATGATCATGAATACCCGATTCGGGCATTCGTGTCCGGCGTCAGCACGCGAACATCCCACTCGTCGTAGGCTGCCGAATACTCGCGAAAATTGTTTTCGGCCGGGTGTCGATCCGCACCGGTGCCCGTTCGACCTAGGGATGAACGCAGGGCCCGGCAAGCGGGTCCACACCGATCCGAGGAGACGAAACCATGAAGTACATGCTGATCATGCGCGCCACCGACGAAGCCTGGGCCGGGATGGCCGACGTCGACTTCAACGAGATTCTCGAGACGATGGGCAAGTTCAACGACGAGTTGATCAGCGCCGGGGTACTCGTCGCCGCCGAGGGACTCGACGACGCGGCCCAGGGCGTGGTCGTCGACTACTCGTCGGAGACTCCGGTCGTCACCGATGGCCCCTACGGCGAGACGAAGGAACTGTTCGGCGGGTACTACATCCTCAACGTGGCCTCCAAGGAGGAGGCGATCGAGTGGGCCAAGCGGATGCCGTATGCCGGGCCCGGCATCAAGACCGAGATCCGCCGGGTCACCAGCATCGACGAATTCCCGCAGGACAATATCTGGATCAAGAAGGAGCGCGCCTGGCGTGAAGCCACCGGCCAGCTCTGAATCACGATGAGCGACCACACCGGCCGCGAGGCCGTCGCCGCCGTCTGGCGGATCGAATCGGCCCGCATCGTCGGCGCACTCGCACGCTACACCCGCGACTTCGCGATGGCCGAGGATCTCGCCCAGGAGGCCTTCGCGGAGGCGTTGGTGACGTGGCCACGCGAAGGCGTGCCACGTCAGCCGGCCGGGTGGTTGCTCACCGTCGGCAGGCGCAGGGCGATCGACGCGTTCCGGCGCCGTGCCGCCCTCGATGACCGCTACACCGCCCTCGCCGCCGACCTCGGCGAGGGCGATGCGCTCACCGGTGGCGACCCCGTGCGCGCGGCACAGGACGTGCTGTGGGATCCCGACCAGATCGACGACGATGTGCTCGCGTTGATGTTCATCTCGTGTCACCCGGTGCTGTCGCGGGAGGCGCGTTTGGCCTTGACCTTGCGGGTGGTCGGCGGTCTGACCAGCGACGAGATCGCCAAGGCCTGCCTGGTGCCGACCGCGACCGTGCAGGCCAGGATCACCAGGGCGAAGAAGACGCTCGGCGCGGCCGAGGTCGCGTTCGAAGTTCCGCCCGCCGTCGAGCGCCGGGCCCGTCTGGGTTCGGTGCTCGGTGTCATCTACCTGATCTTCACCGAGGGGTCCTCGGCCAGCACCGGCGACGACCTCATCCGCTTCGATCTGGCAGGCGAAGCGCAGCGACTGGCGCGCGTGCTGTCGCGGCTGATGCCCGCCGAACCCGAGGTCTACGGCATGCTCGCGCTGCTCGAACTGACCGCGGCGCGGTTTCCCGCCCGGACGGGCCCCGACGGTGAGCCGGTGCTGCTGGCGCAGCAGGACCGCCGCCGCTGGGACCGTTCGGCGATCCGGCGCGGTCGGGCCGCGCTGGTGAAAGCCGGGGAGGTCGGCCGCGGCCTCGGGGCCTACGGTCTGCAGGCCGCGATCGCCGAATGTCATGCGGTCGCGCCCTCGGTCGAGCGGACCGACTGGGAACGGGTGGTGGTGCTGTACGAGGCGCTGGGCAGGCTGGCGCCCTCGCCGGTGGTCGAGTTGAACCGGGCGGTGGCCGTGTCGATGGCCAACGGGCCTGCCGCGGCCTTGCCGATCGTCGAAGAGATCGCCGCATCGGGCGCTCTGTCCGCCTCGCACCTGCTGCCCAGCGTGCGCGGCGAACTGCTCACCCGACTCGGCCGCGCCACCGAAGCTCGCGCGGAGCTGACCGAAGCCATCCGCCGGTGCGGCAATGAACGTGAGAAGACCGTCCTCGCAAGCAAACTCGCCGCCCTCGCCTGACTGTATACACCGAACGGCAACAGGAATGCCCCGTGTCGAATGGCTCGTGGCCGCAAGGCCGAGGCGTATAAGAGGCTTGTTCGCAGAGTCGTAACGTTTGTTCGGGAACCGACCGGGGTAGCCCTGAATGGCGACGACGAGAGGTTTGTGGATGTCACAGGAATCGAAATCGGTGCTGCACCGCGCTATCGGTGCATCGGCGATCGGCAATGCGGTCGAATGGTTCGACTACGGTGTCTACGCGTATTTGGCGACTTATATCGCGAGGTCGTTGTTTCCCGGCGACGGTGAGTCCGGGATGGTCTACACGCTGCTCGGGTTCGCCGTATCGTTCCTGATCCGGCCGGTGGGCGGCATGATCTGGGGTCCGCTCGGTGACCGCATCGGGCGTAAGCGGGTGCTCGCCACCACCATTATTCTGATGGCCGGATCGACAATGGCCGTCGGATTCATCCCGAGCTTCGAGATGATCGGCATCGCGGCCCCGATTCTGCTGTACGCGCTGCGCATGATCCAGGGACTTTCCGCCGGTGGTGAATACGGTGGGGCCGCGACATTCATGGCCGAATACGCGCCGGATCGCAAGCGCGGATTCTATGGCAGTTTCCTCGAGGTCGGCACGCTCGTCGGCTTCACCCTCGGTAATCTGGTCGCCCTGCTGCTGGTGAATGTGCTCGACGACGCGTCGATGAATTCGTGGGGCTGGCGGATCCCGTTCCTGATCGCCGGGCCGCTCGGTCTGATCGGCATGTACCTGCGCAGCCGGGTGGAGGACACCCCGGTGTTCCGCGAGGTCGAGCGCAAGGACGAGACCGAGGAGATCTCCGGCGTCTACCGCGATCTGGTGACCAAGTACCTGCGTCCGGTGCTGACGCTGTTCGGCCTGGTGATCGCACTGAACGTCGTCAACTACTCGTTGCTCAGCTACACCCCGACCTACCTCGGGTCCACGCTCGGCATGGAGGAGTCGGACGCGTTGCTCGTGCCGCTGATCGGCCAGATCGCGATGCTGTGCACCTTGCCGTTCCTCGGTGCGCTCTCGGACCGGATCGGGCGCAAACCCATGTGGATGTTCTCGTGCGCGGCGATGATGATCGCGGTGATCCCGGCCTACCACCTGATCGGGTCCTCGCTCACCGGGGCGATCGTCGGCTTCGCGATCCTTGGCCTGCTCTACGCTCCCCAGCTGGCCACGATCTCGGCCACGTTCCCCGCGATGTTCCCCACGATCGTGCGTTTCGCCGGTGTGGCGATCGGCTACAACGTCGCGACCTCGATGTTCGGTGGTACCGCGCCGGTGATCAACGAGGCGCTCATCGGCGCGACCGGCGACAACATGATTCCGGCGTACTACATGTTCGGGGCGTGCGCGGTCGGTTTGATCGCGTCCTTCTTCCTCATCGAGACCAAGGGTGTCTCGCTGCGCGGCACGCAGGTGCCGGGCACGCCCGAGGCGATCGAGGAACAGCGTGAGCTGGGCGAACCAGAGGAGTTCGTCGCGGTGAAGTGAACCGCGCACCGAGGGTGCGGCATCGACACGATGCCGCACCCGCGGTGTGTCCGCGACTAGTTCTCGGTGGCCGCGCGGAAGACGGCGAGAGCATCCTCGCCCAGGTGCGGTCCGCTGACTTGCACCGGCACGTTCGAGCTCGCGACGACCTCGGCGCAGGTGAGCTCGAAGCTGGGACCAGGGGGCAGGATCGGCCCGAATTCGGCGGCGGCCGCGGCGAAGACGATGCGACCGACCCCGGCCCACACCATCGCGGCGGCGCACATCGGGCACGGTTCGCCGCTGGCGTACACGGTGGCGCCGCGCAGATCCGCGGCGCGGCCCGCGGCGGTCGCGAGGGTGATCGCGACCAGTTCGGCGTGGGTGGTGACGTCGCCGGTGGTGTGCACCGCGTTCACGCCCTCGGCCAGGACAGCGCCGTCAGCTGCCACCGCGACCGCGCCGAAGGGTCGGTCGCCGAGCGAGGCCGCGTGTGCGGCGAGGTCGATGGCACGACGCAGGTGGGTGATGTCGATATCGGTCAGTTCGCTCATGCGCTGAGATCCACTTCCGTTCCGAGGCCGCCCGCGCGGGCCTTGTCGATGAGCAGGCGGGCGGCGGCCAGGTCCTGCAGGCCGATGCCCACCGAATTGAACAGAGTGATGTCGTGGTCGCCGCGGCGACCGGGTGCCCGGCCCACGATCACCTCGCCCAACTCGGTGCCCACCGCATCCTGGGTGATCGCGCCCTCGGCGATGGCCAGGAGAGTGTCGCCGGACTTGGTGAGCGTGGTGCCGACCGAGTCTACGACGACGATGGACCGGCGCATGGCCTCGCCGTCGACCTCGCGGTGATCGGCGCGGGGCGGGGCACCGACGGCATTGACGTGCAGGCCGTCGCCGAACCAGGCGCCATGGACGACCGGCTCGCGTGACGGGGTGAGGGTGCACAGCACGTCGGCGGCGCGCGTCACCGCTTCAGGGCTTTCCATGGCGCGCACCTCGAGGCCGAGATCGGCTGTAGCCCTGCGGAATCGGTCGATGGTGGCGGCGGTGCGCGACCAGACCAGCACGGTCGTGAGCTCGCGCACGGTCGCGATCGCGCGGGTGTGTTCGACGGCCAGATTGCCCGCGCCGATCACGCCGAGAACCGAACTGTTCTGTCGGGAAAGGTATTTCGTCGCTACCGCGCTGGCGGCGGCCGTGCGGACGGCGGTGATGAGGCGTCCGTCGATCAGGGCCTCGCACGAACCGTCGGCGGCCGAGGTCACCACGATCACCGACCGCTGCACCGGCAGTCCGCGCTCGCGGTTGGCAGGCAGGTCGGCGAGCAGTTTCACGGCGGCGGCGCCGGCGGATTCGGCGGCGGCGACCATGGGGACAAAGGCCGCGCCGCCCAAGGCCATAGCCGGGGGAGCGGGCACGAACGCGGTGCCAAGGGCCAGGTCGGCGTGTGCGCGCTCGACGGCGGCGAGCACCTCGCCGCGGTCGAGGACGGCGGTCACATCGGAATGCGACAGGATCAGAGTCAACGGTGGCTCCTACGAAAAGAGTGGCAGGTCAGGAAGTTCGGGCGAAGGCGACGGTGAGGTCGCGTGGCGAGCGGCTGTTGCCGACCAAGCCGCTGACGGCGACGATCGCGATCAGGTATGGCAGCATCACCAGCAGTGCGAACGGCACATCCACCCCGAGGGCGGGCAACGCGAACTGCAGCGCCTGGGCGATGCCGAAGAACACCGAAGCCCAGATCACGCCGAGGGCGCGCCAGCGTCCCGCGATCACCGCGACCACGGCGAGATAGCCGATGCCCCCGGTCATGTTGTCGCTGAAAGAATGCACTTCCGACAGCGCCAACTGCGCTCCGCCGAGGCCCGCGGCGAACGCGGCCAGCAGCACGCCGCCGTAGCGGATGACCTTCACGGACAGGCCGGTGCGGTCGGCGGCGACGGCGTCTTCGCCGACCGCATCGATCATCAGGCCCAGTTTGGTGCGGCGGGAGAACACGAACGCCAGGACGGCGACAACCGCGATACACAGATAGCCGAGCGCGGTCTGCCCGAACAAGGCGGGACCGATGACCGGGATGTCGTGCAGCACCGGGATCTTCAGTGCGTCGAAACCCGGCACGCTGTGGCCCTTGCCGTCGGCGAGCAGCAGGCGCGCACCATAGGTGGTGGCGCCGAGGGCCAGTGCGTTGCTGGCGATGCCGACGACGATCTGGTCGGCACGCAGGCCGATGCTCCAGATCGCCTGCAGCGCACCGAAGAGCAGGGCGGCGATCACCGCGGTGGCCGCACCGAGCACCGGCGAACCGGTGGTGACGGCGCCGAGCACACCGGCGAACGCGCCGGTGAGCATCATCGCCTCGAGGCTCAGATTGAGCACGCCCGCGCGCTCGCTCACCAGCTCGCCGCTCGCGGCGACGAGGATGGGCAGGGTGAAACCGATTCCGCTGGTGGCGATGTCGGTGACCGTGTCGAGGCTCATCGCGGTGCTCCTGCCAGATCGGCGGTATCCACGGGGGAAATCGGTTGTGGGGCAGTGGGTTCGGGTTTGCGTTTGCGATAGGTCCAGATGGCGGCGCCCGCGATGAACACGATCATCAGCGACTCCACCACCGAGATGGTCGACGCGGGCACATTCGCGGCCAGCTGCAGGTTGATCCCGCCGGAGACGAGGAACCCGAGCAGCAGCGACACCGCAACGACGGCGGCCAGTGAGCCACGTGCGAGCAGCCCGACGACCAGGCCCGAGAATCCGTACCCGGAGGAGAAGCCCTCGGCGAGGACGAACGGCGCCGTCGCCACGAGCAGTCCGCCCGCGACACCGGAGAACGCGCCCGCCGCCGAGAGACTCAGAAAGCGCAGCCGCTGCACCGGCAAGCCGAGCCGGGCCGCCGCGTCGGGATTGAGCCCGACCGCGCGCAAGCGGGTACCGAGTGCGGTGTGGCGCACCAGGATCGCGGTGCCGAACGCGGCCACCACGGCGATCCACAGGGCAATGGTCGCGGGGGAGCGCTCGATGCCGAGCAGCGGCAGATGCGCGGCCGCGGTGAGCTGCTCGGACTGCGGCAGGGTCTCCGAGGAGGTCACCGGCTGACGCAGCAGCGCGGGCTCGTGCACGACGAGCAGTACCAGTGCCAGGCCGACGAAGTTGAGCAGCAGCGTGGTGATGATCTCGCTGGTGCCGCGCGCGACCCGCAGATACGCCGCGATGGCGGCCCACAGCCAGCCCGCGGCCGCCGCCCCGAGCAGCACCGCGGGCAGGGTGATCGCGGCGGGTGCGCCGGTGAGCGTGGTGCCGATCGCCGTGGCGGCGATGCCACCGGCACAGATCTGGCCCTCGCCACCGACATTGACCAGCCCGGCGCGGTGGGCGATGGTGAAGCCGACGGCCACCAGCATCAAGGTGGCCGCGACATTGAGTGAGGCGCCGATCGCGTAGTCGCTGCCGAACATGCCCTCCCACAGTGCTGTCATCGTGGCGCCGGGGGCGGCGCCCGCGACGGCGGCCAGGATCAGCCCGACCACCCCCGCCGCGAGCATCGCCGCCACCGCGACGACGATCGGGTGGTGTGCCCACTGGCGCAGACCGCTCATGCGGTGTCTATCCGGCATGCGCGGGCGCCCTGCGTGGTCACGCTTCGCTCCCGCCTCCGGGCGCTGACCGCTCATGCCGCGACTCCCATCATCAATTCGCTGATCTGTTGTGCCGCTGCGGGATCGGAGGTCTCCACCGGTCCCCGGAGCGCGCCGCGGTACGCGACGAACACCCGGTCGCACAGCGCGAGCAACTCGGGTACTTCGCTCGAGACCACCAGCACCCCGCAGCCGTCGGCGGCCGCGCGACGCAGTTGGGTGAGTACGAAATCGACTGCGCCGATGTCCAATCCGCGCGTCGGTTGGGCGGCGACCAGGCAGCGCAGGTTCGCGGTGGACAGTTCCCGGGCCAGCACCACCTTTTGCTGATTGCCACCCGAGAGCGAGCCCATCGGCACCCACGGTCCGGCCGCGCGCACATCGAAGCGGTCGAGTTCGGCCTTGGCGGCGCGGCCCATCGCCTGCTTGTCGAGCAGTCCGAAGCGTCGGAAGCGGCCCAGTCGGCCGAGGAAGAGGTTCTCGGCCAACGTCATCTCGGCGACCATCGCGTCGCGGTGGCGGTCCTCGGGCACCACGCCGAGGCCGAGCCCGGTCCGGGTCGCGGGGTTGGCGGTAGTGATATCGGTGTCGGCGAGAGTGACCGTGCCGCTGGTCACCGGGGTGCCGCCGGCGAGGACCGCGACGAGCTCGCTCTGCCCGTTGCCTTCGACACCGGCGATCCCGACGATTTCGCCGGGCCGCACGACCAGACGCGCGTCGTTGAGTGCTGCGCTGCCGTCGGCGCGATGGACGGTCACCCGATCGATCGTGAGAACCGGTGCGGGGGAACCGGATTCGGCAGTCGACTCGAGGCCGCCACTCGGTGTGCCCTGCTCCGGGTCGAGAGCGGGACCCGTTGTGGGTGAGCCTGTTTCGGCGATCGTGGCGGGAGCGTCGGCTGCTCTCATCGCGTCGGTGGGATCCAGACCGATCGTCGCGGCGACGGTCGGGTCGAGTTCGGCGGCGGTGCGGCCCACCATCGCGGTGAGAAGCTGCGCGATGGTGGTGTTCGACATCCGACCACCACCGGCGACCGTGCCGCGGCGCAGCACCGTCGCGGCATCGGCGACCCTGGCCACCTCGCCGAGTTTGTGCGTCACCAGCACCACCGCTTTGCCGTCGGCGGCGATGGCGCGGCAGGTGTCGATCAACGCGTCGATCTCGGCCGGATCGAGCACTCCCGTCGGTTCGTCGAGCAGGATCAGCGCCGGATTGCGCAGCAGAGCCTTGACGATCTCGACCTTCTGCCGTGCGCCCACGGGCATCGTCGCGACCTGCTGGTCGAGATCGATGCGCAGGCGGTAGCGCTGTGCGATCTGGTCGAGCCGGTCGGTCAGGTCCTGTCGGCGCAGCCGGAGTCCGTGCTGGGTGAGCAGCAGGTTCTCCGCGACGGTCATGGTGGTGACCAGGCTGAAGTGCTGGTGCACCATGGCGACACCGGCAGCCATCGCCGCGGCGGGGGAGTCGGGCCGGAAAAGGTTTCCGCCCAACTCTATTCGGCCCGTGTCGGGTCGGTAGCCGCCGAAGACGAGGTTGCACAGCGTGGACTTGCCCGCGCCGTTCTCGCCGAGAATGCAATGGACAGTGCCGGATTCGACGGTGACGTCCACCTCGTGCAGCGCCTGCACGTCACCGAAGCGCTTACCGACCCCGTGCAGGGTCAATGCGGGAGT
This sequence comes from Nocardia sp. A7, assembly GCF_046549215.1. Taxonomy (NCBI): domain Bacteria; kingdom Bacillati; phylum Actinomycetota; class Actinomycetes; order Mycobacteriales; family Nocardiaceae; genus Nocardia; species Nocardia sp. A7. Next base: position 172,087 of record NZ_JAJPWE010000005.1, on the reverse strand, counting down.
GCTCATCGTTGCTCAGTACGGCTTGACGGCGCCGGTGGACAGGGCCGTCTTCGCCTTCGCGAGTGCGTCGGCGACCCCGGGGTCCTTGCTGCACAACACGAAATCGGTGCCGTCGTTGGGCGAGGTCAGCCCGAAGCTCACGTTCTCGGCCTTCCACGAGTTGTCGAGCGCGGCTTTCACCGCGAACTCGACCCCGGCACCGATATCGGTGTGCACATAGCCCAGGTACACGGGGTTGGTGCAGTCACCGGGGATCGGCCCGCCGACCATGGTGGCGTTGGACTGGGTCGCGGCCTGCTCCATGCCTGCCTTGCCGAGGTTCACGATCTGGCCGAGCGTGCCCGCACCCGCGCCGTAATCGGCCAGCGCGGCCTGTTTGGCCTTGGCGGGGTCGTTGAAGTCGCCGACGTACTGCGGGGTCAATACCTTCGCATCCGGCTTGGCGAACCGTGCGCCATTGGCGAAAGCGTTGGCGGCGTTGACGATCGCGGGCAGTTCGACACCGCCGACGAAGGCGACCGCGCCGGACTTGGAGCCCGCCGCCGACACCGCGCCGCTGAGGAATTCGGCCTCGGCCTGCTGCGGGTCGTAGTAGGCGAGATTGGCGAGTGGCTTCGCGTCGGCCGGGCCGCCGATCTCGACGAACTTCACGTTCGGGAACTGCGGCGCCACCTTGCGCACATCGGCGTCGGTCTGGCCGCCGAGGGAGATCACCAGGTCGTTGGTGGAGGCGAAACGGACCAGCGCCTGCTGGTAGTCGCTCGCCGCGACCTGTTCGACCTTGCTGAGTTCCACCTTGTCACCGAGCGTGTCGGCGATGCGCTGGTAGCCGAGGTACCCCGACTGCATGAAGCCGGTGTCCGACAGCGAGCCGGGGAAGAACACGCCAACCTTCAGCTTGCCGCCCGATGCCGTGGTGTCGGCGGAACCGCAGGCCGACAGCAGGGTGGCGGCGGCGAGGGCGGCCGAGCCGACGGCGATCGCGCGCCGAGTGGACTTGTGCACGGGGTACTCCTTGGTCGAACGAACCGCTCACTTAGCGGTATACCGTTAAGTGTCAGCCTGGGGCTCGTAGATGACAGGCGGATTACCGAAAAGTAAGAAATGGTCGCGTGCCACGAACGGGCTACCGTTGTGGGCGTGCAGGAGCAGAAGGATGGTGCGGTGGCAGACGAATCGTCGAAGAAGTCGCTGCGGGATCAGGCCTACGAGGAGTTGCGTGACCGGATCATCGATCTGCGTTTGAGCCCCGGTCAGCGGCTGGTGGAACGTGACCTCGCCACCGAGCTGGCCATCTCGCGGATCCCGCTGCGTGAGGCACTACAGATGCTCGAACGCGAAGGACTGGTCGTGATCGTGCCGCGCCAGGGCGCGATCGTCGCCCCGTTCACGGTGACCGACGTGCGTGATTTGTTCGATGTTCGCGAGAGTCTCGAGGCGCTCGCCGCGCGCTTGGCCGCCGAGCGCGCCGGAGCGGCCGACCTCGCCGCACTCCGTGCGCAGTTGACCGCGGCCCGGCAGGCGACTGCCTGTGGCGACCAAGCAGCGATCGCCGCCGCTAACGCCGGCTTCCACGCGGTGATCGTCGAAGTCTGCGGCAATCCGCTGCTCCAATCGCTGTTGCGCCCCTTGGAATCCCGCGTCCGGTGGTTGTTCCACCTCACCAAGGAACGTGACCCCGGCACCCAATGCGACGAACACGAGGCCCTCTACGCCGCCATCGCGGCCGGTGACCCCGACGCCGCGGCCGAAATCGCCTACCGCCACGTAGCCTCCGGCCGAGAACCCAGCCTCGCTCTCTCGGCCCAGTGGTCCATGCCCGCGATAGACCCGGTGTCGGCGACCCGCACCCGACAACGAGCCTCCCACCGCGAGAAATCCGCCTGAGTCTGCCGGTCGGCGGTCCCGCCCTTCACGCCGCGGCGTGAAGGGCGGTGCGGGCGGCGTGGATGGTGGGGTGCAGGCCGGTGCCGTTGCGGTACACGAGTTGGGTGTGGCGGCGGATGGGCAGGGGAGTGAGGGTGATGTCGTCGGGGGGTGCGTAGAGGGCGAGAGCGGGGACGATGGCGGCGCCCGCGCCTGCGGCTACCAGGGTGAGGACGGTGTCGAAGTCGTCGGCGTGGTGGCGGATGTGGGGGGTGAACCCTGTTGCCTGGCAGGCTCGGATCGTGAGGGTGTGGCACAGGGTGCCGGGAGTGCCTGCGATCCAGGGGGATCGGCGGTGCGCTGCCAGTGAATCCTCGGCGCACACGGGGGTTCGGGTGGCGAGGAAGACGGTTTCGGTGTGCAGGGGTTCGGTCTGCAAGGAAGCGTCGGCGTCGGCGGGGACCAGGTCGTAGTCGTGGGTGAGCGCGATGTCCAAAGTGCCGGCGCGTAAGGCGTTCGGGATGTCGGCGGGGTCGATCTCGGTGACAGTGAGTTCCAGGCGCGGATGGTCGGTGCTCAGGGTCACCAGGGCGGGCGACAGCAGGGTGCGCGCGGCGGTGGGGAAGGTGCCGATGCGCAGCGTTCCCGCCAGTTCATCACGGGTGCAAGCCAATTCGGCGTCGGCGTGCTCCAGGGCCGCCAGGATCGTTTCGGTGTGACCGACCAGGAGCTGGGCGGCGGGCGTGAGCGTGACGCGGCGGCCCGAACGTTCGAGCAGCGCCACGCCCGCTTCGCGTTCGAGCGCGGTCAGCTGTTGGGACACCGCCGAGGGCGTATAGCTGAGCGCCTCGGCGACCGCGGCGATGGTGCCGCGATGGGCGAGTTCGCGGAGCAGGCGAAGTTTGCGTACATCGAGCATCAGTTCAGCTTACGGTGGTCGTCACGAATGTGAACTGGACCTGATGGTGGGTTCGGCCCGACGATAGAGCTATGACATCGCTACACGGCCTCTTCGTCCCCCTGATCACCCCGTTTACCGCCGACGGGGCGCTCGAGCCCGGCGCGCTGGAACGACACGCGCACGCCGTCCTCGACGCGGGGGCGACCGGGCTCGTCGCGCTCGGCACCACCGCGGAACCGTCGGTGCTCACCGCCGCCGAGCGCGGACGGGTCCTGGATATCTGTGCGGGCGTCTGCGCCGACCGCGACGCACCACTGATCGCCTGTGCGGGGGGCAACGCCACCGCGGAATCGGTCAGAGCGATCGCCGAACTCGGGCGCCCCGTCGCGGCCGTGCTGGCGGTGGTGCCGTACTACGTGCGACCCAGCGAAGAAGGCGTGATCGCGCACTTCACGCAGTTGGCGGCGATCAGTCCGGCTCCGCTGCTGGTCTACGACGTGCCGCACCGCACCGGGCGCCCGCTGAGCGGTAGCACGCTGATTCGCCTCGCCAACACCCCGAATATCGTCGGCTTCAAACACGCCGTGGGCGGCATCGATGCGGCCAGCGTCGAATTGCTGGCCGCACGGACAGCGGCGACGGTGCTCAGCGGCGACGACCGATTCGCCTCCGCCCTGCTCGCCCTCGGCGCACACGGTGCGATCCTGGCCGCGGCCAATATCGCGCCCCGCGCCTACGCGGATCTGATCGAGGCCTGGCACTGCGGTGACATCATTCGGGCTCGCGCCATCGGCAACAGCCTCGACGCACTCGGTGCGGCCCTGTTCGCCGAGCCGAACCCCACCGTCATCAAGGCGGTACTCGCCGCACGCGGCCAGATCTCCAGCGCGGCCGTTCGATTGCCGATGCTGCCCGCCTCGAGCGCGGCGACCGAGGTGGCACTCGCGGCGAGCGAGGCGGCAACGATCACGCGGGTGTGATCCACACGCTCTCGTGCGGGTCAGCCGTAGAGCTTGACGAACATCTCCAGGGACCGTTCGATATCGCCGCGCAAGGCCTTCGCGACGGCAGAACCGATCGGGCCGAACAGTGGTGCGCCGCCCAGGTCGATGTCGACGCTCACCTTCGATCCGGTGCCGCTCGGCTCGACCAGCAGGCCGAGGCCGAACTTGGTGCCGCCGATGCCCGTTCCGGTGAGGGCGAGCTTGCGCGGCGCTTCGGCGGTGCGCACGGTCCAGGTGACCTTGTTGCGGAAACCCTTCACCCGGGCGATGCCGACGAGGACGGTGCCGGGGGTCAGCTCCTCAGGCAGCGCACCACGCCATGCCTCGTGAATGGTCAGCCAATCGCCGAGGTGCGGGAGGTCGGACGCGTGCGTCCAGGCCTGGTCCGGCGGGACGGGGACATCGACGGAGAGCTTCAGTTTCGCCACGTCGGGATAGTATCCGGTACCCGCGGTTCCGTAGCGGTCGGATCAGGGCATGGTGAATCATGATAGATCAACCGTCCAGTACTCTGGTCCAGTTCACTGGGAATCGTGATGTCGCACAGCGTGATCCACGGCGCAATCTGACACTGTGCTGCTAATGTGTGCGAGTCACTGAATTCGGAGCATGTGAATCGGATATTCGATTCCATTCCGGGATGAAATGCGACTACCTCGGCGGGCCGGCCGACGAGGGCCACCGGCAGGTCGTCGCGTGGTCGAGAACGACGAAAGATCTGATGAACTCAGGAATCGCGGTGCTGTTGCTCGTCATCAGTGCGCCGCTGTTACTGCTCGCGATCGCGGTCAGTGTATTGGCCATGCGCAACGAGCGCCGACAGCGACAGCGGGCCGACGCCGCCATCCGGGAACGCCTCGCCTGCGAGAACGCGCTGATGCAGCTGGCACAGAGCACGCTGCCCGCGATCACCGCCGCCGTGCGCAGGCACGAGATCCCGTCGATCGCTGTGGATCTGCCGGTGGAGCTGGGGGATTCGCAATTCGGCCAGGCGCTGCAGTGGATCGCGACCGGTCATGCCGAGGATCTGCGCCTGGTCGTCGAGGAGACCAGGGCGATGGTCGAACGCTACGGCGAGCAACGCCGCGCGAGCGAGGTCGCTGCCGCGCAGGAGCAGACTCGCGAGGAGCTCTCGGCCTCGTCACGGGCGGCCACCAGCGCCGCGGTGCGTTCCTTCGGCACCTCCGTGGTGAGCCTCGGTACTGACCTGGGCCAGGTCGTCAGTGCCGCACTGCGCGAACATCGCGACGACGCGATCTACGAGACCCTCACCCGGATCGACCACACCGTGCAGCAGATGATCCGGCAGGCGCAGTCCTATGTGATCGTCTCCGGCGGTCTGCCCGGACGTCGGTGGCCGCAACAGTCGCTCACCGATGTGGCGGGCGGCGCCACCGGCCGGGTCCGGGAATACCTGCGCGTGCGGACGACACAGTCCGATCGGGTCGTGATCAGCCGCGCCGTCGAACCGCTGGTGCACACCATGGCTACCCTGCTCGACAACGCGCTGCGCTACTCGCCGCCGTCGTCGTTCGTCGAGATCGGTTTCCAGGAGGGCCATCACGGCGTCACCGTGATCATCGATGACGCGGGCATGCGGATGAGTCCCGAGCAGCTCGAGGACGCGCGCCTGGTGCTCAGCGGCGAACGCGCCGTCGACATCCACGACCTCGGTCCCGCACCGAAGGTCGGTTTCCCCGGCATCGCGGCGCTGGCCAGGCGCTACGGATTCTCCGTGCACGTGGACGGGCCCAATATCTTCGGCGGCATGCGGGCCATGGTGTACGTGCCGTCGGCGCTGCTGGTGAGCGGGGACGCCCCGCGCCTGCCCGAGCCCGAACTCGCCGCACCCGCCCATATTCCGGTGCCGGTGGCCGAGGTCGAATCACCCGGCGCGGCCGTGCACGAGATCACCAGCGGCGGGCTGCCCAAGCGCCGCCGCCGACCGGTTGCCCCGGATTCGGCGGGGGTAACAACCGAGACGGGGCATGCGCGCCCCGACCTCGCCGCTGCTTGGCGCAGCGGATCCCGCAGCGGTCGCGCCGCTGCGGCCGAGCGAACCACGGAAGGAACAGCCGATGAGCACACCGGTAGCCGATAGCACCAACCGATTGGCGTGGCTGCTCGAGGATCTGGAGATCCCCGGCGTCCGCTTCGCGGTGTTGCTGTCCGATGACGGACTGCGCATCGCCCACTCTCGCGGCGTGGTCAAAGACGACGCCGAACGGTTCGCCGCGGCCGCCTCCGGCCTGCGCTCGCTCGGCAAGGCGCTCGGCGAATTCTGCGGCGGATCGTCGAATACGGTGCGCCAGAACATGACCGAGTACGACGAGGGCATGATCATGATCACCGCGGCCGGTGCGGGCGCTCTGCTCGGCGTCGCCACCACCGCCGATGTCGACGTCGCGCTGGTGGCGCATCGGATGAACGAACTGGCTTCGCGCGTCGGTCACGAGATCGGTAGCGCGCCCCGCCTAGGCGGGAGGAATTGAGCCGCGGCAGACGCGATCCCGATCTGGTGCGGTCCTATGTGCGCACCGGCGGCCGGGTTCGCGCCGCGCACGACCTGGACCTGGTGACCCTGGTCCGTGCCGTTGACGACGCGCGCCCTGATCACCGCCCCGACGAACGCCGCCTGTTGGCTCTCACCAGCCGCCGCGGCGCGCTGTCGATCGCCGAACTGTCGGCCTATCTCGATCTACCCGCCTCGGTCGTGAAGATCATCGTGTCCGATCTGCTCGACAGCGGTCATCTGCACTGCCCCACTCCGGCACAGGTGAAGCCGGAACTCGCACTGATCAAGGAGGTGCTGCATGGCCTCCGCGCCATCGCGGGATGAGGTCGACTACGTCGCGGAAACCGTGACACGGTCGGTGAAGATCCTGGTCGCAGGCAATTTCGGCGTCGGAAAGACCACCTTCGTGTGCGGGGTGTCCGAGATCAGGCCACTGCGCACAGAGGAGACGATCACCGAGGCCAGTATCGGTGTCGACGACATGGCGGGCCTCGGCAGCAAGGTCTCGACCACGGTCGCCCTGGATTTCGGCCGAATCACCCTGAACCCCCAACTGGCACTGTACCTTTTCGGCACACCGGGCCAGGAACGGTTCGCCCCGCTGTGGGAGGAACTGGCCCGCGGCGCCCTCGGCGCGCTGGTACTCGTCGACACCCGGCGCATCGAGAAGGCCGACGACGTGCTCTCGGCACTGGAACAGCGTGGGGTCCCCTACGCGGTGGCGGTGAACGAATTCGAAGGATTCCGGCGCTATCCACTCGAGGAAGTGCGCGAGGCGCTCGACCTCGCCCCCGGGACGCCGGTGATCGCGCTCGACGCACGCCGCCGCGATCAGGGTCTGCGCGCACTGATCACTTTGGCGGAGTACCTCTTTCGTAGACAGGAAGCAACAGCGTCATGACGGTCGATATCGCCGCCGACGAGCGGGTGGCGATGTGGGCACCCGAGTTCGCCGCTGATCCGCAGGCCGCCTATCAGCGGATGCGCGCCAAGTTCGGCTCGGTGGTTCCGGTGGAACTCTCGCCCGGCATCCGGGCCACGTTGGTGATCGGCTATCAGACCGCCGTGCGCATCCTCAACGATCCCGAGCACTTCCCCGCCGACCCGCGCATGTGGCAACGCGACATCCCGCAGGACTGCCCCGTCCTGCCGATGCTGCAGTTCCGTCCGGCCGCGCTGCGCACCACCGGCGCCGAGCACACCCGCTACCGGCAGGCCAATGTCGCCGGGATCGCCGGGGTCGATCTGTACGCGATGCACAGCACCGTAGAAAAGTTCGCGATCCCGCTGATCAACAGCTTCTGCGTGACCGGATCGGCGGACCTGTTGAGCCAGTACGCTTTTCCGCTGGTGTTCCAGGCGCTGAACTCGATGCTCGGGTGCACGCCCGAGATCGGGCAGCAGGTCGCCACCGGGATGGCCCAGATCTTCGAAGGTGACGACGCCGAAGCGGGCAACAACCTGCTCGCTACCGCACTGGCGGACCTGGTGGGGCTACGCCAGCGCGAGCCCGGCGACGATGTCGCCACGCGCCTGCTCCAGCACCCGGCGGCCCTGTCCGACGAGGAGATGGTGCACCAGTTGCTGGTGCTCTACGGTGCGGGTATCGAGCCCATGCTGAACCTGGTGGTCAACACGTTGCGGCTGATGCTCACCGATGATCGCTTCGCCGGAGATGTGCTCGGCGGCAGTCTTTCCACGCGCGACGCGCTCGACGAAGTGCTGTTCACCGACCCACCGCTGGCCAACTTCTGCATGACCTACCCGCGTCAGCCGATCCTGGTCGACGACACCTGGCTGCCTGCCCACGAACCGGTCGTCATCAGCATGTCCGCCTGCAACAACGATCCGGCCATCGCCGGGCGCGACGTCGTCGACAACCGGGCGCACCTGGCCTGGAGCGCGGGCCCGCACGGCTGCCCGGCCAAGCCGGTGGCGTACCTGATCGTGCAGGACGCGATCGACCAATTGCTCGACGCCCTCCCGGAACTGACCCTCGCCGTGCCCGTCGAGAACCTGGTCTGGCGGCCCGGCCCGTTCCACCGCTCACTGGCGGCACTGCCCGTGACCTTCCCGAAGACACCGCCGCTACCGATGCCGTGAATCAGCCCGCGTGCAGGCTCGGCCCGACGAACCGCTCGACCAGGTGCCGCTCCGCCGCGGGATCGGGCAGCGGCCAGGTGAGCAGCGACAAGACGACACGCACGACCCACCCCGCGGCCTCGTCATCAGGGGCGATGCTGGTGAGTGCGGTCGCGATGCGGCCGAGCTCCGGTGCGCCGGCGAGGAATTCGTCGGTGTCGGGGGAGCGGTGCCGGATCAGCCACTGGCGCAGCACCGGATCGGCTCGGATCGCGGCAACGGCGGCCAGGATGGCCTCAACGGGTCGCCGTCCGGGCGGGAGCGGGTCGACGGCTGCCTGGACACGCGCGACGACGGAGCCAGCGGCCCTGACCATCACTGCGCGTACCAGTCGCGGTTTGCCGCCGACATAGCGATAGAGCGTCGCACGTGAGCAGCCCGCGGCCTCGGCGATGTCCTCGGCGGTGACGTTGTCGATGCCGTGTTCGAGGAACAGGGCGAGGGCGGCGCGTTCGATGCGGTCGACGGCGATGGTGCGTCGGTCGCTGCCGGTCAGCCAGTCCACGGGTCCGGTCATCGACGATTCCTTCCGGCAGTGTCTCGAGGTGAGACGTTCTTCGGAATCTGTCTAGCCGACGACGACCAGGCACGGGATGGTTTCCGAAGAAATGCGCGGGTGAAATGCGCGAGGGCGAGATCTGCACTCTGTCTCACACTGAGACAGGCATTGACCGTGTGCTTCTGAGCGGTGCACGGTGAGCGCCGACAGCCTGACCAGGAAGGCGGCAGCCATGACCACAGACCTCGCAGCGATCGACCTGTTCGGAGCGGCGGTGCTCGACGACCCGTACCCGATGTATCACGCCCTGCGTGAGCAAGCGCCCGTCTACCGAGTGCCCGGCACCGACTTCTTCCTCGTCGCCTCATGGGCCGCGGTCATCGAGGCGACTCGGCGCACGGCGGAGTTCTCCTCCCATCTGACCGGTGTGCTCGTCGCCCGGCCGGGCGCGGCGCCGACGACCTTCGATTTCGACGCGACCGGACAGGGTCTGCACGTGCTCGCCACGGCCGACGGCGACGTCCATGCCACGCACCGCGGCATCGTCGGACCCGCGCTGGCCAAGAGGATTCGCACGCTGGGTCCGGTCGTCACCGCACTCACCGAACAGCTGTGGGCGGAGGAACTCGACGGCGACCGGATCGATTGGGCCACCGGCGTCGCCGATCGATTGCCGCTCGCGCTGATCGCCGAACTGGTCGGCCTGCCCGCGGCTGATGTGCCGAAGCTGCTCTCGCTGGCCTACGACTCCACCGAGATGCTGGGCGGCATCGTCGCCGACGGGCGGATGGCTGCGCTGATCACCTCGGCGGCTGAACTCGCCCACTACGCGTACCTGGCGGTCACCGGCGCGAAAGAGCACGGTGCCGAACATGATTCGACGACACTGCTCGGGGTGCTCGTCGCGGCCGTGGCGGCGGGCAAGATCGACGAGCAACAGGCGGTGCTGATCGTGGTGCAGCTGATCGGTGCCGGCGGGGAATCCACGGCGGGTCTGATCGCTTCGGCGGCCCGACTGCTCGCCACCGATCCCGAACTGCAAGCCCGTCTGCGCGAACGTCCCGAGCTCGTCCCCGCATTCCTCGACGAGGCGCTGCGCCTGGAGTCGCCCTTCCGCGGCCACCACCGCCACGTCATGGCCGATGCGCAGCTCGCCGACGTCGATCTACCCGCGGGCAGCCACCTGCTGTTGCTGTGGGGAGCCGCCAATCGCGATCCCGCCGTCTACCCGGACCCGGACGTCGTCGACCTGGCCCGGCCCCGTGGACGTGCCAATGCGGCATTCGGCGCGGGCGCACACTTCTGCATCGGCTCCGCCCTGGCCCGACTGGAGGCAACCGCAGCGATCACCATGCTCCTCGAACGCACCGAACGGTTCGGCCTCGTAGACGGGCAACCGCCACGGTGGGTGCCCAGCTTGTTCGCCCGCCGCCACGCGACGCTGCCGTTGCGCATTACCCGCCGCTGAGTGTGATGCGGCTCGACCTGGCATGCGCTCGCCGAAGGTCTCCGGCGGATTTTGGAGGAGTCGCGCAAAGTTCGCCACGCCTGCTTCAGACGACGCCCGCGCTCAGTAGGTAAGTCGGCTTGTTGTCAACATGGCTACCTATCGACAACTGCTGGCAAATCTTCGCACCTGCGGAAGCTGGGAGAATAACTCGGCATTAGCTCCGCATGGGAACCGGTTGGTCTGAAACGTATTTATTCGCTGAATTCGCACACCGGCCGAACGGTCCGCGAATACCGGCCGGTAGCAGTATTTTTCGCTACCGGAGTGGTTGACGGTTGATCTTCGCCGCTCTAATGTTCGGTATCACAGTTCGATATCGAAGTGTTCAGTGTCATCGCTCGAAATGTTTCCCGGACGGCAAGCCGGCCCCTGCCGTCCTCCGTGTGCGTTTCCAAGGAGTATTGATAGTGAGAAGTCGAATTCTGTTCTTTGCTGGTGCGATCGCGCTGGCGCCCATTGTCACCGCGCTCGTGCCGGTCGGGAGTGCCAATGCGCACGGCTGGGTGACCGGACCCGCGAGTAGGCAGGAACAATGCGCCCGCGGCCTCGTGCCCTGCGGCGCGGTGAAATACGAACCGCAGAGTGTGGAGGGTTCGAAGGGGCTCACCAACTGCAGTGCGAACAAATATCCCGAACTCGATGACGACAGCCTCGCCTGGATTCCGCAGAAAGTTTCCGGCCGTACGAGTTTCACTTGGAAGAACACCGCGAATCATCGCACGTTGAATTGGGAATATTTCATCGGCAATACCCGGATTGCCGTGTTCGACGGAAAGAACGCGCAGCCGTCTATGGAAGTGACCCATACCGTCGATCTGTCGAACTATTCCGGCCGTCAGAAATTGCGCGCGGTCTGGAATATCGGTGATACCGCGGCCGCTTTCTACAGCTGCGTCGATCTGGAGATCGGGGGCGGTGGTGGGGGCACACCGCCACCGACGACCACACCGAAGCCCACCACTTCCCGGCCGACCACGACCCCGGCCCCCACCACCACGCCGCCGTCGACAACCACGAAACCCCCGGTCACGACAACGAAACCGCCCGCCACCACCACCCCGGGCCACGAGCACCCGCCCACCACGACCGCTCCCGCGGGATCAGCCTGGCGTCACGGCGCCACCTACGCGATCGGCGACAAGGTCACCTATCAGGGTGCCACCTACAGCTGCAGGCAGGCACACACCGTCCACGACCCGAATTGGACGCCGCCGAACACGCCCGCACTCTGGTCGCGGGTATAGCTCGCGCGTTGCGGCGGGCGGGCGGAAACGTTTCGTGTGTTCTCCCACCATCGGTCCCACGATGGGGTGAGGATGGGACCGACTCGCCGGCCTCGCGTTCGGTCGGCCCCCGCAGCACAAGGGACGTGAAATATGAGTGACAGGAAATTCGCCTGTGCCGTCGCTGCCATCGGGACGGCATTGCTGGCCACGACACTCGGCATGCCGACGGCCTCGGCCGGTGTCTCGCAGCTGACGGTCAAGCCCAATCTCAGCGTCGGCTCGGCAACCAATTTCGGTACCGGATGCACGCATCAGTTGCTGGCTCGGCTCAGCGTCGGCATCGTTCCTGTCGCGTTCTACGACAACGGCACGCTCCTGGCCGTGGTCGCCCCGACCGACGGCGTCGCCATGTACAACTGGGTGCCGTCCTACACCGGCGCCCACGCATTGACCGCCGTCCAGGACGGTATCGCCAGCGGCGCGAACGTCTCGGTGGGCAGGGGTTTCCGATTCGGGGAGTCCTGTGTAGTGACCGGAGGCTGACTGATCGACAACATTGTGGCCCGGTTCGCACGAACCGGGCCACAGTCGTCGGACCGCTACCTCGATGGACTCCTCGACCTCCTCCGCCCGGCCGTACTTCGGCATCCTCGTCCCGTATGCAGCGGTTGGAGACTTTCACATCGGCCATGTCGACAGGTGTGGCGCTCGAGCCAAAATCCGGTCGAAACGGTCAAAATGCACGCCGCCGCCGGGTAGCGTGGCGTCCCGCGAGGTGGTAACGACCGCCGCGCCCATTTTTGCCCGCCGACCAGCTGGGTCGAACAGGCCGACGGGAAGTAGAGCACGAGGTTTGGTCACCGACGTCATCGATGTCAGCGCGGATTTCACCATCGCGCGTCAAGCACTGTGGGATGTACTGCTCGATCCCCAGAGCTACCCGCGGATGTTCACCGGTATCGGCAGTTGTGAACCGGTCGAGCGCCCCGACGGAGCGGTCCACTGGCAGGTCCGGGTCGGCTCGGCCAGCGGCGGCATCCGGACCCATGAGTTCATCCTGGTCATCGGCCGGTGGTACGAGAGTTTCGAACTGCGCAGTCCGGTGCTCGGTAGTTTCGCCGCGATCCGATTGCGCGGCGACCAGGAGCGGACCAGGCTCGAGATCACGCTCTTCGCCGTTGCGCGGGTGCATCCGCTGCTCGAGCAGGGCAGCAACTCGCTGGTCACCGATTGGGTGAAGGCGGGACTGCGCCGCACCTCGGATGCGATCGCGGGCACCCGTTCCTCGGTGGTGGTCAATGCCGAACGTTCGATGGTGCGCCGCAACGCCGGTGTCGCGCGCAGTATCGCGGCCACCGGGCTGATGCGGCCCGAACCCGTCTCGATGGTGAAACAGCTGCGTTCCCTGTCGAAGTGGGGCTTCAACCTGGCCGGCGGTTACGCGGCGGGGGCGGCGTACGAACCCGATCGGCTCGCGGTGATCGATGCGGGTGGGCAGCGTACCTTCGCCGAGGTCGACACTCGATCCACCGCGCTGGCCGCCGCGATGTACTCGATCGGTCTGCGCAAGGGTGACGCGATCGGCCTGTTGGCGCGCAATCACGCGGGCATGGTCGAAACCATGGTCGCCGCGGGCAAACTCGGCGTCGACGTAGCGCTGCTCAATGCCGGGCTGTCGGGTCGGCGGATCGAGGAGATCGTGCAGCGGCACCGCCTCAGCGCGGTCTTCGTCGACGGTGCGTTGGAGACATTGATCCGCTACCTGCACAGCGCGGTTCCCCGCTACACCACCGACGACTGCCCGCCCGATCCGGATCGCACGACCATCGATGACCTGATCACGCAGGCGCACAAAGACTTTCCGATCCCGGCCCACCCCGGCAGGCTGATCGTACTCACCTCCGGCACCAGTGGATCGCCCAAGGGCGCGCGCCGACCGCATGCCAAGGGGTTCGGCACCATCGCCGCGCTGCTCTCGCGAATCCCGCTGCGCGTGGAGGAGGTGATGCTCATTCCCGCACCGCTGTTCCACACCTGGGGTCTGGCCGGCTTGCAGCTCAGCACCGCCCTGCGGGCCACCGTGGTGTTGTCCGACGGTTTCGATGCGATGGACTGCCTGCGCGCGGTCGCCGAACATCGGATCACCACCTTGATCGTGGTTCCGACGATGGTGGAACGCCTGCTCGAGGTCTCCGAGGAGGTCCGCGCGGACTTGGATCTGTCGTGCCTGCGCTTCGTGGTCAGCTGTGGGGCACCCCTGGCCGGAGCGACCGTGCTGCGATTTCTCGACAGTTACGGCGACGTGCTCTACAACGTGTACGGCTCGACCGAGGTGTCGTGGGCCAGCGTCGCTACCCCGGACGACCTGCGGGTTTCGCCGACGACCGCGGGTCGCCCGCCGCTGGGCACCCGGGTCGCGGTGCTCGGTCCCGACCTGCGTCCGGTGCCGGTCGGCTCCACCGGGCACATCTTCGTCGCCAACCACATGCTGTTCGACGGCTACGTCAACTCCGCGCCGCCGGAGGAAGCCGACGGCATGCTCGACACCGGCGACCTCGGCTACCTCGACGCCGCGGGACGGCTGTTCGTGGCGGGCCGCGACGACGAGATGATCATCTCCGGCGGCGAGAACGTCTTCCCGCGCCCGGTCGAGGAGGCACTCGCGCATCTGCCGCAGATCAGCGAAGTCGCCGTCGTCGGCGTTCCCGACCGGGAGTTCGGTCAGCGACTGGCCGCGTTCGTGGTGAAACGCGAAGGGGCGGGCCTGGATTCGGACATGGTGCGGACCTACATCCGCAACCGGTTGAGCCGGTTCTCGGTCCCGCGCGACGTCACGTTCCTGTCCGCGCTGCCGCGGGGGGAGACCGGCAAGATCCTCAAGCGGGTGCTCGTGCCGGGGTCACCGCTGAGCGAGTAGCAACCGCACCGCGCGCTCGATCGTCGCCGACGCCTGCTCGCGCGACAGTCCGCGCCGGTCCTGCAGATGGTGTCGCATCGGCCAGGCGAGGGTGCCGTCGACCAGGTCGAGGAGCCCGTCGTCGAGCGCACCGTCGGGGTGGGACAGTTCGGGTGCGAACAGCGCGGCGAGCACGGCGCGGATGCGTTCGTCGGTACGCCGCAACCGTGCGTCGATCGCGGCGATCGATCGGGATTCCTGCAGGCCCGGCAGCCGTGGCACGCGCTGCAGGTCGAAGATCGCGGCGCTCTGCCCGACCGCGACCGTGATCCGCTCGGCCAGGGCAGCCGACGGATCCGGAGTGACCAGGCACGCCTCGACCATCTCGGATTGGCGGTCGGCCGCCGCCACGAGCAAGGCCTCGCGGTCGGGGAAATGGACGAAAACGCTGCGTTCGGAACTGCCAGCCCGGGCGGCGATCGTACGCGCGGTCGGCGCGAAATCGCCCGCGGTGATGGCGGCGAGCAGTCCGTCGATGATGGCTTCGCGTGTCTTCGCCGGATCGCGCCGACGCGGCGAACGCGTCTTGCTCGCGCTCGCCGCGTCGGCCTCGTGCCCCGATCTCATGGACCCATCACAGCACAGCCCGGTCGCTGCTGACCTACTTGCTCGGCTCCGGTGCGGTCCGGTTCATCACCGAATGCTTGCGCGAATAGGCGAAATACACGATCAAGCCGACCGCGAGCCAACCGGCGAACCGCACCCAGGTCTCCCACGGCAGCGACCAGATCAGGTACGCCGAGAAGCCGATGCCGATCAGCGGGATCACCGGCATGAGTGGCAGCTTGAACGAGCGCGGGGCGTCGGGCCTGGTGCGCCGCAACACGATCACCGAGATGCACACCACGATGAAGGCCATCAGGATGCCGATATTGGTGAGCTCTGCGACGGTGTTGATCGGTAGCACACCGGCCAGGATCGCCGCGCCGAAGCCGACGATCCAGGTGACCCTGGTCGGCACCTTGCGGGTGGGGTGGGTCTTGGCGAACCAGAGGGGCAGCAGCCCGTCGCGGCTCATCGCGAACCACACCCTGGTGACACCGAGCATGAAGGTGAGTACCACGGTGATGATGCCGACGATCGCGCCGACGGCGATGATGTTGGCGACGCCGGGCATCCCGACCGACTCGAACGCGGTGGAGAAACCACTGGTGGGGCTGATTTCGGTGTACTTCTGCATGCCCGTGAGCACTAGCGTGCACAGCACGTAGAGCACCATGGCGATGGCGAGGGAGTAGATGATCGCCTTCGGCAGATGCTTGCGCCCGTCGATGGATTCCTCGGCCGCGGTGCTCATGGCGTCGTAGCCGAAGACCGCGAAGAACACCGTTGCCGCGCCCGTCCACACCGCACCGGTGCCGAAGGGGAAGTAGGGGTCGTAGTTGGCGCTGTCGATGTGGAACACACCGAGCACCACGATGAGCACGACCAGGGCAACCTTGATGCCGACCGCCACAGTCTCGAATCGGCCGACGCTGCCGATACCGCGGGAGAGAACCCACGCGGTGCCGAGACAGAACAGCACCGCGAACAGGTCGACCACCCGGCCGTCACCGGTATCGGGCGCGCCGAGCATCCACTCCGGCAGGGTCAGCCCGACCTGGTCGAGCAGGAACCCGAAGTAGCCCGACACACCGATCGCGACCACCGCCGCCACCGCGATGTATTCGAGCAGCAGATCCCAGCCGATGAACCAGCCCGCCAGCTCACCCAGCGAGACGTAGCCATAGGTGTAGGCCGAGCCGGCTTTCGGGACCATGCCCGCGAATTCGGCGTAACACAGCGCCGCAGCGGCACTGGCGACACCGGCGATCAGGAACGAGATCAGTACCGCCGGACCGGTGACCGAGTGCGCGACCGAGCCCGCCAGGGTGAAGATGCCCGCGCCGATGATGCCGCCGACACCGATGGCGGTGAGCTGCCAGAGACCGAGCGTTTTGGCCAGGCGCTCGTCGCTGGGTGTCTCGTCGTCGACCTCTGTCATCGGTTTGCGGCGCAACATCTGGGTGCGCAACTCTGCGAACGACATTCGCTTTTCCTTCCATCGGCGCTCGCCGTCGCGTCACGGTGAGCTCATCCGAGTACACCGCCACCCGAGACCACGGGCATCGAGAGTGAATAATGTTCAGCGGCAATGATTGTTCGGCAAGCCGGTCATCTTCGGTGCCCGCCGACCAGCGCGCGCAGGAAGAATCCGAGGTTGGCAGGCCTTTCGGCCAGCCTGCGCATGAAGTACCCGTACCACTGGTCACCGTAGGGGACATACACGCGCACATGGTTGCCCGTGGCGGCGAGTCGCTGCTGTTCATCGGCGCGAATGCCGAACAGCATCTGGTACTCGTACTCCTCGGTCTTGCGCTGCGCCGCCCGCACACCCACCGCGGCCGCGGTGAGCACGGCCGGGTCGTGCGAGGCGACCATCGGATAACCCGCGCCCGCGGTGAGCACGCCGAGGCAGCGCAGATACGACGCGTCGACCTCGGCCTTGTCGCGGAAGGCGACCGACTCGGGTTCGTCATAGGCGCCCTTGCACAGCCTGATTCGCGACCCGGGGCCTGCCATGGCGCGGCAGTCGTCCTCGGTGCGGCGCAGGTAGGCCTGCAACACGGTGCCCAGCCACGGATAGTCCACGCGCAGTTCGCGCACGATCGACAGCGTCGAGTCGGTGGTGGTGTGGTCCTCGGCATCGACGGTGACCCACACACCGGCGGCTTCGGCGGCGGCGCAGATCCGGCGGGCGTGCTCGCGGGCGATCGCGTGACCGTCGCTCGGTAGGTCCTGTCCGAGAGCGGAGAGCTTCACCGAAACCTCCAGTGGCCGAACAGCTCCCGTCGCCACGTCGGCCTGGGGAAGTTCGCCGAGCGCGGCGATCAGGGTGAGGTACTGGGCGACGGTCGCCTCGGCGCTGGCCAGGTCGGTGGTGTCCTCACCCAGATAGTCGATGCTGACGAAACGCCCCGAGCTCAACAGTGCTTCGGTGGCACGCACGGCCTGCTCCGCGGTGGTGCCCGCGACGAAGCGGGCCACCACCGCCCGACTGACCGGCAGCCGGGTGACGGTGCGTTCCAGGCGCGGTGAGCGCGCGGCGGCGAGCATGGTCGAACGCAGCAGAGCGGACATCAGCGCGCCTCCGGTGCCTGGTGGGGGTAACTGTGTTCGGTGGGCGGAACGAAGGTTTCCTTGATCGTGCGCGCGGAGGTCCAGCGCAGCAGATTCTGCGGGGAACCGGCCTTGTCGTTGGTGCCGGACGCGCGTGCGCCGCCGAACGGCTGCTGGCCGACGACCGCCCCGGACGGTTTGTCGTTGATGTAGAAGTTGCCTGCGGCGAAGGTGAGCCGATCGGTCGCCTCGGTGATCGCGGTGCGGTCCTGCGCGATGATCGAGCCGGTGAGACCGTACGGGCTGCCGCTGTCGACGAGGTCCATGGCGTCGGCGAAAGCTGTCGGGGTGCTGTCGTCGTAGACGTGTACCGCCAGGATCGGGCCGAAGTACTCGGTGCCGAAGATCTCGTCGGCCGGATCGTCACCGACCACGATCGTCGGGTCGACGAACCAGCCGACGCTGTCGTCGCTGTGTCCGCCCGCCACCACGGTCAGGCCCGGCGTCGCCTTGGCGCGCTCGAGTGCGGCGGTATTGCGGTCGAAGGCACGTCGATCGATCAGTGCCCCACCGAAATTCGTGAAATCGGTGACATCGCCGTAGCGCAGGTTCGACGTCCGCTCGATCAAGTCGTCCGACATCGTCGCCCACACCGAGCGCGGAATGAACG
This sequence comes from Nocardia sp. A7, assembly GCF_046549215.1. NCBI lineage: Bacteria > Bacillati > Actinomycetota > Actinomycetes > Mycobacteriales > Nocardiaceae > Nocardia > Nocardia sp. A7. Next base: position 153,699 of record NZ_JAJPWE010000005.1, on the reverse strand, counting down.
CGCGTGAGGCGGCCGAACACTTCTGTCCCTGATAGTCGAACGCGCCGCGTACCAGCGCGGTGGTGAGCACCGCCGGATCGGCCGACGGATGCGCCAGCACGAAGTCCTTGCCGCCGGTCTCACCGACGAGCCGCGGATACGTGCGGTATCCGTCCAACCGTTGCGCCACCTCGCGCCACAGGTGCTGGAAGGTGGCGGTCGACCCGGTGAAATGTACGCCCGCCAATCGCGGATCGGCCAGCACGACATCGGAGATCACCGGGCCGGGCCCGTTGACCAGGTTGATCACGCCCGGTGGCAGTCCCGCGGCTTCGAGTAGTTGCATCGTCAGGTAGGCCGCCACCGCCTGGCTCCTGGCGGGCTTCCACACCACGGTATTGCCCATCAGCGCGGGCGCGGTGGGCAGATTGCCCGCGATCGCGGTGAAGTTGAACGGGGTCACCGCGTAGACGAACCCCTCCAGCGAGCGGTACTGCATCCGGTTCCACACGCCCGGCGAGGAGATGGGCTGCCCGGCGAGGATCTCGCGGGCGAAGGAGACATTGAAGCGCCAGAAGTCGATCAGTTCGCAGGGTGCGTCGATCTCGGCCTGATAGGCGGACTTCGACTGCCCGAGCATCGTCGCGGCGGCGATCTTCTCGCGCCACGGCCCGGCGAGGAGGTCGGCCGCGCGCAGGAAGATCGCGGCGCGGTCGTCGAACGGCATCGTCTGCCAGGCGGGGGCCGCGGCACACGCGGCCTCGACCGCGGCGGCGGTTTCGGCGGTACTCGCGTCCCGCAGGGTGCCGAGGACGGCGGCATGGCGGTGCGGTTGGACCACATCGAAGGCGGGGCCGTCGCCGGGCAGGTGGCGGCCGCCGATCACGTGGGTGATCTCGGTGGGGGAGGCGGACAGCTCGGCGAGCGCGGTCTGTAGACGGGCGCGTTCGGGGCTTCCCGGAGCGAAGGTGCCGACGGGTTCGTTGACGGGCGGCGGGGTGGTCGCGATGGCGTCCATGGGTGCGGCTCCTGCGTCGTGGCGGATAGCGGGATGTGACGTAGTCAACACCGATCGGTCGGAGCGATAATCATCTGATCGGATGAAGATGCGGGCAGTAGGTTGTCCGATCGGCCAATAACGGAGGTGCTCGATGTCCGACGGAGATACCACGCTGCGCGAGTTGCTCGCCGCCCTCGACCACACCGTCGCGACCCTGGTCGACGCGCCCGCGGGCCATGAGGTCGCAGTGCGGACAGTGGCGCTGGCCGAGCCTGCCGACCTGCCCGAACACCTCGACGGCGAGGGTGCGCTGCCCGAGGTGTACCTGCTGGTCGGCGTCGATTCCGCCACCACCGCGCGCTGGTTGCGCGAGCTCGGCGACCGCGACCCCGCCCAGCGGCCGCGCGTGCTGATGACCAAGAGCGCCAACGACTCGCCCGCGGTGCGCGCCGCCGCGCACGCCGTCGGCGTCGCGCTGGTGCACGTCCACCGGCAGGCTCGCTGGGATCAGGTGTTCTCGCTGATCCGCCGGATGCTGGCCCGCTCACCCGGTCAGCGCGCCGCGTCCGACGAGCACGACCTGCTCGCCCCCGACACCGACCTGTTCGGGCTCGCTCAGGTGTTGGCCAGGGAAACCGGCGGCATGGTTTCCATCGAGGATCCCCAGTCCCACGTGCTGGCCTACTCGGCCTCGGACGCGTCGGCCGACCGGTTGCGCATCCAGTCCATCCTCGGCCGGGAAGGCCCGAGCGACTATCTGCGGATCCTGCGCGAGTGGGGTGTGTTCGACCGGGTGCGGTGCAGTGATGAGGTCGTCGACGTGCCCGAACATCCCGAGCTCGATATCCGGCGCAGACTCGTCGTCGGCATCCGGCGTGGCGCCGAGGGTGCGCAATCCAGAATGCTCGGGACCATCTGGTTGCAGCAGGGCGCGGGGCCGCTACGGCCCGACGCGGCGCAGGTTTTGCGTGGGGCATCGGCGGTGGCGGCCAGGATCATCGCGCGCCGGCTGGACGCGCCGTCGACCGAGGCCCTGCTCGTGCGCAGGCTGTTCGGTGCGCACGGTGACGGCGTCGACGTGCCCTCGGTCGCCGCCGCGCTGAACCTGGCGACGAGCGGTCCCGCCGCGGTGATCGGCATCGCGCCGGTCGGTCCCGCCGCCGATCTGGCCGCGTCCAGTGGTTTGATCCGATTGCACGCCAGCGCTTTCCGTGATGATTCGGTCACCGAGTCGATCGGCGAGCGGGTCTATGTCCTGCTGCCCGGCTACCACTCCGAGCGCGGCGTCGGTTCGTGGGTGCGCAAGCTGGTCGCCCAGCTCGAGCAGACGCGCGCACTGGTGGTCCGGGCCGCCATCGCCGCACCGGTCGCCGACCTGACCGCGGTCGCGGGCGCGCGCGCCGAGGTCGACCGGGTGCTGGACAGTCCCGTCGCCGACCCTTCGGGCAGCCGGGTCGCCACGCTGGCCGATGCCAGGACCGCGGTGCTGCTGGCCGAGATCATGGAGCTGATCCGCGAGCGCCCGCGCCTGCACGATCCACGCCTGGCCGCCCTCGACACCTACGACCGAGCCCACTCCGCCGATTTGCGGACATCGGTTCAGACGTATCTGCGGGCGCATGGAGAGGTGCGCGTCGCTGCGGCCGCGTTGCGCGTGCATCCGAACACGCTGCGCTATCGGCTGCGGCGGGTGGAGACCGTCCTCGGCATCGATCTGAGTGATCCCGGGGATCGGCTGTTGCTCGACATTCAGCTGGCCGCGCTACCGAATATTTCGATTGCTCAGAGCTGACACAGTTATTGCAGTTAGTCTGCAATAGTCGTTCGAGGTGAACGGTTGTGAAGTGGAGGAGCAGTGGTGAACAGTGCAGACGGAGGTCGCGGCGAGCTGTCGCGGCGCGGGATGCTGGGTGTCGGAGCAGGCGCGGTCGCGGCGGTCGCGGTCGGCGCGACCGTCACCGGTTGTGGTGACCAACCCGGCGGAGTCACCCCGTCGAGCACCCAGACCGAGCCGACGAAGGCCATCCTCGATGCCAACCGCGCGCTGGCCGACAGCTTGCCGTTCGGCGACACCGCTGACTTCGCCGACGCCGACCGCGGCTGGATCGCCGCCCTCGAACCGGGCAAGGTGACCGATCCGTCGGGGAAAGTGGTGTGGGACAGCGACTCCTACGACTTCCTCGCCGGCTCCTGTCCGCAGTCGGTGAACCCGAGCCTGTGGCGCCAAGGCCAGCTCGTCGTCAAGCAGGGCCTCTACGAGATCGCGCCCGGCTTCTATCAGATCCGTGGCCTCGACCTGTCGAACATGACGTTGATCGAGGGCAGAACCGGGGTGATCGTCATTGATCCCCTCATCTCCGCCGAGACCGCGGCGGCCGGTCTCGCGCTCTACCGCAAGCATCGTGGCGATCGGCCGGTCACCGGCCTGATCTACTCACACGCCCACGTCGACCACTTCGGCGGCAGCTACGGCGTGATCACCCCGCAGGATGTGGCGGCAGGCCGCTGCCCGGTGATCGCGCCGGTCGGTTTCCTCGAGCACGCGGTCGCCGAGAACATCTACACCGGCACCGCGATGGCACGACGCGCCGCCTACATGTACGGGGCCGCACTGCCCCGCGGCGCGAAAGGGCAGGTGAGCGCAGGTCTCGGTCCGACCACCTCGGTCGGTACCGTCACCCTGATCCCGCCGACCCTCGACATCACCCGCACCGATCAGGAAGAGATCGTCGACGGTGTGCGGATGGTCTTCCAGCTGACCCCTGGCACCGAAGCGCCGTCGGAGATGAACTTCTACTTCCCCGACCGGCGCATCCTGTGTATGGCGGAGAACGCCACGCACACCATGCACAACATCGTCACCCTGCGCGGTGCGCTGGTGCGCGACCCGCATGTCTGGTCGAAATATCTCACCGATTCGATCAACCGCTACGGCCGCCGGTCCGATCTGGTGTTCTCGTCGCACCACTGGCCGATCTGGGGGACCGATCGGATCGTGGAGTTCCTGTCGGTGCAGCGCGATATGTACGGCTACCTCAACGATCAGACGTTGCGGCTGCTGAACCAGGGCTACGTCGGCGCCGAGATCGCCGAGATGGTGCAGATGCCGCCCGCGCTGACCGCGTCATGGTCGACGCACGGGTACTACGGCTCGGTCAGTCACAACGTCAAGGCCGTCTACCAGCGGTACATGGGCTGGTTCGACGGCAATCCGGCGCACCTGTGGGAACACCCGCCGGTGGAGAGCGCTCGCCGCCACGTCGAGGCGATGGGCGGTGCCGATGCGGCACTGCAGACCGCGCAACAGGCCTACGACGCCGCCGACTACCGCTGGGTCGCGCAACTGGTGAACTACGTGATCTTCGCCGACCCCACCAACAAGACGGCAAAAGACTTGCAGGCCAGCGCCTTCGAGCAACTCGCCTACGGCGCGGAGAACGCTACCTGGCGCAACTTCTATCTCAGCGGCGCCCACGAATTGCGCAACGGCGCCTTCGGTACCCCGACGACGGCGAATTCGACAGGGATGGCCGCGGCGCTCAGCGTGGACCAGGTGTTCGACGCGGTGTCGTTGCGGATCAACGGACCCGAGGCGTGGGAGGTCCGGATGACCGTCGACTGGCGGATCAGCGACGAGAACAACCGAATTCATCGCACCGAGCTCCGCAACGGCGTGCTCGTGCACTACGACCGGTTTCCCGGTGACGACCTGCCCGCAGCCGACGCCACGGTCGCGCTGACCCGCCCGGTACTGATCCGCACCCTCGTCGGCGGGGCCGACATGAAGAAGGGCGTGATCGACGGTGACATCGCCATCGACGGCGATGCCACCGCATTGACCAAGTTGCCGGGCGTGATCGACAAGCCGGACCCGAACTTCGCCATCGTCACGCCGTAACGATTGTCAGGTCCCGGTGGGCACCTCGCCGACCGCCTTGGTCGGGTCGATCACGCCGAACACCTCGCCCTGGGGCGCCTGCAGAATGCCCGTCCGGCCGAAGGGACTGTCATCGGGGCCCATGATCACCGAGGCACCCAGTTCGGTGGCCGTGGCCAGGGCTGTGTCGGCGCCGTCGACCTGGATCCAGGTGAGCCAGTAGGGCGGGGTGTTCATGGCCGAGGCGTCCATGATGCCGCCGACCTCGTGGCTGTCGCCGGGCAGCGCGAAGGTGGAGTAGGTGAGGTTCGCCCCGTCACCGATCTCGGTGTACTGCCAGCCGAACACCTTGGTGTAGAACTCGTGCGCCTGCTCGTAGGCGGGGGTGTGCAGTTCGTTCCAGCAGTAGGCGCCGTGCTGGTTGAAGATGCCGGAGCCGTTGTGCGCCTTGGCTTCCCACACGCCGAACACGCCGCCCGCGGGGTCGGCGGCGATGAACATGCGCCCCACGTCGAGCACGTCGAACGGTGCCATCATCACCTGCCCGCCCGAGGTGCTCACCCGTTCGGCGATCTCGTCGGCGCGCTTGGCCGCGAAGTAGGTCGTCCAGACCGACGGCATCGCGCCCATTGCTTCGGGTTTCGGGCCGATGCCCGCCGCAGGTCGGCCGTCGAGCGTGGCCATGAGATACCCGCCGGCATCGGCGGGGCCGTCCTGGACTTCCCAGCCGAACAGCGCGCTGTAGAAGTCGCGGGCGGCGGTGGTGTCGTCCACCTGACAGTCGATCCAGCAGGGAGTTCCCTGCGGCCAAGCTTCGTCGCGTGTCGGCATTGTCGAATGTCCTCCTCGGCGATGGATGAAGACCGGCCCCGATCGCACCGGCATGAGCCAAGTCAACCACCGGCCACCGACAAGAAGGAGCATCCGGAACCCCGCTGAACTGGAACAACGCATGTTCACAGCGACAGTCCGAGCGGTCCGACGCTCACCCGGCTAACTCGTTACCACTGTTATGTTTCTCGCGCCGATCGTGCGGTGGCTCGGTCAACGGTGGAGACGAACGAACCGGTCGGGAGCGATTCATGGTGGGAAGACATTCGGAACGCGGGTTCGTCCGGATACTGGTGACGATCCTCGCGGTCGCCGTCGTGCTCGGCTGCGGCGGTGGTCCCGCGGGCGGGCAGCCCCCGGACGCGCCTGCCGCGCAGTGGACCGCGCTGCACGACGGTCCGGGTGCCTACCCCGAGGTGCGGGTCGAGCGCGGCGTCCAGCTCACGATGAGCGACGGCGTGGTGCTCAAGGCCGACGTCTACCGCCCCGCCGATGCCGCGGGGGTGATCGAGCAGAAACCGCTTCCGGTGATCGTCAGTCTCACGCCCTATTCGAAACTCATGACCGGGCTGATCGAATCGGCCGCCGCCATCCCGGGCCTGCAATCCACCGCCGTCGACATCGTGCGCAGGCTGAACCTGTCCACCACTCCGATCAGCGGTTTCGGTGACCTCATGCAGGCACTGGACGGCGGCATGATCCAGACGATGCTCGGCGTCGACCGCAAGCTCGTGCGCGCCGGTTACACCGTCGTCGTCGCCGATGTGCGCGGAACCGGTCTGTCACAGGGCAAATGGGACACCCTCGGCGCACGTGAACAGCTCGATACCCGTGAAGTGATCGACTGGGCGGCACATCAGCCGTGGTCGAACGGGCGGATCGGCATGAGCGGTGGCTCCTACTCCGGCATCAACCAGTTGCGTGCCGCCGAGAACGCCCCGCCCGCGCTGCAGGCGATCTTCCCGGTCGAGCCCGGCAGCGATCTCATGCGTGACGTGGTCGCCCCCGGCGGCGGCGTCGGTACCACGTTCCTTCCGCTGTGGCTGAACTCGGTCAACCAGCTCAAACTCGTCCCCGACGTGGCCTCCATGGTCGACGGCAGCTTCGACTGGACCTGGTTCAACGACCGGCTCGCCGACCCGACCACCAACTTCGACCTGCTCGCCCAGTCGCTGCTCACGCCCTCGCTGTCGAATATGCCGCCCGCGCTCGACGGCGCGCTCGACGACACCTCGGCCTTCCGTGAGGCGATCATGGGCCACCCCGAGAATGTCACGGTACCGACGTTCGTCTACGGCGGCTGGCACGACATCTTCGCCAACAGCGCCACCAAACTCTACGAACAGATCCCGCTGCCCGCTGGGCGCAAACAGCTGATCGTCGGCGACACCTATCACGCCAATCCCGGTGCGGGCACCGGTGTTCCGGGCGCTCCGCCGCGCCTGGACGTGCTGCAGCGGGCCTGGTTCGACAGGTGGCTCAAGGACATCGACAGCGGCGTCGAAGGATTCGGCCCCGTCACGGTAAAACAGCAGGGCGGCAGTTGGGTGACGCTGCGGGAGTTTCCGCAGCCGGGTGTCACACATCGCCGCGTCTACCTGTCCGCCGCGCCCAGCGGCAGCACCGAGGACAGCCTGCACGACGGATCGCTGAGCGCGACGGGTCCGGCTACTACCGAAACTCTTACCGTCGCACCGGGTTTGAATCAGATGTGCTCGCGTGACGCGGCGCAGGGTTCGGCGGGCATGACAGCCGCCTTCGACACCTGCGCGAAGGACTCGCGCATCGCCGAACGCAACGGGCTCACCTTCACCAGTGCGCCGCTGGCCGAACAGACCGTCATCTCCGGCCCGATCAACGTGCGGCTCAACACCATTCACGATGCCACCGACGGATTCTGGAACGTCACCGTCAACGACGTGGCACCCGACGGCACGTCGACAGTGCTCACGACCGGCCAGCTCACCTCGTCGATGCGCGCCGTCGACGAACGCCGCAGCGCGCGCTCGATCAACGGCGACTTCACCGCGCCCTTCAACCCGCTCACCGTCGACCGACTGCTCCCGGTGGAACCCGGCGCACCCATCGACATCGACGTCGCCGTCATCCCGACCCAGGCGGTGCTGGCCCCGGGACACCGGCTGCGCATCGACGTGTTCGCGGGCAACGCGCCCAAGGCACTGCCGTTTCGGCCGATGCTCGACGCCAGCGGCCTCGAGCCCCAGCACGTGCGGCTCGACCCCGCGGCACCGAGCTTCGTCAACCTGCCGACCGACCGACCGATTCCCTGACCGATGCCGCCGCCGCTACCCTCGATCGAGCAGGCATGCTGCGAAGAGGTTTCGGACGAGGAGGTCGCTGTGGTCGAACCTGTCATCGTGGTGATGGGGGTGTCGGGATGTGGGAAGACGACCGTCGGCGCGCTGACCGCCGACCGGCTCGAAGTCCCGTATGCCGAAGGTGACGACTTCCATCCGCTGGCCAATATCGAGAAGATGGCCGCCGGTACCCCGCTCACCGACGAGGACCGGCTGCCCTGGCTCGACACCGTCGCGGCGTGGCTCGCCGAACATCAGGAAACCGGCGGGGTAGCGACCTGCTCGGCGCTGCGGCGCGTCTATCGCGACCGGCTGCGAGCCCAGGCGCCGAACATCTATTTCGTGCACCTGGCAGCCACCCGCGAGGAACTACTGCGCCGGATGACCGGGCGACTCGGGCACTTCATGCCGACGATCCTGCTGGATTCCCAGCTCGACACCCTCGAACCGCTGCAGTCCGATGAATCGGGCATCACCCTCAACGCGTTGCAGCCGCCGAGTGCGCTCGTCACCGAGTCCGTCGACTACTGGATCGCCGGTCACCGCTGAAGCAGGGGATGCAACTCTTCGACGGGCGCGAGCATCAGCATCGCGCCGAACACGAGAGCTGCCAGGCAGACGGCGGTGAAGAACAACACCCAGAGCACCGCGGGCAGGTGCGTCAACCGGGCCAGCTGATCGGCATCGGAATCGGTGCGCCCCGGTTGCCTGCGGCGACCGCGTTGCAGTTCGAACACCGGCCGCACCGCGGCGGCCAGCAGGAACCACGCCGCCAGATACGCGAACGCGGCCTGCAGCAGATCGCTGCCGAACCACGAGACCCCGAACACCAGCGCACCGAGCACCACCACGGTCAGCAGCCCGTACATATTGCGCACCTTGATCAGCACCGCGGCCAGCATCACCAGAGTCGCCCACAGCATCACCGTCACCCGGCCCGTCCCGAGCAGTGCCGCATAGCCGAGCCCGAGCAGCGCGGGCGCCGGATATCCGGCCGCCGCGGTGAGAATCATGCCGGGACCCGTTGGTTTACCGCTCGACACGGTGAGCCCCGACGTGTCGGTGTGCAGGGTGATCGCGTGCAGCCTGCGCCCGGTGAGCAGCGCGATCAACGCGTGCCCGCCCTCGTGCGCGACGGTCACCGCGGCCCTGGTCAGCCGCCATAACGGGCGGTAGCCGACCAAGATCAACGCCACCGCCGCGGTGGCGAGCACCAACCACCAGGCGGGCGCGGGCTGGGGCGCGAGGAGACGATCGAGGAACGAGCTGGCGGATCCGGTGTTCACCGCCGCACTGTATCCGTCGGCGGGCTCGTGCGCCGCCGTGATAGCAATGGGCATGCAGATGCGCCCTCACCGCTGGAATCCGCCGCGCCCCACCGCTCGTGCGCGGCAGACCCACAGCGATCCGCCGATGCCGCCGACGCGACTGCTGCCCTTGCCGGGCAAGGGCCCGGAGGACATCGTGGTGCTGCCGGACGGACGGCTCGTCACCGGGACCGACGACGGCGCGATCTGGCGCGTCGATCCGGCCAGTGGTGCGGTCGAGCGGATCGCCGACGCCGGTGGCAGGCCACTGGGCATGCACGCCGATGCCGACGGCTCCCTGCTGATCTGCGTCGCGGGTCGAGGAATCCTGCGGCTGGCCGAGGCGGGCGCCGAACTGGAAGTCGTCGTCGGGGAGCTCGACGGTGTCCCGATCGCGTTCCCCAGCAACGTGATTCGCGACGAAGACGGCACGATCTACTTCTCGGTCAGCACCCGGCGGTGGCCTTTCGACAAGTGGATGACCGATATTCTCGAACATTCCGGCAGCGGACAGCTGGTGCGCCGCGATCCGGACGGACACCTCGAAGTGCTCGTCGACGGCCTCCAATTCGCCAACGGCGTGGTGCTCGCCCCGGACCGATCCTGTCTGCTGGTCGCCGAGACCGGCTCCTACCGGATCACGCGATACTGGCTGACCGGTTCGCGCGCGGGCACCACGGACCACCTCGTCGAGAACCTGCCCGGCTCACCCGACAACATGCTGCTCGGCAGCGACGGCCTGGTCTGGGTCGGCATCGTCTCGCCACGGAACCCGTTGCTGGACAGGCTGTTCCCGCTCCCGGGTATCGTGCGACGCCTTGTCGACGCGCTGCCCGACAGCCTGACGCCCGCGCCCGTCCGCTCGGTCTGGGTGCTCGCGCTCGACTTCGACGGCACCATCGTCCACGACCTCCAGCGCGAGGGCACCGAGTACGCGCTGGTCACCGCGGTCGCCGAGCACAACGGCACCCTCTACCTCGGCAGCCTGTCCGAACCCGCGATCGCGGTGACCTCGGTACCGGCGACCTGACCTCGGCCCCGTGCGGCGGACGGCACCGGATGGTCCGGTTCGAGCGCGGGCAGCCCGTCGATGCTGGTGGAGTTGTCGCCCGCGATACGGCGGGCGAAGTCGGCGTCGGTGCGGCGGGTGTGGGCCTCGTCGAGGATGGAGCGCTCCTCGACGAGCTCCATCTTCGGCACCGACCAGCCACACGAGTCGGCGATCCGATCCACCGAGATCACCACCACCGCACGAATCCCCGGGTGTTCGAGGCCGAAATGCGCACGCAGCGTGTCGAATTCGTCGGAGTCGGGGCGAACGACACGGCCGGCGCCGAAGAGTCGAAGAATGCGCGTGGTGCGGGTGAACGAGCAGAACATCACGGTGATCCGGCCGTTGTCGCGCAGGTGCGCGATCGTTTCCGAGCCGCTGCCGAACAGATCGAGGTAGGCGACGGTGTGGTCGTCGAGCACGGCGAAGGTGTCGCGATAGCCCTTGGGAGAGAGATTCACGTGGCCGCCGACGGAGGGCGCGGTGCCGATGAAGAACATCGGCTGTGCGGTGATGAATGCCCGCAACTTGTCGTCGATCCGGTCGAACACCTTGCCCATGACGCACTCTCTCCGGTCCCACCAGTCGGTGGGCTCCCCGATTTCACTGTATCGACCGGTCCGACCCGGGTAGCGGTTCGGTTCACGGTGAGATTTACCGCAGACGGCGCAGGCGCGGTAGCCGACGATGGCTTCCATGACCCAGACCGCGCCGAGTCCCGCCCATCCCGTGCAGCAGCGTTACGCCGATCCGGCCGCCGAGATTCCCGTGCAGTGGAATCCGGTGCTCGAGGTGTTGCACGCGCACAAGTCGGTACGCCGCTACCTGCCGGACCCGGTGTCGCCCAGCACTGTTCGACTGCTGGTGTCTGCCGCGCAATCGGCGGCGACCTCATCGAACCTGCAGGTGTGGAGCGTCATCGAGGTGCGTGATCCGGCGCGCCGGGCCAGACTGGCCGCCATCGCGGGCGGGCAGGCACACATCGAGCAGGCACCGGTGCTGCTGGTCTGGACTGCCGACTTCGCCCGGGTGCGCCAGCTCGCCGACGATCACAGCGCGCCACTGGAGGGCGCCGACTATCTCGAATCCAGCTACGTCGGCTTCGTCGACGCCGCCCTCGCCGCACAGAACGCGGTGGTCGCCGCGGAATCGCTCGGCTTGGGCACGGTCTACATCGGGGCGCTGCGCAACGACCCGGAAGCGGTGGCGGCGGAACTGAATCTGCCCGAGCACGTCTTCGCGGTCTTCGGTCTCGTGGTCGGTCACCCCGACCCGACAGAGGGCACCAGGGTCAAGCCGCGCCTGCCGCAGGCGGCGGTCCTGCACCAAGAGACCTACGACCTGGCCGCCCAGCGCGAGCCGGTCGCCGAGTACGAACAGCGGATCGGCGCGATCTACACCGACCAGGGCTTGCCGTTCTCGTGGACCGAGCGCACTCTGACCCGCTTGGCTTCGCGAGCTTCCCTGAACGGCCGCCACCGGCTGCGGGAGTCCTTGGCCGCCAGGGGATTCCGCCTGCGCTGAGCCGCGGGGACGCTCAGCCGTTGATCGCCTTCTTCGTGAGATCGAGCGAGCGGATGCGGGCGTCGATGTCGTAGACCAGGGTGTTGAGCATGAGCTCGTCGGGGGAGGTGGCGTCGAGCAGCTGCGCCGCCTGGGCACGCACCGTCTCCGGCGAACCCTGGAGCTGTCCGGCCCTGCGCTGCGCTGCGAAATGGCGTTCGGCGTCGGTGCCGGGGAATCCCGCGGCCTGCTCCGGCGTCGCCAGCGCCTGCGGACGACCCGAGCGCAGGTTCGCGAACGCGAGATCACGGGGTGCGGCGAGGCGATCGGCCTCGGCGTCGGTGTCGGCGCACAGCGCCGACGCGGCCACGATCGTGTACGGCTTGCTCAACGTCTGCGACGGCCGGAAATTGTCGCGATAGAGGCTCAGCGCGGCGACGGTGTTGTCCGGCGCGATGTGATGGGCGAACGCGAACGGCAGCCCGAGCACCGCGGCCACCTGCGCGCTGTAACCACTCGACCCGAGCAACCACACCTCCGGTTCCGCGCCGAGGCCCGGGCTCGCCACGATCCCGTTCGGGTCGGCGCCACGGAAGAAACCGATCAGCGCGGTGAGCTCCTGGGGGAAGGCGTCCCCGCCGAGCCCTTCGGCGCTGCGGCGCAGTGCGCGCGCGGTCACTGGATCGGTGCCGGGTGCGCGTCCGATCCCGAGATCGATCCGTCCGGGGTGCAGCGACTCGAGCGTGCCGAACTGTTCGGCCACCACCAGCGGCGGATGATTGGGCAACATCACCCCGCCCGAACCGACCCGGATCCGCGAGGTGGACGCGGCCAGATGCGCCAGCACCACCGCGGGCGCCGCGCTCGCGATGCCGGGCATGTTGTGGTGCTCGGCCACCCAGAATCGGCGAAAGCCCTGCTCCTCGGCGTGCTGAGCGAAGCGCGTTGTGGCGTGCAACCCTTCACCTGCCGTCGCATCGGATTGCACCGGTGCCAGATCCAGAACCGACAGCGTGACGGCGCTCATGAGCCTCCTCGAGTGTGTAGTACCCCTTTGGAGGCCAACCTGCGCTATGCCGCCGGTATTTCCGTGCGGCGGTGGTGGTGACACCGGCCACGGTAGCGGGGCGGTAGCGTGCACGACTGATCGATGCGACGGAAGGACTGTTCCATGTCAGTTGACGGCCCCGGCCTATCCACCGATGCCGCCGAGCCGACCGCCCTCACGGCCGGATCGGAGGGTTACGAGCGCGGTCTGGATCCGCGCACGATCCAGATGATCGCCATCGGCGGTGCGATCGGCACCGGTCTGTTCTATGGCTCCGGTGCGGCGATCGAGCAGGCGGGTCCCTCGCTGATCCTGGCCTACCTCGCCGCGGGTCTGGCCATCTTCGTGATCATGCGCGCGCTCGGTGAGCTACTGACCTACCGGCCTGTCTCGGGCAGCTTCGCCGAGTACGCGCACGAGTTCCTCGGTCGTTTCGCCGGGTTCGCGACCGGGTGGTCGTACTGGGCGGTGTGGGTGTCGACCTGCATGGCCGAGATCACCGTTGCCGGCCATTACGTCCAATACTGGTTCGACATTCCGCAGTGGGTGACCGCGCTGGTCGTGCTCGCCGTGCTGTTCGCCGCGAATCTGATCTCGGTGCGGTTCTTCGGCGAGGGCGAGTTCTGGTTCTCGGCGATCAAGGTGACCGCGATCCTGGCGATGATCCTGATCGGCATCGGCGTGCTGGTGTTCGGTTTCGGTCACGCTGCCGACCCGACGGTGACCAACCTGTGGGCCGACGGCGGGATGTTCCCGCACGGGTTCGGCCAGACGCTGCTGGTGCTGCAGATCGTGGTGTTCGCCTATGTCGGTGTCGAACTGGTCGGTGTGACGGCGGGGGAGGCCCGCGATCCGAAGACCACGCTGCGCAAGGCGATCAACACCCTGCCGTTCCGGATCGGGCTGTTCTATGTGGGTGCGCTCGTGGTGATCATGTCGGTGGCGAGCTGGCGCAGTTTCCACGCGGGCCGCAGCCCGTTCGTCGAGGTGTTCGAGCAGATCGGCATTCCCGCCGCCGCGGGGATCATCAACTTCGTGCTGCTCACCGCGGCGCTGTCTTCGTGCAATTCCGGTATCTACTCCACCGGCCGGATGTTGCGCAGCCTGGCTCTGCGCGACGAAGCACCGGCGAAGTTCGCGACGCTGAGCAAGCAGTCGGTGCCGTTCACCGGCATCTGCGCCTCGGCGGGCGCGATGGTGATCGGTGTGCTCGTGAACGCGATCTCACCGGACAAGGCCTTCGCCTACATCACCTCGGTGAGCACCGTCGGCATCATTGTCGTGTGGAGCGTGATCCTGGTGTGCCACAGCAAGTATCGCGCCAAGGTGCGTGCGGGTGAGCTGCCCGGCAACGACTACCGACTGCCCGGTGCACCCGTGACCACATGGGCCGCACTGGGTTTCCTCGGCCTGGTCGTGGTCCTGCTGCTGTGGACCGATGGTGGACGCACCGCGCTGGTTGTCGGTGCGGGCTGGGCGGCGCTGGTCTGCGCGGGCTACTACGCCTTCGGCCGCCGTGGTGGTGTGCCCGCCGAATAGCCCCGTTTGCTGGAAAGCCGCTGGCAGAGACCCATTTCGTGTCATACCCCCCAGGTATCGTCGAAGTTGTCACACAACCAGCCCGGACGCGAGTGTGGCCGGGCGGTGCGAGAACGGGGGCACACGAGATGAGTGACGAGAACAGCGGCGATCTGCGGCCGCCCCGCCAGCACGGAACCACCTGGCGTGAATCGGAATACCGAATACTGGCCGACGATCTGCGCGCGGGCGCCGATCTGGCCCGCACGGCGAGCACGGTCGGGCGCACCGAATCGGCGGTGCGCACCGCACTGCGCAACTTCGTGCCACCGGAGGAACGGGTACCGACCGCCGAACGAGAACGCTGGATCCGCACTCGCCTTGTCGCCGAACCGGAATGGGACTGGTGGGCGGTGGTGATAGAACATCACCGCCGCTCCCGTAGCGGCCTGTGGTTCACCCGCCACGAGCACTGCGCCCGCATCGGCTGGCGCAGACGCACCCCCATGCCCGCGCTCGCCCAGGAACTGGCCACCTCGGAACTGTCGGTGGCCGAACTCCTGCGCGCACTGGGGTTGGTCGAGAGCATCGAGGAAGCCGCCGACCGCCTCGGCGCCACCCCCGGCCTCGCCCTGGCCAAACGAGTCACCGCCCGGCGCGACGAAGCCGTCGGCGCCCGCTGGATCCTGGTCGTCGACGGCGCCGCGGGCACCACCCGCCCACGCAACGCCCCGGTCCGCCGTCAGGTATCCCTGCACGAAACCCGCGCCGACGCCGAGGCCGAACGCGACCGAATCCTGTCCTGGCACACCCGAATCGGCCCGGAAGACCCCGACACACCGGTCTGGTGGACCATCGCTGAACGTGGCCTCGGCGCGACCGTCGGCCACACCCGCTGCGGCACACACGATCCCACCACCACCGGCGGCCGAATCCGCGCCGAAGCGCTCACCGTCGGCGACATCATCCGCGTCCCGGTCCCCGACGGCGGCTTCCTCCAAGACCGCATCACCGCGATCACCCAACCCGCCGCGGCCGCGCCGATCGTCGTCTACCTGGCCCCGGTCGCCAACTCCCGCGTCCGCCGCGTCGTCGAATTCGCCCCCGACGAGGTGGTCGACGTGGTGCGCAGATCGGGGGAACGCTCGGCCTAGCGGGCCGCGGCCCCCCACACGGCTACGCTGTGTCATCGCCTCGGCGGTCGAGCGGGAACAGGATCGGGCTTCCGTGCGACCAGTTGTGGCGATGTCGGCGAGTGGCGAATGGTGGTGGCAGGCAGGAAGAATCGTCGCCATGGACTGGACCAATGTGGCGGTTGCCTCGATCACCGTCGTCGGAACGCTTGGTGGTGGGCTCGTGACCCAGGTGTTCGCGATTCGTAGCAAGCGAATCGATGCGAATGTACAGCGGGACAATCGCGCCGAGGAATTGCGGGAGCTCACCCGAAAAGAGGCCACCGACGAGAAGCGGTCGGCGTACGCGAGCCTGAACACCGCGGCGCATTCCTGCCGTGCGGCTATCCGACACCATGTCGACGAGAAGTGCGGCGGGCGCACTCCTGATATCGCCAAGTTCGAGGCGGTCCGGGAGGTGCTGCGCGACAGCTACTCCCGCGCGCAGATGGTGGTGTCGGACCGAGCGCTCGATTTCGCGTCCGAGGTGAATCGTTGCCTCGACATCGGTCATCGCGCGGCACTCGAACTCGACGAGAACGATGCCGTGGCGGTGGCGGCACTGTATCGCTACGTGGACGACGCGCTGGGCTTCGGTGTCCGCCTCCTGCGTCGAGCGATCCGAGAGGATCTCGGGATCGAACCCGATGCCGACGCCGATCTCGAAGGCCGCCTCGTCTCGCTCAGGCAGATGCGCCATGAGTTCGTCAGGAGGGACACGCCCGCCGTGGCAGCCGAAGGCTCGACATCCTCGGCTGAGGCCGACTGACGAACCCTCGATCGTGCGTGCGCGCCAGCACCCCGCCGGTGCCCGCACCCGCATGATTCGCACAGGGGGACAACGGGTTCGGCGACAGGCACGTATTGCGGCGACGATTTCCGAACGGGTCGAGACGAAATCAGATGACCGCATCCATCGGTGCGAGTTCTCGGCTCAGGCGCAGGACGTTTTCCACCGTCTTCGGATCGGTGGCACCTCGGAAAGCGGGCACGGGGCGCGCCTCGGGGCCGATGAGCAGGCCGGTCTGCTCGGCGAGTGAGGCGTCGGTGGCCGCGTGGATCGATGCGCGTGCGGCGGTGCGTGCTGTGCCCGCGGTGGAGCGTTCGAACCGGCGCCGGACCAACGGCCACAGCAACCGAAGCGGCGGGGAGACGATCTTCGGCGAGGTCATGGTGCCGTTGGTCATCGCCGTCGCCGCACCGCCGGGGTCGGCCGCGAAGACCGAGATGCCCGTGCCGCGTAGGCGTTCGGCCAGGTGCAGGGTGTAGGCGAGGTTGGCGAGCTTGGCCCGGCCGTACCAATGGAAGCCGTAGTAGCCCCCTGGCGGTTCCACCGTGTCGAAGTTGCGTTTGGCCACACCGATCGCGGCGGAGGTGACGTTGACGATCCGGCTCGGCGCGCCTGCGCGGAGCGCATCGATCAGCAACTCGGTCAGCAGGTACGGGGAAAGGTGGTTCACGGCGAACGATGTCTCGATGCCATCGAGCGTGTGCGCTCGCTCGGCCGACATCGCGCCTACATTGTTGACCAGCACGCTCAGCGAGCCTTCGGTCCGTAACCGTGCCGCGAGCGCCCGGACTTGCGTGAGGGAGGAAAGGTCGGCAGCCACGAATCGTGGTGCGGGGCCGGTGGCGACGGCCGCAATCTGGGCCACGGCGTCGGCTCCGCGCCCGGGATCACGGCCGACCACGGTGACGGCGAATCCGCGCTCGGCGAGGCCTTTCGCCGTCTCCAGTCCGATACCGCCGGTTCCTGCCGTGACCACTGCTCGCTGACTCATCCGCGTTGCCTCTCGCCGCTCGACTAAACGGATAACGATCCGTTTGACTGTGACGCTACCACAAAACGGATAGATATCCGTTTAGCTGGAAAAGTGTGGGCCCCAAGCGAAGTGCAAGCAGACCGAACAAGCGGGAGTGGCTGTCAGCGGGTGGGCCGGAGACCTTCGAGAAGGACACCGAGATACAGTTCTCGCCGTCGCGGGTCGCTGTCGCCCGACCGCACGGCATGCTCGACGCCGCACAACAGCCGCCGCACGTCGTCGGCCTCGAGCCCACTGCGAAGTACACCGGCCAGACGGGCCCGATCCAACAGCTCGGTGATCGATCGATCGATCTCGGACTTCATCTGCGAGGTCTGCGCCTCGGCGTCGTCAGCAGACTCGAGCACAGCCGCGAAACCGGGATCGTCCAGCGCCCGATCGAGCGCGAAACGCAGCAGGCTGTGCAAACCGGCCAGCGCGTCCTCGGCGGCGACCGCCGCTCGCGCCTGACCGACCAGTTCCTGGAAACGCTCCACCGACAGCGCCTCGACCAACGCGTGCCGGTTGGGGAAGTGTCGGTATATTGTCCCCACGCCCACTCCGGCGAGCCGGGCGAGAGCATTGAACTGCAGCGAGTCGTCCCCCGCGGCCAATTGCTCACGAGCGACCCGCAATATCCGGTCTCGATTGCGCGCGGCATCAGCGCGCAACACCGGCGCCTGCCCTGCTCTTTGCCTCACCGCCTCAGCATAGGGCCGCCCGCGAGACAGCCACCTACGAAGATTCATCTGGCCTGTGACCGGCTGGGCCGCCCGTTGTCGGTGGTGTTGAGGGCGTGATGCTCGATCTGGCCACGCTGCTCGTGTGGCTTCGAGGACACCGCCTAGCGGTCGACGCGGGTGCGTCCGGGCATGGTCGCGGCGGCGAGAAGCATGACGACGGCCATGGCGAGCATGGCGATGAACACCAGGTGGATGCCGTGGGCGAGTTCGCCGGGCGACGGGTGGTCGGGGTTGTGGATGCCCGCGTTGACGATGGCGCCGAAGACCGCGACGCCCAGTGCGCTGCCAAGGGAGCGGGCGAACATGTTGGCGGAGGTGACGACGCCGCGTTCGTGCCATTCGGCGCTGGCCTGTGCGGCGATGAGGGTGGGGGAGGCGACCAGGCCCATGCCCGCGCCGATCAGGAAGCAGGAGGCCGCGATCTGCCAGGGGCTCGTCTGCGGGCCGACGAGCAGCGTGGTGGCACAGCCGAGGCCGGCGAGTGTGCTACCGACCAGTCCGCTGATGCGGAACCCCCAGCGTAGGTAGAGCTTTCCGGACAGGGTCGCGGCGAGGGGCCAGCCGAGCGTGAGTCCGCCGACGGTCAGGCCCGCGACCAGCGCGGTGGTCCCGAGCACGCCCTGGGCGAAAGTCGGTACATACGAAGTCAATCCGAGCACGACGGCGCCGACCAGCAGCGAGACCGTGCTGCTCGCGATCACCACCCGACGGGTGAAGATCCACAGCGGCAGAATCGGATTCGCCGTGCGCAACTCCACCACCACGAACAGGACCAGCACCGCCACACTGCCCGCGAACAAGATGAGGGAGACCGGCGAAGTCCACTCCCAGGCCTGACCACCCTCGAGCAAGGCCAGGATCATGGCACCCGCGCCGACGGTGAGCAGGATCGCGCCGAGATAGTCGATCCGTTGCGTACTGCGCACCGCCGATTCGGTGAAGTGGCGCACCAACATCCAGCCCGCGATCGCGCACAGCGGCAGGTTGATCAGGAAGATCCACCGCCAGCTCAGATGGTCGGCGAACAGACCCCCGAGCAGCGGACCGAGCACGGCCGAACTGGCCCACACCCCCGCCAGATAACCCTGGACCTTGGCACGTTCGGCCAACGTGTACAGATCACCGGCGATCACCATCGTCATCGGTTGGATCGCCCCGGCGCCGATCCCCTGGATCGCCCGAAACGCGATGAGCGCCACCATGCTCGTGGCCAGTCCGCACAACAGTGACCCCACCGCGAACGCCACGATCCCGAACAGGATCACCGGCTTGCGCCCGACCATGTCGGCGAGCTTGCCGTAGATCGGCACCGTAACAGCCTGTGCGAGCAGGTAGATGGAGAACAACCACGGGAACATCGCGAACCCGCCGAGGGTGTCGGTGATGGTGAGTACCGCCGTCGCGATGATGGTCGAGTCGAGCGCGACGAGTCCGGTGGAGAGCATGAGCGAGGCGAGAATCGGACCTCGTTCGGAACGCAGGCCGACTGCCGGGCTCACGGTATCGGTCGCCACCGAGGTCCTTTCGTTGCTCCGACTAACCACTCGTTGCACGGTATCGGCCGCACGGCTGTTCGCGCGCGGCATTTTCCCAGGGTGTGACGCGATCGGTGCCCGGCACGGGCTCAGTCCGACGCGAAGCGCGCGGCGATCTCGGCCGCGGTGACCTTGGCCAGTTCGACGAAGAACGGCACCCGTTCATCGATCATCAACGCGGCCGGTCCGCGCAGGCCGAGTGCGAACCGGCAGCTGCCCCGCGGATCGAGAATCGGCAGGCCGATCGTGCGGAATCCGGGATCCAGTTCGCGATCGTTGAACGCGTAGCCGCGCTCTCGCGTCGTGATCAGTTCCGCGCGAAGCTCTTGCGGCCCCGACACGGAACGTTCGGTGCCCTCCTCGTACGGCAGCGATCGCAACTCGTCGTCACTCGCGTCGGTCCAGGCGAGCAGGGCTTTGCCGAGTGCGCTGGCGTGCAGGGGAAGTCGGACGCCCTGCAACTTGTGGCCGTCGCTCTCGCGCCACCGGCTGGTGCCGAGCAGCACGGCGTGGATGTCGTGGCGGGTGGCCACCGAGCAGGACGCGCCGGTGGTGGCGGCCAACTGCTCGAGGTAGGGCTCGGCGAGATAGATCCGGTGCTGGCGGTAGGCGATCTGACCGTATTCGGCGAGCGCCCCGCCCATGCGGTAGCGGCTGGACTCGGTGTCCTTCTCCAGGAACCCGGCCTGCACGAGCGCGCCGAGCAGCCGGTGGGTGGTGCTGACGGCCAGCCCTTGCGCGCGGGCGACCTCCGAGACCCCGCGCTCCTCGCCGCCGCGGAAGCAGTCGAGTACCGACAGGGCCCTGGTCACGGTCTGCACACCGGAGGTCTCCACGAAACCGACGGTAACACAGGCGTTCGATCAGAAACCGGCCAGATTTTCCGCTATCTGGAAAGGCTGGCACTGGAACTGCTCGCCAACCGCCATAGAACGGGAAGACCCACCGTGTCAAGCTTTCCGATCCATGGAAAGGCATACCTCGTCGGGCGCCGTACTCACTCCTACGCTGCGAAGGCATCAACCCCCAGCCCCCGAACAGGAGCCCCGATGTCCCGCAGGCTGCCGGCCTTCTCGCGGATCGCCCTCGCGATCGTCCCCGTCGTAGCCCTCGTCGCGGCGTGTGGCTCCGACTCCACGCAGGAACAGGGGGCGCAAGCCTCGTTCGTTCTCAAGGTCACCGACCCCGGCAACAGCGGCCCGCTCGCGGTCGGCAAACGCGACGGCACCTTCGACGCGGCACTGGCCCCGCTGGGCGCCAAGATTCAATGGGTCAGCACCACACCGGGTTTCAGTTCCACCTTGAAGCTGTTCAACACGAGCGAACTCGACGTCTCCGGTGCCGCGTTCAGCCCCGTCGTCGGTGCGCTGTCCAAGGATGTCGGCGTGAAGATCGTCGCCGTGGCCGACCCGGCGGCGCAGGATCAGAGCGGCATCGTGGTGACTCCCGAGTCGGGCGTGACCACCGTGGCAGGTCTGGTGGGCAAGCGGATCGCGGTGAATCCCGCCGGCAAGGGCGAGTACATCACGCTCAAGGCGCTGGCCCAGGCCGGTATTCCGGCCGACAAGGTGACCCGGGTTCCCCTGCAGCAGAAGGACGCCGCGTCGGCCTTCGCGACCGGCAAGGTCGACGCGTGGGCGTCGTTCCTGGTGCCCTACCAGGAGGCCAAGGCCGCGGGCGCCAAGGAGATCGCCACCGAGAAGTCGGTCGGCTCCAAGGACAACACCGTCGTGGTGTTCCGCACCGAGGTCCTCGACAAGCGCCCCGATATCGCCGCGAAGTATCTGGAAGTGCTGCAGGGACTCACCGCGAAGCAGAAGGCCGCGCCCGCCGACTTCGAGAACGTCTTCGAGAAGTCCGGCCCGCGCGCGCTGGCCGGTGACCGGCTCGCCGACGCGGTCCGGGTCGGCGGTGAGGTCACCGTGCCCCGCTTGCCCGCCGAATCCGATGCCGTCGACCTGGCCGATGTCGTGAACACCTTCGCCGACAACGGCGTCATCTCCCGCCGGATCACCGCCGCCGACATCTTCTACGACCTGAAGTCCAAGCTCACCCCGGACCAGCTCGCCGCGCTGAAGGACAAGTGAGATGGCGACTCTCGCACTGGCTCCGCCGCGAGCGCGCGTCGCCCGGCAGCGGCCCCGATGGTTGTCGCTGAGCCTGCGCGCCGTCCTGCCCGCCGCGATCGTGCTGGTCTGGTGGGTGGGATCGGCGAGCGGCGCCATCTCGCCGCGGGTCATCGCCGGCCCCGGCGCGGTCTGGTCGGCCTTCGTGGAACTGTTCGACAGTGGCCAGCTGGTCGACTTCGCGCTCGCCTCGTTCTGGCGCGCGGCCGCCGGAGTGGCGCTCGGCGTCGGTGTCGGGCTGGTGCTCGGCTTGCTGTCGGGCCTGTCCAGCCTGGGCGAGGAGCTGGTCGACTCGACCATGCAGATCGTGCGCGCGGTGCCGTTCCTGGCGCTGGTGCCGCTGTTCATCGCCTGGTTCGGCATCGATGAGCTGTACAAGGTGCTGCTCATCGCGGTGGCGACGACCGCGCCGATGTATGCCTACACCTACCTCGGCGTGCGCAATGTCGACCGCAAGATGGTCGAGGCGGCACGCAGTTTCGGGCTCTCCGGGACCAGGCTGGTCGTCGAGGTGATCGTGCCCGCCGCGCTACCCGGCATCCTGATGGCGCTGCGGGTGTGCCTGTCGATCAGCATCACCGCGCTCATCGCCGCCGAACAGGTCGGTACCCAGGAGGGCGTCGGTTACCTGGTGACACTGGCCCAGGAATACAACCGCACCGACTACATGGTGCTGTGCGTGGTCCTCTACGCGCTGCTCGGTCTGGTGTTCGACGCACTCGTACGGCTCGCGGAACGCTACGCGATGCCATGGCGCAAGCAGGTGGCGATCCGATGACGACAACAGCAGCCGCACCGATTCGGGTCGCGAAACAATCACCGGTCGCAGTGTCGATCACCGCACTGCGCAAGGCATTCGGCGAGAAGACGGTCCTCGACGGAGTCGACCTGACGATCCGCCGCGGCGAGTTCGTGGTGCTGCTCGGGCCGAGCGGCACCGGCAAGACCACGTTGCTGCGCCTGCTCACCGGACTCGAAACACCCGATGCCGGCGAGGTATTGGTGCCTGCCCGCCGCACGACCGTCTATCAGGAACCCCGCCTGATCCCGTCGAAGCGGGTGCTGGCCAATGTGATCGTCGGCCTGCGACGCGGCAAGGCACAGCGCGAAGCCGGTCTGCGCGCACTGAACGAGGTGCACCTCGACGGCAAGGCGGGCCAGTGGCCCGCCACGCTGTCCGGTGGCGAAGCCCAGCGCGCCGCGCTCGCCAGAGCGCTGGTGCGTGACCCGGAACTGCTGCTGCTCGACGAGCCGTTCGCGGCGCTGGACGCCCTCACCCGGCTTCAGATGCAGGACCTGGTCGGCGATCTCGTCGCCCGGCACCGGCCCGCCGTCCTCATGGTCACCCACGACGTCGACGAGGCGATCCGGCTCGCCGACCGGGTGCTCATCCTCGACCACGGCCGCTTCGCCGTCGACGAGGTCATCGACCTACCCCACCCGCGTGATCACACCTCACCCGAAACCCTCGGTTACCGAACGCGATTCCTCGCCCAGCTCGGCGTCGGACCACACCCAAGGAGCCTGTCATGACCGAAACCCTGTGGTACACCCGCTGCCCCGTGCCGACCGCCAGCGGTCTCGCGCACAGCCTCGGCTGGCTCGGGGCGACCGCGGCCGATGCCGGCCTCGAGTTCGGCGTCCTGCAGGACGCGGGACCCGAGCTCGCAGGCCACCACTTCCTGCACGATCTGTCCGGCCTGATTCGTGAGGGCGGCAATGTGCCCGCGCTGGCCGCCCGCGCGCAGGGTTCGCCGACCCGCCTGATCGGTCTCACCTGGATCGACGAGTCCCAGGCGATCCTGGTCGGCCCCGATTCGCCGGTCACCGACGCGGCCGGCCTGGCCGGGCTGCGCATCGGCATCCCCGCGTGGGCGCAGGACCAGGCCCGCAGCTTTCCGCGGGCGATGGCGCTGCACGGCTTCGCCAATGCTCTGCGCCCCGCCGGGCTGACCCTGGCCGATGTCCGAGTCGTCGAGCTCGACGTCGAACGAGATCCGCAGGTGCGCAGCGCGATCCAGAGCGCGCGACGCTCGACGACGTGGGGTGTGGCCGAACTCCTCGACGGCAAGGTCGACGCCATCTATGTCAAGGGCGCCCGGGCCAAGGAAGTGGCGACGGAGAACGGGCTGCGCGTAGCGGTCGATCTCGACGCCTCGGCCACCAAGCACCTGCGGGTCAACAACGGAACACCGCGTCCGATCACCGTGCACGCCGACCTGCTGGAATCCCGGCCCGAGGTCGTCGTCGGCTTCCTCGCGCAGAGCCTGCGCGCCGCCGACTGGGCCGCCGAGGATCTCGACGGTGTCCGCGCGGTGCTGCAACGCGAAACGCTGTCCGGGCCCGCGGGTGTCGCCGCCGCCTACGGCGACGAGTTCCATCGCGGACTGCATCCCTCGCTCACCGCCGAACGCATCGAACTGCTCGGCGTGCAGAAGCAGTTCCTCTACACCCACGGCTTCCTGGCCGCCGACTTCGATCTCGAATCCTGGGTTGCCCCCGAGCCGTTGGCTCGCGCACGCGAGATCGTCGCCGCCGAGCGGGTGCCCGCATGACCGAGTTCCTGTGGCGGCTGCCCAGCCGCGGCGACGGTCGGCGCGCTGATCCGGGGCTTCGTAGTCGCGGCGGCTTCGGCCCACAGCCACCGGCCACCGCGGCCACCGATGTGCGTTCGGGCCACTTCGGTCCGTTCGACGATCTCGCGCAGATCGTCGACGCGGCCGAACTGACCGGTTTCGACGGCGTGCTCGCGCCCTACGACCCGCTCGGCGAGGAATCCTGGATCGTGGCGGCGGCTGCCCTGCGCGCGACCCGCTACGCGCAGGTCACGGTCGAATTCCAGCCCGCCTTCGGCACACCGGTCTACGCGGCCAAGGTGTCGGCGACACTGCAGCGGCACTCGGCAGGCCGCCTGAACTGGCGACTGGCTGTCGACACCGACGACGCGGAGGCCCGCTCGCGCGGCGATCGCGTCACCGGCGACGAGCGCTACGACCGCGCCGCGGAATTCCTCACCGTCGCGCGCGGCGTCTGGAACGAAAGCGACATCGGCGCAGCGGGATTCGCGGGCACCGGGTTCGATTACGCGGGCCGGTACTACGACGTCATCGACGGGGGATTCCGTGGAATCCTGTCCGGTCTGCCGTTTCCCCGCGTGCACCTGAGCGGTACCTCGTCCGCCGCGCTGGCGCTGTCGGCCGCGCACGGCGACGTACACCTGTTCGCCGACGAGCCGAACGGAATCGACTCTGCCGTCACCGAATTGAGTGAGCGGGCCGCCGCGGCAGGTCGCCGCGTGCGGGTCGGGCTCGAGCTGCCGATCATCGCCAGGGAGACCGAGAACGAAGCCTGGGCCAGGGTCCACCGGCAGTGGGCTGAGCTCGATCGCCCCGGCAACGCGGCCGAGCACGCGCTCGGCGACGGACGCTGGGCAGGCTTCGACGCGTTCGGCTACAACCAGCGTATCGGTTTGGTCGGCAGCTACGAGCAAGTGGCGCAACAGCTTTCGGCCTACAAGTCCGCGGGTGTGCAGACCTTCGTGCTGTCGGGCCACCCCAACATCGAGGAAATCCATCGCGCCGGCGAACACCTGCTGTTCCTCGCCGACCCGGTAGGCCGCACCGTGCAGGAGATCACCGCATGACCATCGACGTCTACTGGCGAATCGGCATGGAAGGCGACCACGCCTCCCTGCGCACCCCACGCCGCTACAACCGGGGCAATGCGGGCGGTTATTCGCCGGGCAATATCGCACCGGCCATCCGCGACGGCGCACTCGACCAGTACAGCTATCTCGACCACGTCGCCGCGGTCGCCAAAGCCTCGGAGTCCGCGGGGTTCCTCGGTGGATTGCTGCCCTCGTTCCCGGTGACCGACGATCCGTGGGGCGTCGCCGCCGCGCTCGCCGCCGAGACCACCACCTACCGCTTCATGGTCGCCTTCCAACCCGGCTTCCTGCATCCGGTGCAGGCGGCCAGGATGTCGGCGAGCCTGCAGCGGGCCACCGGCGGGCGACTCGTCTACAACATCATCAGCGGTGGCGGCGGACCGGCCCAATTGTGGTGGGGCGACAAGGTCTCCCATGACGACCGTTACGCGCGGACGAGCGAATTCCTCGACGTGCTGCGCGGGGTATGGGACGGCGAACCCTTCGACCACGACGGTCGCTTCTTCGGCACCGAGGGCGCGGCTCTGCCACCCGGCCTGGCCGGACAGCCGTTTCCCGAGGTGTACTTCTCGGGCTCCTCGGGTGCCGCCGTCGCCGCGGCGGGCCGCCACGCCGACTACTACCTGTCCTGGCTCGAGCCCTTCGCCGATCTGCGCGCCAAGTTCGACGGTGTCCGCCGCAACGCCGAAACAACCGGTCGCACACCGAAGTTCGCGGTCCGCATCGACATCCTCGCCCGGCACACCGAAGAAGCCGCCTGGGCCGAGATCGAGAAGGGCTGGGCCTTCGTCGACCGCGACGCCGCCAACCGCGCCGCCAAGGGCGACTCCGTCGGCGCCGCCCGCATCACCGGCTGGGTGCCCGAAACCATCACTGGCTACCGCGATCTGGAAGTGCAGCCCAATGTCTGGGCCGGATTCAGCCTGATCCGCGGTGGCCCGGCCTTCGGCCTGGTCGGCAGCTACGAACAGGTCGCCCAGCGGCTCGACGAACTGATCGACCTCGGCGTCGACGCCTTCATCCTCGCGGGCAACCCGCACCTCGAAGAGGCCTACCGGGTCGGCGAGGAAGTCCTCCCATTGCTGGGTCGTTCCCGGCTCACCACCCCGTCCACCGACACCGTCCTCGCGACGGCCCGATAACGCAGGAGTCATCGATGACCACCACCGAAACCCGTCTGTCGGAGGCTGTCTCAGCCTTCGCCGAGTCGGCTACCCGCGATGCCGAGACCGCGTTCCGGGTCTTCCGCGAGACCGGAACCGTCACCGGCAACGGCACGGTCAACTTCGTCGAGCGGGTGCCCGGCGAGGAGATCGCCGTCGCCCTCAACGAGCCGGGCCCGTGGGCCGCCGACCGTGCCGTCGAACCCGTTGTCGCCACGTTCGACGGAGAAGTGCTGTCCGGCAGGGGTTCTGCCGGATTCGTCACCGGTTACGCGAAAGTGTTCCGCGCGCACCCCGAGATCACCTCCGTCGTCCACATCCACACCCCGTGGCTCGGCGGCTGGGCCCAGACCCACCGCACGCTGCCGATCCGCTACGCCGCCTCGCAGCGACTCACCCTGTCGCGCGAGATCCCACCGCACATCGACCGCACCATCGGCGCGGGCGATTTCATCCTCGGCCGCCTCGAAGTCGACCCGCATCTGGTCGCGATCTTCGAGGCCAACGGTGGTGCCAATGTGATCGGCCGTGCCGGTCTGCTGGAACTCGCGAAATTCGTCGTGCTGCTCGAGGAGGGCGCGCAGTACCAGGCGATCGCCGAAACTCTCGGCGGCTCGGTCGAATTCGATCCGTCCAACCTCGCGGTGCAGTGGCAGCGCAGCGGTCTGGCCGACGAAGCCCGTCGCCTCGGCCTGATCGGAGATGCGCGATGAGCATCCGGGTCGGCTACTTCCCGCACAACAACTCGCTGTTCGTCCTGCGCCACCGCGGGATCTTGGAACGTTCGCTCCCCGAGGTCGAATGGGTCGATCTGC
This sequence comes from Nocardia sp. A7, assembly GCF_046549215.1. Taxonomy (NCBI): domain Bacteria; kingdom Bacillati; phylum Actinomycetota; class Actinomycetes; order Mycobacteriales; family Nocardiaceae; genus Nocardia; species Nocardia sp. A7. The sequence continues at coordinate 126,244 of NZ_JAJPWE010000005.1, read as the reverse complement.
GCGCTCTGCCGCAGCCCGACCGTGTCGACCCCAAAACGGCGCTGCCGAGCGAACATTCGGACTGGCTGTTCACCGAGGGCGGCTACGACATCATCGGCACCGGCTTCACCCCGCCGCTGACCGCGCTCGCCAATCGACGCGACATCGTCTACCTCGGCATCTCCGGCCCCCGCGTGGAGAACGGCAGGCTGGTCGCGACCGCGGCGAGCGGCATCACCTCCGCCGCGGATCTGCGGGGCAAGCGGGTCGGCATCGCGCACGGCTCGTGGCAGACCACACTGCTGCTGTTCGCCCTCGACCAGGCCGGTCTCACGTGGGCCGATGTCGAACCGGTCGACGTCGATGTACGTGGGGGCGGCGCCGCGCTGCTGGCCGGTGAACTCGACGCCTGGGTCGGTACCTACCCCGGCCTGCGGGACGTGGAGGCCGCCACCGAGCTCACCACGCTGGTCGACACCGCCGCGGTGTTCAGCCACCCGTCGCTGTGGTTCACCCGCCGCGATCTGGCCGAAGGCAACCGAGCCGTGGTGGAAGCGGTGCTGGCTGCGCTGCAGGAGTCCGACGCCTGGATCGCCGCCAACCCCCGCGAGGCGGCGCAGTACTTCGTCGACGACGCCGAGTCACGCGGTATTCCCGCCGACCTCGACGCCTGGGAGGCCGCGCTGCGCGGCCGCCCGTTCGGCGTGCACCCGGTGAGCGAGGAATTCCTCGACGAGCAGCAGCGCGCCGCTGACCTCCTCGCGGCGAACGGGCTGCTCCCGCACACGGTCGACGTGCGGTCCGCGGTGCTGCCGTGGATCGGTGCGGTCGTCACCGAATCCGCCGCTGCCACCGTCTGAGCATCGAACCGCGATACTCCGGGTGATCGCCTCGCCTCGCCCGGAGTATCGCTGGACTCAGTGCGGCCGGAGTTCCGTCGACCGCTGTCCACCTGGTCGTCACGGTGAAGCGCCGGTCGGGCGTAACGGCCTCAGTCGCCGCGCGACCCGGTGACCCATACCGGCCCGGTGATCAGCCAGATCACGGTGATCACCCCGAGGCTGCCGAACACTCCCATCAGCTGCTCGCGCTGCTCGGCATCGGCGACCGTGTAGCTCAAAACCAAGGTCAGTGCGCCGGCGATGGCGGCCGCGCCGAGCCAACGCGAGAAGTCGGCCCACTCCTTGCGGGTGCGCTCAGGCCCGTATTTCGGGACCTTCACCGGAACCGGCGCACCGGCGAATCGGTGGGCGAACCGCTCGTCGGCCCATCGGATCATCCGGCCACCGAACATCACCGTGCAGCCGAGATAGATCCCGGCGATCCGATGGGCGAAGCTCACCTCACCGCCACGGTGGAGGTCGATCGCCACCGCGACCACCAGCACCACATCGAGTACGGGCACCAACGCCAGCGTCACCGTGCTCGCGCGCGGCAGCCGGATCACATAGCGCAGCAGCAAACCGCCCACCACCAGCACCCAGAAGCCGATCTCGCACGCGGCGATCGTCAGCAATACGGGGTTGTTCAGTTCGTCCATTCCCTCACTGTGCCGGGGACACCGGAGCTCCGTCGTCCCGCTTCGGGGCCATTTCCCGGTCCGCCGTTCGGGGGACCCGCGCCGTCACGGCGGTGTGCTGAAATGGGACATGCCCCCACCCCGCACGCCCCTGAGTCGGCTCGCGGACGCCTTCGACAGCGCGACCTCCGCCGCCGTCGGGATGTTTCTGGTGGGGCTGCTGCTGTGGGCCGCGGGTGGCTGGGCGGTCGTGGTGGACCGCGACCTGTATCCACCGCCCGCGAAGTTGATGCTGTTGGGCGCGGCGTTCGCGGTTCAGCTGACCGCGCAGCGCAGGCCTGCCCTCGCCTTCGGCCTGATGGTCGCCTTGCTGGCCGGTGACTTCGTGTACGGGCCGTCGCTGCCGCTGTGGATCGCGCTGACCGACGTGATCTACCTGGCCGTCAGCACCGGGTCGGATCGGCTGGGTGCGGTGGTCTCCTGGTTCTCGTTGGCGGTCACCGTGGGCGGGTCGCTGCTGGCACTGGCATTCCTCGATGTCAGAGCGGCGTTGTACACCGGCCTGGTCGGCGTCGCGCTCACCTGGTCGCCGCTCGGTTACGCGCGCGCGGTGCGTGCCTCCCGCCGTACGGTCGAGGCGCAACGGCATGCTGCCCGCGCCGAACTCGCCGCGCGTGATGCCGAACGGTCCGCCGCGCTGGGCGAGGAGCGAAGGCGGTTGGCCCGAGACCTGCACGACGCGGTGGCGGGCCATGTCTCCGCCGTCGCGATCCTGGCCGAAGTGGCGCAGAAGAAGCCCGGTGACATCGCGGTCCTGCAGACGATCCGCTCGAGCAGCCTGGCCGCAATGGAGGAGATGCGCACGACCATCGACCTGCTCACCGCACCTGACGACACCGCCGTGACCACGCGACTCGCCTCCCTGGACGGCCTCATCGACGCCGCGGAGGCGGCGGGTGGTGCGGTGACACTGCGACAGCCCACCGACCTCGAACTGCCCACCGCGGTCGAGGCGGTCGTCACCCGGATCCTGGGCGAGACCCTCGCGAACGCGACCAAACATGCCCCCGGTGCGCCCCTCGACATCGAAATGCGCCGCGATGCGACACGATTGGTGGTGACCGCGACGAATCCGATGCCACCGGGCGTCGCGCAGGGCGAGGGAAACGGACTGCGCAACATGATGTTTCGCGCGGAATCAGTCGACGGCACCATCACCGCAGGCCCCCAGGACGGCACCTGGCGCGTGTGCGCACGAATTCCCTTGGGAGACAAGTGACAGTCACCGTGTTGGTCGCCGACGACCACGCCACCATCCGGGCCGGGCTGAAGATGCTTCTCGAAGCGTCCGGCGAGGTGCGAGTGATCGGGGAAGCGGCCGACGGTGCCGCCGCGGTCCGGCAAGCCCGTGCCCTGCGCCCCGACGTGGTGCTGATGGACGTGCGGATGCCCCGCGTCGACGGCCTGGAAGCCACCGCGGCCGTCGTCGCCGAGACCACCGCGAAAGTGCTGGTACTGACCACTTTCGCCATCGACGAATACGTACTGGGCGCGCTCTCGGCCGGTGCGAGCGGATTCCTGCTCAAGTCCGTCGGTGGTGACGATCTGGTCAGCGCCGTGCTGGCGGTGGCCGAAGGAGACGCGGTCCTCGACCCGAAGGTCACGCGTGCGGTGATCGCCGCGTTGCCCCGTGTAGCGGACGTCCCGCCCCCGGCTGACCTGTCCGCGCTCACCGATCGTGAACGGCAGGTACTCGCGGGCCTGGGTGCCGGCCTGTCCAACATCCAGATAGGCACTCGTTTACGCATCGGCGAGGCCACGGTGAAAACGCACGTCTCCCGGGTGCTGAGCAAGCTCGGCGTGCAGTCGCGTGTGCAGGCCGCCGTGATCGCGTCGCAGTCCGGTCTCGATCTGCCCTGACCACGAGCGGGCGCGAAACCGACGATGTCCCGGTACCTCGCGAGATACCGGGACATCGGGTCGGATCGGGGCTCAGCGTGCAGGTTGCGGGTCGGACTGTTCCGGACGGATCCGGCGTGATTCAAACCAATAGGTCAGCGAAACCGTGGCGTAGGAAGCCACGACCACGGCGCCGGTTACCAGAAGAAACGCGACGAACAAGGGAATCAGGAAAGCCATGGTGCCCTCCTCGCGGTACGGTAGTCGTGCGATGAAGGTGGTGGTCAGCGCCTCGTCGCGCCGAATCTGAACGAGCCCCGCATGTTCGATAGTAGGGGCACGGCGCGACGGGGGCACGGTCCCGCGGCTGTGACGGCGGTCATGGTTTACGCGGAGTGTCACCCACGTCACCGATGCGCCCATGAGGTTGAATGTTCAACATATCTGGGTTCTACCGCGTCACGAGTTCTCGACATCGGCTTCACCACGAACAACCGACGAAGGAGCACCGATCGTGAGCATGATCCTGGCCGCAGTGCACGACACCTATGGCATCGTTGTCGCCCAGGTGGGCAATCCCACGCCGGAGGCACCGCCGATGGCCGACAAGGTGATGCAGCTGGGCCGGTATTTCACCTGGATGATCCTGCTGTCCGGCGTCACCGCCATCACCTACGGCGGCGGCCGCTTCGCCTGGGAGAAGTGGAACGGCGGCGGACTGCAATCGCCGAAGATGATCGCCAGCGCCATGGCGGGCGGCGCGGTCGCCACCAGCGCGGGCACGATCATGAACGCGGTCATCGGGGCCTGAGAACCACCCCCGCTACGGCCTCATCGAGTAGAGGCTCGGCTCTGGATAGGGAACAGTGAGGGGATGGCTGTTGACGTAGACACCCTCCACGGCGACGACGATCTGCACGCGGCGAGCGCGCTGTTCCGCGCGGCGATGGTGGGACTGCCACCGCTGCCATCGCATCGCGATCACCTGTCCGAACCGGGCCGCACGCTCGGTGCGCGCATCGACGGTCGGCTGGTCGGCACCGCGGAGTCTTACACCAGCTGGCTGGTCGTCCCCGGTGGTGCGCGCGTTTCCCACGCCGCTGTGACGCATGTCGGTGTGCTGCCGACGCACACCCGGCGGGGAGTGCTCACCGCCCTGCTGCGCCGGCAGCTCGACGACATCGCCGAGCGGGGCGAAGTGGTGGCAACCCTGCGTGCGTCCGAGGGCTCGATCTACGAGCGTTTCGGATACGGCGTGGCGAGTTCTTTTGCGCGCCTTGACCTTCTGCGCAGCCGAGCACGCCTGCGCGACACGGTCCCGCCGTCCGGCCCGGTGCGCTTCGTCGAACCGGCCGACGCATGGAAGCTGTTCCCGCAGATCTACGCGACCGCCGCGATCTCCTGGACCGGCGCGATCGATCGTCCCGAATACTGGTGGAAGGGCAAGGAACGCATCGCGGCTGAACCCGTGTACACGGTGACGCACGGGCCCACCGGCGCAGAGGACGGGTTCGCGCGCTACCACCCGGTCGACACCGCGAACTGGTTCACCAGCCGCGAACGCACGATCGTCGTCGACGATCTCGTGGCGACCACCCCGCAGGCCTACCTCGGTCTGATCCGGCATCTGCTCGCGGTCGATCTCGTAGACAAGGTGACCTTCGCCTTCGCGCCGGTGGACGCGCCGCTGCGGCACCTGTTCACCGACGAACGCGCGGTCGACGTCGCGGCGGTGCACGACGAAACCTGGCTGCGACTCATCGATGTCCCCGCCGCGCTGGCCCGCCGCACCTACCGCGACGTACCGCCGGTGATCGTCGAGGTCGACGATGCGATCCGCACCGACAACACCGGCCGATACCGGATCTGCGCGGAGAAGGTCACCAGGGTCGACGACCCGGCCGATGTCAGCGTCGACGTCGCCACGCTCGGCGCGATCTACCTCGGTGGGTCGACATGGCGCCAGCTCGCCTTTGCCGGTCGTGTCGTCGAGCACCGCGCGGGCGCCGTCGATGCCGCCGACAACCTCTTCGCCACGCCCACACTGCCCTTCAGCGGAACGTTCTTCTGACCGACATGATTCATCCGATCAGGGATGAAAGAGCCGATCGGCAGGCGCCAGCGGGCGCAGGGTATCGGAGATCTGGGCGACCAGTCGCCACGGCCGTTCGAGGTCGGTGGCCGCCTTGCCGCTGGTCAGGATGGCGCCGGAGAGGCCGCGGTCGGGATCGGCCCAGCCGTATTGCGTGGTGAGTCCGCTGCGGCCGAAATGGGAACCGGTATCGCGGCCGAATTTCGATCGGCGGGCGCCGAGCTCGAATCCGGCGCGGCTGACCCGACCTGCCAGGCCGGGCATGCGATCGGCGGGAGCGATCGCCGCGCGCAGCGTGGCGGGCTCGAGGATTCTTCTTCCGTCCAATTCTCCACCGCGCGCGAGGATTTCGTAGAAGCGGGACAGTTCGTAGGCGGTGGTGACCAGGTTGCCCGAGGGGAGTTCAGCGACGAGGAAGGCGTCGTTGGTCGCCTTCGATGCCTTGTCCATATGGCCGCCGAGGGCCTTGTTCGCCAGGAATCGGGCCAGGCGCGGCTGCGGCGGACCGGTCTTCACACTGGGTACGACCTTGTCGACATCGACGGGATCGACGCCGAAGTTGTTCCAGCGGAAGCCGAACGGTGTCAGCACCTGGTCGGCGAGGTGCTCGCGCATCCGCTTGCCGGTGGCACGTTGGACGAGCAGTCGTTGGATCAGTCCGCTGGTCAAGGCGTGGTAGACGCGGAAACGGCCGGGCGGCCAGCTCGGCACCAGATCGGTGAGTGCGGCGAGGGCGAGTTCCTCGTCGAGGACCGCGGCGGTTCCGCTGTGCGGTGCGGTGATGAACGGAATTCCCGCCGAGTGCGACAGCACATCGCCGATGGTGATCACGCCCTTGCGGTGAGCCGCGAACTCGGGAATATAGTCCGACACCGGATCTTTCAGCGCGAACGCGCCCTGCTCGATCAGCATGAACATCACCGTGGCGGCGACGCCCTTCGCGGTGGAGAACCCGCAGAACGGTGTCTGCGGTGTCGCCGCGATCAGCTCGGCGTCGGGACCGTCGCTCGGTGCGTTGCCCCACCCGTGACCGATGGTCCGGTTCAACACGATCGCACCGTTGCGTCGCAGACACACCTGGATGGCCGGTGTCGTGCCCATCGTGTACCACGCGCGCACCGACGCCCAGATCGCCTCGACGTCGGCACGCGACGATCCGGCATCGGCCGGATCGTCCTCGTGGCCGACCGTGGTCACCGCGTCCAGATCCTCGGTAACCCTCACCAACGTGGCGGGAAGTGCACTCATCGGGCCAGCCTACCGACGGCGAGCTGTGATAATCCTGAGCGTGCTCCCCGCTGATCGGTGACACAGCGCCGCATCCGCGTTGCGGCAGCGCCCCGACGAGTTGCTGATCACACCCTGGCCTCGGTCAGCGCCGCGTCGGCACGGACAGCGTCGACCGGGCTGCGACCCGCGGCGGTCACCGCGCGGCGGGCATAGGCGCGGACGTCGGCGTCGGGATCGGCGATCGCCGACTCGAGCGCGTCGAGGGCGGCGGCACTGCTCGGCCAGGTGGACAGGGCCAGGACCGCCGCCTTGCGCACATCGAGGTGCCGGTCGGCGAGCGCCTCACCCAACGGCACCACGCCCGCCTCCGGGGTGGAACCCGCCAGCCCGCGTGCCGCACCGACGCGCACCTGCCAGGCGGAATGTCGTAGTGCCGCACCGAGTTCGGCGACGTCCTCGTCCGCGGTGCCCAGCGCGGCAAACGCACTGAGCGCGGCAGCACGGACCAGCGGATCAGGATCGCCGGCGAGCACGCGGATCACCTCGACACCGCCGTCACCGATCGAGGCGAGCCCGTGCGCGACCGCGATGCGGACCTCACGGTTGACATCGCCCGCGATCGAGGACACCGCGTCGGCATCGTCGAGAGAGACCAGTGCTCGCACCGCCTCGATCCTGACTCGATGATCGGTATCGCCCAGTGCTGCACGGAAATCCGGTGCCGAGCCGGCCCGCAGCGCACGAAGCAGATCGATGACGGTCGCGCGAACCAGGGGATCAGGGGAGCGCAGATGCTCGCCCAACGCACCGGCTCCCGCGAGCACCTCGACCAGTTCCCGCAGACTCTCGGTCGCCGCTCGGCGCACCGAGGCAGCCTCATCGCCCAGCGCCCGCACCAATTCCTCGGCGAATCCGTCGGGGGTGTTCTCGGTGAGCACCGACAGGGCCGCGACCCGCACCACCGGATCGGGATCGGTCAGGTAGCTCGAAAGGTCCTCGACCACAGGGGAATCCAGTGCGAGCAGGGTTACCAGCCGAGGCGAAGACGGTGATACCGGCGCGACCTCGTTGCGAACGGGGGCCTCGCGCTGTGGCGCCCGAGTCCCGACCAGTGCGGGCTGGGCGATCACTTCGACGATCGGCTCGGCCGAGGGCACATCGTCGAGACCGGGCACCGGCACCAGATACGGCGCCACCGAGCGCTTGACGAATTCCATCTCGCCGCCGACGGTCTTGCGCAGGTTCAGATGGAAGTTCCACGACTCGTCGTCGCGCTCGGGCAGATCGGCGCGATCGTGATAGAGACCCCACCGTGACTCGGTGCGGGTCAGCGAACTGCGCGAGGCCATTTCGGCGCAATCCCGAATGAACTGCACCTCGACCGCACGCATCAGTTCGTGCGGGGTCTGCGCGCCGATGCCATCGACCTCGGCGCGCATCCGCTCGAAGGTCTCGACGGCGATCGAGAGCTTGGCCGCCGTTTTCGGGGGCGCCACATAGTCGTTCACGAAGCGGCGCAGCTTGTATTCGACCTGTGGCTGCGGTGGGCCTTCGGGCTGGCGCAACGGCCGGTAGATCAGTTCGTGGGCGTCGGCGAGCTGATCCTCGGGCAGGTCGGCCGGTGCGTCGAGCTGGGCCAGCGTCGAGGCCGCGTGCGCGCCGGCCAGATCGCCGTAGACGAACGCGCCGATCATGTAGTTGTGTGGCACGCACGCCAGGTCACCCGCCGCGTACAGGCCGGGGACCGTAGTTCGCGCGTTCTCATCCACCCACACGCCCGACGCGGAATGTCCACCGCACAAACCGATTTCGGAGATGTGCATCTCGATGTCGTGCGTGCGGTAGTCGTGCCCGCGATTGGCGTGGAAGGTTCCGCGTGTCGGCCGCTCGGTGGTGTGCAGAATCGACTCGAGCGTCGACAGCGTCTCGTCCGGCAGGTGCGACACCTTGAGATAGATGGGCCCGCGCGCGGATTCGATCTCCTGCTTCACCTCGGCCATCATCTGCCCCGACCAGTAGTCGGAGTCGACGAAACGTTCCCCCTGGGCATTGACCTGATAGCCACCGAACGGATTGGCGACGTAGGCGCAGGCCGGCCCGTTGTAATCCTTGATCAGCGGATTGATCTGGAAGCACTCGATCCCGGAGAGCTCCGCACCGGCGTGATACGCCATCGAATAACCGTCACCGGCGTTGGTGGGGTTCTCATAGGTGCCGTAGAGATAGCCCGACGCGGGCAGCCCGAGCCGACCGCACGGCCCCGTCGCCAGGATCACCGCTTTCGCGGCCACCTCGACGAATTCGCCGGTGCGCGTGTTCAATGCGGCCGCGCCGACCGCCCGACCGTCGGCGGTGAGCACCCGCACCGGCATCAGCCGGTTCTCGATGCGGATCTTCTCGCGCATCTTCCGTTGCCGCAGCACGCGATACAGCGCCTTCTTCACATCTTTGCCCTCGGGCATCGGCAGCACATACGACCCCGACCGGTGCACCCGGCGCACCGCGTACTCGCCGTATTCGTCCTTCTCGAACTTCACCCCGTACCGTTCGAGGCGTTGCACCATCGCGAAACCCCTTGTGGCGGTTTGATACACGGTGCGCTGGTCGACGATGCCGTCGTTGGCGCGAGTGATCTCGGCGACGTAGTCCTCGGGCTCGGCCTTACCGGGAATGACGGCATTGTTCACGCCGTCCATGCCCATGGCCAGCGCACCGGAATGCCGCACATGCGCCTTCTCCAGCAGCAGCACGTTCGCGCCGGACTCGGCGGCGGTGAGCGCGGCCATGGTGCCCGCGGTGCCGCCGCCGATGACGAGCACATCGCAGTCGAGCCGGATGCGGTCGGACAGTTCGGGAATGTTCACAGAGACTCCAGGATTCGGGCCCGCAGCGCTTGCCGGTCGACCGGTTCGCGCGGCTCGGGTACCTCGACGACCGCGCGCAGCGAACCCGCGCCGAGCACGGCGATCCGGTCGCCGAGCAGCAGGGCTTCGTCGAGGTCGTGGGTGACGAAAACTATCGTGGTCGGGTGCGCGCGCCAGGTGTCGACCAGCAGGCGCTGCATCTCCGCACGGGTCTGGCTGTCGAGTGCGCCGAACGGCTCGTCCATGAGCACCGCACGCGGCGAACCGGCCAGGCTGCGGGCGAGCTGCACCCGTTGACGCATCCCGCCGGACAGATCGCGCGGCAGATAGTCGGCGTAGCCGCTGAGCCCGACCTCGTCGAGCCAGCGCTGCGAACGTGCGGCACGGTCGCTGCGCGACACTCCCCGCAGGCGCAGCGCCAGATCGATATTGGCGCGAGCAGTACGCCACGGCAGCAGTGCGTCGTCCTGGAACACGAGCGCGCGATCGGCCGACGGACCGGTGACGGCGTCCTCATCGGCGCGGATCACCCCGGCGGCGGGCTTGCGCAAGCCGGCGATCGCGCGCAGCAGGGTCGACTTGCCGCAGCCGGACTTGCCGACCAGGACCAGGATCTCACCGGCCGCGACCGTCAGATCGAGGTCGTGCACAACGGTTTTGCGGCCGTAACTGATCCGCACGGATTCGAGGTCCAAGCGCATGCCGACCGAAACGGCGGGCGCGGCGGTGGTCGTGGTCATCAGGCAACCTCTCGCGGCAGCCAGCGGGTTACCCGACGGCCTGCCAGTTCGACGATTCCGGAGGTGAGGAAACCGAGCACACCGATGGTGATCATCCCGACGAACACGGCCGGGTAGTCGACGATGGTGTAGGACTGCCAGGTGCGGTAGCCGATGCCGAGGCGCCCGGAGATCATCTCCGCCGAGATCAGGCAGATCCAGGCCACGCCCATTCCGACCGACAGCCCGCTGAACACCCCGGGCAGGATGCCGGGCACGACGACCCTGGTCAGCACCTCGCGCCGGGATGCGCCCAGCGTGCGGATCGCGTCCTCCCAGATGGTCGGCAGCGCCCGCGTCGCGTGTCGGGTGCTCACCAGCACCGGGAACAGCGAGGCGGTGAAAGTGATGAACACGATGCCGGATTCGTCACTGGGGAACAGCAGGATCGCGACCGGCACCAGCGCGATCGCCGGAATCGGCCGGATCAGCTCGGCCAGCGATCCGAACACATCGGCCAGCAGTCGCGACCGACCGAGCCCGATGCCGGCCAGCACACCGACGACCGCGGCCAGGCCGAACCCGGTGACGATCCGGACCAGCGACTGCGCCACATCCAGGTAGTACTGACCGGTCCCGAGATGTTCACCGAACTCGGCGACGATCTCGGTGACCGTCGGCAGGGTGTCGAACCGCAGCCCGGCGCGCACATTGCCCGCGGTGAGCAACTGCCACAGTCCGATGGCGGCCGCCACCGAGGCGACTCGGATCGTTCGCGATACCCAGACCGACCTGGAGGACACGTCGTCAGCGTGAAGGGCAGTGGCATCGGCATGCGAGCTGCTCGAGATGCCTGGTGCGCTGGCGTCTTTCGTCGGAACGGAGGTGGCAGCGCGCAATTCGGCCGCGTCGACGCTGTCCGTCCCGAGTGGGACGGCCTGATTGGAAAGCGTGCTCATCCGCGGACTTCCGTGACGGCCTGCTCATAGGAGACCGGTGCGGCGGCGGGATGGGTCGCGCGGTAACGGTCGGCCGCTGCCTGTGTGGTGAACGGCAGGTACTGCGTGCCCTCGCGCAGCCAGATGGCCTTGTCGGCGAACCAGCGAGTACCCAGCTCGGCGTCGGGGACATACACCGCGCGAACCGTCTTGCCCGCCGCTTTCGCCGCCTGCACCGCCCGCAACAAGCAGCCGGGGTTCGCGGCGGGCTGCGGCTTGTCGGCACCGTCGACCCAGATCTCGCCGGCCAGTGCCGGATCACTCACGGGCACAGCGCAGATCGGATCGGTACCGGTCACCTTGCTCGGATTGACCCCCGATGCCAGCGCGGCGTCGTAGTCAGCGCGGCCGTTCTCCGCGAAGGCCTTGCGCAGCGGGCCGTCCTGGACGAACGCGTCGATGTCGAGCTCGGCGAAATCTCCGATCGACTTCAGGTAGTTCACGTCATCCTTGAATGCCGCGATCAGGTTCGCCTTGAGCGTGGTGTCGAAACTGGTACCACCCGGACCGTTGTAGAGATACACGACCTCGCGCGGCAGCCCCGACCCCTTGGCGACGAGATCGGCTGCCTCGAAAGGCTTCTCGTTGAGGAACGCGGTCGCGTCCAGCTGCGCGGCCAAGAACGCCTGCAACACCTCGGGATGATCGGCCGCGTATGCACGACGAGCGACCACCCCGTGGAAAGTCGGCACATTCAGCTCGGCGCCGTCATAGAGCAGCTTGGCCTTGTTCTGCTGCACCAGCAGCCCCGGCCACGCCACGAACTGCGACAGTGCGCTCACCTGATGCGATTCCAATGCGGTGGCCCCCACCTGCGGCTGCTGATTGAGCACCTCCACACCCTTGGCCGGGTCGATCCCGGCCCGGCTGAGCGCCTGCACCAATGTGCCGTGCCCGGCCGAACCCACACTGGCCGAGATCTTCTGGCCTGCGAGGTCGGTGAGCGAGCGGGCCGGTGAATCATTCGGCACCACAACCATGTTCAGCGCGCCCTTGGGGTTGTAACCGGTGATCGATACCAGCTCGGTCCGCGCGCGTTCGTTGGCCTGCGTGCGAGATCCGTTGATCAGCAACGGATAGTCGCCCATCGAACCGATGTCGATCTTCTCGGCCACCATCTGGGCGGTGATCGGCGCGCCGGTGTCGTAGTCCTGCCACTCCACCTGGTACTTCGCGCCACCACCGTCGGTGATCCGCTGTAGCCGCTGCTCCAGGTAGCCCTGCGCTTTCAGCAGCGTGCCCGCGGTGACGGTATTGATGGTCTTGGACTGGTAACCGATGACGACCTTGACCGTGCCCGCCGGTGCGGCGTCGGTACTTTCGAGCGAGCAGCCGGCCGCGGTCAACGCGAGAGCCAGTGCGACAGGGGCGAATCGAGTGATCTTCATGCGTGGGATTCCCGGGTTCAGCGGAGCAGATAGGGCATGTTGACGGTGACGGCACCGGTGGGGCAGCGCGCCGCGCACGGCCCGCAGTACCAGCACTCGTCGACGTGCATGTAGGCCTTGCCCGAATCATCTTGGATGGCAAGGGAATCGAGGGGACACATGTCGACGCAGAGGGTGCAGCCGGTGATGCACAGCGATTCGTCGATCGTCACCGGAACATCGGCGCGTTGGGGGACCAGTGCCATTACAGGACCTTCCATTCAGGGGTGCTGCGGGTGAGGTGGCCGCGCATGGTGATGCGGTCACCGCGCATGCGGATGTATTCGAGGTCGACGGGGCGGCCGTCCTCGAGGTGGGTCAGGCGTTCGAGCATCAGCAGTGGCGCACCGGCGGGGGCATCCAGGGTGGTCGCGGTGTGTGGGTCGGCCGCGACGGCTTCCAGCGCGAGGTCGGCGGCGCCCAGCGACTGGCCGGTGATCTGTTCGAGCAGTACGAACACGTCGGTGGTCTCGAGATCGTGGGTGAGCAGCTCGGTGCCGATATCGGGCGCGAGATAGGTGAGGTCCAGGCTCAGCGGCAGATCGGCGAGAAACCGCAGGCGCTCGATGTAGACGACCTTGTCGCCCGTGGACAGCTCGAGTCGACGCGCGACGGCCGGGGGAGCGGTGATGGTGGTGGCGGCCCGGACCTCGTTGCGAACGGTGCCGTGCCCTTTGAGCGTCTCCTGCAGGCCGAGCAGGGCATCGAGGCCGTGGTCGAACTTGCGGGCGGCGACCCGGGTGCCGAGCTTCGGGGCGCGATCGATGAGCCCCTCGTCGCGCAGCAGCGCGAGCGCTTCGCGCACGGTATTGCGGGATGTCCCGTGCTCGGCGGCGAGTTCCTGCTCGCCGGGCACGGTGCCCTGCACGGCGCCCGCCAGGATCTGGTGGCGCAGGATATCGGCCACCCGGCGCGCTCGATCGGCGCGCTGACCGCGGATCGGGGTGGGCTCTGGAGCCCCTGTTCTCTCGCTGACCTGCATGAACAGCGACGATAGCGGCGATTGCGCGGCACTCGGCCCGTCGCGATTCCGGCCAGAAATCAGGGGATGTTTCTACGCCGGGTGGCAGTTCACGCGACCTGCGGATATCCCCGCGGAAACCGCTATTGCGCCACCTCGGGCCGGGCGGCCGACATTGCGATCACGTCGATCGCAATGTCGGCGCGGTCAGGGTTGGCCGGGGTTGAGCACGATGAACAGCCCCTTCGCCTCGGCACACAGCTTGTCGTCGTTGTGCAGCGTCGCCCGTAGATACACCTTGCGGCCCTCGACGCGTTCGGTCCACGCGCGCACCGTGAGCTCGCGATTGAGCGGGGTGATCGATCGGTAGTCCAGGGTCAGCGAAGCCGTGCGGGTCACCGACTTGGTGGCCAGCGCGGCGGTCATGCCGATGATGTCGTCGAAGGCGAGTGCGATGTGCCCGCCGTGGGCGGCGTTGTTGCCACCCAGGTGGAAGGTGCGGAAGGTGACCTTCGCGGTGACGCCGTCGCGATCACCGCTGACCACCGTGTACGGCGGCAGCGTGATGTTGCCGCGCGCGGGCAGGTCGGTGCGGGTCCAGCTGGGCGAGGACCATTCGTCCACCACCGCGGTGTCGAGGCGGGCATTGAGCTGCTCGAGGGTGGCGATGGCCTCCTTGGCGAGCTCGTCGGACGGGTTAACCAACCGCGTCCGGTCCATCAGCCGGCGGACCTGTTCGATCAGTTCGCCGTAGTGAGCTCCGTCTACCGTGTCGGCGCCGCGGTCCTTGCGCGCCTGGATCAGCTCGGCAACCGGCCGGAATCCGCCTTCGTGATGCTTCTCGTCCGGGAGCGAGCTGCCGACCTGTGTATCGTCCATATGCAACACGTTATCGCTGCCGAGCTGGGATGTTCGCGTCGGGGATCGGTGTCAGGTCCACTAGGCTCGAAGGCGATCACCGACTAGGTCTCCAAGGTTCCGGAGGGTCGGCGCACCGCCGGTGGTGCCGTTTCCGGGTGAGCGGCGAAAGGCTGGGCGCATGGGTATCGCGGCGGTTGTGTTCGACATGGACGGCGTGCTGATCGATTCCGAACCCATCTGGGAACAGGTCAGGCACGAGTACGTGGTTCTCAAAGATGGTCGGTGGCAACCGGATTCGCAGAAGAAGATGATGGGGATGAACACCGTCGAGTGGTCGTCGTACCTGTCCGACGAGCTGGGTGTGGCCGAGCCCGCCGCCAAGGTGGCCGCCGATGTCATCGATCTGATGGCCGACAGATACGCGCACCACGTTCCGCTGTTGCCCGGCGCGGTCGACGCGGTGCGGCGGTGCGCGGGTTCCTGGAAACTCGGCCTGGCCAGCTCTTCGCCTGCCACGCTGATCGATCTGGTGCTCGCCAAGTCAGGGCTGCTCGACCATTTCAGCGTGGTGCTGTCCACCGAGGAGGTCGGCCGCGGCAAACCGGCACCCGATGTCTATCTGACCGTCGCGCAGCGCCTCGGCGTGGATCCGAAAGACTGCACAGCCGTAGAGGATTCGACCAACGGGCTGACCTCCGCGCACCGCGCGGGGATGCGACTGATCGCGGCACCGCGTCCGGAGTTCCCACCGGGCCCCGATGCCCTCGCGCTGGCCGACGTCGTCATCGACGATCTCGACCAGCTCACCGCAGAGGTGATCACCGGCTGAGTCAGAAGCTGCCGGTCACGCCGTCGATGCGCTCACGCAGCAGGTCGGCGTGGCCGTTGTGGCGGGCGTATTCCTCGATCATGTGCAGATACACCCAGCGCAGGGTGTAGTCGTCGCTGCGCCACGGTACGTGGAACACGTGGTCGAGCGACAGTCCCGCGACGGTGGCGTCACAGGCGTCGACCTCGGCGTGGAAGGCGGCGAAGACCTCCTCGGCGGGCAGTGCCGCGAGGTCGTCGAAGTCAGCGTCGGGCTCGTCCTCGGTGCCGTAGACCGGTTCGATGTCCTCGCCCGCCGCCGACACCCGGAACCAGCCCCGCTCCACCTCGGTGAGATGTCGTACGAGCCCGAGCAGCGACAACGACGACGGCTCCACCGAGTGCGTGGCCAGCTGTTCGCCATCGAGTCCACCGCATTTGCCGAGCAGGGTCTGACGATGAAAGTCCAACCAGGACTGCAGCATCGGCCGTTCATCCGCGCCCACCAGGGTTCGCTTCGGCTCGATTTCGGGTGCCTTCCACGTCATCGGTGCGAGGCTACCTGCCGTAGTGGTGTGGCGCAGCTGGATTTACGCGTCACCGATTCATCCGTCCGGCTGTCGGCGGCACTCGCCGATCCGGCACACTGGCCCGATGGGTGACCAGCGCGGCGACCAGCCCGAAGTCGTAGTCCACGTCGGTGACGGCTTCGACGCTCCGCACCCCGTCGACCCCGCGAAACCGGGCGCGGCAGCCACCGATCCGGCCCCCGAACACCCCTTCCTGCTACTCACGCGCACCCCCACCGACAGCATCCAGGCGCGCTACCTCGACGACGGCACCTACGAACTCGAGCACACCACCGGCACCGAGCACCGCCAGCTGTTCACCACCGACGCCCTCCTGGTCCGCGACATCGTCTGGTCCTGGATCCAACGCGACACCTGGTGGTCCGACACCGTCGCCTGGACCACCATCGACCCCGACATCGCCGAACTCCACGCCCTGCACACCGAACTCTCCGACATGCTCGACGGCATCTGCCTGGTGGACTCCGTCACCGCCGAACTCGACCGAGCCCTCTCCCGCGCCGACGAACTCCTCAACGACTTCGACCTCGAATTCGAAGGCTCGGACGGCGTCGACACCCCCTGACGTGGCTTACAGTGTCGCCGTGGGGTTCACCGAATACGGACCGGGCGATGTCGTCTATTTTCCGGCGGGTCCGTTCAGTGACATCTGTGGGGTTGTCCGAGAGATCGACGCGCGTCGGGCGGAATTACGAATCGAATTCGGCGAGGGCACTGTGCATCGCGAGGGGAATGTCCTGCGCGAGCGCCGACACAAGCTGACTGTCGGATTCGACGAGGTCGAGCTGGTGTAGCCGACCGGAGATCGTATTGCGACGTTAGTGTTGGTGGGCAATGATTGCGTCCAGCATGCTGAATTCCGATCCTGCTTTCGACAGTCTCCAAGGCCTATCTGTTGGCGACGCGCTGGGGGCGCAGTTCTTCGTTCCCGGCAGCTCCGTTCCTGATCTACTCGCCGGGCGACCACCGTCCGCGCCATGGCCATGGACCGACGACACCGAAATGGCGTGTTCGGTATACGCGGAAATTCATGACCGGGGCAGCGTGGATCGTGATCTTCTCGCGGACGCGTTCGCTCAGCGATGCGAACCGTACCGGGGCTACGGGCCCGGCACCGTTGTTGTGCTGCACGAGATTCGGGACGGGCGTCCGTGGGCTGAGGCGGCGGGTGCTGTTTTCGGCGGGCGTGGATCGTGGGGGAACGGGGCCGCGATGCGGGTGGCGCCGCTCGGCGCGCATTTCGCTGGAAACCCGGATCGGGCCGCGGCGCAGGCGGCACTGTCCGCCGAGACCACTCACCGGCACCCGGAAGCGATCGTGGGCGCGATGGTAGTGGCGGTCGCCGCCGCATATGCCGGCGCGACGCGTGGAAAGTGTTGCGCGCCAGATGAATTATTGCTGACCGTCGAGCCGTATCTAGTCGATGGACGCACCGCGGAAGGCGTTCGTCGCGCTCGGAAGCTGCTCGGCCGAACGGCGGCCGAAGCTGCCTATGAACTCGGCAACGGCGCACGGGTCAGCGCTCAGGACACGGTGCCTTTCACCCTGTGGGTAGCCGCCACCTTCCTCGAGGACTATCCCGGTGCAATCACCGCTTGTGTAGAAGCCGGTGGTGACGTCGACACCACGGCTGCGATCGTCGGCGGAATCGTGGCCGCCCACACCGGCATCGGAGACCGCGGAGCGACCCATGGAATTCCGCGGGAGTGGCTCGCTGCGCGCGAACCTCTGCCCGCCTGGGCATTCGGGCGATTGCCGGGAAGCGAGCGGTAGTGGCAGTCCTCGTCGTGGGATCGCAACGCGTGCGCGCACGCCGGGGTCAGCGGGCTTGAGCGCTGGTCATCGTGGTGGCACTCCTGTCGCCGTTACCCAATCTCACTCGCTTACCGGCTTCCGTCGCTTCTTCGCCTCGGATCGCGAGCCGTTCGGCGATGGTCGCGTTCGGGTACAGGTCGGCGTAGTCGTCGAAGACGTTTCCTGTGCCGTCCGCGTAGGTGAGGAACGGGTGAATTGTCCTTCCGGCGAGATCGCTAGCGTCGAGCAGGGTGCGAGTTATCTTGGGGGCGTGAATATTTCAGCCGGGTAGTTTTCGCCGGGCCGGGAAAAGTGGATGAGCGCGACGCGCCCGCTCGTCGCTGCCGGAGCTGTGCCGGGAGGTAGAAGCGGGCGGCGTTGGCCGGGCGACGGTCCTCGGTGAGCATCGGTGCGTAGAGGGCATTCGCCAACCGTTGGCGGCGAGCATGTCGTGGCGTGCGTTGCGGACACAGGCGGGGCATCGGTGATGGCGTCGAGTATCTGCTGGATGGACGTGGTGACTCCGGCGGTGGGTGTGGGGCGGCGTTGTCTGGCCGGTGTCGGGGCTGCTGCTCGGGCGAGGTCGAACAGGTGGGTGCGTTCGGCGTCATCGAGTTGCACGGCGTGGGCGAGGTTGTCGAGCACGCTGTTGGAGGCGCCGACGAGGTTGCCGCGTTCCATACGCACGTAGTATTCGATGCTCACCCCGATCAGTGTCGTATTAGTTCATACTATCTGACCTGCGGAATTGCTGCAATCCGCAGTGTTTCTCACTCGCCGGTGCGCGCGACCGATCACGGCTCGTAGACAGATCAGCTCGGCTCGAAGCCTCGCCGGGCTGCTCCGTGGCAAGCCCCGAAGGGGTGCGGCAGCCGCTGTATTCGTGCGGCGAGGCGGGCGCGTGTTCTGGGACGTAGTCACGTGCCCGATCGCCTCGCTGCGTCGGTTGATTGCAGTTCTGCGGCCAGTCTCAGCCGGACTGTCGTAACGGCCAGTGTCGAAGTTCGGGTCGTGATCGGTGTGGTGCGATCAGGCCGGGGTGTGCCGCTGGTACCCGGTGAGCATCGCGGCGACCTCCGCAACATGACCTAGTGTCAGCCTGTGCCGCAACACGGCATTGGGTTCCCCACTGCAGCGACGGGAAGTCAATTTTGCGAGGATTTGCTTGGTCGGCGATTCTCTTCGAGGTAGGACCCTCGATATCCCGAACGGACCGTGATGAAGTCATCGATCAACACCGCACCGTAAGCGACGGCGATGAGCGCGGCCAGTTGAACCCACGCGACCCACACCACACCGATCGGAATGGTCGCGCAGACCGCGACGGCCGCGACCAGGCGAGTCCACGGCCGCGGCAATCTCAGTGCCGACCGGAAGCAGAACTGACCGAGGAAGTAGAGGCCTGCTGATTGCGCAGGTCAGGGCAGTAAAAATAGTCGTTCATTGGGAAGTCGCGGCAGTCCGACACAGTGACCCGAATCGACTGCGACGGTGCAGGGTCGGCGGGCGGCCATGTCTTGGACGAACACCAGCGCGGCAGTCAGGCACGCAGCGAAATCCATTCGGACACTCGTGAATTGAATGGTCAGGTGGATATCAGGCTCGTCGGGACACGGCGACCGCGCACATGGATCGGTATTCGGGTGTGGCACTGTCGGTGTCCTTCCGGGCGAGGTCAATAGGGGCCATGGGAGCGAGGCTTGGCTGCGTCCAGGACGTGGCGCACGCAGGCCAGGATCGTGGTCCCGGATGGTCGGAAGGGTGTGGTCGCGGGGACTATCCACGTTCGGTGGGCGTGGTGGTCTGGGCTCGGGGTCGGCAACACGATGTTGCCGTCGCGGACCACGACCACGTGCGCACGCCAGAGCTCGGCGAGCGCGGCGGGGTCACCGATCGGGCGCATGTCGATAGTGCGGATGAGATAGGACCATGCTCGCGCGCGGGGGTGGCCGATGATCGGGCTCGGTCCGATGTTGCGGCGGTGCAACTCGACCTTGACTCGTTGGGCGAGGTCGGTCGGCATCATGATCGCGCCGGTCGATCCGGCCATCATCATGATCTGCCCTGTCACCGTGTCCACGAACGTCGGCAGGCTACAGATTCGCCGGTAGAACATGCTGCGTGAAAGCGGCGAATCCTGCATGGAATCAGGGCTTTTCGCGTACGCCATCGCACTATCCCTCAGGGGATGGGCGGCCGGGGGTCGCGGTGGCGATAGCGACGATGCGGTGGATGTCGGTGACTTCGCACCCGAAACCGGCGACCTCGAGTAGGTCGGTGAGCTCACCGACGGTGAGCGGCCATTCGCCGTAGGTGGAGAGCAGCCCAACCGCTTCGGTGTGGGGCAGGTGCGGGTAAAAGGTTTTGGCCACTGCCGCGCGCATCGCCTCGACCGACAGGGGCGGGTCGGGTTGGATCTGGTCGGCCAGGATCAACATGCCGTCGTCGCCGAGCACGCGCCGCATTTCCCGCAGCACCGCCAACTGTTGGGTGGGTGGTACGTGGTGGAGGGTGAACGTCAACACGACCAGGTCGAACCCGCCGTCATCGAACGGCAAGGCACATAGGTCGGCGTAGACGAACGAGAGCGACCCGCGCGCTTTGTGGGGTGCGTGGAGCCTGGCTTGGTGCAGCATCGCTGGTGAGAGGTGCAACCGACGATGTCGGACTCGGGGTGTAGCCCCTGGATCAGCCGTGCCATGGTCCGGCCGCTGCCGATCCCCGCGTCCAGTGCGGTACAGGGCTCGGTGGGCAACTGCCGCGATATCTGGTCCAACACCTGTTCGCGCACGGGGGCTTGGGTGAAATCGGTGTCGAACCCGTTCGCGCGGCGGTCCCAGTGGGCTTCGCGCGCTTCGATTCCCGGATCTGCGGTCGGTGTGGTGTCGTATTCGGTACTCATGCCTGGGCCTCGAGATCGATCGGTGGCTGTGCGCCGAGGTGTTCGGTCAACAGGGCTGCGAGTCGGTCTCTGGCGGTGGTGAGGTCGGCGCGGTCGCGGCCGGGGCCTGCATGGATGATGAACAGGGCGTCGCTGGTCTGCGGGGTTGCTTTGGACTTCTCGCACTGGCGGACCTCGAGTCGGCACAGCACGTCGTCGTGATCGAGGTAGGCGTACTCCCCGGCGGGCACCGGTACCGGGTCGGTCGCACCGAGGGGCACGAATCGTTCATGTCCGGTCGTCATCGCCAACCGCACACCACCGGCGATCGATGCCAGATCGTGTGCGCCGAAAGCGAACCGGGTTTCTGCCGAGACCAGGTTGTAGGTGTCGACGAGCGGGTTGATGCGGGGCAACCGTCCGGCGCGGTGCAGCAACCGCAACAGTGTTTCCGGTGCGGCGATTTCGCTTTTCGCGGCCTTGCCGACCTGGGCGTGTACTGCCCGGAAGGCTTTGAACTCGGGTTCGGTCTTGAGAGTCTTCGGGTCGGTCGCGGCGAGTATGGACTTCTCCGAGGTCTCGATTTCGTGATTGAGCGCGGGGCTGGTCTCTGTTGGCACGGTGATGCCGGGAACGACGAACGCAATGGCTTGGATGCCGAGATCGCTGACCCGATGATCGATGCTGAACGACTTCATTTCGTCTCCTCGTCAATTGGATGAAATGCGTTGCGGGGGTTGATTACTCGTTGATCGCGCTGCCCGGTCGCATCGCCTGTAGGCGTGGCGGGCGTGGTGGTGATGAAACCGGCTTTGCGCATGGCGTCGAGTGCCCGGGTGAGGTCGGCAAAGGTGTGTTCGAGAGTGACGGGGATGAGGTCAGTCATCGCGCGGCCTGACGTGCCGGGCGGCGCTGTCCAGCCGTGATCTGCCACTCCGCACGCCGGTTGCGGAAAGCGTCGCCGTTGTCACGCAAGGCGTGCAAGATGCGCACCACACGCCACCTCGGCGCGTTGAGGTTGCGCGCGATCGTGTCGGCGGTGAGTAGTCCACCGGGTCGGAGGATGGCGAGAACATCGGCTGCCAGGCTGGTTGTCATCGGGTCACCTCGGCGATCTGGCGAGGATTCTCGGCGACGGCGGCCTCACGAGTCCGGTCGTCGGTCGGCCTTATGGGAGCCCCATCGGTGGGGCGGGCTGGTGCCGCGTCCGCTGGGGGAACGCCGCGTCGAACAGTGGTTGCCATCGTTCGGTCTCCGCTCGATCCGGGCCGGGTCGTCCCGTTACCCACATCCAGGAAACGGGCTACCTACACTGGTCGGAAAGGTGGCAAATCGTGTGGCACGCGATTTGCCATACCTTCGCGGTAGGCCCGAACCGACCCGCAAGCAGAGGGGCACTCATGACAGATCCGACGACCGAATCCGAGCGGACGCCGGGCGACATCGCGAATCACCTTGCGCGGGAGATCAAACGCCGACGCCTTGATGCGGGCCTCAGTCAGCGAGGACTGGCCACCGCGACGGGCTACACACGTCAGTACGTCTCAATGACGGAATGGGAAGACGCCAATCTGCCGTCTCAGGAACTGATCGCCGCGATTGACACCGCAGTCGGCGCGAACGGTGACCTCGTTGCCATCCGCGCCGAAGCGAAAAGCCTTAGACACCAATCTCGTCGACGATCGGATCCCGTTGCGGCCGAGTCGGACTCCGATTCGGCAGGCTCGGCTCGATTGCCGGTCCTCGTCTCTACCGAGTTGGGTTCGGACCGAGCGTTCGATTCCGGTTCGGCCACATCGCTGATGCGATCGCGCGCTGTATCGGAGAGGTCCCTCGGGAGTTTTGCGGCCGTCACCGATCTTCTGGCTGGCCAGCGTCAGAGTATCGCCCCTGATGCTCTGATCGGGCCGATCGAAGCTCATCGAGACGCGGTAGCCGCCCTGTTCCGCGCTGCGACCGACGATCGCAGCAAGCAGCGCGCGGGCGCGCTTCTAGGGGAAACATCGGTTGTGGCGAGCCGGGTTTGGAGCGCCATCGGTGACAGGTCGATGGCTCTCACGCACTGCGCATTCGCCCGAAAGCTCGCAGACCAGTTGCAAGACAAGACGATGGGTGGGATCGCACGCATATTCGAGAGCAACCTGCGGTCCGATGCTGCAACGTTGATCAGCTCGGATGGTGATGTGGTTATCGGGCTCCGAATACTGAAGGAGGCCGCCAACGTCTCCGACTTTCTGCCACCCGCCGCGCGAGCGAGGATCGGAGCTGAGCAAGCGCAAGCCTATGCGGTGCTGGAACTGCGGGAAGAATGCGAGGAAGCGCTAGTTCGTGCCCAGCGTGCTGCCGAGGACATCGAAGACAACGATCGTGCGGGGTTGTTCAGCGACTGGAACACCACCCGCATTCAGGTCTATGTCGGCACGTGCCAACTCCTCCTCGGCCAACCGAAGCGCGCGATTGCGGCACTCACCGAAGCGTTAACCACGCCCGAAGGGGACAGCCCCAACGTCGATCTCGCCGCGCGGGTAGACCTCGCCAGCGCCTACGCACTGTCCGGCGAACTGGAAGAGGGCTGCCGAATTCTCGGCGACACATACAACGCGCTGGCGACCATGGGCAACCATCGCGGACTCGAACGCGCGCAAAGAGCTATCGAACGGATGGCTCCCTGGCACGATGAGCGGCCGGTCCTCGCGATGCGAGAACGGGTCGACAGCATCAACGGCTATTGATCGACCCCATAGCTACGCGGATCGCCTGCAAAACCGCATCGGGCTCCAGTCGGTCGACAATCGCATCGGGTGAATGCTCCGACAACTCTTCAGATGTCAGTCGGTGCGCTACGGCGACAACACCGAATCCCGCATGGCGAGCGGTCGCGATGTCGTTCGGCGCATCGCCGATGATGACCGTTCGTGCGGGGTCGAGCGGGTACCCGAACCTTGCCCGGAATCGGTCGGCAACGAAGGCGGGCAGGTCGAACCTGTCTCGCGCATCCGAGCCGAAAGCGCCGATGTCCAGGTCGAGGTGTGTATCGAGGCCCGCGACCGAAAGTTTGAATTCGGCTGAGACCCGCAGGTTTCCGGTGAGCGCGGTCTGAACGAACCCGTGTTCTGCCAAGGCTGTGATGGTGCGAGCAGCACCGGGGTATGCGGCCTGGTCGCGGGCAAGTTCGGCCTCACCGTTTGACATGACGTCCATCAGTACGTCCGGGTAGCGGCTGAATCCTTTTTCTGCCACCTCTTCGGTGACCCCCGAGGCGATGGCGGTGTCGATGACGATCGATTCGTCGGTGTAGCCATGCACGCGCGAAGTGGGGAAAACGACGGCGGACTCCTCAAGGCCGTATGTGCTGGCCACGGCCCGCCGTAGCCAGCGCAAATCCGCGGGGATCAGTGTTCCGTCGACATCCCAGACAACGAGTCCCGCATGTGTCTCACCCATGCTCACGGATTCTTGCAGACCGTGTTGTCTCCCGCAGTGCGCACCCAATCACTGAGGGGTACTCGCAGCTGCTCCAAGGCCGGTGCCTATGTGACCAGACTGATGAGGAACTACCAGGAGGTCTAGCGCCTCCAAAGCCAAAGAGCGGCGGCAGTAGATCACGCAATAGACCGGTCAAGCGGGGCGTGGCGCGTATATGATGATCGCGACTCCGACCAGGCAGATCACCGCGCCGATCACGTCCCACCGGTCGGGGCGGAACCCGTCCAGCGCCATTCCCCACAGTAGCGATCCGGCGACGAACACTCCGCCGTAGGCGGCGAGGATGCGTCCGAAGTTGGCGTCGGGCTGCAACGTCGCGACGAACCCGTAGACGCCCAGGGCGATCACACCGGCACCGATCCAGGCCCAGCCGCGATGTTCACGCACTCCTTGCCAGATCAGCCAAGCCCCGCCGATCTCGGCGATAGCTGCCAGGACGAACAGCAGGATCGAGCGCACCACGGTCATGGGCAGAGCCTAAATGTCCAGTTCAAGGTGTCGTGACGGTGGTCGAGCACCCGCACCCCGAGCCCGCACACGATGACTTCGCGTCGTCGTCTGTGCCTGCGGTAGCGCATTCGCTGCAACGTGCGCGGGACCAGGCCAATCCAACTACCCCGATCCCGATAAGTGCGAAGCCGAGCGGCTTGAGCCACGACACGCTGACCAGTACAGTGCCGCCGCCGAGAATTCCGGCTGCGATCAAGATCGGGGCAAAGCAACACCCCACGCACAACAGGGCTCCCGCGCCGATCGGCGCCCACCATCGCGGTGCCTTCGTGTTCGGTTCAGCAGCCACAGCCGCTACCTCCGGTACTCGAGTCGTGGACACCGGGGTCGAAAGAAACTGGGCAGGTAGGGATTTCGCTGCACACGAGCAAGTCGTCACAGCCCGCGGCGAGTGCGGCGCGCAACGTGTCGCGCACTGCGGTCAGCTCGGCGAGCTTCGTGTCGACCTCGGCCAGTTTCTCCGCCGCACGGGCCTGCAACCCGGCCTCGGCGCGACGCCGCTTGCCGAACTGGGTTGCTGCCAGCAACTCCGCGACTTCATCGAGGGTGAACCCGAGCCGCTGGGCGGCCTTGATCACCCGCAACACGGTGACGGCTTGCTCGGAGTACAGACGATGCCCGCCCAGGGAACGGTCCGGCTCGGCCAGCAACCCACGGCGTTCGTAATAGCGAAGCGTCTGCGCGTTCACACCGGCAGCGGCGGCGAGCTCGCTGGTGCGCATTCCGGCTGTCATCGCCGTGGCCCGTTCGTGGTTTCGGTGCGGGCGGCGAACGCGTCGAGTACTTCGACGTAGGCCGCTGGTACACCGACCTGCATCACCAAACCGTCGTCGGTGGTGTCGAAGTCGAAGGTGAAGAATGAGCAGCAGCTCGATTCGCGTGACGCGAGATCGCGGCCGACAGCTTCGGCATCGGCGGTCAGATGTAGGTCCAGGCGCGTCGGACCGATGCGGGTCGAGCTGTGGACCGACTCGGCGAAGAACCGGTCGAACTCAGCGACCCGGAGAGGTTGTTCCACGGTGGGCAGGGTGCACGCGTCCGACACCCAGTCGCCCTGAGCTGGTGAGATCGCCATGCGTCCACGGTAAGCCTGTACCTAGGTACAGGATGCAAGTCGCGCGGTAGAGCGCTCAGCTACAAGTCGACTTCGTAGCCGGTGTCAGGTTCCCAACCGGTGTGTTCGAACTCGTCGTCGGTGGTGTCGGCCTCGGACCAGTCGGCGTAGGTGTTGCGGTACGGGCCGCTCGCAGCAGGCCACGGTGACAGCTCGGCGTAGTCGCCGAGTCGTGTGTACTGTCACCATGGCGCACACAGAATCGGTGAAGTCGACCGTCATTGCTGCAACGGTGTTCGGATTCGGTTGTGGTCTGGCGGCTTTGGGGGTTCTCGCGGCGTGGTGGCTGATCGGGCCGAATTCAGTGAGTTGTTACTACGCGAGTTATGAACCGGACGCTGTCGACGACGTCTTCGGGGAGATGGCGATGAAGATGTGGCCGACCTGGTGGTTGTGGGTCGGGGTCGTCGTGATGCCCACCGTCGCAGGGTCGGTGCTCGGTCTCGCCGCTTCCCGATTCGGGCTGCGCATCGAGCGGGCGCCGCGGTAGGTCGTTTTCAGCACCACCCGGTCAGATACATCAGGCCGAGGCTGGTGGTGCCGAGGATCAGGCCGAGGGTGCCGCCGAGGAGGAGGGGGCGGGTGCCTGCGGTGCGCAGGCGCGCGGGGCTCAGGGAGGTGCCGATGGCGGCCAGGACGGCGGCGATCAGCCAGCTGCTGGTGGTGGTGAGGGGGTCGGTCAGGCTGGTGGGGAGGATGTCGAGGCCCGCGATGACGGAGGCGGCCAGGAACAGGAGCACGAAGAGGGGGACTGCCTGGCGAGGGGAAGTCTGGGGCCTGCCGTGCTCGTCGATGAGGTGGCGGCGGCCGACGTGCAAGCCGACGCAGAGCGGGATGATGGCGAGGCTGCGGACCATTTTCACGATCACCGCGAAGTGTGCGGCGCCCGCACCGAAGATGACGCCCGCGGCCAGGACCGACGAGGTGTCGTTGATCGCGGTGCCCGCCCACAGTCCGAACGCCTCCTGCGACAAACCGAGAGCGCGACCGAGCGGCGGATATACCAGCACGGCAGCCACATTGAAGATGAAGATGGTGCCGAGGGCGTAGGCGACGCGTTGCTTGTCGGGTCGCAGGACCGCGGTGGCGGCGGCGATCGCGGACGCACCGCAGATCGTCGTGCCCACGGCGATCAGGGTCGCCGACTCCTTGTCCACCGCCAGCATCCGTCCGACGAAGAACGCCGCCACACCGCCCACGAGCAGCGTCCCGAGCAGCACCACCGCCGTCTGGCGCCCCACAGCCATGACGGACCCGAGCGGCAAGCCGAGGCCGAGCAGCACGATCGCCAGTCCGAGCAACCGTTGCCGTGCGATATCGAGGCCCGGGTCGAATATCGTGCTCGCGCTCGGGCTGCGCCTGAGCACCGTCCCGGCCACAGCGCCCGCACCCAATGCCAGCACTGGTACGCCGACCATCGGCAACGCCTTGCCGAAGGGCGTGGCGAGTCCGGCCAGGAGCGCGGCGAGGGCCAGGCCGGGAGCGAGAGCACGTACGCGGTTCACCTCACCACCCTCGCTGCGCGGCGGATTCCCAGGTAGAGGCCGATTCAACGGGTGGACATAAGCCAGGCTTATGTCGGCTGCGCTGCACCGGGTGTAGCCGCGGGCAGGAAAGCTGCGCGGATCCGTGGTTTGCTGGGGATGTGCGGAAACGGACTCGGCTCACCATCGCCGCCGGTCTCGGCGCGCTGATGTGGGGCGAATGGGCGAATTGGCGCGCCTCACGCAGGTGTGTGGGACCGGGGGCGGTCGGTTCGGAGGCGATCGTCGTCCTGGGATATCGCGATGCGGGGCCGCGCGCCAATGCCATGAACAGGTGGCGGGTGCGGGCCGGTCTGCGCTCGGTTGATTCCGCGGCGCCCCGGACGCGGCTTGTGCTGTGCGGTGGTGCGTGCGCGGGTCCGCGGACCGAGGCCTCGCTGATGGCACGCTACGCCAGGGAAACCGGTGGCTACCACGGTGAACTCGTGCTCGAGGAGTCGAGCAGATCCACCTGGGAGAACATCGCTTTCGCGATCCCGTTCCTGCGCGATGTCGACCGGATCAAGATAGTGTCGTTGCCCACGCACGCCGAGACGGCGCGACGGTATCTCGCCCAGCAGCGACCGGACCTGGCCGCCCGGTTGGTGCGCGGCCAGGACTATCGTTTCGGCGAATGGATGCCACTCAAACCGGTGTTCGCCCTCTACGGCATCGCCAAAAAGATCCGCCCACCCGCGCGGACGGCGCCTGAATCCGCCGATCACCCATAATCAGCGGATGACCCTGCCACCTGGAACGCCCGACCTGGAGGTCCTCGCTCTCCTGGTGTCGGTGTCCGAGCAGGGCAGCCTCGGCGCGGCCGCCCGCAGGCACGGAGTCAGCCAGCCCGCCGCCAGTATGCGGATCAGCGCGCTGGAACGCCGCCTGCACGTGAAGCTGCTCGACCGCGGCCCGACCGGCTCCGAACTCACCGACGCGGGCCGCGCCGTCGTGGCCCACGCCCGCACAGTCCTCGCCGCGGTGCACGAGCTCGTGGACGACGTCGCCCGACTCCGCGCGGCCCAGGCCCCACGTCTGCGGATCGCGGCCTCCAAAACCATTGCCGACCATCGCATTCCGCACTGGCTCGCCGCCCTGCGCACCGATCACCCCGAAGTCGTGATCTCCCTCGAAGTCGAGAACTCGACACAGGTCGCGGGTCTCGTGCGCGAGGGCACCGCCGATCTCGGCTTCGTCGAAGGCCCACATCCTCCGGCCGGGCTCGGCAGCCGCATACTGGGCGCCGACGACCTCGTCGTCGTCGTGGCACCGAATCATCCATGGGCGCAACGGAAGTCCCCGGTCACGCTGAAAGAACTGGCAGGCACCGCCCTGTTGTGGCGCGAACCCGGCTCCGGCACCCGCGAGACCGTGTGGGACCTACTGGCCACCGCCGCCCCGCCCGCCGGCCCCGCCGCCGAACTCGGCTCGACCGGCGCGATCGTCGCCGCGGCCAGAACCGGCATGGCCCCCGCGGTCCTGAGCCGATTGATCGCCGCCCCGGACCTCGACACCGGCACCCTGGTGGAGGTTCCCTCGGCTGATTCCGCCCGTCTGACTCGCAAATTCCGCGCGATATGGCGCCGGAACACCCCACCGTCGGGCCCGGGCGAACTGCTCGTCGACCGGGCCTCGCGCCTCGAAATCGCGCGCGGGGCAGTGGGGGGACTCCCGGCGGAGGTCGCATCGTCACAGGTCGAGGTTTCACCGCAGAGCGAGGAACTGGGGTAGGACCCGGGACTGCCGCAACGACCCCTGCCGGATGGGGATCGCGGCAGTCGACGCACGCGTCACAGCTGATCGTCACGTCCGTCCGGCGGACCTCTCTGCGGCGAAATAGTGCGTGAGCGTAGCTGGCGGCTCTAGTCTGATAGCGCTACGCACTGTGGAGGTTGGATCACATGACGGTCGAGATCGTGACCGAACCGGCGCCGGAGAACCTGTGGACCGGATCGGGCCCGGCGACCGGGGTACCGCCGACGTCGATGATCGAGCGGATGACGCTCATTCTGGACGCGTTCGACGCCGCCACCCCCACGCTGACGCTGCTCGGGCTCGCCGAACGCACCGGGCTGCCGCGCTCGACCGTGCATCGCATCCTCGACCAGATGATCCGGCTGCGCTGGCTGTCGCACACCCCCGGCGGCTACCGGCTCGGACTGCGGGTGCTCGAGCTCGGCGGGCTCGCGGCCGAGCAGAACGAGTTACGCGAGGTGGTGGGGCCGCTGCTCTACGAACTCAGCCAGCGGACCGGGCTGGTGGGACACCTCGCGGTGCTGGACGGGCGTGAGGTGCTGTTCCTCGATCGTTCGGGTGGACGCGGCCGGGTGGTCATCCCGACCCGCGTCGGCGGCAGGTTGCCCGCGCATTCCACGGCGGTCGGCAAGGCGCTGCTGGCCACGCTGGAACCCGGCATCGCGGAGGCTTCGCTGCGCGGCAACACGGTGGCGCGAACCGCGCGCACGATCGTCGACAGGGCCGAACTGCACCGCGAACTGGCCCGCATCCGCAACCGTCAGGGCGTGGCCGTCGACACCGAGGAGTCGATGCCGGGCGTCGGCTGTGTGGCGGTGCCGATCCGTGGCCGCGGTGTCGCGGTGGCCGCGATCTCGCTGTCGGGCACGGTCAAGGGCGAGCGCACCGCGCTCGACACCGCGCGGCTGGCTCGCGCGCTCGCCGAGGTGGCCAAGGAAGCGTCGCGCGCCCTGGCCCCCCGGCACCCGCACTAGGGCGCGGTTTTCGCGATCGCCCGACCGGCTGCCCGGCCCGAGAAGATGCACCCGCCGAGGAACGTGCCCTCCAGCGCGTTGTAGCCGTGCACGCCGCCACCGCCGAACCCGGCGACCTCACCGGCGGCATACAGGCCGGGAAACGCCGAGCCGTCCGGGCGCAGCACCTGCGAATCGAGGTCGGTCTGCAGTCCGCCGAGCGTCTTGCGGGTGAGCACATTGAGGCGCACCGCGATGAGCGGGCCATGGGACGGATCGAGGATGCGGTGCGGTTTGACGACGCGGACCTTGTCGCCGAGGTACTTGCGGGCGCTGTTGATCGCGACCACCTGCGCGTCCTTGGCGAACGAGTTGGCGACCTCGCGGTCCCTGGCCACGATCTGGTGTTCGAGGGCGGCCACGTCCAGCTTCGGCCCGCGGGCGAGCTCGTTCATGCCGTCGACGAGCTCCGCCAGTGAATCGGCGACCACGAAGTCCACACCGTGCTTCTTGAACGCCTCCACCGGGCCCGGCGCGCCCTTGGCGAGCCTGCTGCGCGCGGTGAGTTTGAGGTCCTTGCCGGTGATGTCGGGATTCTGTTCCGACCCCGACAGCGCGAACTCCTTCTCGATGATCGACTGGTTCAGCACGAACCAGGAGTAGTCGTAGCCGGTCGACAGGATCTGACGCATGGTCTCGTTGGTGTCGAAACCGGGGAAACACGGTGCGGGCATCCGTTTTCCGCAGGCGTCGAACCACAGCGACGACGGGCCGGGGATGATGCGGATCGCGTGATCGGGCCAGATCGGATCCCAGTTGTTGATGCCCTCGGTGTAGTGCCACATGCGGTCGCGGTTGACCAGCGCCGCCCCGGCCTCCTCGGAGATGCCGAGCATCCGGCCGTCCACGTAGGCGGGGACACCGGAGATCATCGTCTCCGGGCACGGGCCGAGACGTTCGGTGGGCCAGTTGCGGCGGATGAGGTCGTGGGCGTGACCGATACCGCCCGAACTCACGAGCACCGCGGGAGCGCGGAAAGTGAACTCGCCCACCACATCCCGGTTCGAGGCCTGGCCACGGTCGGTGTCCGCCGGCGCGAGCACGCCGCCGCGCACGCCGGTGACGGCGCCGTCCTCGACGATCAGCTCGTCGACGCGGTGCCGGAATGCGAAGCGGACCAACCCTTTTGCCTCGCCGGCCAGGACCGGCTCGAGGAAGACGCGCAGCACTTCGGGTCCGGTGCCCCACGTGAGGTGGAACCGCGGTACCGAGTTGCCGTGCCCGTCCGCGAGGCCGCCGCCTCGCTCGGCCCAGCCGACCAGCGGGGTGAAGCGTAAACCCAGGGCGTGCAGGTAATCTCGCTTCTCATCGGTCGCGAACCGCACGTAGGCCTTCGCCCACTCACGGCCCATCCGGTCCTCGTCCTCGCGATCGAACCCGGCCGAACCCAGCCAATCCTGCAGTGCCAGTTCGTAAGAGTCCTTGATGCCCAGCCGGCGCTGCTCCGGGCTGTCGACGACGAACAGCCCGCCGAGCGACCAGAACGCCTGCCCGCCGAGATTGGCGCGATTCTCCTGGTCGAGCACCAGCACCTTGCGCCCGGCGAGTACCAGTTCGTGCGCGGCGACCAGGCCCGCCAGTCCGGCGCCGACGACGATCGCGTCGGGAGTGAAATCTTCGGTGGGCTCAGGTGCTGTGCTCGACATGCCTGGAACGTAGCATTGGTTCGTCGACAGGTGGGGGCAAGTGCTGGAAAACGCCCTGACCAGCGATATTTCATTCGATGAAAGGCTCGACACGCTCATGAACGTCCGAACCCGTACCGGTGCTGCCGTCCTCACGCTCGCCGTCGTGGCCGGCCTCGGCGCCACGTCCTGCTCGAAGACGCGCTGGTGCGAGCGCGACCAAGGCGACGTCCACGTTGCCGATTCCTACTGCGAACGCGGTGTCGCGGGCTACGAGTGGGAGCCCGATCACGACAAGCCGAAGTACAAGAAGAAGCCCAAGAAGCACTGAGTTCGCCGACCGGCGTTGTGCCACAGGCGATCCGAGACATAACCGTGGCGCAGCCGATGCCGAGTTCGTGCTATGTCGATGCAGGTCAGCGGGTATTCCACCACTGAGCGCAAGCTCTTTCTCTATTCCTCACAACGGCGTGAGCAGGTGGTCAGCATGACCTATCGGAAGGCAATTCGTATCGTCGCAAGGCATACAGCGCGAGCGCTGTCGGTGTTGCTACTGGCCGCGGGAATCGGGACAGCGATGTCTCCCGGATTGACGGCGTGGGCGCAGAGTTGCGCCACACTCGACGTCGTCATCGCCCGCGGCACAGTCGAACCCGGCTATCTGGGTGCCGCCATCGGCGACCCGCTCTACGCGGTACTGAGCGCACAGCTACCGGTGGACACCACCGCCCACCGTGTCGAGTACCCGGCCGACCTCCTGGTGCCGACCTCGATGAGCGACGGCACCCGGGCCATGACCGGCCACCTGATCTACCAGGCCGCCGCCTGCCCCGACCAGCGCTTCGTCCTCGTCGGTTACTCCCAGGGCGCGGTGGTCGTCCACGGCGTTCTCGGCTCCGCGCCCCTGCCCGGCGCGTGGGTGCTACCCCCCGAACTGTCCTCGCGCGTCGTCGCGGTGCTGCTGTTCGGTGACCCACTGCGCCTCATCGGCGGCACGGTCCCGCCGTTGTACGCAGACCGCACCGCGAACTATTGCGCCGCGGGGGACCCGGTGTGCGCGGGCGGGGTGTTCCCCGCCGCGCACGGCAGCTACGAGTGGGCGTTCGCAGCCGCGGCCGGACAGGTGGGCGCGCGGTTGTGAGCCTGCTCAGAGGGCGGGCACGACCAGGGACAGGACAGCGCCGATCTGCGCCACCGCGCGGTCGACGCTGCCTGTCGGCTGGAACAATTGACCAGCGTCAGCTGCGGCTAGCGATCGTCCTTCTTGGCTTGGCGCCGGGCTCCCGCGGCGATACTGGAGGCCTCGAACTTCTTTCGCCCGGAAGATGCACGGGTCGCATCGACGCGTGCCTTCCCCGGGGAGGGCACCTTGCCGTCGCTGGTGTCGATTTCGCTGAACGAGGGTGCATCCTTGCGGGCGCGGGCGAGCCTTTCGTCCTTCAACTTGCGGGCATTTCGTTTCGCGACCGTGCCCAATTGGCTGCTCACCCTGCTGAGCGCGCTTTCGAAGACTTCCGCTTTGCCCGCATTGCGCGCGTTTGCCGATTTTCCGGCGCCGCGCGCCCCTTTGACTTCGACCTTCGCCGCTCCGGCTTGGCGGTACAACTTGACGAATTTGTTGCGCGCCCGCCGAACGCGGGTATGCAGCCGGATCAACGCCTCTTCGTCGAGGTCGACCATCTGTGCTTTCTTGGTCTCGCGGACCAGCACATACTCGTCTTCGGACAGAGAATTCAGCAACTTCGTCATGTCGACTCCGATCTACCCGAGGGTCACCGTAGCCCCTGAGTGTAGCCCTACCGGATGGAACGTTTCGGCAGCGTGGCGTCACTGCGTAGGCGATCACGGTCAGGAATTGGCCGCATTGGGTTCTAGCGTGAGGTTATGGGACGTCGAGAGGATGAAATGCGAATTGTTGTCACTACGCCGGTCGGGCATGTGGGGG
Organism: Nocardia sp. A7; assembly: GCF_046549215.1. NCBI lineage: Bacteria > Bacillati > Actinomycetota > Actinomycetes > Mycobacteriales > Nocardiaceae > Nocardia > Nocardia sp. A7. The sequence goes on along the minus strand of NZ_JAJPWE010000005.1, from coordinate 92,652 downwards.
CTCGGGTCGTGCAATTGTTGGTGCAGGCGGGGGTTCGGCCGACTGTGCTGATGCGCGATCCCGGGCGGCTCGATCCCGCGATGCGCGGATTTGTCGATGTCGCCCAGGTCGATCAGGGGGACTCGGATGCGGTGGTGCGGGCTACCGAGGGGGCTGATCGGTTGTTCTGGGTTGATCCGCCCGCACTGGTGGATGGTGATCCGGTGGCGGGGTACGCGCGGATGGGGGCTTCGGCGGCGCGGGCTGTCATCGAGAACGGGATCGAGGCGACGGTGTTTGTCAGTAGTGGGGGTGCCGAGAAGCGAGGTGGGGCCGGGGAGATCGACGGGTTGGCGCGGACCGAGGAGTTGCTCGATGACACCGGCGCGAACGTGTTGCATCTGCGGTGTGGGTACTTCTTCACCAACCTGGTGACCCAGCTCGACGAGATCAGGGCGGGCACGTTGTCCACGCCGTGGCCGTTGGACCATTCGATGGCCTGGGTGGACCCGCGCGACATCGGTGAGGTGGCCGCGGTCCGGCTGCTGTCGGATGCGTGGTCGGGGCGCGTCGTGCAGGCGGTGCACGGGCCACAGGATCTGACGTTCACCGACGTTGCCGAGATCCTCGGTCGGCAGCTGGGACACGAGGTCACCCCGATCCACCTCGGCGACACCGAGTTCCGGGACATGCTGCGATCGGCAGGCCTCGGGGCGGGACAGGTCGACGGCATCGCGGGCATGTCAGCGGGGTTGAGCTCCGGTTTCGTCCCCGAAGACCCACGCACCGTGCTCACCACCACGCCGACGACCCTCGCGGCCTGGGCGAACACCAACCTGCGGTGAATACCAACCGGCCGGTCACGACAACGAACATCGTGACCGGCCGGGTTTCAGTGGTGGCTCACCAATGCACGCCGGGCAGAATCCGGCCCATCCGAGCAGCGGATCCGGGCATCACCATCAGCGGAGCGAACACCGGACCCAACACGGCGAGGGCATTGCGCGTCGGCTCGGCCACCTCGACCGGTTCGACCACGACCGGAACCTCACCCGGCTTTCGCTGCGCCGCGCTGGACTCGCCGACCAGGCGGAACCCGGTGTGCATGATCGTGCGCTTGAGCGACGGCATGAACATCTCGACCGCCTGGGAGAACGTACCCACGGGGGTGTCGATGCGGTCGGGGCGCTCCAGCAGCGCACGGATCACGATGTCAGCGGCCCGCTCCGGATCGGGCAGGGGCAGGTAGCGGTAGGCCTCGGTCGGCGCGATCATCGGGGTGCGGACAAGGGGCATCCGGATCGAGGTGAAAGATACTCCGTCGCCCCGGTTTTCGACGGCGGCGATCTCGCTGAAGTTGTCCAGGGCGGACTTGCTCGCGGCGTAGGCAGCGAACCGGGGCACCTTGGTCTGCACCGCGATGGACGAGATATTGACGATATGGCCGAAGTGACGTTCGCGCATCGAGGGCAAGAAGCCCAGGATGAGACGGACGGCACCGAAGTAGTTGACCGCCATGGTGCGTTCGAAGTCGTGCATGCGGTCCACCGAGTTGGCGACCGAGCGGCGGATCGAGCGACCCGCGTTGTTGATCAGGTAGTCGACGTGGTGGTGTTCGGTGAGCACCGTCTTCACGAGGAGGTCGACGGCCTCGGCGTCGGTGATATCGCACGGGTAGGCGAAGGCGGTGCCGCCGTCGGCCCGCACGGAATCCGCTGCGGCCGTGAGGTCTTCGATGCCACGGGCGATCATCAGCACGATCGCCCCACGACGGGCGACGGCATGGGCAGTGGCCAGGCCGATACCCGAGGACGCTCCGGTGATCAGCACCGTGCGACCGGAGAGCGGGTCCGCGTCGGCGGCGGGACGGCCGCGGTGCGGATCCAGGTGGGTGCGCCAGAAATCCCAGAGGCGGTCCGCGTAGGTGTCGAAGGCGGGCACGGTCAGGCCGGGTAGTTGCGCCCGGGTGGAATCGGCGACGAACTCGGCGGTGAACCCGACGTGCGGTGCGACCGCGGCCGGGATGCCTGCCTGCTCGAACAGGAAGTCACGCACCGCATGGGCGCCGGGAATGAGCCCGAGCCCGGTGAGCGCACGGGCACTGCCCGGCACGGTGCCGATGCCGACGGGACCGCCCGCGGCGGTGGCCAGCGCGCGGTAGATCTCCCCGAACGGCTGCGGTCGCGGGTTGACCAGGTGGAACGTGCGCCCGTCGAGACCCGCGCGCCGCACCAGACGCACCATCGCCTCGGCGACGTAGTCGACCGGCACCACGTTGGTCGCACCCAGATCGGGCAGCGGCAACGGCAGTTCCGACGGCAGGCCGGAAAGTGCCGAGATGGCGGAGAAGAAGTAGTAGGGGCCGTCGATCTTGTCCATCTCGCCGGTCCGTGAATCACCGACGATGATCGCCGGGCGATACACCCGCCAGCGCACGTCGTCTGCCTCGCGAACAAGTTTCTCCGCGGCGAACTTGGTGCGGTGATACGGCGAGGTCAGGTTCTGGCCGAGGTCGAAATCCTCCTCGAAGAACTTGCCACGGTGATCGCCTGCCACCGCCACCGAGGACACGTGGTGCAGGGTGGCATCGAGGCTGCGGGCCAGCTCGATCACCGAGCGGGTGCCCGCGACATTGGCCGCGTGGGCGGTCTCCTCGTCGGCGGTCATGTCGTAGACCGCGCCGAGGTGCAGCACGTGATCGGCGCGCGGCGCACCGTCGCCGAGGCCGAGGCCTTCGGCGGTCAGGTCGCCGACCAGCGCGAACACGCGATCGCTGTCGGGATGTTGCGCGGTGTGCGCGGTGAACTTGGCCAACGATTCGGCACGGACCAGCACGTGCACGATCGCGGTGGGGTCGGCCGCGAGCAGTCCTCGCACCACTCGCCGACCCAGAAATCCGGTGCCGCCTGTCACGATGTAGGAAACCATCGCTCCTCCTGAAAATCTCGAAACACGGTGTCGCGCAACAGTGATCGGCATGCGGCGGTGAATGCGAAATCAACGGTTGAGGTCCAGCAGCAAAGTGGCTGGAGAGAAGCCGGGCACATCGTCGTCCCGGCTGGGACTAACCGTACTCGTCAGTAACCTTGCTGGGCAAGCCCTCGGGTGTGTGTGACCGTGTGGGAATTGTCACCTGTCGTCGCAGGTCAAAGGGTATGTGTGACATCGGATTTCCGTAACTCCGAGTTTCGGACAACTCGTCGCTACTGCGCCGCCAGTACATCGCTGACGGTGCTCGCCATCCGCGTGCGGAACACCTCGGGGGCGAAGGAGTTCGCGTGGTCGCGGATCTTGGCGGGATCGTAGGTCGTCGCACTGAATTCGCGCATGAGCTCGGCCAGTGCCGCGACGACGTCCGCATCGGAACCGGCGGGAACGTACGCACCGGTGACGCCGGGGCGCACTGTATCGAGGGCGCCGCCCGCGCCCACCGCGAGGACCGGCGTGCCGCACGCCATCGCCTCCACCGGGACGATGCCGAAATCCTCGATGCCGGGCATGAGCAGCGCCTGACACCGCCGGTACATGTCCTGCAGCAGTTCGCCGGAGGTGGCGCCGAGGAACGTCGTCTCCGATCCGGCGATCTCGTCGAGTTGGGCGCGGAACCTACCCTCGCCGAGGACGACCAGGCGGACACCGGCCCGCTGCGCGGCGCGAATGGCAAGGTCGGCGCGCTTGTAGGGCACGAGCCTGCCCGCGCACAGGAAGAAGTCCTCGCGCTCCACCGTCGGATCGGGGGTGAAGCGGCTGACCTGGACGGGCGGGTTGACGACCGAGGCGGGCAGACCCCACCAGTCGGTGACCCGTTCGGCGACCGCGTGCGAGTTGGCGATGACATGCGTCAGCCGCGGCGCGGCACGCAGTTCGCCACGTCGAGCCAGGGCACCCAGCGCGCCGAGCGCGAGTTGGCCGACGCGCCCACCGGCTTCCTGCGCGCGGAATTCGCGATCCCAGGCCCAGCGGGCGGGGGAGTGCACATAGGCGACGACGGGCGCGTCGGTGGCCAGGGCGGCCTGGGTGGCGAACGCGTGATGGCTGATCACGACGACATCGAAGTCATGCAACGGCATTCGGCGCAACGCGCGCGGGACCAGCGGGAGCAGGGGAGCGTGCCGCCCACCGGTGTAGGTGTGCGCCTTGCTGAGCCAGGTGTCGTGCACGATACGCACGGGTTCGCGCAGGCCACCCGGCGCGACGATCGGCGCGAAAACCTGCGCATCGGTCCAGGTTTCGACGAATTCGCCGACAACGGCCTCGGAGCCGCCGAACTCGGTGAATCGTTCGTGGACGATGGCGACACGGGTCATCGGGGGGTGCTCGCTTCGATCTGCCGGGGCGCCGCGGTGCGACGCAGTGCGGGGGCGACGGGGCGGCCGCGCAGCAGCCCGTCGACGGTGCCGTGCTCGAGCGCACGGCGGTAGACCTCGGCAGCCTCGGCGCACGCGGCGATCGTGGTGGTGATCGCGTCCGTGTCGTGGGCGGCGGAGGTGACGAACGACTGGCCGAGTACTCCGCGGACCAGGAGTTCCTGGAGAAACAGCGTTCGAAATGCCTGCGAGGGTGCGCCTTCCGCGTCCAAGGTGCGGTAGATGAGGCAGGACGGTCTGCCACGCACCTGCAGGAAGTCGGCGATGCCGAGGTCGGCGGCGATCGCGTTGACACCGTCGGCGAGTGCGCGACCCGCCTGTTCCATCCTCGCGACGGGTTCCTCGGTGCGGTAGGCGTGCACCACCGCCCGGAACGCGGCCAGGGCGGACGTTTCCGGGCCGTGCGTCGTCGAGAGCAGGAATACCCGGTCCTGATCGGTGCGCAGCCCGCCCCGCTCCATGTACTCGCGTCTGCCCGCGAGCGCGGAGATCGGGAACCCGTTGCCCATCGCCTTGCCCCAGCACGACAGGTCCGGCGTCACGCCGTAGACGGCTTGGGCACCGCCCGCCGACCACCGGAAGCCGGTGATCATCTCGTCGAACACGAGCAGCGTCGCGTACCGATCACACAGTGCGCGAACATCTTCCAGATATCCGGGCAACGGTTCGGCCATGGCGGTCGCGGCCTCCATGAAGACCGCGGCCACGCAGCCGTCCGCCAGGGTCGCCGCGAGGGCGTCGAGGTCGTTGTAGGGGAACTTCACGGTGTCGACGGCGGGAATGCCACCCGCCATCTCCGTGGTGCCGATGAACCAGTCGTCGACGGAGAAGAACGGTTGATCGCAGACGGCGATGGTGCTGCGACCGGTGACGGCCCTGGCCAGCCGGACCGCGGCGGTGGTGGCATCGGAGCCGTTCTTGGCGAATTTCACCATGTCGGCACCGGGCACGAGCGACAGGAAGTCCTGTGCGGCAAGCAGTTCCAGTTCAGTGGGCCTGCTGAAGCTGACGCCGTCGGCGATGGCCGCCGACACGGCGGTGAGAACGGGTGCGTAGGCGTGACCGAGCGTGACCGCGCGCAGACCCATCCCGTACTCGACGTAGCGATTGCCATCCGCATCCCAGACGTGAGCGCCGTTGCCACGCACCAGGATCGGCGCCATGAGCTCCGGATACTGGTCGGCGCCGCGGGCGTAGGTGTGGGCGCCGCCGGGGACCAGGTCGTGCAGGTGTGCCTGCAGCTCGTTGCTGCGATCGAAACCGCGGTGCTCTGTCATAGGTATTCGCCTCCGGCCTCTGGCGTCCGGACCGCCGGTGTTTTGCTGAACGCCCACAGTTCGTGGTCGGTGAGTTCGCCGTCGACACCTCGGTATCGGTGCATGGTGCCCTCGTGACGCAAACCGGCCGCCAGTGCGACGGCCGAGCCCACCGGGTCGGTGGTCGACACCGCCAGCACCAGCCGCCAGATCCCGAGTCGCTCGGTGGCGTGGGTGGTCAGCAAGCGTAACGCGCTGACCGCGGTATCCGGGTGCGCCTGCGGTGAAACCCACAGGGCGGCACGGACATTGCGATCGAACATGTCCTGGTCGAACAGGCGGCATTCTCCGACGTAGCGACCCGCCTCCTCGATGACGAGGACTGCGCCGTACGGCCCGCGCAACCCCTTCCGCGACGAAGCCCTGGCCCGCCACCATTCGAGCCGGGTGTGGCACCCCGCCCACTTCTCGGGAGCAGCGGCCGGTGCGAGCAGCGGCCGTGCGGCGATCCGGGCAGCGCGGCGAGGCTCGAAATCACCGCTGCGCCAAGGGCGTAACGCTACCTGCCCGTGCTCGTCGGGCGCCGGGCCGAGGGTCGCAGAGCACAGCGGGTCGGCCACATGTCGCAACGTGCCCAGGCAGTAGCGCGCCCGCGCCCGCAGTACCGTGTACCTCGATATCGTGGCTTCGGGCGCCGTGGCGTCGCTGGACCGCACCGGCTCGCGCCGCGGGGAGTCGGCACCGTGTCCGGGGTGGGTGGCGAGGTAGCCGTTGCGCCAATCGGCGGCGAACCCGCCCACGGGTACCCGATCGCTGGTCACCGCCCACAGTTCGTGGTCGGTGCGGCCGCTGCCGACATCGAAGTACCCGCGCATCACCGCTTCCATCGTCCAGCGCTGCCGGACCGCGCGCCGGGCACCGGCATTGGTGACGGCGATCGGCGCGGTGATCCGGTCCAGGCCGACGGTGTCGAACGCGAAGTCGAGCAGCAGCGACCCGGCCAGCCCGCTCGCACCTCGGCGGGCGACCTCGGCGTCGACCCACACACTGAGCTCGGCGGCACCGGAGTCGATGCTGACCAGCTCGATCTGCCCGGCGAACCTACCGTCGATCTCGAGCACCGTGCTCACTCGTCGTCCCGCCTTGGCTTCGGTTCGGGCCGTCAGACATTCGCGCACCCAGCGGGTCGCCGTGTGCCGCTGTTCCCAGGTCAACGAGGAACGGAACCAGTACGGCTCGAGACAGTCGCGATCACGCAGCCGAATCCGCCGCCACTCGGCGAAATCACCGAAAACCGGTGGCCGCAGCAGCACCGAGACGCCGTGCAGTCGCACCGGCCCCAGCGTCACCGAGGCGTATGACGTGCTCATCGTCGTGGCCGTTGGGTGCCCATGGCCACCGTGCGCAACGCGCCGTCGGTGCCAACGGCCAGCCGCCAGTAGCTCCCCGAGGGATCTTTGAGCACGAGTCCGGCGTCGGCCTGATCGGATAACCAAGCGCCGCTGGACAAGACAGCGGAGCGGACCGCGCCGTCATTGCCCTGCGCCTGGAACAGATCGGCGTCGCCGTGCCCGGCCCTGGTGATCACCGTGCCGGTGAACCGCGAAGTGCGCATCCCGCTGCGCCCGATCACCTGCCACCCGTCGGGAAACACACCCGCTCGCAGATCGTCGGCGGAACCGGAGATCAGGTTGATCGCCGTGCCCTCCGCGCAGTCGACGGGGTCGATGCGCAATTCGATGGCGGGCCGGTCGGATTCCTGATCGAAGACCACATTCGCCAGATACGGCTGTCTGCAGTACACGAGGTCGATGCCCACCGAGCGGGCTGCCACCTTGCAGTTGACCATGCCGAACTGGGCGGGCCCACCCCCACCTTTCGTTCCGACCGAGACCGCGACATCGGCCCCCTCGAACCAGATATTGGTCAGCCACCAGTCATTGGCCGCGCCGTCGACCAGCAGATGCCGGTCGGTGGTGCGCGGATCGCGATCGGAGACGAATTCTACGTTGGTCAGCGCCAACCCGGCATTGTGGTCGTTGCCGGTGCCGAGCACCCCGACGTAGTTGCTGGTGAATTTCGACGAGGTGACGTAGTTCTGGATGCACTGCGTTTCGAGGCCGACCCCGAAGTTGTTGATATCGCAATTGATGAACGCGGTGCCACCGGTATTGCGATCCAGGACCACGCCGCGCTGAGCGAGGAAGCGAGGGTGGTTGTCGCTGAGATGATTTCCGCGGATCACGACGCCGTCGAAGGAACAACGGAAGCATTCCGACAGCACGAACGCGGTGGCGCGCGGTCCGGTGAGATAGAAACCGATGCGGGAGAACCGCACTCGGCTGCGCTTCTCCAACCGGATCAACGTGACGTCCTCCTCGCAGAAGACCACGCTGGCGTCGCCACCGTCACCGAGAACCGTTGCGTAGTCCGGCATCTCGGGCCACGATCGGACGCGATAGGTGCCTGCGGGGAAATACAGCACCACCGGTCGGTCACGGGCCGCCGCGGCTGCCGCGATGGCCGCCGTGTCATCGGCCTTGCCGTCGCCGATCGCCCCGAAATCGCGCACATTGCGGGCCGCGGGCGAATCGCTGACGTGCGGTGATCGGAACTCCGCGCTCGGTTCCGGTTCGGCGGCACAGGCGGCGGCCAACGGCAGCACCGCCGCCGCGCCGAAGGTGGCGGCGAGCAGACGCCGCCGCCCTACCGACTCCTCGCTCATATCGCCAGCCGTTCCACGAAACGGGCCAGAGGAGCCGACGGTCTGCTGTACACCACCGCTCCGGTGAGCTCGGCGGCGCCGAGAGTCGCGAGTGCGCCGCGCAATCCGGGCCCGGACAGTGCGCCGAGTTCGACGACGCCGATGGTGGCGTCGCACAGCGGGGTGACCCCGATCGCGTCCGCGGCGACGGTGACCGGCGCCGTCTCCACGATGACATGATCGAAACGCGACGTCAGATCGGTGAGCAGGTCGGCGAATCGCCCCGACACCAGCAGGTCGGGTGTCAGCTGATCGCCCGCACCCAGCGGCAGGAACGCGATCCCGGTCTCCGACCACGGCGTCAGCGCTTTGGCGACGGGCAGGGTGCCGCGCAGCACCGCCGCCAGCCCCTGACTGTCGCTGGTGATGAATGCGGAACTGCCGCCGCCACTGGTGTCGGCGTCGACGAGCACGACGTGCTGTCCGCTGTCGGACAGCGAACGGGCAAGCGCCATCGCCACATCCGGCACCGATCGTGCCGACAGACTGGTCAGCTGCACCGACTTCAGCGGGTCGTGCTGGAGCAACCGGCTGCGCAACCTCCGCGTCTCACCCGTGGCACCGGGCTCGCCCGCATCGATCACACCCAGCACCGGAACGGGCAGCGCTCGCGCCACCGCGTCGGAAGTGCGCAGTGAACGGTCGGTTCGCTCGCGCAGCAGCGCGGCACCGCCTGCGAGGGCGAGACCGGCGATCAGACCCAGCAGCGCGATCCTGCTCGGCGGCGCCCCGAGCGGCGTGCTCGGCAGCTGTGCCCGGTCGACCACGGCCACCCGCGCCGCCGGTGCCGCGTCACGCTGGATCGACTCGAGCTCGTCGACGAGCTTGCGGAACTGCGCCACCGCCGCGTCGGTGAGATCGCGGGCGCCTGCCGGTGTCGAATCCTCGACGGAGATCATGATCACCGAGGTCGCGGGCGGCGAACTGGCGGTGATCCGCGCGCGCATCTGCTCCGGCGTGACCTTCAGGCCCTTCTCGTCCACCACCCGCGCCGCGACAGTCGTCGAGGACGCCAGATCGAGGTAGGACCGCACGCGCTGTTGCGCGGCCAGACCGCCCTGGTACGAATCGTTGACCGACGTGCCCGTCGCCATCGACACGTACATCGAACTCGACGCCGCATACGTGCTCGGCAGTGTTTGCGCGTAGGCCCAGGCGGCCGCCGTGCACACCAGTACGACAGCCACGATCAACAGCCATCGCTGTCGTACGATGCGCCACATATCGATCAAACCCATCGCTGGGACTCCATTTCGCCTGATACCACACATGATTCGGTGCGCCGGAACTCCGCGACCACCAGATACACCAGCCACGCCAACACGGCGGTCTGCAAGAATTTGCCGAGATTCTCCATGCTGCCGAGAACCCCGCGCTCGAACAGCGTCGAGGCGCCGGTGATCGCCAGACCGAGCACGATCACCGGAAACCACCGCGCATACAGCGAATACGACCACGCCAGCAGCAGCGCGAAAGTGAACACCGCGCTCACGACGACACCGGTATAGCCGCCGAGCACATAGCCCTCGTTGAAATTTCCTTCGGCCAGCGAGACCGTCACGGTGCTCATATCCACCGAGGCGCCGCGCACCTCGTTCGCCCATGCCGTTCCGGACTGGAACTTCTCCAGCCCGAGCACCGGTGCCGGAATGAGGCTCAGGCTCGCGTGCTGGACCATCTCCGACGGCGTCAGCCAGCCGCCGGGACCGTAGAACAGCGCGTCGGTCGCGGCCTCGAGCAGGTCGAACCGGCGCAGGATGCTCAGGAACGGTTGCACGCTCTCCGGGTAGATCGAATCGACGGTCGCCGCATCGCGTGCCGCGGTGCCGGTGGACTTGAACGACTGCAACCACCCGAAGCCGATCACGCCGATCACGCCGATGCCCGCGACACCGAGGGCAGTGCGCCGGTTCCAGCCGATCATCGAGAACCGGATGGCCAGTGCCAGCGCGGCACCGAGGATCGGGGTCTTGGACTGCACCACCGACGACCACCACAGTTCCCCGGCCAGCAGACCGGCGAGCATGATCGCGGTGCGGCGCGGGTCGGGCGGGCGAAGGAAGATGATCAGGCCGATCGCGGCGATCGAGGCCGGGACGGCGAGAAACGCCAGGATCGGATTGGCGCTGTCGACCTCACCGGCGGTGCCCGCCGACCCGGACGCCTTGCCCGCGAGCCGCCCGAGCATGCCGAACACATACAGGGTGAGCAGCGCGGGCACGAAATCAGGATCGTCGAGGGCGGCGGCGCGGCGCAGCGGTCTGCGGTGCGCCCAGATCGCGTAGGCGACAACCAGCGCCGCGTACACCCACAGCCCGAACACGACATGCTGCAGGGCCAGCGCGATCCCGCGGTCGTAGCCGAGGTCGGCCAGGCGCGGATCGGGCACGTTGTCACCGAAGTGCGGTTCGGGCCGCACCGCGAGCAGCACCAGCGGTCGCGCCACATAGGACAGTGACCAGAACACGGCCTGCGCGATGAGGAACACGCGGGCCACGCCGGGCACCCAGAGAGCAGCGACCGCGATGACGAACAGCGCGGCGGCGACGGAGGCGACGGTGGCAGAACCGGTCAGGACCTGACCTCCTGCGCCAGCGCGACGATCTCGCGCGCCCGATCCACATAGCGGTGCCCGTCGGCCACGACCCGACGGTGCCCGGCGGCGGCCACAGCGGCGACCCTGTCCGGTTCGGCCGCACAGCGATCGAGGATGTCGTGGAGTTCGCCGGTGTCGGAGAACAGGAAGCACTCGGTGGTGTCGTCGAGGAGCTCGGCGTGCTCGTCGGTGCGTTCGCCGACGAAGAGCCCACCGGCAGCGGGCACTTCGAAGGTGCGGCAGGTGTGGGTGTCGCGGTTGTCGGAGTTCAACAGCACCAGGTTCGCGCCGACCTGGGCCACCGCGGCCGAGTACTGCGCACCGTAGACGGCCCCGCCCACGTGGGCGCCGGTGGCGCGCAGTTCGGGTACCCGGCGCCAACCGGGACCACGCACGAGCATGCGTTCGCCGTAGCGACCGGCCAGCTCGACCATCGCGGCGCGGCGGTCGGGACGGCACACACCGATGAATCCGACGAGGTAGTCACGTCCGTCGCGGCGGGCGGTCCGGTGGTGCCAGGCCGGATCGTAGGCACTGCGTACGAAACCGACCCCGCGGGCGCCGCGCGCCCGCAACTCGCCCACATTGTGACGCTTGGTGGTGACCACCAGATCCCATTCGGCTTCGTGCGCGAGGTAGGCGGCGGTGAGATTCTCCGGGTTCGCCACATCGTCGGCGCTGTAATGCACATGCAGCGCGGCAGGCAGATCGAGCAGTCTGCGCTGGTCGAGATGGATTCCCTTGAACACGAACACCATATCGGGATCGAAGGCCGCAGCGCTACGTTCGATTCGCTCGTGTAATGCGCGCACCTGCCACGGCGCCCGATCCTCGCGCACTTTGGCGTAGATCCAGGGCGGCGACAAACGCCTCGGCAGGGTGATCGCGGTCGAGTCCACCACGAGCACATCGTGGCCGGCCTGCCGGAAACCGTCGGCCAGCGAGCGGGCGTTGCTACCGACCCAGTCGTCGCCGATGAAGAGAATTCTCATGCGTGCAGTTCCTTGCTCCGCCGGTCGCGCAGGACCAGCATCCTTACTCGCGCGAGATACCAAGCAGCGACGGCATATTCGACCAGCACGCTGCCGTAGACGAGGGTGTGTACCGAGCGGGTGTGGAAGGTGAGCCCGAGTGCGCAGGCCGCGATGACCGTGCCGATCACGGCGCCGGTGAGCACACCGAAGGTGTCCTGGCGAACGGGCAGAATCGCGGTGGTGACGAACGAGGTGACCGTGGTCGCGGGCAGGATCAGGATTTCGATCCGCAGCAGTGCTGTCGCGCCGAGGAATTCGGTGCCGAAGATCACCTCGATCAGGAACGGCGCCGTGATCCACACCAGCGCACTCACCAGTGCGGCCAGTGCGACACACGCCGCCAGCACCCGCACGCTGTCGCGCCAGAAGTTGCCGTCGGTACTGCGTCGCGCCATGCGGGGGAGCAGGGCGAAACCGATGGGATCGAGCAGTGATTGCAGGGCCCGCACCAGGCGATCACCCGCGGAGTACAGGCCGAGGGCCGCCGCGTTCAGCACCACCGAGTAGATCGCGGCGGCACCCTGGCCGTAGGTGGTGATCAGCAGGCGGGAGGCGAACACCGGTGCGCCCGTGCGCAGCAGCTCACCGATATCGCGGGGTCGCGACGGCCGGCCGTAGTGCCGGGACGTGTCGATCCAGGTGGCCACGACCGTCGGCACCGACGACACCAGCAGGCACAGCACCGCGATTTGCGCGCTCGGCATCCGTGGCAGCACGCCGACCAGCAGGGCGAGGTAGCCGAGCCGCCCGATGCCCTGATAGAGCGTCGACGCGCCGAAACGCCCCTGGCCGATCAGCAGCCAGTCCTCCGACATCGACCAGAACCCGCCCGCGAACAGGCCGAGCAGGATCATCTGCACCGGTTCGGGCACACGGAACGCCAGCCCGGCCCCGAGCGCCAGGCCGAGTAACAGCAGCAGGGTCAGCCGGATGGCGAGGTAGTCGCCACGCAATTGGTTGATGGCCGCGAATCGCGCATCGGCACCGCGGCTTTCCTCGGCGTCGGGCACGCGCGCGGCCATGAACGAGGTGATGCCGAGGTCCACGACCAGCGAGCCGATGAAATAGGCCGACATCGCCATCGCGAGCAGACCGAGGCCGTGCGCGCCGAGGACCCGGGCGATCAGCGGCACCGTGATGAAGGTGACGAGGTACTGCCCGTACTTGCCGAAGCTGACGAACCCGATGTCGCGCAGCACAGCCAGCGGGCTGGAGGTGATGTGCCCGCCATCGCCATCGCCGTCGCTACCGGATCCGCGGTCTTCGTCGGGCTTGCGATGCGCGCCGGGTTCGCGGGGGACCGCCTGCACGTGCGGGAAGACGTCGGTGGTGACGGTGGCCAGGTAGCGATCGTGCTCAGTCACCGCGGGCCACCACGATGTCGAGGAAGTCGGCGACAGTGCGGGCACCGGTGTGGATGTCGAAATCGCGCGCGCGGTCGCGCCCTGCCATGGCGAGGCGAACCCGGTCGGCGGGATCGTGCAGGAGGGTGTCCAGTGCGCCGGTGAGGGCGGCGACGTCGCCGCCGGGCACGAGCACCCCGTCGATCCCGGTGTGAATGATCTCGGCGGGACCGCCCGGTGTCGCGGCGATCACCGCGCAACCCGCGGCCATGCCTTCGACCACGACCTGGCCGAACGGTTCCGGGAGCACCGAGCAGTGCACGAGAATGTCCGCGGCGCTGAGATATTCGGCGGGGTCGTCGACATGGCCGGTGAATTCGGCGGCCACACCCAACTCGGCCGCCAGTTTCTCCAGCTGTGCGCGATACGGTTCCTCGCCGAAGAACGTGCCGCCCACCAGGACCACCCGGGCAGGCCGCACCCGCAGCGCGGCGATCGCGCGCAGGAAGACGTCCTGGCCTTTCCACGGACTGAGCCTGCCGACCACGACGACCACCGCCGCCGCGGCCGGTCGGGTTCGCGGATCTGCTTGCGCCGCAGGCAGTTCGACACCCGGATAGGCGACCGCGGTAGGCAGACCGGTGGGCAGCGTGGCCGCGGTCGCGCGGCTGTTGGCCAGCTGGCCGCGGCACACGAGCCGGGCCAGCACACGGATCGCCAGCGCGGGAACCCTGCCGAAGTAGTCGGGGGAGACGCGGTCGTGGACCTGCCACACGAGCGGAACCCGCGCGCGCCGGGCGGCGACGGCGCCGAGGACCAGTGCCTTGGTGCTCTCGGCGACGACGACATCGGCGCGGGCCTGCGTCACGACCGCGCCGACGGCCCAGCCCAACCGCAGCAGGGCGACGAAGCCGGTGATCAGGCCGAGCAGGCCGGTGCCGATACGCATGGCACGCGAGTCGAAGTGTCCGGCGACGACCAGGGTTTCGATGTCGCGTGCCCGCATCCGGGCCACCATCGGGCCGTCCTCGGTGTAGATCATCGTGACGTGATAGCGGCCGGTGGCGCGCAAGGCGTCGAGCAGACGCAGGGTGGCGAGTTCGGCGCCGGACGGTGCTGCGGTATGCGCGAGGAAGACAGCCCGGGTCATCGCAGGTCCCGATACAGGGCCGCGTGCCGGTCCGCCGCGATGTCCCAGGTGAAGGTCTGCGCGTGCGCGCGACAGGCGACCGGGTCGGGGATCGTGCCGTCGAGGGCGGCGACGAGCCGGGTGGCGAGCGAGTCGGGTTCGCCCGCGGGGACGACGAGGGTGGGGTCGAGACCGCGCACGGCATCGGGCAATCCACCGCAGTCGGTGACGATCGGCGCCCGGCCCGCCGCCAGGGATTCCAGGGCGATCAGCCCGAAGCCCTCCAGCGCGATCGTCGGCACCACCGACACGGTGGCCTCGGCGTAGAGCCGAGTGAGTTGATCGTCGCTGACCCGGCCGGTGAACTCGACGGTGCCCGCGAGTCCGGCCGCCTCGGCGCGCAGATCCGCTTCGGCGGTGCCGGTGCCGACGACGACCAGGCGCGCGTCGGGGTGGGCGGCCAATACCTGCGGCCAGGCTCGCAACAGCACGTCGATGCCCATGCGTCGCTCGAGCCTGCGCACGCACAGCACGGTCCGGGTCGGGGCGGTGGTGTCGAGCGGTACGGCCCGGAACCGGTCGAGGTCGACGCCGGGCGCGATGATCGAGATCCGGTCGGCGGGCACGTGATAGTCGCGCTCGAGCACGTCACGGAAGTGACCCGACAGCACGACGAACCGGTCGGCGCCGCGGTAGCGCAGCCGTTCGAACAGGTACTTGGCCCGCACGGTACGCGCGGACTCGCCTGCCATCGCGCTCTCCTGCGCCCACGGCCCGTGGAAGTGGACGACCAGCGGCAACTTCGTCGTCGCGGTTCGTGCGAGGGGCCCATACAAGCAGAAGTGCCGGTCAACGACGGTGCCGGGGGCGAGTTCGGTGCGGGCGAGCAGCGCTGTGCGGGTGCGGTGCAGTGTCGAACCGCCCGTCGGCCCCCATGATCCGGCGCCGGCGTCGTCGGCGGGACCGAACGCGGCTGCCGTCACCGCTACCTCCGGCTGCCGCGCCAGTGCTCGGTACAGATCGGTGAAGTACCGGTTGAGTCCGCCCGGTGTGGCACCGAACCATTCCGATCCGGTCATGTGCACACCAACCATTGCGGTCGCAGTCGTCAACCTCCGCACCCTTCATCATGTGTCCCGCGAAGTGCGTCCCGACCGGCGAATTCGCTATCAGCCCACAGTCTAGGGGAGTAACCGGGTTCGGGCCCACCGGACGGCAGCCAGGAAGACGGTGCGGTAGATTCGTCGCAGGGGGAGGCGGGGGTGCAACACGGCATTCTCCGGTGACAGAGAGTGCGACAATGGTTTCCGCGTTGACGGTGTGTGTGCCTGCCTACGACGCCGAGCGGACGCTCGCGGTAACGCTGGAGTCGGTGCTCGCCGAGGACGCCGACTTCGAGCTGCTCGTTCTCGACAATGCCAGCGCCGATCGCACCGGCGAGATCGCCCGTTCCACCGGCGACCCCCGGGTTCGGGTGTTGCGCAACGAATCGGTGCTGCCGATCGGGGCCAACTGGGACCGGGTGATCCGGGCCGCGTCCGGTGACCTGGTGAAAGTGGTGTGTGCCGACGATATTCTGCGCCCCGGCGGGTTGACCGAACAGTGGGCGCTGATGGCCGACTCCTCGGTCGCGATCTGCGCGGGACGCTTCGATGTGATCGACGAGCAGGGCGGCTTGCTCGAGACCGACCTCGGCCTGCCCGGTCTGCTCGGTCGCCGCACACCGCGGGAACTGGCCAAGGTCATCGTCCGACGCGGTCCGGCCGAGTTCGGGCCGACGGCCGCGGCGATGTTCCGCCTGGCCGACTACGAGCGCGTCGGCGGCTTGCGCCCCGACCTGGTGTTCCCGATGGATGTCGACCTGTTCGCCCGTGTCGCCACCGGCGGTCACTTCGTCGGCATGGACCGGATCGTCGCCGCCTGGCGCAATTCTTCGTTCAACCTGTGCAGTCGCACCACCACCAGGTCCAAGCTCACCGACATGTATCGCTTCCACCACCGACTCGTCGCCGACCACCCCGAATTGGTGACGCGCGCCGATGTGCTCACCGGCGACCTGCGCCTGGTAGGGCAGATCATGGAGCGGGTGCGAGTTCGGACAGTGGGTGCGGTCGGTGCGGTTCGCCCCGGCGAGTGACCCGCTCGGCCCCGGCTGGTGAATGCCGGGGCCGAGCGAATCAGATCGAGAAGGTCTTGCCGTAGGTGACGACGGTGTCGCCGGTCGAGCCGACGATCTTCACGAACGGGCGGACGTTGGTCTGGCCGAGCACACCGGTGACGGTGCCGTGGAAACCCGAAAGCCGCAGGACGCCGTCGGCTCCGGAGATATCGCCACCGGCGACCTCGACCTCCTGGATGCCGGGGCCGAAGCCGGCGGCGAGCTCGATTCCCGCGCGCGGGATCAGGCCGTCGAGCTTGACCATGGGGCCGTCGGTGCCGACCTCGAGGCCGAGGCTCGGGGTCGACCACTCGAACTTGATCCTGCCGTCGAGGGTGGCGGGGTAACCGACCTGGTAGCCGATGGTGATGCGCCCGGACCAGGCCTCGGCGTCGGGGCCGGTGACCAGGTAGGAGGCCGCGCCGCTGTGGAACCACTCACGGGTGAGCGGGTTGCCGTCCAGTGGGGCGACGAAGTCGATCCGGGTGTCGGACTGAATGGCTTCGACGGTGCGGTTCCTGCCGTCGAGGACGGTACTGCTGGCGTCGATGCCGGCACCGGCGGCGCCGGCCGTCATGGTGAGGCCGACGGCGACGGCCGAGGCCATCGCTGCGATGCGCAGCGCGCGCGGTGCGAGCACGGTGATTCCCCTCATCAGATTTCTTCCCCTGAACAACTCGCCCGTCGAACGGTGCGTTCGGCGCCGCCGTCCCCCGGCGATCCGGCCATCGCGACACTGCGGTGGCCGACGGTGACTCCGGCGACCGCTCGAGATCGCGGTCAGCGGCTCGATCACGATGCGGCGCTGGGCGTTCCGAGTATCCCACGCCGTCCGGTCATGCGCCGATCTCCCTGGAGTCCGCTGCGCCACAGTCTTCGCAAACGACTATCGCCTGCGCGGGCCTGCCTGGTCGTCGATCATCCAGCGGCCGTCGAGTGCGGGCAGTGCGGCGCTCACCTCGGTGAAGAGGTCGGGCAGGGTCAGCAGCACGACATCGGGGTCGGCGGCGACCAGTTCGGCGGGGGAGATGATGGGCACGTCGGTGCCGGGCATTCGGCAGCCCTGCTTTCCGGGTGAGGCATCGGCGACCCCGGCCAGCAGGCCGCGATGGGTGCCCGCCATGCTCAGCAGGGCCACTGCCCGGGAAGCCGCACCGTAGGCGTAGACCCGCTGCCCTTCTGCCGCACCGGCTTCCAGCCAGGTGCGCAGCGCGCGGACGTGGCGGTCGACCGTCTGCTGGAGCCCGTCGACGCAGCTCAGCGAATCGGCCTCGTTCGCGAGGAGCTCGCCCACCGTGGCATCAGGCGCGTGGTCGCCGTGGCGAACAGCCAGGAGCACGGTGCCGCCGTAGAGCTCGAACTCCCACGCGGTGATCACACTCATCCCCGCGGCGCGCAGCAGGGTGCGCAGGGCAGTCAGCGAGTAGTACGCGAAGTGCCCGTGGCGCAACGCATTCCACTGTCCCTGCGCGACGATGGTGGCGAGCGAGTGGTATTGCACCAGCAGCACCCCGTCGGCGGCCGTCGCCGCCGCACGGACCGCGAACCCCACCCGCTGATCGGGTTCGTGCATGATGCCGAAGCAGTCGAGCACGACATCGGCTGGTCCGGCGATGTTTTCGGTGAAGCCGTGCTCGGCGAGCAGGGGTAGCCAAGTGCCGCCGTGGGGACTGCCGAACTCGGTCACCGTCGATCCGCGCAGCACTCCGGCGGCGTGTACCAGCCGCACCGCCTCCGCGGCCTGGTCGCGCAGCGCCTGCGGTTCGATGCCGTGGGGTTCGGACGTGACGGTGTCGTCATCGGCGAGCTGGGCCAGCCCGCAGACCGTGCACTGGTCCATCCGCAGTGGATGGCCGGATTCGGTGTCGGCGACCGGAGCGTCACGTGGCGGAAAGTGGTCCGCCGCCGGGACAGACCCCAGGTCGAGAACGGAAACAAGCGCGGTTTTCGAGCAGCCGCGGCATCGGCGGGTCATCGAGAAGGCTCCGGGGGAACCACTGGCTCCAGCCATGAGGAGTAGTCGGAGTGCGTTTCCCGGATTCTTCTGTTACACCACACAGCGTTTGATGACCTCCAAGAATGCGCCGCCGAACGTGGCGACGAAGGCGGTGTTGATTGACGGAGTCCGGTATTGTCGAACGCGTGTTCGAGACTGTGCGATACACCTACCGCCTGCGCCCCGGCTCCACGGCGCAGTGCGCACTGCTCGGGGAGTGGCATCGCTGCCGGTTCTTGTGGAACGAGGCCGTCCACCAGCAACGTAGCGGTGCCAAGCCGACGTTCTGCAAGCTCTCGAAGCTGCTCACCGCAGCTCGCGCGTCGACGTCGTGGCTGCGCGATGGTTCGCAGGTCGCCCAACAGCAGACGCTGCGCACCTTCGCCGCCGCGCTCAATGACTCTTACCGGGTCACCGGTCGTGGGCGCCCCACAATCAAGTCGCGGAAGAGGACGTTGCCCTCGCTCGAGTACACCACCCGCGGTTTCTCGATCCGTGACCGCAGACTGCGACTGGCCGGTGGGGTAACGGTCCCGGTGGTGTGGTCGCGTGAGTTGCCGTCTGCACCGACCTCGGTTCGGGTCTATCAGGACTGTCTCGGTCACTGGTACGCGTCGTTCGTGGTCCGCCGTGACGTCGAGCCGCTGCCCGCTGCCGACGGCAGGATTGGCATCGACTGGGGTGTGGCTGCGACAGCGACCACGACTGACCCTGCCTTCGACCTGCCCTATGGTGGTCATCGCAAGCGGTGCGCGGCGGAGCTGGCGAAGGCGCAGCGAAAGATGGCCCGCCGCACACGTCCCCGTGGACAGGCCCCGTCGAAGGGCTACCAGCAGGCCCGGCGCGCGGCCGCGCGGTTGCAGAAGAAGGCGGCCCGGCAGAACACGCATGCTGCCCGGGTGTGGGCGCGTCGTGTCGTGACTGATCACCAGATAATCGCGGTGGAGGATTTCAAGCCGAAGTTTTTGGCACGCTCGAGGATGGCGCGTCAGGCCGCGGATGCTGCGATCGGTGCGGCGAAGCGGGAGTTGATCGAGTGTGGCGAGCGGGCGGGCCGGAAGGTGGTATTGGTTGCGCCCGCTTACACCACGATGACCTGTTCGAGTTGTTACGCGATAGCCAAGCAGCGGCTCGAACTGGCACAACGATCCTTCCGGTGCGAGTTCTGCGGTTATACCGCGGACCGGGACCGGAATGCTGCCAGGGTGATTCTGGCCGCGGTAGATCCCGACCGTGCTGGTGTTGACGACGTCAGACATTGCCTACCTCCTTCCGGGGGTGTGGGTGGTGCGGTCCGAGTCAGAAATCCCCGGCATTAGCGCTGGGGAAGGGTTAAGGCAGTATGTCCTCGTGCGTATCGAGCGGACCGAACTGGCCGACGTGGTGGTACTCGTTCCCGAACCGTTCCGGGACGAGCGTGGATTGTTCACCCGAACCTTCGACGCCGGCGAGTTCGACGCCCACCTCGACGCGCCGGGTGCGGCGGCGGCCTTCGTGCAGGACTCGCAGTCGCGGTCGGTGCGCGGGGTGATCCGCGGCATGCACGGGCGCGGCGGGCGTGGTGAGGCCAAGCTGGTGCGCTGCGCACACGGGGCCGTGCACGACGTGCTGGTCGACATCCGCCCGAATTCGCCGACTTTCGGTGCGCGCCAGGCGTTTCGGCTCGACGACGAGCAGTTCCACCACCTGTACGTGCCGCCGGGTTTCCTGCACGGATTCCAGGCGCTGACCGAGATCGCCGATGTCTGCTACCGCATCGACCGCGCGCACGATCCGGCCGAGGACCTCGGGGTCGCCTATGACGACCCCGAGCTGGCCATCGACTGGCCGCTGCCCGTCGGCCCGGTCTCCGCACGTGACGCGGCAGCCGGGAGCTGGGCCGCGTTGCTGGCTACGCTGACGCCGACGCACTGATCCGGCGCAGCTGCGCGTCGAGTACCCCGGAATCGCACAGACCCTGCAGGTGCGGCAGCCGGGTGAACCGGCGGAAGAACGCGTCCGAGGTGAGTCCACGCGCGGTGTACTCGGTGTACAGCTCGGCCGCGCCCGCGGGCACCGTCCACTGCGCCTCGAAGCCGAGAACCGCTCGCGCGTACGAGAAGTCGACGCGATAGGACCGTGGGTCGGCACCACTCTCACCGGTGATCAGCAGTCGCGAACCGGGCACCGCGTCGACCACCGAGGCGGCGATCTCGGCGACGGTCAGGTTGTTGACCTCGGTGCCGATATTGAACGCCCGGCACGAGACATCGGCGGCGGGTGCGGTGAGACAGGTGGCGAACGCGGTCGCGATATCGGCCGCGTGCACCAGGGGCCGCCACGGGGTGCCGTCGGAGAGCACCTTCACCTCGCCGGTGAGTACCGCGTAGCCGACCAGATTGTTGAGCACGATATCGGCCCGCAGGCGCGGTGAGAATCCGAAAGCCGTTGCGTTGCGCAGGAATACCGGGACGAAGTCGTCGTCGGCGAGGGCCGCCACATCGTCTTCGACCCGTACCTTGCTCTCGGCGTACGGCGTGATGGGGCGCAGCGGGGCATCCTCGGTGACGAGGTCGGCACCGGCGGCACCGTACACCGAGCAGGTCGACGCGTAGAGGAACCGGGAGACCCCTGCCTCTTTGGCGAGCCGGGCCAGCCGCACCGACGCGTGATGGTTGATGTCGTAGGTGATCTCCGGTGCGAGTGCGCCAAGGGGATCGTTCGACAGCGCGGCCAGATGGATCACCGCGTCGAAACCACGCAGCTGCTCGACGGTGACCTCGCGCAGATCGACCGCCAAACCTTCGGGGTCACCGGCGAATTCGCCCAGCACACAGTCTGCGAAGTAACCGATGTCCAGGCCGGTGACCTGGTGGCCCGCCGCCCGCAGCACCGGTACCATCACGGTGCCGAGATAGCCCTGGTGTCCGGTGACCAGTACCCGCATGTTCACGTCTGTTCCCATCTGATGATCGCTTTGTCGAGCACGAACGCCTCGGCGAACGGTGCGTGGCACTGCACGCCACGCATCCGGGCCAGCCCGAGGAAGGCCTGTTCGTCGAACCAGTCGCGGCCCGTCTGCGACGGATAGTGCTTGTGCAGCAGTTGCGACTTCTGTTGTGCCAGTGCGTGACTCAACGGGTGGTAGAGCGTGGGAGCCGGGGTGTCGGTCTCCCATTTGAGGATTTCGTAACCCAGGGTCAGGTGGTCGCGGAACTCGGTCGGCACCAGTTCGGCGAGCAGGCGGTGGTCCTGATGCGCGTCGCCACGATGCGGCGCGAACACCACCTCGGGTTCACCGCCACGACGAAATTCCGCGAGCGCGTCCTTGATCCGGTCCCAGTGCGCGGGGGCGCGGCCGTCGGGCACATCGAGAACCCGTAACTGCGGCTCGGTGCCCGAGCAGAACGCGGTCAGCGCCGCACGTTCCTCGTCCTCGCGGGCGGTACCGCCGCCGGAGAGCACCAGCGCCCGCACCTCGACGTCGGGATCGGCACCGGTGAGCGCGAGAAGTGTCGCGCCCATGCCGATCGCGATGTCGTCGCAATGCGCGCCGAGCACCGCGATCCGGCGAGGCGGGCGGGTGAACAACCCGATCACGCTTGGTCCCACACCATCCACGGCCGGGTGCCGTTGCGGTAGGCGTCGTCGAGTTCGGCGCGTTCCTTGAAGGTGTCGGCAGGCTTCCAGAAGCCCATGTGCTGATACCCGAAGAGCCTGCCCTGCCCGGCGAGCGCACCGCACGCGTCGGCCACCAGATCGCCGCCAGGCGGCAGCAGATCGAAGATCTCCTGGCTGAGCACGAAGTAGCCGCCGTTCTCCCACAGCGGCATCTGCGCCACCGGCACGATGTCCTTCACCTCGCCCGTCGGGGAGATGTCCACACAGTGGAACGAGGACTGGGGCGGCACCACCATCATCGACGCGGCCGCACCCGAGGCGTGGAAACGTTCGATCATGGTGTCCAGCGGCGCGTCGGTGAGGACGTCGGCGTAGTTGGCCAGGAAGTACTCGTCGCCGTCGAGGTGTTCGCGCACGCGGCGCAACCGCTCCCCGATCGCGGATTCGACGCCGGTGTCGACCAACGTGATGGTCCAGTCGCTGATGTCGCTGCCGAGCAGCTCCACTTCACCGTTGCGGATCACGAAGTCGTTGGACGCCGACTCCTGATAGGTGAGGAAGAAGTTCTTGATGTGCTCGGCGCCGTAACCGAGACACAGCACGAACTCCTTGTGGCCGTAGTGCGCGTAATAGCGCATCACGTGCCACAGCAGCGGACGTGGGCCGACCAGCTGCATCGGCTTGGGGACGACGTCATCGGATCCGCCGCGCATGCGCATGCCGTATCCGCCGCAGAACAGGACGACCTTCATCGGTGCGTTCACCTTCATTCGGAGTGTGCGCCGGCCGCGACCGGTTCGCCGACCGGAGTACCGCGATGCAGCACCGGCAATGGATAGACGAGTTCGCCACCCCACTCGCCGACATGGCGGAGTTGGGCGGTGATCTCGGTTTCGAGATTCCACGGCAGGACCAGCACCACATCGGGCTTGTCGGCCTCGATGCGTTCCGGCGGATGGATCGGGATCCGGGTGCCAGGGGTGTAGCGACCGTGCTTGTAGGGGTTGCGGTCCACGGTGTATTCGAGCAGGTCGGGCCGGATGCCGCAGTAGTTGAGCAGGGTGTTGCCCTTGCCGGGCGCGCCGTAGCCGACCACTCGCTTGCCCGCCGCGCGGCAGTCGAGCAGGAAACGCAGCAGCTCATGGCGCACCGATTCCGCGCGGGCACCGAGCGCGGCGTAACCGGCGGGTTCGTGCAGGCCCGCCGCACGCTCGAGGTCGAGGACCTCGGCGACCCGGGCACTCGGTGCGGCGACGGCGTCGGGGCGCGCCCACAGCCGGATCGAGCCGCCGTGGGTTTCCAGGAGTTCCACATCGACGACGGTCAGGCCCGCGATCGCCAGCGCGCGCTGCGCGGAGTGGACGGTGTAGTACTGGAAATGCTCGTGATAGATGGTGTCGAACTGGCCGAGCTGGACCAGGTTCAGCGCGTGGTGCACCTCGATGCTGCACCAGCCGTCGTCGCTGAGCAGGGTGCGCAGGGCGTGGGTGAACCCGCGCAGGTCGGGCACGTGCGCGTAGACATTGTTGGCGACCACCAGGTCGGCCGGACCGTGCTCGGCGCGCACCCGAGCCGCCGAATCCTGTTCCAGGAACGCCGTTTCCGTCGGTACGCCGACCTCGCGTGCCGCGCGACCGACATTGACCGACGGCTCGATGCCGAGACAGCGGATCCCACGGGCGACCGCGTGCCGCAACAGGTAGCCGTCGTTGCTGGCCACCTCGACGACGAACGAATCGGGACCGAGGTCGAGTCGCTCGGCGGCGGTGCTGACGAACTGCTCGGCGTGACGGACCCAGCTGTCGGAGAACGAGGAGAAATACGCGTACTCGGTGAAGGTGTCCTCGGGCGTGATCAGCGCGGGGATCTGTAACAGCAGGCAGTCCTCGCACAGGCGCAGGTGCAACGGATACGTCGACTCCGGCAGGTCGAGTTCGGCCGCGGACAGGAAGCTCTCGCACGGTGGGGTGGCGCCCAGGTCGAGCACGCTCGTGAGCCGTTCGGAATCACAGAGTCGACATTGCACGTGGAGCCCCCACCTTCTTGCCTGTTCATCAAAGCTGTCGCGGCTGCTGCCGGTCATGCCGGAAGTCGGATCGACAGGCTCCGACGTTACAGCGAGGGCCCGATGAGCTGCGAGAAAGCTCCGGGGGAGAGATAGATTCGTGGTAATTTTCGGAGTCAGACCAGGTCGATCCGGTGCCGGCAAATTGTCGGCGAGGGCGACCGTTTCTTCCTACTTTGTGACGTCGCTCACTCGTGAAAGCGATTGTCCTGCATTCATATCGAAAGGCGATAGTGGATCGGTGATAGCTGTTCGATTGCTCTGTGACCCGGCTAACTTCTGGAATCCGTTGTGGCGCTGAGACTTCGGCGAGAATGCCGGTCGGGGGTCTGTAACAATCGGCGGGCGGGTATCGAATCGACGGGCAGTAGGACGGCCGCAACGGCCGCGTTCCGGTCGACGGGGATCGGGAAACGATTTGTCTCCCGAAGGGGAGGTGTGGGTTCATGAGCTACGAGCTCACCGGTAGTGGCAACATCGATGTTGTCAACGGTGTTCAGGCGCTGCGCCGTACGCAGCGCGAGGGTTGGCAGACCGCGCTGGTCCAGCGATTGGTCGTGACCGATGTTGTCGCGGTGTTCGGCGCGGTCGGGGCGGCACAGGTGATCCGCTTCGGTGGACCCGCCGCGCCGCCGCTGGCCTGGCCGCTGCCCTACGAGGTCGGTTACTCGGTGGTGTCACTGGCGTTGGCCGCCGGATGGCTGGTGCTGTTGCACAGGTACGGCAGCCGGACCCCGCAGGTGATCGGCACCGGCAGCGAGGAGTTCCGCCGACTGGTGTCGGCGACCCTGCGGCTGTTCGGTGTGCTGGCCATCCTCGCGCTGCTGTTCCGGGTGGAGGTCGCGCGTGGCTATCTCGCCATCGCGTTGCCCGCCGGGCTGCTCGCGCTGGTCGCGGGGCGGCTGGCGTGGCGGTGGCGGCTGCGGCGGTGGCGCGCGCAGGGCCGCTGCCACACCGCGGTGCTGGTCGTCGGTTCGCCGGAGGCCGCGCAGGCGATGGCCTCGGCGTTCACCGGCGATCCGGGCTCCGGCTATCACGTGGTCGGTGTGTGCGTGCCCGCGGGATCCATCGGCGCGCAGTTCGATACGACAGAGGGCCCCTCGGTCCTCGGCGACGATCGTTCGGTGCTCGAGGCGGTGCGGCGCAGTGGGGCCGATACGGTGGCCGTCGCCGCGACCGAGCACCTCGGGCCCGTCGAACTGCGGCGGATGGCCTGGGCGCTGGATCCACTCGGCGTCGATCTGATCGTGGCACCCGGTGTCGTCGATATCGCGGTGGCTCGATTGACCAACCGGATCGTCGCCGGGATGCCGATGCTGCACATCGACCCGCCGCAGTACGGACGAGCGAAGTCGAGCCGTAAGGGGCTGTTCGACCTGTGTTTCGCCGCGGCCGTGCTGCTGCTCATCGCGCCCGCACTGGTGGCCATCGCGATCGCCGTGAAGGTGACGAGCGCCGGGCCGGTGTTCTATCTGTCGGAGCGGATCGGGCGCGACGGCATTCCGTTCCGGATGATCAAGTTCCGCAGCATGCTCGTCGACGCCGACAGCACGGTGGAGGCGCTCATCGCGCGGCACGGGGGAAATCCGTTGTTCTTCAAGGTCAAAGACGATCCGCGAGTGACCGCGGTCGGCCGGTTCCTGCGCAAATACAGCCTCGATGAATTGCCCCAGTTCTTCAACGTGCTGCGCGGCGACATGAGTGTCGTGGGGCCACGGCCGCAGGTGCAGCGTGAGGTCGACAGCTACGACGGCGAGATGCGACGGCGGCTGCTGGTGAAGCCGGGCGTCACCGGGTTGTGGCAGGTCAGCGGGCGCTCGGATCTGTCGCCGGAGGATTCGGTGCGCCTGGACCTGTCCTATGTCGAGAACTGGTCGATGGTGCTGGATCTGGCGTTGATCGCGCGCACCATCGGCGCGGTTACCCGCGGCGACGGCGCGTACTGAGAACCGGGTGGTGAGATCTCACCACCCGGCTCCAGGTCAGGGTCAGCGTAGGTCGCGGCGGCGGAAGGCGATGAGCCCCACAAGGATTCCCATTCCCGCCACGGCGATCAGGTAGGCGAGAGGCGCGATGTCGAACGCCGCGCCCGGCAGCTTCGGTGGGTGGACGAACGGCACCAGATCCAGGACCCACTGCGGGAAGCTACCGAGCGAGCCGAGCAGGAAGATCACGATCATCGCGCTCAGCACGCCCCACGCCAGCGACGCGTACTTGGGCAGCGCACCGAAGAGCAGCATCGCGATCGCGGTCATCACCCAGACCGCGGGCAGCTGGACCGCGACCGCGCCCACCGACTGACCGATCTTGTCACCGACATCGCCATCGGTTGCGCCCCAGACGATTCCGATCGCCAACCCGGCCGCGAGCAGCGCCACAGCGGGCCCGCCGATCGCGAACAGCAGATGGCTCGACACATAACGCACGCGCCCGACCGCGGCCGCCAGTACCGTCTCGGCGCGGCCCGAGTTCTCCTCCTCGTGCAGCCGCAGCACCGCCGACACGGAGTAGGCGGCGGCCGCGGCGGCCAGCATGGTGACGGCGTAGGCGATGAACGACTTCTCCAGATCCGCCGAACCGCCCAGCGAGGTGACCACATCCTGCAGCGCGCCGCTGTCGTCGAGCATGCCGCCGATGCTGTTCACCGCACCGCCGATCAGCAGGCCGTACAGCGCGAATCCGGTAGTCCAGGCGACCAGCGAACCCCGCTGCAACCGCCAAGCCAGACCCACCGGACCCGACAGCTCGCGACCCGCCGCGGCCGGTCCCGGTCGGTCGGCCAGCAGGCCGGCACCGATATCGCGGGTGCGCAGCAACCGATAGGCGAGCAGCGTCGCGCCGGTGCCGAGGGCACCCAATGGCACGAGCACCCACCAGCGTTCGTCGGCGAACGGGCGGATCTGCAGGCACCATCCCAGCGGTGAAAACCACGACAGCACACCGTTTCCCGCATCGCCGACCGCCCGGACCGCGAAGGCCGCACCCAGCGTGCCGAGCGCCATCCCGCGGGCGATCCGCGCACCGGTGCTCAACTGGGCGGCGACCGCGGCCACCGCACCCCACACCACACCCGATGCCGCGAGCGCGGCACCGAAGGCGACCGACCCTGCCACGGGCAGGCCGGTCGCCATGAGCGAAGCGGTGCAGGTGATTCCCGCTACCGCCGAAGCTCCGTAGGTGAGCAGCAGCGCCGCGGTCAAGCCGGCGAAACGGCCGATGCTGGTGGCGCCGACCAGCTCCGCGCGACCGGTCTCCTCCTCGACCCTGGTGTGGCGGATGACCGTGAGGACCGTCGCGATCGCGATCATCGCGTACATCGCCCCGGCTTTCCAGGTGCCGATGGAACCGAGCGCCGAGCTGAAAACCGGTCCGTACATGGCGATCAGCGCCGGGCTCGCCGCCGTTGTCGCCGCGAAATTGTCGAGTTGTGCCGCGGTCGTGTAGAGGTCCTTGATCGAGACGATCTGCAGCGCGGGCATCAACCCGATCAGCAGCGACCACAGCGGCGCCACCACCCGGTCGCGGCGCAGATACAGGCGCAGCATCTGTCCGGTGCCCGCGAATCTGCCCGCGGTGCGCGAGGTTCCGGCGAAATGCGGGACGGCGGCCACGGCGGTCATGCGTGCACCTTCTCGGCGGTATCGACGTGGTAGTGCCGCAGGAACAGATCTTCGAGCGTCGGTGGCGCGCTGGTCAGACTGCGCACGCCCGCGTCACCGAGTACTCGGATCAGGGCACCGAGGTTCTCGGCGTCGACCTGACAGCGCAGGGTGGAGCCGTCGCGTTCGACATCGTCGACGCCGGGCATCGCGCTCACATCGCCGGGATCGCCGATCAGATCGGCGGTGATGGCGGTGCGGCTCAGGTGACGCAGGTCGTCGAGGGAGCCTGATTCGACGGTGCGGCCCGCACGGATGATCGTCACCCGGTCACACAGGTGCTCTACCTCGGACAGGATGTGGCTCGACAGCAGCACGGTCGCACCGCGGGCGGCGGCATCGCGCACACAGCTCTGGAAGACCTGCTCCATGAGCGGATCCAGACCCGACGTCGGCTCGTCGAGGATCAACAGGTCCGCATTCGCCGAAAAGGCCGAGACCAGTGCGACTTTCTGCCTGTTGCCCTTGGAATAGGTGCGCGCCTTCTTCGTCGGATCCAGCTCGAAGCGTTCGATCAACTCGCCGCGCCGCTGCTCGTCCGACCCGCCGCGCATGCGGGCGAGCAGGTCGATCGTCTCGCCACCCGACAGTGACGGCCAGAGTGTGACATCGCCTGGTACATAAGCGATCCGGCGATGCAGGTCGACCGCATCGGTCCACGGATCACGGCCGAACACCGTCGCTTGTCCGCCGGTGGCGCGCAGCACCCCGAGCAGGATCCGGATGGTGGTGGACTTGCCCGAGCCGTTGGGGCCGAGGAAGCCGTGGATTTCGCCGGTGCCGACGCGCAGGGCGAGTCCGTCGAGCGCGGTGAAGCGGCCGAACGTCTTTCGCAGGTCCGCGACGTCGATGACCCGGTCGGTGGTGGGGGTGGGCATCGTCTACTCCTTGAAAAGGGTGTCGAGCATGGTGGAATCGGTGAGCAAGCCTTGGGTGTAGAGCTCGAGCGCGGGGAAGCTGACCTCGTCGGACAGATCGCGAATCGCCTTGCGGAAATCGAGCTTTCCGCCGCGTTCCATGCGCATCTGCAGATACAGGTTCATGGCGCCGACGTGACAGAGCACGATGTAGCGGGCGCGGGCCGCGTGATCGCGACTCGGCTTGATCGTGCCCGCGTCGACACCGGCCTGCATGTACTGCTCCGCGTCGGTGCTCATGTGCTCGAGCAGCGACTGCGCCAGCGCACCGCCTGCCTGGAAACTGCGCAGCATGTATGCCACCAGCGGTGCGTGCATCTCGATCTCGGCCATCGCGTGCAGGATCCCCGCGGGCGCGGGCGCCGCAACCGTGCGCAGCTTCTCTTCGCGGATGATCTCGAGCACACGATCGTCGCAGGCCGCGCGCAGGCCGTCCTTGGACCCGAAGTGGTGGTTCACCAGTCCGGGCGACACTCCGGCCGCGGCGGCGATGGCCCGAACGCCGACACCGAACCCCTGCTCACCGAACAATTCGATCGCGGCATCGCGAATCCTGGCTGCGGTGGTGAGATCGGCTGAACGCATGTTCAATATGTTAAACGCATGTTCAATCCGAGGGCAAGAGTTTCGCCGAACCGAGTTTCGGGCCTGGGTGACACCTCGTGCGCGGGCTAATGTCGAAGCCATGGCTACCGGCACATCGACGACGGCAGAACATCTCCGCGCAGCGCTGGACGGACCGTGGCGCGCGGTCAGGGAGCAGGCGCGAACCCAGCTCGCAGGCGAGGAATTCGCCGGCGATCCCGAACTCGACATCCACGCGGCCAGGGCTCGCGTGCTCGACCAGATGCGCACCATCGCGACATTGGGCTATGCCGAGCGCGGCTTCCGGCCCGAGAACGGTGGCACCGGCGATCCGGGTGGCGCGGTCATCGGGCTGGAGATGCTGGCCTACGCCGACCTGTCGCTGTGGGTGAAGTCCGGCGTGCAGTGGGGGCTGTTCGGCGGCGCGGTGGAAAACCTGGGCACCGAACGTCACCGTGACTTCATCAAGCGCCTGATCTCGCTCGATCTGCTCGGCTGTTTCGCGATGACCGAGTCGGGCCACGGCAGCGACGTCGCCAACCTGGAGACCACCGCCACCTACGACCCGGCCACCCAGGAATTCGTCGTCAACACCCCGACCCCGTCGGCGCGTAAGGACTACATCGGCGGCGCCGCGATCCACGCGCGAATGGCCGCGGTGTTCGCCCAGTTGATCGTCGGCGGTGAGAGCAGGGGCGTGCACTGCCTGCTGGTGCCGATCCGCGACGAACTCGGCGCCGACCTGCCCGGCGTGACCACCTACGACGACGGCCTCAAGGCCGGGCTGCCCGGTGTCGACAACGGTCGGATCGTCTTCGACCACGTTCGGATCCCGCGCGAGAACCTGCTCAATCGCTACGCCGATGTCTCGCCGGACGGCACCTACAGCTCCGAGATCGAGAACCCGAGCCGCCGCTTCTTCACGACCCTCGGCACGCTGGTGCGCGGCCGGGTCAGCGTGGGTGGTGCGGGCGCGGCGGGCGCCCGGGTGGCACTGAGTATCGCCGTGCGGTACGCGCTGGAGCGCCGCCAGTTCTCCGACCCCGACACCGGCGAAGAGACCCTGCTGATGGATTACCGCAGCCATCAGCGCAGGCTGCTGCCGTTGGTGGCGAAGTCGTTCGCGCTGGCCTTCGCCCAGAACGATCTCGTGCGCCGGATGGACGCGGTCCAGCGCGGGCAGGACACCGACGCGAGTTCGCAGCGTGCGCTGGAAAAACGCGCCGCCGGGCTGAAGGTCGCGCAGACACGCCATGCCACCCGCGCGATCCAGGAATGTCGTGAAGCATGCGGCGGCGCAGGCTATCTCACCGAGAACCGCCTGGTCACGCTCAAGGCCGACACCGACGTGTTCACCACCTTCGAGGGTGACAATGTCGTGCTCACCCAGCTCGTGGCCAAGGAACTGCTCACCGCCTACTCCGACGAGGTCCGCGATCTCGACGCGCTCGGCTGGGTGCGATTCGCCGCCACGATGGCCGGTGACGTGGTGCGCAAACGCTCCGGTGTGCGTCAGATGATCCAGACACTGCGCGACCGCAACGACGAGTCCGTCGACGAGGGCGATCTGTCCAAACGCGACGTGCAGCTGCAGCTGTTCGCCGACCGCGAGGACTACCTGCTGCGCACCGCCGCGCACCGGCTGCGCGCCCGCGCCGCCGACACCGGTCCGTTCGAGGCGTTCAACAATGCCCAGGACCACATTCTGGCCGCCGGTGCCGCGCACATCGACCGGATGGTGCTGGAGGAATTCGTCGACGGCATCGCCGACATCGAGGACCCGGACGCCAAAGCCCTCGCCGAAACCGTCTGCGATCTCTATGTTTACGCCGCGCTGGAGGAGAACCTGGCCTGGTTCATCATGCACCGGTTCATGTCGGTGGAGCGGGCCAAGGCGGTGCGGCGCGGACTGAACGAACTCGTCGACCGACTGCGTCCCGACGCGTTGACACTGGTGGAGGCGATGGGCGTGCCAGAGACGATGCTGCGCGCCGAAATGCTGCACGACGCCAGCGTTTTCGATCGCCGCTAGGCGCTGTACCGGGCTCGTAGGGCGTCGGCCAGCCAGCACAGGCCGATCGCCATCGATGCCGCCGCCGCTGCCCCACCGAGTACATCGGTGGGGCGGTGGTAGCCCAGTTCCGCCATGCCGGGGGTGATCGCGATCAGGGCGAACACGGTGAGCGTCGCGACCACGATCCGTGCCCGGAGGTCGGACACAAGACACGCGAAAGTTGTTGCGACAGCGACCATGTGGACGGTGTGACCGCTGGGGTAGGCGAGATGGTCGGCCATCTGCCGATCCCACAAGGGTTTGAGCAACCAGGTGTTGACCGCCAACGCGATCTCGGGAACCACCAGCATGGTCACGGCCTGCCACCACTGCCTGCGCAGCGCGAACCACGCACACGCGGCCAGCAGCAGCGCGATGACCACCGGCGCGTCGCTCGGAGTGACCAGCACTTGCGCGAGGTCAGGGGAGACGGTGTCCTCGGACACCACGGAATCCAGCTCGCTCGCTCCGCCGTCCGCGGGGAACGTCAACGGAATCACGGCGGTCAGTACGGCACCGGCGCCGACCGCGCTCACCCGGACAACGGTGGCGCGGCGGCCATGGTCGATCACGGACGCGACGACCGCCGCCCGCTCACGCGGGGCCGTAGGTGAGCACCGCCGTGACCACGAACCACAGCACCCACACAATGGCCACGATCATGCCGAGGGCGAGAGTGATCCGCAGGAACGCGGCGCCGAAATCGAGATCACCGCTGACCCGCGGATACAGCTTCCACGGGCTGTACCACGGCGTGATCGAGCCACGGGACTGCGCGTCGCGTTCGAGCTGAGCCTGTTCCTCGGCATAGGTCTCCGCGGCCGCCTGGGTGGGCCCGCCGTGCCACAGCGTCACATCGATCGGGCCGAGGAAACCCTCGTTGAGCAGGTCCTGCGGTGCGGGCAGGAAGGGCAGGATGCCGAGCCCGCGGAAGGCGATGGCGACGTCGTTGGCCGTCCAGAGGTTGTGTTCCTTCTCGGCCAGCAGTTCGAAGTACATCTCGAGCCGGTGCGGGTCGTCGGTGACGATCACATCGAAGCTCGGGTCGCTCCAGCCCTGGTGCACGTCGATCTGGGCGCCCGGCATCGGCACGATCAGGCCGAGGCCGTGCACCGCGCGCTGGCCGAGCCCGCGCGCGGCGAGGTAGTCCTGCAGGGCGAAGGTGTGATCACGCGAACGCTCCAGCGGCGTCGACTTCTCCGCGCCCGCGAACTGGGCGAGTTCGCCGGAGACCATCCACGGGCCGTTGAGCGGGATCTCCAGCACGCCGTCCTGGGGTGCGGTGAACGTCTCGGCCTCGATGATCACGCAACTGGTCGGGGTCCAGATCACCGCGTCGAACTGGTGCAGCCGATCCTGATGGAACAGACTGCAGTTGATCGTGGCGACGCCGTGCGGGCTCGCCGGGTCCTTCCATGTGCGCAACCAGTCGATCAGTGCCGCCTCGGCATCGCTGCCTGCCGCATTCTGCACGCGCACGAGCATGGAGACCGCCCTTCGTTGGTCGTTGGCGCGGTTCTCGGCACACGCACACTGTGCTGAGAACCGTTGGCGTACATCGTAGCTCGATCAATCCTGTTCGGCGGCGATCGTGCCCGCGGCCACGGCGGCGACGAGTTCGGCGTGGTCGGCCTCGGTGCGGTCGGCGTAGCGCACCGCGAAGGCGGCCACCGACTCCTCGAACCGGTCGTCATCGTCGTCGCCGGTTTCCAGATAGCCGGCCAGCGCGCGCGGGTCGAGCGAGCGAGCGTGCGCGCGAGCCAGCAACGCGCCGGCGAGCCGACCGTAGTCGTCGAGATCGTCGGAGGACAGGGTCGCCGGGTCGATACTGCCCTTGAGATTGCGGAACTGGCGGACGATGAACGGCAGCGATTCGTCGAGTTCGATCGTCGTCCAGCCCAACAGGATGTCGGTCTCGGACTGCACGGTCCGCGCGCCGACCACGATCCGCTCGCCCTCGTGGCGGGGCTCGGTCGGCGGCAGGAACGGCGACAGCGCGGACGGGCGCGCCTGCTTGATCTGCAGCACCACCGCCTCGCCGTCGTTTCCGTGCAACAGCGCCACATAGCTGTGCAGGCCGACGCTGCCGGTGCCGACGATCCGGAACGCGACATCGGAGACCGCGAACCGGGCCAGCAGATTGCGCCGGGACTCCCGGATGGTGCCCGCGTAACGTTGCAGACCGTCGATCACCGCCTCCGACACCGGGGCGTCGACCGCCGTCAGCACGGGCGGATCGCTGACGAAACGGTGCTTGCGAATATCGGTCTCGTGGTCGTCGAGCTGCGCGGTCCACTTCGCCGCCACTTTGGCGCTGGTGTTCTTACGCGCCTTCTTCGCGGCCTTCTTGAAGTCGTCGAGCAGGTCTTCGGCTTTGGCGCTGGTCAGGATCGACTCGTCGGGCAACGCGGTCCAGGACTGCATGAACGGCATGTCGGCCAGTTCGGCGACAGTGTGCCGGTAGGAGCGGGCGGCGTCGCGGGCGGCGCGCAGGCAGTTGTCGGCGTCGACGCCGCCTTCCCGCCCGGCCAGCACCAGGCTTGCCGCCAGACGCTCCAGATCCCACTCCCACGGGCCCATGACCGTCTCGTCGAAGTCATTGATATCCATCACGATTTCGCCACGTTGGGTGCCGTAGAGACCGAAGTTGGCCGCATGGGCGTCACCGCAGATCTGGGCGGCCAGCCCGCTGTCCGGTCCGGCGGCGAGATCGGCCGCCATCAGGCCCGCGGCGCCGCGAAAAAAGGTGAACGGGGAAGTGACCATCCGCCCGATCCGCAGCGGAATCAGGCGCTCGATCCGGCCACGATTGCTGACATCGATGAACTCGCGCACGGTCGGCCGCGCCGGACTCTCCGCCGCGCGGTCACGTTCGGCGACAGGCACCCGTTGCCTGGCAGCTCGGCCACGTTCGCGGGCGTCCTCGGCGGAGACGTAGGAGCGCAGATCGATACCACTGTCGGACACGACTGTCGAGATTAGCCGGTCACCGCGCGGCGGGGAGCGCCACGCTCGACACGCAGCGGAGTTGACGGCGTTTCGGCGTGGCCGGATGGCGCCGGACGGGGTCGGTGCGGTAAGCAGGGGCGTGGCAACCGAATCAGGAACGCCGGGCACGCACGACCCCGAAACCGGTGGCGTGTTCAGCGACCGCATCCTGACCGTGCCCAACGCACTGAGCCTGGTGCGGCTGATCGGCATCCCGGTCTTCCTCTGGCTGCTGCTGGTCCGCCATGCCGACGGCTGGGCGTTCGTCTTGCTGCTCGCCAGCGGATTCACCGATTTCCTCGACGGCAAGCTCGCCAGATTGCTCGATCAGTCCTCGCGGTTGGGCGCCGTGCTCGACCCGCTCGTCGACCGGCTGTATCTGGTGACGACCCTGGTGGCGTTCGTCGCGCGCGGCCTGCTGCCGTGGTGGCTGGCAGTGATCTTGATCGCACGCGATCTGGTGCTCACCGCGACACTGTCGGTGTACAAGCGGCGCGATCTGCCCGCACCGGAAGTGATCTACCTGGGGAAAGCGGCCACCTTCGCGCTGATGTCGGCGCTGCCGTGGATGCTGACCGGGGAGATGGACTGGGCGGGGGCAGGTTTCGGATGGGCCTTCGGCTGGGCACTGCTGATCTGGGGTACCGCACTCTACGTCTGGACCGGGGTGCTCTACGCGGGACTGGCGGTCGCGGTCGCGCGATCGATACCGCCTGTGCCGCACCGTGGGAGCTAGTCGATACTGTTGCGTGCACCGTCGACGATGAAAGGACGTCCTGTGACCCGGACCCCTGAGGATCTGCGCTACACCGAAGAGCACGAATGGGTGCGGCGGACCAGCCCCACGGCGGTCCGTGTCGGCATCACCGATTACGCCCAGTCACAGCTGGGTGACGTCGTGTTCGTCCAACTGCCCGATGTCGACAAGGATGTGACCGTCGGTGACAGCATCGCCGAGGTCGAGTCGACCAAGAGCGTGTCCGACATCTACGCTCCGCTCAACGGCAAAGTCGTTGCGGTGAACGAGGATCTGGTGCAGTCACCGGAAACACTCAACACTGATCCCTACGACGCGGGCTGGTTGTTCGAGCTCGCATTCGACGACGAGACAACCCTGGATTCCGCCCTCGGTGAACTGCTGGATGCAGCGGGTTACCAAGGAGTTATCGGGGGCTGACTCAGCCTTCACAGTTCTCCCTGCACGGGCACGCCCCGGCAGGGTACGGTCAAAGCCAAGCGGATACGTCGGGGAATCGACGCCGGGATCTTTTCCTGGCGATGTGATCGCGCCGGTCGTGTCGCCGAATACAGCACCTGCTTGCATGGATAATCAGGTTCGAGGAGGAGAGAAACGGTGAGCGAGAACAGGGACCCGGGTTACGGGGAAACCGCGGCCGAGACGACGTCGGTCTTCCGCGCGGACTTCCTCAACGAGGTCGACGCGTCGCGCTCCGCAGAGCCGACCGGCGAACAGCCGGTTCAGGGCGTCGAAGGCCTGCCTGCCGGCGCGGCCCTCCTGGTGGTCAAGCGTGGCCCGAACGCGGGCTCGCGTTTCCTGCTGGATCAGCCGACCACGTCGGCCGGCCGCCATCCCGACAGTGACATCTTTCTCGACGACGTCACCGTCAGCCGTCGGCATGCCGAGTTCCGTCAGGACGACGACTCGTTCCAGGTGGTCGATGTGGGCAGCCTCAACGGCACCTATGTCAACCGGGAGCCGGTGGACTCCTCGGAGCTGCAGAACGGCGACGAGGTCCAGATCGGCAAGTTCCGGCTGGTCTTCCTGACCGGTCCGCGCACGCAGGCCAACGAGTCGGCGTCGGGCGCGGGGTCGCGATGACCCCAACGGTACTGGTGTCCGCGAAGGGCACAGTGCTGTGACAGGGGCGGCGCAGTGGGCGCGCGGAGGGATGTCGATCGGCTCCGTACTCGACCTGCTGCGACCAGATTTTCCTGACATCACCATCTCCAAGATCCGGTTCCTCGAATCCGAGGGCCTGATTCGGCCGGAACGAACACCGTCGGGATACCGGCGGTTTTCGGTGGCCGACTACGAACGGCTGCGCTTCGTGCTGACCGCGCAACGCGATCAGTACCTGCCGTTGAAAGTGATCAAGGAGCAGTTGGAAGCGATCGACAGTGGGGCGGCGACGCTGGGCGTGCGTGAAGCGCGCGCCCGCGCGCATTCCCACCACGGAGCCGCGGGGGCCGGGCACGCTGTGTCCGGCTCCGCGGATGCCGACGGAGCGGGTCCCGCCGTGCCGCGCCGCCTCGGCATCGTTTCCGGCGCGATCACGCCCGAGGAACTGCGTGTCGATGTCGGCGTGCGGCTCACCAGGGCCGACCTGCTCGCCAAGGCCGATATCGACGACCGGTTCCTCGACGATCTGCTGCGCGCGGGACTCATCGTCCCCGGTGCGGGCGGATTCTTCGAGTCCGACGCGGTGACGCTGGCACACGCGGCGAAAGCGATGGCCGAATTCGGCCTGGAGGCCCGCCATCTGCGCGCTTTCAAACTGGCCGCCGACCGCGAGGCGGCACTGATCGCGCAGATCGCCGCGCCCATCGCGAAGAGCCGCGATGCCGACGCGCGCGCCCGCGCCGAGGAGACCGTCCGCGAGCTCGCGGCGTTATCGCTGAACCTGCACGCCGCACTGGTGAAAGCCGCGGTGCGCACAGCCCTCGGCGGCTGACACACCCGGCCGAGTGATCAGGTATCGCCCCGGCTACACACCGATTTCGGCTCGAACGTCTCCCTTGCGCGCCCCAGAATTCGCCTAGACTCGTTGATACGGCGAGCTGTGCAGCTGTCGTGCCGGCCGGCGGCGAGTATGGGAGGCAGGACACTTCATGAGTGAGATGCGCGTCATCGGCATCCGTGTCGAGCAGCCGCAGAACCAGCCCGTGCTGCTGCTACGGGAGGCATCGGGGGAGCGGTATCTGCCGATCTGGATCGGGCAGGCCGAGGCCACCGCGATCGTGCTCGAGCAGGAGGGGGTCACGCCGATCCGTCCGCTCACTCACGATCTGATCAAGATTTTGATCACCGACCTGGGTCACACCCTCAAGGAAGTGCGGATCGTGGATCTGCAGGAGGGCACTTTCTACGCGGACCTGGTCTTCGACGGCGACCTGCGGGTCTCGGCGCGACCCTCGGACTCGGTGGCGATCGCCTTGCGCGTCGGGTGCCCGATCTACGCGGAGGAACCGGTGCTCGCCGAAGCGGGGCTGGTGATGCCCGACGAACGCGAGGACGAGGTGGAGAAGTTCAAGGAGTTCCTCGAATCGGTGTCTCCTGACGACTTCAAGGCGACCGACAGCTGATCCCAGGTTGCAACCTGAAGTAGAGGTCGAGGGAATCGCTGGTCCAGGTGCTTGGTGAGAGCACACCGCAGGTCCGACAATGGCAGGAGTAACCTCGAAAGTCGGGCAACATCCGTCGTGACTCCGACCCGAGAACGTCGGCAGAAGGAGCGATCAGTGGAAGAACAACCGCAGGATGTCGTACAGCCTGGCTTGTTCCCGGACGACTCGGTTCCGGACGATCTGGTCGGCTACCGGGTGCCGAGCGCGTGTCAGGTCGCCGGCATCACCTACCGTCAGCTCGACTACTGGGCCCGGACCGGGCTGGTCGTGCCGTCTATCCGTGGTGCCGCGGGCTCGGGCAGCCAGCGGCTGTACTCGTTCAAGGACATCCTCGTCCTCAAGATCGTGAAGCGGCTGCTGGACGCGGGCATCTCTTTACAGAACATCCGGATCGCCGTCGATCACCTGCGAAGTCGTGGCGTGGGCGATCTGGCCGGGATCACCCTGTTCTCCGACGGAACCTCGGTGTACGAGTGCACCTCGCCTGAGGAGGTAGTCGATTTACTGCAGGGCGGCCAGGGCGTCTTCGGCATCGCCGTCGGTGGCGCGATGCGGGAACTGACCGGCGCGATCGCGGACTTCCCAGCCGAGCGAGCCACCGCGATCACCGACCGCCCCGAAGATGAGCTCTCCTTCCGCCGCAAGGTCAAGGAGAACCGCAAGACCGGGTAGTGGCCGCCGCCTGATTTCGTCAGCACATGGGTAACTCCATGTACTCACCTGCGCATGTCTTTTAGCTGGTGTCGTTGTCGAGAGCGGACAGCGTTGGACCGATTGGCGGCGGCTCCACCAGGAAGGCCCGGGAGAGT
Organism: Nocardia sp. A7; assembly: GCF_046549215.1. NCBI lineage: Bacteria > Bacillati > Actinomycetota > Actinomycetes > Mycobacteriales > Nocardiaceae > Nocardia > Nocardia sp. A7. The sequence goes on along the minus strand of NZ_JAJPWE010000005.1, from coordinate 53,988 downwards.
GTGAGCGCAACGATGAGCAGGGCGGTGCCGATATATACCGGCAGCAAATGGACGAACGCGGTGTAGTGGATCAGGAAATGCACGGCCAGCGCGCTGACGGAGCTCGCGGTCGCCGCCCCGAGGAGCGACCACCAGACCCATGCCTCTCCTTGCCGCCAGCCCCACATCCCGATCAGCACGAGGCCCACCCCGGTTGCCACCAGTGCCCCGCCGAACCCGGCCCGGTCGTGCGCGATGAACGGCAGCAAATTCGCATTCGCGGCCCGCAGCGTGTCCGAGTCGGTGCGCAGGAAATCCAGGTCGGTTGGCACGAACACGACGGTCAGCCCGACCGTCGAGATGACGATGCCGCCGATCACGACGCCTACGCCGGTCCCGACCATCAGCAACTGCCCGATCAGCGCGCGTCGGCGCACCCGCTCCGGGCACGGGGGAGATAACCGGCGGCAGGGCGGTCCGGGTACGCGCCGGACGCCGAGCAGGAACATCGGGAAAAGCACCACCGTCACCGCGACGTGCAGCGGCTCGACGAACCCGATGAACAGGAAGTAGAACAGTGTCGGAAACCCCACCAGGCCGGACAGCAGCAGCGCGGTGCGGGCCCACGCCCACCCACGGCGGATACCACCCCAGGCCAGCCCTGTGTACAGCGATCCGATCGCGATCATGTTGCCCGCCATGGTGATTCGATCGTGCTGCAGGAAATGCACCAGGTGGTGATTGATCCGGTGCAGGCCGTCGACGTCGGTGCCGAGATAGACGCGGTCGTACCACAGCAGCACCGGGCCGAGCGTGATAGCGGCCGCGCCCAGGCCGGCCACGATCATGCCGATGCCGACCAGCAGGCTCCAGAACCAGCTGGGCCACCGGCGTGGGTCGAGCGGGACGTCGCGCAGGGTCGGCGCGGGCGAGACGGGCGGAGCGGCTGCCTCGATCACCCGCTGGAACCAGCCGGGACCGGCCGCTATCAGCACGTCGGGTGTCGCGACCACAGTTGTCCTCGGGTCTGCGAGCGCTCGTACGGCCTCGGCGATGTCGGGATCCGTCAGATATCTTCTGTCGGCTATTGTTTCGCCGACGAGCACATCGTCCACCGCGTCCGCCAGGTCGGCCGCCACGCCCTCGTCCGTGACTCGGGCGAGAACCCGGCAGCGGCGACCGCGCGCGGCCTCCCGAACCGTCGCCACTGTCGTGGCATCGACCGGGCCGACCTCCACGAACCCGGCACCCTGCGGCGGTAGCGCCCGGATCGCTTCCCTGGCGGCCGACACTGGCACGGCGGCCCCGAACCGATCCGCCCAGTCTGCGGGCGGCTCTGGATGATCGAAAACTCTCCGGATGGTCGCGGCCCCACCCGGCAGCGCCGACAGCGTGCCGAGTAGACGCAGTGCCCAGCGCTGCGCGCGCCGCTCTCCGACCAGGGCGTTCGCCACCGGCCGCAGCGGGTGATATGTCCAGTCCGGCACGGCAGCATCCTCACATACCGCCCCCGGGTTGTCAGGTGCGCCGGTCGAATGCCCGTCATGGGACACCGAATCACCTTGGCTTGCCAGTCGCTGGTTCGTGACCCCAGGAATCGAACCTGCGACACCTTACCTGGGGTTTTGCGGCCGGTGGCGGCGTCGCGCAGAAGTGCATTTACCCGGAAAACGCTGACCTGCGGTCCTGTCCGCTGGTCGCCTATCGCGGTGGTGTTCGGCCACCTTGGTGGCAAGCGGCTCTGTGATCCGGCCCGCCACTGCCTGCGGCCCGGCACAGGCTCGCCTGGTTGGTCAGAGGAGGGCGCCGCCGGAGACCTCGATGCGCTGGGCGGTCATCCAGTGCAGGCCATCGGACGCCAGCGTGGCGATGGCCTCGCCGATCTCCTCGGGTTCGCCGACCCGGCCGAGCGCGGTCTGCCCGGCGAGACCCTGGCGCATCTCGGCGTCATCCCGCATGGCACCTCCGTTGAAGTCGGTGGCGGTCGGCCCCGGGGCGATGGAGTTGACCCGGATGCCGCGGGGGCCGAGTTCTGCGGCCAGAGTGCGGCTCAGGGCCTCGACGGCGGCCTTCGAGGCGGAACAGACCGAGGTCGCGGGACTGGTGTGGCGAGTCAACGACGACGAGACGTTGATGACGCGGGCGCCCTGCGCCAGCAGCGGCACAAGCGACTGGATGAGGAAGAACGTGCCCCGCACATTCGTGCTGATGTCGAGACGCACGACAGCGGCAGTCCCGCCCCCAGCGCGCACTTGCTGCGCCGTCTCCTCGGCCCCGGCCACATCACCGCGATGGGTAACCACGACCCGCACCCCGCGCACCGCCAGGGCAAGAGCCGTACTCCGACCCAGGCCACGGTTCGCACCGGTCACCAAAGCGATCCTGTCGCCTGTCATCAGCTGCTCCCTCATCGCACGACACCGAGAGACGGCGGGCGCCGCAATCAGATGCGAGTCGGCTGACTCGCCTTTCCACCGCACTGTAGGCATGCCAAATGAGGCGAGTCAAGTGACTCGCCTCGGAGCAGGGCATACTGCACGCATGGCAGCAGAGCTCTCCGCACATCACCGCCGCCTCGCCCAGCAGAAGCGTGCGGCGATCATCACCGCCGCCACGGACCTCTTCCTGAACCGTGGTTACGACGGCACTTCCCTCGCCCGCGTTGCCGAAGGGGCGGCAGTCTCGAAGTCCACCCTGTTCAAGCAGTTCCTCACCAAGGCAGCTCTCTTCGAGGCCATCGTCACCGAGTCCTGGCAGCGCGACGCCGGAGGCGCTGTCGCACGACCTCCGGCCGGAGACCTGCGTTCCGGCCTGACCTCCATCGGCCACCGCTACGCCGACCTGATCGAACGGCCCGGCATGACAGCTCTGTTCCGCATCGTCATCGCCGAGCTGCCCCGCTTCCCCGAACTGGGGAGGATGCAGTTCCAGCTCGGCAAGCTGCCCTACTTCGCTTCGGTCCAGCACTACCTGGAGTCGGAGCACGAGGCAGGCAACGCCGATGTTCCGGACGCCGAGAGCGCCGCCAATCAGTTCCTCGGGATGATCGCCAACTATGTCCTGTGGCCCCGCATGCTGCTGACCGACTGGAACCCCGCAGCCTCTGACATCCGCTACGCTGTCGAGCAGGCTGTAGAGACCATGCTCGCCCGCTACACCTCCGATCGACCAGCCTGATCGAAGCCATTGCCTACGTGGGCCGAGGCTCGAAGGTGGTGCTTTTGGCGCCGGTGCCTTTCCCCGCTGCGTGTGTGCGGCCCAGCTTGGCTGCATCGGGCTACGACGAGTGGTCGGCCTCGCCCACGTGCGTACTTCAAGACCGAATCAGGTCAGATTGATATCGGTCTCGGACGAAGCGGGGCGCTGAACATCTTCGATTACCACCTGACCAGCTAGAAGAGGTTGCGATGAATCCTGCAGTGCGGCAACTGATCATGTCGCTTGTGATTTACCCAGGGAAATCCGCGACGATCTCGTCAGAGGAATTTCTTCGGCAGGTCGGCGCCGCTGACGGACAGGAATTGGGGTTGGATCTGCTGCGTGAGGCGATTGTCGAGCAGAACGCGGACAGCGTCGAGTTGGCCTTCGTAGTCGCGGGGCAGTTCGGAGTCCCGCCCGCGGGCGTGGACCTGCTGATCCAGCTTGCAAACGCCGACTGGCACCACAAACATGAGGATGTCGCCGGATTTCTTCAGGAGATGCCGAACCCGGCCTCGATCGAAGCGCTTGTGAGACTTGCCACTTGGGTTCCTGCCTACCTCGAGTACGACGACGGCCGTGCACTCGCGAGAAAGGCAGTATGGGCCTTGGGCGCTATTCCTGGACCTGCCGCTGGCGCGGCGCTCACTGGACTCCGGCAGGCCGAATCCGAGTTCGTTCGGAAGCAGGTCGACAAGCAACTCGATCGTCGCAACTCGGCGAAATAGGGTACGGAGCCGCCCGCGGATGTGCTGCAAACCGTCGCTCGCCGTACTCGCAGACAGAGGAACGGTGTCCACTCCGCTTAAACAGGTCCACCCTGCCCAGCCCCGCACCTGAGTCCGGCCTCGAGGCGCGGAGAGGCGGGACAGTGACCAGCGCTACACCCCCGGCGTGCCCCTGGTGGCGCGGCCGGGGGTTTGCTGCATCTAGAATCGGTAGTGCGTCGCCGCAGTGCGGGAGAGTCCTTGGTTCGCAAGAACCCGGGCGCCGAAGGAGCAGCACCTCCCCGTCAATCTCTCAGGCAACAGGGACCGCACGGTGATTCGACGCCTCTGGAAAGCGGTGGCATCCGGCTGCCCGCCCACGGGGAAAGGGGCACGGTTCACCGACCGCGTTTCCGAATCTCTCAGGCGCACAGACAGAGGGGGAGGGCTGGTACCCGTCGACCACGAGGTCGACCCGCCCGACCTGGAGCTGCCGTGACCCGTTCGTTCGCCGACCGCCACATCGGACCCGATTCCGACGAACTCGCCCGGATTCTCGCGACCATCGGCGTCGAGTCCGTCGACGCACTCGCGACCACGGCGCTGCCCGCCACGATCCTCGACGAATCCGGCCTCGGTGCGCTGCCCGCGCCCGCCTCCGAGCACGAGGTGCTCGAGGAATTGGCCGCGCTGGCGCAGGCCAACACCGTCGCCACCTCGATGATCGGCCTCGGCTACTACGACACCCTCACCCCGCCGGTGCTGGTGCGCAACCTGCTAGAGAATCCCGCCTGGTACACCGCCTACACCCCGTACCAGCCCGAAATCAGCCAGGGCAGGCTCGAGGCGCTGCTCAACTTCCAGACCATGGTGTCGGATCTGACCGGCATGGACGTCGCGAACGCCTCCATGCTCGACGAGGCCACCGCCGCGGCCGAGGCGATGACGCTGCTGCGCCGCGCGGGCAAGTCCAAGTCGAACCGGCTGCTCATCGACGCCGATCTGTTCCCGCAAACCAAGACCATCATCGGTACCAGGGCGGAGCCGCTCGGCATCGAGATCGTCGAGGCCGACCTGTCGACCGCCCAGCTGCCCGAGGGCGAGTTCTTCGGTGTGATCGTGCAGACCCCGGGCGCGTCGGGCCGCATCGTCGACTGGACTTCGCTGTTCGCCGCCGCCCACGAGCGTGGTGCACTGGTCGCCGCCGGTGCCGATCTGCTCGCGATGACGCTGAGCACCCCGCCCGGCGAGCAGGGCGCGGACGTGTGCTTCGGCACCACCCAGCGCTTCGGTGTGCCGATGGGCTTCGGCGGTCCGCACGCCGGATACCTCGCGGTGCGCACCGCCTTCGCCCGTCAGCTGCCGGGACGCCTGGTCGGCGTGTCGGTCGATGCCGACGGCGCGCCCGCGTACCGGCTGGCGCTGCAGACCCGTGAGCAGCACATTCGCCGTGAGAAGGCCACCTCCAACATCTGTACCGCACAGGTGCTGTTGGCCATCGTCGCCGCCATGTACGCGAGCTACCACGGTGCCAACGGCCTGCGCTCCATCGCGCGCCGGGTGCACTCCCACGCCGCCGCCGTCGCGTCCGGTCTCGGTGGTGCCGTCGTGCACGGTGCCTTCTTCGACACCGTGCTCGCCCACGTGCCCGGTGGTGCGGAAGCCGTTGTCGCCAAGGCGAAGTCGAAGGGCATCAACCTGCGGCTGGTCGATGCCGACCACGTCGCCATCGCCTGCGACGAGGCCACCACCGACGCCCATGTCGCCGCCGTCGTCGAATCCTTCGGCACCGCACTGACTCCCGACGCGGGTGCGGGCGCCGAGCCCACGTCGATCGAGACCCGCACCTCGGACTACCTGACCCACCCGGCGTTCACCCGCCACCACACCGAGACCGCCATGCTGCGCTACCTGCGCGCGCTCTCGGACAAGGACATCGCGCTGGACCGCAGCATGATCCCGCTCGGTTCGTGCACCATGAAGCTCAACGCGACCGCGGAGATGGAACCGATCACCTGGCCCGGTTTCGCCCGCCTGCACCCCTTCGCGCCGACCGAGGACACCCCGGGCATCCGCAAGCTGATCGCCGACCTCGAGCAGTGGCTGGCCGAGATCACCGGCTACGACGCGGTGAGTCTGCAGCCCAACGCCGGCAGCCAGGGCGAGTACGCGGGCCTGCTCGCGATCCGCCGCTATCACCTCGATCGCGGCGACGACCACCGCGACACCTGCCTCATCCCCTCCAGCGCGCACGGCACCAACGCGGCCTCGGCGGCCATGGTCGGTATGCGCGTGGAGGTGGTGAAATGCCGTGCGAACGGCGACGTCGACCTCGACGACCTGCGCGCCAAGATCGCCGACCACGCCGACCGTTTGGCCTGCATCATGATCACCTACCCGTCCACCCACGGCGTCTACGAGCACGAGGTCGCCGAGCTGTGCGCACTCGTGCACGACGCGGGCGGTCAGGTGTACGTCGACGGCGCGAACCTCAATGCCCTTGTCGGCCTTGCCCGTCCGGGCCGGTTCGGTGGCGACGTGAGCCACCTGAATCTGCACAAGACCTTCTGCATCCCGCACGGTGGTGGCGGTCCTGGTGTCGGTCCGGTCGCGGTGGGGGCGCACCTGGCGCAGTACCTGCCCGGCGACCCGCTCGAGGCCGGTTCGCACGCGGTCTCGGCGGCCAACTACGGCTCCGCCTCGATCCTGCCGATCACCTGGGCCTACATCCGGATGATGGGCGCCGAGGGCCTGCGCGCGGCGACGCTGACCGCGATCGCGTCGGCCAACTACATCGCCCGCCGCCTCGACGCCTACTTCCCGGTGCTCTACACCGGCGAGAACGGCATGGTCGCCCACGAGTGCATCCTGGATCTGCGCGAGATCACCAAGCAGACCGGCGTGACCGTCGACGATGTGGCAAAGCGCTTGGCCGACTACGGTTTCCACGCGCCCACCATGAGCTTCCCGGTGGCGGGCACGCTGATGGTCGAGCCCACCGAGAGCGAGAACCTCGAGGAGATCGACGAGTTCATCGCGGCCATGATCGCCATCCGTGGTGAGATCGACCAGGTCGGCGCAGGCGTGTGGCCGGTGACCGACAACCCGCTGCGCGGCGCACCCCACACCGCCGCCAGCTTGGTTGCGGAATGGAACCACCCGTACAGCCGGGAGACCGCGGTCTACCCGCGCGGCATCGGCCATGCCCGCCCGAAGGTGTGGCCGTCGGTGCGACGCATCGACGGTGCGTTCGGTGACCGGAACCTGGTGTGTTCGTGCCCGCCGCTGGACGCGTACGAAGACTGACCGGTCATCTGACAACGGGCCCCGCCGATCGGTCGGTGGGGCCCGTTGTTGTCGGTGCGGGCCTTGCGGGCCACGTGACATTCGCGGCAAAGTTGCTGAAATCGAATTCTCATCGGCTGAATTGTCGGCGCGTTACATACTGACTGCCTTGTTCGCGGCCATTCAGGGAATGTCCAGTATGCGCCGCGGCGAAAAATAAGTCCGTGAATAAGTCAAGCCCCAAATATTGGCGGGAATTGAATCGATACATCCCCGAGCGACACGCGCGGCATCGGGATGTTTGCCTTGATATCGGACCCTTGGATCGATTCCGGGGTTCCGCGAAGCGTCGTCTGTCAGCACGGCGGCAAATCGAGAGATTCTGTCGGTTGATCGATTCCGATGAAGTGGTTTGTGAAAAGGGCTCGTTACGCTGGGGATGTGCACGATGGTGGCTGCGGTTGGGGCCAGCATCCACGGTTATACTGCGCTGTCTTGCGTGCTAATTTCACCACTACAGAGCTCCTACCTGGCATGCGGCCGGAATTTTAGTTTTGTGTGGAATGTCCGAATTGATGGTCGACCCGGATTGAATTGTTACTATGGCGTTTCCTTTAAAACGTATGCCAATAGTTTGCTGTCAGGCTAATGTCGGTAGTGGGTTTCGGATCGGAATCGCCTCGTACCGCACCTCGCGGGACGTTGGATCGGCGTCCACTGGGATCCCGATCAGTCCTGAAACGGCGAGGGGGTTACGTATGGCTGTTCGGCAATAATGGACCCGCATTCGGCGGTTTCGATAATCGTCGATACACGAGGTAGGAAATCGCACGGATTTCCTGATGTGGAGTCCGTGCTAGGTCGATAGCCATGCGAGGGGTCGGGTAATCATGGAGTCTGTCGAGAGCTGGGTCGGTAATCGGGATCTGATCCCGCTTTCCTCCGCGCAATACGGCATGTGGTTCGCGGATAGCGCGCATAGCGGACCGGCGACCAATATCGCGCAGTATGTCGAGATCGAGGGGCAGATCGACGTGGCCCTGTTCAACACGGCGGTGCACGAGGTGGCCGGGGAGACCGAGTCGCTGATGGTGCGGGTGGTCGAGGTGGAAGGGCGTCCCTACCAGGTCGTCGACCGCAGCATCACGTTCAACGAACTCGTGCTCGATTTCGGCGCGCACAGCGATCCGATGGGGGCGGCGCTGGCATGGATGCGCCGCGACTACACCCGGCCTGTCGACATCACTCGGCACCAACTCGCGGTCGCGCGACTGATCAGGATTCGCGACGACCTGCACCTGTGGTACGCGCGTGCGCACCATCTCGTCATCGACGGGTACGGCGCGTTCAACGTGGTGAGCAGGGTCGCCGAGTACTACAACGCGCTGTCGGAAGGTAGGCCACCCGCTCGGCTGATGGCCGCTCGGCTGCGTGATATCGCCGCGGAGGAGCAGGCCTATCGGGCGGGTCCACGGTTCGAGGCCGACCGTCGGTACTGGCTGGACAAGGTCGCCGACCTGCCCGCGCCTTCCGGTTTGTCCGGTCGATCGGCTCGCGCGGGAACGGTGGATGAGGTTGCGGCGCGCGAACTTCCGGCCGAACTGTGCACGCTGCTCGATCGCCGCTCGGCCGAGCTCGACGCTTCGGCCGCGCAAGTCGTCGTCGCGGCGTTCGCGGCCTTCTTCGCGCGGATGACCGGTGCCGACGAGGTGGTGCTCTCGGTCCCGATGAGCGCCCGGGTCACCGTGAAGCTGCGCAATGCCGCGGCGATGCTGGCCAATATGGTGCCGATCCGCTTCGCGATCGACGACGCGACCACCGTGGCGCAGTTGGTCAAGGCCTCGATCAGCGAGCTGGTCTCTGCGTTGCGTCATCAGCGGTACCGCTTCGAGGACCTGCGCCGCGAATCGGCCGCGATCGACAATTCCGCCAACACTTTCGGGCCCGTCCTCAACATCTTGTTCTTCGACTCCGAGATCCGCTTCGGCGACGCCGTCGGCCGCTACCACGCGCTCACCTCGGGTGCGCTCGAGGATCTTCAGATCAACCTCTACCGAACCGGGCCGGACGCGCCGCTGCTCATCGAGTTGCACGGCAACGACAATCTCTACAGTCGGCGCGATATCGACGCCCACGCCGACCGCTTCATCGAATTCCTGCACCGCTTCATCGCGGCCGACTCCGGCGAGCGGGTGGTGGAACTACCGCTGGTCTCGCCCGCGCAGGAGCGCACGATCGTCGACGAGTCGGCCGGTGTCGAGGGCGTCGTCGATGTCGCGACGCTGGTGGATTCGCTTGCCGGACAGGCTGCTTCGACTCCCTTCGCGGAGGCTGTCACCGCCGACGGCGAGACGATCACGTATCGGGACCTCGATGAGCGTTCCACCCGGCTCGCGCGGCGTCTGATCGTTCGTGGCGCCGGTCCGGGCGCGCTGGTCGCCATCGCGCTGCCGCGTGGCACCCGGCTGATCGTCGCGATGCTGGCTGTCCTGAAGTCCGGTGCCGCGTATCTGCCTCTGGACCTCACCCATCCGGCGGAACGGCTGGAATACGTTGTCGGTCAGTCCGATCCGGCGGTTGTCATCGTCGAGGACTCAGGGCTGTTCATCGGCGGTGCCCGGCTGCTGGTGCTCGAACCCGGTGACGACCTCGACGGTGCTGCTGACCCGATCACCGATGACGAGCGCACCGCACCGCTGCGACCCGATGATGCCGCGTACGTCATCTTCACCTCCGGCTCCACGGGTCGGCCCAAGGGTGTGGTGATCAGCCACCGGTCTGTCGTCACCTACCTGTCGAATGCGTGCACCGCCCTGAATATCCGGGCCGACGATGTGTGGACATGGCTGCATTCGGTGGCCTTCGACTACTCGATCTGGGAGGTCTTCGGTCCGCTCGTCACCGGCGGCCGCGTGGTGGTCGTCGATGTGCTGACAGCGCGCGCCCCTGATGAACTGGTGCGTCTGACCGCCCGTGAAGGCGTCACCGTGTTCAGCCAAACCCCCTCGGCGTTCTATCAATTCGCCGCGGCTCGGCGGCGGCACCTCGTGGCGGGCGCACCCGATGGGGAGTTGGCACTACGGGTAGTCGTGCTGTCCGGTGAGGGTCTGGATCCGGCGGCGTTGGCACCCTGGTACGAAGACCACCCGACCGGACCGGTCCTCGTCAACAGTTACGGCATCACCGAGACCACCGTTTTCGTCACCCGTACCGACCTGAGCGCCGAACTGGCCGTCCCCGGCGCACCCAGCGTGATCGGAACGGCGCTACCCGGCCTGCGCACCTATGTGCTGGATCGGCGCCTGCGGCCGACGCCGGTGGGCGCGTGGGGGGAAATCTATGTAGCGGGAACACAATTGGCTCGTGGCTATCTCGGTCAGCCCGCGCTGAGCGCGGGCCGGTTCGTCGCCGACCCGTGGGGGGCGCCGGGGGCTCGGATGTACCGAAGCGGCGACGTGGCCCGCCGTAATCACGACGGTGACCTCGAATACCGCGGCCGTGCGGATCAGCAGGTGCAGCTGCGTGGGTTCCGCATCGAACTCGACGAGGTCCGTGCCGCGCTACTGGCTCATCCGGCGGTGGCTTCGGCTGCTGTGGTGGTGCATCGCGCCGACACCGAGGCGGCGCGTCTGGTGGGTTACGTCGTCGCGTCCGGTACCGATTGTGATGTCGATTCCGTTGTCGCCCGGGCGGGTTCACTGCTGCCGGACTACATGATCCCGAATGTCGTGACAGTCGTGGACGAACTGCCACTGACGGTCAACGGCAAGCTCGACTTGCGCGCACTCCCCGAACCGGGGGCGGGGGCCACGGCAAGCTATATCGCGCCGCGGACCGAGACCGAAGCGACTGTCGCGCAGGTCTTCGCCGAGGTGCTCGGTGTGGATCGTGTCGGTGCGTTCGACAGCTTCTTCGCGGTGGGCGGCAACTCGCTCACCGCGGCGGGCGCCGTCGTCCGGGTCGCCGATGCCACCGAATGCGAACTGTCGGTGCGTGATCTGTTCGCCAACCCGACGGTGGCAGGGTTCGCCGAGTGCGTCGGCAGGGCGCGGCGGCGAGTGCGGCCCGCCTTGACCCCGGTCGCGCGGGACGGGCTGTTGCCACTGGCTTCCGCGCAGCACCGGATGTGGTTGATCAACCGTGTCGAACCGGAGTCAGCCGCCTACAACATCCCTCTTGTCCTGCGGTTGACCGGCCGACTCGACCCCGCCGCAGTGCGCACGGCGCTGGGCGACGTTCTCGATCGCCACGAGTCGCTACGGACCCGCTACCCCGCCCGCGACGGCCACGGCATGCAGGAGATCCTGTCGACCGCGTCCACCCTGGCCGAATTCGATTGCGTCCCGGAACAAGTCGCGCAAGACCGGCTCGCTGACCGGATCCGCGAGCTGACCGCCGATGGCTTCGATGTCTGCGCTCGACCGCCACTGCGGGCGGTCCTGCTCACGACCGGCCCCGACAGCCACGTGCTGGTCCTGGTGCTCCATCACATCTGCTGTGACGGTGCGTCGCTGGCGCCTCTTGCCATCGACTTCGCCACCGCCTACACGGCTCGGTCGCAGCAGATCGCGCCGGATCAGCAGCCCCTGAGGGTGCAATACGCCGACTACGCGGACTGGCACCGTCGCCTGCTCGGCGACGAAACCGATCCGGACTCACTCGCCGCCGACCAATTGCAATACTGGACAGACCAATTGGCCGATGCCCCCGATGTGCTCGAGCTACCCTCCGACCGGCCGCGGCCCGCTCGCCGTTCCATGCGCGGCGAGGTCGTCGCCGCGCGGCTCCCCGCGACATACGCCGACATCGCGCGACTCGCCCGTGCCGCGGACGTCACCCCGTTCATGGTCGTGCACGCCGCGCTCGCCGTCCTGCTGGCCCGGTTGTCGGGCACCGGCGACATCGTCATCGGCGCCCCACTGGCCGGACGCGGCGAGCCGGACCTCGCGCCACTGGTGGGCATGTTCGTGAACACGGTGGCGCTGCGCACGCCGGTGCGCGGCGACGAATCGTTCACCGCCTTCCTCGAACGCGTCAAGGACATCGATATCGACGCTTTCGCGCACGGCGACCTGCCCTATGACCGGGTCGTGGAAGCGCTCGATCCGCGGCGTTCCGCGGCCTATGCACCCGTGTGTCAGGTGTATCTGGCCTTCGACAACACCGAACTGCCTCGCCTGACCCTGCCGGACCTCGAGGTGGACATCCTCGATCCAGGCGCCGAACCCGCGAAGGTGGACCTGGTCGTCACCGTCGCCGCGAACGCCGCGAACACCGGTGACGTCACCCTGCGCATCAACTACGCGACCGACCTGTTCGACCCGCCCACCGTCGAGCAGATGGCCGAACGGTTGCGCCGGATTTTGGACGCGGTGGTGGCGAACCCTTCCGCGCCGGTCGGCGACGTGGAGCTACTGTCTACCGCCGAACGTGCCGCGCTGCAGCCTGTTCGGGGTGCGGACGCGGTACCGGGAGTAGCGCTGGCGGATCTGCTGGCCCGCGGTGTCGCGATCTCGCCGGACGGTCCGGCGGTCGCCTCCGGTGTGGAACGGATGGACTTCACGCAGCTGGACGAGCTGTCGAACCGGTTCGCCCGGCGGCTGCTCGACGAAGGTGCCCGACCCGGCGAAGTGGTGGCGATGGTCCTGCCACGTTCGCTCGATTTCGTGGTTGCGGTGTGGGCCGTCGCGAAAACCGGTGCCGCCCTGGTGCTGATCGACCCGCGCAACCCGCGGGATCGGGTCCGCTCGATGCTCGCCGACAGCGCGCCGAGGGTGGTCTTGACCAGCGCCGAGGTCGAGGGCGCTGCGCCCGAGGGGCCGTGGTCGCTGCTGGTGGTCGCCGACCCCGTCTCCCGCAGTGTCACCGCGGGATACTCGTCGGCGCCAGTGGCCGACATCGATCGGGGTAGGCCGGTGCACCCCGGTGACGTGGCGTACGTGATCTACACGTCCGGCACGACCGGTGTTCCGAAGGGTGTCGAGGTCACCAACCAGGGGCTGGCGAACTTCGCCGCCGAACAGCAGGACCGCTACAACGTCGAGCCCACCGTGCGGGTCCTGCAGGCCGCCGGTCCTGGGTTCGACGCGGTCATGCTCGAAATCCTGCTCGCCCATCCTGGTGGCGCGGCGCTGATCGTGTCCCCGCCCGACGTCTACGCGGGTGCGGAGCTGGCGGAACTCATTCGGGCACAAGAGGTTACCCATGCCTTTTTGACGCCGACCGTCCTCGGCTCGATGTCACCGGAGAACCTGGAGTGCCTGCGGGTGCTGGTCTCCGGTGGCGAAGCTCTGACCGCCGACCTCAGCGCGACCTGGGCGCCGGGGCGTCGGCTGTTCAACGGCTACGGGCCCACCGAAACGACGATCATGGTCGCGATCAGCGACCCGATCTCCCCGCAGGGCCCGATCACCATCGGCGGACCTATTCGCGGCATCTCCGCGCAGGTCCTCGACGCCCGAATGCAGCCGGTGCCGGTCGGTACGGCGGGCGAACTCTATATCGGCGGTGTGCAGTTGGCGCGCGGCTACCTCGGTCGACCCACGGTGACAGCTGCCGGTTTCGTCGCCGACCCCCGCGGTGCGGGCACCCGCATGTACCGCACGGGCGACCTGGTCAGGTGGACATCGGAGCAGACCCTCCAGTACCTGGGTCGCGCCGACCAGCAGGTGAAGATCCGCGGGCAGCGCACCGAACTGGGAGAGATCGAAGCAGTACTCGCGCAGGACCCCGCGGTGACCCACGCCGTCGTCGTGATGCACGGCAGCGCGGGCGGCGAACGGCTCGTCGGCTACCTGGTCGGTGCCGGCATCGACGCGGAGCGCGTACGCACGGCCGCGCGTACGCGACTGCCCGCGCACATGGTGCCCGATGTGTGCATGGTGCTCGACCGATTCCCGCTGACCGCCAGCGGCAAGCTCGATCGTGCCGAGCTGCCGGAGCCGGTGTTTTTGCACACCGCCGAGGACATCGCGCCGCGCACGCCCACCGAACAACTCGTCGCCGATGTGTACCGCGATGTGCTCGGCGCAGCGCACGTGAGCGCGCTCGACAACTTCTTCGACCTCGGTGGCAACTCGCTCACCGCGACCAAGGTCGCGGCGCGCCTGTCCGATGCGTTCGGCACCGACATCGCGGTGCGGGCACTGTTCGAGACCCCGACCGTCGACGCGCTGGCCGGCGAGCTGGATTCGATCGGCCGACAGGCTGATCCAGGTTCGGGTCATCGCCGGCTGGTGCCGCAGCAGCGGCCGGATCGGATTCCACTCTCACCCGCGCAGGCGCGAATGTGGTTCCTCAACCAGTTCGACACCTCGGCGGCGGTCTACAACGTGCCCGTCGTCGTGCGAATCTCCGGACCACTCGATGTCGACGCGCTCCGGTCAGCTCTCGCCGATGTGATCGACAGGCACGAGACGCTGCGCACTCGATACCCCGACAGCGACAGCGGACCGTGGCAAGAGATCCTGGCACCGGGCTCGGAACCTCGGCTCATGTGCGTCGACGTCGCCGAGGCGGAAATCACCGAACGGATCGCGCACGAGACCGCCCTCGGATTCGACGTGAGTACCGAGGTGCCGTTCCGGATCGCGTTGCTTCACACCGCGGCCGAGGAGTGGACGGTGGTGCTCACCGTGCACCACATCGCCATCGACGGATCCTCGCTCGCGCCACTGGCCACGGACCTGGCCGTGGCCTACCGGGCCCGGATGGCAGGCGAGCCGCCGGCCTTGGCGCCTCTGCCGGTCCAGTACGCCGACTACACGCTGTGGCAACGCAGAAGCCTCGGCGCGCAAGAAGACCCGACCAGTGTGACCGCGGGTCAGATCCGGTACTGGATCGCGACGCTGGCCGACCTACCGCAGATGCTCGATCTGCCGACCGACCGACCGCGACCCGCACGGCAGTCCTTCCGTGGCGCGACCATGTCCGCCACGATCCCCGCCGAGCTGCATCGCGACATCATCGCCCTCGCACGTCGCCACGACACGACGTTGTTCATGGTGACCCATGCCGCGTTCGCGGTGCTGCTGGCAAGGCTGTCGGGCACCGGGGACATCGCGGTCGGCACCCCGGTCGCCGGGCGCGGCGAACCCGCCCTCGACCCGCTGATCGGCATGTTCGTCAACACGCTGGTGCTACGCGTACAGGTGGATCCTGAGGCGCCGTTCACGGAGGTGCTCGGCCGCGCCCGCGAATGCGATCTCGGCGCGTTCGACAATGCCGGCATCCCGTTCGAACAGCTGGTGGAGGTACTCAATCCGCCGCGCAGCACCGCGCACGAGCCACTGACCCAGGTCGGCTTCTCGTTCCAGAACATCGACATCCCGACGCTGCGCCTCGGCGGGCTCACGGTGGCGGCCGATCTCGTCGAACCCGGCGTTGCCAAGTACGACCTGCACCTCACCCTGGTCGATACGATCGACTCGAACGGTGCTCCCGGTGACATGCAGGTCGAATTCGGTTACGCGACTGATCTTTTCGACGAAGCCACGATCGCTCCGATCTTCGAGCGGTTCGTCGCTGTCCTGCGAGGTGTCGTCGCCGATCCCGGTATGCCTGTGGGTGACCTACCGTTGCTCGGCCCGGGTGAACTCGACGAACTGTCGCTGCGGGAATCCGGCCCCGACGTGCCCTCGGACGGCTCGACGATCGCGGGGCTCTTCGCGAAGCAGGTCGTGGCGACACCGGAACGCGCCGCGGTCATCGACGGCGACAGCGGTGACGTGCTCACCTACGCGGCGTTCGGCGCCGAGGTGAACGCACTGGCACGAGCGCTGGTCGGCCACGGTATCGGGCCGGGAAGTGTGGTGGCCGTGGCTGTGCGCCGCTCGGTCGATCTGCTCACCGCGCTCTACGCCATCCACGCGGCCGGCGCCGCCTATCTCCCGCTGGATCCGGACCACCCCGTCGACCGGCTGCGCGCCGTTCTCACCGCCGCGCGACCTGACGGCGTGCTGATCCGCGACGACATCGCAATGCCGACGCGGGCACCGGTCTGGCGGCTGTCAGACCTCGTCCCGGCCGCGACCGATACCGCGCCGCTCACCGATGCCGATCGGATCAGGCCACTGCGCCCGAACGATCTGGCCTACGTCATCTTCACCTCCGGGTCGACCGGCGTCCCCAAAGGCGTCGCACTCACCCACGAGGCTGTCGTCAACCAACTACGGTGGCTCACATCCCATTACCGGATCGGCGCCGACGACGTGCTGCTCCTGCGCACCCCCGCCACCTTCGACCTGTCGGTGTGGGAATTGTTCACCGCCCCTACCTCCGGCGCCGCGCTGGTCGTCGCGGGCCATGACGATCACACCGATCAGACCGCCGTAGCCGGGCTGATCGCCCGCCACGGCGTGACCGTGGTCGATTTCGTTCCCTCGCTGCTTTCGGCCTTCCTCGACATCGCGACCTCGGACGACCTCGCCACGATCCGCCAAGTGCTGTGCATCGGTGAGGCTTTGGACTCCGCGACCGTTCGCCGATTCCGCGACGTCAGCGGGGCACGCATCGACAACCTGTACGGCCCGACGGAAGCGGCTGTCAGCGTCACCGCCTACGAGATCGGCGAACTCGACGGACCCGTCGTGTCGATCGGCACGCCCGAAGCGAATGTCGTCGTACACGTGCTCGACGCACGCCTGCGCCCCGTCCCTCTCGGCGTCACCGGTGAGCTCTATCTCGGTGGCAGCCAACTCGCCCGTGGCTACCACGCCCGCGCGGACCTCACCGCCGCGGCCTTCGTGGCCGACCCGTTCGGCTCGATGCCGGGCTCTCGCCTCTATCGCACCGGCGACCTGGTCCGCTGGGACATCGCAGGCCGACTGCGGTATGTCGGCCGCCGCGATTCCCAGGTGAAGATTCGCGGCCTGCGCGTCGAACTCGGCGATATCGAAGCCGCGCTGCTCGCCCACGACCACATCGGTGCCGCGATCGTCCGGGTCCATCCGGTCGGCGATGAGCAGGTGCTGGTGGCCTACGCCGTGAGCGAGGAGGCGATCGACCCCGACGCACTGCGGATGTACCTGCTGGGACGCCTGCCCGCGTATATGGTTCCCGCCCAGGTGATCCGGATCGACACGGTTCCGCTCACGCCCAACGGAAAGATCGACTATCGCGCCCTGCCCGCTCCGGACACCCGCGTCGGCTCCACCCGTTACCGGGCTCCCAGCGGCATCGTCGAGGAAACCATCGCCGGTGTGATCGGTGAACTGGTGCAGACACCGTGGATCGGCGCCGACGAGAATTTCTTCACCCTCGGTGGCAATTCGCTGTTGGCGACTCGCGTGCTCAGCCGCATCGGCGAAGTCCTCGGCGTGACGATTCCCGTGCGCGCCATCTTCGAAGCCCCGACCGTGGCGCAATTGGCTCGGTGGGTCGAACGCCTGCGCACCGTCGGTGAGATCGCGGGCCCGGTGGCGACGGCGCGGCCCGAGCGCATCCCGCTCTCGCCCGCGCAGAGCCGGATGTGGCTGCTCAACCAGCTGGACCCCGAGTCCGCGAGTTACGTGGTGCCACTGTCGATCAGCCTCGACGGTGAACTCGATATCGAGGCCATGTCGGCCGCGCTGTTCGATGTCATCGAACGGCACGAGATCTTGCGCACCACCTACTCCGCCCACGACGGCACCCCCGCGCAGGTCGTGCTGAGCACCGATGAAGTCGTCGCGTCCTGCGATCTCGCCGTGCGCCCGGTGACCGTGGATGCGCTGATCCAGGAACTGACACGGTTCTTCGGCATCGGATTCGATGTCGCGGCGGGCGCCCCGCTGCGGGTGGCATTGTTCCGGATCACCGAAACCGCTCACGCACTGGCGATTTCGGTCCACCACATCAATTGCGACGGCTACTCGGTAGCCCCGCTGGCCGCCGATATCATCGAGGCCTACCGCGCACGCCGGGTCGGTGCGGCACCCGAATGGGCTCCGCTACCAGTGCAATTCGCTGATTACGCCCTGTGGCAGCGCGAACTGCTCGCCGCACCCGACTCCGCGCCGGTCCGCGACCTGCGCTACTGGCGCACCCAACTCGCGGAGATCCCGGATGTGCTCGCGCTGCCCACCGATCGGCCGCGCCCGCTCGAACAGTCCCACCGCGGTGCGACGGTCCACGCGGAAGTCCCTTCCCGAGTCGCGCAGGCCGTGGCGGCACTGGCGCGACGCAGCGGGGTGACCCCGTTCATGGTGACGCACACCGCGCTGGCCGTGCTGCTTGCACAGTTGTCGGGCAGCGACGACATCGCCATCGGCATTCCGTACGCGGGTCGCGGCGACCGATCGCTGGACCACCTCGTCGGTATGTTCGTCAACACGCTCGTGCTGCGCACCCGGGTCCGCCCGGAACAGCGGTTCGCCGACCTGGTCGAACTGACCAGGCGCACCGACATCGAAGCGTTCGATCATGCCGCCGTTCCGTTCGAACAGCTGGTGGAAGTGCTGAATCCGGCTCGCTCGACGGCACATTCGCCGCTGTTCCAGGTGATGCTCGCCTACCAGAACATGGCGCCTGCCCAGCTCGACGTGCCGGGCCTCGAGATCGGCGGCATCGATGTCGGTGCCGACGCGGCGATCTGCGATCTGCTGCTGATGATCACCGAGGACCGAGGCCCGCACAACGAGATCTCGGGCATGAATCTGCGTCTGACCTACGCCACCGACCTGTTCGACGACACCACCGCACGCCGATTCACCGAACAGCTCGTGCGCGTCCTCGACGCTGTCACCGCCGACGCGCAGATCATCGCCGGGGAGATCGACCTCACCGACGAAACCACCCGCACCCGTCTGCTGCGCCCGCACGGCGCACCACTGGTGAGTCCGGACCGCACGCTCGTCGACGCCTTCGACGAGCAGGTAGCCCGCACCCCGGACGCTGTCGCCCTCCGAGTCCCCGGCGGTAGCGCCCTCACCTACCGTGAGTTCGACGCACACGTGAATCGACTCGCTCGTCACCTCATCGATCTCGGCGCCGGCCCCGAAACCACAGTGGCGGTGGCGATTCACCGTTCGATCGACCTGATCACCGCCGTCTACGCCGTCGTGAAGTCCGGTGCGGCCTTCGTGCCGCTCGATCCCGACCACCCGACCGCACGGCTGGCCCACGTCCTTGCGGTCGCTCGACCGCTGCTGGTCGTCACCACCGTCGGCGACGAGGGCTCGCTTCCCGCAGACCTCCATCGAGTCCGGCTCGACGAGCTGGACCTGAGCGCGCGACCCGCCGGACCCGTCGGCGATGACGAGCGCCGCGCACCGTTGCGCGCCGACAACACCGCCTACGTGCTGTTCACCTCCGGCTCGACCGGCGCCCCGAAGGGGGTTGCCCTCACTCACGCGGCCACCGCCCACCAGTTGGCTTGGGCGCAAAGCGAATTCCCGCACGACGCGTCGGATGTGGTGCTGCACAAGACCCCGATCACCTTCGACATCGCAGTGTGGGAGTTGTTCTGGCCGTTGCAGACCGGCGCGCGGATCGTCGTCGCCGAACCCGGCGGCCACCGCGATCCCGCCTACCTGGCCGAGGTCATCGCGGACGAGCAGGTGAGCACCGTGCACTTCGTCCCGTCGATGCTCGATGTGTTGCTCGAGCATCCGGGCACGACGCGGCTGCCGTCGGTCCGCTATCTCTTCCCTGCCGGTGAGGCGCTGGCCCAGCGCACCGCCGAACGCGCCCGGCAGGTTTTCGATCGGGCCGAGGTGGTCAACTGGTACGGTCCCGCCGAAGCGGAGGTCGTGACGGCATACCGATGCACGACGGATCCCGGTGCGCCGCAGAGTGTTCCGATCGGCTACCCGGTTTCGGGGATGTCTGCCTATGTGCTGAACGCTCGACTGCGGCCGGTTCCGGTCGGTGTCGTCGGCGACCTGTACGTCGCGGGCGCCCAGCTGGCCCGCGGCTACCAGGACCGCCCCGATCTCACCTGTGGTGTATTCCTCGCCGACCCGTTCGGCGCGCCGGGGGAGCGGCTCTACCGCACCGGCGACCTGGCCCGCTGGGCACCCTCCGGCGCGCTGGAGTTCTTCGGCCGCGGCGACTTCCAGGTGAAGTACCATGGTCAGCGCGTCGAGCCCGGCGATATCGAAGCTGCCATGCACTCGATCGACACGGTCGCCCGCGCGGTCGCGATCGTCACCGAGGACCGGATCACCGCGTATGTCACGCCGGTGGCGGGTGCGGCACTGGACGGGGCGCAGGTGCGCCGTACGCTCACCCGGCTGCTGCCGGCCTACCTGGTACCCGGCGCGGTGCTGGTGCTCGACACCCTGCCGCTCAGTGTGAACGGCAAGCTGGACCGGGCCGCGCTGCCCAGCCCTGACTTCGACGACGCGGACGAATTCCTGGCCCCGCGTACCGACCGGGAAGCCGTGCTGGCCAAGATCGTCGCCGAGATCGTCGGCGCCGATCGGGTCAGCGTCGCCGCCGACCTGTTCGATATCGGCGTGAACTCGCTGTCGGCGGCCCAGATCGCGGCCCGTGCCGAAGCCGCCCTGCGGGTACGTGTCAATGTCCGCGACATCTTCGAGGCACTCACCATCGCCGCGCTGGCGGAACGGATCGCCGTGCGCGACCGGTACGCCGGCGTGCCGCTGGTGCACCGCAACGACCTCGCCGAGATTCCCCTGGCGGCGGCGCAGCGGCGCATCTGGATCCTCAACCAGCTCGACCCCGCCTCCGGTGCGTACAACATCGGATTCGCGGCCCGGCTGACCGGACCGCTCGATGTGACAGCGCTGCGCGCGGCGATGGCCGATGTGGTCACCCGCCACGAAACCCTGCGCACGATCTACCCCTCGGTGGGCGGACAACCGCATCAGCTCGTCCACGACAGTGCGGTCGGCGCCGCGGATATCGAACTCGCTTCGCTCGAGGACCCAGCGCTGTTGGCAGACCGGCTGCGCGACGCGGTGGAGTCGGGCTTCGACATCGCGACGAACACGCCGGTCCGCGTGCGGCTCTATCGCACGGGCGTCGATGAACACGTCTTGATCCTGGTGGTGCACCACATCGCCGCGGACGGTGCGTCGATGGCACCGCTGGCCCGAGATGTGTTCGCCGCCTATCGAGCTCGTCGCACCGAGACGACGCCACTGTGGCCGACGTTGCCCGTCGACTACGCCGACTACGCGGTCTGGCAGCGTGAGCTGCTCGGTGCCGAGGACGACCCCACCTCGCTGGCCGGGCGCCAGATCGCCTACTGGCAGCGGATTCTCGCCGACGCTCCCGAACTGCTCGCACTGCCTACCGACCGTCCACGGCCCGCGGTGTCGACGATGGACGGCGGCAGTGTCGGCTTCACCGTCGAGCCCGGGTTGCACGAGTCCGTCGTCGAACTCGCCCGCCGCGAAGGTGTCACGGTGTTCATGGTTCTGCACGCGGCGCTGGCGATTCTGCTCTCGCGCACCGCCCACACCGACGACGTCACGATCGGTACCCCGGTGAGTGGTCGCGGGCGCCCCGAACTCGACGATCTGGTCGGGATGTTCGTCAACACGGTGGTTTTGCTTACCCGCGTCACCGAGCGACTGTCCTTCCGCGAATTCCTGGCGGAGGTACGCGGCACGGATCTGGAGGGGCTCGCACACGCGGACGTGCCGTTCGAGCGGCTGGTCGAGGTACTCGACCGGGCCGGGTCGACCGCGTATACGCCGCTCTATCAGGTGATGCTCGGCTTCCGTCATGCCGATGCCACGCGCTTCGAACTCGACGATATCGGCGTCGAAGTACTCGATCCCGGTGTGGCACAAGCCAAAACCGACCTCACGGTGCTGCTGAACGAACGCGCCGACGGAGCGGGGATCGACGGCGAGATCGTCTACGCCACCGGCCTGTTCACCGAGGCCACCGCGATTCGGTTCGCCGACCGGCTGCTGCGCGTGCTCGACACGATCACCACGCAACCGGACGTGACCATCGAGGCCATCGACCTGCTGAGCCCCGAGGAGACCGCACACCTGCTCCCCGCCGGACGTGCGACGGCGGTGCTGCCGAAAACACTGCCCGCCCTGCTCGCCCTCGCTGCCGCGGACCCGACGGCGACGGCGCTGATCGGTGACGACGAGACCCTGACCTATGGCGAACTCGATCGGCGATCGGACCGGCTCGCCGTGCTGCTCGCACGGGCAGGCGCGGCACCGGGAACCTATGTCGCCCTGGCTGTCCCGCGGTCGGTGGCCTTCCACGTGGTGCTGTGGGCGATCGCGAAAACCGGTGCGGCGTTCATGCCGATGGATCTGCGTTACCCCGCGGAACGGCTGGCGCACATGGTCCACGACTCCGGTGTCACGCTCGGCGTGACCTCGAGCGCGGCGCGGTCGTCGCTGCCCGACACCGTCGCCTGGGTGTGCCTCGACGACGAGCAGGTCGTCGCCGAACTGTCCACCGCGACAATGGATCACCCCTTCGCGGCGGCGCGCCTGGATGATGCCGCCTACCTGGTGTACACCTCGGGATCGACGGGCAGACCGAAGGGTGTGGTCGTCACGCACGCGGGTCTGTCGGCCTTCGCAGCGGAGAAGCATCAGCACTACCGGATAGATCGACTGTCGCGGGTCCTCCAGGTCGCCGCGCCTGCATTCGACGCGGTGATGATGGAATCGCTGATGGCCTATGCGGCGGGCGCCGCCCTTGTCGTCTCGCCTGCCGAAGTTTTCGCCGGTCCTGCCCTGACCGAATTGATTCGCACGCAACAGGTTTCGCATGCCTTCCTGACACCCAGCGTGTTGGCGACCCTGCGGCCCGACGGCCTCGACGCGCTACAGATGCTGACGGTCGGCGGCGAAGCGCTCTCCGCCGAACTCGTCGCCGCCTGGGCGCCGGGCCGCCGCTTCCACAATGTGTACGGGCCGACCGAGGCGACGGTCGCGGTCAGCGTGAGCTCCGAGTTGGCGCCCGGTGATCCGATCACTATCGGCGCCCCGATCCGCGGAGTGCGCGCCGTCGTGCTCGACGCTCGGTTGCGACCGGTGCCGATCGGCGTGGTCGGTGAGCTGTATCTGGCGGGCAGGGCACTGGCGCGCGGATACCTGAATCGGCCGGGGGCGAGCGCTGCCGCGTTCGTGGCCGATCCGTACGGGGAGCAGGGCACCCGGATGTATCGCACCGGCGACCTGGTGCGTTGGAGCGCCGAGCACACCATCGAATACGTGGGTCGCGCCGATTTCCAGGTCAAGATCCGTGGTCAGCGCGTGGAACTCGGCGAGATCGATGCGGCGCTGGTGGCCTGCCCGGATGTGGCTACCGCGGTCACCGTGAGCACGCGCGGCCATGCCGGGCAACCGATGCTGGCCGCCTACCTGGTGGCCGACCAGGGTCGAACGATCGATACGACCGCGATCCGCGACCAGATCTCGGGCGCACTGCCCGAACACATGGTGCCCGCCGTGCTCACGGTTCTCGACGAGATGCCGGTGTCGTCGACAGGAAAGGTGGACCGGCGCGCACTGCCCGAACCCGGCGCCGAGGCGTTCGATTCAGCGGTGATCGCGGCGGCGACAGACCTGGAGGAGACCATCGCGAGGATCTTCGCCGAGGTGCTCGGGGTGGCCTCGGTGGGCACCGACGAGTCGTTCTTCGCGCGCGGCGGCGACTCGATCATGTCTATCCAGCTGGCATCGCGGTTGCAGACAGCCGGGGTGGTCGTGACGGCACGAGACATCTTCGAACATCGGACTGTTCGTGGACTGGCTGCCGTTGCCGAGGACGCGGGACGGGTGACCCTCGAAGAACTGCCCGGCGGTGGTATCGGGCAGGTAGCGCGGACGCCCATTGTGTCCTGGTATCTGGACCGTCCCGCCGGTGACCGGTTCGCGCAGTCGTTGCTGGTCGAGGTGCCCGGCGATGCGCGTGCGGCTGACGTGGTCGCCACTGTCGGCGCCGTGCTCGACCGGCACGACATGCTGCGCGCGCGGCTGAGTGTCGCGCACGCCGATTCGCCCCACCTCGAGGTATTGCCGCGCGGCGCGGTCGATGCCGAACGGTTGGTGTTGGTCCGCACGTTCGGTGCCGAGAGTGTGCCGGGGAGCGCGGGTTTCACGGCGCTCGTCGAGGACGCACTCGACGAAGCGTCAGCCCGGCTGAGCCCTGTCGATGCAGCGATGATGCAGGTCGTCTGTCTGGTGCCGGAGCCCGGCGTGGTATCGCGGGGACGTGCGCTGATCGTGATCCATCACCTGGTGGTCGACGGTGTCTCCTGGCGGATCCTGATCCCCGATTTCGTCTCCGCGTGGCAGCAGGTCTGCGAGGGACGAGCGGTCGAGCTGCCCGAAGTCGGCACCTCGATGCGCCGGTGGGCAGCGGCCGTGTCAGCGGCAGCCGACGGTCATGCCGAGGAGCTGGCACTGTGGCAGCGCATGGGGTCCCGTCCCGAACCGCTGCTCGGTCGGGTCGCACTCGACCCGGCTGTCGATGTGCACGCCACGGTCGAGCGGATGACGCTGACGCTTCCCGTCGACCTGACCACCGCGCTGATGGGCGCGGCGCCACGCGCCGCGCACGCCACCACCGACGACGTACTGCTCGCGGGTCTGCTACTGGCACTGGGTCGTTGGCGCGCCGCGCGCGGGGTCGAGCACGGCGGTGCCCGCATCCTGCTCGAAAGCCATGGGCGCGAGGAGCAGCTCGCCCCGGGAGCCGACCTCTCGCGCACCGTCGGCTGGTTCACCAGCGCATACCCGGTAAACCTCGACATCGACGGCACCGATCCGCGTGCCGCTGTGAAGGCGGTCAAGGAACAGTTGCGGGCCGTGCCGGACAAGGGCATCGGCTACGGCATGCTGCGGTACCTCAACGCGGAAACAGCCCCGCAGCTGGCGGCGCTGCCCGAACCGCAGATCAGTTTCAACAACCTGGGCCGAGCAGGCGTCGACATCGCGGCGCTGTCCGGTGTCGCCTGGATTCCCGCCGGGGAGGACTTCGACCATCAGGTCGCCTTCGATCCCGGCATGCCCGCCGCCGCGACACTGTCCATCGACACCAGCATCATCGACACCCCGGACGGCCCCACCGTCTCCGCGCGGATCGGTTACGCCGCGAGACTTCTCGATAGTGGCGATGTCGGCGAACTGCTCGACGAGTGGACGTCGTCGCTGCGCGAGATCGCGGAAATGGCGGCACGAGAGGCTGATTGGGGTCTGTCCCCGTCCGACACCCCGCTGGTCGCGCTGACCCAACAGGACCTGGACATCTTCACCGAACGCTACGGACCGATCGAGGCAGTCTGGTCGATGGCACCGTTGCAGGCGGGACTGCTGTTCCACGCCGAGCTCGCTGTGGGCGAACTGGATGTGTACACGGCGCAGTCGGAGATGACACTGACCGGGCCGGTCGACGAGGCCCGGCTTCGACAGGCCGCGGCAGAGCTGCTGCGGCGGCATCCGAACCTGCGGGCCGCGTTCACCCGAACGATCGAAGGTGTCGTCGCGCAGGTTGTTCCGGTGAAGTCGGCCGTGCACTGGCGCACCGTCGCGGCTGCTGAGGCGACGCTGCCGGAGATCCTCGCGTCCGAACGCGAGATGGCGTTCGACCCCGCCGATCCGCCGCTGGTGCGATTCGTGCTCGTCTCCGTCGCGCCCGCCGAGTTCCGGCTGATCCTGACCGCGCATCACCTGCTGCTCGACGGTTGGTCACTGCCGTTGCTGCTGCGCGATCTGGTCGGGCTGTACGCGGCAGGCGCCGACGCGGGCCTGCTGCCGCCGGCACCGTCCTACGGCGACTACCTGAGCTGGCTGGACCGGCGCGACACCACCGCCGGGATCGAGATCTGGCGCGACACCTTGGCGGGGTACACCGAGCCCACCATGATCGCCGACACGGTCGGAAAGGCGACCGTCGAGGTACCGACCGACCTGACTATCGATCTCGACGACGACATCACCACCGCCCTGACCGAACTCGCTCGCGCATGCGGCGCCACGATGTCGACGATCGTGCAGTTCGCCTGGGCGACGGTGCTGGCCAACCAGCTCGGTCGCGAGCGGATCGTGTTCGGCGAGACAGTCTCCGGCAGGCCGGCCGAGGTGCCGGGTGTCGAGTCGATGATCGGGCTGTTCATCAACACGCTGCCCGTCCCGGTCCGGGTACGTGGTGATCGGATCATCGTGGGCGCGCTGGAACAGTTGCAGGCGGACAAGACCCGGCTGCTCGATCACCATCACGTCGAACTGTCCGGCATCATGGCCGCGGTCGGCGGCGGACAACTGTTCGACACCCTGGTGGCGTTCGAGTCCTACCCGGTCGACAGCAGCGGACTCGGCGACGCCGATATCGACGGGGTACGGGTCACCGACGTGGTCGGCACCGATGCCGCGCACTACCCGATCACCGTGCAGGCCCACCACACCGACACCCTGCACATCCGGGTGCGATACCAGGCGGCCCGTGTCGACGACGTGACCGCCGCCGGGCTCGCCGACCGTATCGAGCGTGTCCTGCGCGCCGTCGCCGCCGACCCGAACAGGCGCGTCGGCGACATCGACCTGCTGTCGGCGGCAGAGCACGTGGCGCTGGTCCCCGCCAGAGGTACGGAACAGGTGGCGCCCGCGGCATTGGCGGACCTGTTGCGCCGAGGGGCGACCCGACAGCCCGACGGTGTGGCAGTGATATCCGGGTCCGAAACGGTGAGCTTTGCCGAGCTGGGTCGTCGAGCACATCGGTTGGCGCACTGGCTGATCGAGCACGGCGTCGACACCGGGGACACCGTCGGTGTGGTCATGCCGCGTTCGATGCCGTTGATCACCACGATCTGGGCGCTGGCCGAGGTCGGTGCCGCGGGTGCGCTGCTCGATCCACGCAACCCGGACGAGCGGCTCGCGGTCATGCTGTCCGACTGTGGTGCCCGCGTCGTGTTGACCGTCGACGAGGTGAGCGACGGAGTGCCGGAGGGGGAGTGGGCCCGGCTGGTCGTCGACGATCCGGCGGCGGCGCGGCAGATCGCGGACCAACCGACGCACGCTGTGTCCCGGACGATCCGCGACACCGACCTGGCCTATGTCATCTACACCTCCGGCACCACCGGTACTCCCAAGGGCGTGGCGGTAACCCAGGCGGGACTGGCGAATTTCGCTGCCGAACAGCGGGATCGATACCAGGTCACCTCGCGCTCGCGGGTGCTGCACTGTGCCGCACCAGGGTTCGACGCCGTCATGCTCGAGATCCTGATGGCGCACCCGCACGGCGCGACGCTGGTCATCTCGCCGCCCGATACCTACGCGGGCACCGAGTTGGCCGACATCATCCGGGACAACGCGGTGACCCACGCCTTCCTCACACCGACCGTGCTCGCGACCATGTCACCCGACGGGCTGGACAGCCTCGCGGTACTGGTCGCCGGTGGTGAAGCAGTGCCGGCCGAGCTGGCCGCCCTCTGGGCGCCGGGACGCCGATTGTTCAACGGCTACGGACCCACCGAGACCACGATCATGGTCGCCATCAGCGAGCCTCTGTCGCCCCCGGAGCCCATCACCCTGGGTGGCCCGATTCGCGGGACCTGCGCAGTGGTGCTGGATTCGCACCTGCGGCCCGTGCCGATCGGTGTGACCGGCGAGCTCTACGTGAGCGGTATCCAGCTGGCGCGGGGATACCTCGGCCGCCCCGCCGCCACCGCCGCGAATTTTCTCGCCAACCCCTACGACCCGGGCACCCGGATGTACCGGACGGGCGACCGTGTCCGCTGGACCGCCGGCCACACGCTCGACTACGTCGGCCGTACCGACCATCAGGTCAAGATCCGAGGTCAGCGGATCGAACTCGGCGAGATCGAGGCCGTGCTCGCCGAACATCCCACGGTCAACCACGCGGTCGTGCTGCTGCGCACCGACGACCACGGGGCGGACCGGCTCGTGGGCTACCTCATCGGTGACACCGTCGAGCCCGAGCAGGTACGCGCCTCGGCACGCCGTCGGCTGCCCGCCCACATGGTTCCCGACATCTGTGTCGTGCTGCAACAGCTTCCACTGACCACCACCGGAAAACTCGACCGTGGCGCGCTACCGATGCCCGCTTTCACCGCCGCCGGATACCTGGCACCGAGCGATCCGACCGAAACCCTCGTCGCCGAGGTCTGCGCCGAAGTTCTCGAGCTGCCCCGAGTCGGCATGCGCGACAACTTCTTCGACCTCGGCGGGAACTCGCTGACCGCGACGAGGCTGACCGCACGACTGAGCTCGGCACTCGGCATCCGGGTGGCGGTGCGCGACCTGTTCGAGTACCCGAGAATGGCCGACCTCGCCGCCTGGCTCACCGGCCGCGACACCGTCCAACGCCCCGTGCTGACCAGGCGGCCCGACAGCGGCCCGGTGCCGCTCTCGCCCGCCCAGCAGCGGATGTGGTTCCTCAACCAGCTCGGCGCCTCGGTCGGTGCGTACAACGTGCCACTGGTGATCCGGTTGACCGGAGAACTCGATATCTCCGCGCTGCGCACCGCCTGCGCGATGGTGATCGGCCGCCACGAATCGTTGCGCACGAAATTCCCTGTGATCGACGGTATTCCGCGGCAGGTGGTCGTCGACGCCGACGAAGTGGCGCCCGACCTGATCCCGGTCGCCATCGAGGAATCGGTGCTGCCGAAGGCCGCCGCGGCGGTGCTCTCGGCCAGCTTCCAGGTCACCGAGGCGCCGCCGGTGCGGGTCGAACTGTTCGATCTCGGCCCCGACGATCACGTGCTGGTGATCGCCGTACACCACATCTGCGCGGACGGACTTTCGATGATTCCCCTGGCCCGCGACGTCGCGGCCGCCTATCGCGCCGTGGCCACGGCGAGCTCGCCCGCGTGGCCGCCGCTCGCGGTGCAGTATCCCGATTACACACTGTGGCAGCATGATCTGCTCGGCGATGAGCACGATCCGGAGTCGCTGCTGTCGCGTCAGCTGGACTTCTGGCGAGACACCCTCGCCGGGCTGCCGGAACTGCTGGATCTGCCCACCGACATGCCACGCCCGCCGGTCGCGTCCATGCGGGGCCGGATCGTCGACTTCACCATCGGGGCACGGCTGCAGAAGCGGATCGGTACGGTCGCGCGGGCGGCGGGCGCGACGCCGTTCATGGTGGCGCACGCCGCGCTGACCGTGCTGCTCGCGCGGCTGGCGGGCACCGGCGATATCGCGGTCGGCACACCGGTGTCCGGGCGTGGGGAACGCGAACTCGACGATCTGATCGGCATGTTCGTCAACACTGTCGTCCTGCGGACGGCGGTGTCGGCCGATCAGCGCTTCGACGCGCTTCTGGACGACGTCATGGCCGCCGACCTGGCGGCACTGGCACACGCGGAGGTCTCCTTCGAACAGGTCGTGGAGGCGCTGAACCCGCCGCGTTCGACCGCGCACCTGCCGCTCTATCAGGTGACGATCGACTACCAGAATCTCGATCAGGTGGTTCTCGAACTGCCGGGGATCACGGTGGAACCGGTCGAGGACTATGTGGAGCAGGCGCAGTCCGATCTCAACGTGAAGCTGGTCGAACGATTCGACGCCGACGGCAACCCGCTGGGCACACTCGGCCGATTGACCTACGCCACAGATCTTTTCGTCGAAGAATCGATGGAGCGGTTCGCGCACTGGTACCTGCGGATCCTGGAGGCGGTAGTCGCCGACCCGCAGGCTGTCATCGGTGACATCGAGTTCATGGAACCGCGGCAGCGCCAGGAGGTTCTCGATGCGGCAGGTGTGGCGGGCGCGCATGTTCCCGAGGAAACGATCGGTGGCCTGTTCGCGTGGCGGGTGGCTGCCGCCCCGGATTCGGTCGCGGTGACCGATGGGCCGACGGTCCTGACCTACGCGGAACTGGATCGGCGCGCCGAGGCTGTCGCCGCCCGACTGATCGCGGCCGGCGCAGGCCCCGAAACGCTGGTGGCCGTCGCGTTGCCGCGCTCAGCTGATCTGGTGGTCGGGCTGTTGGCAGTGGTCATGTCGGGCGCGGGTTATCTGCCCCTTGATGTGGCGTATCCGGCGGAGCGGCTTCGCTTCGTGCTCGACGACGCTCGACCGGTGGCGATGCTGACCACCTCGGCAATGGCCTCGGAGGTATCCGAATTCACGGGGCCGATAGTGCTTTTGGATGACGATGTGGTTGTCGAGACCGGGCACGACGGTGCCGCGCGCCCGGACAATATCGCCTACATGATCTACACCTCGGGCTCTACCGGTCGGCCGAAGGGTGTCACGGTCACCCACCGCGATGTGGTCACCCTGCTCACGAACACGGCAGAGAATTTCGACGTCGGGGCCGACGATGTGTGGACACTGTTCCATTCCTACGCTTTCGATTTCGCGGTCTGGGAGATGTGGGGGGCGCTGCTCTCCGGTGGGCGTCTGGTGGTCGTCGACTACGACACCACGCGCACGCCCGACGACTTCGTCGAGCTCGTGGCGCGTGAACAGGTCACCGTTCTGAGCCAGACGCCGTCGGCGTTCTACGGATTCGCCGACGCGGAGCGCCGCTACCGTGGCGCGGGCGGCGAGGGTCTCGCGTTGCGCTACATCGTGTTCGGCGGCGAAGCGTTGGACCAGGCCCGGCTGACCGGCTGGTCACGCGCCCACCCGGCGGGCTCACCGCGACTGGTCAACATGTACGGGATCACCGAGACGACCGTCCACGTCAGCTATGCCGAAGTCGATCAGGCGAGCACCAGCGGGATCGGCCGCGCCCTGCCCGGGATGACGGTGTACGTGCTCGACGAGCGGTTGCGGCCGGTGCCGGTCGGCGTCGCCGGTGACCTCTATGTCGGCGGCGGACAGCTCTCGCGCGGCTATCACGGAGCGGGCGCGCTCACCGCGGGCCGATTCGTCGCCGATCCGTTCGGCACGCCGGGCGGCCGCCTGTACCGGACCGGTGATGTCGGCCGGTGGCGTCGCGGCGGGCACCGACTGGAACTGGACTACCTCGGACGCGCCGACGCGCAGATCCAATTGCGCGGTTTTCGTATCGAACTGGGTGAGGTGGAGTCGGCGCTGCTCGGCCACCCCGGCGTTTCCCAGGCGGCTGCGGCGGTGCACCGCCACGCCAAGGACGTCGACCAATTGATCGGTTACGTCGTTGCCGTCGACGGGCAAGAACTCGACCCGGCGCAGGTTCGTGACACCGCCGCGGAACTGCTCACCGGGTACATGGTGCCCTCGGCCATCGTGGTGCTGTCCGCCCTGCCGGTGACGGTCAACGGCAAGCTCGACCGAAATGCCCTGCCCGCACCCGACTTCGAACGCGCCGAGCACGAATACGACGCGCCGCGAACACCTTCCGAGATCGCGATCGCCGAGGTGTTCGCGCACACCTTGGACGTGGCCAGAGTCGGCTCCGGTGACGGATTCTTCGACCTCGGCGGCAACTCGCTACTGGCGACCATGGCGGTGGCAGAACTCCACGCCCGCGGCGTCCAGGTCGAACTGCCGTGGATGTTCGACGATGCGACGCCGCGGGCGCTGGCCCGCAGGGTCGACGAGACCGAGGGCGGATCGGGCATGCAGGTGCTGCTTCCCCTGCGGCCCGCGGGTGATGCCGCACCACTGTTCGCGATCCACCCGGCGGGCGGGCTCGCCTGGTTCTACGGCGGACTGGTGGGCCATCTGCGCGGTGACCGGCCGGTGTTCGGCCTGCAGGACCCGCACGTCGTCGCCGACGAAGCCGGCGCCACGTCGATCGATGAGCTCGCGCATCGCTACGTCGACGAGATCCGCCGGACCCAGCCCAACGGGCCGTACCACCTGCTCGGCTGGTCGCTCGGCGGCGAGATCGCCCATGCGGTGGCGACGCAGCTGCAGGAGCAGGGCGAATCGGTCGCGCTGCTGGCGATGATGGACAGTGCGGTCGGTGCCCCACCGATCACGCCCGACACCGACTCCACACCGGGCGAGCTGATGGCTGATCTGCTCGGTGGCTGGCGGGAACTGTTCGACCTCGCCGATACCGTCACCGCGAGCACCACCGAGCAGGCCTGGCAGGTGGTCCGCGATCAGATCACCGGCACCGGCTTGTTCACCGCCGACCAGGTCGACCGGGTGATGGAAAGTTTCTCCACCGCGGGCGAACTCGCCGACGCCTACCAGCCGAGGACCTTCGACGGTGACCTGATCTTCTTCACCGCCGGTAAGGATCGTGACGACATCGAAGCCGTCGCACACACGTGGCAACCGCACGTCACCGGCCGCATCCACAACACTGTTCTCGACGCACGCCACCTCGAGCTGACCCACCCGTCCGCGCTGGCCGTGATCGGCCCGATCCTCGAAGGATTCATGAACTGATGACGACGACACAGCAGCAATTGCGCCTCGACGACGGCCGCACCGTCACCTGCACCAGCCCCGCCGAAGCGCGCATGCTCTGGAAGGAGATGATCGCCGACGGGTATTACCGCCAAGCCGCCGCCACCTTGCGACCCGGTGACCTCGCCGTCGATATCGGCGCCAATATCGGACTCAGCGCGATGGTGTTCGCCGAAACGCACCCCGGTGTGCGGGTGATCGCGGCCGAACCCGCACCCGCCACCTACGACTGTCTGCACCGGAACATGTCGGCGCATGTGCCCGGCGGTGTCGCCCTCGAGGTCGCGGTGGGCGCCGCGCCCGGTGTGCTGCCGTTCACCTGGTACCCCCGGGCCACCGCGAATTCGAGCCTGTACGCCGATCGTGATGCCGACGACGACGCGACGAAGACCTTTCTGCGCAACAGCGGCCTGCCCGACGACGCGATCACCCTCATCACCCGCGGCTTGCACGACGGCGAGCAGATCGATGTCGAGGTCACGACGGTGTCGGCGATTCTGGCACAGCATGATCCGTCCGCCGAGATCGGCGTGCTGAAGATCGACGTCGAACGAGCCGAATTCGATGTCCTACTCGGCATCAACGAGTCCGACTGGTCCCGCATCCGATCCGTCGTAGCGGAGGTGCACGACCGCGACGGTCGTCTCGCCGAATTCTGCGAGGTCCTCGACGTCCACGGCCTCACCCCGCGCACCCGGCAGGATCGCTCGCTGGCGGGTACCGAACTGCACGAGGTGTACGCCGTGCGGGCGTGAATCTTCGTGACGGTGCCGGTGTCGTCACGAATCCCGCTCTCCGAACCTAGGGTGTGGTGAGCGCCTTGACCACCGCGGTGCCGAAGCCGAGGTCGTTGCTCGTCGGCATGCGGGTGTAGGTGCCGCCGGTCTGCTCGGCGAGGGTCTGCAGGGTTTGGGTGCCCTGGCCGCCGATCACGACGATATCGATGCGGATGGGCTTGTCCGACTTCGTCGCCGCGGTGATCTCGCTGACGAGCGCGGGACCGGTCAGCGTCGAATCGTCGTCGGGGCCATCGGTGATCAGCAGGATCGAATTCGTGCGACCGGGGGAGTAGCCCGCCACCGCGGCGCGGTAGGCGGCGAGCAGGCTCGGGTAGGCCTGATCCGCGGTGAGCTGGCTCGGTTTCACCGAGGTGACCGCCGAGCCGACCGCGTTGCGCTGGGTGTCGGTGAGCAGCGCGGTGTCGACCTGCACCTTGTACGGGGTGGTGCCGTCGAGGTTCTTGCCGAACGTCCACAGCCCGAGCCCGAAGTCGGGTGGCATCACCTGCAGAGTCGAGGCGACCGCGGCGATAGCGTTGGACATGCGGGTGGTCGATCCCTCCGCCGTGCCCATCGACGACGACACGTCGAGCAGGACCGTGGCGTTCACCCCGAGTACCGGGTTCTCGAGGGTCGACTGGACCTTCTCCAGGGCCGCGCGCGACGGATTCGCCGGTGCCGAGCCGATGGCAGGACCGAAGCCCTCGGTGGCGAGCGCGCCCGCCTGCTCGGGTGCGCGCAGGAAGTCGATGAAACGCGAGGCGATCAGGTTCTGGGTCTTGTCGACCCACGGACCCGACAGCAGCGCCGCCGGGTAGTCGGCCAGCGGAGCGGTGCCGACGGGCCGGTACGCGGTGAGCCCGCCGGTGTCGAGCTGTTGCTGGGTGGCGGCGACCGCGTGCACGTCGTCGCCGGTGGGATTCGCGCTGATCCCGGACATGGCGGTCAGCAGGTCGGCCGGTGTCTCGGCGCCCGCGGCGAGCCCGGAGATCGCGGCGACGACCTGACCGGAGCCTGCTGCCTGCTCGGTGAGCGGTTCGGTTCCCGAGATCGTGGCCCCGATGGACGCGGCGGCGGCGGTGGTGGCGTCGCCGGCGGGCAGGGCCATCCGCAGCCCACCCCATCCCGACAGACCGACCTCCTCGAGCGAGCCCTGTTGCAGGCGCGGCAGGTCGGCCCAGGTGATCTGGTGCTGTTCGAGCGCTTGGCGCAGGGCATCGGGCACGGCGAGCACGATCGGGCTGGTGGCGATCGAGGCGGGCGTGCCCTCGATCAGACCGGGCACTCGAACCAGTTCGATCGACCGGCTCGAATCGGCGATCCACAGCCCCGGCTGTGGGCCGAGGGCCGGATCCCATTTCGCGGTATTGGCGAGGGCGGCCGCGAGCGCGCTCGACGGGCGTACCGACACAGTCACCTGCGCGCAGTGGTCGCGCACCCGAGGTTTGCTCGCGTTGAACCGTTCGGCCGCGGCCTGCACCGGGCCCGCGATCGCCGGGTCGACCGTGACATCGAGCTGTGCGGGCCCCTCGACACACTCGGCGGCGGCCGCGACATCGGTGGTCGCGGCGCGATCACTGAGCTGGAACCAGGCGAAAACGGCGACGATCACCAGGACGAGTGCCGATGCCGCGATAACCGGACCCTTGCTGATACTTCGAGAACTGGTCCCGTTGCGATGCGTACCCACGCGGCAAGTTTAGGGACACCGGACCCAACCGCAGCACAGCGCATACCGGTGCGCATCGCCGCAGGTCACAGCGTTCGGCATGCGCGGTCGGCCAGGCTCAGGCAGCGCGCGCAATCATGCAGTGTGTGCCGAAGGGCAGAGCCGGGTGCCGCAGGGGACACCCGGCCCGGCCGGTCAACCACGAATCACGCGACCGCGGTCGTATTCACGACCACCCCAGACCCCCGACTGACCCGTCTGCGACGCGTACTCGGTGCACCCCGCGAGCAACGGGCACCCGGCGCAGATCTTTCGGGCGTAGTCGAAGTCCTGTGACGGGTACGGAAACCACGCCTCGTGGTTGGGGTCGCCGCGGCAGGCGGCGCGGTGCCACTGCCCCGAATCGGACAGGGGTAGCAGTTCGGTCAATGCGAGGTCGGTGGTGGTCACGGCGCGTACTCCTTCCAGATCCGGCGCTGTTTGCGGGCGAGCGGGTCGGGAGCTTTGGGCTCCCACAGCAGCCGCATCCCCGCCTCTTCTGGCGTGCGGTCTGCTTTTCCCGAGTTGCAGGGGGCGCAACAGGCGACGAGATTGCTCCAGGTATTGGGTCCGCCCCTGGAGCGCGGGCGGATGTGGTCGACGGTGTGCGCCCAGTCGGCGCAGTAACCGCACCGGTGCTTGTCGCGGCGCAGCACCCCGGCCAGCGTGGCGCGGCTGTCGTCGCCGATCGGTGTGACGTGGGCCAGGTACACGTACCGCACGAGCCGGATGGTCTCGGGCAATCCGATGACGAGGTGTTGCGACCGGATCGGGAAGTGCGGTACCCGCTCGATGACCGTCTCCGCGGCACCGCTGATCAGCAGTGTCACGGCCCGATCGGCAGTGATTTCATCGAGGGCCTCGTAGCTGGCGTTCAGCACGAGCACCCGCTGGTGTATCCAGGTATCGGATGCGGGCACCGTCGAGTTGACGGCATGACGAATCATCATGGGAATCACCATGTTTCGGGAGAAGCGAACGTCGGAGGGTGGCAGGCCCGGTCAGGCCACGAACAGGAGACGGCCGAAGCCATCGATCCCCAGGCGCATCGCGCGATGGGCCGAATGCGTGCGGCGATAGGTCTGATCCGATTCTCGCTGTGGCACTTGCTGTTTCACGGCCGTCTCCTCCTCTCGATGCTGCTCGTCGGTTCCTCGCCCGATGCGAATCACCTGCGTGAAATCATGGTGGCATATCGTGCCCGAAATGTCGGCTGATTTATTTCCGGTCGACGGTCGCGCTGCCAGAGCTGGGCCGACCCCCATACGGCGAACCCGGCCAGGGCGTAGAGGGCGCCGGACAGACACGAGGCCCACCATCCCCACCCGGTGTACGCCCAGGTCGTCGTGACCGCGCCGAGGGCGGAGCCCAGCGAGTAAAAGGCCATGTAGGCGCCGATGACGCTGCCGGCGCGGTCGGGGTGTGCGGTGGTCAGCAGGTGCTGGCTGCTCACGTGCACGGCTTGGACGGCGAAGTCGAGCACCACGATGCCGACGACGAGCAGTGCGAGAGTCGGCCCGGTCCGCGCGATGAACAGCCAGGAGGCGGCGAGAATCAGCAGCGACCAGCCGGTGATCAGCTGCGCGTGACCGGCATCGGCCCACCGGCCCGCCCGGCCCGCGCCCAGGGCTCCCGCGAGGCCGACCAAGCCGAACAGACCGATCTCGGTGGTGCCGAAGGACCAGGGTCGCGCACCGAGTGGGAGCGCGAGGCCACTCCACAGCGATCCGAAGGATGCGAAGAGGAAGAACGCGATCAGGCCCCGGCTCAGGAACAGTCGATCCGTGATCACCAGGCGTCCCATCGACCGCAGAATCCGTGTGTATCGATCGGCGGATGTTCTGACGTCCGGGTCGAGGCCCCCGCGGGTAGCGATGGCGAGCCCCGCGCACAGCACGGCGAGCACGACATAGACCGCGCGCCAGCCGAGCGTGTCACCCAGCAGTCCCGCGACGACCCGAACACCGAGGATGCCGATCACGACTCCCGAGGTGACCGCGCCGATGTTGCGGCCGCGTTCCTCGGGCGCCGAGACCGCGGCGACATAGGCGACTGTCACCTGCACGACGACCGCGAACACCCCGGCGAACACCAGTCCGGCCACCGCGACGGCCCCGTTCGGCGCGCCGGCGGTGATCGCGGCGCCGACCGAGGTGAGCGCCAGCAGGCTGCCGATGAGCCGACGTCGGTTCACCAGATCGCCGAGTGGCACCAGCAGAATCAGCCCGGCGAAGTACCCGATCTGCCCGGCGGCGATCAGTACACCCAACGACTCCGGCGACAACCCCAACTCGGTACCCGCCACGGCCAGCACCGGCTGGATCGCGTAGATCGTCGACACCGCCACGGCGCACACCGTCGCCAGCAGCAACCGCTGTGCTCGTGTAACTCCTGTCGCCACCAGACCTCCAAAAGAGTAGCAAAATGAAACCAATTCACGGTAAGCAATAATGGTTTCGAATTGCAACTCATAGGGAGGTGGCCGATGGCATCAGCGACCCGTGCCGACCGCGAATGGACCGATGCGACCTGCCCGGTCGCCAGAACCGTCGACCTGGTGGGTGACCGGTGGAGCCTGCTCATCGTGCGTGACGCCATGGACGGACCGGCTTCGTTCACCGAGTTCCGGCAGCGGCTCGGGATCGCGCGCAACATCCTCGCCGACCGTCTCCGTCGCCTGGTCGAGGACGGCATCCTCACCACCAGCGCCACCCCGAGCGGCAAACGGCACGTCTATGAGCTGACCGTCCCCGGGCAGGACCTGTTCACCACGATCGTCGCGCTACGGCAGTGGGGGGAGAGTCATGCCTTCACCGACGACGAGCCCCGCTCGACGCTCGTGGACCGCGACGGCCGACCACTCGCCGCGCTGCACCCGCGCAGTGGGTCCGGCGCGTTGGTCACTGCCGCGACCACCGAAGTGCGGCGAGTCGACTGAGAGCCATCGTGCGGGGCTTCTGCGAGGCGAGAGCCGGAAGTCGGCTGATCTATTTTCGGTCGGCAGCGACGAGCTCGGCGCAGCGTTCGCCGACGAGCATGACGGTGATGTTCGGGTTGACCGTGGTGTGCGCGGGAAACACCGAGGCGTCGGCGACGCGCAGACCCTCGACACCTTTGACCCGCAGCTGGGGGTCGAGCGGGCTCATCGGGTCGTCGACAGCACCCATGCGGACCGTGCCCACCGGGTGGTAGACGGTGTTGTGGGTGCGGCGTACGTAGTCGGCCAGTTCGGCGTCGGTCCGCACGTCCGGCCCCGGATACAACTCGCGTGCCACCCAGTCCGCCAACGGCGGGGTCGCGGCGATCTCGCGGGCTTTGCGCAGACCGGCGATCATCACCCGCATGTCGTGGCCATCGGGATCGGTGAAGTAGCGCGGGTCCACCTTCGGCTTGTCCCGGAAGTCGCGCGAGCGCAACCGCACGGTGCCGCGTGAGCGGGCATGGGTGACATTCGGCGTCAGACAGAAGGTGTTCTCGGCGGTCGGATACCCCTGTCGCAGCGTGTGCATGTCGAAGGGGACGCTGCCGTAGTGCATCATCAGATCCGGCCGGTCGAGGCCGTCCTCGGTGGGGGTGAAGATGCCCGCCTCCCACCATTGGGTGGAGCTGTCCACCATCGGTCGCGTCGTCTCGAAACCGATCACGCCCTCCGGGTGGTCCTGCAGGTTCGCGCCGACACCGGGGGAGTCGACGATCACCTCGATGCCGTTCTCGCGCAGGTGAACCGTGGGTCCGATGCCCGACAGCATGAGCAGCTTCGGCGAGTCGATGGCGCCGGCGGAGACGATCACCTCGCGGTTCGCGGTGATCCGGGTGGTGCGGCCGAACGCGTTGTCGGTGATGTCGACCCCGACGGCCCGCCCGTTCTCGATCACGATCTTCTTGACCCAAGCGCCCGTCTGCACGGTGAGGTTCGGCCGGGCGAGGTGGGGGTGCAGATAGCTGACCGACGACGACGAGCGCGTGCCGTCGAAACGACGGTTGATCTGAAAGAAGTTGGCGCCGTTGACGACTGTGCGTCCGGAGTTGAACTCGGCGCGCGGGATACCCACTGCCTCGCAGGCGTAGAGCAGAGCCACACCGCACGGGTCGTTCGGCGGCACGGTCATGATGTGCACCGGGCCGCTGCGCCCGTGGTGCTCGCCGGGGGCGTCGTTGGTCTCGATCCGCGGGTACAGCCGATACACCGAATCGGCGCCCCACCCGGTGGCGCCGTGGTCACGTTCCCAGGAGTCCAGATCCTCGCGCGGCGCCCAGAACGCGATACAGCTGTTGTGTGAGGAACAGCCACCGAGCACCTTGGCGCGAGCGTGGCGCATGAACGAGTTGCCGTTCTCCTGCGGCTCGATCGGGTAGTCCCAGTCATAGCCGGATTCCAGGAGTTCCATCCAGCGGTCGAGCCGCAGGATGGCCGGGTCGTCGACATCGGACGGTCCCGCCTCGAGCAGACAGACCGTCACCGACGGGTTTTCGGACAACCGTGACGCGACGGCCGCCCCCGCCGAACCGCCGCCGACGATCACGTAGTCGTAGGTGCTCACCGCTGTTCCTCCTGATCGGCGAACCAGCCGGTGACGCCCGGCCGGAGGTTCTCGTACACGTGTTTGGCCTCGCGGTACTCGTGCAACCCGGACGGCCCGAGCTCACGCCCGACCCCGGAGCGACCGAAACCACCCCATTCGGCCTGCGGCAGATACGGTCCGAAGTCGTTGACCCACACCGTGCCGTGCCGCAACCGGGCGGCGACGCGGCGGGCACGCGCGGCGTCACCGGACCAGACCGCGCCCGCGAGACCGTACTCGGTGTCGTTGGCGATCTCGACGGCCTCGTCCTCGGTGGTGAACGTTTCCACGGTCACCGTGGGCCCGAACGCCTCGTCGTGCACGCACGCCATCGCGCGACTCGCGCCGTCGATCACCGTCGGCGGATAGAACCATCCGTTGTCGAGGTTGCCCGAGCCCGCGTCGCCGGTGGCGAACGCACCACCGGTACGGATGACAGCACCTTCGGCGCGGGCCTGTTCGACATAGGCATGCACCTTGTCGCGATGGGCGGACGAGATCAGTGGCCCGGTCTCGGTGCCCTCGGCGAAGGGCAACCCGAGCCGGATCTGCTCGGCGCGGCGGACGAGCTCGTCGACGAACCGGTCGTGCGCCGATTCCTCGATCACCAGACGCGCACCCGCCGAACACACTTGGCCCGAGTGCAGGAAAGCTGCGTTCAGGGCGTTGTCGACGCTGGCGGCCAACCGTTCGTCGGTGTCGCAGGCGTCGGCGAAGATCACATTCGGGTTCTTGCCGCCCAGCTCGAGCGCCACCTTCTTCACCGTGGCGGCCGCCTCGCGCGCGATGATCCTGCCGGTGGCCAGCCCGCCGGTGAACGAGACCAGGTCGACATCGGGATGCTCCGACAGCGGCGCACCCGCGGCGGCACCCGCACCGAGCACCAGATTGGCCACTCCGGCAGGCACTTCGAGCTCGTCGAGCACCGACATCAACAGGATCGCGGTGTGGGGAGTCAACTCTGCCGGTTTGAGCACGAAGGTGTTGCCCGCCGCCAACGCCGGTGCGACCTTCCACGCCGCCTGCAACAGCGGGTAGTTCCACGGCGTGATCAGACCGCAGACCCCGACCGGCTCGTAGACGATGCGGGAATCGATATCGGGCGAGCCCGCGTCGACCACCCGGCCCGCGTCGTCGGCGGCGAGCTTGCCGAAATACCGGAAGCAGTTCGCGATGTCGGACATGTCGATCTCCGACTCGTAGGGACGCTTGCCGGTGTCGAGAGTCTCGGCGTTGACGAACTCCTCCCGCCGGTCGTCGATCGCATCGGCCACGCGCAGTAGCAGGTCGCCCCGTTCGACGGCCGAAGTCGCCCGCCACGGGCCGCGGTCGAAGGCGGCCCTGGCTGCGGCGATGGCCGCGACGGTGTCCTCGGCATCCGCCTCGGCAACGACACCGACAACGGAATCATCTGCTGGGCAACGTATTTCGCGGGTCTTGCCCGAGGCGGCCGCCCGCCAGGTTCCATCGATGTAGAGGGTCTCGCTCATGAATGTCCCTTCACAGATCGCTGTCGGTGCTCGCTTCGGGATCATGGTGATCGGTGGCCGCGCGCCGCAGGTGCAGATAGCCGAGATGGCGTTCGTACTGGTCGAGAATGTCGCCGATCGTCTGTTCCTTGGTGTAGCCGTTGAGCGAGTACCCCTGCGAACCTTCCGCGAGATAGACCTCGCACCGGAAGTAGCGGTCGCCGGAGCGTTGGGCCAGTACCGCGTAGTTCGGTGCCGGTGCGGAAACGGGATACACGCCGTATTCGAACCGGGGCTCGGTGGCCTGATCGACGAGCAGCCGGGGCGAGGGGAGTCCTTCGTTGAGGCCCGATTCGTCGACCGTCGCGGTGACTCCCATTTTCGCGAATTCGGCCGAGACGTCGTGCATCGCCGGGATGACGGTGTTGGCGACGAACTTCCGAGTCGCCGCCGGACCGGGATAGTGGATGGTGCCGATCAGCCTGCGCCGCCAGGTGGTCTGTTCGCTTGGCCCGCGCCCCGCCGCGATGGCATTGGGCAGGGCCGCGCGGTAGCTGTCGATCTTGTACGACTCGTTGTGCAGCGAACGTAGTAGCGCGACGCCGATAAGAGCCAGCACGAACGAGAACGGCAACCCCATGATGATGGTGGCGTTCTGCAGCGTGGTGATGGAACCGCCCGACCCCGCGAACAGCATCGACAGGGTGAGCACACCGATCGCGACCGCCCAGAAGATGCGCGTGCCGCGCGCGCAGTCGGCCATCGGATCGGGCAGTTTCGAGGTGAAATTGCCCATGACCAGCGATCCGGAGTCGGCGCTGGTCACGTAGAACAGCAGCCCGGTGATGGTCGCGATGCCGAGCAGGAAGGTCGCGCCGGGGTACTGCTCGAGCAGTGAGTAGAAGCCCAGTTCGGCCCTGGCGGCGGTCTGCTCGGCAAATTCCTTGTCCTTCCTGGCGACTTCGAGCGCACTGTTGCCGAAGATCGAAATCCACAGCACGGTGAAACTGAACGGCACGACCAGCACGCCGAAGATGAACTGCCGCAAGGTGCGTCCGCGCGAGATCCGCGCGAGGAACAGGCCGACGAACGGTGCCCACGCCACCCACCACGCCCAGAAGAACAGGGTCCAGCTGTCGAGCCAGGTCGAGGGCTGGTTGGACGTTTCCGGGTTGCGCTCCCACGCGAACGTGTTCAGAGTGCGGTCGAGGAAGGTCGAGATGTAGTCACCGGCGTTCTGAGTGAAGCCGTTGAGCAGGAAATCCGTGCGGCCCGCCAGCAGGATGTAGATCAGCAGCGCGATCGCCATGATCACATTGAGCTCCGACAACCGCCGGATGCCCTTGTCGACACCGGTCGTCGCCGAGATCGTGGTGATGACCACCGACAGCGCGATCAGCCCGATCTGGGCGGCCTTGCCCTGGGAGATCCCGAACAGCTCGTGCAGCCCGTAGTTGAGCTGGACGATGCCGATGCCCAGCGAGGTGGCGATGCCGAAGATGGTGCCGAGCACGGCGGCCACGTCGATGGCGTCGCCCCACCGGCCGTGCACCCGCTTGCCGAAGATCGGGTACAGCGCCGCCCTGATCGTGAGCGGCAGATTGTGCCGGAACGCGAAGTAGGCGAGGGCACCGCCCATGAGCGCGTACATCGCCCAGCCGGTGATGCCGTAGTGGAAGATCGTCCAGGTCACCGCGTCGCGGGCGGTCTGATCTGTCTCGGCCGGGCCCGACGGTGGGTGGAGGTAGCTGTAGACGGGCTCGGCCACGGAGAAGAACATCAGGTCGATGCCGATGCCGGCGGCGAACAACATCGACGTCCACGAGAACAGGCTGTACTCGGGCCTGGACTCCTCGGGACCGAGTCGGTAGCGGCCGTACCTGCTGGCACCGAGGAAGACGACGAGCCCGAGAATGGCCGTCGCGAGCACGAAGTACCACCAGCCGAACCAGGTCGAGATGAACGTCTTCACCTCGCCGACCACGGTCTCGGCGCTCGACGGTGAGGTCAGCGCCCAGATCGCGAACGCGAGCACGATCCCCGCCGCGGTGAGGAACACCGGCTTGTTGACCGAACGCCGGTCGGCTACCGGATGTACCGGAACCGCGTCGTGCGCGGTCCCGGTAGGTGATCGTTGCGCGTCGTTGTCCCCGGGATTGCTGACACCACCCATGCGAGGCAGGCTAGTTCGTGC
Source organism: Nocardia sp. A7 (assembly GCF_046549215.1). Classification (NCBI taxonomy): domain Bacteria; kingdom Bacillati; phylum Actinomycetota; class Actinomycetes; order Mycobacteriales; family Nocardiaceae; genus Nocardia; species Nocardia sp. A7. Next base: position 10,860 of record NZ_JAJPWE010000005.1, on the reverse strand, counting down.
CTACCCGCTGATCGGGGATATCAGTGGTTGCCGACCTCGTGTTCGAGTCTGCGCGACACCAGATCACGGGCTTGCTCGCGCAGTGCGGGCCGGTAGCCACTCGGATACACGGGGTCTCCCGGCGCGTAGTTCTTGAGCACTTCCTTGGCGAGGGTGATCTTGTGGACCTCGGTCGGGCCGTCGGCGATGGCCATGACCTCGGCGTAGGTGGTCATGTCGAGGAAGGGGAGGTCGGTGCTCACCCCCATCGCGCCGTGCAGATGCAGTGCGCGGCGGGCGATGTCGTTCATGACGGTCGGCATGGCGATCTTGATGGCGGCGATGTCCTTGCGGACGGCGCGGTAGTCCTGGGCCTGGTCGATGCGCCACGCGGTGCGCAGGACGAGCAAACGGAACTGCTCCATCTGGATCCAGCTGTCGGCGATGCGTTCCTGGGTCATCTGGAAGCCGCCGAGCACACCCTTGCGAGCCGGGCGCGACACCGCGCGCTCGCACATCATGTCGAAGGCTTTGCGTACCAACGCGACCGTGCGCATCGCGTGGTGCACGCGGCCGCCGCCGAGGCGGGTCTGCGCGACGACGAAGCCCGCGCCTTCCGCGCCGAGCAGATGATCGGCGGGTACCCGCACATCGGTGAACCGCAGGTGCGCTTCGTGTTCGCTGAAGCCGGGCACGGTGAAGTTGCGCACCAGTTCGAGTCCCGGCGCATCGGCGGGAACGATGAACATCGACAGTCGCTGGTGTGGCTCGGCCTCGGGATCGGTCACCACCATCACGATGTGGAAGGTCGCGAACTCGGCGGCGGAGTTGAACCATTTCTCGCCGTTGATCACCCACTCGTCACCGTCGCGCACCGCGGTGGTCCGGAACGCGGTCGGGTCCGAGCCGCCGGTGGGTTCGGTCATCGCATAGCAGGAGCCGATCTCGCCGTCGAGCAACGGCTGCAGGTACTTCGCCTTTTGTTCGGCGGTGCCGAAGTGCGCCAGGATCTCGGCGTTGCCGGAATCCGGTGCCTGACAACCGAAGACGAGCGGCGCCCACATCGAGGTGCCGAGCACTTCGTTGAGCAGCGCCAGCTTCAACTGACCGAAACCGGGCCCCCCGAGCTCGGGGCCGAGATGGCAGGCCCACATGCCCTGATCCTTGACCTGCTGTTGCAACGGCCGCATCAGTGCCCGGATCTCGGGGTCGGTCCGGTCATAGGGGTTGGGGTAGAGCAGATCCAGGGGCTCCACCTCGGCGCGCACGAACTCCGCCACCCAGTCGAGCTTGCGCTGGTACTCCGGATCGGTCTCGAAATCCCAAGCCATGGTCAGCCTTTCGTGTTGTCGCCCGCGGCACGGAGCCCGGCCAGGACGGTGTCGGTGAGAATGTCGGCGATCTCGGCAGGTGAGTGGGTGCCGCGCTCGCGGTACCAGTAGCCGAGGGAATTGAGCATGCCGAGCATGCCGTTGGTGACGATGTGGTCGGCGGTACGCAATTGCCCGGCCGCGTGGCCCGCATCGATGACGTCTTGCCAGTGGTGTTGTAGTCGGTCGCGCAGCTGCTGCAGGACGACAGCGTGTTCGTGGGTGAGTGCGTCGGCGTCGCGCAGATGGATCGCCACCGCGCGCCGATGCGTGACGATCAGTTCGACATGGCTGCGAATCAGCTGACGCAGGGTCCGCACAGGGTCGGTGCCGGCCTCGACGATCCGTTCGGCATCGGCGAGCAGCAGCCGGGTGTAGTCGCGCAGGATCGCCCACAGCAGGTCTTCCTTCGAGCCGATGTGGTAGTACAGCGCGCCCCGCTGGACGTCGGCTCGCGCACCGATCTCGGCGACGCCGGTGGCATGGAAACCGCGTTCGGCGAACAGCTCGAGTGCGGCGTTGTTGATCCGCTCGCGGGTGTCCGCGCGCTCGGTGGCGGGCGGTCGTCCGCGACGACGCACGGGGGCGACCGGTTCGGGTGTCACGGCGCCTCCGTTCGGTTGGGCTCGCGACTTAATGTTCCGATCAGTACATTAATTGTCGGCGCACCTACAATCAAGGGGTGACCCGCCGCGCCGACGTCGCCGACCTCGGTGCCTCGGCGTGGCGGAATGGACGGAGCCCGCGGGGCGTTCGTACCCACACGAGGTGTCACCTCTACCCACGGGTAACATGACATCGACTTTTCCCACCCGGTTTTCACCTAAGTGAGGCAGTAGATGACAAAGCGGATTCAGGTCGGCGGGCTCCAGGTGGCGAGCGTTCTTCACGATTTCATCGAGAACGAGGCGCTCCCCGGTACCGGCGTAGATTCCGCCGCGTTCTGGGCCGGTGCCGAGCAGATCATCAACGACCTCGCCCCGCGCAACCGCGCTCTGCTCGCAGAGCGCGACGAGTTCCAGGGCAAGCTCGACGCTTGGCACGGCGAGAACCCGGGCACCGGCTACGACAAGGCGGCCTACAAGCAGTTCCTGACCGAGATCGGTTACCTGCGCCCCGAGCCCGCGCCGTTCCAGATCGCCACCGAGAACGTCGACACCGAGATCGCCACCACCGCGGGCCCGCAGCTCGTGGTGCCGGTGATGAACGCGCGCTTCGCGATCAACGCCGCCAACGCGCGCTGGGGTTCGCTCTACGACGCGCTCTACGGCACCGACGCCATTCCCGAGGCCAACGGCGCGGAGAAGGGCAGCGGCTACAACCGCGTGCGCGGCGACAAGGTCATCGAGTGGGGCCGCAACTTCCTCGACGACGCCGTCACCCTGATCACCGGTTCGCACATCGGTTCGGCGTACTACAAGATCGTCGACGGTGAGCTCGAGATCGGCCTCGAAGACGGCACCGACATCGGCCTTGCCGACCCGTCGCAGCTCGTCGGCTACCTCGGTGATCCCGACGCTCCGACTTCGATCCTGCTCAAGCACAACGGGCTGCACATCGAGATCCAGGTCGACGCCACCTCGCCGATCGGGTCCACCGACACCGCCGGCGTCAAGGACATCGTCCTGGAATCCGCGCTCACCACGATCATGGACTTCGAGGACTCGGTCGCCGCGGTCGACGCCGACGACAAGGTCGTCTGTTACCGCAACTGGCTCGGCCTGATGAAGGGCGACCTGGCCGAGGAAGTCTCCAAGGGCGGCAAGACCTTCACCCGCACCATGAACCCCGACCGCGTGTTCACCGCGCTCGACGGTTCGGAACTGGTCCTGCACGGTCGTTCGCTGCTGTTCGTGCGCAACGTGGGCCACCTGATGACCTCCGACGCGATCATCGACGCGCAGGGCAACGAAGTGCCCGAGGGCATCATGGACGGCCTGATCACCTCGCTGATCGCCGTGCACTCGCTCAACGGCGACAACACCCGCCTCAACTCGCGTACCGGTTCGGTCTACATCGTGAAGCCGAAGATGCACGGCCCCGACGAGGCCGCGTTCACCAACGAGCTGTTCGGCCGGATCGAGGACGTCCTCGGCCTGACCCGCAACACCCTCAAGGTCGGCATCATGGACGAGGAGCGCCGCACCACGGTCAACCTCGCCGCGTCGATCGAGGCCGCCAAGGACCGCGTGGTGTTCATCAACACCGGCTTCCTCGACCGCACCGGCGACGAGATCCACACCTCCATGGTGGCCGGGCCGATGGTCCGCAAGGCCGAGATGAAGGCTCAGACCTGGATCACCTCCTACGAGGACTGGAACGTCGACACCGGCCTGGCCAAGGGCCTGCCCGGCAAGGCGCAGATCGGCAAGGGCATGTGGGCCATGCCGGACCTGATGGCGGGCATGCTCGAGCAGAAGATCGGCCACCCCAAGGCGGGCGCCAACACCGCGTGGGTGCCCTCGCCGACCGCCGCCACCCTGCACGCCACCCACTACCACCTGGTGGACGTGTTCAAGCAGCAGTCGCAGATCGCCAAGGGCGGCCCGCGTGCCACCGTCGACCAGATCCTCGAGATCCCCCTCGCCCAGTCCACCGACTGGACCGAGGAGGAGAAGCGTCAGGAACTGGACAACAACTCCCAGGGCATCCTGGGCTACGTGGTCCGCTGGATCGATCACGGTGTCGGCTGCTCCAAGGTGCCCGACATCAACGACATCGGCCTGATGGAAGACCGTGCCACCCTGCGCATCTCGAGCCAGCTGGTCGCAAACTGGCTGCGCCACGGCATCGTCACCGAGGCCGACGTGATCGCCAGCCTCGAGCGGATGGCCCCGGTCGTCGACCGCCAGAACGCAGGCGACAAGACCTACCGCCCCCTGGCCCCGAACTTCGATGACAACATCGCGTTCCAGGCCGCCAAGGAACTGGTCCTGGAAGGCACCACGCAGCCCAACGGCTACACCGAGCCGATCCTGCACCGGCGTCGTCGCGAGTACAAGGCCGCGCAGAAGTAGAAGTGCCGAGTCCTTGAAAAGTAGCTCGTAGCAGCTCTTTTCGTTAGAGGCCCCGCGTCGGAGACATCCGAGGCGGGGCCTCTGCCGTCACCGGAGATCACCTCGGATACCGGCGCGTCCCGCTCAAACGGTCACAAAAACGGTCACAGACAGAACGCGCTGACATTGTCCACAGAAGCTGTCTACCAGCGGGTTCGCACTTCTCCTTTGCTGACATTGCGACGATGCGGCGTGGGTTGTGGCCGCCCGGTGTCGGCCACAGGACCGCTTCGTAGACACTTCGAGTCCCCGATGCCTGGGCGAGTACATCTGTAGACGCGCGCCTTGAAGCTGCCCGGTCGTCGGCGCTTCGGAGTACATCAAGCCTGTGCGCGGCCGATTACCCGATCACGAACGCCCCGAGCTCGCTTGCCAGCGTGCCCGGGGCGTTCGGCGTTGCGCGGCTGGGAGGGCTGGGCAGAGGGGATCGGCGGGGTCATACACACGCCGGGGCAGACTGGCGGTCTGGCCGCCGGTAAGAAGTCTTACCGGTGGTCACAGTGGAATCGAACGTGCGCTGACCAACCGACGGGCTCGAAGGCTCGACCGACGCCGCCGTTCTGAAAGATGGTCGAGACCGCCTGACTGCCACCGAAACTCACTTGTCAAGCAGACAACCCGGTCCTCAACCTCATTGAACCTGCCGATGTGGAATCCGTCGTCACCGCTACCTATTTGTCCAAACGGGCTGCAGCAGGTCCGCGACCCTGGTCTCGCGACCGAGTAGCACGACATCACGGAACTGCAGCAGCATCGCTCCGGTCGGAGCGTGGATGGTCATGGCATCGCCGAGTCGCATCTGCAGCAGACGGGTTCCATCCGGTTGATCGGCCCAGTATGGAACCCCGTCGGCGGCGAGCCGATCGAGAGCAACGAAATGCACCTGGTGCACCTCATGGTTGGGAGAGAGGGCGCCGGGGTTGTCGAGCGCCACTACGATCGGCGTGATCGCGAAACCGGAGGCCGCGGGGAAATCGTCCAGTCGGCCGAGCACCTCTGCGGGGGAAGCATCGAGGCCGATCTCCTCCTGCAATTCGCGCAGGCCGGCCGCGACAGTGGTTTCGTCACCGTCGACCCGCCCGCCGGGCAATCCCCATTGCCCGGCGTTGCGGCCGCGGTAGGCGCGTTTGATCACGATCACGCAGGGCTGTCCGTCATGTTCGAGCACACACAGCACCACTGTCGCGCGCCGCATCCCAGGTACATCCGCCACGGCTTGAACATCGAACCCGCGCAATCGGGTTGTGGCCACGTCCCGGAAGTTCTGCACACTCATCCATCGAGCATCCCACTATCGGAGATCGACACGGTGTCGAACCCGTGGTGGCGCAGACCTAACCGAGTCTTGGGGCCAGCTGGTAATGGCCTCGCGTATGAGGAGGTTGACGTTTCGGTTGAAGTGCTCAGTGCTCAGTGTGCGAAGCGTATTCCCGTTCTGATCCGTAATTCGTCGAGCGAGATTCCGTAGGTCGCGCGGACACGGACCTGTGCGGCGCCGAGTTCGAATATTGCGTAGTCGCTGTAGATTCGGCCGACACAGCGGCGCCCGGTCAGCGGGTAGGTACATTCTTCCACCAGCTTGGACAGGCCGTCGCGGGTGAACAGCGACAGCAGGTCGTGCAGGCGCGAGAGCATCGTCAGCGTCACCGTGCGCTGGTCGGGGTGGCCCTGGTCGATTCGGCCGACGATCAGCTCGCGGATGAACTGCGCCGGGCAGGCCGAGCCTGGGGAAGTGCCGACCGATCGCCGGTCGAGACGGGCCGCACGACCCACCAGACGATCGCGATCCATATCGAGGACAGCAGAATCGAGCCGATGATGTCGGTGGGGTGGTGGGCTCCGGCATAGAGTCGCTGCGCCGCTACCAGCGCCGGAATCAGGAGTGCCGCGGCGGCGAAGACCCGGTACTGCCATCGGCGTGTGGTGGCCCACACCAGCGCGGCGGTGCCGGCGTAGAGCGTCAGTGCGGCGGCGACGTGCCCGGAAGGGAAACTGGCCGTGGGGGGAAGGTCGGGATTGAGGTGTGCGACCCGGGGCCGGTCCCGGTCGACGATCGCCGCGGTGGTGAGGAATAGCGTGATCTCGCCCAGCAGCGCCGTGCCGAGGAACAACACCGGTCGCCAGCTGCGTGCGATGCCCACCGCGAGTGCTGCGACGATCAGAGCGACCGTGATGATCGCGATGGTATTTCCGATCTCGCCGAACACACCGAGGATCGACGTGAGTGTGGAATTACGATGCTCGGCGAGCATCGCCACGACGCGGTGATCCCACCCCAGGACAGCGGTGTCGGTGTCGAGGGTGCGCACCAGTTTGCCGATTCCGACCAGCCCGCCGACGAGCAGCACCCACGCGACCGCGAGCTCGCCGATCCCTTGCCATGGGTGCGCCAGCGTGGGCGGATGCTGAACCGGGACCGGTCGCAAGTCGTCTTCCTCGGCCGGGGCGACGTCGCCGGGTAGGGGGCCGGTGCTGTCGATCCGGGCATCGCGACGCCATCGGTGAAAGGCGACAGTTGCCAGTACGAGCCACAATGTGCCGAGCAACCAGCCGCCGAGGACATCGGTGAGGTAGTGCGCGCCGAGCGCTATGCGGCTCACCCCGATGGCGATCACGATCCCCACTGCGAACACCGTCGCCGCGCGGCGTGCGCCCGCCTGCCAGGTGGGTGTGAAGACCAGCAGCACAACGCCGTAACACACCAGTGAACTCATCGCGTGTCCGCTGGGAAAGCTCCAACCGTCGGTGGTGTAGACGGGCTCGTCCACCACCGGACGTAACCGTGCGACAAGCTCTTTGACGACCGGGTTGAGGATCAGGCCGCCCGCGGCGGTGAGCACCACGTAGACGGCAAGTCGGGGGAGACGACGTAGCAGCAGCCAGATGGTGGCGACGGTCAGCACCACAACCAGCGTGCTGGTCGCTCCGAGTTCGGTGATGCCGGTGACTATGCTTTGCAGGGCCTTGTTATCCGCCACCACGGCGACCAGGTGGTCGGTGACCGTTTGATCTGCGGTCTGCATCGGTTCCCACCGCGTCCGGACCAGTGCGGTGAGCACCCCGAACCCGATACCGATGCCCATAGCGGCGAGTAACGCCGCGGCACTGCGGACAGCGAATCGTTCGGCGGCCTCGGCCTCGCTGTGATGCGCGACGACGGAGCTGTGAGCGCCTGTCGCGACATCCCCGTCGCATTGGTCGACAGACAATGCAACACCTCCTGCGATCGTGCGGCATCGCAGACCAGCGAGAACCGCGACAGGCCACCAGTGAACTCCGGTTGCCGGATACCGTTGTTGTCCAAGGTTTCCCGTTACAGGCGGTCGCAATCAATCAAGAAATCACTAGCGCGATCCCCGCGCGCGCCGCCGTCGTGGGCAAGATCTGACCTGCGGAGCTGATCGCATCGGTGAACAGCGATTTCTTCGTGCCAGGGCTGGCAGGGTCGGAGCGGGGATCGCGGGGCACGCTCATTCTCTGCCCCTCGGGCCAACAGCCGGATCGCCGAGCCCGCGACCGGATGGGCAGTCGGATTCGTGGTGTGCTGGGGGATGACGATGCCCGTGAAGGGATCTTCGCATACTTTGATATGCGCACCGTCGACTATATGACGGGGCGATCCTGATACCGAGCCCAAGATGGGAGAACGTATGACTGTCGAGTTCCCGCATCTCGACCTGTCCGCTGACGAGGTACTGACCACGACCCGGTCGGTGCGCAAACGTCTCGACCTGGATCGGCCGGTGCCGCTGGAGGTGGTCACCGACGCATTGGAGGTGGCGCTCCAGGCGCCGTCGGGCAGTAACCTGCAAGGCTGGCATTGGATCGTGCTGACCGATCCCGAGCCCAAGAAGATCGTGGCGGAGTACTACCGCAAGTCCTACACCGCCTACGCTGCGGCGGGTGCGGCCGTGCGGCAGGCGAAGCCGCCGAAGGACGCCGATACCGCGGAGAAGGTGGCTTCGAGTGCGACCTATCTGGCGGAGGTGATGGAGCAGGTACCGGTGCTGGTGATCGGTGCGATCCACGTTCCGGGTGGGCAGATGCCGGAGGGGAACCAGGCCGGTCTGTGGGGTTCGCTGCTCCCCGCCGCCTGGAGCTTCGCGCTCGCACTGCGTGAGCGCGGCCTCGGGTCTGCGTGGACCTCACTGCATCTGGAGTACGAACGAGAGGTCGCCGAGGCGCTGGGAGTTCCCCCGAGTATTCGGCAGGGCGTGCTCTTGCCTGTTGCCTACACGAAGGGTACCGACTTCAAGCTCGCCAAACGCGCCCCGCTCGACACAGTACTGCACGTCAACAAATGGTAGTGCTGAGCCGATTCGCCCGCAGCTTCATCTACGCCTGCGGTCGAGAAGCTCTACTTGGCAGCGGCGGGTAGATAGGTCTGTCTTTCTGGACTGCGCAACACGTTCACTCTTGCGGTCTCGGTCCGCTGATCTGACACTGTTCGGCTGTGTGCTCGATGGTGTTGCCGAACCCTTCGAATCGATCTCCGCCGAGAGCATGCCTTCAGGTTGATCGCAGAGTCCGGTGACCGAAGCCGACCCTGAGGATTGGAGAGAGGTCGTCACCGTACCGAGCCGCAGTCAGCTACTTCGGCGGCGTTGACCTCGACGCTGTTGACTTCGGTGGCGGGGCCCGAGCCAGGCTCGGCACCCGTAGGCTCGATCGGTCCCTGCTTGCGTGCAGCGAAAGCCCGTGCTGCCCTATCCCGTTCACCGGCGAGAACACCACCGCCACCACTTCAGTTGGAGGGCGTTGTGACTGCTGAGACTACCGAGGCCCGTCGTTGGTGGGCACCGATCGGGCTCGGCACGCTGATCTGCGTCGGGTGCTGCCTGGCACCGCTGCTGGCCGCCGCCGGCCTGGCCTCGGGCGGGGTCGCGCTGCTGAGTCTGTCGTGGCTCGAACCCCTGGGAATCGCGTTGGTCATCGGCGGGGTCGCCGGGTTGTTCTGGGCCCGTGCCCGCGGCCGACGCTCTGGATGCGGCGCGACCGGTTGCGCCGGCACGGAGGAAACCGAAACCACGGGGTGTGGGTGCACCACGGTCACGGCTCGCTGATCTTGGTTTCGTAGGGTCGACGGTTATGACCGTGTTGCGTTCGATCCTGCTGTTCGTCCTGGCCGCTGTTGCTGAGATCGGTGGCGCGTGGCTGATCTGGCAGGGCGTGCGCGAACACCGCGGTCTGGCCTGGATCGGTGCCGGAATCATCGCGCTCGGGCTGTACGGATTCGTCGCCACCTTGCAGCCCGACGCGAACTTCGGGCGCATCCTGGCCGCCTACGGCGGTGTGTTCGTCGCCGGGTCGCTGCTGTGGGGCATGGCCCTGGATGGTTTCCGGCCCGACCGGTGGGACGTCACGGGCGCGGTGATCTGCCTGGTTGGGGTCGGGATCATCATGTACGCGCCCCGCCCTGCATAGAAGGGGTGCCGGGCCGGGCCCTGCTGGTTTCGAGCGGTTCGGGTAGTCGTCGCCGAAACGGCAGCGGATGCCGTAGACCTGGCATCGAATCATATACTCCCGTAACGCTATTCGCTAAGCGCCGGATTTCTCAGATCTGGACCCCTCGTGCCTGGTTGACCGCGGAGGCCGGTGGCAGCCCGGAAAGCGCTCGATGAGGCGGTACGGACAGCCGGTTGATTTGGCTCGAATCTGCCAGCGTCACGTTCGACGTCAGGAGAAGCTGTCCAGCCCGGTGATCTCGCTGGACATCGCCCAGAGGCTGGCGGCGGCGCTGGGGTCCACGGCCCATGGTTTACGCCGCCGATGAGCATGTCGTCGGTGGTGGCTGGTTTGGCGATATCGCAGTCCTGGCAATAGAGGCCGTCATGTTGGTCGAGTAGTGGGTGATGTGGCCGCCCATACGGCTGTCGCCGCGCCTTGAGCTGGGGTCTTGAACCCGTTGGCGTGGCGGCCGTCCCGGGTTTCCGAACATGCGCGCCGGGCATCTCCGCCGCCGCCATCGAGCCGGTGTGTGTTCGGGAGACGGTCTTATCTCAAGGTCGTTTTCCGACACACACCGGCCGCGCTCGATTTGAAGCGACGGCCGGATTCACCGCGCACAGCTCGAGGGGGAGTTCAGGCCGCGAGCGCGGTTTGGTCGTCGCTGGTCTGTGCACGAAGATCTCCCAGCAGTCTGGTGAGTTTGCGGGACACGCTCATCTGGGAGACACCGAGGCGTTGCGCGATCTCGCCCTGAGTGAGGGTGTCGTAGAACCGCCAGATCAGCAGCTGCTGATCCTCCGACGACAACTGCGCCAACAACGGCGCGACGGTGATCGTGTCCTCGGCCAGTTGGAAGCGGGGGTCTTCATCGCCGAAGGTATCGGCGATGGTCATGCTGGGATCACCGTCGGTATCACGTGCGGGGGTGTCGAGGCTGCGTGTCTGGAACGCGTTGGCCGCCACCAGGGTACGGGCGATATCAGTGACCGCAACATCGAGTTCGGTCG
>NZ_JAJPWE010000004.1:0-763578 GCF_046549215.1 Nocardia sp. A7 | reverse complement strand
CGCTAGCGTTCGTCCTGAGCCAGAATCAAACTCTCCGTTGAAGACTCTTAACCAACCCTCGAAAGGGTCAATCAGAAATATCTAAACTAGAGTCCGAAAACCTAGCAAAACAAAACACCAGCAAAAAGATTCGCTGTTGTTCAATGTCCAACCTTCCACGACCGGGGGGTACATGAAAGGCCGGAACCAATAATAACTATTGGCACTGACATTCATCGACACACTATTGAGTTCTCAAAGAACACACGCACACACTTCCACCCACAACTTCTCGAAGGGGTTTCGGTGAGGCAAGGGTTCAAACCTTAGCTCAGCCGACCAGCCGGAAGCAAATCCGCACCATGTCGGTCTGAACACGCAGTCAGTCAGGCGCTCATCGTACTACCTCGTGTCCCGGCCGCTGGGCGGCTGAGTCGGTGTCCGTGTCGCTCTGACTCGAATTAAGTTACGGGTCGACATTTGCAATGTCAAATCCCCTAGTCAGGGGATATTTTCGCAACGTTCATGTATGAAAGGGCGCATGGCGGACGAACACAGCGGGAAGCGTCGACGGTTGCGGCGCATCGCGCGGGCCGGACTTGTCTTGGCGGGTGGCCTCACGTTGGTGACCGCCGGGGCGAACATTGCCATGTGGACTTTGTCGTCCGGCCATAGAAGTGATGTGGCTGCCGCGCCCAATGCACCTGTGGTCATCATCCCGGGAGCCAGAGTCGCGCCGGATGGAACTCCGATGGCCTACTTACGGGGACGTCTCGATGTGGCGATCGAGTTGGTCGATGCAGGCAAGGTCGGAGAGATCCTGCTGTCCGGGGACGCCGGCGGCTCGTCGGGCGATGAGATCGCATCGATGACGCGCTATCTACACGACAACGGCATCGACCCGGCCATTGTTCGGTCGGATGGTGCTGGGCTTTCCACACGGGAGACCTGCGAGCGGGCGAGGTCGATGTTCGGCATCGACCGGGCGATCATCGTGAGCCAGTATCAGCACCTCCCCCGCGCGGTGGCGCTGTGCCGGGCGGCGGGTATCGAAGCCGACGGGGTGGTGGCCTACTGCGAGTGCAGGCAGGTCACCGAGGCACGCAACAACGTTCGTGAATGGCTGGCAGCACCGAAGGCCGTAGCGGAGATGATTCTGCGCTGACAGCGCGCCTTGACCGCAGAGCGGCGGCGGGGTGCTCGGCGCGGCGGTGGGACCAGCGGTGATGGGCTCGCCGCGGCGGACGCGACCGTCGGGGTGGCGTGCTTGCGGAATCCGGATCGCGTACCGTGATCAGGGTTGTCTGCAATGATCGCCGACCGGAATGGGGTGCGTCATGGGCGGTTCCGAGCACGCCGCGCGGCTCGTGCGTTTCTGGCAGACCGTCGAGTTGTTCGGTCCGCAGCTTGTACCGGACATCGAAACCGACGGACTGGTGGTCGATCTCGCGGCGGATGAACGCGCGCCTTGGGAAAATCTTGCCGCGCTGCCCGCGTTGAAGACCGGGCGGGTGTGGCAGTTCGTTGTGTACGGCGGGTTGTTCGAGGTGGCGCGCGCCAGGGAATCGCTGGTACGGACATTCGGTGAGGACCAGCTCGAGGCCGACGCTCGACGGACCGGGACCACAGCGGCTTTCGCGGTGACGCTGACCGACAGCGGGGTGGTTGTCGGAGGCTCGGCGACCTTGTCGGGGTTGGCGTGGGCCGTGAATCGGTTGCGAGCGCCGGGGCCCGCCGATATCGGCTGGGCCGACGGGTTCGACCATGATTCGGCGGCGTTCACCGCCGCACTCGACACGCTCACGCGAGATGTGCAGCCGGACAGCGAACAGATGGGTCCGGCGCCACGGTGGCGTGCGCTGGATGTGGCAGGCCGCGGTGTGGCGGCCTCGGTGATCGCGGCGGGGGCGGATGGGGTCATCTCGCCCGGGCTCGCCGGAATGTCGGCGATGGCCTTCGCCGAACGGTTCGCCATCACCGGCGATGAGGATATCGCCGAGGCGCCTCGGTTGACCGGTCGCGACCTGCACACCTTCACCAGCGAACTGTGTGCCGCATTGGGCATTCGATCGGAATTGCGGGCCGGCGGTGTGCGGGTGGCGTGCATCCAGATCGCCGCGCGTGATGCGGACAGCGACGCCGCCGAGGATCGACTGAACAGCGGGCTGGGTCCGGACCTGGCCGAGCTCGCGAAGGCGGTGGATCGCGGCGATATCGGTGCGGCGCTGCGGAGCTATCTCACGGCCGCGGAAGCGCTGCCCGTCGACGACCGGATCGATGTACGTCGACGACAGGACGCGGTGGTCGAAGGACTGCTCCCCCTACTCATTCCGGATGGTCGTTGGCCGGGCGACCCACTGGTGACGGGACAGCAGTTCGCGGTCGACCGCGCGCTGTCCGAATTACGCGACGGTGCCGGGATTTTCGCGGTGCACGGCGCGCCCGGCACCGGGACGACGACGATGCTGCGAGACCTGCTGGCCGCGATTCTGGTCGAGCGGGCCACGCAGCTGGCGGCTTTCGACGATCCGATGGCGGTGTTCGCGGGGGTCACCGAGCAGGTCCAGATCGCGAAGAACTACACGGTGGGCGCGCACCGGCTGGCGAACTGCGTGACCGGGTTCGAAGTAGTGATGGCGACGGGCAGCGATGCCACCGCGGCCGACGTGGTGGCCGAGATCCAGCAGCGTGGCGCGATCGACGGCGAACTCAATCACTTCACTGACCTGGCCGAACTCGTCGGCGGTGCACCCGCGTGGGGATTGGTCGCCGCGGCACTGGGCGGAACGCGACGGACATTCGCCGAACAGTTCTGGTTCGGGGATCGGTTCGCCGCCGAGCGGAAGACCGGGGCGCCCAGCGGCGGGATGCTCGACATCCTCAAACAGGCCGAGGCCGACCCGGATTCGATTCCGGATTGGCCGACCGCGGTGCGGGACTTCACCACTCGTCGCGCCGAGGTGCGCAGGCTCGCGCAAGACCGGCAGAACGTCGCCGACGCGGTTGCCGACCTGCCCACGATGAACGAGAGTTTGCAGTCGACGGCGTCCGAGATCGCCAATGCCGATGACGCACACGCGCATTGGCGGGAACGTCATGAGCTGGCGACCGAACATCTGCGGGCCGCGCAGGCCGCGCATCATCGGGCAGGCAAGTTCCTCAGCGAGCACGGTGGGCGCAAGCCCGGGTTCGTGGCATCGCTGTCGACGGGGTTCCGGGCGGGACGGCGATGGAGTGCGCGCAGCAATGAGTTGCTGCGCGAGCGACATATCGCCGAGGCGGATATGCGACGGCGCCAGACCGAGGTCGAATACACGCGAGAACAGTGGGCAGGGGCGGCCGAGCACGGGCGCACGCTGATTCGCGAACACGTCGAGTTGACGGAGCGGCGGGCGGCGGCGCTGGACATCATCGAGCGCGGGCGCGAGAACTGGTCGCGCACAATACCGTTCGGTGATGTCGCCGGTGATGACGAGCAGTTCCAGCTGTGCAATCCCTGGGCCGACGAACAGTATGCGGACGCGCGGCGTGCGTTGTTCCTGTCGGCGTTGAAGTTGCATCGCGCGTTCTTGCTCAACGCGGCGCCGCGGATTCGCGACAATCTGATCGTCGCCATCGCGTTGATCCGTGGTGAGCTCGCGGTGGCACCGAAGCCGGAAACCGTGGCGACGGCGTGGCAGACGCTGTTCTTCGCGGTGCCGATGATCACCACGACCTTCACCGCACTGCCTCGGTTGTTCGCGGGGCTCGGGTCAGAGGCGCTCGGATGGTTGTTCGTCGACGATGCCGGGCAGGCCGCACCGCAGGCCGTGGCCGGTGGGTTGTGGCGGGCTCGGCGCGCGGTGATAGTCGGTGATCATCGACAGCTGGGACCTGTTGTCGCGCTGCCTACTTCGGCACAGGAAGCACTGGTACAGCAGTACGGGCTCGATGCGGAGTGGATGCCGGATCACGCGTCGGCGCGCCAAGCGGCTGATCGTGGGGTGCGGTTCGGGACGTGGCTGATGCCCTCGGATTCGGTCGCGCCGGTGTGGGTCGGTATGCCGCTGCGGGTCCATCGGCGCAGTGACAGGCCGATTTTCGAGCTCACCCACCACATTGCCTATGACGATGATCTGCTGGTTTTCGCCACGCCGGATCGACCCGAGTTCCCCGGGCACGATCGGTGGATCGATGTCAGATCCGCTCGGGCCGAAGGTAATTGGATTCCCGGTGAAGGTGAAGCGCTCGCCGCGCTGCTCTCGCGGTTGACCGAGGACGGGGTGGCCGCGGCCGAAATCCGTGTGGTCAGTCCGTTCCGTGATGTCGCCGGTGGCGCGCAGGAAATCGCGCGTGAGGTGCTCGGCGCGGAGTTCGCGCAGCGGCATGTCGGGACTGTCCACGCGATGCACGGCAGTTCAGCCGAGGTTGTGGTGCTGATCTTGGGGACATCGCCCGCCGCGGGTGGGTCGCGACGGTGGGCGGCGACGAATCCGAATGTGCTCAATACGGCGGTGTCACGGGCGCGGCGGCGGGTCTACGTGATCGGCAACTACCGATTGTGGAGCAGCCAGCGGTATTTCGACGTCCTGGCCAGGCGCTGGTCAGTCGAGACCGAGCAGCTGGCCGATCAGACCGTGAGCCGGTAGAAACGCCAGAATCCGAAGTCCTCGATCGGGAGGATGTCCACGGCGGTGAAACCGGCCTTCTCGGCGTACTCCCCCAGTTTCGCCGAACGCATGACCGTGCCGGTGCCCGCCGAGTCGGCGTGCGCCATGCCGTCGGGCAGGCAGACCAGCAGGCTGAACCCGTACATCAGGCGGTCGATATCGCTCGCGGGTGCGGTGAATTCCGGCGCGACGGCCTCATCCATGATGATCACCGCGCCACCTGGACGCAGGGCTCTGCGCATCGAGGTCAGTACCTCCACGGGGTGTGGCATGTCGTGCAGGCATTCGAAGGCGAACAGCGCGTCGTAGGTGGATTCGGGGAGGTCGGTGGCGGCGTCGGCGTGGTGGAAGTGGACGCGGTCGCCGAGGTCGGCGGCGTTTTCGGTGGCCATCCGCACCGAAGGCTGGTCGATGTCGTAGCCGTCGACAGCCAGTTCGGGGTAGGCGCGGGCAAGGGCAATCGTGGACCAGCCGCCGCCGGAGCCGATGTCGGCCGCCTTGGCTTCCGGGCGCGAAAGCAGCGCGTGGACGTCGGGGACACCGGCCAGATCGGTGGCGAGGCGTTGTTCGAACCAGGGGCGGTTCATGTCCGACTGGGATTCGCGCATATCGGCGCCGTATTCGGACCAGCCGACGCCACCTCCGTCGCGGTACGCGCGCACGAGCGCGGGCATCTGGGCGGCGGCGCCCGCCAGCATACGAGCCAGTGGCGCAAGGTAATTGAGACTGTTCGGGTCGGTGAGGACTTCCGCGGCGCCGACCGGCAGCGCGAACCGCCCGTCCGCGGACACCGTCAGAATCTCGGTCGCCGCCTGCTGCTCGAGCCACTCCTGCGCATACCGGCGATCCCCACCCGCCCGTGCGATCAACTCACCCGCGTCGGCGGGCCCACCCTCGACCAACGCCCGATACCAGCCGAGCCGATCCCCGAGATGCACCGCGAGGATATCGATCGCCCCGAGCGCGGCCCCGAACAATCGCTCGGCGAACTGCTCACTGGTCTGCTCTGCTCCACTCACCGGTCGTCCTCCTGTTGAGCGACACGAATCGACGCCGACCCGCTGATACGGACTACGGGTCGGCGCGCAGAAAGGTTCAGAGGTGTTTACGGCGAATCGAACAGGAGGGCGCCTGAATCCACGGTGGTGCCGATGGTGTCGGTGTGGACGGAATCCTTCGCTGAGTCCATGACCACGATGGGGCAGATGACCGAGTAGCCGGTGGCGGCGGTTTTCGTGGGGTCGAAGGTGACGATGGGGGCGCCTGCTTCGACCGTGTCGCCTTCGGTGGCGAGGAGTTCGAAGCCTTCGCCCTCGAGTTTCACTGTGTCGATGCCCAGGTGGACCAGGACGCCGACGCCTTGGCCGAGGATGACGAAGGCGTGGGGGTGGAGTTTGAGGATCTTGCCGGCGATGGGGGCCGTCACCGTCAGGGGGCCGCGGGTGCGGTCGGGGTCGATCGCTACGCCGGAGCCGACGATCTGTTCGGCGAAGACCTGATCGGGGACCTCGGACAGGGCCACGACCCTGCCGGGAAACGGGGCTATGACCGGGACGCTCAAAGGATGTCCTCGATGTCGTCGGCCAAGGTGTCGGCTTCGGGGCCGACGACGACCTGCACGACCGAGCCCGACTTGAGGACACCGTGGGCGCCCGCGGCCTTGAGCGCCGTCTCGTCGACCAAGCTGCCGTCCTTCACCTCGGTGCGCAACCGGGTGATGCAGGCCTCGATCTCGACGATGTTGTCCGCGCCGCCCAAGCCCTGGACGATCGCTTCCGCTTTGGTCATGTGTTCTCCCTTTCCGCGGTGGTTGCCGATACCAGTATGGGAGCCTCGAATGTGCGCCACATCATATTCAGCGGTTGACATCCAACCTCCACCTGGTCAAACTGGCAACTGGTTATGACCGGACAGTACCCGTGAGGTACACCGGTTCACAACAGTTAACCCGGATCGGCGGGCAAGCCGGTCCTCCCCCGCCGAGACCGCCGGGAACCCGGCACGAAGAAGGTCGACATGACTGCCGTTACCGACACCCCTAAACAAGAATCGAAGGTGTTCGCGGGATTGCAGCGCCTCGGTCGCAGCCTCATGCTGCCGATCGCGGTGCTCCCCGCGGCGGGCATCCTGCTGCGCGTCGGCCAGGACGATCTCCTCGGCCGCTTCTCCGCGCTGGAGAGCACCGCTTCGGTGATCTCGGCGGCCGGGCAGGCCGTTTTCACCTGGCTGCCGTTGATCTTCGCCGTCGGTATCGCGATCGGCTGGGCGAAGAAGGCCGATGGGTCGACAGCGCTGGCCGCGGTGGTCGGCTACATGGTGATCAACGGCGTGTTCGAGGCGATGTCGCCGATCGTGCTCGAAGGCAAAACCGACCCGAAGGGCGCGCAGGCGCTGATCAACTACGGCGTCCTCGCCGGCATCGTGATGGGTTTGCTGTCGGCGATCCTGTGGCAGCGGTTCTATCGCACGAAGCTGCCCGACTACCTCGGCTTCTTCAACGGCAGGCGGCTGGTGCCGATCCTGACCGCGTTCACCGGCCTGATCGTCGGTGTCGGCATGGCGTTCCTGTACCCGGCCTTCAACTCGGCGCTCACCTGGGTGGGTGAGACCGTCGCGGACAACTCGGTCGTCGGTGGCGGCATCTATGGCGTAGCCAACCGTCTGCTCATCCCAACCGGGCTGCACCACATCCTGAACTCCACGGTCTGGTTCCTCGTCGGTGACTACACCGATGCCTCCGGCCAGCTCGTGCGCGGCGACCTCAACCGCTTCTTCGCCGGTGACCCGAGCGCGGGCACGTTCATGACGGGCTTCTTCCCGATCATGATGTTCGCGCTGCCCGCTGCCGCGCTCGCCATCTGGCGCAATGCGCGCCCGTCGCAGAAGAAGCTGGTCGGCGGCATCATGCTCTCGACCGGTCTGACCGCGTTCGTCACCGGCATCACCGAACCGCTGGAGTTCTCGTTCATGTTCGTGGCGTGGCCGCTGTATGTGGTGCACGCGCTCTTGACGGGTACGTCGATGGCGCTGGTGAACGCGCTCGGCATCCATGACGGATTCACGTTCTCGGCGGGTGCGATCGACTATGTGTTGAACTTCGGCAAGGCGACCGACGCGTGGATGTTGATCCCGATCGGACTCGGCTACGCGGTGATCTACTACGTGCTGTTCAGCTTCGTGATCAAGAAGTGGAACCTGCGGACACCGGGTCGCGAGACGGAAACCGATGTCGAGGCCGGCGTGCCCGACGCGGCCGTGGTCGAAGCGCAGACTGCCGCGACAGCCACGGGCGATACTCGAACCGATGCACCATCGGTCGCCGAAGTCGAAACGAAGCTGGACAAGAAACTGGAAGGTGAGTGAGACCATGAGCACCCGCACCGTCATCGTCGGATCCGAGGTGGGGCTGCACGCGCGGCCCGCCGCGAAACTCACCAAGGCTGTGCAGGACACGGGGGTGCCGGTGCGGATTTCGCTGGGAGGTGGCGAACCGGTCGACGCGGCCAGCGTGCTCGCGGTGATGACACTGGGCGCGGGCCACGGGGCCGAGGTGACCCTGCACGCCGAGGGTGCCGACGCTGTCCTCGACCAGTTGGCGGCACTGATCGCCACGGATCTGGATGCCGCCTGATGCCGGAACAGGTGATCCGGGGTCTCGGGGTGAGCCCGGGTGTGGTGTGCGCGCCGTGGTTGCGGTTCGGATCGCAGCTCGAGACCTCGGCGCAGGATCCGGTCGGCGGCTCGGTCACCGAGGAACTGGCGCGGGTCAAGGATGCGCTCGGTGGCGTGTCCGACGAGATGCAGGCCAGGGCCGCGCGCGTGAGTGGTGTTGCGGCGGAGATTCTTTCGATGTCGGCGACGATGGCCCGTGATCCGGGCATCGTCGCCGCCACCGAGAAGGAACTCGAGGCCGGGATGCCGACGGCGCACGCGGTGCACCTGGCGTTCGAGGGGTTCTGCGCGAAGCTGGAAGCCCTCGGCGGGTACATGGCCGAGCGGGCGACCGATCTGCGCGATATCGGCGGGCGGGCCGTCGCGGTGCTGCTCGGGTTGCCGATGCCGGGTATTCCGGAGCCGGGGTATCCGTTCGTGCTGGTCGCGCGCGATCTCGCGCCCGCCGATACGGCGATGCTGGGTGACAGTGACGTGGTCGGGCTGCTGACCACCGAGGGCGGGCCGACCAGCCACACCGCGATTCTCGCGAAGTCCCTCGCCTTGCCCGCGGTGGTGAACTGTCCCGATACCGATCGGCTCGTCGATGGCGCGCCGGTGCTGCTCGACGGCACGACCGGTGAGGTCGTGATCGATCCGAGCCCTGCACATCAGCAGGCCGCGCTCGAGCAGGCAGCGGCGGACAAGGCGCGCATCGCGGCGGCCAGTGGTCCGGGGCATACCGCCGATGGGACGCCGGTGCAGCTGCTGGTGAATATCGGCACCGTCGATGACGCAGTGAAGGCGGGATCGATCGACAGTGAGGGTGTGGGGCTGTTCCGCACCGAATTCATGTATCTCGGGAAGGCGGCCGAACCGTCGCTGGATGCGCAGACTGCCTCGTACACAGCCGTTCTCGAACAGTTCGCCGGGCGACGGGTCGTGGTGCGGACCCTCGATGCCGGGTCGGACAAGCCGCTGCCGTTTCTCGATCTCGGTACCGAGGAGAATCCGGCGCTCGGTGTGCGCGGGTTGCGGATCGGCACGGTGTTTCCGGAGACGCTGTCCACCCAGCTCACCGCGCTCGCCCGGGCAGGCGAGGCGACCGGGGCCGATCTGTGGGTGATGGCGCCGATGGTGGCCACTGCCGACGAAGCAGCCGGGTTCGCCGCGCTGGCAAGGGAATCCGGGTTGACGAAGGTCGGGGCGATGATCGAGATCCCGGCGGCCGCGCTGCGTGCCGCCGATCTGCTCGCGCATCTCGACTTCGTCAGCATCGGGACCAACGATCTGAGCCAGTACACGTGTGCGGTGGATCGGATGGCGGGCGGGCTCGCGCAGCTGCTCGATCCGTGGCAGCCCGCCGTATTGGATCTGATCGCGATGGTCGGTGCGGCCGGTGCGGCGGCGGGCAAGTCTGTCGGGGTATGTGGTGAGGCGGCATCGGATCCGACGTTGGCGCCGGTGCTGATAGGGCTCGGTGTGACGAGTTTGTCGATGTCGGTGCCCGCCTTGCCCGCGGTGCGGGCGGCGTTGGCCGCGGTGGATGTGCAGCGGTGCCAGGATGCGGCGGATGCCGCGTGTGCTGCCCGGAATCCGCAGGTGGCGCGTGAGGTTGTCGCGGCGATCATCGGGCGGTCGTGAAAAGGGTTGTTGTGCGCGGCCGACTCGTCGGGACGGCCGAAGGTGAGATCGCGGACGGGGTCGTCGAATTCGATGACGGCCGGATCACCTGGGTCGGTGCTGTCGCGAATCATCCTGATCCCGAACGTCTTCCGGCTCCCAGCGATGATCTGGTGCTGCCGGGGTTGATCGATCTGCACTGTCACGGTGGGGCCGGGTTCGGGTTTCCCAATGCTGATGGGCAGGGCGCCCGGGTGGCGGCGGCGCATCATCGGAGTCAGGGCACCACCGGGTTGATGGGGAGTCTGGTGTCGGATCAGCCGGAGGTGCTGGTCGAGCAGGCGGCCGTGCTGGCTGATCTTGTCGAGGACGGGGCACTGCTCGGGGTACACCTCGAGGGGCCGTTCATCAATGCGAGCCGGTGTGGGGCACAGGATCCCGCGGCGATCATTCCCGGCGACCCCGCGTTGTTCGAACGGATCTACGCGGCGGCGCGCGGCACTGTGCGGTCGATGACGCTGGCGCCCGAGACCGCGCATTTCGATGAGCTGCTGGCCGCGATGCGTCGTCATGATGTGCTGCCGAGCCTCGGGCACACCGACGCCGACGCCGCGACCACCGCGGCGCGCATCGCCGAAGCGCGTGGTGGGCCGATCACCGCTACCCACCTGTTCAACGGGATGCCCGCACTGCATCACCGCTCCCCCGGTCCTGTCGCCGCGTGCCTGGCTGCGGCCGGGCGGGGCGAGATGGTGGTCGAATTGATCGCCGACGGTGTGCATGTGTCGCCCGGGGCAGTGGTGATGGTGTTCGATACCGTCGGGGCGGATCAGATCGCGCTGGTGTCCGATGCGATGGCGGCGGCGGGCATGAGCGACGGCGCCTACCGGCTGGGCGCGCTCGACGTTCAGGTGCACGACGGTGTCGCCCGGCTCGCGACCGACGACGGTTCACCCGGAGCGATCGCCGGCGGCACAGCTCGACTCGTCGATGTGCTGCGCTGGACCGTTCGGAAAGCCGGGGTGCCTCTGTCGGACGCGGTCATCGCCGCGACCCGTACCCCTGCTCGTGTGCTCGGTCTCGCGGGCGAACGCGGCAGTCTCACCGTCGGTGCGCGTGCCGACATTCTCGTCACCGACCAGTCATTGCAGCCGCGGCGGGTGTTCGTCGCCGGAACGGAAGGTATCTGATGGAAATCGTGATCCGGGCTGACGAAAACGAGGTGGCGAGCACGGTCGCCGATATCGTCGGCCGGTACGTGAAGGGCGGCAACGCGATCCTCGGCTTGGCGACCGGATCGTCGCCGCTCGGCAGCTATCAGGAGCTGGCGCGCCGGTACAGCGAGGGTGAGCTGGACTTCTCCACCGCGAGCGCTTTTCTGCTCGACGAGTACGTCGGATTGCCGAAAGACCATCCGCAGTCGTATTTTTCGGTGATCCGGTCGGAGTTCGTCGACCATGTGAACCTGGATCCCGCGCGGGTGCTGAGCCCGAACGGGGAAGCGGGTGATGTCGCGGGTGAGGGTCGGCGGTACGACGCGGCCATCGCCGCGGCGGGTGGCGTCGATGTGCAACTGCTGGGGATCGGCACCGACGGGCATATCGGGTTCAACGAGCCAGGTTCGGCGCTGACCTCGCGCACGCGGGTGAAGACGCTCACCGAGCAGACGCGCAAGGACAACGCGCGCTTTTTCGACGGACCGGAAGACGTGCCGCATCACGTGCTCACCCAGGGGCTCGGGACCATCAACGAGGCCGGGCACCTGGTGATGATCGCGCTCGGTGCAGGCAAGGCGGATGCGATCGCCGCCGCTGCCGAAGGACCGTTGTCGGCGTTCTGCCCTGCCTCGGTCATGCAGTGGCATCGCCATGTCACGGTGGTGATCGATGAGGCGGCGGCTAGCAAGTTGAAGTTGGCGGACTATTACAAGTACGCGCTGGCGAACAAGCCTGCCTGGCAGTCGTTCTGAGGTGACCGCGCTCGAGTTCGCGGTGCAGGACGTGGCGGGCGCGCTCGGTGCTCGCGGCGTCGGGGCGGATCGGGTGGAATTGTGTGCGGCGCTGGGCAGTACGGGTGGGCTGACGCCGAGTATCGGGACGATCGAGGCTGTGGTCGGGACGGGAATTCCCGTCCACGTGCTGATCCGGTGCCGGGCAGGCGGTTTCGTGTACGCCGACGCCGAGGAGCTCGCGGTGATGAATGCTGATGCGCGCGCGGCGGTTTCGGCGGGCGTGCGCGGGTTGGTGGTCGGTGCGCTCACCCCCGACCACCGGGTCGACGTCGAGGGGCTACGCCGTGTTCTCGACGGTGTCGATGTTGATGACATAGAGCTGACCTTTCATCGTGGGATAGATCAGATCCGCGACCGCGAGGCCGCTCTGGACACGTTGATCGCCGGTGGCATGACCCGTGTGCTCACCTCTGGTGGGGCGGCTACCTGCGCCGAGGGAGTTGATGAACTCGCCTCGATGGTCGAGCACGCGGCAGGGCGCATCCAGATCATGGCGGGTGGCGGAGTCACCGTCGGTGACATCGCGGCACTACAGCGGGTCGGCGTAGACGCGATCCATCTCTCGGCCCGACGCGTCATTGCCGACGACGGCGGACCCGGTGGCGGCGGTACATCCGGTCATGAGCAGCTCGACGAGGAACTCGCGGCCGCCGCAGCCGCTCGGTTGCTCGCCACGGGCGGGCCAACGACCCCGGGACGACCACCGGCCTGAATCACGCTGCTCGAACACGCAGTGCGACGCGGGCGTGCTCGTCACCGGTCGGCGGCTACGCAGCCACCCGTCATCTACTCGGATCAGGCGCGCTCGGCCAGAATCAACTCTGCTTCGCCGGGGTCGCAGTCGAATGCCGCTTGTACTGCGGCGACTGCCTTTTCGTGTTCGCCTGCCGCTACCAGCTGATCGATGTCGGCCCACTGTTCGGCGGGCGGGGCTATCGAGAGATCGAGGCGACGGTCGAGACGCTCCCACATTCTGGCCACGATCGGGTCGTCGGCGAGCAGGCCGCCGAGGTGGGCTTTGAAGGTGGGGTGTTCGGTGCGGTACATGCCCATCCAGCTGCTGCCGAGCGGGCTGGCCTCGGCATTGGCGGTGCGGTCGGCGAGCTTGAGGATCACGGCCCGGGGATGGGCGGCGATCTTGGTGTAGGCGTTCTGGTTTCGCGCCTTGCGGTCGGGGCCGATGCCGGTGACCGCCCACACCAGATCGAGAACCGGACGGCCGAAACGGGTTTCGACTTCGTCCGCGGTGACCGGGGTGTCTTCGACGACGTCATGGAGCCAGGCGGCGAGGGCGAGTTCACCGCCGTAGCCGAAATCGTCGAGAACACCGCGAACCGCCGCGAGATGGGTGCCGTAGGGATGTTCGCCGTAGCGTTGGTCGCCGTGTGCCGCGAGGGCGAACTCGCGCGCCTCGATTTCCCGCCGCTCGAACGCCTGCTGATCGAACTCCATGCCGCACCCCCGTGCTCGATTGGTGATCGTGTCGAAATCGACCCTAGCCGAGGGCGCCGACAGGTTCCGGGGATCAGTGGTGGGCGACCGGTTTCACCGCGGTCAGGATGCCGGTCTGGTCGCGGCTCTGGGTGTAGGTGAGCTCGGTGAAGCCGACCGACTGGACCTGATCGGTGTAGTTGCGGATGTCGGCGTCGGCGAACGGGTCACCACCGCGCCCGAGGAACGGCGAGAGCACCGCCCGCATCCGGCGCGAGGGCGACGCGTCGGCGAGCAGGAGTCGTCCGCCCGGCCGCAGCACGCGCCACATTTCGGCGATCGCGGCGTCACGCTGCGACTCGGGGATGTGATGCATGACGAAAGTACAGGTGACAACATCGAATTCGGCCTCGGACAGGGGCAGCGACTGTGCCGGGCCGACCACGTAGCGATGGTGGGCGGCGCGATCACGGCCGCTGTTGTCGGCGACCGCCGTGGCCGAGGGATCGATACCGACAGCGGCGCCGGTCGGGCCGGTCGCCGCACCGAGCGCGCGCACGAGTTTGCCTGGGCCGCAGCCGATATCGAGCGCGTGTTCGCCTGTTCGCGCACCGGAGAGCGTGACGAATTCGGCGAGCAGGCGACGGTGCCTGCCGAGGAAGAACACCGAGGTGAACAGGTTGTAGCGGCGCAGGCCCGCGATGACGAGACCGGTCTCGGCGTGGTCGACGAACATGGGGGTGAGAAGCTGATTTCGGGACATGAGTTCATGGTCGGGCGTCGCCGGACACGTCACCAGGAGCAGAATCGCCGGAGGTGTCCGTTATCGAACAGATCCGGGGAAACCGTGCAGGAGGAAGCGATGGCCGAGCACCCTGATCGCCGGGTTCGACGCACCAGGGACACGCTGCACAGGGCGTTGATCGAGCTGATGATCGAACGCGGCTACGACAAGGTGACCGTCAGCGACATCATCGGCCGCGCCGATGTGGGGCGGTCCACCTTCTACGCGCACTACCGCGACAAGGACGACTTGCTGCTGGTGAGCTGCACCGAATTCCTGCGCCGCGAGATCATCCGCACGACCACGCCCGGCTCCCCGCTCGCACCGCTGCGGGTGATGTTCCATCTGGCCGCGCAGTATCCCGAGGTGTATCGCCCACTGATCGGGCCGAAGGCAACCGCCACCGTAGTGCGCGCCTACCGGCAGGGTGTCGCCGAGTTGGTCGGTGAACTCCTCGGTGAGCAGCCGACGGGCACGATCGAATTCCTCTCGTGGGGGCTGCTCGGCGTGCTGGGTACGGTGATCGAATCGCCGGTGCCGACGCCGCCCGCACTGGCGTGGCAGCGGTTCGAGACGCTCGCGCTGTACGGGCTCAGTGGATCCGGCGGCGCAGGTCCGGCCACGGCGGGCGACGCAGAATCGCCAGTGCCGCGATGACTGCGGTGAGCAGGCCGATCCATTCACCGAGTTGAGCGATGCGGTTGGCGTCCATCGCGGGTGTCCAGTGCGCGCGCCCCTCGTGGACGACGAACAACCCGACCGGACGAGGGTGCCGCAGCAGACCACCAGCGCGCGAGACGGTGATGACGGTCGCGCCGTCGGCTGTCTCGATCGGCTCGCCGAACACCGTCGGCGGCTCGGCCACCATCTGCTCGAGGCGATCTCTGATCGTCATCGCAATCCTGTCTCGTCACGGGGCAGTGTCGTCGAAGATACGCGCACCGAGCGGCCTCCGTCGGCTGTCATGATGACAGTGTCCAAGCTGAGGCGAAAGGTGCACCGATGCCGGAGTGGTCCTTGTCGACACCGTGGTCTCGATCCATGGGACTGCGGGTGCCGGTGGTGAACGCGCCGATGGGCGGTGCGGCGGGTGGACGGCTCGCGGCCGCGGTGAGCGCGGCAGGCGGGCTCGGGATGATCGGGATGGGTAGCGCAGGGTCGGTGGTGGCCTTGCGGCGTGAGCTGGCCGTCGCCGGCGCACCGGGTGGAATCGGGCTCGTCGACTGGGTTCGCGACCGCGAAACCGGCCTGCTCGAGGCCGCGCTCGCCGCACGTCCCCGGATCATCTCGGTCAGCTTCGGTACCGATTTCTCGTGGGTATCGCAGGTGCACGCGGCGGGAATCCTCGCCGTCACCCAGGTGTACGACGTCCCCGGCGCACACCGTGCGCAGGACGCCGGCATCGACATCGTCGTGGCGCGCGGCAGCGAAGGTGGTGGTCACGGGGCCGACCGGCTGGGCTTGCTACCGCTGCTCGACGCCGTCCTCGATATCGCGACCGTGCCGGTCCTGGCCGCAGGCGGTATCGGCTCCGGGCGCACACTCGCGGCCGTGCTGGCGGCGGGTGCGGCGGGCGCCTGGCTCGGAACCTGCCTGGCCGCTGCCGAGGAATCACTGCTGCCCGAATCCGCCCGGCTGGCGATGCTGGCCGCCGACTCCAGCAGCACCACCGTCACCACGGCTTTCGACGAGGCGCTCGATCTGCCATGGCCGCCGATCTATCCGGCGCGTGTGCTGCGCAACGAGTTCACCGATCCGTGGTCCCGCGGTGAGAGCCGACCCGACGCCGAACAGCTTCGTGCGGCGATTGCCGGGGACGACCCCCGGCTCGCGCCCGTGGATGCGGGTCAGAGCGTCGGTTCGGTGACGCATATCGAGCCTGCTGCGGCCGTTGTCGAGCAACTGTGCGCGGGCGCGGCCGAGCTTCTGACATCACGTCACGAGTAGGGCTCACGACAGCCGACCGCACGATCGACGGTTGCGGAAATATGTAGATCGGTCTAGTTTTAGGCGGTGGGCAAAAAGGGAGCCGAAACGCGGTGCAAGCTGATCAAGGCGACGCGGTCGCTGATCGAGTCACACGGGTATTTCGGCGCCGGGCTCAACCAGATCGTGCAGGAGAGCGGGGCGCCACGCGGGTCGCTGTACTTCCACTTCCCCGGCGGCAAGGACGAATTGGTCGCCGCGGCGCTCGCTGAGAGCGGTACCTCTATCGCCTCGATCATCCGCACGATCGAAGCGACGGACGCGCGGGATTTCGCGCGAAAGATGGTGAACCTGTTGGGCGATCAACTCGAAGCGTCGAACTGGACCATCGGATGTCCGGTGGCGGCTGTCGCGTTGGATACCGCTTCAACCAATGATGCTGTGCAGCAAGCATGTTCGGCGACCTATCAACTCTGGGAAGCGGCGATCCGGGAACGGCTGATCGGATTCGGTCACCCCGAACCCGAACGGATCACCACGGTCGCGCTCGCCCTGATCGAAGGCGGGCTGGTGCTGGCACGGACCCACCGCTCCCGCCAACCGCTTCAGCACCTCGCCGACACCATCGACGTCCTGGTCTGAGCGCCCCCATCTGGACTCTCGACTCATCACCACAAAATATGTAAATCGGTCTACTGAAAGTAGGACACCATGGCACACACCGACTCGGTCGTCTTCGGCGCCGCCGGATTCATCGGCCGCGCGCTGGTCGCCGAACTGCTCCGGACTGGGCATACCGTCACCGCCGCGCTGCGTGCGGGCAGTCAGGATCGACTGCGGACCTGGCTAGACGAGCAGGGAGTCGACGCCGCCGGCCTGACCATCACCACCACCGATATCGGCGAACCGGATCTCGCACTGGGCGACACAGTCGAGGGGGTGCGGGATGTGTACAACGCGGCCGCGTTGATGAAGTTCGGACTGGACGAGGAGGTGGCGCGCCGGGTCAATCTCGACGGGGCGATGCACGTGCTGGAATGGGCTGCGCGGCAACCGGATCTGCGACGCATCGTGCACATCACCGGCTATCGCGCCGCCGAGGGCGAGGGCAAGCAGGACTACGGCAAAGGCGCGTACGAGGCGTCGAAGGTCGAGGCCGATCTCCTGCTGCGGCGCATCGCGGCCGAGCGGGAGATCCCGCTGACCATGGCGAATCCTTCCGGGGTGCTCGGGCCCGGCCAGTATTTCGGGCTCTCCGACATCATCGACAACCTCTGGCAGCGGCGGTTGCCCGCACTGCCGGGCTCGGCCGATACCTTCGTTCCGGTCGTGGATCTCGACTACGTGGCCCGGTTCATCGTCGGGCTGCCCACGCAACCCGACACAATCGGCAAGTCGTATCCGTTGCTGGATGCCGCGACTCCCGTACTGCCCGAACTGATTCGGCTCGTCGCCGATCATCTGAACGTGCCTGCCCCACGCTTCACGCTGCCGACCGGATTGGTGCGTCGACTGCCGCGGGCGTTGACCGACGCCGATCCCGAAGCACTGTCCTTCCTCAGCAGCGATCGGTACGACACCAGCGACAGCGATATCGTCGCGCGGCGCCTCGGTGTCAGCCATCCGCCGGTCAGCGAACTGCTGCGCACCTACGCCGACGGCATCGTCGCCAGCCGCAACGGCACCGTCACTCCCCCACCGCAATCCGGCTTCCGCAACGGCACGTGGCTGATCGGTGAGCGAGCCGAGCCGGAATATGTTCTTTTGCACGGGATTCCGCTCGACAGCGACTCCTGGACCGACGTGGTGCGGGAATTGGATGCCCCCGCACTGGCGGCTGACCTCCCCGGGCTCGGGCGCTCCGCGGCTTCTTCACGGTCGGCCGGGGACTGGATGGAGGAGTTGATGGCGCCGGTGCGAACTCGGCCGGTCGTCGTCGGCCACTCGCTGGGTGCGTGGGCGGCCGTCGAATTCGCGCTCCGCCATCCTGATCGAGTGTCTCGGCTCGTGCTCATCGCACCCGCGTTCCTGCAGCGGCCGCCCTCCCGACTCACGGGTTCGGCCATCGCCGCTGGGGTCGTCAAGCGGATGTCCGACACGGCATTGGCTGCGCGACTGGGCATTCCCGAAGGGCCTGCCATCAGCTCCGCGGTGGCGAACCTTCGGCGGCCCGGCGTCGCGCAGCGCACCTGGGCGGCATTGCGCGCAGCGGGTGCCTCACGAGACGAACTGGCCGCCAAGCTGGCCCGAGTCACTGTTCCGGTCGACATCATCGTCGGTTCGGACGATCCGCTGATCGAGCCGACCGACCGGCCTGTCACGACGATCGCCGACACCGGGCACTACCCACAGCTGACCCATCCCGGTCTGGTCGCGCGCGCGCTGCAAGGCGAACAGGTCTCCACCGCAACGCAATAACGGGACGAGCGGCTCCCTCTTCTACGGCAGTTCGATGCGCAGCGCGGGATCGTTCAACATCTCCTGCGGGAGTGTGATGGTTTCCTCGGTTCGCCACCTCGCGTGCCAGATAGGTACGCCGCCAGGCAGATTCAGCTCTCGCGGTGTGGTGAGCAGGGGTAGATCCAGGCGGGCCGAGGTGACGGTGACGGCGGCGTTCGTCGGCGTGTGCGACCACACGTCGTCGACCGCGTTGGTGATTCGGACGCCGAGTCGGTGGCCGGTGGCCAGCCGGGCGTCTTGCCAGAGCAGCCGGATCTCGGATTCGGGGCGAACGGGGGCGATGCCGCGGGTGATGACGGTGGCGCGGCCGTCGGGGGCGATGTCGTAAAGCTCCAGTGCGACAGTCGCTTCGGGCGGGCCGGACAGAGTCAGGGCGGCGGTGGCTCGGCCTGCCAGGTGCGCGGGCTCGGATACCGGGGCCGAGATCGACCAGATTTCCCGGTCCGCACCTGGCAACAGCGAGCGATCGTTGTAGGAGCCGGTACGCAGCGGAACCGCCGCGCGGCGGGAATCGGAAGGTGGCCAGGCGGTTTCGCTGCGCCAACCGCCGTCGAACTGGCCGACGGTCACCGGCGGCCCCGGCACCTCGACATCGGCGCCGGCCACGTGCTTGTCCAGGAATGCGTAGAGCTCCGAGGCGAATTGGGGTGTGCCGCACTTCTCGCGGCAGTCCGAGTGGCCCCACTGGCCGAACCAGGCGCGGTGTTCGCCGGGGCCCCTGGCTTCCCATGCCTCGATGATGCGGTCGGCTCGGGTGTTGGAGTCGAGGAAGCTCTGGCCGAGGAACATCGGGGTGGTGTTGCCGCGGACGGCATCGACCATGTCGCGCTCGCGCCAGTCCGGGTTGGCGGCGTTGTGGTCGGTGGTCAGGGCGAGGTAGCGGGCGGCGCAGTCCTGGGTCATCTGGGTCGCGTTGGCCTTGTACTCGTCGCCGTCGTCCGGGTGGCCGGGGGTCGAAGCGATGGCCAGGTGTTCCGCGCCTGCGGTGTCGGCGGGGCGAATACCATCCTCGGTCAACGGTTTTCCACCGAACTTCCACGCCGTGCCCTGCATGTAGAGGTAGGAGTACGGGTCGACGACCGGTTCGAACGCCGCCACGGCCGCCAGCCCCTTCGGCT
Organism: Nocardia sp. A7; assembly: GCF_046549215.1. NCBI lineage: Bacteria > Bacillati > Actinomycetota > Actinomycetes > Mycobacteriales > Nocardiaceae > Nocardia > Nocardia sp. A7. Next base: position 743,946 of record NZ_JAJPWE010000004.1, on the reverse strand, counting down.
TCGCGGCCAGCGCCATCATCCCGGTCCACCCCTCATAGGAGGTCCCGACCACCCCGACCCGCCCCGTCGACCACGGCCTGCTCGCCGCCCACTCCACCGCCGCCGCCACATCCGACCGCTCCCCCGGGCCACCGAAATCCGGGCACCCGTTGGACCCACCGAACCCGCGCAGATCAACGATCACATACGTGTATCCCGCCCGCAGCGCCCACTCGACCGGCAGGTTGTCGGTCGACGGCCCACCACCAGGACGAGGCTGGGACAGGTACGCCAGATGCGCCCGATACGGACTGGCCGTCAGCAGCACCGGAGTCCGCGCGTCGTCGGCAACGCCCGGTGGACGGAGAACATCGGCATGCAGGCGGGTCCCGTCGGGCGCGGTGAAATACTCCTGCGTCCACGTGTACGCCACATTCACCGGCTCAGCCGTCGCCGGCACCGCCATCCCGAGCACCAACGCCACACCGGCCACGGCCCGCGCCACCACCACACCCAATCGCACCCCCGGACTATTGCCGGTCCCCGCCCCGCCGTCCAGCCCCGATTATCCGGGGCGTGTCACCGATCATCGGCTTGCTCGCGCATCCAACTCGGCGAGCAACTCCACACTGTCTCGATAGAGAGCCTGCTGCGCCGGTTCGTCATAGGACGCCACCGAGGAGCGGACCGGAGTGCGACGCACCAGATATTGACCGGTGATCCCCTCGCGTTCGGGGGTCGCGACCAGCCAGGCGAGGTCCGCGCCGGAGCCGCGCGGCGTACGAACACCGGGGAGGACGACAAGGGCGCGGGCGATCGTCTTCCAGGCCAGCTGCTGGAAACTGCTTGCGTCCCTAGCCAATCCGGTTCCAGGCATCAGGCCTGGGTCGAACGCGTTCACCATGATGTCGCGCGGAGCCAGCTCGCGGGCGAGGTGGTAGGCGGTCTGCAGGTTCGCCAACTTCGAGGTGGTGTAGCGGCGGCGGGCGTCACGCTGCGCGGATTCGGTCGGCGGCGGGTAGGCCAGTTCGCGTGCGGTGGCGTGCAGTGGGTGCGGCATGCCGGTGAACTGGTCGGGGTCGTGAGTCCCCGAGGACACCATGACGACTCGCGCGGGCGCGGTGAAGTGATCGAGCAGGTCGAGGATGAGGCCGAGGTGACCGAGATGGTTGGTGGCGAAAGTCGCCTCCAGGCCGTCCACGGTGCGGGTCCGACGGGTGAACTGCACACCGGCGTTGCAGACCAGGCCGAACAGCGGTGGTAGGTCGGCGGCGACGAGTTCGTCGACGAACGCACCGACCGACGGACGCGAGGACAGATCGAGGGCCATGCCGTGCGCGCCGATCTCCGCGGCCAAGTTCTGAGTTCGCGTCGCGTCTCGACCGGTGATCACCACCGTGTTGCGCGGGTCGAGCGCGAGGTTCTTGGCGCATTCGTAGCCGAGCCCACTCGTACCGCCGGTGACCACGATTGTTCTGTCACTTGATGTCATATGGCACAGTCTGCCACATTGGGTCGCCATGCGACACTGTCTCGATGTCGCTGCGGGATCTCAAACGGGAACGGACCAGGCAGTCCATCGTCGACACCGCGTTCCGCCTGTTCGCCGAACGAGGCTTCGACGGCGTCACCGTCGCCGAGATCGCGGCGGCCGCGGAAGTCGGCACCCGCACCCTGCACCGCTACTTCACCAGCAAAGAAGAGCTGGTCTTCCCCGAAGACGACGACCTGCGTGCTGACCTGATCCGTCTCCTCGCCGAACGCCCCGACGGCGAACACCCCGAAACCACCCTCGCCGTCGTCATCACCCCGCTGGTCAGCCGGTTCGGCGGCGAACAACTCACCAAAGCGCGCACCCGCGACGCCCTGATCACCGAGTCCCCCGCCCTGCGCGCCCGCGATCTGGCCAAACAAGCTGCCGTAGAACAACTCATCGAGCAGCACCTGGCCAGCCGACTCGGCGTCTGCGTCGATACCGATGTCCGCCCGGCACTCTGGGCGAAAATCGGCATGGCCTGCTTCTTCTCGGCGTACCGCGTCTGGCTCAACCGAGGCGGCGACCTCGCCCGACATCTGGGCGACGCCCGAGCGGCCTTGGCCGAAACCCTGCCCCTCCACGTTGACGCCGACGCACGTGGTCCGCGTCGGCGCTGAGTGTGCGAGGGTGGGGTATGACGGTAGAACGGTTCGAGGTCCAGCGGCATGTCTCCGCGTCACCCGCAGAAATCTTCACGCTGCTGTGCTCCCCCGAAGGGCATGTGGCGATCGACAGTTCGGGCATGCTGCAATCGGCGGAGGGTAAGCCCGTCACCGGCGTCGGCGACGAGTTCATCGTGCACATGGATCGCGAGTCGCTCAACGACCTGCCGATGGGCAAATACGATGTGACCGTGATCATCACCGAATTCGAGCAGGACAAGCAGCTCGAATGGACGATCTCGGGCGCCATCAAGCCGCCGATCGAGCACCTCTACGGCTATCGCCTCGAGCCAAGCGACACCGGCACCCTGGTCACCTCGTACTACGACTGGAGCAAGATCGCGCCCCGCTACCGCGAGGCGGCCATCTTCCCGATCATTCCCGAGTCGGCACTGCGAGCCACCCTCGGCATCCTCGCCCGCACCGTCCAGCGATAGTTCCCAGCAGTCGTCGCAGGCAGCCGCGATCTTCGTCGTCAGTTCGGGTATCCATCCCGATCGGGGGATGTACTCTCACTGCCTTCAGGGGAATTCGCGGGAGGCGGTCCCCTCCGGGGAGGGAAGTCCGCCTGATGGGCAGTGTCGTATCAGCCTGTGGTGCAACGTGTTCAGCGGTCAAGCGCGGTCAGCTGCGCTCGGTTGTGATCGTAGTGTCGGCCGTGTTGTGCTTTGTCGGAACTCCCATAGCGATCGGTAGTGCGGATCCGCTGCCGACTCCGCGGAACGACCCGTTCTACACCCCGGGATCAGGCTGGGACTCGCAGGCGCCGGGCACCATCCTGAATTCGCGACCCGTCGAGGTGGCGTCGCTGGGGCCGCAGGCGCAGGACGCCGATGCCTGGCAGTTGCTGTATCGAACGACCGACACCGCCGGCCACCCCATGGCGACCGTGACGACGGTGCTGCGCCCACGAACCGGGCAGGTCAAAGGATTGATCAGCTATCAGGCTGCCACTGATGCCTCGGCCCCACAGTGCGCTCCCTCGTTCGCGCTCCGGCAAGGAGCGCCTGACAAGTACGACGCCTCTCTGGATTTCATTCAGATCGACCAGATGTTGTCGTCCGGTCATGCGATTTCGGTACCCGACTGGCAGGGGCCGAAAGGGTCGATGCTCACCCCGGAACAGCCGGGTTACGCCGTGCTCGACGGAGTGCGCGCGGCCGAGGGTTTCGCGCCGCTCGGCCTGTCCGGCACCGATACTCCGGTCGCTGCGATGGGCTACTCCGGCGGGTCGTTCGGCACCAGTTGGGCCGCGCAGGTTCACCCGGCCTACGCTCCCGAAATACGACTGGTCGGTGTTGCCATGGGTGGTTGGACGGCACCCATCGGCCGCTACCTGGAGTCGCTCGATTCCGGTCCGTTCTCCGGTTTCCTGCCGTCGCTCCTGCCGGGCATGATGCGCGCCGATCCACGTCTGGCGGCGGCTTTCGACAAATATCTGACGCCTGCCGGCCAAGCCCTGATGGCTGCGGGTGACAGCAAATGCTTGACGCCGAACATGGCTCAGCACGCGTTCCTGCGCATGGACGACTATCTGACGATCCCTTTTTCGCAACTGCTCGAGCAGGTACAGGCGTCGTTGGCCGACTTGGACTTCGGCCCCGAGGCGCCGACCGCGCCGCTGTTCCTCTACAACGCCGTGCACGACGAGATCGTCAACATCGCAAGGGTCGACCAGGCGGTGGCACAGTGGTGCGCATCGGGAGCGCAGATCACCTATACGCGGGACCAACTGAGCGAGCACGTCAGTCTCGCGATCAGTGCGACTCCCGCGGTTCTGCGTTGGATCGATGAGCGCCTGGCGGGGCAGGCCGCGCCAGGCGGTTGCTCGAGGCACACGGTGCCGTCCATGTCGCTCGGTGGCGCATAGGCGCGTTCCGTCCGAGCTCTACGGAAAGGGCACCCGCCGAACACACGTCACCACCTGGGGCCGGATACAGACGAGTCCACCCGCCGAGTGATCACGTCTGTGATCACCGAACGGGTGGACTCGACACCGTTTACTGCGTACCACTGCCTACCGAACGGGCCGATCAGGTCCGTTCGCGCAGGTCAGGATCACACGTCGTAGTAGAGCTCGAACTCGTACGGGTGCGGGCGCAGGTTGACCGGGGCGATCTCGTTGTCGCGCTTGAGCTGGATCCAGGTCTCGATGAGGTCAGGCGTGAAGACGTTGCCCTCGGTGAGGTAGTCGTGGTCCGACTCGAGGCGATCGATGACCGTGGCCAGGCTGGTGGGGGCCTGGGGGATGTTCTTGGCCTCCTCCGGCGGGAGCTCGTAGAGGTCCTTGTCCACGGGGGCCATCGGCTCGATCTTGTTCTTGATGCCGTCCAGGCCCGCCATCATCATGGCGGCGAAGGCCAGGTACGGGTTGCCCGAGGAGTCAGGCGCGCGGAACTCGATGCGCTTGGCCTTCGGGTTGTTGCCGGTGACCGGGATACGCACGGCAGCCGAGCGGTTGCGCTGCGAGTACACCAGGTTGATGGGGGCTTCGTAGCCCGGCACCAGACGGTGGTACGAGTTCACGGTCGGGTTGGTGAACGCCAGCAGCGACGGGGCGTGGTGCAGGATGCCGCCGATGTAGTGACGCGCCAGATCCGAGAGGCCACCGTAGCCGGCCTCGTCGTGGAACAGCGGCTTGCCGTCCCTCCACAGCGACTGGTGCACGTGCATGCCCGAGCCGTTGTCACCGAAGAGCGGCTTCGGCATGAAGGTGACCGACTTGCCTGCCTTCCACGCGGTGTTCTTCACGATGTACTTGAACAGCTGCAGGTCGTCCGCCGCCGAGAGCAGCGTGCCGAACTTGTAGTTGATCTCGGCCTGACCAGCGGTGCCGACCTCGTGGTGGCCACGCTCGAGCTCGAAGCCCGCGTTCTGCAGGTTGGTCGAGATCTCGTCGCGCAGGTCGACGTAGTGGTCGTACGGTGCGACGGGGAAGTAGCCACCCTTGTTGCGGACCTTGTAGCCGAGGTTGCGGCTGCCGTCCGGGTTGAACTCCTTGCCGGTGTTCCACGAACCCGAGACGGACTCGATCTCGTAGAACGAGCCGTTCATCTCCGAGCCGTAGCGAACGCCGTCGAAGATGTAGAACTCGGCCTCGGCACCGAAGAACGCGGTGTCGGCGATGCCGGTCGAACGCAGGTACTCCTCCGCCTTGCGCGCGATGTTGCGCGGGTCGCGGGAGTAGGCCTCACGGGTGAACGGGTCGTGCACGAAGAAGTTCATGTTGAGCGTCTTCGCGGCACGGAACGGGTCGATCCGGGCGGTGCTGAAGTCGGGGAGCAGGAGCATGTCCGACTCGTCGATCGACTGGAAGCCGCGCACCGAGGAGCCGTCGAACGCCAGGCCCTCTTCCGCGAGGTCGGCGGTGAACGCCTTGGCCGGGATCGAGAAGTGCTGCTGGACGCCGGGCAGGTCGGAGAAGCGGATATCGACGTAGGCGATGTCCTCTTCCTTGATGTACTGAATGACCTCTTCGGCCGTGCTGAACGTCACTTGCTCTCCTTACGAATCGGTTCCCAGCCAGTCGCGATGCTGGCCCTTTCGAACGACCTGCGCGCAGTCGCCACGAAGGGGTTCGTCGCGACCTGACGCTAAGGACGCGGTGTTTCCCAACAGTCAAGGCTGTGTTTCGCCAGTGTTACGCGAACCAGATGGCTGGTGATGTCTGCCATCCGGGCGCGACCTTCAGGCTAATCCTGCCATCCGCGCGATCCCGCGCTGACGTGACCTCCATTAATGCGGTCGTCGGCGACCGATCGCGCGCCTCTATCCTGGGAGCCATGGCGCGTATTACCGGCACATGGCTCTCCGGCTCCCCGGGCGAACCCGGCGACTCGGACATCTCCGGCTACCCCGGTGAGCTGTACGGGCTGCCGCGCGAGGGTGCGGGATCACTGGCACCGACGTGGCGCCGGGTGGTCGCGCTGTTCATCGACTGGTTCATCGCGGTCGGGATCGCGGCGGTGATCACCCGCAGTTTCGTGTCGTCGTCGGTGCCGCTGCTGGTGTGGTTCGTGGTCGGCGTGGCCGCGGTGACGCTGTTCGGATTCACCCCCGGCCAGTACTTCATGAAGCTGCGGGTGCTGCGCATCGACGCACCGGTGGCGGTGGGGTTCGTGCGCGCGCTGGCCCGACAGGCGCTGCTGGTGTTCGTGGTGCCCGCGTTGTTCACCGATGCCGACGGGCGCGGCATGCACGACCGGGCGACCGGGACGTCCCTAGTCAACGCCCGCTGAACGCCGCGAGCCCGCCACCTGCGATCAGGGGACGGGCTCGTGGTGGTAGTGCGGATCAGCGGCGACGGATCGCGCGCTGCATGCCTTTCATCTTCGCGCCGGGGGGCATCGGGCCCTTCGGCATCGCGGGACCGCTGCGCGAGCTCAGGGCCGAGAGCCTGCCCTCGATCTGGTCGATCCGCTTGACGTCGATGTTGCGCGGCAGCTTGGTGAGGTGTTTCTGCAGCTCCTTGAGGGGAGTCTGGCCTTCCTCGTTGCCGACGATCACTTCGTAGATGGGGGTGTCACCGACCAGCCGGGCGGTGCGCTTCTTCTCCTGCGCGATGAGCGACTTGACGCGCTGCGGGGAACCCTCGGCGACGAAGATCACCCCGGGCAGGCCGATGACGCGGTGCACGGCGTCGAGCTGGGTGGTCGCGGCGACGCCGTTGGCGACCCGCCACTTGCCCTGCAAGTTCTCCAGCACCCACGCCGCGGCGCCCGCCTGACCCTCGGCCTTGCGGTACACGTTCTTCTGCACGCGGCGCCCGAACAGGATGAATGCCAGCAGCACACCCAGCAGCAGACCCAGCGGCAGCAGGAACCACTGCATGTCGAAGATCAGCCCGATGAGGAAGAAGATCACCGTGGTGCCGACCAGTGCGCCGATCATCAGCGGCAGCAGCGCCTTGTCTTCCTTGCGCTGCATGTTGAACGCCTGCCACAACTGCTGACGACGCTCGCGTGATGCCTGCTTACGGGCCGCTTTAGCCGCGGCCCTGGCTTCCTTCGACGGCTTGCCGCCCTTGCCTCCTGCCATGGTGCCAGCTTAGATGGCGCGCCGTCAGGCCGTCAGACCGCATCACACCGCGCCACGATCCCGGCGTTTCGCCGCGCCTTCCGCGGGCGAACGGCGTCAGCACGGGCCACAATGGCGCAGGTGCGCCCGATCACCGAGAAGCCTGCCCTGTCCCCCGTCACCGAGGGCGTCGACGACGAGGTCGCCCGGCGCCTGGCTGTCGCGTTGCAGTGCGTGACGGTGTCGACCGAAGACCCCGCGCACACCGCCGACGCGGAGTTCGCCCGCTTGGCCGCCCACCTGGAGACGGCGTTCCCCCGCGTGCACTCCGAGCTGACCTTGACGAGCTTCGGCCACAGCAGGCTCTACCGCTGGGACGGCGCCGAGCCGGACGCGGTGTCGGCGATCCTGCTCGCTCACCTGGATGTGGTCCCGGTCGACGACGCGCAACGCTGGACCCATCCGCCGTTCGCCGGTGTCGTCGACGACGAATTCATCTGGGGCCGTGGAGCGATCGACGACAAGAGCCGCGTGCTCGCCGTGCTGGAGGCGGTCGAGTGGGCACTGGAGGCCGGAATTCGCCCGCGCCACACCATGTTCCTCGCCTTCGGTCACGACGAAGAGGTCTTCGGTGACAGCGGCGCGGTGCGGATGGCGCAGCACCTGCGCGAGCAGGACGTGCGCGCGGAACTGCTGCTCGACGAGGGCGGGGTGATCACCGAGGGCGTCGCCGACGGGGTGGACCGGCCGGTGGCCAGCATCATGCTCGGCGAGAAAGGCTATGCGACGGTGCGGCTTTCGGTCGCCGAGACCGGTGGACATTCCTCGATGCCCGGCAAGCAGACCGCGGTGGGCCGGTTGGCGCGCGCGGTGGCGCGGGTGCAGGATCATCCGATGCCACTGCGGCTGACGCCGGTGATCAGCGACATGCTCGCCCGCATGCGCGAAGCGCTGCCCGAACCGCGACGCACACTGCTCGGACTCACCGACTCGCGCGGGCTGGCGAAACTGGCCGAACCCCTCGTCGCCCGGATCATGGCGGCGGGCCCGACCACCGAGGCTCTCGTCCGCACCACCACCGCGCCGACAGTGATCAGCGGCGGCGTGAAGGCCAATGTGCTCCCGCAGAGCGCTGAGGCGCTGGTGAATTTCCGTATCCTGCCCGGTGATTCGGTGGCGGCGGTGCTCGCGCACTGCGCGAAGGTGATCCGCGATATCGGCGTGGCGATCGACCTCGTCGGACCCACATCGGAGCCCTCGCGGTTCACCGATCCGGGCCCGGCTTTCGACATGGTCGCCGAGCTGGCCTCGAGCGTGGTGCCCGGGATCGTCACCACCACCGGCATCGTGCCCGGCGCGACCGATTCCCGCCACTACGACGGCCTGGCGGCGACCCGCTGCAACTTCGCGCCGATCGTGGTGACCCCGGCGGATCTGGAACGGATCCACGGAACAGACGAACGGATCTCGCGACTCAACTACGCTCGGCTGATCGAGTTCAACCGGCGTCTCATCGAGCGGCTCGCCGCGGCGCCCGACACCACAGGAGCGCCACGATGACGACCGACACCGGCGAGTTCGCGGGCCACGGCGGCAAGATCGCCTGGCGCGCCTGGCAACCCGAGTCCGCACCGCGCGCGGTGGTGGCGCTGGTGCACGGCGTCGCAGAACACTCGGGCCGTTACGAGCACGTCGGCGCCGCCTTGGTCGACGCCGGCTTCGCGGTCTACGCACTCGACCACATCGGGCACGGTTTGTCCGAAGGCGCGGCGGCCAATATCGATTCGATGCAGGGCGCCGCCGACAATGTCGCGACCCTGCTCGATGTCGCCGGGGCCGCCCACCCCGGTGTCCCTCGGTTCCTGCTCGGCCATTCGATGGGCAGCCTGGTGGTTCTGCACCTGGCGACCCGCGGGCCGGTCGACGTGGCGGGCATCGTGGTGTCCGCACCGCCCCTCGACATCCCGCTCGGCAACGCGATCCAGCGCCTCGCCGCTCCCCTGCTCACCCGGTTCGCGCCGAATCTCGGTGTGCTGACACTGGATTCGTCCACGATCAGCCGCGACCCCGAGGTGGTTCGCGCCTACGACGACGACCCGCTGGTCTTCCGCGGCAAGCTGCCCGCACGCACAGCGGTGGAGATCCTGGAGCACACCGCGCTGGTGAAACGGCGCCTCGGCGCGCTCACCGCGCCGCTGCTGGTGCTGCACGGCACCGCCGATGCCATCGCGTCACCGTCGAGCGCCGATCTGCTCGAAAGCGACGCGGGCTCGGTCGACCTGACGGTGCTGCGCTACCCGGGGCTCTACCACGAGGTGTTCAACGAGCCCGAGCGAGCGCAGGTGCTCGGCGATGTCACCGAATGGCTGACGGCACATGTTACCGGTCAGTAAGTTCTCGCGCGGGTGACCTAGTAGACTCATCACCCATGACCACGTCTACCGGCGCCGTTGCCTTCATCCGCGCGAGCTGGCACAGCTCCATCGTCAACAAGGCACACGAAGGCTTCCTCGCCGAATACACCGGCTTCGGGTTCGACCCCGAGGTCGTCGAGGTGTTCGACGTCCCCGGTGCCTTCGAGATCCCGCTGCACGCCAAGCGCTTGGCCAGGACCGGCCGCTACGACGCGATCGTCGCCGCGGCCCTCGTCGTCGACGGCGGCATCTACCGCCACGACTTCGTCGCCTCCGCGGTGATCGACGGACTGATGCGGGTGCAGCTCGACACCGACGTGCCGGTGTTCTCGGTGGTGCTCACCCCACACCACTTCCACGAGCACAGCGAGCACGTGGACTACTACACCAACCACTTCGTGACAAAGGGAGCCGAGGCTGCCCGCGCGGTGGCGAACACCCTCAGCTCCCTGCGATCACTGCCTACCTCGCACTGACCTACTTGAACTGCGTCAAGCAGGCCTGTTCGCCGCTGAGGACGCCGGTGCGGAAGGCCTCGAGGCGCTGATACCCGCTCGACACCACCTTGCCGTTGACGTCGGAGGCGGCGATACCGTCGGCGAGCAGGCCCGAGACCGCCTCATCGAGATCGCCCGCCGACAGGCGCGGATCACTGTTGGGCTCACTGAGTTTCGTGGTGAGCACACCCGTCAGGCACGCGGTGCGCAGGCCCGCGGATTCCGCGCCGGTCAGTGACAGCTTGCGGTCCTGCTGCACCGCGAGGGCATAGCGGGAGACGAAGACCGCCGCGGCGTTGTAGTCGCCGGTGACGACCGCCGACAGCGGTTCTTCTTTGCCGCTCGCGCCTTCGCCGGCACGTTTGGCCATGGCGGGAATGTCGGTGCCGATGGTGTTCGAGCCAGGGCAGTAGGAGACCGGCTCGGTGGTGGTGGTCGACGCGCACTTGCGGGTGACGCCCGCGTAATCGAACTTCGGCGCGTTCTGTATCGGCATCGACTTGCTCAGCTGGGCTGCCAGGGTGGTCAGGTTTTCCTTGTTCACCGGCAGCTGCGCGTCTTTCTCACCGTCGTCGAAGGTGACCGGCAGGCCACCGCGACGCTTCTCGATCTCGGCCTCGTTGATGCCCTCGCAGGACTTCGCGCCGTCGGTGTATCCCATCTGCACCGCGCTGACCCGCTCGAATGCCGAACCGTGCACGGCGTCAGGGTCGTTGGGGTCGCGGTCGCGCACGGCCACGGTCGCGCCGAGCACGCCGTTGAGGCCGTCGGTGGTGTTGAGCGTGAAGTGTTTCGAATTGCCTTCTGCCACATGGCGAAGGAACACCCCGGCCAGGCAGTCGGCCTGCTGCTCCTTGACCAGCGCGTCGGTGAAGAAGCCGCGCAACAGGTCGGCCTGGGACTGGATGGCGTGGCCGTACTCATGGGCCAGCACCATCACAACCGACATCTCCTTGTACTTGTCGACCAGCAGTGGCAGCAGGACGGCGCGGTCCCAGCCGATGGTGTGATCCAGCGGGCAGTAGGCGGCATTGACCAGCTTGTAGGTGCTGGACTTGCAGAACTGCACCGACTCCGCCTCGGTGGCGCGCGCCGACCACGAGATGACCTTCGAGGCGGGCTTGAAGGCGCCGCGGAAAGTCTTGGAATACTCTGTCTGCCAGTACTCTTCGATGTCGGCGATGGCGTTGAGGGCGAGCTTGTCGATCTTGCCGTTGTCGCCGTTCTCGGCCTTCCGGTCGGTGTCGGGCACACCGGGACGCGATCCGCTGGGGCCGGTGGACGACACCGCGCCCGTGAGCTCCCACGGGTTGTCCATGGCCGGCTGCGCCTGATTGCTGACGACTGTTGTTGTGCCGCAACCGGATACGAGCATGCCGATACTCACCAAAGCTGCCATGGTCGCGCCGAACCGATGTCTTCTCATGCGCTGTCCTCCCCGGAAATGACACGGACGCCGTACGGTCCGCAATCGAGCGATCACATGGTAAACGACTACTGTCACAGGTCCATTCGGATCGTGGCCAGCACCGCGCGATGGTCGGAACCGGGGATGGTGAGGGTGCGGACCTGCTCTGCGACCCCACCTGCGACGAGGATGTGGTCGATCCCGATCACCGGTCCCCACCGGCGATCCGCGGGGAAGGTGAGCAGGACTCCGTCGCCGGTCTGGTCGGCGGCCGAGGCGAACGCGCCGTCGAGCAGGGCCCGGTATTCCGAATGGTCGTGTGTCGCGTTGAAATCCGCACCGACGATCGCGGGTGCGCTTGTCACCGCGAGGATTTCGTCGATCGTGCGCATCTCCGCCGACCACGAGGCGAAGTCGAGGTTCGGCGGGATCGGGTGAAAGGCGAACACCGACATCGGGCCGCGCTGCGGGTGATCCATGGTCGCGGAGATGTTGCTCATGATGAAGCCGTCGTATTTCTTGGTGTCGCGCAGCGGGTATCGGCTGTAGATGCCGGTGCCACCACCACCCGACCGGGCGGGTTCGGTGTAGAAGTAGGGCAGCCGCTCTTCCAGCCCCGCTTCGCGCAGGCGCACGATCGATCCGTCGGTCAGTTCCTCGACGGTGAGCACGTCGACGTTGTTGTCACGCACGGTCGCGACGACCGCCGCGGGATCGGCGAGCCCGAAGAGGATATTCGACTGCAGCACAACGAGTTCCGGCCCAGCGGCGGCCCTGGCCTCCGGAATGTAGGACGGTACGACCAACCACGCGGCACCGGCCAGCACCAGCGCCGCCGCTCCCGAGCTACGCCACCCCCGCGCGAGGAGCAGCAGCACCAGCCCCACCACCGCACCGAGCATCAACCACATCGCCCCCGACGCCAGCAACACCATCGACTTCTGCGGCCAGTCCACAACATGCAACACGATCCCGGCCACCGCCGCGACCACCGCGCCCCACCCCAGCACCAGCAACGTTCGCCGTACCCATTTACCCATCATGCGGCCACCCTAGGCGGGCCCACTTACCGCTGCCTTGTGGCCGACTTGAAGGTTTCCTGAGGCTTACACTGCCGCCGTGTACATCGAGGAATTCACCGCCGCGGGACCGCTCACCGAGCGGGCCGTCGAAGAGTTGATGACAGTCGCGAACAAATACACCTCGGCGATCACCCTGACCGTCGGCGAGCGCACCGTGCAGCTACCGGTTCTCCCGGTCTGCTGGGACGAGCTGCCCGTCCGCGCGGGCAGCTCGATCACCGTCGAAGTAGGCCGCGGGGCCGACCTCGAGAACCGCACCGCGCTGACCGACTTCATCACGACCTTCCAGCGCGCGACCGGCACGCCCTAGAGGGGCAGACCCGCTTCGATCCAGTTGTAGGCCTGGATCTTTCGGGAGGCGGGGTCGTTGACGACCTGGTTGATGAGGTCGTTGACCTGGTCGGTGGACAAGGGGTAGCCGTAGTGTTCGGCAGCGCCCGCGGACGCCCACAGTGACGCGAAGAGGCCGGGGCCGCCGAGGATGTGGGACAGGGCGGCGGCTACGTCGTCGACAGTTTCCAGAACGCCGTGGACCAGCGCGATCGCGATGTCCTCGTCCCCGGGCGGCATGCCGGGGGCCAGCGCACCGGATCCGACGGCGCGCTGGGCCAGCCAGGCGCGCGGAACCAAGGGGCTCGGGCCGATGGCGTCGCCGAGGTAGTAGCGCCACTCGCCGGGATTGCCCTGGTCGAACGCGTGGATGTAGAAGGTGCGAGTGAGCGCCCACAGGGCGATGTAGCGCAGCGCGAGCTGTTCGGGGCCGAGGTGAGCGTCCGGGCCGTCGGCGCGGTCCTTCTCCAGCTGGTTCCAGGCGAAGCGGAACCAGACCTGTTCGGAATTGCCGACCCAGGTGGCGGGCAGGCGGTCGGCCAGCGCGGCCAGGTCGGCGACCGCACCGTCGTCGACGCCGGTGTCCCCGGAAGCCTCCACGCGCAGGTTGTCGACGTAGCCGCGCAGGGCGTCGACCGAGGTGAACACCGCGTAGCCGAGCTGGGCGAAGCGGGTGAGGTCGGCGTTGGACGGTTCGAGTACCAGCACCACCGGCATGCCGACACCCGGCTGCAGGCCCTCCGGCCAAAAGGCTTCGGCGACCGCGAGTTCGCGGCCGGTGACCGGGTCGGAGACCTCGCTGTCGAGCAGCGGGAAACCGAAGCCGTCGGCGATGAGATCGTCGACGAGCGCGTTCACCTGGTCCACTGCGGGATCGCCGATCGTCGCCCCGGCGACACCGACCGTCAGCAGGGTCGGCCGGTGCAGCTTGCCGGTGCGCAGCTTTTCGAGGAAGGCATCGGCCGAGACGGACAGCAGCTTGCGACGCGCCCGCAGGAACTCACGGTAGTTCTCGACCCGCCACAGCGCCGGGTCGGTCGGAATCCACTGGGAGGCGAGCACACCCGGGTTGCGGCGCTCCATCTCGGCGAAGTAGTCGCCGGGCTCGCGCTCGCCGAGCTCGGCCTCGGAACCGGGGCTCAGGAAGCAGAAGTTGGCGATCGCGTTGATCTCGTTACGTTCGTAACCGGCATCGCGCAGCAGGGTTTTCGGGAAGAGGTAGTGCACCTGCACCGGCGTGCGCTCACCGAACTGCTCGATGCCCAGCTCCGAGCCGGTGCCGAGATCGCGCGAACCGTCGACGCGGGTCAGCATGTACAGCAGCGGATAGAACCGGGAACCGCGGGTGGCGCCGGCGAAATCGTCGGCGCACAGGTCGAGCGAGCCGCCGCGCAAGCGTTCCAGCGAGCCGATCAGTGCGTTGACGCCGCCACGTTCGAGGGTGTCGTAGTCCTGCTGCAGGAACGTCTCGGTGGAGCCGCTGAACCGGCCCCACAGTGCCGAATGCACGTACCAGTACAGCACCCGGTCGCGGTGCAGATCGTTCTCGAAGCGACCGCCGTTGAGGAACAGCAGCCGGGTGATCACCGGAATCGCATAGCGCCCCATCAGGACTCGGTCGTGATCGAGGCCGAGCCTGCCCGCCACCGTGTCCAGGAAGGTGTCGACCTGCTCGGTGGTGGAGACCAGCGCCTGCTCGAATTGCACGGGGTCCAGATCACCGAGCGCGTCGAAGTGGGCGCGCCCGTTGCCGACCGCGATCACATTGCGCAGCAACCAGTCCAGGGTGAAGGTGTAACCGTCTTTGTCCCAGCGGATCAGGTGGTCGCGCAGGTTGCCGCGCGCCTGCGGCCACTGCGCGCACAGGGTGGCCAGCGCGAGATCGCCCTTGGACAGTTTGGTGCCGCCGGAGTTGACCCGGTTGAAGATGTCGACCACCTCGTCGACCGTGCGATCCGATCCGGTGATCGTCTCGACATTGAATTCGCGGTTGGTGACCTCGCGAACCCTGTTCAGCCGATCGAGATAGAGGGCAAGGGTTTCCGGCGACGCGTCGGGGAACCTGGACAGATAGTGCATCGGGCCCTGGGCGAACAGTTCGGTGATATCGATCCAGGCCGGCGCGGTATCGCGACCGGGCACCTGGAATTCGAAAAGCTCACGCTCGACCTCGAAATGCAGCCCGGTGAAGGCGATCTCGTCACCTTCGAAGAACGACGGCGCCGTTCCCCGCACGATCCCGTACAGCGTGGTGATGCGCTGCTGCCCGTCGAGCAGCAACTGCCGCAGCCCCGAGCCGGTCGTCCCCCCACGCACCGCGATCTCGTCGGACCCGGTCTCCCACACCAGCAATCCACCGACCGGATACCCGAGGTACAGCGACCGCATGAGTCCACGCACCTGGTCCCGGTTCCACACGTACCCACGCTGGAACTCGGGCAACAACACAGCACCGGAGTCGATCTGGTCGAGCAGGGTGGACAGACGTGTCACGGCAGCCTTTCGATCGAGATCCGGTGGCGGACAAGCGCCCCATCGTTGCACGGATCGTACCGACACATCCCGACATGCCAGCGGCCGAACGGAACTGGTGCGATCACTCGATCCCGGACACCGCGGCCCGGAAGGCGTCCGAGGCGTAGAACGGAGCCAACCTGCGGCGCAGCACGGTGTCGAGATAGCCGCGCTCGTCGAGTGTTTCGAGAACCGGCGGGCCGAAGCGCAGCGCTTCCTCGATCATGTCCGCGCGCCCGACGCCCAGCTCAGCCAGCAATTCGGCAAGGGGGGTGTCGCCGTATTTGTCGAAGACGTGGTCCACGCCCTCGTCGAGCAGGGCATGGAAGTAGTCGGTGTCGCGGAACGTGCGCCAGAATTCAAAGACGAGCACGACGATGTCTTCGACATCGTCGGCCGAGACCAGATCACGGAACGAGCCGACCGCGACGCCGGTGTGTTTGCGCCAGGTCTCGCGGGCGCTGTCGAACAGCACCTCGTCGGCGTCACTGCTGTTGCCGCGCAACACGAATCGCGCACCGGTGCGGGTGAGCATGCCGATGCCGCTCTCGATCGCGGGCATCGCCGGTTCGGCCAGTCGTGACAGCGCGCCGCGCAGCGTTGCGGCCAGTCCGCCGCCGTCGGGGTGCAAGCCGTCGTCGACAGCGGTGACCACCGCGCGCTGGACCGCCTCGACACACGCGTCGACGGTGACCGGGCTGTCGAGCACCAGCCGCACGAGCCGGTGGGTGAGGTCCAGATCGGCGACGGCATCGATCAGCTCGTCGAAGCGGCGGTTGTCGACGAGGTCACCGACCTCGACCTCGTCGTTGGCACGATGGTTGTACAACCGGGTCGCGATCTCGCCGACGAGTTCGGGAATCGCGCCCTCCACCGGCACCTGCACGGCGAACTTGTGCGCGACCGCCTTGATCTGCTCGCGGGTGACCGCCTCGGCGAGGGTGAGCTCCGAGGCTTCGTCGAGCGCGCCGTCCACCTCCTCGGTGACGAACTCGAGAAACCCGGCGGGCTCGCGCAACTGCTGTTTGGTGAACGCCACATGCGCGTCGAGCACTCGCATGGCCAGGTCGACATGACCACCGTTCGTCTCACCCATACCGCCCAGATTGGCACAGTCCGCGGCGCGATGTGAACAGGCCTCGGGCATTGGCTCCCCGCGGGCGCGACACGCCGTAGATCGACGGCAAACTCCGCCCACATGGCGGTGTGACAATCCGCAAGGCGCGGTTTGCTGGCGAGTATGGCATAGTGGGTTGCTGAGACTGGGCTGATCGCAAGTGATCGCCATGGCTCACCTACGGAAAAGACTTTTAAAACATGACTCAAGGCACCGTCAAGTGGTTCAACGGCGAAAAGGGCTTCGGCTTCATCGCCCAAGACGGAGGCGGCCCCGACGTCTTCGTTCACTACTCGGCTATCGGCGGCTCGGGCTTCAAGTCCCTCGAAGAGGGACAGCGCGTGGAGTTCGAGGTCGGCCAGGGCCAGAAGGGCCCGCAGGCCCAGGACGTCCGCGCCATCTGATTTCGGCGTGAACTGAAAAAGCCCCGCACTAGTGGTGCGGGGCTTTTTCATGTCCGGACTATCCCCCGAACACCCGCTCGACGACCGCTTTGGCGCGGCGGGTGATGCGCATGTAGGTGTCGAGGAATTCGCTGCCGTCGTCGTTGGGCCAGCCCGCTACCCGGGCGACCGCCGACAGGAGTTTGCCGGGGCCGGGGAGTTGGTCGGTGGCCTTGCCCTTGACCAGGACGAGGGCGTTGCGGGCGGCGGTGGCGGTGATCCACGATTCGCGCAGCAGTGCGACGTCTTCGGGTTCGAGGATGCCTTCGACCTCGATCACGTCCAGGGCCTGCAGGGTCGAGGTGTTGTGCAGGGCGGGGACCTCGTGCGCGTGGCGCAACTGCAGCAGCTGGACGGTCCATTCGATATCGGCCAGGCCGCCACGGCCCAGCTTGGTGTGGGTGGCCGGGTTGGCGCCGCGCGGGAGGCGTTCGGCGTCGACGCGGGCCTTGATGCGGCGGATCTCGCGGACCGATTCCTCCGAGACCCCGCCCACCGGGTAGCGGATCGGGTCGATGACGTGCAGGAAGCGCACGCCGAGGTGCTGATCGCCTGCCACCTGGTGGGCACGCAGCAGCGCCTGTACCTCCCAGGGCTGGGCCCATTGGGCGTAGTAGGCCTGATAGGCGGCCAGCGTGCGAACGAGGGGCCCGTTACGGCCCTCGGGGCGCAGGCCCGCGTCCACCTGCAGCGGTGGGTCGACGCTCGGTGCGCCGAGCAGCCGCTGGACCTGCTCGGCGATCCCGTTGGCCCATTTCACGGCGGCGGCCTCGTCCTCACCGGGGCGTGGATCGCAGACGAACAGCACGTCGGCGTCGGAGCCGTAGCCCAGTTCCATGCCGCCGAGCCTGCCCATGCCGATCACCGCGAAGTCGGCGGGCGCCGGTGCGCCGCGTTCGGCCTCCGAGGCGCGGATGACCGCGCTCAGTGCCGCCTCCAGCACCGCGACCCAGACCGAGGACAGGGCCGCGCACACCTGTGGAACGTCGAGCATGCCGAGCACGTCGGCCGAGGCCACGCGAGCGAGTTCGTGGCGGCGCAGCGAACGTGCCGCCGCGACAGCACGTTTCGGGTCGTCATAGCGGGCGGCCGCGGTCTCCATGCCGCGGGCGACATCTTCGGGTTGGGTGGTGAGCAGTTGCGGGCCACCGGGTCCGTCGGCGTACATCCGGATCGTGTCGGGGGCATTGATCAGCAGATCAGGCAGGTATTCCGACGAGCCGAGCACGATCATCAGACGTTGGGCGATGGCGCCCTCGTCGCGCAGTTCGCGCAGGAACCAGATCTGGTCGTCGAGACCCTCGGACACCCGGCGGTACGCGAGCAGGCCCGCGTCGGGATTCGGTGTGTCACCGAGCCATTCGAGCAGCGTCGGCAGCAGCAGCGCCTGGATACGGCCCTTGCGCGAGACACCACCGGTGAGCGCCTTGAGGTGGCCGAGCGCGTTGGCCGGTGCGGCGTAGCCGAGGGCGGCGAGCTGACGGACCGCGGCGTCGGGGCTCAGGCGCAGGGCGTCGGAGTCCATCCGGGCGACCGCGTCGAGCAGCGGGCGGTAGAACAGTTTCGCGTGCAGGCGCCGCACCCGCACGGCGTTGCGACGGATTTCGGTGTCCAGCACACCGACCGCGTCCTGGCGCCCGTCGGGGCGGATGTGGGCGGCGCGGGCCAGCCAGCGCATGCCGTCGGCGTCGTCGGCGGCGGGCAGGGTGTGGGTGCGCTTGAGCCGCTGCAACTGCAGGCGGTGCTCGAGCAGGCGCAGGAACTCGTAGGAGGCGGCGAGGTTGGCGGCGTCGTCGCGGCCGACGTAACCGCCCGCGGCCAAGGCGGTGAGCGCCTCGATGGTGTTGGTCACGTGCAGTGCGTCGTCGACCCGGCCGTGCACCAATTGCAGCAGCTGCACGGCGAATTCGACATCGCGCAGGCTGCCCGCGCCGAGTTTGAGTTCGCGCTCGCGCATGTCGGCGGGGACCAGGTCCTCGACGCGGCGGCGCATGGCCTGGACGTCGGCGACGAAGTCGGGGCGTTCGGACGCGGTCCAGACCATCGGCATCAGCGCGTCGCGGTACTGCTTGCCGAGTTCCAGATCGCCGGTCATCGGCCGGTTCTTCAACAGCGCCTGGAACTCCCAGGTGCGTGCCCACCGCTTGTAGTAGGCGAGGTGGGACTCGACGGTGCGCACCAGGGCGCCCGCTTTGCCCTCGGGGCGCAGGGCGGCGTCGACCTCGAAGAACGCCGAGCTCGCGACGCTCATCATCTCCGCGGCCAGCCGGGTCGCGGTCGCGTCGGCCGGTTCGGCGACGAACACCACGTCGACATCACTGACGTAATTCAGTTCGCGCGCACCGCATTTGCCCATCGCGATCACGGCGAGACGCACCGAGACCGGGCCGTTCTTACACACCCTGGCCACCGCGACCGACAGGGCGGCGGTGAGTGCGGCATCGGCCAGATCCGACAGGTGCTTGCCGACCACCAGATACGGCGGGACCGGTTCGTTCTCGACCGTGGAGGCGAGGTCGACCGCGGCCAACAGCATCAGCTGATCGCGATACCTGCTGCGCAGCAACGCCACCGCCTCCGGGCCGGCGATACCGGCACGCAACAGCATCGGGCTTGCGTTGGGTCCGGTCTCCGGTGTCGCGTCGACGGCGTCGAGCAGATCGGCGATCAGCTCGTCCCGGGTGGGAAGTTCGGTCTTACGCAGCACTTTCCACGCCGCAGGCACAGCGACGAGGTGATCACCGAACGCCGTCGACGACCCGAGCAAACCGAACAGCCTGCCGCGCAACGTGGTATCGGAACGGATCGCCGAATCCAGCTCGGGCCAGGCGTCTTCGAGTGATTCGCGCAGCCGCACGAGCGTGGACAGCGCGAGATCGGCATCGGGCGAACGCGACAGTGCCCACAGTACGGATACACCGTCGACGTTGTCCCAGCCGAGCTGGTGCAGTGAGTCCGCCGCGGCCGGTTCGAGTAGACCGAGCCGACCGACGCCGGGAACAGCGGAGCGGGCAGTCGGTGGCCGGACCATAGCTGTAACTCTAGCGGCTGGTGCCGCGGGTTGACCGCTTACAGGCTCAGGTACTCCTTGAGCTCCCATGGGGTGACCTGGCTACGGTAGTCGGCCCATTCGCGGCGCTTGTTGCGCAGGAAGAAGTCGAAGACGTGCTCGCCGAGGGTTTCGGCGACCAGCTCCGAGCGCTCCATCGCCTGCAGGGCCTCGTCGAGGGTGCCGGGCAGGGTGCGGAAGCCCATGGCGCGACGCTCGGCGTCGGTGAGCGACCACACGTCGTCTTCGGCCTCGGGGGGCAGGTCGTAGCCCTTTTCGATGCCGCGCAGACCGGCGGCCAGCAGCACCGCGAAGGTCAGGTACGGGTTGCAGGCCGAGTCAGGGCTGCGGATCTCGACGCGACGCGAGGACGACTTGTTCGGGGTGTACATCGGCACACGCACCAGCGCCGAACGGTTGGACCGGCCCCAGGAGGCCGCGGTCGGAGCTTCGCCGCCGTGGATGAGGCGCTTGTAGGAGTTGACCCACTGGTTGCTGATCGCGCTGATCTCGGGGGCGTGCTCGAGGATGCCCGCGATGAACGAGCGCGCGGTGCTCGAGAGGTTGTTCGGGTCGTCGGGATCGGCGAAGGCGTTGTTCTCACCCTCGAACAGGCTCATGTGGGTGTGCATGGCCGAGCCGGGGTACTGCGAGAACGGCTTGGGCATGAACGTCGCCCGCACGCCCTCGTCGATCGCGACCTCTTTGATCAGGTAGCGGAAGGTCATCACGTTGTCTGCCATCGAGAGCGCGTCGGCGTAGCGCAGGTCGATCTCCTGCTGGCCGGGGGCGCCTTCGTGGTGGCTGAACTCGACCGAGATGCCCATCGATTCGAGCGAGTCGATGGCGTGGCGGCGGAAGTTCGGCGCGGCATCGTGCACGGCCTGGTCGAAGAAGCCGCCGTTGTCGGCCGGGGTCGGCTCGTAGCCGTCCTTGAGCTGGTCCTTCAGCAGGAAGAACTCGATCTCGGGGTGCACGTAGCAGCTGAAGCCCGCATCGGCGGCCTTGTTCAGCTGACGGCGCAGCACGTGGCGCGGGTCGGCCCAGGACGGCGAACCGTCGGGCATGGTGATGTCGCAGAACATCCGCGCCGAGTGCTGGTGACCCTTGGAACTGGCCCACGGCAGCACCTGGAACGTCGACGGATCGGGCCGCGCCACCATGTCCGCCTCGGACACGCGCGCGAAGCCTTCGATGGCCGAGCCGTCGAAGCCGATGCCCTCCTCGAAGGCGCCTTCGAGCTCGGCGGGGGCGATGGCGACGGACTTGAGGTAGCCCAGCACATCGGTGAACCAGAGACGGACGAAGCGGATATCCCGTTCTTCGAGCGTCCGCAGCACGAATTCCTTCTGGCGATCCATACCGGCGAGCGTAAGCACCCGGCGTTAAATCCGTGTTACATACGCTGACTGGTTTGCGATCTCGTCACATCGTTCGCACATCTCACCGGCTACGACGGGGCGCGGTGAGAAAAAGTCACTCTCAGCATGTGAGACCGGGAGCGGGCGTGGCGAGATCGACGAGGTAATCGATCACCGCGTCGTCGAGGCACTGATCGCCCGCGACCAGCGCGGCGGTATGCCGGTTGCCGCGGAAAGTGATCAGGTCGGCGCCCAGCTGGGCAGCCAGGTCGACACCGGCCTGATAGGGCGTGGCCGGGTCCTCGGTCGTCGAGACCACCACCGTCTTGGGCAGCCCGGGTGCCGAGATACGGTGCGGAGAACTCGTGTTGGCGACCGGCCAGGCGGCGCACAGTTCCAGTGGGGCGGCGCCGGTGCCCTTGCCGTCGTCGAGGAACGGGGCGGCCTTGCGGTATTCGGTGTCCTGACGGCCGGTCACCGCGGGATCGGTGATGCGGGGATCGTCGATGCAGCGGATCGCGTTGAAGGCGTCCTGGGTGTTGGCGTAGGTGCCGTCCTGGCGGCGGCCGTCGTACATATCGGCCAGTTGCAGCAGGGTGTCGCCGTTGCCGCCGCGCAATTCGGTGAGGCCCTGGGTGAGGATCTCCCACAGTTCGTCGCTGTAGAGCGCCTGCTGGACGCCGGTGATCGCGTCGTTGTAGCTGAGGCCGCGCGGATCGGTCGTCGGCGCCGGAGTCCGCTCCAGCGGCCCGACCAGCTCACGGAAGCGGGTGACGGCCTTGGCTGGGTCGGTGCCGAGTGGGCAGTCCGCGTTCTTCGCGCAGTCGGTGGCGTAGGCGGTGAACACCCCCTGGAAGCCCGCCGCTTGGCGCAGCGACTCCTGGATCGGGTCCTGCGAGGAGTCGACCGCACCGTCGAGGACGAGCGCGCGCACGTTCTGCGGGTATTTCTCGGCGTAGGCCGAACCCAGACGGGTGCCGTAGGAGTAACCGAGGTAGCTCAGTTTCGCGTCGCCGAGGACTGCCCGCATGACATCCATGTCCTGGATCACCTCGCGAGTGCCGACGTGGCCGAGCAGGTCGACGCCCGAGCGCTGGGCGCAGCGGTCGGCGTATTCACGGTTGTCGGCTTCGGCGTCGGCGATACCCGCCGGGGTGTTCTCGGTGGGCGGCTCGGCGCGTTCGGCATCGGCCTGCTGCGGGGTCAGGCAGACGATCGCGGGCAGTGACGAGCCGACACCACGCGGATCGAACCCGACCCGGTCGAACTTCGCGGCCAGTTCGGTGCGATTGCCGACGCCGACCATCGACAGCCCGGAAACGCCGGGCCCGCCCGGATTCATCAGCAGCGAACCGACCTTCTCGCCGGTGGCCGGGATCCGCGACAGCGCGATCTGGGCGGTCGGGCCGTCCGGGCGCGCGTAATCGATCGGCACGGTGATCCGCGCGCACTCGGTCTTGGGCGGCAGCCGGTCCTCCGGGCTGCCGTAGCCCTCGCACGAGCCCCAGTCGATCCGCTGGTCGTAGAAGGTGTTCAGGCCCGGGGGTGGCGGCGGCAGTTCAGCGCGCGGTGCGCTGTCCTGGCCGGTACCGCATCCGGTGGCGATCAATGCTGAGACAGCGCCGAGGAGCACGACGAGCCGGCCACGCTGCACAGTGGGCCCACCTTTCCGCGCCCTGCGGCGCACACGATGCGCCCGTTCGGGCTCGCACCACGGTAGCCGAATCGACGATGTGACCGATCACACCGGCACCGGGGCTTAAAACCGCGCGTGCGCAGGTGCACACTGGTCTTGTCAGAAAAGCCCGGGGACCCGGTATGGGCCTCGAGGAACCAGACGAAAGGGACGATGATGTCCGTATCCGATGAGCAGAGTCCTGCCTACGGTGCCACTCCCGCCGCCACTGTCCCAACCAAGCAGCCACGCCGCAAGACCCGCGTCCAGCATCTCCAGCAGATGAAGGTCGAGGGTGAGCGCTGGTCGATGTTGACGGCCTACGACTATTCGTCCGCCCGGCTGTTCGAGGAAGCCGGTATCCCCGTTCTCCTGGTCGGCGATTCCGCCGCCAATGTCGTCTACGGCTACGACACCACCGTGCCGATCACCATCGACGAGCTGATCCCGCTCGTGCGCGGTGTCGTGCGCGGCGCACCGCACGCGCTGGTCGTCGCCGACCTGCCGTTCGGGACCTACGAGTCCTCGCCACAGCAGGCCCTGGCGACCGCCATCCGCTTCATGAAGGAGGGCGGCGCGCACGCGGTGAAGCTCGAAGGCGGCGAACGTGTCGCTGAGCAGATCGCGCTGATCACCTCCGCGGGCATCCCCGTGATGGCCCACATCGGGTTCACGCCACAGAGCGTGAACACCCTGGGCGGTTTCCGCGTGCAGGGCCGTGGCGACGGCGCCGAGCAGTTGGTCGCCGACGCGATCGCCGTGCAGGAAGCAGGCGCGTTCTCTGTGGTGATGGAAATGGTTCCCGCCGACATCGCGGGCCAGGTCACCCGCAAGCTGACCATCCCCACCGTCGGCATCGGCGCCGGCGCCGACTGCGACGCCCAGGTACTGGTCTGGCAGGACATGGCCGGCTACACCAGCGGCAAGACCGCCAAATTCGTCAAGCGCTTCGGCAACGTAGGCGACGAACTCCGCACCGCCGCGGCCACTTACGCCGCAGAAGTCCGCCAGGGCACCTTCCCTGGCCCCGAACACAGCTTCTGAGTTCCCACTGTGCGGCCGCTCCCTGACGAGGGGGCGGCCGTTTCGTGCGAAGGGTCTTTGTCAGCGGCTGATGGCAGACTCGATGTCGACACTGTTCGACTATCAGAGGTACCGATGCCGCGAAACCGTTGGATTTCTCGTTCTGTGCTGTTGATGGCGGGTTCGCTCGCTGTCGCGTCCCTGACCGCGTGCGGAGGTGTGCAACCGGCACCGACCGGGAGCGCGGGCACCACGACCTCGGCCGCGGCGACGACCACGCCTGCCGGGACTCTGACGATCAGTCCCTCGTCCGGCGCGCAACTGTGCGACATGATCAGGCCCGAGCTGTCCAATTTCCGGGTGCAGGGCCCGACGCTCGGGCGGATCTCGCTCAACGCCATGGTGCACGACTGGGGCTTCCGCAACGGCGGCATCAACGGCCACGTCCTCGCCGACAAGGCGATGATCGACCGGGTGACCACCGAGAGCTGCCCGGACGTGCGGACCGAGGCGCTCACCGCCCTCGATCTGCCTTCCCTCGCCGCGGGATTGGCCTTCTGATGCGCAGCCTCTACCCCGAGATCGAACCGAAGGAGCAGGGACTCCTCGACGTCGGTGACGGCCAGTCGGTGTACTGGGAGGTCAGCGGCAACCCCGACGGCAAGCCGGTGGTGTTCGTGCACGGTGGACCCGGCGGCGGTACCGGCCCGCTGCAGCGGCGCTTCTTCGATCCCGCCGTGTACAAGATCGTGCTGTTCGATCAGCGCGGCTGCGGAAAGTCCATGCCGCACATCGCCGATGGGGCGAGCCTCGACGGCAACACCACACCGAACCTGATCGCCGACATGGAGCTCTTGCGCGAGCGTCTCGGTGTCGATCGCTGGCAGGTGTTCGGCGGCTCGTGGGGGTCGACCCTGGGCCTGGCCTATGCCCAAGCGCACCCGGAGCGGGTGACCGAACTGGTGTTGCGTGGCATCTTCTTGTTGCGGCGCAAGGAGATCGACTGGTACTACAACGGTGCCGCGGGCAACGTGTACCCCGCCGAGTGGGCGAAATTCCTGGCTCCCGTGCCCGTCGAGGAACGTGAAAGCGACCTTGTCGAGGTGTATCACCGGCTGCTGCACTCCCCCGATCCCCAGGTCGCGCTCGATGCCGCGGTCGCCTGGTCGACGTGGGAAGGGGCGACGAGTTCCCTGCTCCCGCAACCGGATCGGGTCGCCGAAACCGCCGAGGCACGCTTCGCCCTCGCCTTCGCCCGGATCGAAAACCACTATTTTCGCCACGGTGGATTCCTGGACGAGGGACAGTTGCTGCGAGACATAGACCGGATCGCCGACATTCCGGGCGTGATCGTGCAGGGCCGCCACGACATCGTGTGCCCCGCGGTGAGCGCATGGGAGCTGCACAGTGCGTGGCCTTCCTCGACCTTGCACATCGTCGAGGACGCGGGACACACCGCGCACGAGCCCGGCATCACCCACCACCTGGTGGAGGCGACCGACACGTTCGGAAAGCGAGGCTGACATCATGGCGCCCAAGGCCGGAAAAGCCGTCGTCGCGGCACTAGGCGAGGACATCGACCGGCTCTTCGCCGCCGAACCCGACGTTCGCGCCGACGCCGACGATTCGGTCCACCAGATGCGCGTGGCCACGCGCAGGCTCCGCAGCGTGCTGCGGTCCTACCGCAAGCTGTTCGACGCCGAGCAAGCCGCCGCCACCGAAGCGGAACTGAAGTGGCTGGCCGATCTGCTCGGCGTGGCCCGCGATGCCGAGGTCCGCGGTGAGCGCTTCACCGATCTGCTGGCAGGCTTCGACGACGCCCCCGCCGAGATCACCGAAGCACTGGTCGGCGCCGCCCGCCAGGCCTAC
Source organism: Nocardia sp. A7 (assembly GCF_046549215.1). NCBI lineage: Bacteria > Bacillati > Actinomycetota > Actinomycetes > Mycobacteriales > Nocardiaceae > Nocardia > Nocardia sp. A7. The sequence goes on along the minus strand of NZ_JAJPWE010000004.1, from coordinate 717,970 downwards.
GCCGATGCCCACGCGGAGGTACTGACCGCACTGGACGGCAAGCGCTACCGCCGCCTGCGCAAGGTACTCAAGGCCTGGCGCACCGATCCTCCACTCGCCAAGGGCCTCGCCCGCGAAAAGGCCACCGAGGTCTTCGACGACGTTCTGCGCCGCGATCGAAAGCGTCTGCGCAAGTTGGTCTTCGCCGAACCCACCGCCACCCCCGCCGACCGGGTGGAGATGCTCCACGACATCCGCAAGGGCGCCAAGCGTTTACGGTATTCCTGCGAAGCCGCGGGCACGGTCCTCGGCCCCGACGCCACCGACCTCGGCGCTCGCGCCAAACGCCTGCAATCCGTCCTGGGCGACCACCGGGACGCCGTCGAATCCCGCGAAGCGATCCTGGTGGTAGCCGAGGGCACCCACGCCCCCGCGTCCACGGTCTACGAACTCCTGGCCGACACCGAAGAAGCGGCCGCGGGCCGAGCCATCGCCCATTACCCCGCGGCCGCGGCTTTCATCTCCGCGGCGAAGTGACCATCAACGCGCCCCGTCGTAGTCGAACCCGATGGTTCGCGTCGCCGGATCGGCGACGGCCAACCGCACAGCGACCGTCTCCCCTTCCGGCGGCTGCCCTTCGCAGCGCGCCAGAATCGGCGGCTCGCTGACGAAGACCTCGGCGGGCCGAGAACCGTTGGCAGCACGCAGAACCACGGCCGAGAAGTCGGTGCCGACCCGCGGCGCGAGCACCGTGGCCTCGGTCAGATCGACGCACGCCCGATCGACTTTGTTGGCCAGACTGTCGGTGCGGCGCATCGTCTCGGCGGCTGCCTTCACCCCGTCCACCACCCACTGCGGCACCTCGACTCCCGCGCAGTGAGCCAGGCAGATCTCGGTCGTGAACCGATCGGCCAACCGCCGCAGCGGCGCCGTCACATGCGCGTACGGTGCCCCGATCGCGCTGTGCGTCAACTGCTCCGGCGACGGCTCGTCGAGCTCGGCCAACAGGGTATAGCTGGCGCCACGCAACAACCCGGTCGCTTCCGACATCAACACCAGCGCAGCGGGTGTATTCGCGTCCAGCCCGGCGAGCATTCGCCCCACCGGCATCTCGGCAGGCCACTGCACGCCCAGCGCCGCGGCCGTGCGCCGCATCGATTCGATCGCGCTCCGCGGCGGTGGCGGCATTGTCCGCAGCAGACCGATCCCTTTGTGCTCCACCATGATTCGTGCCGCACACATACCGGTGAGCAGGGAAATCTGCTCGTTCCAGTCATCGGCAGCGGTCCGCGGCTCCAACTCGAGCCGCCAGCCGTCACCGTCGGGAACCACTTCCTGCGCGGGCAACCGCAGCGAGATCGCGCCCTGATCCAAGCCCGCTTCGATTCGTAGCCGCCCGAATTCGGGCAACGCCGCCAACGACGGAGGCAACCTCCCGGCGTCGGCAGCGGTCTGCACCTGCGCGTAGTCGAACCGCTCCCGGGAGCGAACCAATGCCCGTGTCACCGAAAAGCTCAGCGGCACAGCATCATCGGAAAGCTCGATGGTCCACAACGCGGCAGGCCGGTCGACACCGGGCAGCAGGCTCGCGGTGCCCTCGGACAGCACCCTCGGATGCAAGGGCACACTGCCATCGGGCAGATAGAAGGTCTGCCCACGCACTTCGGCTTCGGTGGCCAGCGCACTGCCGGGCACGATCACCGCACCGAGATCCGCGATCGCGTAGTGCAGGGTGAAGCCGGTGGGAGTGTGTTCGATATGCAACGTCTGGTCCAGATCCAGCGCGCTGGGCGGGTCGATGGTCACGAACTCGATGTCGGTCCGGTCGACCCGAGTGCCCGCGAACGCGTCTACCGCGTCGCGGGCGTCGGAGACGGCCTCGGCCGGATAATCCGAGGCCAGTCCGAATTCGGAACGGATGGCGCCGAAGTCGACCGGCGCCGAGACGATCCGCTGATGGAGTTCTAGTTGAGCCGTCCGACTCTGGTTCTGCGAACTGCCCCTCGTGTGTGACTCGAAGTCCATCTTCGCAGAGTAGCGAGTCTCAGCGCAGCGCGAGCATGGTGCCGTTGAGCTGATCGAACGGACCGTACACGGTGAAGGTGACCCGGCCGTTGGGGACAGCGGACGACACCGTCGCGGCCGCGTCGAGCGCCTGACCGAAGGAGGCCGCCGACGGATGCGGCAGACCGGCCAGGGTCAGACCGAACCGGGTCTGGTGGACCCAGGCGGTATCGGCCGGACTGAGGTCGACCTGGACCCCGCCGGAGAGCGGCGTCACCGCGACCGCGCTCGCCGAACCGGCACCCAGCGTTGCGCAAACCGCAGCGGCTCCGGCGATCAGTGCACCGGCGACAATGGAACGAACTACCCGCATGTAAATATGACCTGCTTCCGCGATCGAATGTGTTGGGCTCGAGGAAGAGGCGAGCCCTGCCGACGGCGATCACTCTATGACCTCGCTCACGTTCCCGGCGAGTTCCAGCGCATTTTCACCGTCTCGACACACGAGCGCCGCGACATCGCGCGCAATTGTTACTGTGGCGGCGGCGCACCCGGCAGCTGCCGGGATGCGCGGCACTCACGTCGATAAATGGGAGTTTGCGAACGTATGTCGTGGCTGATTTTCGATTACCTGTCGCCGATCCTCGGACCTGATGCGGCCAGCTATTGGGCACATCTGCTGGCGATCAACCCGGGATAGCTCACCGCTTCCAACCAGAACATGTCGCTTCCCGTTAACCACAGGGGAAGCGGCGTGTTTCCTGGGCCGCTAGCATCCCGCTCCGTGAGTAGAACTACCGCCGCCATCGCGGCCAGCGCCACCGTCTTCGCCCTGCTTCTGGCCGGCTGCAGCGACGACTCTTCCTCCGCCGGCTCCCCCACCGCCACCACCACCGCCGCACCCGCCTTCCAGGTCGAGGCCAGCAAGGCGGGCATGTTCGTGGTGAGCTACCGCAGTGCCTTCCCGAAGCTGTCGGAAGGACGTGACGACGCCACCCTGGCCGCGGTGCTGAATCACTCGTGCTCCGACATCAAGGCGGGCAAGTCCGAGGCCGACACCATCGCCACGATCCAGAAGGCCGCCAAGAACGGCGCCGTCACCGCGACCACCGAAGAGGCCACGGCTGTCTACCAGATGTCCAAGATGATGTGCTGAGCCGATCATCGGCGAAGTGAGGCGGCGGTTCCCCGGTGGGAACCGCCGCCTTCGTGTTTCGTGGGCGGGCGAGTCGGCCTGTAAGCCGGATCCTGTCCCCGATTCGCACCGGGGGGCGACCATCCATCTGGACACACCGTTGCCGGGTGCCTCGAGCGGTCCACCCGCAGGCTCGGGCGAGCAGCCCTCGAACACCTGCGCAGCCGCACCGTTTCCGATGCGACCTTTGACCTTGCTCCGGGCGGGGTTTACCTAGCCGCCCCGGTCACCCGGGGCGCTGGTGCGCTCTTACCGCACCGTTTCACCCTTACCGCACTCGCGTGCGGCGGTCTGTTCTCTGTGGCACTGTCCCGCGGGTCACCCCGGGTTGCCGTTAACAACCGCCCTGCTCTGTGGAGTCCGGACTTTCCTCGGCACCGGGCAGCGACACTGATCGTGCCCGTTCCCGTTACCGCGGTCGCCCGGCCGACTCGCCCGCCGGTACAGAGTACTCGCTACGGTATTGACTCATGGAACGTGTCGACGTCAGTTTCCCTTCGGGTGACCAGCAGTGCGCCGCGTGGCTCTACCTGCCCGACGGCGCGCCTCGGCCGCGCCCGTTGGTGATCATGGGACACGGGCTGGGGGCGACCCGCGAAATGGGGTTGGATCGGTATGCGCGGCGGTTCGTCGCCGCGGGCATGGGGGTGCTCGCCTTCGATTACCGGAATTTCGGTGCCAGTGAAGGTTCCCCTCGTCAGGTACTGAACATCGCGCGGCAGCGGCAGGACTGGAAGGCCGCAATCGCCTACGCACGCAGCGTCCGCGGCTTCGACGCCACCCGGATCGCCCTGTGGGGCACCTCGTTCGGCGGTGGCCATGTGCTCGCGGTGGCGCCCGACGACGATTACCTCGCCGCGGTGGTGGCCCAGGTGCCGTTCACCAGCGGGTGGTCGTCGGCGATGGCGAAGGGCCCGATCAGCCTCACCAAGGTCTCCATCCTCGCCGCCACCGACCTGATCTTCGGCCCGATCCGCCGCAAGCCCATCCGCATCCGGCTGGCCGGGCGTAAACGCTCCGCGGCGTTGATGAGTGCCACCGACGTACCGGAGGGCTACGGCAGGCTGGCCGAGGAGAGCGAAACCTACGACCCCAAAGTCGGCGCCCGCGTTGCCTTCTCGACCCTGTTCGACTCCCCCGGCCGTCGCGCCAAGTCGCTGAAGGTCCCCGTCTTCTACGCCATCGCCGAGAACGACTCGATCGCCCCCGCCGGCCCCACCCGCAAGGCCGCCGAACGCACCAAACACGCTGTGGTCAAGCAGTATCCGGTCGGCCACTTCGACGTCTATTTCGACGATGTCTTCGAACAGGTCGTCCGCGACCAGACCGACTTCCTGGTGTCGGTCCTGCGTCCGTGAGCGGAAGTGACGGGCTATCGGAGCGGTTCTCCCGATGGCATCGCCTCACCCGCGAGGTGACGCAGCCACAGGTCCATATTGAGGGCGAAATCGAGACCTGCGCGGGTGGCGCGGTCATCGAGCGGGCGATGCAGGCGGTCACGTAAACGACTGCGGTCCAGGTAATCCCACACCGGCGCGGACGCAGCAGCGATCAGGTCGGCGGCTTGCGTCCGCAGTGCGCGGTCATAGGCCGGGTCGTGGGTGATCGGGTACGGCGCCTTGGTGCGGGCGGTGACGCTGGGCGGCAGCAGGTCTGCGACGGCGGCGCGCAGCAGTGACTTCTCGCGGCCGTCGACGGTGTGCAGCTCCCACGGGATGTTATAGGCGTATTCGACCAGGCGGTGATCGCAGAACGGAACGCGCACTTCCAGGCCGACGGCCATCGACAGGCGGTCCTTGCGGTCGAGCAGATCGGGCAGCCAGTGCGTGAAGTGCAGCCGGAACGCCTCGCGCATCCGCCGCCTGCTCACGGATTCGCCGGGGAGTGCGATGGTTTCGTCGACCGCCTGTCGATAGTGCGCTGCTCGGTGCGCGGTCAGGTCGAGTTCGGCGGCGACATCGTCACGCAGCAGGGCTCGGCATGCGCCGCTACGACCCGCGAAATAGCGCCACGGATAGTCGGTTCGGGCGATCGTCCGCGGGTCGTGGAACCAGGAGTACCCGCCGAACACCTCGTCGGCGCACTCGCCCGACAGCACCACCGTCGCGTGTTCGCGCACCGCCCGGAACAGCAGATACAGCGAGGAGTCCATGTCGCCGGCGGCAGGCAGATCGCGGGCGGCGACGACCGCGCCGCGCACCGTCGGATCGGTGAGGGCGGCAGCGTCGAGCACGATGTCGCGATGGTCGAAACCACAGTGCGCGACCATGTCGCGGACGAACGGCGCGTCGGGGGTGGACCGCAGCGCGTCGGGCGCGAAATCCTCTGCGTTGCCCGCGAAATCGACCGAGAACGTCGGCAGGGCGGCGCCGGTCGACCGCAGCGTGCGCTGGGCGAGCGCGGTCAACGCGCTGGAATCGAGACCGCCGGAGAGCAGGGCGCCGAGCCGCACATCGGCGCGTAGGTGACTCGTGGTGATGTCGTCCAGCAGCGCGCGGACCGTGTCGACGGTGGTATTCAGATCGTCGGTGTGCGGGGCGGATGCCAACTGCCAGTACCGATGTTCGCGGACGCCGCGCGGATCGGCGACGAGCACGGTGCCGGGGCGCACCTCCCGAATATCGCGCAGCAGGGTGCGGCCGGGCGTGCGGACGCAGGACAGGAAGTCGCGCAGCCCGTCGAGGTCGATCGCCGGTGTCGGCCCCGCGCCGAGCAGCGCCTTGGGTTCGGAACCGAAACGCACTCCGGTGCCATCCATTCGGTAGCAGAGCGGTTTGATGCCGAGACGGTCGCGAACGAGCAGCAGCCGGCGGGCGGTTGTGTCCCAGTAGGCGAAGGCGAACATGCCGTGCAGCCGAGGGACCGCGTCGAGGCCCCATTCCAGGCAGGCCTGCAGCACCACCTCGGTGTCGGTGCGAGTGGTGAACTTGTGGCCGAGTAGCTCGAGCTCGCGGCGCAACTCCACGTGGTTGGACACCTCGCCGGTGTAGGCCAGGACCGCGCGGGTGCGATCGGCATCATCGACGGCGACCATGGGCTGGTGCCCATGGTCCGGATCGATGACGGCCAGCCGCCGATGTGCCAGCGCGGCATGAGAATCGGCCCAGGAACCGTGCCCGTCGGGCCCCCGGCGAGCCAGCCTCGCAGCCATGGCGGCGGCGGTTCGCTCGCCGTCGGGAAGCCTGCCGCACGGGTCGACCCAGCCAGCGATACCGCACATTTTTCGGGCACCTTTTCTGCAGTGGAAGAAGGATGGGGTACGGCTCGGCACCGCCGACCATCATCAGGTGCGCTGCGATCAATAGATCGTCGCTATCGTACTGTTGATCTTGTTATGTCTATCACCCGTGCGCAAAATTTCCAGAGAACGGACGGTCTGTATGAGTTCGCACGAGCCGATCGCGATCGTGGGTATGGGCTGCAGGTTCCCCGGCGCCGCCGACTATCGCCAGCTGTGGCAGTTGCTGCGTGACGGCACCGACGCGCTGTCCGCGGGCGAGTTCCCCGACTGCACCGCCGATTTCCGGCCGGACGAGTTCCACATCACCGAACGAGAGAACGCCGAACTCGACCCACAGCACCGGGCCCTGCTGCTCACCGCGCGCGACGCGCTGCGTGACAGCGGGCTCGACGAGAACCAGCTGGCGGGACAGTCCATCGGCATTTTCATGGGGCAGAGCACGGCCGAGCACTGGGACAATCGCGATCCCGATCGCCTCGCCGACATGTATGCCATCGCGGGCGCTGCCGCCCGCAGCATGGCGTCGGGTCGGCTGAGCTACGCCTGGGATCTGCGTGGTCCCTGCGCCACCGTCGACGCCGCTTGCTCGTCGGGGACGCTCGCGGTGCACCTGGCCTGCCAAGCGCTGCGCACCGGCGAATGCGAGACCGCGCTCGCGGGCGGGGTCAGCCTGGTGCGCGGAACGGATCACACTCGGGGGTACGCGGCGGCGGGCATGCTGTCCCTTTCGGGGCGTTGCCGATTCGGCAGTGAGGAGGCAGACGGCTTCGTCCGCAGTGACGGCACCGGCGTGCTCGTCCTCAAACCGCTCGCCCTCGCCCGCCTCGACGGCGACCACGTCCACGCCGTCATCCACGGCAGCGCTCAGGCGAGCAAGGGCCGCACCGCCAAGGCTGTCATCGCCCCCTCGATCGAGGGTTACCTGCAGGTCATCGAACGTGCCTGTGCCACAGCAGGTCTCGACCCGGCACAACTCGGCTACGTGGAAGCACACGGCAACGGCGCACCCGCCGGTGACCATCTCGAACTGCAGGCCATCGGCACCGCGATCGGCCGCCACCGCCCCGCCGACCGGCCGTGTCTGGTCGGCTCGGTCAAATCCGGGATCGGCCACCCCGAAGCCGCAGGCGGGCTGGCCGGGGTGATCAAAACGACTCTCGCGCTGCGGCATCGCCACATCCCGGCGACCCTGCACTGCGACAACCCCACCTCGGCGGTGGACTGGGCGGGCCTCGGTATCGCCCCGGTGCGCACACCGACCGCTTGGCCCGAGCCCGGCCCGGCATACGCGGGCGTCAACACCTACGGCCTGTCCGGCACCTTCGTCCACCTCGTACTGGGCGAGGCGTAGCGCCCGTACGACAACGGGGGCGCGGCACCGTGTGGTGCCGCGCCCCCGTCGAGGTGTCTATCCGGTTCAGATGGGCTGGAAGCCCGCTCCGACGCCGCCCGCGCGGTTGAGCACGTCCAGGATGACCTGGATGGGCTGGAAGTAGGCGGGCGAGTGGATCGGGTTGGCGCCGCCGGTGCACGGTACGTCGAAGTCGACGGGGCCGAGGCCGGTGAGGCGGCCCTGGTTCATGCCGATCAGACGGTCGCCGACCACGACGGGACCGCCGGAATCGCCTGGCTGCGAGCAGTATTGGTTGATCGAGGTGCCCTCGAGTTCACCCCACACCACGCCGCAGCTGCGACCGCTGGTGCGGCCGTCGGAGCACACCGTGGCACCGGGGCCGGGTGCGGCGCCGATGCCCGCGACGGTGGTCTGACCGATGGTGCGCACCGGGATCACCTTCGACGCATCCAGTTGCAGCACAGCGAAATCCAGGTAGTCGCCGTCGTCGGAGTACGCGACGGTGCCGATCACGCCTGCCTTGAGCGCCTGCTCGGCGCCGACGCGCGCACCGGTCGGTGCGCAGTGTCCCGCGGTGAGACCGACGAGTCGACCCGCGCCGTCGCGGCCGATGGCCGTGAGTGAACAACCGGAGTTGTTGTCGAAGACGATGCCCGAGGCCGCGCCGAGCACCACGCTCGGATCGGCCGTCACGCTACCCGCACCCGCGGACGCGGTGAGCACCCCCGCGATGGCCGCCGCAAACGCCGCCATCCGTAGAAACCTCATCAAGTACCTTTCCTGTGTGGCCGCGGCATTCCGCACGCCCGAGAATGTTTCGGGCAATGCGGCGTCGTCGTTACGCCGACCGTGTGCCGGGGCGACCGTACCGTGCCCGGGTGACAAGCGGGCAGCTCACAGGTACGAGGTGTCGTTGACCAGGCGCACCGAAGCGCCACCGTCGGGATAGAACTCGGCGACGCACAGCGACGCGAGGTCCAGGTGCAGGCGGTACAGCAGCGACGGGCCGACGCCGAGCGCCAGCTGCAGCAGGGTCTTGATCGGGGTGACATGGCTGACCACCACGACGTTCTGGCCCGGGTACAGCGCGACCAGATCGCGGCGCACCCCTTCGATACGTTCGCGCACCTGATCGAAACTCTCGCCACCGGGTGCGGGGATCGACGGGTCGCCCAACCAGTCGCCGTGCAGGAGCGGATCACGCTGGGCGGCTTCGGCAAAGGTGAGGCCTTCCCAATCACCGAAGTCGGTCTCGGTGAGGCCGTCGAGGATGCGCAACGGCACATCCAGCGCACCGGCGGCGGCTTCGGCGGTGGAACGCGCCCGCTGCAGTGGCGAACTCACCACGGCGGCGATATCGCCTCTGGCGGCAAGCATTTTCGCGGCACGCTCGACCTGCTCGCGACCGAGATCGGTCAGTGGCGGGTTGCCGCGGCCGGAGTAGCGACGTTCCACCGACAGTGCGGTCTGGCCGTGGCGCAGCAGCAACAGGCGGGTCGGCTTACCGACGGCGCCGGTCCAGCCGGGCGAAACCTTGTTCGCGTCAACCGCTTTCGGCACCGCGACGGCGTCACCGGCGGCATGTCCGGCCGCGACGGCGTCACGCACGGTGCCGGTGAGCTCACCGTCGTCCATCGCCTCGTTCGCGAGCCGATCGGCGTGGGAGTTCTGCGCGCGCGGGATCCAGGTGAAGCTCACCCGATCGAATCCGGCGACCAGCGCCCGCGCCTGCTCGGCGAGCGGAATCATCGAAGGGTGCTTGATCTTCCAGCGTCCCGACATCTGTTCGACGACGAGCTTGGAGTCCATCCGCACCGTGACAACCCGCGCGCCCAACTCGGCCGAAGCGGCCAAACCCGCGAGGAGACCACGGTATTCGGCCACATTGTTGGTGGCGACGCCGATGTACTCTTTGCGCTCGGCGAGCACCCGCACATGATCGGCGGCGAACACCACCGCCCCGTAACCGGCCGGGCCGGGATTACCACGCGAGCCACCGTCGGCTTCGACGATCACTTCGCTCATCGGCGTGCTACTCCGATCACAGCCCGGATTCCTTGGTGCGCACCATGATCGCGCTGCATTCCGGGCAGCGCAGCACCGCGTCGGGCGCGGCCTTGGCGATGCGCTGCATCTCGCCGCGGTCGATCTCGATCCGGCAGGCGCCGCAGCGACGGGCCTGCAGCAGGGCCGCGCCGACACCGTGTGCCGAGCGCTGCTTGTCGTAGACGGCGATCAGCTCGGCGGGGAACAGGCCGATCAGCTCGGAGCGGTCCTTCTCGCAACGCTGCTGCGCCACTTCGAGATCGGCCATCGCCTCGTCGCGCAGGCGTTCGGCGACTTCGAGGTCCTGGTCGGCCTTGCTCAGCCGCGCACCCGCGTGGTCGTGGTCGGCGAGCATCGCCTCACGCTGCTCCATCACGGTCAGCAGCTCGTCCTCGAGCACCGAGCGGCGCCGCTCCAAGCTGCCCAGTTCGTGCTGGAGCTCGGAGAGCTGCTTGGCGGCGACGGTGCCCGCGGTGAGCATGCCGCGGTCGCGGTCCTCACGCTTGCGGACAGCCTCGACCTCGCCCTCGAGCTTGCGGATGTCGCGATCCAGATCGTCGATGCCGATCTCCACCGCCACGGCCGCGTCCTTGTAGCCGTTACGCTCGGCCGCCAGCCGTGCCACTTCCTGCTGTTCCGGCAGCGCGGAACGGCGGTGGGCGATGCGCGTCAACTCGGCATCGACTCCTGCGAGCTGCAACAGCTTGGTCTGGACCGACGGTTCGACATTCAACGCGCACGAACTCCTGAACAGTGGATGGATGGATCGATCAACCGTACCGCGCCGCGGGGTGTGATCTCGCCAAGACCCGAAGACAACGGGTCCGGGCGTGCGCGGTGTGTGTCGGTCTACCTCGGGGTGCCGCGGGGAGTGTCTAGCCGCTGACCGTCCACGGGTCGGTGCGCAAGGTGCAGACCCGGGTTTCCACGGCGGGCAGGGCGATGTTGACGAACTGTTCGGCCTGGCCGCACCAGGGGAACTCGGTGGCCCAGTGGGCGGCGTCGATGAGGGCGGGCCCGCCACGGCGGAGGTGTTCGTCGACGGGGTGGTGGCGCAGGTCGGAGGTGAGGTAGGCGTCGACGCCCGCGCGAATGGCTTTGTCGAGGTAGGAGTCGCCCGCGCCGCCGCAGACCGCGACTCGTCGGACCAGGCGGTCGGGGTCGCCTGCGGCGCGCACGCCCCAGACCGTGCGCGGGAGCCCGACGCCGACGCGGGCCGTGAACTCGCGCAGGGTTTCGGGCTGCGGGAGTTCGCCGATGCGGCCGATGCCGAGCGAGGACGGCAGGGGTGCGCGTTCGGTGACGTGGTAGGCGGGTTCCTCGTAGGGGTGCGCGGCGCGCAAGGCGGCGAGGACGGCCAGGCGGGAGGTCGGGGGCGCGACCACTTCGACCGCGTCCTCGGTGACGGTTTCGACCGTGCCGATCGCGCCGATCGCCGGGTTGGCGCCCGCGACGGGCAGGAATTGACCGGTTCCCGAGGTGTACCAGGCGGCTTCGCGGTAGTCACCGATCGCGCCCGCGCCCGCTGTGAACAGGGCCGACATCAACGAGGCGGTGTGGGTCTGGGGCACCTGGATGACCCATTTGTCCACGGAGACAATCGGTTTGGGATCAAGCGGGCCCGTGACAGTGAGACCGACGGCGGCGGCGAGCGCGTCGGAAACACCCGGATCGGCGGAGTCGGCGTTGGTGTGGGCGGAGAACAGGGCGCACCCGGATCGGATCAACCGGTGCAGCAGTGCGCCTTTCGGCGTATCGGCGGCCACGGTGTCGACGCCGCGCAACAAGAGCGGGTGATGCACGACCAAAGCCTGTGCGCCCCAGGCGATTGCCTCATCGACCACCGCGGCGGTCGCGTCGACAGCGAACATCACCTTGGTGACCTCCTGCGCCGGATCACCGCACACGAGCCCCACCGAGTCCCATGATTCGGCCAGCCTCGGCGGGTATGCCGCGTCGAGTACCCCGATCAGTTCGGCCAGGTCGGTCACCGCCGCCTCCTTCGTTTCGTGGGAATGTTCGTCTCGGTGCTCACGCGGTGTTCGGGTAGTGCCGATTCACCACAGTGCCGCATTCACAGCCTCGATCAACCGGTCGACTTCGCCGACACCACGAACCGCGACGCGGAGGTGGTCGGGACCGAGCCCGGGGAAAGTGTCGGCGCGGCGGACCGCGATGCCGTGATCGGCGAGGCGTTTGCGCAGGAGTGCGCCATCGGGGACGCGCAGCAGGAGGAACGGGCCGGTGGCCGGGGTGTGGACGTCGAGGCCGAGTGCGGTGAGTCGGTCGATCATGGCCGTGCGGTCGGCTGCGATGCGGTCGGCGTAGCGCCGGGACTCCGCGACGGCCGACGGTTCGGCGGTGGCGATGATCGCCTCGAGCTGGAGGGTGCCCAGCGGCCAGTGGGGGCGGCCATGGGTCAGGCGGGCCAGGACTTCGGGGGCGCCGAGGGCATAGCCGCAGCGCAGGCCCGCCAGCGCCCAGGTCTTGGTGAGGCTGCGGAGAACGAGGACATCAGGGGCCGAAAGACCGGCCAGCGACTCCGGTTCACCCACAGCGCCCGGACTCGCCCCGCGAAGGGCAGAGCTCATGCCGGAGGACGCGACCGCGTCAGCGAACGCTTCGTCTACGACGACGATCCGACCGGGGCGGCGCAGCGCTTCGATCGTCTCAGCGGGATGCAGGATCGAGGTCGGGTTGGTGGGGTTGCCGAGAACTACGAGGTCGGCTTCGTCCGGAACCAGGGCGGGGTCGAGGGTGTACGGGCGGTCCAGGATCACGCGGGTGACCGGGACGGCCGCCTCGCGCAGGGCGAGTTCCGGCTCGGTGAAGGACGGGTGGATGACAGCGGCGAGGCGGGGAGCGAGGCGGGGCAGCATCGCGAAGCCCTCGGCGGCGCCTGCCAGCAGAAGTACCTCGTCGGGTGAGCGGCCGTGGCGGGCGGCGACGGCGGCGCGGGCGGCGTGCTCGTCGGCGGCGCTCGGGTAGCGGCCCAGGTCGGTGAGGCGGGCCGCGAGGCGTTCGCGCAGCCAAGCGGGTGGGGCCAGGCCCTGCACGTTCACCGCGAAATCGAGCATGCCGGGGCGGGCGTCCACGTCGCCGTGGTGGCGCAACATCGCGGGGTCGACGGAGTCCTCGAGCACAACTGAACACCCTACGTGGCGGCGATCGCGCAGCACCGGCGACAATGGGTCGCGTGGAACCGTTGCACGTGACCTTCATCTGCACAGGCAACATCTGCCGCTCGCCGATGGCCGCGAAGATGTTCGAGGCGCACCTCTACCGAGCCGGTCTCGCGAACTGGGTGCGGGTGAGCAGTGCGGGCACCGGCTCGTGGCATGTCGGCGATCCGGCCGACCCGCGGACCGAGGCGACCCTGCGTCGCGCCGGCTACCCGACCGAGCATGTCGCGGCGACCTTCGGTCCCGAGCACAGCGACGCCGACCTGATCGTCGCCTTGGACACCGGGCACGACCGCGAGCTCGCGCACCGCGGCGTCCCCACCGACCAGCGCAGGCTCCTGCGCAGCTTCGATCGCGCTGCCGACGGCCGCGATGTGCCCGACCCGTACTACGGCGACCAGTCCGACTTCGACCTCGTGCGCGACCAGATCGAAGCCGCCATCCCCGGCCTGCTCGACTGGGTCCACGCCGAACTCGACGCCCGCAACCCCGCCGACGTGCCACGCTGATGCGCAAACTCACCTTTCTGTTGCGCCCAAGCTGGCTGATCCTCGCCGTGATCGTGGCCGCGTTCGCCTACCTGTGCTTCACCGTCCTTGCGCCGTGGCAGCTCGGCAAGAACGACAGCACCGAGCACCGCAATCAGCTGATCGCCGACTCCGTGCGGGCCGACCCCGTGGCCGTGACGGAGGTCCTCGACGGTGACTCCGGTACCCATACGGAATGGCGCAAGGTGACCGCGACCGGCACCTTCGTCCCCGAGTCCACCGTTCTGGTGCGTCTGCGCCACGTGGACGGCGCCCCCGGATACGCCGTCCTCGCCGCCTTCCGCCTCGACGACGGCCGCACTCTCCTGGTCGACCGCGGCCTGGTCGCCTCGGTCGACGGCACCCGCCCACCCGCGATCGCCGACCCACCCCCGGGACAACAACGCATCGAAGCCCGGGTCCGAGCCTCCGAGGGCGTGGTCCCCGACAAGGCACCGAGCACCCAGGACGGTTTCCGCCAGGTGTACACGGTCGACACCACCCAGGAATCCACCGTCCTCGGCACCCCCCTCACCCCCTTGCCCACCGGCACCGACAAGGGCGGCTACCTCCAACTGGCCGAGGGCCAACCCGGCGCCTTCAAGCCGACTCCGCTCCCCCAACTGGACGCGGGCCCCTACCTCTCCTACGGCCTCCAGTGGTTGGCCTTCGGCCTCATGGCCCCGCTTGGCCTCGGCTATTTCGTCGTAGCCGAGCTCCGAGCCCGCCGCCGAGACCGAGCGCAATCGGCGCCCACCGAGTCGACCTCCACCTCGACACCCGCCGCGCCCAGCACCGAAGCCCGCCTCGCCGACCGCTACGGCCGCTGACTGTCCACCTGCCCGGCCCGCATGATCACCGGGTTGCCGTCGCACCTACCGCCTACGTAAGGCACTGATCGCGACAGCCACCGCGAGCGCTCCGACCTGCACACCCGCCGACATCCGCACAGCGCGCCGCAAGTCCGCGGGACTCGGTGTCGGACCGTCGCCGAGGGTCGGGCGAAGTTCGATCCCGTGGCGATACTGGGTACGACCCCCGAGCCGAATCCCGAGCGCACCGGCCATGGCCGCTTCGACAACTCCCGCATTGGGACTCGGATGCTCAGCGGCATCGCGTCGCCATGCGCGCAACGCACCCGACGGCTTCCCACCGACGAGCGACGCGAGACCAGCGGTGAGCAGCCCGGTGACACGGGCTGGGACGAGATTGGCCACATCGTCGGTACGAGCGGCAGCCCAGCCGAACCGCTCGTACCGCTCGTTGCGGTAGCCGATCATCGCGTCGAGCGTGTTGACCGCCCGATAACCGAGCACTCCCGGCACACCCGCGACCGCACCCCACAGCAGCGGAGCGACAGCCGCGTCCGACGTGTTCTCGGCGATGGATTCGAGCGCGGCACGCGCGAGCCCCTCGGCATCGAGCACCGACGGGTCGCGTCCACACAGCGACGGCAACAGTTCGCGCGCACCGGTGAGATCCTCGGCTTCGAGTCGGTCGGCCATGGCATGTCCGGCGCGGACGAGGCTGCGCCCGCCCAGCGCGGTCCACGTCGCCAGCGCGGTCACCAGCACACCGCCGTACCCCCTACCGCGGGAGGCGAGCACACCGACTCCGACGACCGACCCGACCGCGACAACCTCGTGCACCACCCCTGCACGCCGATCATCGGCATAGGTCGACTTCTCCAATGCCACTGCCGCCGAACCGAATCCGGCCACCGGATGCCACCGCCGCGGATCGGCGAATACCCGATCGATCACGAATCCCAGCACCAGCCCCGCCGCCGTCGACGTCCCTTTCCGCACCGGCCGAGGGTATCCCCAGCCGGGAATGTCACACCCGGCGCCGCTGGTTCGTCATCACTGTGACGGCGCTTCTAGACTCGCCGGGACCGAGCAAGATCAACCGAACGGCGCACACCATGACCTCACCGCAGCCTCTCGATCAGGCCGAACTGGCCCGCCGCTTCGAGGAACACCGCCTCTACCTGCGCCGACTCGCCTACAGCACGCTCGGCAGCATCAGTGACGCCGAGGACGTCGTCCAAGACGCGTGGCTGCGCCTGCAACGGCAGTTCGAAGCGGGCAAGTCGGACGAGATCGACAACCTGCGCGCCTGGCTCACCACCGTCGTCGGCCGCCTCGCCCTGGACCAGCTCGGGTCCGCCCGCGTACGCCGCGAACAGTACGTCGGCGAATGGCTACCGGAACCGGAGGTCACTTCCTGGGACGATCCGGCCGACCGCATCTCCCAGGACGAACGCGTCACCACCGCGCTCCTGGTCGTGCTCGAGTCGCTCTCACCGGCCGAACGCACCGCGTTCGTGCTGCAAGATGTGTTCGGCATGACCGGCCCCGAGGTCGCCGAGGTGGTCGGGCGCACCCCCGCCGCGGTCCGGCAACTAGCCTCCCGCGCCCGCAAGCATGTCGAGAACGGCACCCCACGTTTTCCCGCTACCCCCGTCGAACAGGAGAAGGTCGTCTCGGCATTCTCGCTCGCCTGGCGCTCCGGTGACCTGAGTTCGCTGCTCGGGGTGCTCGACGAGAACGTGGTCCTCACCGCCGACGGCGGCGGCAAGGTGCCCGCCATCCGTCAGCCGGTGCGCGGCGCCGAACTCATCGCCAAGATGCTGCTCGGCTGGTACAACACCGCGGACGGCTGGGGCCGGGCCGTACTGGTCAACGGCATGCCCGGCCTGATCGTCTTCGACGGCACCCACGCGGGCGTCTTCTCGTTCGTCGTCGACGCAGGCCGCGTCACCGCGATCACTGTCGTGCGCAACCCCGACAAGCTGCGCGACCTGCCCATCGAGGGCGCACCGGACTGGTACCTGGGCGGCGGCAAGTAGACGGACCGGACCAAGATCATCAGGCCGTGGCGGATTCTTGTTCTCGGACGATGCCTACGCCATGGCCTGGTGATCACACGTCCAGCTGACCGCGCCGGTCATGCGCCGAGGGAATACCCGTGTGCGGCCGCGACTTCGGGCGACAACAGCGTGCCGTCGACAGCCGCGAGGCCGGCGGATGCGGCCTCGATCGCGTGTCGCCGCCATGCCTACGCCGGAGCGGCGGCGCAGCCCACCGCGCGCGGTGTCGCGGGGCAGCGCCATAATCGGTTCATGATCATCAAGGTGAGCGGCTTCACGCCTGAAATCGACGACACGGCCTGGATCGCGCCGAACGCGACCGTGATCGGCCGGGTGCGGGTGGGTGCCGAGGTCGGTGTCTGGTACTCGGCGGTGCTGCGCGGTGACCTCGAACAGATCACCATTGGGGCGCGCACCAATATCCAGGACGGCTGCGTGCTGCACGCCGACCCCGGTTTCGCGCTCACCGTCGGCACCGGAGTCTCAGTGGGACACAACGCGATTCTGCACGGTTGCACCATCGGCGACGATGTTCTCGTCGGCATGGGCGCGACGGTGCTCAACGGCGCGGTGATCGGCGCGGGCAGCCTGATCGCGGCCAATGCCCTGATTCCCGAGGGTGCGCAGATTCCGCCCGGTTCGCTCGTGGCCGGTGTGCCGGGCAAGGTGCGTCGCGAGCTGACCCCGGCCCAGCAGGACGGGATCAAGCTCAACGCGGCGGTATACCTACACAATCTGACCAACCATCGCGACGCCGAGGTGTTGTGACCCGTCACACTGAGCAAGTGACCAGTAGGGAACCCTGATAGCATTTTGTCCTGCGTACTTCGTGGCCGATCATGAGAATGGCGATCGACACCGGATACGCGAGGCAGGAGGTATCACGGTGGCATACGTGCATTCCGGTGTGCGCCGACCGGCAGGGCGGCTCAGCGTGGCCGATATCGCGGCCCAGCCCGGCGGGATCGAAGCACTCCAATCCCGCGTTCACGAACTCCGTTCTCGCGGGGTACATTTCGCGGCCAATGCGATCGAGCAGGAGATGGCCGCATTGGATCTACCCCCACAGGGATAATGGGGTAATGCCTACCGTTTCGTCGATCCTCGCGCGGATACTCGACAAGCCCGTCACCGACGGCGAGAAGCTGCTCGACAGTGCGCTGTCGGCGTTTCTGGATTTCGGGATCAAACGCACGAGCATGGGCGAGATCGCTCGGCGGGCCGGAATCAGCCCGGCCACCCTCTACCGGCGCTTCGAATCCAAGAACGATCTGGTCGAAGCCGTCGGCGTGCGTGAGGCGCAGCGCTATGTGACCGAGATCGACGAGCGGGTGCGCGCTGTCACCGAACCCGGCGAACAGCTGGTCGAGATCTTCGTCGCCTTCGTCACCACCATCGCGGGCAATGAGCTGCTGCGCCGGTTGCTCAGTACCGAGCCGGAGATCATTCTGCCCCGCCTCACCACCGAAGCCGGGCCGATCCTCGCCGTCGGGCGCGCGTATCTGGCGGAGAAGTTGCGCGAGCTCCAGGTCAGCGCGCCGGTGCCGGAATTCGATCCTGATCTGGTCGCCGAGATCATGGCGCGGCTCGCCCTGTCGCTGGCACTGACCCCGGACGGCCTCATCCCGCTCGACGACGCCGAAGCCGGGCGCGAGTTCGCGCGGCGCACACTGCTACCGATGGTCGGCATCCGCGACATCCACTGAGACGCCGAACGCCGCCTCGACCACCTCATCGATGCCCGAATCGGCTACCGACACGCCATCTTCCAGTAACGCGCGCACCCTTCGTACGACCTCACCCGCCGCCGGACAGCCCGGATCGGGCAGCGGCAGTCGCGCTACGTACTGGGTGATCCAGCGGCGTCGGCCCGAGTACAGCCGGTTGCCGCAGACCGCGTCGTAGAACCGCAGGCCCAGCGCCGAATTCGCCACGCCCATCAGGAGATACGCAAGATCGGTGGCCGAATCTCCGAGGTCGGTGAGCGAGATCCAGTAGCAGTCACCGTTGACGACCGCGCCCGACCGATCGAGGGCGAACCGTGGACGTTCGCTGATGTCCGGGAAAACCAATTTCGGTGCGCCCCAGAGATGTGGGCGCTGCGGAACCCAGATCTCGAACCACTTCCGGCCACCGTCGAGGACGTAGCGCCTGCCCGAGAGAGCTTGTTCGTGGGACTGCAAATATGCTGCGGCACAAGGAAAATCGGTGAGATCGATCGGAGTGCGGCGGGGCTGCAGCAGATCGTAGGGATAGAGCACCCGCGTGCCGCGCGCCATCGCGATTCGCCAGGGTTGCAGATCGTGGTGAGTGATCAACTCCCGCAACAATTCGGGCTCAGGGGTCGGGTCCATCTGATCCCACCGGTCCGAGATGAACACCCGATCCGCCGTCGTCTTGATCCCCACCCTGATGCGCGCGGCCTCCCCGAACGAGCGCCAGGTGCGATCGGCGATCCGCCCGAGCCAGTGGTCTACCGAGGGGCGGGACATGCGCCAGGCGGTGTCACCGTGACGGTCGAACCGGACACCGTCGACCGCCTGCGACGTCGGCTCCGCGCTCACCAGCCCCACATTCGGCGGGTTCGCCACCGCATGCCCGCCGGTGGCCGGATCGCGCGCCACGATCTCGCCCGTCGCCAGTACGCCGACCTCCACCGCGAACACCCGCCCCCCGACACCGACGAGACAGGCGTCGTCGCCCGCCAGCGCCTCGAAAAGCTCGACAGCGCAATCGGGTTCGACACCCAGTTCCTCATAGACCGAGACGTAGCGACAGCCGGTCGGGCCGGTAGCGCGCAGGGCCACGGTGATCGCGGGCAGCACCGCGGCGGCGAAGAGTTTGGTGTCGCCGAGGTCGTAGAGCTCCACCGGAGTCAGTTCACCGGTGAGGATCCGACGGAGGTTCGCCCCCGCCCTGGTTGTGAGAAACCGGTTGGCACAGAGCAATCCGAGCACTCCCCCGGCAGCCAACAGCCGCGGTGCGATGGCCACGAAGGGATGGGTGAGGTCGATCCGTCCACGCAGGCCGAACTGTTTGCTCAGCAACTGAGCGGTCGCACCGCCCAGTTGCTGGGTCCGCACGTACGGCGGATTGCTGATGATCAGGTCGAACGAGCCGTCGGCCAGATCAGCGGACGTCGCCAGGAAATCGCCCGCACGGCAATCTATTTCGACGCCGAGGTCAGCAGCCCGCCCCGCGGTTTCCTCGACAGCCTGTCGATCCAGGTCATAACCTGTGAGGCGCATCTCGGCATCCGGTGCGCTGGCGGCTATTTCCCGATGGACCGCCAGCAACAGCTCGCCGTCCCCACAGGCCGGGTCGAGCACACGCAGCACCCCGGTGGGTGGCGCGTACCGCAGCGCCCGGCGCGCCAGGAACCGCGCGAGCTCCGGTGGCGTGTAGTGCCTGCCGTGCCGCTTGCGCTCCTGCGCGTCGCGGGCCTGCAAAGCCATGCGGTCGATTGTGCCCCGGAACTGTCCCGATCCGCCGCAGGCGCGAGCTGATACGCCCTCACCTGCCCGAACGTGATCGAGTGTTTCAAACGATGGTGTGCACCACTTCCGCAGGAATAGGGCGATGGGTAACGTCTGTCCGGTTTCACCCCGCTGCACCGAAGACGAGGACGATGCCGAGATTCAGCACGCTGACCGCCGCACTCACCGCCGTAGCTCTCACCGTGCTGACCGCCTCGTTACCGGCCATGGCGCAGGCGGACCCAGGACAGTACGCGCCGACCATGCTCATCCTCGACGCCTCCGGCTCGATGGAGCGGCCCGACCAGGGCGGCACCATGATGGATTCCGCGAAGCGGGCCGTGCGTTCGTTCGTCGCCTCGGCGCCCGCCGAATCCTCGGTCGGACTCACCACCTACGGCACCGGCACCAGCAATGCCGAGGCCGACAAGGTGGCCGGTTGCCGCGACGTCCAGGTGCTGGCGCCGCCGAAAACCATCGACAAGCCCGCCCTCACCACCGCCGTCGACGGCATCCACGCGCGCGGCTGGACCCCGATGGGCACCGCGCTGCGCCAGGCCGCCGACGCGCTGCCCGATTCCGGGCCGCGCTCGATCGTGCTCGTCTCCGACGGTGACGACACCTGTTCACCGCCCGACCCGTGTGAGGTCGCCAAGGAGTTGAAGCAGCACGGCCTCGACCTGATCGTGCATTCGATCGGGTTCGCCGTCGATGACAAGGCGCGCGCCCAGCTCACCTGCGTGGCGCAGGCGACCGGCGGCACCTACAGCGATGCCGACGACGGCGCCGCGCTGGAACGCATTCTGCCGCGGGTGAGTTCGGCCGCGCTGCGCAACTACCAGGCCACCGGCACGCCCATCACCGGCACCGGCACCATCGGCACCGCACCGCTCGCGAAGCCCGGTCAGTACCTCGACACCCTCGGTCAGCGGGAGAAGCGGTACTACGCGGTCGACGTGCCCGAGGGCGCCACGGCCTACTTCACCGGGATCGTCTCGTTCCCCCGCGGCCGGAGCACCTCGACAACCGACGACATGAACGCACTCGACCTTCGCCTTTTCGGGCGCGAGAGCGTGGAATGCGGCACTCGCGAACGGGAACTCGAGTCCAGGTCGAGCGACGGCGCCACCCTCACCGTCGCCAGGGCCTTCGACGGCGCGGCGAAACCGCTGTTCGAGTCCGACAAGTGCACCGGCGCCGGTCGCTACACCTTCGAGCTGACCTGGGATCTGGTGTCGGAGGGTTCGCCCGATCGGTTGCCCGTGGAGATTCTCGTCGGCATCGAACCCGGCGTCACCGATCCCGGCCCGGCGGCCTCGACCGCGAAAACCACGTTCACGGAACCGACGTCGCCTGCCCAGACGATCAGCGGCAGTGGCTCGTTCACGACCGCCGCTACGCTGCCCGGCGGCGGCAGCTACACCGACACCGTGCAGTCGGGCGAGTACGTCTTCTACCGCGTTCGACTCGAGTGGGGGCAGGGGTTGGCCTACCGGGTACGTTTCGCCGAGACCGGCGGCGCCAACAGCACTGCGGCCTCGAACGTGACGACCACGCTGTACGCCCCGCTCGGCATTGAAATCGGCTACGATACCAACGCCTATACCGGCCGCTCGAGCACCGAACTCCGCCTGGCATCGGTGCCGATCCGCTACGCCAACCGCGACAGCTACAACGTTCGCATGCAGTCCATGGCCGGCTGGTATCACCTCGCCGTGAAGGTCGGCATCCCGTCCGGCGCCGACGCCCTGCCGCCGACGCCGGTACAGCTCGACGTCACCGTGTCGGGTGCGGCCGAACCCGGCCCGACCTACGTCGGTGCCAGTGCCGAGCCGACACAACAGCCTGTGGCCGTGAGTGAACCGGCGACGGTCGCCCGGCCGTGGGCCTTCTATGTCCTGATCGGCGCGGGCGTGGCAGTGGCGGTCGGGATCGGTATCGCGATAGTGGTTGTCGCCCGTCGACGCGGCTGAGTCAGGCTGCGCCGACCACCGGATTCGTGGGTTCCGTCGCCGTGACCCAACTGCTAAATTAGTCTCAAAATGAGACCAGTTTGCCGCACCCTAGGAGCCGCGCGATGGCGCAGACCGACCACGACAGCAGCGATTTCGCCACCCTCCAGCGGTTGGCCGACGAACGCTGGAGCTGCCGCCAGTTCACCTCGGAACCGGTCGACCGCGCGACCATCGAACAGCTGCTGACCCTCGCGCAGCGCACTCCCTCGTGGTGCAACACCCAGCCGTGGCAGGTCGTCGTCACCGCGGGCGAAGGTACCGAACGGTTCCGCAAGCAACTGCTCGACCACATCCAAACTGCGGGCAACACACCAGATTTCGAGTTCCCTGCCGCCTACGAGGGCGTCTACCGCGACCGTCGCCGGGCCTGCGGGTTCCAGCTCTACGACAGCGTCGGCATCGTCAAGGGTGACCACGAGAAGACCATGCGCCAGATGGTGCGCAACTTCGAATTCTTCGACGCACCGCACGTCGCCATCGTCACCTCCGAAGCCGACCTCGGCATCTACGGCGCCATCGACTGCGGCCTCTGGCTCGAGAACTTCCTCCTCGGCGCCCAAGCCCTCGGCCTCGGCGCCGCGCCCCAAGCCGCCCTGGCCTCCTACGCGCCGTTCATCCGCGAGTACTTCGACATCCCCGACACCCGCAAGGTCGTCTTCGGCATCTCGTTCGGCCACCCCGACACCACCCACCCGATCAACACCTTCCGCACCGCCCGAGCACCGCTCGAGGACCAGGTCACCTGGCACACCTCCTGAGCCGGGCGGCCAGGTCAGGCGGGACGCGCGGCGGAGGTCATTCCGGGGCCTGCTTCCAGCTCGATATCGCGAGCGGTGACCTCCGCGGCGCACTTGTCGCACGTCAGATGCGCGTGCGCTTCACCCGCGCAGCCGCGATGCCGGTATTCCACCGGCGGCCCATCCGGAGCCATGTACGCATCGCCCCAGTCGCGAATCGCCATCAGGATCGGATAGATCGCATGGCCTTTTTCGGTGAGCCGATACTCCTCGTAGGCGCCGTCGTCGGCGGGCCGTTTCACCAGGATCTCGTGTTCGATCAGCCGATCGAGGCGGTCGCGCAGCCGACTGCGTGAAATCCCCAGCGCGCCCTGGAACGCGTTGAACCGGCGCACTCCGGCGAAGCTGTACTTCAGGATCAGCAAGGTCCAGCGATCCCCGAAGAGCACCAGCGGTCGCGTGATCGAGCACGGGACGTCTGCGAGTTCCTCATAGCGCACCCTGCCATTATGCGCGTGAGCGACCGCCGAGCCACAAGTCGAACCCGGCACTGCGCCGAGACCTGGTGGCAGGTCAGATCACAGCGGGATGTTCTTGTGGTGGCTCTTGCGAGCGGGGGCCGAGGCCAGGGCCGCGGCGATGGTGCTGCGGGTCTTGGCGGGGTCGATGATCTCGTCGACGACGCCGATGGCTACGGCGCGTTCGACGCCGCCCGCGAGCTGCTCGTGTTCGGCGGTGAGGCGTTCGTGCAGGGCTTCGCGCTCGGCTTCGGGGGCGGCGGCGAGAGCCTTCTTGTGGAGGATGCCGACGGCGGCCTTGGCGCCCATGACCGCTACTTCGGAGCCTGGCCAGGCGTAGACGGCGGTGGCGCCGAGGGAACGGGCGTTCATCGCGATGTAGGCGCCGCCGTAGATCTTGCGGGTCACCAGGGTGACGCGGGGAACGCGGGCTTCGGCGAAGGCGTGCAGCAGTTTCGCGCCACGGCGGACCACGCCCTCGAGTTCCTGGCCGACGCCGGGCAGGTAGCCGGGGACATCGGTGACCACGATCAGCGGAATGCCGAACGCGTCGCACAGACGCACGAAACGGGAAGCCTTCTCGGCACTTTCGGAGTTGAGGCAACCGCCCAGGCGCAGCGGGTTGTTGGCCAGGACGCCGACGGTGCGACCGCCGAGACGACCGAGGCCGGTGACCATGCTGCGGGCGTAACCACCCTGCAGTTCCTCGAACGAGGACTCACCGTCGACATTGTCGAGCAGCTCGTGCACGATCGGCTTCACGTCGTAGGCGCGCTTGGCCGACTCCGGCAGCATCGCCTTGAGGTCGACATCGCCGTGCTGGGCCGCGACCAGGTCGAACTCGCCCTGCTCGGCGAACATCGACACCAGTCGACGCGCGCGGTGCATGGCATCGGCCTCGTCGTCGGCGGCGATGTGGCAGACGCCGGACTTCTTGAAGTGTGTGGTGGGACCACCGAGGGTCGCCATGTCGACGTTCTCGCCGGTCACCGAGCGCACGACGTCGGGTCCGGTGACGAACACGCGGCCCTCGGGCGCCATGATGACCACATCGGTCAGCGCGGGACCGTAGGCGGCGCCACCGGCCGCGAAGCCGAGCACCACCGAAATCTGGGGAACAAGGCCGGACGCGCGCACCATGGCCTCGAAGACCAGGCCTACCGCGTGCAGCGCCTCGACACCCTCGGCCAGGCGCGCACCACCGGAGTGCCACAGCCCGACGACGGGAATGCCGGATTCGATCGCGGTATCGATCGCGTCGACGATGTGCTTGCAGCCCTCCACGCCCATCGCGCCACCCATCACGGTGGCGTCGGAGCAGTAGGCCACGGTACGGACACCGTCGACCTCGCCGATCGCGGCGAGCACGCCGGAGCGGTCGCGCGGATGCAGCGGCAGGACGGTGCCGGGATCGAAGAAACGTTGGAGCCGACCCAGTGGGTCGCGCGGATCTGTGGTGGTGTCTTGAAACGCGGGAGCAATGATGGTCATCGCGCTCACTCCTTCGTAAAATTGCCGCGACAGCGGCTGCTGTGGCGAACCGCCGGTTGGGGGTCGAACCATTCAGTTGGCACGACCCCCACCCGGGGATCGGATGTGCAGTCTGCGGCGTTTACGCCCGACCGAAGGCGAGCGCGACGTTGTGCCCACCGAAACCGAAGGAATTGTTGATCGCGTACTCGATTTCCTGGCGACGGGCTTCCCCGTGCACCACATCGAGATCGATCTCCGGATCCTGGTTGTCCAGGTTCAGTGTCGGCGGAACAATACCGTCCCGGATCGCGAGCACCGTGAGGATCGACTCGAGGGCGCCGACGGCACCGATCGAGTGACCAAGTGCCGACTTCGGCGCGTACACCGAGGCATGCTGCACCCCGGCGTAATGGATCGCGTTCTTCTCGGCGAGGTCGCCGATCGGAGTCGCGGTCGCATGCGCGTTCACGTGCATGATGTCACGCGGGGACAAGCCGGCGGTTTGCATCGCGCGCTGCATCGCGCGTCCTGCACCGGTCCCTGCGGGATCAGGTGCCACCAGGTGGTACCCGTCGGAGGTGATACCCGCACCGAGCAGGCGTGCGTGGATGGTCGCCCCGCGCGCCTTGGCGTGCTCCTCGGTCTCGATGACCATGAGCGCACCTGCTTCGCCGAAGACGAAACCATCTCGGTCCTTGTCGAACGGCCGAGACGCGCCCTTCGGATCATGGTTGCGGGTGCTCGTGGCGCGCATCATCGAGAACGCCGCGATCGGCACATCGGAGATGTAGCCCTCGACACCACCGGTGACGACGATGTCGGCGTCACCCATCACGATCATCCGCCACGCGTTGGCGATGGCCTCCGAACCCGACGAGCACGCCGAGACCGGAGTGATCACTCCTGCCCTAGCCTTCAGCTCGAGACCGACGACCGCCGACGGACCGTTCGGCATGACCATCTGAACAGCCAGCGGCGAGATCTTGCGATAGCCACCGTTCTTCAGCTTGTCGACCGAGTCGATCAGTGCGTCGCCACCGCCGAGTCCGGTGCCGATCGCGACGCCGAGACGGTCGTTGTCGACCTCAGGGCTGCCCGCGTTCTTCCACACCTCACGACCGAGGACGGTCGCCAGGCGCTCGACATACGCCATGCGGCGGATCTCGACCCGGGTCAACAGGGTGTCGGGGCTGACCTTCAGGTGACCGCCGATTCGCACCGGCAGGTCGTATTCCTCGATGAAAGGGTCCTCGAGAACGTCGATTCCGCTCTCACCGTTGAGGAGCCCCTTCCACGTCGCATCGACATCACCAGCGATCGACGTGGTCGCCGCCATCGATGTGACGACGACGTTGGGGAAGTTCCCGTTCAAAGTACTGGGAGCAGGAGTGGTCAAAGTTCGGCCCTACTCGCCGGCGCTGTCGAACTTGGCCTTGAGCTCTGCGGCGACGTCGGCGTTCTCGGCCTCGAGCTTCTGGACGTAAGCGACGGAGTCACCGACAGTCTTCAGGCTGGCCAGATCCTCGTCGGGGATCTTGACGCCGTACTTGTCTTCCATCTGCACAGCGATCTCGACCATGGACAGCGAGTCGATGTCCAGGTCGTCGACGAAGGACTTCTCGAGGGTCACCTCGGAGGGTTCGATACCCGTAACCTCTTCGATGATCTTGCCGAGTTCTTCGACGATCTGTTCCTGGGTCAGAGCGGCCACTTTGGTGGCTCCCTTCTTGTTTCTATTTGTAGGGTTCGTGAACGGCCCGCACTTCGGTGTGCATGACCGCCGGGGGGAAAGCTAGCCCGAGGTGGTCAGGTCGGCCAACACGGGGAGGTCTTCCGGGGTCTTGAGGGCCAGATTGGGCGTGCCCTTCAGTTCCCGCTTGGCAATGCCGACCAGCGTGCCCGCCGGCGGCAACTCGACCACGGCCGAGACGGCCGCGGCGCGAATGGTCTCGTTGCACAGGTCCCAGCGCACGGGGCGCGTGACCTGAGCGGCAAGCTTTTCGATCGCGTCGGCGCCCGAGGTGACCGGCTGCCCGTCGAAGTTCGACAGCAGCGTCCGGATCGGGTCGCTCGGCGAGATCTGGGCGATGGCATCGGCGACAGCTTCCTGTGCCGGGGCCATGAAGACGGTGTGGAACGCACCGGCGACGGGCAACGCGCGGACCCGTGCCTTCTCCGGCGGGTTCGCGGCGAGCTCCGCCAGAGCTTCCAGGCGGCCCGCTGCCACGATCTGGCCGACCGCGTTGCGGTTTGCCGGGACGAGATCGAGTTCGGCGAGCCGTGCGAGCACGGTGGCTTCGTCGCCACCGAGCACCGCGGACATGCCGGTCGGCTCCAGTGCGCAGGCCTTGGCCATCTCCCGGCCGCGGATGGCGGCGAGGGCGACGGCCTCGTCGGCGGTGATGACACCGGCGACAGCGGCTGCGGCGAATTCGCCGACCGAGTGTCCGGCGACGACTGTATCCGCCGGAATCGACCCGGGGGCGATTTCGGCGAACGCGAGCAGTGCGGCAGCGACCACGAGCGGCTGCGTCACCGCGGTGTCGACGATCTCCTCGGCTGTCGCGGTGGTACCGAGACGGACCAGATCGAGGCCTGCGGCCTTCGACCAGAGCTCGAGGCGATCAGTCGCACCGGGAAGTGCGAGCCACGGCGTGAGCATGCCGGGTGTCTGGGACCCCTGTCCAGGGGTAAGCAACGCGATCACCCCTTAAGACAACACTGTGACCCCCGCCGCATGAGATGTCGGCGCGAATGAAGCTTTCCGATCGCTTTTGTAGGGGTCCCACAAAATCCGAGGTGGGGTGTCGGGATCGACCGATTCACCGATCCCGTTACAGGGGGTCGTGAGCCAATGGGATGGGCGGGGTTTCTGTGACAGTAGGAGACGATTCGTTATGCGTTCGTGTCAAACGGCCCACTGTTGCTGCAATCCGGAGCACATACGCGTCGCGAGGATTCATCGGATCACGGCCGGTGACTTCGCCGATTCGTTTGAGTCGGTACCGGACGGTATTTGGATGGACGTACAGCTGCCGAGCGCAAGTTTCTACTGCTCCGCCACAATCCAGATAGGCGTCGAGTGTGTCGGATAACGAAGATCCGGCAGCGGCCAACGGGAGCACAAGATACTCGTTCAACGCCTCTATCGCAGCTCGATCGCCCAGCAACGCGCGTTCGGGCAACAACTCCGTGGCGTGAACGGGCCTTGGCGCGCCACGCCAGCCCACAACGGCCTCCATACCCGCCAGCGCCTCGATCGCCGACGCGTGGGCCGCGCCGAGAGTGCGCATCGTCGGACCGATCACCACCGGACCCTCGGAGAACACCTCGGCCAGCAGATCGGTGAGGAACGGCGAGCCGATGCCCGACTCCCCCAGGTGCCCGCTGACCACCATCACCAGTCGCGCACCCTGCACCACCGCCAGCGCGGCCCTGCCGTGCTTGGTCGCGATGGTGTGCACCGCGCCGACCGTCGACACCCCCTGGTCCAGCGGGGGCGTGCCGACCAGGACCGTGGCGGGCGCCGTGGCGTCCCAGTTCAACGTGGCGGCCCGGGACAGCATGTCCGGACCGGTGTCGCCCCGAACCACCGCGTCGACCACCAGGGCCTCGAGGCGGGTATCCCACGCGCCACGCGACTCGGCGGCGCTGGCGTACACCGAGGCGGCCGCGAAGCCGAGCTCACGCCCGTATCGCAGCACCGCCTCGGTGAGCGCCACCAGCTGACGATCGTTGCGCGCCAGCGCGGGCAGCCACTGCTCGAAGAAGTCCATGGCCACCCGCACCATGTCCACCGTCTGGCGCAGCGTGAGCCGCCGCGCCAGATCCTGCGGAATCACCTGGAACGCGTCCAGGCTGAAGCGGATGTCGGAATCGGGATCCTGCAACCACTCCAGGAAGTTCACGACCGCCGTCTGCACCAGCATCTGCACGCCCGCTCGCTGCGCGGCGTCCAGATCGGCGAAGAACGGCAGCCGATCCTGCATCGACCCCACCGCCTCGGTGGACAGCCGGCCCGAGAACTGCTTGACCCGCCTGAGCAGCGTGTCGGGCAGCGGATCACGGGTCTGCCGATTCGGGGACAGCGCCCCCGTCGGCAGATAGACCTCGTGTTCGCTGGTGCCCTCGGTGATCCGACGGGGCCGCGGCGGTTTGCGCTCCACAGTCCAATAGTCCGCTACGCGAGTTCCTCTGCCGCGTCCGCACTCGGCTTCGGCGCGGCGGCCACGCTGTCGATGCCGTATTTCGCGGCCGCTTCCACCGCCTTGGCCTTGTCGAACGTGCCGTCCTTGACGAGACCTTCGAGCACCGCCACCACGATCGACTGCGCGTCGACGTTGAACACCCGGCGCGCGGCCGTGCGGGTGTCGGAGAAGCCGAACCCGTCGGTGCCGAGGGTGATGTAGTCGCCGGGCACCCACTGCCGGATCTGATCGGGCACCGCGCGCATCCAGTCCGTCGCGGCGACCACCGGCCCCCGCGCGGCCGAGAGCGCCTGGGTGACGTAGGGCGAACCCGGATCGGCATCGGGGTGCTTGAGCGCCGTGATCTCCTTGTCGAGCGCTTCCCGCCGGAGCTCGCCGAACGAGGTCACCGACCACACATCCGCGGCCACACCCCACTCTTCGGCCAGCATCTCCTGCGCGCGCAGGCCGTCGGGCACGGTCACGCCGGAAACCAGGATCTGGGCACGAACCTCACCCTCACCGCCGCGCTCGTACAGGTACAGCCCCTTGAGCAGACCCGCCACGTCGAGGTCGTCGGGCTCGGCCGGTTGCTGGTAGGGCTCGTTGTACAGGGTGATGTAGTAGAAGATGTTCTCCCCGCCGAACGTGCCGACCGTTGGCACGTCGGTACCCGGCAGCAGGCTCGTCGGTGCCTCGCCGCCGCCGTACATCCGGCGCAGACCGTCACGGATGATGTGCGCGATCTCGAACGAGAACGCCGGATCGTAGGTCACCACAGCGGGATTGCTTGACGCCAGCAGCAGCGACTGCCCGTCGTTGTGCTGCAGACCCTCCCCGGTGAGGGTGGTACGGCCCGCGGTCGCGCCGAGCACGAATCCGCGCGCCAACTGGTCGGCCGCGGCCCAGAAACTGTCGCCCGTGCGCTGGAACCCGAACATCGAATAGAAGATGTAGAGCGGGATCATCGGCTCACCGTGAGTGGCATAGGAGGTGGCGACCGCGGTGAACGACGCGGTGGAACCGGCCTCGTTGATGCCCTCGTGCAGGATCTGGCCGACAGTGCTCTCCTTGTAGGCGAGCATCAGTTCCGCGTCGACCGAGGTGTAGAGCTGGCCGTTGCGGTTGTAGATCTTCAGCGTCGGGAACCACGAGTCCATGCCGAACGTGCGGGCCTCGTCGGGGATGATCGGCACAATGCGCTTGCCGATCTCCTTGTCGCGCAACAGTTCCTTCATCAGGCGCACCAGCGCCATGGTCGTGGCGACCTTCTGCTTGCCCGAGCCCTTGCGCACCGAGCGGTAGGCCTCGTCGCCCGGCAGCGTCAGCGGCTTGGCGGCCGAGCGCCGCTCCGGCACGAAACCGCCGAGCGACTTGCGCCGGGCCAGCATGTACTCGATGGCCGGATCGGCCATGCCGGGGTGGTAGTACGGCGGCAGGTAGGGGTCCTTCTCCAGCTCGGCATCGCTGACCGGGATGCGTTGCAGATCGCGGAAGTCCTTGAGGTCCTGCAGCGCCAGCTTCTTCATCTGATGGGTGGCGTTGCGGCCCTCGAAGTGCTTGCCGAGGGTGTAGCCCTTGATCGTCTTGGCCAGGATCACCGTCGGCTGACCCTTGTGCGCCATCGCTGCCGAATAGGCCGCGTAGACCTTGCGGTAGTCGTGGCCGCCGCGCTTGAGATTCCAGATCTCGCTGTCGGACATGTTCTGCACCAGCGCCTTCGTGCGCGGGTCGCGGCCGAAGAAGTGGTCGCGCACGTAGGCGCCGTCGTTGGCCTTGTAGGTCTGGTAGTCGCCGTCGGGGGTGGAGTTCATCAGATTCACCAGCGCGCCGTCGCGGTCGGCGCCGAGCAGCGCGTCCCACTCGCGACCCCAGACCACCTTGATCACGTTCCAGCCCGCGCCGCGGAAGAACGATTCCAGTTCCTGGATGATCTTGCCGTTGCCGCGCACCGGTCCGTCGAGGCGCTGCAGGTTGCAGTTGATCACGAAGGTCAGGTTGTCGAGCGCCTCGTTCGCGGCCACCTGGATCAGGCCGCGCGACTCGGGTTCGTCCATCTCGCCGTCGCCGAGGAACGCCCAGACGTGCTGGTCGGAGGTGTCCTTGATACCGCGATCGGTGAGGTAGTGGTTGAACCTGGCCTGGTAGATCGCGTTCATCGGGCCGAGGCCCATCGACACCGTCGGGAATTCCCAGAAGTCCGGCATCAGCCGCGGATGCGGGTAGGACGGCAGGCCCTTGCCGAGGCCGCCGTGGCTGTACTCCTGACGGAATCCGTCGAGGCGGTCCGTGCTCAGGCGACCCTCGAGGAAACCGCGCGCGTAGATGCCGGGCGAGGCGTGGCCCTGGATGTAGATGTGGTCGCCGCCGCCGGGATGGTCCTTGCCGCGGAAGAAGTGGTTGAAACCCACCTCGTAGAGCGCCGCCGAGGACGCATAGGTCGAAATATGGCCGCCGACACCGATTCCGGGGCGCTGCGCACGATGCACCATGATCGCGGCGTTCCACCGGATCCAGGCGCGGAAACGGCGCTCGACTTCCTCGTCACCGGGGAACCACGGCTCGTTCTCGGTGGGAATCGTGTTGACGTAATCGGTGGAGGTGAGCGCCGGAATCGAGACACGGCGTTCACCCGCTCGCTCGAGCAAGCGCAACATCAGGTAGCGGGCGCGACCCGGGCCTTCCCGGTCGAGCATGTCGTCGAAGGATTCCAGCCATTCGCTGGTCTCTTCGGGATCGATGTCCGGAAGGTACGACGCCACTCCTTCACGGATGACCCGTACCCGTTCACCGGTTGGTTTGGTGGTGGATTCACCGCCCTCGGTGGGGGTCGCTACTGGATCGTTGGAAGCTGCAGAGTGGATCAGGTCGGTCAAATCTGCTCCTCGTGATGGGGGCTGAACTGCTTGGTCGGCGTCGCTATCCCCGGGCCTGCCCGCTTGGTGTGCGGACCACCCGTTACGAAAGGCTCGGGTGCACCCCCCATCCTTACCGAAACGGGTGCCGAGGTCATCACCTCAGCGGGAATACCATTAGGTAGGTTCTGCGGGGAATACCAGTCGCGCACGTGAGGGAGAGGGAACGCCGAACGATGAGGGTGCTGCACGCGCGTCGGCTGGGGCTGGTCTGCGCCTTTGCCGCCGTGACCGCGGGTTCGGTGATCGCTGGGTGCGCCGAGCAGATTCCCGGCTCACCGACGACCGACGCGGCCGAAGTGGCCGCCTACAAGACCGCGGCCGCCGCGTCGTCCTCGGCCGCCGCGTCCTCGCGCGCCGCCGCGGCGCGCGAGCGGGCGGTCACCGACAACTGCGGCCAGTTCCCCACCACCACCGGCGCCGGCGTCACCGCCTACAACGACTTCGTGTCCGCGCACGACGCCAACGCACCCGACTACGCGGCCAAGCGCGAGTCCGCGGCGACCACTCTGGACAACGCCGCGGCCAAAGTCGAGTCGGGCGTCATCGCCGCGGCGGGTGCGCTGCCGACCGAGCTGGCCGAGAAGTTCACCGCCTATGTCGTCGCCGCGCGCGAGCTTTCCGCGCAGACCAGAAAGATGACCTACAACTCACCCGTCGGCAAGCTCAACGAGGCCAGCCGCGCCATCAACCAGGCTCGGACCGCAGTCCACGACGCCTGTTGAGGGGGTCGATTTTGCCCTTCCGACACGCGGCATACGGTACCGATTCATCCGATCAGCTTGCGCTGCGGCCGATAACCATGTTCGCTTGCACCTATCTTACTGTCGGAAAGTTAGGGAGGACACCACCGTGGTCGCCGCGGCGGACGCGCAGAACTACGCTCAGAAGCTTGGCATTTCTCACGGCTTGGTTGTTCAGGAATTGGGCTGGGACGAGGACACCGACGACGCATTGCGCGCCGAGATCGAGGAGGTCAGCGGCGGCGAAATGGTCGACGAAGACTCCGATGAGGTCGTCGACGCCGTCCTGCTGTGGTGGCGAGAAGGTGACGGCGATCTGGCCGACGAGCTGATGGACGCCATCAGCCCGCTGGCCGATGAAGGCTTCATCTGGGTCCTCACCCCCAAAACCGGTCAACGAGGCCATGTCGATCCGAGCGAGATCGCCGAAGCCGCACCCACGGCCGGCCTCACCCAGACATCCACCATCAGCCTCGGCAGTTGGACGGCCTCACGGCTCGTTCAGCCGAAGGCACCATCGAAACAGCGCTGAATCCGCCGTTCGCTAGGGTCTCAGTTGGGCTCGCATGCCCGGCTGAGACCCGACACGACGGAGGATTCGTAGTATGCCGCTAGAGGTTGGCACTCTCGCGCCGGATTTCACGCTCAAGGACCAGAACAACCAGCCCGTCACGCTGTCGGATTATCGCGGCAAGAAGAACGTACTGCTGGTGTTCTATCCTCTCGCCTTCACCGGCATCTGCCAGGGCGAGCTGTGCAAGGTCCGTGACGAACTGCCCAAGTTCCAGAACGACGACGCCGAGATCATCGCGATCTCCGTCGGCCCGCCACCCACCCACAAGATCTGGGCCGCCGAACAGGGCTACCTGTTCCCCCTGCTGTCAGATTTCTGGCCGCACGGCGCTGTCACCCAGTCCTACGACGTCTTCAACGAGAAATCCGGCTACCCCAACCGCGGAACCTTCGTCGTCGACAAGTCCGGCTACATCACCTTCGCGGAGATGAACGGCCCCGGACAAGCCCGTGACCAGGCGGCTTGGGAGAAAGCCCTCGCCGCGCTAGATTCATAACCCGACACCGCCGGTACTCCCCGGCGGTGCCAGGGCGTATAGCTCAGCGGTAGAGCACTGGTTTTACACACCAGCGGTCGGGGGTTCGATCCCCTCTGCGCCCACCGAAGAAGTTGCAGGTAGACAGCCTGCAACTGTTCTAGATTGACTGCCCCACGCTAGCTACGTGGGGCAAACATGGGGCACAGAACACTTCTCTAGCTTGGCCGTGAGTCGCTACCGTCGAACAGTTCATGGCTGCAATGCGAACACCACTCGATCCCGGTCACTTCAGGAGAAGTCCATGAAGGAGCAGGTCAGGCGCCTCGCCACACGTTTCCTGGCCGACGACTGGCCCATTTTGGACTGCCCTGTCTGCCGGGTCGGACATCTAGCTGCGAAGCCCAGCGACATAACCTGCCACAACAGCGCAGAGTCCGTGCGCTACGCAGACGGAGACCCGACGACCATCCGGGGCACGATGTGGGGTCACCTCACTTGCACCAATCCGAGCTGCGGTGACGCGGTTGCGGTCGGCGGCGACGTGTCCGTTGACCTCACTGATGAAACCGTCTACAACTACGCCGACCTGTTCCAGACCTTCTACCAGGTACGCGTCTTGTACCCGGCAATTCGCGTAGTGGACGTGCCAGACGGGACGCCCCAATCAGTCGACGCCGCTCTGGTCGACGCTGCCGCCGTTGCCTGGCAGAACCCATCGGCTGCCATCGGCCTTTTGCGGACGAGTGTGGAACGACTGATGGACGCATACGCCATACCGGCACAGAACCAGGACGGCCGCTACCGAAGCCTTCACGCCCGCCTCGAAGACTTCAAGGCGAAGGAACCTGAGGCAGCCAAACCACTGTTGGCCACAAAGTGGGTCGGCAACCAGGGCATCCACCTCCCAGCTGACATGTCGATCGAGACGTTTTTGGATGTCGCAGAATTCATCGAGCTTGCGCTGGACCTGCTCTATCAACACGACACCTCGGCTGTCCGTGAACGAATCGAACGCATCCTGGCGTCAAAGAGGCTGGTCGACTAGACGGAGCCGACCTGAGTGGGTAATCGACCGCTCTCGTTCTGCGACTTCCAGTCCGGTCAAATAACGCTGGCTGCCAGGCATTTTGGCTACTACGGTTCGCGGTGTTCTCGCGGCGAATTGGCGACAACGACGCACCACAGATCGAGGTCCAGCTCCGCGGCGCGGCAACCGCAGATCTTTCGAGTGCCGGTCTTCCCACCAGACTCCGTCGGGAACACAATCCACCCGTCGGACAGCGTCGTTCCTTCGGCGAGAATGACCTCGATCTCCCTCGGTCCCGCAGCCTCGACGTCGACGCCGTCGGTCACCCAAAACGTTCCATTTCGTATGAAATACCGCACCTCGCAGCGGTGTTGACTGGTCCAGTAGCCAGGTGGCAGGGCCGGTGCTTCGACGGCGTTGTGATCCATACCTTCGACCGTAGGGCCAAAAATCCGCGTTTGACCGGGACTCCCACAGCCGGTGTGACTCCTTTTCGGACAAGAGGAGCCAGAGCCGTCGCTCGTCGTCCAGAGCTGTCCTACCCCGCTCCGGGCTGGGACAAATAGCCTTCGGAAGCGGTTGCGACAGCCCGTCAGACCACTCGTCCAACGCGCACGGCGACGGACCACGTCGTCGCGCGTAGGAGCCGAATCACGTTCGGTGGAAGCGCGCACTGAGCGAATACCCATGCAGCCAAAGTAGGCAGCCGCGGGCGCTCGCGGCTACACACAAATTTGTATGTGCGTTGCGGTAGACCGGCCGAACGGCTAGGTGCCCTGGCCTGGACGAACTACCACCGAGAGGACAAGATCATTTCCGGAACGTCAACTCTAATTGACATTCCGGAAATTGTCCTACCCTCACTTCGGACAGCGTCCTGCATCATCGGGTCGAATTGGCATCGCCTCCGCCCGCGTGAATAATCGAACGTATGTGCGAATCCAGGCGCCTCTACCTACGCAACGGGCTCTGGACTGAACCCGCGCCTCGCTTCTGCCCGAACGGGCACCGCCTCGGCCCCGGTCGGGTTCTCGTCGGCGCGATAGCTTGCTTGCGGATCGGCGGACATCACCGCATCCACACATGCCGCGCGTGCGGCACGACCATCTATAGCCCACCGCTCCACGCGGATTGCGAGCACTGATCTCATCCGGCCACCATGGCAGTTCTAGAACTGCTAGCCTGTGGGCAGTTCTAGAACTGCCCACGATTCGGGGAGCGCACCGTGGCCACTGCGACACTGACCGAAGACGAGCGCCTGGCGCTGGCCGCCGCGGGCGGCTGGATGATCGCCGACGCCCTCGCGGGCTACGACGAGGCCCTGTGGGACTCCCACGTCGGCGGGTCACTCGACGACCTGGCGCTCATGCTGCGCCCCACCTGGCGCGGATGCGGGTACGACACTCACAAGGGCTCGCTGTGGATCGGCCGCCGCCGCACCGACATTCCACCCGTCGTCCAGGTCACCCGCCACCGACTCGCTGCCTACGCCGCGACGCTGCCCGCCGACATGCGCGAGCAGCTGCGCGCCGACCGGCGCGGCCGCACCTACCCCGAGACGACCAGGCTGATCTGGTGGGCCCTCGGCCTCGGACACCCGCCGGCGGAACGCCGACCGCCGATGTCTTCCTACCGGAAGACCCCGGCCGGGCCGTGCGATATGCCTTGGCGCAACGCTCTCGGCAGTCCTGCGACTGCTACCGTCGCGGCCGTGACCACCGACCGCGCACCCGAGACCGTGTCCGCTACCGACCGCGTCGCAGCGCTGCGCGCGTCCTGGGCGTCCGGACAACCGCTCACCGGCGGCGCCCTGTTCGGGCTTCCCGCGCTGTTGGACGGCGACGTATGGGCCGACATCGCCGGTGCTACCGTCATCACCGGACTGCCGGCCAAAACGATCACAAGCTACTTGGCGAGAGACAAGCCGAAGTCGCGACCGTTCCCAAAGCCCAGCCAGTTTCTCGGTCGGAACTACTGGCCCGCGTCCGTCCTGCTCGCGTGGGCAGCCCTCCCCGCCGGGAACTAACGGCGGCCGGACCGGTCCGCCGCCCAGGTTCGTCGGCGGGGCCGGATCGGTAGCGCTGCGGTAGATCGCTCATCGGTAACCTTGCTTGGTGCTGTGAAGTTGCTGCTGGGCTCGCTACCTCGCCCGATCGGGATCGGCCCGCCTACCTGTGGGCTGCGGTAGACCGCTTATCGGTCCTTGCCTTGCCCACCCTTTTGGGCGGCCTGCCCCCGCGGCGAGCGGATATCTTTCCGCGGCCTCGGCCGCGATCTCCCCGGTCCTGAGCGCTGCTCGGCCTGTGTGGTGTCTGTCCCTCTCGGTGTGGCCTGATGGCGACTCGATCACGACGGCGGCGCGCGTCAAGGGTGGCGCAGCCATCGCGTAGCGACGCCGCAGGCGCCCTTGATGCTCGTTGTCGTCGTGATAGCCATCGAGCAGGCCGCGCCGCGAGGGACAGACACCACGCCACCGCGATGGACCGCGCGACCTTCGGTCGCGATACCCGCCACCCGACGCCAGGCCGCGCCGCACAGCTCCCGCTGTCACACGAGCCAGCGCACCACGCACTCACCGTGCACGCGCTACACCGGCCACGCCACCACGAGCAGCCGCGGCACTAGACCAACGCCCCGCGCACACGACACCACCGTCACCGACTCCCAACGCACCACGCCATAACCCACCGCTGTACTCCTAACGCAACCCATGTCTTTTTCTTTTGTCTTTTTCTTTTTCTCTTTTCTTTTATCTTTTCTCTTTCTTTTTTTCTCTTCTATATTTTTGATTTATCCCCCCCACCCCCTTCCACATCTCACTTTCGTTTCACGTAGTGGAAGTGAGATGTGGAAGGGGGTGGGGGGGATGGAGCAAAAATATATGCGCGTAAGCGCAGGTCAGAGCCTTGCGAGGTCAGTAGCGTACCGCCAAAAACTAGCCACAACTCCTGACACTTATTGTCTCGACGTTTGCTGAGGTTTTGGCTACTTTTTCGCACCGCTGACCTGCACCAAGATCGAATCTCCGTGGCAATCGAGCGCAGCGAGTGCGGCAGCACCAAAAACCCGGCCACGAACCAGCCGAGAGCCGAAACACGACGGGGACCGCCCTTCCTCGGCATTCAGCGTGAGTCCGGCTCCCGAACCCCTCAAGGGCGCTGCGCGTCGGCTGCGCCGATGGCCTGCGGCCACCCTTGACCGCTCCGGCATCCGAACTCATTTGGCCTTCGGAGGAAGGGCCAGGGGAACAGTTGGGGGAGCAGCTGGCCGATGGGCAGTTCCACGACTGCCGAACGGCTGAGGGCACGAAAAGGCCCCCGACCCGTAGGTCGGAGGCTCCTCGAGGAGGGGTGCGGTTACGCGGCGGGCGGGGTGTAGCTGCCGATGTCGTAGACGCGGCCGTAGCTGCTGTTCGCGAGCGGGCCGACGTAGAGCAGACCCTCGATCCGGCCACCGAGTGCGACGCCGCCGGCGCGGGCCCGGCGCACCCCGGCCGAGATGGCGCGCTGTACATCGCGGTCCATCGTGACCGCGCGCAAACCCTCGTCCTGCTCGTCGACGCGAGCCGCGGCGTCGATCTCGATGATCAGCTGCGAGTCGATCACCGGATCACCACCGGTCGACACCTGCGGTTTGCGGTTGATCCAGTACAGCGGCATTCCCTGGCTGTTGTGGCGGTGGCGACGGACCACGGCGACGATCTCGCCGGAAACTCCGTCGCCGACCTTCACGTCCTTGCCGAATGGATTGGTCGCGCCCTGGCCCATCAGCTCGGCGTTGATCTGGTCCAGGTCGGTCAGTGCGTTCGTCATGATGTTCGTTCCTTCGTTCGTATGTTGGTTGAGGCGAGAAGTAGGGCGGGGCAGGCTCGACACCCGCCCCGCAGTAACCGGTCAGCGAATGAGCGTGAACACCTCCGCTCCGGTATCCACCGGCTCGGTAGACGCCAGGATCTGACCGACCCGGGCCTTGGACAGACCGACCGCGTCAGCGATCTCGCGGTACGACTCGCCCGCAGCATGGCGGCGCCGGATCTCGGCATCACGCGCGGCGAGCGGGTCCAACACCGGGGCGCTGTCCAGTGCGGCCAGCGCGGTCGTCGACCCGCTGTCCAGTGCTGTCCGGTCACTGTCCAGTGCTGTCCACTCGGCGTCTACCGGTGTCGAGTCACCGTCTAGTCCGGTCCGGGGGCTGTCTACCGGGCTCGGCGGAGTCCGGGGAACCTCGATCAGCGCCGTCAGGCCGTGCGTGGCGGCCAGACCCGCCAGCGGGGCCGCGCCAGCCACTACCGCAGCAACGATCGCGGGGATCTTCAGCTGATCGGATTCCGCAGCGTGGAACCCATTTCCGACCACCGAGATCAGCTCGGCGGCGAACAGCTCCGCCCAGAAGAACACCTTCGTCCCGATCGGGATCGTGATGCCCTGCTGCGCCCGGCGCTGGAGCGAAACCAACGCCACAGCGGACTGGACGATGGCGCCATCGACGAAAATCGGGCCGATCCACGCTAGACGACTGTCGATCCCGGCCATGACAGCCAGATCCGCCAGCGCCGCGAAAGACCACGCGAACGCGCCCAACGCGATCACGACGGTCATCGCCAACGCGGTGCCCTCGGCCCAATCGATCCCACCGGTAGACGGTCGCTTGACGGGCTGTACAGCGGCTGGACGGATGGTGCTCATCGGTCGTGTCCTTCCCACTCGATCGCGCTGAACGCGTTGACAGGCATGTGCACCAGGCGTTCCTGGTGGTCGTGCAGGGCATGCCCGGACAGCTGATCCAGGGCGTCGTCCAGGTCGCTGGCAAGCTCGCGGTTACGGTCTTGCAGATCGGCGACCAGTGCTTCCAAGGCCTCGATGCGGGCCGCCGGATCGGTCTGGTCGGTGGCGATCTCGGCCTGCGTCGTGCGGTGCAGCGGGATCACCTTGGCCAGCGTCACGGCCTGGCCGTGCTCGGCGACCGCGGTCGCCGGCATCGTCGACTCGACCGCTGCCGCGCTCACCGCTCGATCCCGTCTCGCTCGGCGTCGAGTGCGAACGCGTTCACCGAAGCGCGGGCGTTGCTGAACGCGTTCACCGCGCCGGTGCGGTCGGCGACGCTGGCCGCGAAGACCGGTACCGGGCGTGCTGGATCGTTGCGGGCGGCGTCCCAGCTCGGTAGCCCTGCCTCGAAGTGAGTCAGCGGGTTCGTGGTCGGCGGGAGTTCGGGGAGCGGGGAGCTGCTGTCGGCGGTGTCGGTCACGCGGTCGATGACCTCGTCGACATCGCGGGCGTAGATGCCGCGCGATATGTCGCGAGCCTGATCGAGGGTGCGTCGCTGCAACGGCGTGGTGCTGGTGTCGGCCAGCTGGGCCGCCGCGGTGTCGGGATCGGTGCGCCACAGCTTCTCGGCCTCGCTGATGGCGACCCATTCGTCGCCGAACCGGTGGTCGGTGTGGTTCGTCCACGTCGCCGTGTACTCCTCGGCGTCGAGATGATCGGCGGGGTCGTACTCCTCCGGGTCACCGCGGTAGAGCTGCGCGGCGCGTTCGTAGTCAGTGCGCATCTGGCGCTCGATGTCGGTCTCGGTCTCGGAATCGAGGACGTGAGCGGCGCGGGTAATGTCGTTCATCGGTTCGTGCCTTTCGAAACTGTCTGTCGAATAGGTGGGTTCAAAGCCGGGCCAGTAGCCCTCGGCGGCCAGCTCGCGTGCCTGCATGTGAGAGGACCAACGGGTGCTGTCCATGTCGGGCGGCCGCAATCCGCCCGGCATGGTCACCTCGTGCGCGCGGTGCATCGCTTCCGGCGCGAAGGTCCACGCGCTGTAGATCTCGTCGAGCTCCTGCCACCGGGGCCCGACTTCGGCATCGGTGGCCCATCGGGCGCGGATCTCGGCTGCCTGCAACTCCGGCAGCCTCGGGTCTGCGGTGAGTCGGGCGAAGTCGGCTCGCCACAGCACCTCGTTCTCGTCGTCGACTCGGTCGGCGTAGCGGGCGATGAACGGGTCGTCCAAGTCGTCGACACTCATCGCTCCATCCCCTCGCGCTCGGTCTCGGCGGCGAACGCGTTCACCGAGGCATTGGCGTTGGAGAACGCATTCACCGGTGCCCCCGCACGCTCCTGCATGGACTTCGTCGCTGTCGCGCGAGCCTGCACGGCCTGACGCTCCGGGCTACCGAACCGCTTCTCGGGCGGGGTCATCGACACCACCTTCTGCACCGCCTCGTCGCGCTCACCACGGAACTTGTCCCGGTCAGCGAGGGCCTGGTCCCGCTCGGCGAGCAGCGTCGCCAACTGCCGCGTCAGGTCCCCGTTGCGGTCGGTCAGCTCGGCGTTGTGCTCGATCGACAACCGGTGACGCTGGTCCAAGCTCTGGTACTCCTCGGACATGCCGGCCTGATCGCGATCGGCCTTGTGGAGCAGCCGCTCACGAGAAGCGACCCGCAGATCAGACAGACTGTCCGCCAGCGTCCTCGGCAGGTTGTAGTCCTGGTAGCGCGGAGTCTCCGGACGCGCGGGATCGGTGATCTCGACCCGCATACGTGCGACCTCGGGCCCCGCATCGGTGACGCCGCGGTGCGCGTGGTCCATCGCGGCCTGCTCACTGCCCAGCGTGGACACCTCGCTGTGCAGCACCCGCCCGGTACCGGGTTCGATCCGGGCCACCGCCACCTCGAACGGCTCGCCACGATCGGAGACCTCGGGCTCGGGATCCCGCTCCCAGCGGGACACCGTCGCGATGGCATCGGCACGCTCGACGCCGAAGGTGCGGCGCACCTCGGGATCGGACGCTTCGAGACCATCGGGACGAGCCTGAACGCCGGCGAACACGTTGGCCCCACTGAGCAGCGGATCGGCAGACATATTCCGTCTCGTATCGGCCGTCGCCTGATCCCGGAACGGGTAGTAGGACCGGACCGAGTTCTTATCGTCGCCGTATTCGGCCACGTAACAGGTGTTTTCGGCCATGTAGGCGAGCTCTTCGCCGATTTCTTTCTTGGTCAGCCCCCAGTCGCGGGCCTTGGCCTTGGACCGCTCCTGCTCGGCCTCGACACGGTCAGCGGGGATCTGCTTGCCGCTGCGATCGACACCCAGGTGCGTGGCACGCATCAGCTGCACCGCGTCACGCTGAGCCCAGGTGAGCTCCTCGTAGTCGCGGGCCGGACGGGCCTCGCGGCGTTCCTCGGCACGCTTGGTGGCCAGGGCTCGCTGCTCGGCGACCAGGCGGACGTTGTCCTCGCGGCGCCCGGCGACCCAGGTTTCTGACCGCACCGCTACCGACCGCGCGACCCGCTCCTGATCGCGGTCCATCGGCTTGAAGACCGCACCGTAGGGGCGGTCCGGGTTGCGTTCAGCCTCGACCAACGCCATCGCGACCTGCCCGCGACGCTCTAGCGGCAGCGCCTGCGTCTCGTGCAGGGTCGACTCGATCGAGTACCGGATACCGGCCAGACGCGCCTGGTCGATCTTGGCGTCGACCGCGCTAAAACCGGGCTCCTCGCGACGAAGGTTCGAAGCCACGACTTCGGCGTGAAAGTCGTTGACCCGCTTGGTGTACCAAGCCGCGGCGATCTTCTGCTCGCCGACCTGCACGCGGATCGACTCGGCCAGATCCCGGCGCTCCTTACGCGAAAGCTTCGGCACGCCGTCGGCGCCGCGACGGCCGCGATGGGTGTGGATCCAGGACCGGGCCGCGGTCATGATCTGGCCCAGTGCCCGACTGGTGTCGCGCACGATCTCGTCCTCGGTGGCCGATCCAGAGCCGGTATCGGTGTGGCTGCCAGTGAAATTGAACATTTGTGAATCTCCTTCTTGTGGATGGGTTAGAACTCGTCGCAGTAGCAGTCGCCGTCATGTCCGCCACAGCTGGCGCAGACGGAGTTGGCGTCGCGGTAGGTCGGTTCGGCGCAGTAGCACTCATCGAGCGGGCACTGGCGGCGGCATGTGCGCTGTATGTTGTTGTCGGGCATCAGTTCTCCTTGGGGTTGTTGGTGGTGCGGCGGGTCTCGTAGCGCGCGCGACGGTGCGCCAGCGCCTCGACATGCCGGCGGATCCAGCTGCCGGTATCGGCGAGGGCGTAGCCGAACATCTGGATCGACTCGATGACGCCGGGGCGGCCTGCGCAGTGCCACCACCCGAAAGCGCCGACAGCCAGCACGTACAGCGACAGCGGGCCGGGCAGTGGCAGAACTGCCACCGCCGTGCCAGCGACCGCGGTTCCGGCGACGGCCGGACCCCAGATCCGGGCCCAGTCACGGGCTTTGGTGACCCGGTCGACGTGCGGCTTGGCGACACGACCGAACTGGCCGCCGTCCTGCTTGACCGGCACCAACTGCGCTGCCAGCTGCGCGGCTGCGGTGCCGTCCATGTCGGCATCGAGATCGGCGAGGTTCGCCTGCTGGGCGGGGGTGAGTCCGCCGCCGCCGAGCAAGTCTTCGCCGTGCTCGTCCGGATCGGGTAGCGGGTTCGGGGTAGTCATGATGAATCTCCTTGCCGTGTAGCGGGTTTCAGGCCAGGCGGCGCTTGGTAATGGGGATCACCGGCGCCACAGCGGCGTCGGGATCTTCGGTGGGCGCCGGGGCCAGCGAGGCGGCCATGCCCGGCAGCGGGCGCACACGGGGCAGGTCGGTGTCGTTGAGCACCGACACCCGACCCCAAGCGGCGCGACCGTTTGCGACGTGGACCACGTCGCCCTTCTCCATCGAGCGCAACTTGTTCGGCGGGGCCAGGTGCTCATCAGCGGCCTGCACGTTGCCCTCGTCACCGAGCGAGGAACCGCCGATGAGCTTGCGAGACAGGTCGAACTTCTTGCGCGATCCGTAAATGTTGGAGATCTGCTCGGGGTTGGTCGTACGGCCCAGCAGCGAACCACCCGACGCCGCCGACACCAGACCCATGCGCGAGTCCTCGTCGTGGCCCAAGCCCTGCCAGGACTGCGCGATCCACCACGACCCGATCCCGGCCTTGCGCAACCTTTCGACCCATTTCACGGCGCGGGTCTTTCCGTCACTGACGGCAGAGAACTCGTCGACGACCATCAAGATGCTGCGGCCGTGCTTCTTGTCGGCGAGCTGTTCGAGCATCGACCCGATCGCGCCGAACTGCGCACGAGCACGGTCGGGCGTCTTGACGCCTTCCAAGGTGATGTAGAGCAGGTCGTAGTCGGTCAACTCCTTGTCACCGTCGAACGCGTCACCGAGCGAGCGATAGAGGTTGCCGAATTCGCCTCGCGCCGAAGACATCACCGGCTGCTTGCCCTCGATCGTGGACGCGATCTCGCGGTCCACCCCGGGCACACCAGCCCACAGCACCTTCGGGTCGTAAATCCCGCCCCACAGCTGGGCCAGCACCCGCTCGTCGAACCTGCGCAGGAACTCGACCCAATCGCGTGGCGGGTTCGACCCGATCGCGGTCGGCACACCGTCGACGAGTTCGACCTTCGCCGGTGCATCGACGATCAGGTGGATCAACGTCTCGCGCAGCTCGTAGAAATATTTCTCGGTGTCGGTCGTCGGCGTGCTGCCGCCCGACACCATCGACGACAGGATCGAACGCAGGTCATCGACGTTTTTGGTGCCCCACACGTTCAACTTGATCTCGGGGAAACGGCCGATCCGCTCGGCGGGCACACCCAACGCCATGAACCACCGGGCCAAGCTCTCGGCGAGCTTGCGCGACTCGGGGCCACCGTTGCAGTCGACGATGATCACCTGCGGGCGGCCGGGCCGGTCGGCACGCCACCACTGCCGGTGACGAGTCCACCCGGTCACGAACCACGACACCGCGGTGCGCTTGAGCAGCGTGGTCTTACCCGATCCGGACGACGCCACCGTGGTGACGTGCTCGGCCAGCGCGATCCACGGCAGGATCAGCCGAGTCTCGGCGCGGCCCAACAGCATCCGGAACATGGACTTGGTCGGGGCCTGGGTCTGCTCCGACGCCAACCGACCGATCACCAACTGCGGGGACCAGTAGCCCGACGTGAACGGCAGACGGCG
Source organism: Nocardia sp. A7 (assembly GCF_046549215.1). Taxonomy (NCBI): domain Bacteria; kingdom Bacillati; phylum Actinomycetota; class Actinomycetes; order Mycobacteriales; family Nocardiaceae; genus Nocardia; species Nocardia sp. A7. The sequence continues at coordinate 673,448 of NZ_JAJPWE010000004.1, read as the reverse complement.
ACGCGACAGGCGAGCCGCGGCCCGCTGCTCGCGCTGGGCCTGGGCCCACAAAGCGCGCTCGGTCCGCGCCGGCGACTGCAACCCGACCGTGGCCAGCTGTACACGCCGGTTGGCGTGAGCGACGGTCGCGACGAACCAGGCCGCGGGGACCAGGACCACGGCCATGCCGAGCATCCCGGCCGTGTACTGCCCATCCATGAACTGACGGCTGGCTTCGGTAGCCATCGTGCCCGGCGCCAGCACATCCCAAGCCCACAACGCGGTCGCACCCGGCATCGCCAGCAGCGACCCGATCAGCCAGTTCCGCAGGCGGATGGGCTTCCATCCCAGCGCGGTCGCCGGGACCAGGATCATGATCGTCATGATCAGAATCGCGACCACGACAGCCGCGAGCAGCAGCGCACCATCGGCGACGCCATCGAGCGAGATCTCGGACAGGTTGGGAATCCACCCGATCGGGTCGTTGTCCAGGCCGATCGGCGGCATCTTCGGATCGATGTGAATCTCGGGGGATCCGGTCGGGGTCGGCTGAGCCGACAGCACCGGCGTCGGCGCGTACGGTGCGCAATCGGCTGGGGTAATCAGTGGGGTGCAGGTCATGACGACACCGCCTCTCCATGCTCGTTCGGGTCTGTGACCTGGGGGATTTCGTGATCAGCGGCGCCGCCCGCGATCACCCGGAGACCGGGTCGCAGATCGGACGCGACAGGCTTGGTCTTGTTGAGCAGCTCGGCGTCGACGTCGGCCAGCCGCATCCGCAGACCGGCGTTCTCGAAGTGGCCCGCGTCGCGCAGTTCCTTGGCGGCCTTGGTGATGACCGACTTCACGCCAGCACCGCGGTAGTAGTAGGTGAGCCCGGCGCACTCGGCCGCTCGTGCCGACTGAACTGCCTGGGCAATCGCGGACTTCGCTGCGCGCAGGTTCTTCGCGGTCAGCTCGACCTCGACCGCGATCAGCTCGCCGTTGGCGTTGATGTATCGGCCGTCGTGGATGTGCGGGCGGGTTTCACCCGGCATCGCCATCGGAATCTCCGACCGCAGCTGACGCTCGGAAATCCAGCGCTCCAGGTCCATGCCGACCAGCGCGAGCCGTACTTCGAGGACCGTGCGGGTGTGCGCGGCCATCTTCGGGCTGGGCATCCAGTACTTCGTCGAGCGGCCGAGCAGCGCGTCAGCGGTCGACCTGGTCGGGGTGATCCACGACGGGCCCGGAACCGGGCGCATCCCCAGCTCCGACACCATCCGGGCCTTGCGCAGCTTCCGGACGATGCGGTACGCGCGGGACTCGCTCACGCCCAGCATCTGCGCCACTAAATCCAGTGGGGCGCCGTACATGTCGGACAGCACCGTCAGCAGCACCATCTCGCGCGAGGTCAGGTTCACCTCTCCATCCCTTCTTCTCGATTGCGCTCGATCACGGCTGCGAACGCGTTTATCGGCGCCGCGGTGAACGCGTTGATTGGCTCGTTGGTGGTCCAGGCCGGTCCGGGATCTCCGGTCGGCTCGTCGAACTCGGCCCGGGCCACACCTCGGCGTTCCGCGGCCCGCAGCTGGTGCTCGCGGGTGGCCTTGGCCAGCGCCGCTCGCTGCGCCTCACTCGGCCGACGCTTCGGCGCGGCCTTCTCCACGTCGAAAAGGTGCGCCACCAGCGGTTCTTTACGGCTGCCGCGCGAGCGGGTGATCCGCCCCGCGATGTCTTGGCCATTGGGGCGCAAACCCTCAGCAGCCAACTGGCGACGGGTCCGCAAATGCCCTGGGGCGGTTCGCCATTCGTAGGTCGGGATTCCCTCGCTCATCGCGTCACCTGAGTGGGCAGAACACGCTGCACGTGCACGCAATCGGTGCGCTCTACCTCGTGTGCCCGGCAGATATTCGGGGACTCGACATAGGACTGCTGGTCAATCCAGGCGACCGAGCAGCCGACCATCCCGATCAGGACACAGACGGTCAGCACGATCAGACGCAGAGCAGGCGGCAGGTGGTTCACCGGGGCGTAGACCGCGCCGATTCCTGCGAACTCCGGCCGAGACATTGACCCGAGCGCGCTGCGTCCGACCTGGTTGCGGTCCTCATGAGCCGCCCGGAACACTCCGCCGCTCATCGCTCGACGCCGTCCCGCTCAGTGCTGCGGGCGATCGCATCGGCAAACGCGTTGCCTGTCCCGGGGCCGACCTGCTCGCGCTCCGGAGCTGGGTACTCGCGTACCTTCTCCGCGAGCCTGCGAGCAGGTTTCAGGCCGTGTTTCGTGGTGAGCTGCATATGCTGCGATGCGTCGTCGAGGTACTTCGCTGCGTACTCCACATTGATGCAGCCGTGCTCCTTCACGATGAACGGGTTACCGCTCGGCTCGTTGTAGCGGTCCGCGAAGGGCTCCAGTGCCGCGTAGCGGGCTCGCAGCGCCGTCGTACGGGCTTCCAACATCGACTGCTCGCGGATGATCGAGTCCAACTCGTCGAGCAGGTCCTCGGGATCGAAAAACGGTTCGTCGATGCTCATCGCCGCACCCCCGCCCGCTTCGACGAACGCCACAGCCACACAGCACCGACGACCATCAGGACGAACCCCAGGACATCCGGCGCGATCAGCACCATGCACCCGACCGACAGCAGCGCGACGGCGGTCATGAACGTCTTTGCGCGCATCAGGCGACCCCCTCCACGTGCAAGGGGCGAACCAAAGCCAGAACCTGACTCCGCTCGACCTTGATCAGCCGCGGTCCGGTTCGAAATCCCTCGAGGAGCCCGCTCTCAACCCACCTGCGGACCGTTCTGGGATGCACGCCTCCCGCCAGTTCTGCCGCATCTCGAAGACTGATCAGCCCACGATCGGCGCTGGTGCCGTTGTTCCGTCTGGTCATGAATGTCACTCCTTTGACGTTGTGTCACTAGGTATACCTAAGACGGTAGACCTAGATAGGAGCGCGCACAAGAGTCTAGGTATACCTATTCTCAAATTGACAGCGAAAAGGGGCCTGACCAGCAAGGCCAGACCCCTTTACGGAGAGTTAGAAGCTGCTACTCGACTGCGGAATTACCGAGAGCCATGCGGAATCGCATCGCCGAATAGCGGTCCCTTGGGTACGAGATCGTGGACACCATCACGACGTCATCCGACGGCCCCAGGAACCGCTGATATACCGACTTGACGACATCCGCCGGCGACAGCTGGAGCCACTCGGCATGATCCGGTCGGGGCACGACGTCCGAAAGAGTCTCCTCCAAAAACGCCGCCGACTCCGTGCCTTCAACGCCCGCAGGCTGGTATGACTCCGAGATCGACACTGGGCGGCCACCGATACTTGCCCGAGTGGTCACGTGCACAACGTCAGAGCCGACTTCGACACCGAGCTCCTCCGAGAGCGGAACATCGGCCGCGAGGGTCTCGGTATCCCGCGCCACCTCGACCTCCTCCACGGCCTCGTTCCGGAAGGTCACCTCAGGATCCTCGTATTGGCGCTCCGGCGACACCCGAATCAGATTCGGCTTGTCGACAACGAATGCCCCCTTCCGACGCACCGTGCGAACGAGACCCTGACTCACCAGGAGTTCGAATACCTGCCGAGCAACGATCCGCGAGACACCGTTGATCTCCGCCAGGTCGTCGAGACTCGGGAGCTGAGATCCGGGCGGAATCTCCCCGTTTCGAATTTGGCGCGCCAAGTCGCCCGCGATCTTCACATATGCCGGTTCAGCCATGTCATCCCCTTGTAGTCGCCTCTGGACTGTCTAACCCTTTGTAGGGGGTATTAGGTATACACACAACTGTTTCGATGCGACTCGCCGGTTCGACTTCATTTCCGCCGCGACCAACATTGCGCCTGGTCAGACAAGTTCCACCAAGTGACGAAGTGCGGGTCTTCGTCCACCAATTCCCAGGTAGATGACAGCCTGTCGAAAAAGTCTTCCGAGCCGGTTCGACCACCCCTCGGTTCGCCGATGTAGATCACACGATCGCCGTCAGCGCGCTCGTAGGCGAGCAACGCATCGAGTGACATTGCGTCGTCCCATCCCGGTGGCCAGCACAAAAACAGCACGCGGTTCTTGAGCGCACCCGCCGCGTCTGCTGCCGCGAGCTCATCGAGATCGCCGACGTGCCCCCAGACCGCTGAAGCCTCGGGCTGCCTACTGAACGACGGATTGTCATGTCGGTCAGGAGGTTGCGAATCGAATGCAAGAACGTCCAGTCCTCCGGCTCGGAGCTGGTTCGCCCAGTAGCCGCGGCCCGCACCGATCTCGACCACTCCGCGGCTTTCCACTCGGTCGACAACCCAGCTGACTGTCTCCGGCGATGGCACGGCGTAGGCGAAAGCTTCCTGGAGCACAGTCTGGGCGTATGCGAGTCTCGATGAGCCGTGGATAACCCGCCGGGCGGTTTCAGCATCGACGCGTGCCAACGGACCAACGATGTCCCACAGTGGATTACGGCTCTCGCCACCCGCCATGAAGTGGAGCATCCGAAGATCGAAAGCTTGGTCGGCGGCGGCATCATCGGTGCCTTTGAGCATGGGCGCCGTATCCAGGTAGTCGGCAACGGCGGGATAGCTTGTGCGAAAGTGCTTGTCGTCTTCGAGTAGGTCAGCTAGCTCATCTCGACGCTCGGGCGTCAGCACGAATCCAGTCACCAGTCGATTGTGACTGGATTCGACCGGAGGTGAAGCCGATCGACGGGCGCGCTGTCAGCCCAGAACGTCGCGGACGCTCTCCCATTGACTGTCTGCCAGGCTCGCGTATCGCTGGGTGGTACGAAGCGATGCGTGGCCCAGCAAGTGCTGCACCTGCTGGATCGGGACACCCGCACGCACAAGCCGACCCGCGTATGTGTGCCGAAGATCGTGAGGCCGAACCTTTCCCAGTCGCTCCTCTCGTTCTCCGACTCGAGCAACGCGAACCGCCGCTTGGAACCGCTTCGAAAAGTTGTCGGCGTCAAAGGGTCGCCCGTCGACGTGCGCGAGCAACAGACCGGTGCGCACCGCACGTCCTGCGACGTAGGGCACTGGCGCGGGCTTCCCCGGGCCATCTCTCTTGATCGCCTCCGTGAGCAGTCGGGTGAGAGTCTCCCCGATAGGAATCACTCGCTTCTCGGCATCCTTCGGCGGCTTCAGTCGTTTCGCCGCCTTGTCCCAGGCCCACTCAACCGACACCGTTTTCCGCTTCAAATCGATGTGCTCCTTGTGGAGGCCCTGCGCTTCGCCCATCCGCAATCCTGCGCCCAGCAGGACATCGACGATCAATTGGTCCGCATCGTCCAATGGCTTCCGCAGCGCCATAAACTCCTCGTCCTCGAGGAACCGCTCCGGAGACGGCCCTGGTTTCGGGAGGTCGATGTCCTGACATGGGGTTTCATCGATCAGCTTGGCCTTTCGCGCCGCCTTCATCGACGAACTCAACAAGTGGTAGCACTTCGCCACGCTTGTGGGTGCCATCCGCCCTCGGAGGTCAGCGACCCATTCCTGAACGTCCTGTTGGTCGATGTCCTTTAAGAGCTTCGGGCCCCAATGCGGAGTGAGGTGCTTCCGAATCCGCTGCGTGTCTATCAGTTGGGTTCCTTCCTCAACCGTCCGAACCGCGGTCCACTTCGGAAGCCACTCCCCCCACGTCATTGCAGGCGCGACCTTCGTTGGGTTCTCGCGCTCGGCGTCTTCCTTCGCGGTGGCCTTGCGCTTCGCGATGTCCTTGCTCGTGTAGATGCCGGCGCTTCGCTTCGCACCGGCCGCGTCACGATAGAGACCGCGATACCGCCCGCTCGGCAACTTCTCTGCCCAACCCATCGCGCTCTCCTGTCCCCGCCACTTCGGTGCTGGCGCTCGGCGTCCCAGATCATGTTGTTGGACCAACTCTACGTGGGGCAGCCCGTGGGTCAACATGGGGCAAATCGTGGGGCAGACAGATGTATTTCCGTGTCTTCTTGAGTCTCAAATGTCACTACGCAAAACCAGCAATATTGCCTGGCCTGCGGCGATTCTCGATCGCATCCTTGCTGGTGTAACCCGATTCCGACTCGGGGCCATCGTTCTGGTTTTACACACCAGCGGTCGGGGGTTCGATCCCCTCTGCGCCCACATCGGCTCGTCAGCTGCCCCTTGACCGGGTATGCGTTGGACGTATGCAGCTCCGGCGGGCAACCGGACGTTCTGAATATGGCCTGGCCGTGTGTCTGACCCAGCCGACCAGATTTTGCTCATCGGGGTGTGCCTGCCCGGCGTCGAGCGTGGATAATCGAACGTATGTGCGATTCGATCAGGCTCTACCTACGCAATGGGCGTTGGACGGAGCCCGCTCCGCGCTTCTGTCCCAATGGACACCGCCTCGGGACGGGTCGGTCGATAGTCAGCGTCCTGCCATGCGTCCGGATCGGCGGACACCATCGGACCCACACCTGTCTTGCCTGCAGCACCACGATCTACAGTCCGCCGATGCACACCGACTGCGAGCACTAGTGCCCGCGCTGACGCTGACCCCGGCTGAGCCCGACCTCTTCGTTGTCGCCCGCGAGACTGTCTTCGGACCGGCCCCATGTCCGTCCCGCCGCGCGGCGGAGCCTCGTCGCGAGGCGATCGAATGCCACCGCCAGCTCGTCTCCGTCGATCACCTCGATGTCGACGTCGAGCTGTGTGATCCACAGCGCTAGCCGGTCCGGGTCGTCGGAACCCAGCTCGACTCGGCAGGTGGACTCGTCGACCACCTCGATATCGACCGGGATTGGGATCTTCGCGGCGACCTCGGCGGCGGGAGCGTGTACGAGTATTCGGGCGCGGTACTGCCAGGTTGCCTTGCTGACGCGTCTGACGACGTAGTCGACGGCATCGTCCGCCGGGATCACGCGCGGCTGGAACCGCGCACCCGTCGGTACGCGCGAAACCATGCGGTCGACACGAAAGATCCGCCAGTCGTCACGGTCGAGATCCCATGCGAGCAGGTACCACAGCGGCCCCCAGCTCACCAGCCGTTGTGGTTCAGCGTGGCGGGCCTCTTCGCTATGTCCGGGCTTCGTGTATCCGAACCGGAGCCGTTCGTGGCCGCGGATCGCGGCGGCGACTGCGCCGAGAACCGAGAGATCGAGCGGCGGCTGAGTCGATGGGACAACGCTCGTCGCCTCGCGTACCGCCTCGACCCGCCGACGCAGGCGCGCGGGCAGCACTTGCTCCAGCTTCGCGAGCGCGGTGAGCGATGTCTCTTCGACTCCGAGCCCTTGGGTTGCGACCGCACCCAGTCCGACAGCGACGGCGACAGCCTCGTCATCGTCGAGCAGCAGTGGGGGCATCGCTGTCCCGGCGGCCAGCCGGTACCCGCCCGCGACGCCGGGGCGCGCGTCCACTGGATAGCCGAGCGAGCGCAGCTTGCCGATGTCGGCGCGCACAGTCCTCGTGCTCACACCGAGGCGACTCGAGAGCTCGGAGCTCGTCCAGTCGCGCTTGAGCTGGAGCAACGACAGCAGTTCGAGCAGGCGGGCCGAGGTCTCCAACATGTTTTCGATCATTTCAGCAATTGCGGAAGCTAGCCTGCCGCATTACCCGCGATCGTGGGTGTCATGAACGAGAACACCGCACTCACCCCGTTCCGCATCGACATCCCGCAGACCGACGTCGACGACCTTCGCGACCGGCTGGCACACACGCGCTGGCCGCTCCCCGTGCCGGGCCGAGACGAGCGCACCGACTTCAGCCGGGGCATCCCGCTGGTGTACCTGAAGGAGCTCGCCGAGTACTGGCGCGACGGGTTCGACTGGCGTGCGCAGGAGGCGAAACTCAACGAGTACGAACAGTTCACGACGGTCGTGGACGGCCAGAAGTTCCACGTCGTCCACGCGCGATCGGCGAATCCGCAGGCGACCCCGCTGATCCTGAACCACGGCTGGCCGGGCTCGTTCGTCGAGTACCAGCGACTCCTCCCGCTACTGACCGACGAGTTCCACGTGGTCATCCCGTCGCTGCCCGGCTTCGGCTTCTCCACTCCGCTGTCAGGAACCGGCTGGGAGCTGGCGCGGACGACGGAGGCCTACGCCGAGATCATGACGCGTCTGGGCTACGAGAGGTTCGCGGCCCACGGCACCGACATCGGTTCGGGCACGACCCTGCGACTCGCGGCGCTATACCCGGAGCGCGTCATCGGCACGCACATCGGCTGCGATCCCCGATTGCTCGGGTTGGTCGGGGACAAGTTCCCCTACCCCGAAGGTCTGTCCGAAGTCGAGATCGCCGAGCTCGAGGCAGTGCGCACCGAGGATGCGGCCGATCACGGGTATCTCTTGATGCAGAACCACCGTCCCGACACGATCGGCGCGGCGCTCACCGACTCGCCGGTCGGTCAGCTCGCGTGGATCGCCGAGAAGTTCAAGACCAGGGTCGACGGCGACTATCGGACGCCGGACGAGTCGGTCGACCGCGACCAGCTCCTGACGAACATCAGCCTGTACTGGTTCACTCGCAGTGGCGTCGAGCGCGCAGTTCTACTACGAGGGCGAGCACTCCGAACTCGACTTGATCATGGCCTCCAGCGTCCCGTCCGGCTGGGCAGTGTTCGACACGCACCCGCTCATCCGCCGCACGATGGACCCAGGGAAAGCGATCGGCCACTGGAGCGAGTTCACCGAGGGTGGCCACTTCCCCGCGATGGAGGAGACGGACCTGCTGGCGGACGACATCCGCACCTTCTTCCTCGGCATTTCCTGACTCATGTGCCCCAGGATTCGAGGGCGTTCGGTCCCCGCAGATCGACCGTACGATTCCGCTATGACTCTCACCACCCGCGCATTGCGCACCGGAACCGCAGCCCTCGCCATTACCGCCGGACTGGTCACCGCCGCCGGTCCCGCCGCTGCGGAAGCCCCGGAGGCGGGCAGCAGCTCATTGGGTTCCGGCTCCTCCACCCTGGTGGAATCCGCGATCGCTGCCCTCAGTTGCGCCGTCGGCAACTACTGCGGGTCCATTGTCATCCCCACATAATCGGCAAGATCACCGCGCACAGCGAAAGGGAGCCCGCGGGTTTGAACCCGAAGCCCCTCGCGCTCGATACACAATGGGAGACAAGTTCGCACCACTTCGATTGCGAGGTCCCCATGGACCGTATTCCCCTGACAGCAGCCGATACCGCGCGCGGCCTGGCCATCCGCTCGGTGCAACTCATCGCCGACGGTGAGCGCGCCGATTTCGACGCGATAGTCCACCCTGCGGCGACCAACCGGGAAGCCCGGGCCGAGCCCCCCGCCGCCCGGGGACGCGGACCCGCCGCGTTCTACGCCACGGCGCTCTGGCTGCGCGCCGCGTACGCCGAGCTGCACCACACCATCGAAGCCGCGGCGGTAGAAGGCGATCTGGTGGCATTGCACACCACTATGCGCGGGCGGCACGTCGGGCCGTTCGTGGCCTACGGCGAGGACGGTCAGGTGGACCAGGTGTTCCCACCGACCGGTAAGACTTTCGCAGCCACACAGTCGCATTGGTTGCGGATCGCGGATGGCAAGGTGATCGAGCACTGGGCCAACCGGGATGATCTCGGGCAGGCGGTACAGCTCGGATGGGTGCCACCGACCCCGGTCTATCTGTTGCAGATGGCGCGGGCCAAGCGCAAAGCCCAGCGGGAGAACGGGACTCGCTAGCCTGGCCAGTCGAGAGCGTGTTCTGGCTGGCAGACGTACATGGGGGACGGCAAATAGCGGACGATGGCGTCCAGGAGTGAGGCGATGTCGTCGCTCGCGAGGGGTGCGCCGCACAGAATGGGGACGATGTCACCATTGCGGGTAAGGCGGCGGATGCGGTTGTGCAGGTCCCGGAGGGTGAGGGGGTTCGAATCCGCGGGGTCCTGTTCAGCCAGGGTCTCGAGTAGTTTGCGGTACCACCACTCGGCGGCTTTCCCCTGGCTTCCGGAGGGGTCGGTCGCCTCGGAGTCGAGTGCCGGGACCAGGTCGACGATGTCGCCGAAGTCGGCGCCGCTGCCGATGGGTATCTGCAGTACCAACGGCGCTGCCCCGCGAGTCTCGGCGATCGTGCGAACACAGCGATCGAAGTCGGCAGTGGGTTGATCGAGCCCGTTGACCAGGCACAAGCGGGCGACCTGGTGATCGTCGGCGACGCGCAACATGGTTTCTAGCCGCGCGGTGCCGCATACGGCGGCGTTCACCACCGCGATGACGCCGTCGGCTACGCGGATGGAGCGTTCCAGGTCGGCGATGCGTGCGTCGCTCGATAGCGCGGCGACGCGAATCGTGTGCTCGAGACCGTCTGTCGACCAGTGGACCGTATTCTCCGTGGCGCCGAAGCATCGGCGCAGTCGGTGGACCACTCGTGTCGTCTCGTCGGGATCGCCGATGATCGTCACATTGCGGATCGACTGCGGGTCAATAGCTTTGGTGCCCATCGCGTTGCGGTACTCCAGATCGACGTCATCGCATCCTCGATCCGCACACCGTACCTCCGCCCGATCGGCGCCGGAACGGAATTCCGCCCCAAAGTAGAACGTGTTCCTATACCGTCGGCCAGGTGCAGAAAGAACAACGCCCCGCCGTGGCTGACTGGTTCACTGCGGACGACGGCCAGGTACGCCTCAAGGGAACCCGCTGCGATGATTGCGGCACGCCGTACTTCCCGAAGAACACGCTCGCCTGTCGCAACCCCCAGTGCACCGGTGCGCACGACGGCTCCGAGCTCGTCGAGTACCTGTTCTCCACGCGTGGCCGGATCTGGTCGTACGCGGACGCGCGATACAAACCACCCGCGCCCTACGTCTCCGCCGATCCCTTCGAGCCCTATGTCGTTGCGGCAGTGGAGCTCGAGGTCGAGCAGATGGTGATTCTCGGGCAGGTCGTGCGCGGTCTCACGGTCGACGATCTGGCCGTGGGCATGCCGGTCGAATTGACCGTCGGCACGCTGTACGAGGACGAGGACGCCGAACACACGGTGTGGATGTGGAGGCCGGTCAATGACTGATACGAATGGTCGCGACATCGCCGTCCTCGGTGCGGGCATGCACCCGTGGGGTAAGTGGGGGCGAAATTTCGTCGAATACGGCCTGGTGGCGGCGCGTGCGGCGCTGGCCGACGCCGGGTTGAACCACCGCGACGTCGGCTACATCGCCGGCGCGGACACCATCCGCAACGGCTACCCCGGGTTCGTCTCGGGCGCGACTTTCGCGCAGGCGCTGGGTTGGTCGGGTGCGCAGATCTCCAGTAGCTACGCCGCCTGCGCCTCCGGTGCACAGGCCATCGCCAACGCGCGCGCCCAGATCCTGGCCGGGCTGTGCGAGGTGGCGCTGGTGGTCGGCGCCGACACCACCCCGAAGGGCTTCTTCCAGCCGGTCGGTGGCGAACGCCGCGACGACCCGGACTGGTTGCGCTTCCACCTGCTCGGCGCCACCAACCCCATCTATTTCGCGCTCTACGCCCGCCGCCGCATGGCCTTGCACGGCGCCACCCTCGACGACTTCGCCGCAGTCAAGGTGAAGAACTCCCGGCACGGCCTGAACAACCCGAATGCCCGCTACCGCAAGGAAGTCTCGGTCGAGGAGATCTCCGCCTCGGCGATCGTGTCGGACCCGCTGCGGCTGCTCGACATCTGCGCGACCAGCGACGGCGGGGCCGCACTGGTGCTGACGTCGATGGATTACGCCCGTCGCCACGGCATCGCCGATCCGGTGCGTATCTCAGCGCTGTCGACGGTCACGCCGACGTTCCCGAAAACGGTGCTCGATCTGCCGGATTTCTCGACGGATTCCGCCGTGGCTGTCGAGCCCCCGTCGCGCACCTTCCGGTCGGCGATCGCGCACGCCGCCTACGAAGAGGCCGGTCTCGGTCCCGACGACCTGTCCTTCGCCGAAGTCTATGACCTGTCCACCGCTCTGGAACTGGACTGGTACGAGGACATCGGCCTCTGCGAGACAGGCGAAGCGGAGACGCTGTTGCGCAGTGGTGCAACGACATTGGGCGGACGAATCCCGGTGAACCCCAGCGGTGGCCTGGCCTGCTTCGGTGAGGCCATCCCCGCACAGGCCATCTCCCAGATCTGCGAACTCACCTGGCAGTTGCGCGGCCAGGCCGACGGGCGCCAGGTCGAGAACGCCCGCGCGGGCATCGCGGTGAATCAAGGCCTCTTCGGTCATGGATCGGCCATCATCGCCACGCGCTGAACTGGGGGGATTCGTCCCGGATCGGCTTTCCGAAACCCCGGCTTCTGCCCGGGGTTTCGGAATCACCGCGCAGCTTTTCGCCACTGAGCCGACGTGCTGCCGACAGTCGACGGCGAATGTTTCAGAAGACCGGAATTGTGGCATACCCTGCGCGCGGGGGTATCGGCGCCGCGCGAGATCCGGGATACTGTTCGGTACCCGGACGGGGCGCTTCGACACATCGGAGGACTGCCATGGCCACAGCGATGACCGATCCGTCGACGATCACGGTCGCGCAGGGCACCGAAGGCGGTGGCGCCGCCCTCGATCAGGTCGCGCTGATGACCGGCGCGGCCGCGGTGGTCGGCGCGGTGCTGCTGTGGGTGGCCTACCTGCACCGGACGCGACGCATCACCTGGCTGCAACGGCTGGCCGACTTCAGCGGTCGCCTCATGAACCGCCCCGGGTGGGTGGCGCTGCCGATCGCGATGTTCCTCGCGACCATCCTGACCGCGTTTCTCGGCTTCATCTGGGATGTGAGCCTGCACGTCGGCAAGGGCCGCGACGCCGGACCGCTGGCCAACCCGGCGCACTACTTCATCCTGGTCGGCCTGTTCTTCCTCTTCATGGCCGGCATGTTGGCCGTCATTCTGCCGCTGGACGAGAAGCCGGGTAGGGCGGCGGTGAAGATCACCCGCGACTGGTACGCCCCCGTCGGCGGCATCCTGATCGCGGGCGCCGGGTTCTACGCGCTGATCGGTTTCCCGCTCGACGACATCTGGCACCGGCTGTTCGGCCAGGATGTCACCCTCTGGGGACCCACCCACCTGATGCTCATCGGTGGCGCGGGTCTGTCGCTGATCGGCGTGCTGCTGCTCGAACTCGAAGGCCGATACAACCGACCCGACCCCGAACGAACCGACGGCCGGGTGCTGTGGGCGATTCAGGGCTTCGCTTTCGGCGGTCTGGTGATCGGACTGTCGGTATTCCAGGTCGAGTTCGACTTCGGCGTCGAGCAGTTCCGGCTGGTCCTGCAACCGATGTTGATCGTCTTCGCCGCCACGATCGCGCTGATCTCGGCGCGGTTGACGCTCGGACCGTTCAGCACGCTGCTGCTCGTGGCCTTCGCCTTCTGCGTGCGGTACATCGTCGCGGTCCTCGTCGGCACCGGATTCGAGGCGCCGCGCAACGTGTTTCCGCTCTACCTCGGTGCCGCGATCGTGGTCGAACTGCTCGCTCTCCTGCCGCTGATTCGGCGACCGCTCTGGTGGGGTGCGCTCACCGGGCTCGGTGTGGCGACGGTGGGCATCTGGCTCGAATCGCTGTGGATCGAGCGGATGTTCGTCAATCCCTGGGTCGGCGGGATGTGGCCGGAACTGCTCGCGATGGCGGTGCCGGTCGGTGTGGCCGGTGGTGTGATCGGCGCGATGCTCGGCACCGTCTTGCGCGGCGAGGCGCTGCCCAAGCCCGCGGTGCGGCGTGGCCTCGTGGTCGCCGCGGTGGTGATCGCGGCCGCGGCCACCGCGAACGGGCTGATCATCCGGGTGCCGGAGAACGCGTCGGCGACCATCGCGCTCACCGATGCCGCACCCGAACAGGGCGGGCGGATGGTCACCGCCGACATCCGACTCTCCCCCGCGGATCTGATCGGTTCCGATCCGGAATGGGTGGAAATCCTCGCCTGGCAGGGCGGTACCGGCGACGGCAGTCCCGGCCACGGCCTCGTCGTGGACAAACTGGTCCGCGTCGGCGACGACCACTTCGTTTCCACCCGGCCGGTACCCGTGCACGGCAGCTGGAAAACGTTGCTGCGCCTGCAGGACGGGCGCATGCAATCCGCGCTCCCGATCTTCATGCCGCTCGATCCCGGCATCGGCGCCGCGGAGGTGTCGGCACCCGCGAGCTTCACGCGGCCGTTCGTCGAGGAGATCTCGGTCTTGCAGCGCGAGCGGTCCTTCGACCACCCGTCCTGGCTGATCGGCCTCGCGAGTCTGGTGGTGCTGGCGTGCAGCCTGGCCTTGATCGCGGCGATGGCGTGGGGCGCGGCCCGCGTCAACGACCGCTATCTGGCGGCGGGCCGCACACCGGACCAGAAGGCAACGGTCGAACCGTGATTCGCCAGGAGAACGTCGACATTCTCGCCGACCACTCCATTCTGCTGGCGATCCCGGCTTTCCTGCCCGCCGTCGCACTGGTCGGGCTGGTGCTGTTCATCGCGATGCGCGACCGGCGCGCGGAGAAGCGCGAAAACGAAGACGCACAAGCACAATCCGCGCACACCGACCGCACCGAGGAGAATCCGTGACCCATCGTCGGCTCCGGTACGGCCTTGTGATGGTCGCCGCGGTTTCGCTGCTGACGGGCTGCGCATCGGCCGACGAGCCCGCGGCGACGACCGGCCCGGCCGACGAGCCCGCGAGTACCCGCACCATCGACATCCGGATCGCGAACGGCGCAGTGTCCCCGGCCAATACGCGCACCGAGGCCGAGGTCGGGCAGCGCATCGTGTTGCGGGTCGACAGTGACACCACCGACGAACTGCATGTCCACTCCGCCCCCGCGCACACCTTTCCCGTCGCCGCGGCTGTCGGCCAGGAGTTCGCCTTCACGGTGACGGTGCCGGGCCAGGTGGAGATCGAACTGCACCACCTCGGACGGACGGTGACGACGCTGCTGGTCCGCCGGTGAGTCCCCTCGCCCATGGCCTCAACGGCGCCGCGGACCTGCCGATTCCGCTCAGTTACGCGTTGATCGGTGCGGCGTGGGCGCTGACCTTCTCGTTCGCGCTGCTGTTCCTCGCCTGGCGTCAGCCCCGGCTGGACCCCGACTCGCCGGGATTCCCGCTGCCCACGCCGGTGCGCCGGGTGATCGACGCACGCGTGACACGGACGGTCATCGCGGTGGCGAGCGTGGTGGTCACCGCCTGCGTGCTCGTCGTCGCGTTGTTCGGTTCCCCGGATCCGGCCCTGAATCCGGTGCCAGGAGTGCTGTACATCGGCGTCTGGGTCGGGGTCATGGTGGCGTCGCTGCTGATCGGACCCGTCTGGAAGGTCATCTCCCCGGCGCGGGCGATCCACCGATTCGGCTGCCTCCTCCTACGACGCCCCCCGGAGCACGGACTTCTCCGCTATCGCGAGGAATGGGGTCACCTCCCAGCGGCTCTCGGCCTGTTCTCCTTCGTGTGGCTGGAATTGGCCTGGCGGGCACCAGGATCGGTGAGCTCGGTGCTGACCTGGTTGCTCGGATATCTGGTCGTGACCTCGATCGGGCTCGCGTTGTTCGGCACCGTCTGGGCAGAGCGGGCCGACCCGCTCGAGGTGTACAGCACGCTGCTGGCGCACCTGAGCCCTTTCAGCCGCGACCGCGCGGGACAGCCGGTGTTGCGGATGCCGCTGAACAATCTCGCGGGGACTCCCGGAATCGCCGGATCCGTAGCGGTCGCGGCGACGCTGCTCGGATCCACCGCCTTCGACAGCTTCTCGATGTTCCCGCAGTGGCGCGAACTGGTCGACGACCTGGCTCCGTTCGTCGACGCGACACTGGTGCGCACGGGCGGCCTGCTGGTCTTCATCGGAGTGGTAGGCGGGCTGTTCGCCGTCGCCGCGCGCGCCACCGGTGGTGTCTCCCCCGCCGATCGAGCACTGCTGCCCCGGCGGCTGGCGCTCAGCCTCACCCCGATCGTCGCGGGCTACCTGGTCGCCCACTACCTCACGTTCCTCCTCGAGAAAGGGCAGGCGACGGTGCTGCTGTTCGCGGACCCACTCGACCGCGGATGGAACATCGCGGGTCTGGCCGATCGAGACGTGGCCTACGTGCTGTCCAGTCATCCGACTGTGCTCGCCACCTGCAAGGTGCTCGCGGTCCTGATCGGCCACATCCTCGGCGTCGCCGCCGCCCACGACCGCTGCCTGCTACTTCTCCCCCCGCGTCACCGCCTGACCGGCCAGCTGGCATTGATGCTGACCATGGTCGGCTTCACCTTCACCGGGCTGTATCTGCTGTTCGGGGGATAGCCGCCCGATCACCGGCCACTCGGAGGCGCCGGTGATACCTCCCCTATCGGCCCTTCAACGCCCGGTCAGCCCGGTCGACGAAGACCGCGGTAGCGACAGTCCCGCCTGCGAGCGTGACCATCAGAATCTTGGCAAGCCAAGGCCCTTCGATGATGGCGCCCACCGTCCCCAGGAAGACGAGGCCGATGATGGCGACCAACATCCCCATCGCCCTGGCGGTGCCGTTGATCTCTCCGCGCAGAATCCGCCGCGATCCCATGAGCAAGCTGAGAGCGGGGACGCCGGGTAGCAGCGCATTGATCTGAGCCATTCGAAAACCCCCGTGCGACAAGTGAAGTGAATACGACAGCGAGGACGGCTCTTGCACGCCGTACCGATTGCCCGCCCCCTGTCCCGTACGGTACCGACCAGCATCGCCGCGGACAACCGACCGCCTCGGTACCGGCCGGCGAAAGGACCGCCGTACCGCTATCGGCTCGCCCTGATCAAGATCGGCGCGCGGTGATGAGCCAAGCGCGTGAGTCGAAATACACACCGCTGTCGGTCTGATGGTCGGCCAGGATTTCGCGCAGCCGCGCACGGGCCCGCTCGGCTTTCGCGGGCTCGAGGTCGGCGAGGAAGGTAGTGAATCCCGTCAGTCGGAGCAGGTTGTCGTAGGCGGCCACGCTGTCGGGGCCGTAGTACACGGGCTCGTCTATCTCGGTGAAGCCGACATCGATGAAACCTGCTGCCAGCAGCATGGATTCGGTGGCGGCTGGGTCGGCGAGCGAGAACGGCCCGCGACCGGGTGTCGCGATCGGCGCGGCGAGGACGTCGCCGAACACCGATGCCCATTCGTTGCGGTCGCGGCCCTGCCAGACCAGCCACGCGAGACGACCCCCTGAACGCAGTGCGCCCGCGATATTGGTGAAGGCGGCGACCGGATCGGCGAAGAACATCACCCCGAACCTGCTGATGCAGATATCGAAAGTGGTTGGCGGGAAAGCCGTTACCTGCGCGTCCGCGAGCTCGAAACCGATATTCGACAGTCCTTCGTCGCCGCTGATCCGCCGGGCCTGGTCGAGCATCACCTCCGAGATATCGACCCCCAGCGCACTCCCGTCGACGGCCGCGCGGGCCGCCTCGCGCGTGGTCTGACCTGTCCCACAACCGATGTCGAGGACCCGATCACCAGCACCGACCCGCGCAGCCGCGAAGAAGTGCGCATTGTGCAGTCGTAGTTCGGCGTCGTAGTCGAACAGAGCCATTGTCGTCCTCCGGAAGTCGGGTCATCAGGGCGAGCCTCGGCGAGCGGCACGCGCTCGATCCATCTCACCATTCCCCGCTGTCGCGCACCCTCCCCATCGCGGCAGCGGGCTATCGACGTGACACCGACGCGGCGATTGACCAGGATGGGGCGATGTCGACACGAGAACTCGTCGTCCTCGGTACAGCAGGCGCTGTGCCCACCCGCCGCCGCAACCACAACGGTTACCTCCTGCGCTGGGACGGCCAGGGTGTGCTGTTCGATCCCGGCGAGGGCACGCAGCGCCAGATGGCGCACGCGGGCGCTTCCGCGACCGAACTGCATTGGCTGTGTGTCACCCATTTCCACGGCGACCACTCGCTGGGAGTGCCCGGCATCGTGCAACGGCTCGGCCGCGACGGAGTGCCCCACGACGTGCACGCCGTCTACCCCGCAGAGGGCGCCGAGTACTGGGAACGGCTGAGGTACGCGACGAGCTACTTCGGCTCGCCCACCATCGTCGAGCACCCGGTGAGCGGCCCCGGTGAAACGTTGCAGGGCAACGGTTTCACCCTCACCGCGCTGCCCTTGGACCACAGCATCCCCACCTACGGCTATCGCCTCGCCGAACCGGACAGCCGAACATTTCTGCCCGAGAAGCTGCGCGAGCACGGCATCTCCGGCGCTGCGATTCGCGACCTGTCCGGGCCGCTGCTGGCGCAGTGCTCGGCACCGAGGCCGGGCCAGAAGGTCGCCTTCGTCATGGATACTCGCCTGTGCGACAACGTCTTCGAGCTCGCCGATGGCGTCGACATGCTGATCATCGAGTCCACCTTCCTTGACTCCGAGACAGAGCAGGCACACGAACGCGGCCACCTCACGGCACGTCAGGCGGGCGAGGTCGCTCGCACGTGCGGCGTGAAAACCCTTGTTCTGACACATTTCTCAGAGCGCTACACGGCCAGCGAGGACCACCTGTTCACGGAACAGGCAGCCTTCCCCGGCGCCGTCCTCGCCCACGATCTCGACCGCGTCCCACTCCCCGCACGACGCACGGTCTGACGAGCTGGCCCTCAACGCTGACCTCTGCGCGCTTCCAGCCCGTCCAGGATCAGATCCAGACCGAAACCGAACTCGCTCGCGTAGTCGTACCCCGGTTGCAGCGCGTAGTCGACGATCATCTCGGTGAGATAGGGCAACTCGTCCCCCGGAAGGTTCGCGAGGATCCCGCCCGCGACTTCCTCGACGTCCTCCGGCATGGAGAGCGGCAGGTTCGCCTCCTGCAGGACGAACCCGCCGACATAACTGTCGATCAGTGAGACAGCATGCGCGGCCATCGACAGCGAGAACCCTGCCTCCCGGAGAACTCCCAGGACAGCGTCATGATGACGAAGCGTCGCCGATCCGGGATTGCGGCGAGAATCCAACAACCCGAGCGCCCAACTGTGTCCGGCAAGCACCGAGCGGGCCGAGCAGGCCCTGTCCCGGATCGCATTCCGCCAGTGCGCACCGCCGGTCTTCGGCAGCTCGATCGCCGCGAACACCACGTCGACGACCCCGTCGAGTATCGCGTCCTTGTTCGGCACATGGTTGTAGAGCGACATTGCCTCCACCCCCAGCTCCTGCGCCACCCGCCGCATCGTGACGGCCTGCACTCCCCCACGATCCGCGACCCGAATCGCGGCATCCAGCACGCGCTCACGGCTGAGTGGTTGGCGTACGGGCATGGGACCTCCTCGGTGGCGAAAGTGTTGACAAGCTTACAAGCGTAAGTCACCCTTACAGGTGTAAGCCACGCCGACCCGAAAAGGGAGCACCCCATGCCCATGCCGCTTTGGTGGGGCCACATCAACAAGCGCGTCTTCAACCCCCGCGCGATCGCAGGCGGAAAATATCCGGTTCTCACCCACACCGGCCGCACCTCCGGCAAGGCCTTCCACACCCCCCTCGACGCCCACCCCGTCGAAGGCGGCTACCTCTTCATCCTGGTCTACGGATCGGCCGCCGACTGGGTGCAGAACATTCTCGCCGCGGGCACCGCGCAACTCCGCAAAGACGGCCGGGACGTGGCTCTCACCGCACCCCGCGTCGTCGGCAGAGACGAAGCCTTCGAGGCACTGGCCCCGGAGATCGCCCGCCCACCCAAACTCCTGCGCATCACCGAGTTTCTCCGCATGGACCTCGCCGACTGACACCCGGCCACCTCGTCATGCCCGGCCGAGCCAGTCCTTCACGAGCTCGGACTCGATGCGGTCAACCCACGTCCCGTCGCAACCAGGTGACTTCCGCGCCGACGCTGTCGGTGCCCTGTCGGAATGCTTCGAGGTCCTCGTCCCAGGGTGAGCCGAGTGCGCGGTCGAGTTCGGTGGCGAGGTCGAAGGTTCCGTGGGAGTCGAGTTCGGCGGCGGCTTGGAGCAAGGCGCGTAATCGCATTTCGCCGAGCATCACGTCGCCGTTGGCGCCGGTGGATCCGTGCCAGAGGCCGAGGGCGGGGACGAAGCTGTAGCGTTCACCGTCGACGCCCTCGCTGGGGTCTTCGGTGACTTCGAAGCGCAGGACGGGCCAGGTGCGCAATGATTGGGCTATCCGGGCCGCCGTGCCGACGGGGCCTACCCAATCGCTGCTGGCGCGGAGTTGTCCGTCGGCCGGTTGAGTGTTCCAGCGCAATTTCGCGGGCGACGAGAGCGCGGTGGACAGCGCCCATTCCACGTGAGGGCACAACGCGGCGGGCGATGAGTGGATGTAAACCACACCCGCCGTCGCGTCAGCGAACTGACTCGATGCGCGCACTTACCAACACCTCCAGCCTCGACAAGGAACGTCTTCCCCAACGGCCCGTCGTGGTCTGGCGTGGCACGAGTGTACTGAAGTGTGCGGTGTTGCGCGTGTTACTTTACTGCGTGTTATGTGTCTCTGCGATAACGGAATCGCTGAATTTCGGCCACGCTGTTCTGGCCCAGTCACCGAAATTCTCGTCGCTCAACGCGATTGTCGCCACCCCGATTTCCGGGTCGACCCAGAGGAACGTGCCGGTTTGGCCGAAGTGCCCGTAGGTGCGGCCGGAATTGGCTGTGCCCGTCCAGTGCGGGGTTTTCCCGTCACGGATTTCGAATCCCAAACCCCAGTCGTTGGGGCGCTGGGAGCCGTATCCGGGCAGTACTCCGTCGCGGTCGGGGAATTGCACACCCGTTGCGTCGTCCAATGTTTGCCGAGATATCAATTGAGGTACCAGCAACTCGCCGGCGAATAGCGTGAGGTCGGCGAGGGAGGCGCTGGCCGCGTGGCCCGCCGATCCGTCGAGGACCGCGGTGCTCATCCCGAGCGGCTCGAAAACGGCCTCGTGCAGATACCGCGGAAACTCGATTCCGGTCTGCGCGGTGAGGAAATCGGCGAGCAGTTCGAAGCCCGCGCTCGAGTAGATGCGGCGGGCGCCGGGTTCGGCGAGTACTTCGGGAGTAGCGAACCCGACGCCCGAAGTGTGGGCGAGCAGATGCCGCACGGTCGAACCCGGCGGACCAGCGGGTTGGTCGAGTTCGACGGCGCCTTCCTCGAGTGCCACGAGCACGGCGTAGGCGACGAGCGGTTTGGTGACCGAGGCGAGCCGGAAGACCCGCTCGGTATCGCCGATACTCGACACACCGCCCGCGGTGACCACGGCGGCGGCGGCATTTTTGACGGGCCAGTCCTGAACCTGCTGCAACGATCGCATATCGGCAGCGTACGAGACGCGGCTACGATCGAGGACACCATGAGTTCCGCACCATCGATCCACGGCGACGTGGCGGCCGGTTTCGGCCCCGTCGCCGACGCTTTCCGACGCAACTTCACCCATCACGGCGAGATCGGCGCCGCCGTCGCCGTCTACGCCGGTGACCAGCCGCTGGTCGACCTGTGGGCGGGCCATCGCGATCGCAAGCGCGAGGTGGCGTGGGAGCGCGACACGATCGTGCCGGTGTTCTCCTCGTCGAAGGGGATGGCGGCGTTCACCCTGGCGACGGCGGTCTCGCGCGGGCTGCTCGACTACGAGGCGCCGGTCACGAAGTACTGGCCGGAGTTCGGCGCGCACGGCAAAGAGCGGATCACCGTGCGCCAGCTGATCGACCACCAGGCCGGGCTGTCCGGGCTGGACCGGACCGTGAAACTGCGCGAGCTCATCGACCGGGACGCCCTCGGCGAGCTGCTCGCCGCGCAGAAACCGGCATGGGTGCCGGGTACCCGGCACGGATACCACGCGCTCACACTGGGGCTGTATCAGAGCGAATTGCTGCGGCGGGTGGATCCGGCGGGCCGCAGCCTCGGGCGCTTCTTCGCCGAGGAGATCGCGGGCCCGGTCGACGCCGATCTGTTCATCGGACTGCCCGAGACCGAGTCGATGGAGCGGATCGCCGAGCTCTCGGCGACCAAGGGACTCGATATCTGGCGCTACGAGCGCCGCGATCTGCCACTGCGCATCGGCGGTGAGGTCTATGCCAAGCGCGGGTACTCCTATGCGGCACTGACCAATCCACGTCCCGGCGCCCCCGCCCGGGCCACCCGGCGGGAGTTCCTCGAAATCGAGTGGCCCGGGATGAACGGCGTCGGCAATGCCCGCGCGCTGGCGAAGGTCTACGGCGCCGCCGCGGGCCGCACCGGCGCGCTGCCGATCAGCGACGAGGTTCTCGACTCGCTGGCCGCCGCCGACACCGCCGACGATGTGCCCGCCGACGACCTGGTGTTACACACCAAGAGCCGATACCACCTCGGTTTCCGCAAGTCGCGCGGCACTTTCCGTTTCGGTTCGGACAAGCGCGCCTACGGCACTACCGGTTTGGGCGGCTCGTTCGGATTCGCCGACCCGACAACGGGATTGGGCTTCGGCTACAGCATGAACCGCCTCGGTATGGCGATTCTCGACGATGTGCGCAGCCGCAACCTGCGCGAGGTCGTCGTGCGGTGCGCCGACCGGTAGGTCCAGTATCTCTCAGTGTGCGGCGACGCCGGTGATCTCGTCCGGTGCGACGGCGAGGGTGGCTGTGGCCGTGACCTTTCCATCGGCCAGGTCGACGCGGTGCACCTGCTTGGACGCCGGATCGGTCACGTAGGCGATTCCGTCGCGGACGAACAGGGCAGGGCGGGCGTCCTGCCAGTCGAGCGATTCCTGCCAGGTACCGATCACCGGGATGGCGCGCACTTCCTTGCCCGCGACGGGGTCGATCACGTGGATCTTGCCGTCGGTGCCGAGCACCAAGGCCTCACCCTGCGGGCCGCGACCCAGTGATCGGAAGGTGTAGCTGGTGCCGATATCGACCAGGCGCAGGCTCCCGTCGGCGGTGTTCACCAGCGAGATCTGCTGCGGGCGTTCGAGTTCGGCTTCCTTGTCCTGCTTGTAGTCACCGAGCACGATCGGGGAGACCTCGCTGCCGGACATGTTGCCGATCCGGCCGTACGGCGTCGGGCTGGTCACCTTGGTGATCTTGCCGTCGCGGTAGATGACGGCGCCGGTCTGGCAGCCGACGACCACGGCTTCGCCCTGGGCGGCCGCTTCACCGTGCACGCCGGGGCAGTTCTCGTTGCGGGCGATCTCCTTGCGGTCCTTGTCGAGGGCCACGAGGCCGACCCGCGCGTCCTCGGTGCCGAGGGTGACCAGCAGGTTCCCGTTGCTCAGCTCGAGCGCGACACCGTGGTGCGCGGTGGCAGCCCGGTAGACCTCGGACGACTTGCCGCTGTCGATCTTGTCGGTGTCGATGACGGTGACCTCACCGGTACCGTCCGCGAAGAGCACGGTCTTGCCCGCGTGCCGCACGACGTGCCCGGGTTTGGCTGCGGCATAGTCGGTTCCGGTGAACTCCGCGGCGTAGGCATCGAAGACGCGGAAGCCGTCCTTGGTCGACACCATCAGGTGGTCGTCGTCGCCTGCCGGGTTGAGGCGGTTGTACCCCTCGAGCTTCACCTCACCCTCCTGGGCGAGCGAGGCACCGTCGAGGACGTAGATGCCGCCGTCATAGGTGAGGGCGATCGGTTCGGCGCCCGGGGTGCGGTCGTGGTCGGGAGCGGCGTCGTCCGCGCCACAACCACTGAGCGCTACCACCGAGGCGAGTGCTCCGGACATCGCCACCATCGTGCTGGTTCGCGACCTGTTCATGTGTTGCTCCATCTCTTCGTGCGTGAATTACGGTGTGGGCCCGGATAGACCACGGGTAATCGCCTCGGTGTTGGCGCGCGCCATCTCCAGATAGGTCGCCGCGCCCTCGCCGGGCGAGGTGAGGGATTCGGTGTGCAAGGCGATTACCTGCACCCGCAGGCCTGTGTGTTCGGCGAGAACCCGCGAAAGGCGATCGGGCTGCGAGGAATCGGCGAAGATCGCGTTCACGCCCGCCGTCCGGATCGCGGTGGCGAGTCCGTCGAGGTCGGACGCACTCGGCGAGGCGAGGGTGGTGCCACTGGGGATCACCGCACCGATCACCCGGAACCCGAAACGCTGTGCGAGATATCCGAAGACGTGATGGTCGGTGACCAGCTGTCGACGCTCGGGCGGGATCGTGGCGAACCGGTCGGTCATCCACCGATCCAGCTGGTCGATTTCGCCGAGGTAGCGCTGTGTATTCGCCTGCACCGCGCCGGCATCGATGCCGTCGACCTGGGCGAGCACCTCGGCGCTGATCGCCTCGACAGCTGTGCGCACCCGTGCCGGATCGGTCCAGAAGTGCGGATCAGGCTGTCCCGCGGACTCATCGGAGGCGTACCGGATCGGGTTCGCCCGCTCGGCGACGGCGAGCGCGGGCACACCCGCCGCCATTGCTGCCTGCACGTGCCGGGCCACGCCTTCCTCGAGCCCGAGCCCGTTGTGCACCACCAGCGCGGCCTGCTCGATATCGGCCGCCTGGCGTGCGGAAATAGCGAACGAATGCGGATCGGCTCCCGCCTGCATCAACACCGTCACCGGCACCGCGTCACCCACGATCGCCCGGGTCAGATCGCCGAGAATGTTCGTGGTCACCACGATCCCGGACCGCTCGGTCCCGCCTGTGCAGGCGCTCACCGACGGCACGAGCAAGGCAAGCGCGCAGAGCACTTGGATCGCCCGGCGGATCGCCGCGCCCGGCATCCGTGCTGCTCGATGGGCTTTCGATGTGCGCTTCACAGGCCTGTCTCCACCATCAGCGAGGGCGCGACGTCCAACTCGAACGTGCGAGCGACACGCAGGTTGTCGTTGTAGGCGATCTCGTGGACCTTGCGCCCACGAATGTCGTTGACGTAAGCGCGATCCGGGTCGACCCGGATCACCGGCTGCCCTTCGACGGGCCCGCTGGAAACAGCGAGTTGCGCTGTCTCCGTGCCGGACACGGGGTCGAGACCGTGCAGGACCCCGTCGCGGGTGAGCACCAGCAGCGACGACCCTTCACCAGCGGTGTTCACCGCGACCGGGTCGACGATCGCGGTCCGCGTCCAGGTCTTCTTCCTGATATCGAGCGTCCACACACCGTCGCGACCCGCGAGGGCGGTCAGTGTGGTGCTGCCGGGCCGGTGGGTGAAGGCGCTCGCCCGGTCCGAGGCCGGTGCCGGATAGGGAATCTTCTCGGCGACGAAATCACCCTCTCGCTGGGCCACCACGAGCGCGCCGTCGGCACAACCGAAAACAACTCCGCGCCGGGTCACCGCCTGCCCCTTCGGCTGCGGACAGGTGGCGGTCTGTACCTGTCCCGCCGCGCCGTCCCGCCCGCGCACCTCGACGCGACCCGACCCATCGGCGACCACGATCCGCTCGGCATACGGCACGGCGATGCCATCAACCCGGCGTTGAGTCCCGGCGACACCGCCGTCCAGTGCCGGACGGTCGAACAAGATCGTCGACCCGGAATCCAGCACCACCGACGCGATGGCGGCGTCACTGTACGCACCAACGACGCCGGCACTCTCCGCACCACCCGGTCCGGGCGGCGCACTTCCGGCGCCGGGCGCACCACCTTCAGCCGCGGCGACGACACCGACGTCTCGGACCGGTGCCTGGTAGTAGTGCCGGTGGTCGTCGTGATCCACCGTCCACCCCCCGCTGTCCACGATCCGAACGGACGCACCCGAACTCAGATATGCGAACCGCCCGTCACCGACTGCCCCCACGGTCGGCACCCGCTGGTCACCGCCACTCGGCGAAGAACCCGCGCCCGGAGATACCTGCGCTCGATCACCTTCCGGCGCCGAGGTGTCGATCGAGGTGACCTTCTCGGTCAGCAGATCGATCACCCGCACAGCGCTCGCCGCATCGGCGACGACCAGGCGCGTCTGCGCCTCACTCATCTCCTCCGCACCGGCGACGAACCCGTGCGCAGTCTCCTCGACCGCCGTTGGTTCCGCCGCCGGTGCGCATCCGACCAGCGGCAGCGCTGCCAGCGCGGCCACCGAAGCCGCCCCGACCTTCCCGAACCGCTCCCGTACCGCCGAGAGAATTGCCGACACGAAGAACGACCCCACCGCCACGGCCGCGATGGTCGCACCGGCCGCGGTCCCCGCATGCCACGAAACGACCAGTCCCGCAGCGGTGGAGAACCCGCCGACCAGCGCGGCGATCAGCATCACCACCGGAATCCGATCCGACCAGTACACCGCGGCCGCGGGCGGGGCGATGAGCAACCCGAACACCAACAGCGTCCCGACGACGTGGAACGAGGCCACGATCGCCAGCGTCAGCAACCCGACGAGCGCCACCTGCGCCGCTTTCGGGTGCAACCCGAGCGTGTGCGCTTTGCGCGGATCGAAGGTCAGCGCGACGAACGCCCGATGCCCGAACACAGCGATCACCAGCGAAACAGCCAGCGCCGCAACGAGATACCACAGGTCTACGGTGCGCACGGCGAGCACATCACCGAAAAGGAACCCGGTCAGATCCACCGCGAAGGACTGCGATCGCGACACGATGATCACACCGGCCGCGAGCATCCCCACGAACAACAGCCCGATCGCGGTATCGGCCGCGAACCGTTTACTGCGCGAGAGCAGCGATACCCCGGCGGCCATGGCGGCACAGCTGATCGCGGCCCCGATCATCAGATTCCCACCGAGCAAGGCCGCGACCGCGACGCCGGGCAGCATTCCGTGCGCCATCGCGTCACCGAGAAATGCCATGCCGCGCACCACCACCCAGGTCCCGGCGAGGGCACACACGCAGGAAACGAGTAGCCCACCCCACAGCGCTCGCTGCACGAATGCCACCTCGAACGGGGCGATCAGCCAATCCATAGCGCGGAACGATATACTGAAAATGATTATCGTTTCAATTGAGGTGAGATGCAACACACAGATGACGTAGCAATCCGGATCGAGCACCTGAGCGCCGGTTACCCCCGGCGGCCCGTGCTCTGCGAGGTGTCGGCGACGATCCCGCGCGGGCAGGTGACAGCGATCGTCGGACCCAACGGCTCGGGAAAATCGACTCTGCTCGGCGTCCTCGCGGGGACCGTGACGGCACAGGCGGGGACAGTGCACCGCGGCACCGCCCGGCGTCCCGCTTTCGTGGTGCAGCACACGGCGATTCCGCCGACCCTGCCGATCACCGTGCGGGAGGTGGTCGCGATGGGGCGCTGGGCGCACCGCGGGCCGTGGCGGCGGCTGACCCGCGCAGATCGCGAGATAGCGCGAACCTGCCTGGAGAGAATGGAGCTCACCGAGTTGGCGACTCGGCGACTCGACACCCTGTCGGGCGGACAACGCCAACGCACCCTGCTCGCGCAGGCGCTGGCGCAGGAGTCCGATCTACTGCTGCTCGACGAGCCGGCGGCCGGCTTGGACGAGACCTCTCAGGCCGAGATCTCGCGCGCCCTGGCGCAGATCAGCGCGGCGGGCGTGACCGTGGTGCAAGCCACCCACGACCTGGACGAGGCGAGCAGGGCCGACCACTGCCTGCTGCTGCGCGACGGTCGGCTGAAGGCCGCGGGTCACCCGAAGAAAGTGCTGGTCAGAGCCTAAAGTCGAGAGCATGACCGAGAAATTCGACTCCGTCGACGCCTATCTGGCGGCCCAGCCGTCGGCCCAACGCGCCGTGCTGCAGCAGATCCGCGACACGATCCACCGCGCGGTGCCGAACACGGGCGAGAAGATCAGCTACGCCATCCCGGCCGCCACCATCGACGGCCGGGTGTTCATCTTCTTCGCGGGCTGGAAAGCCCACGTGAGCGTGTACCCCACCCCCGACGAGGACGAGGCGCTCGCGACTGCCATCGAGCCCTATGACTCGGGCCGTGGCACCTTGAGATTCCCACTCGGCGAACCGATCCCGTACGACCTGATCGCGCAGGTGGCGGTTCACCTCGCCGAGCGGGTGGGCCAGAGCTGACTACCAGTCGGCTTCGGTGTAGCGGATGATCCCGCGAATGTTCTTGCCGTCCAGCATGTCCCGGTAGCCCTGGTTGATCTCTTCGAGCGAGTAGCTGCGGGTGACCATGTCGTCGAGATTGAGCTGGCCCGCCTTGTAGAGCGCGAGCAGTCGGGGCGCGTCCTGACGCGCGTTGCCACCACCGAAGATGGTGCCCTTCACCGTCTTCTGCAGCATCGACAGCAGGAAGGTGTTCATCTTCACGTCGCTGGCCTCCATGCGACCCATGGCGGTGACGACGAGGGTGCCCGCCTTGCCGGTGAGGATCAGACCCTCTTCGACGTAGTCGCCGTGCATCTCACCCATGGTGAGGATGACCTTCTCGGCCATCCGCCCTTCGGTGGCCTCGATCATCGGCATGATCGCGGCGGCCATGCTCTCGTAGGTGTGGGTGGCGCCGAACTTCTGCGCCTGTTCCAGCTTCCACGGATTCGGGTCGATGGCGATGACCTTCGACGCACCGGAGAGCACCGCGCCCTGCAGCGCGCTCATGCCGACGCCGCCGATGCCCGCGATCACCACGGTCTCACCCGGCTGAACCTGCGCCACATGGGTCGAGGAACCGAACCCGGTCGGTACACCACAACCCACGAGGCACGCCACCTCGAACGGAATGGTGGGGTCGATCTTCACGACCGAGGTGTGGTGCACCGTCATGTACGGGGCGAAGGTGCCGAGCAGGCACATCGGGATGACGTTCTCGCCGCGCGCCTGGATGCGGTAGGTGCCGTCGGAGATCGCCTGCCCCATCAGCAGTCCCGCGCCCAGGTCGCACAGCGCCATGTTGCCCGACACGCACGACGGACAGCGTCCGCAGGCGGGGATGAACGACAGGATGACGTGGTCGCCCACGGCCAGGTCGGCCGGACAGTTCGGCCCGAGCTTGGTGATGACACCCGCGCCCTCGTGCCCGCCCATCACGGGATAGGACGGCATCGGCGTCGCGCCGGTGACGATGTGATGGTCGGAGTGGCACATGCCCGCCGTTTCCATCCGGATCTGCACTTCACCGGCGACGGGGTCGCCGACCTCGATCTCCTCGACCGACCATTCCTGATCGGTGCCCCACAGGATCGCGCCCTTCGTCTTCATGCCGGTAGACCTCTCGCCAAGCTCGTGCCTCATTGTGACTGCA
This sequence comes from Nocardia sp. A7, assembly GCF_046549215.1. Taxonomy (NCBI): domain Bacteria; kingdom Bacillati; phylum Actinomycetota; class Actinomycetes; order Mycobacteriales; family Nocardiaceae; genus Nocardia; species Nocardia sp. A7. The sequence continues at coordinate 644,636 of NZ_JAJPWE010000004.1, read as the reverse complement.
CTCACCCTAACGACAAATGACCGATTTCTGAAACACGTTCTAGAAATTTATCGAGAAATTTCTATCCCCGCACGTCGTGGACGTGGTGCACGAGGTCGTGCAGGAAGTACCGACCCAGCGAATCGACCGTGAACAGCGAGCCGTCGCTGCGCGCACCCCGCAGGTCGAGCCGATCCGCGGGCACCGAGGCGAACGCGGCCGCCACCTGGTCGGCGGCGACGGTCAATTCCCGCGCGACGACCGCGGGGTCCTGCTCGCCGTAGCGGTCGGCGATCGCGGTGGCGTCCTGATCCCAGTTCTCGAACCGCGGCGCCTCGACACCGTCGCCGGCCAGCATCAGCGCGAGCCTGGTGTCGAAGAGCCGGCACACATCGCGCACGTGGGCGCCGTATTCGAGAACCGACCAGGTCAGTTCGTCCGGGCGCACCCGAGCGTCGTCGCGTTCGAGCGCCGAGCCGATCCGGGTGGCGCTGTCGAGGACGATCTCGGGAACGGCCGAGTACGCGGTGGCCTCGGCGTCGAATCCACACTCCGAGCAGGGACGTTCGAGGACCCAGGTCCAGTTCTTGGTGTCGGGAACGATCATGGGAGTCAGCCTAAAGTGTCTTCTTCTTGCGCTCCATCAATATCGAGCCAAGTATCGGCGAGATCCGGGCATCATTCGGCGAGCTGATTCGCCTGCTCGAACAGTTCCAGCGTCACCGCGTGCAGGAAGTCGCCGACCGGCTTGGGCGCCTTGCCCGAAAACGCCCGCGCGTAGGTGCCCTCGAGGACGATGCCCAGCTTGAAGCAGGCCAGCACGGTGTACCAGGTGACCGCACTGAGGTCGCGGTCGGAGAACTTGCCGTAGTGCTCGATCATCTCGGCCTCGCTCGGCAGGCCGCCGACTGTGCCGAGCGTGCCCATCAGGCCCGCGCCGACGGTGCCGACTTCGGGTCGGGTCGCCAGCTGCCAGCCGAGGTCGAGCAGGGGGTCGCCGATCGTCGACATCTCCCAGTCGACCATCGCCGCCACCTCGGGGCTGTCGTAGTCGAACATCATGTTCGCCAGGTGACAGTCGCCGTGCATGATGCCGGGCGTCCAGTCCGTCGGCCGGTGCCGTTCGAGCCAGTCACCGATCCGCTCGAGCCCGGGGATCTGCGGGCCGGGGTAGCCCGCGTTGGTGCTGTAGGAGTCGAGCTCGCGCAGCCAGCGCGGGACCTGACGTTCGAGGAAGCCCGCGGGGTGGCCGTAGTCGTCGAGGCCGAGCGCCTGATAGTCGAGCGAGCCGAGGCGGGCGATGGCCTCGACCGCGGACAGACCCATCTGGCGCCGGATCTCGGAGTCCCCGGCGTGCAGGTCGGGCAGTTCGGTCTGCGGGTTGAAGCCGCGGATGGGTTCCATCAGATAGAACACCGCGCCGATCACCGACTCGTCGTCGCAGGCGGCGATCACCCGGGGCGAGCGGACCTCGGTGTCAGCGATCGCGCCGAGCAGTCGCGATTCCCGGCCGATCACCTCGTTGCTCTTGGCGCGCAGATGCTTGGGCCCGCGCCGCAGCACATACTCGCGCCCGCTCCGGGTGAAGCGCAGCATCACGTTCTGCGTGCCGCCGCCGAGCGCGGTGACCGCGCCGAATTCCGTCCCGGGCAAGCCCTGTTCGTCCATCCACCGTCCGATCGCCGCGAAATCGGCGATCGCCGGGTCAACATCGACAGGTTGAGAAACAGCCATGCCGCACATTGTGCCCCGACATCGGAGGGGGCTGCGCGGGAATGGGTGCGCGCACGCCCGGCGTAATGTCTCTGCCACGATGCGCACGCTCTTGATCGACAACTACGACTCGTTCACCTACAACCTCTATCAGCTGATCAGCGAGGTCAACGGGAGCGAGCCGACCGTCGTGCGCAACGACGAGGGCCCGGTGGATCTCGCGCACTTCGACAATGTGGTGATCTCGCCCGGACCGGGGAGTCCGGATCGCGCCCGCGACATGGGGGTGTCGACCGCGCTGATCGCGCAGACGGACCTGCCGCTGCTCGGCGTGTGCCTCGGCCATCAGGGGATCGTGCTCGGCGCGGGCGGGACGGTGGAGCGTGCGCCGCAGGCCAGGCATGGTTTTCTCGATCAGGTGACCCATGACGATCGGGATCTGTTCGCGGGTCTGCCGCAGGGGTTCACCGTCGTGCGGTATCACTCGCTCGCGGCGCGGGAGCCGCTGCCCGCCTCGCTCGAGGTGACCGCGTCGACGAGCGACGGGGTCATCATGGGCGTGCGGCATCGCGAGCGGCCGCAGTGGGGTGTGCAGTTCCATCCCGAGTCGGTGTCGAGTGAGTTCGGGGCCGCGCTGCTGCGCAACTTCGCCGATCTGACGAAAGCGCGGGTCCAGGTTTCCGCTCCGGTGCTCGTGCGCGGACCCGCGACAGCAGCCCCCGTGTCACCTGAACGCTCATTTCGCTTGCAGCACAAGGTGATCGAACGCGCGATCGACACCGAAGCGATCTTCCTTCGCCTGTACGCCCACGCGCCGACCGCGTTCTGGCTCGACAGCGAACACGTCGAACCCGGCCTCGACCGGTTCTCCTTCCTCGGTGACGCGAGCGGGCCACATGCCGAAATCGTCGGCTACCGGGTGGGCGACGGCTCCGTCACCGTGACGGACGGCGCGGGCACCCGCACCGTCACGGGCACCGTCCTGGACTATCTCGACCGCGAGCTCCGGGCCAGGCAGTGCGAAACCCCGCCGCTGCCTTTCGATTTCGCGGGCGGTTATGTCGGCTATCTCGGTTACGAGGTGAAGGCCGACTGCGGTGCGGATACCGCCCACCGCTCCCCCACCCCCGACGCCCAGTGGATTTTCGCCGACCGTCTGATCGTGGTCGATCACGAAGCGGGGCGCACCTTCCTGCTCGCCTTGACCGAGGGCGAGCAGGACGCCGAGCAATGGCTGCGCGCGACCGCTGCAGCCCTCGACGATCTGCCGACCTGGGTCAATCCCGCCGACCTGCCCGTCCCCGCCGATCCCGATGCCGTGCAGGCGCATCTGGTGCGTGGCCGCGACCGCTATCTGGCCGACATCGCGGTGTGCCAGGATCGGCTGCACGCGGGCGAGTCCTACGAGATCTGCCTCACCGACGCGGTCGCCGTCGCCGCCGCACCCGACGACGGGCTCGCCTTCTACCGTCGGCTGCGCCGCTGCAATCCGGCACCGTATGCCGCCTACCTGCGCTTCGACGGCCTGGACGTGGCCTGTTCCTCGCCGGAACGGTTCCTCAAGGTCGACCGGGACCGGCTGGTCGAGAGCAAGCCGATCAAAGGCACCGCCCCGCGCGGACGCACGGCCGACGAGGACGAGCGCCTGCGTCGCGCACTGGCCGACGACCCGAAGACCCGCGCCGAGAACCTGATGATCGTCGACCTGCTGCGCAACGACATCGGCCGCGTCTGCGAAGTCGGTTCCGTGCACGTGCCGAAGCTGATGGACACCGAAACCTACTCCACGCTGCACCAATTGGTGTCCACCGTGCGTGGCACGCTGCGCCCCGACGCCGGTGTGATCGACTGCCTGCGCGCCTGCTTCCCCGGTGGTTCGATGACCGGAGCGCCGAAGCTGCGGACCATGGAGATCCTCGACGAACTGGAAACCCAAGCGCGCGGCATCTATTCGGGCACCATCGGTTTCCTGGGTCTGAACGGCACCGCCGACCTCAACATCGTCATCCGCACCGCCGTCCGCTACGACGACGAGTGGCGGATCGGTGCGGGCGGCGCGATCGTCCTCGATTCCGATCCCGAGGACGAGTACGCGGAGATGGTACTCAAGGCGGCAGCGACGTTTCGTGCGCTGACGCCAAGGACGTGAGGGTCAGCGTCGGCGGCGACCGCGCTTGTCCGGCTCCGGTTCCGGCGCGGGTTCCTCACCCCCACGCCCCGTGATCCGACCGAGCAATCCGACACCCGGCAGCTTCGCCACCGCGCCGAACACGTCCTCCCCCAGCGAAATCATCGCCTCGAGCCGCGGCAACAACCGGTCATAGGTGGCGAACACCGGATCGGCGAGCGCCAACGTCCGATCGAGCCGATCGATCGTGCTGTTGAGCCGATCCACCGCGATCGACAAGTTCTCCACCAGATCCGGCAACTGCGCCGCCAACTGCGCCGAAGCGGGCGGCAACCGAACCGCCGCGTCAAAGGCATACCCCGCAGTCTGCTGAGCAGCATCGATAGCCTGCCCCGCCGCCGTCTGCGCAGCCCCCACCGCAGCCTGAGCAGCCGACAACAAGTCAGCCCCCGGCACCTTCCGCGCCTGCGCCGCCGGAGCAACCTCCGCCGCGCGCCCCCGTCTCCTCGGGTTCGTCATAACACCACTGTGCCGCAACCACGCCCTGGACGCAGGGATGAACACCCCACACCCCCTCGTGTCACCCCAGCCCCGCCACCCTCCCCAACCACACCGCACACCCAGCCCGTCCCCACCTCCCACATCCACCAAACCCCTCCGACCACACCCTCCACCCAGCCTGTCCCCGTCTTCCACACCACCACACTCCCGCCCACACCGTTCACCCAGCCTGTCCCGTCTTCAACACCCACCCAAACCCACCCCCCGCACTCCCGACCCCTAGGGAGGGACGGCCACGAAGTGGCCGGTCCGCGGCCGGGTCGCCGGTTAGCCGCCGGTGCGTAGGCGACGAAGGAGCAAGCACCGGTGGCTAACCGGCGGCCCCTTGGGGCCGCGGACACGCGCGCGCCAGCGCGCCAATAACTCTGTCAGACCCACATGACATCATGCGAACACCATGGAACTACGCAAGGGTGCGCACGCGCCGGTCCCGACATCGCTTCTCGCCGTGGTCGTTTCATGGCGATCGACGCATACGGTAGACGCGCATGCCCTGCTGGTCACCGAATCAGGCCTCGTCCGCGGCGACCGCGACTTCGTCTTCTTCAACGCCCCCCGCCACGCCTCCCAGGCGGTAACCCTGGACCAGGAGCCCACCCCCGGCACCGCCCGCCTGAGCATCTCCCTGCCCCGCACCGAACCCGACGTCGCACGCATCGTCATCAGCGCATCCCTCGACGATGCCACCTTCGACCAGCTCCCCGAACTCACCCTGACCGTGCACGCCGCCGACGGCCCGATCGCCCAGTTCACCATCGACGGCATCGAGGATGTCCAGGCGATGATGTTCGGCGAGTTCTACCGCCGCGACGGCCAATGGCGTTTCCGCGCGATCGGCCAGGGTTGGGCAGGCGGGCTGGCCGGGTTGGCCACCGAATTCGGGGTGACGGTGGACGAACCCACTGCCGGACGTGCCAACGCCGGATCGAGCATCCCCACGCGGCCGACCCACGCCGCCATGGGGCAGTTCGAGGGCTCGCCCGACCATCGACACCGAGCCATCACGCCCGCTGCCGCATACCCACTCGACGAAGTCCCGCCGCCGACCCACGCCCCCGCACTCACCCGTCGCGTCATCGACGTCCCACCGCCACCACCGGAGGACCCGGAGCTCGCCGACTGGCACCCCGATCCGGAAACCCCCGATCAACTCCGCTGGTGGGACGGCGACGAGTGGACCGCCAGCGTCCACCCCTACGTCCACGATCAGCGCACCCGCTGCACCCGCTGCGGTAATCCCCTGCGGCGCAAGCTGTTCGGTGGCCACGGACCGTGCAAGAACTGTGCCGACGAGATCGAGGAATTCCTCACCCACTGGCGCAACAGAGCCAGGCGCGTCCTCGCGGGCCCCGGCACGATGTCGCAGGAATGGACCGACGTGTGGGCCGCCCTGCGCTTCCAGCGCATCGACGCCGAGCGCGGCCGAGCACTGCTGCACGAGGCGGGCCTGACCCAGGTCGAACGGATGGTCGCCTTCGCGTTCGCCGACGGTGAGGTGTTCGCCGAGGAGCTGGCGGCGTTCGAACATGTCGTGAGCGAGCTGGCACTGTCGGGCGGCATCGTCGACGATCTGCGCCGCCGCATGCACCGCGGCCGCACGCTGTCCCGCTTGCGCGCCGGCGAACTGCCCACCGTCAACACCCCGGGCCTGCACCTGGACCCCGACGAACGCGTGCACCTCGACCTGCCCGCCGTCCACGTCCGCATGCTCGCGCGCGGCCCGCGCAACACCGAGGGCCGCCTGATCGGCAGTTCCAAGAAGCTGCGCTTCGTCGGCCACGGCACCGGCATCGAACTGCTGTGGAATCGTGTGGTGTCAGTACATCCCGAGCACGGCACTGTAATACTCGCCGCGACCTCCGCGCGCGGCGGTGCGACCTTCGGCGTCGCCGACCCCGACTATGTGGCGGCGGCGCTGGAAGGTGCGCTGCGGGTGTCGAAACGCCTGGTCCTGGCGCCTGGCCAGCTCGACAGCCGCAGCATCCCCCAGGACGTGAAAGCCCAGGTGTGGCAACGCGACGGTGGCGCGTGCGTCGAATGCGGCGACGGCCACTACCTGGAATTCGACCACATCATCCCGCTCAGCCGCGGTGGTGCGACGAGCGCGACGAACCTACAGATCCTGTGCCGGGCCTGCAATCGCGCCAAGGGCGCGCGGATCTAGCTGAGGATGGCGTTCATGATGGTGCCGCCGCTGGTGGCGACCACGCCGCCGATCATCGCGCCCGCGATCATCTTCGGCGACTCCATCGCGCTGCCGTTCCACTTCTCCCAGGCGAACTTTCCACCGGCGACCGTGATCGCGAGCACACCCGACAGGATCATGAACCAGGTCAGGTACTGAACCATTTTCATGATCTTGTCCGACAGCGGCGGCGCCTCCGGCGTGGGGTTGCCGATCTGCGCATACGTGGTGATGGTGTCGGCCATCGACGTCAGAATGATGCTCATAGCCTGCTCCCCTATCGCGTGACGCGAACTGCGTTCCAGCCCTGCCGTATTGGATCGTGGTCCAGGATACGGGCGCGAACCCCCTGCACACCAACAAAACCGATCGGTTCGGTCCAGCTGGGCGCCGACATCGTCGCACATGACCGGATACCATCAGTGCAGAGTTCATCGTCGTTCCCGTTCCTCCGAGATACCGAGTGAGACCCCATGTTTCTGGCCGCCGTCACCGATACCTTGGCGCAGATCGGCAATCCGACCCCCGAAGCACCTCCACTGGCGAACAAGATCATGCAGATGGTCAGCTATCTGACCTGGTTCATCCTGTTGTCCGGCATCATCGCCATCACTGTCGCGGGCGGAAAGTTCGCCTGGGAGAAATGGACCGGCGGGTCGATGCAGTCACCGAAGATGGTCGCGGGCGCGATGATCGGCGGGGTGGTCGCCACCAGCGCAGGCACCATCATGAACGCAATGCTCTAGGTTCCTGCTCCGCTCGAGTGGGACCGGGACCGGCCCGGGCCCACTCGACCGGCTAGGAACACCCGAGTTCTGTTGGTGTTCAACAGAACTCGGGTCCCGTGGGCTATCGAGTGTCGGCGCACAGCATCTACCTCCTGTCGATCAGTGGGTCGGGTCGGCTAGGTGTAGAGCCGATCCACGAAGGCGTTCAGGTTCTCCACCACCCGCTGCGCCTTCTCCTGCGGCGTCAAGTCCTCGCGATACCGGCTACCCATCGACGGCCGCTTCTTGTTGCGCGCATACAGCGAGCAGGCCAGATCGGTGCACATGTAGCTGCCGACCGTGTTGCCCTTGCGGCCCGACTCGCCCGCCTTGCTCGCGGTCATCAGCGAAACGCCACCACCGGAATGCGTGGTGAGACAGATCGTGCACATCTGCGTCTTGCCCGACCCACCGGTCTCGTGCCGCAACGCGACACTCACCAGCCCGTCCTCCCGCGGCACCGAGATATAACAGCGCCCCGCGTACGACGGATCGGTCCAGCCGAGGAAGTCGAGATCCTCCCAGGGCCGTTCCGCCAGGTCACGCGGCACATTCAACCGCTTCGCGTCACCCTTCGAACAATTGACGAACGACGACCTGATGTCGCGTTCGGTTAGGGGTTCCATGAGCTCGTCCTTTCAGTTTGCCGAACAGCAAACGGTAGACACGCTAACGATCCCCTCTGTCAGTGACAACCTGATTTAAGACCGCGCGGTCCACAACTTACGAGTTCACGATGCCCGCGGCGCGGGCGGCGCGCAGCCAGTCCGGGAATTCACCGAGCAGGCGGCGGTAGAGTTCGGCGTCGTCGACCTGGTCGATGTCGTCGAGGGCGAAGAAGCCCGCGTTGTCGACGACGCGGTCGTCGAGTTCATCGAGGGTGCGCAGGACGCCGAAGTTGGCTTTGCCGAGGCCGATGAACTGCCAGAAGGCGGGGAGGTGGGCGGCCTCGCGCATCAGGGTGGCGATCTCACGTTTCTTCGCGAAGCCGCCGTCGGTGAAGAACAGCACCAGGGTCGGCTCGGTGAGAGTGTCGATGATCGCGCGCATGATCGGCAGTTCGTCGTTGCGGCCGCCGATGGCGTTGTAGTCGATGCCCTGGTGGGTGCCCTTGAGGTGGAGGTAGGTCTGCGCCCACTGTTCCCCGCCCGCGACAGTGATGTCGGGCAGTTTCACGTAGGTCAGTGCGTAGAGGTAGGCCTCGAGGGTGCCGTCGTCATCGAGTTGGGTGGCGACCGGGATCATTCGCTCGACGACCCGATGCACCGTCCCACCGCGATACATCTTCTCCATGCTGCCGGTCTTGTCGATCACGAGCACCACCCGCGCCCTGGTTCCGAAAGCGCTCTTGTCGATCAGCACCTTCGCGACTTCACGCTTGCGCAGGTCCAGCTGCTGCCGCTTCTCGAACGACAGCGCAGCCTCGCCGGGAACCGTCCGAACTTCCGGGACCACGTCCGGCTCGCCGTCGACGCTCACCCCGTGGTCGGTGACCAGGTCTGCGAACCCGCCCGCGTATCCCTGCCCGACAGCACGGACTTTCCACTGCTCGCCCCGGCGATACAACTCGAGCGCGATCACCACCGACTCACTGTCGAGTCCGTCGATCACATACTCGTGCAACACATTTCCCGCGCGATCAGCTATCGAGGCCACCGGAGCGCCTGCGGTACCGAACGTATCCCCGTCCACCGCAACGGTGATCACCGCACGAAGCTGTGCGATCTCAGGCGGCACTGCTGCCAGTGAAACCTCGAGTCCGGCACCGCTGAGCCGAACACCGGGCGCCTGTGGCTGATTGAAGAACACGAAGTCCGCGTCCGAGCGAACCTTGCCCGCTTCGGTCACCAACAATGCCGAAAGGTCGGCCGCGACCCCGCCCCGAACCGACAGCACCACCTCGTCCGAATCCAAGCCCGCGTTCTGCCCTTTGACCAGCGCAGCAGCCATCGCCATCCCTCTCATCGCACCGTAATGCCCCACACCCTAGGCGAAATCGAGCTAGATCCAACCCTTCTCACGGGCTTTGAGGGCAGCTTCGTAGCGATTGGACACGCCGAGCTTGGTCATCGCCGAGGACAGGTAGTTGCGGGTGGTACCCGGGGAGAGGTGCGCGCGTTTGGCGATGTCCTCCACCGACGCTCCGTCGGCGGCGAATTCGAGGACGTCGGCCTCACGGGCGGTGAGCACGGTATCCCCCGCGCTGATGGCCTCGGCCGCGAGTTCGGGATCGACGTAGCGGCCACCGTTGTGCACCGACCGGATCACCTCGGCCAGTGTCGCCGCCGAGGTCGTCTTGGGCAGGAACCCGCGCACACCCGCGGCGAGGGCGCGCTTGAGATAGCCGGGCCTGCCGTGGCTGGTGACGATCAAAGTGCCTGCGCCAGGCGTGATTCTGAGCAGTTCGACGGCGGTGTCGATGCCGTCGATGCCCGGCATCTGCAGATCGATGACGGCGACCGCGACGGGCTCACCCTCCTCGGCCCGGTGGCGCCACGCGCTGACGAGTTCCGCGCCGGAGCCGACATGGGCGACGACCTCGAGATCGGGTTCCAGGCCGAGCATCGTTGCCATGGCGGCGCGGATGAGGGTTTCGTCATCGGCGAGGAATACGGGAATCACTTTTTCTCCCAATGGATTTCGAGGGCAAATTCGTCGCCGGCCGTGGCGATGTCGAGAGTCGCGCCAACGGCCGCGAGACGTTCGCCGAGCCCGCGCAGCCCGGATCGTTCACCGATCGCGCCCTGCGGGCGATCGTTGCGCAGCGACATACCCGAGCCCCCGAGCGTGAGGGTCGCGGTCGTCGCCGCCGAGTGTTCGACGATGTTCGTTGTGCCTTCACGGACCACCCAGGCCGCGACTTCGTGGAACGCCGCGGGCACCTTGGCCGCATCGCCCTCGACGACGAGTTCGCATCCCGCCGCCGACAGCAGTGACCGCGCCCCCGCTACCTCACCGCGCAGATCGATATTGCGGTAACCACGCACCAGAGTGCGCATCTGCCCCATCGATTCGACCGCGAGTGTTCGGACCTCTTCCATCTCCGCGACCGCGCGATCGGTGTCACCGGCTCGCGACAGTGCCACCGCCAGTTCGCTTTTCACCGCGACGGCCGAGAAGCCGCGGCCGACGACGTCGTGCAGGTCGCGCGAGAACCGCAGCCGTTCCTCGGCGACCTGCAGTTGCGCCTCGACACCTTTGGTTCGTTCCAACTCGTCGATGATGCCCAGCCCCCACACCGTGATCCGCGTCAACAGGATCGCGAATATCCCGGTGAACAGACACACCACGGCCCCCCGCAGGCCCGCACCGAGCGGCGTTCCGAAAACCAGCAGCGGGGTGGCCGCGCTGATCCCGATCAGGATCCACCACTTGTGGCGAGTGAACGGGATGACGGCGAAGATCGCCATGAACACCGCGGACAAGCCCACTGCGCGCGCGCTGAGGACAGTCGACTCGTCGGACGCCCAGCGCGCGACGACTCCACTGATCGCCCACAGCGCGACCAGCACCACGATGGCGACCGGCAACATCCGCGGCCGCGCCACCACCCCGGGGACGGTGGCGAAATCGGGTTGCGCCTCCAGTGCGGCCGAGGCAGCGATGCCGACGACGACGATCCCGAGCACCGGCACCACCGACGCGGCGCTGACCGCCAGTACGACGACCAGCACGACGATCACCGCCTGGAACGAGAGCCGGGTGTAGAGCCGGAACTTGGCGGCCCCCGACAACTCGTGCCACCAGGCGGTCGCACGCATCACCCGCGATCGTCCCAGCGGAAGCTCTTGCGGGTCAGCGCGAGCGCCAGCACGGTCCATAGCGCCAGTGTCGCAAACGGTCGGCCGGATTCGGTGACGGTGTCGGCGAAGCCGAGCGCGGCGTCGGATTCGGCGACCGCGGACAGCGTGCCCGCCGTGCCGAGGGAGATGAGGTCGGAGACGGCGGCGAAGGGGGTCCAGTCGGCCACCTGGGCCAGCCGGTCGGGCAGCACACCACGGATCGAGGACATGCCGAGCATCGCGATGATCATCACCGGCAGCGAGGTGATCTGCGCGGCCTCGGCGTTCTTGGTGTAGGCGCTGGTCGCCAGGGCGAGCAGTGAGAACAGCACCGTTCCACCGACGAGCGCGACCACGATCGCCAGTGGGTTGACCGGCGCGGGTGTGCCGGTTCCGTAGACCACGGCGGTGACCACAGCAGTGCACGCGAGCGTCATGATCGCACCGGGTACGGCCGGAGCGAGCTGGATCTGCCAGTCGGTGGCCTCACCCGTGCGCAACCGTTTCAGCACACCTTCGCTGCGGCGAGTGGTCACCATCGACAGCACCGAGTAGTACTGCACGAACAGCAAGGCGAGCAGCGCGAGCAATTCGAAGGTCACCGCCGCCATCGCCGCTGTCGGCTCGGCGTCTTTGCGGGCGATGAAGAAGGTGACCACCGGAATTCCGATCGGGAACACGGTCGCCATGTAGACAAGAGTCTTGTTGCGCCGGAACTGCAACCACTCCGCCTTGGCGAGCGCGGTGAGTGGTCGGCGGCGAAATCCGTTGGCGGGCATGGTGGTGGTCATCGTGCTCCGATCAAGGTGGGAGTGGTTGCCTCAGCGATGTCGAGGAAGACCGATTCCAGCGATGCGGCGCGCGCCTCCAGCCCGGTCAGCTGCACCCCCGCTTCGCGCGCCCAGCCGAGCAGCTCGAACAGGTGGCCTTGTAAGTCGTTGGTGCTGATGACGACTCGCGCTTGCGCTTCCACACTGGCGCCACGGAACTGCGGCACGGGCAGGCCGGGATGGTCGAAGGCGATCCGCGCCGGGTGGTCGTCGACGATGTCGCGCAGCGTGCCCCTGCGGGCGATCGCGCCCTTGTGCATGATCGCGATCTGATCGGCGAGCGCTTCGGCCTCGTCCAGATAGTGCGTGGTGAGCACCATGGTCACCCCCGACGCTTTGAGGTCGGCGAGCAATTGCCATGTCCCACGCCGACTTTCCGGATCGAGGCCGGTGGTCGGCTCGTCCAGGAACAGCAACCGGGGCTGTCCGAGCAGTGCGCACGCCAGGTCGACCCGGCGCTTCTCGCCACCCGACAGCGAGCCGACCCGCACCCCCGCGCGATCGGTCAGGCCGACCTGCGCCAACACAGCCTCGGTGGTGGTCGGATCGGTGCACGTCCCGCGCCACATTTCCAGCGTCTCGGCCACGGTCAACTCGGCGGGCAACCCACCCGACTGCAACATGATGCCGACCCTCGGCCGAACCTGATCACGGTGCCGCAGCGGATCGAGGCCGAACACTTCTACCTCGCCCGCCGACGGTGCCACCAGCCCTTCTATCATGTCCAGCGTCGAAGTCTTGCCCGCACCATTGGTCCCGAGCAGCGCGAACACCTCCCCCTCGCACACCTCGAGGTCCACGCCTTTAACGGCTTCGAACGCGTCGTCACCACGGCCGTACGTTCGCCGCAACCCGCGTGCGGTGATGACATCTGTGTTTCTCATACCTTCTACGGTGCTCGACGCGGGGCGCCACCAGTAGTAAGCGCAGTCACCGATTCCCGATGGGATTCGCACGGGTCGGGCATGACAAAAGTCATCGGAGCCTGACAATTAACCACTATCCCGGACGAGCCACCACACGATCGCCGATGGCTCGACTGGTGGCAGCGGGCTCCACCTTCACGAGCAAGCATGGGAGGCCAACCCGGACAACACGATTCGAATCGGCGCCGACCTGCACCCCGTCCGAGCCCGCGTAGCAACCGATGCCGAACGCAATCGACTGTGGCCGCAGTTCATCGAGTCCTTCCCGAGCTACGGCTCCTTCCAACGCCACGCAGGCAACCGAACGATCCCGATCGTCATCCTCACACCACGTAGGTGACCGGCTCGGGTCTTCCCGGTGCACCCCAGCCGCGCCTCATGACGGAAGCACCCTGCGCATCAGCGGCGGCGCAGGGTGGGGTCGAGTAGGGATGGTGGGGTGTCGTGCTTTTCGTGGGGGGCGAGGTCGGTGCCGGGGGCGACTATGGCGTCGATGGCGTCGAGGAGGTCGGGAGTGAGGACGGTGTCGGCGGCGGCTAGTTGGGAGTGGAGGTGGTTCATGGTGCGGGGGCCGATGATGGCGCTGGTGACGGCGGGGTGGGCGGTGACGAAACCCAGGGCCAGTTGGATCAGGGTCAGGCCTGCCTGGTCGGCCAGCGCTGCGAGTTGTTCGACGGCGGCCATCTTGGCGTGATTGGCCGGGATGGTGGTGTCGTAGCGGTCCGGCATGAATGTCGAACGGCTGGTGGCTATTTCGCGGTCGGCGCGGATGGCGCCCGAGAGCCAGCCCGAGGACAGGGGGCTCCAGGCGAGCACGCCGAGTCCGTATTCCTCGGTGACCGGCAGGACGTGGGTTTCGATGCCGCGCTGCAGGATCGAGTAGCTGGGCTGTTCGGTGACATATCGGCTCAGGTGGTGACTCGTGGCTGCCCATTGCGCCTGAACGATGCGGTAGGCCGGGAACGTCGAGGATCCGAAGTAGCCGATCTTGCCTGCGCGCTGCAGGTCGGTCAGCGCCGAGAGGGTTTCCTCGTCGCTGGTTTCGGGGTCCCAGCGGTGGATTTGATAGAGGTCGACGTGGTCGACGCCGAGGCGGCGCAGGCTGTCGTCGAGCGCGGTGGTCAGCCAGCGACGTGAGCCCCCACGATGGTTGCGGTCCTCGCTCATCGGCATGCTCGCCTTCGTGGCCAGCACGAGGTCGTCGCGACGGCCCGCGATGGCTTTGCCGACCAGTTCCTCCGACTCGCCGTGGCCGTACATGTCGGCGGTATCGATGAGGTTGACGCCGCCGTCGATGGCGACGTCGATCATGGCGGTGACCTCGTCTTGCGTGGAGTTCCCCAGCTTGCCGAAGTTCATCGCGCCGAGCACGAGGGTGCTGACCTGAACGCCGGTACGGCCCAGAGTGCGGTACTGCATGGCGGTTCCTCCCAGATGAGCTTGGTTCGGCTCGCCGGTTCTGGCATCCTCAACCAAGCGGAACGTTGTTCCGCTAATCAACATACGGAACATGGTTCCGTTTGCCAAGAGGGAGGTGCACGATGGTCGACAACCCGACCGAGGCCCCGCGACAACGCGCCGACGCCCGCCGCAACCAACAGGCGCTACTAGACGCCGCCGCCGCGGCTTTCATCGCCTCCGGCGTGGATGTCCCCGTCCGCGAGATCGCCAGCCGAGCCGGCGTCGGCGTCGGCACCATCTACCGCCACTTCCCCACCCGAGCCGACCTCATCGTGGCCGTCTACCGACACCAGGTCGAAGCCTGCGCCGAAGCGGGCCCCACCCTCCTGGCGGCACACAGCTCCCCACACGCCGCCCTCGGCGAATGGATCACCCTCTTCGCGGATTTCCTGACCACGAAACACGGTCTCGCAGCAGCACTTCAATCCGACGCCACCGCCTTCGAAACCCTCCACACCTACTTCCTCGACCGCCTGGTTCCCACCTGCGAAGGCCTACTCACCGCCGCCGCCACGGCAGGCGAAATCCGCCCCGATACCGACCCGTACGAACTTCTGCGCGCCGTCGGCAATCTCTGCATCGGCGGCGACACTCCCCGCTACCACCCGCGTCGAATGGTCGCCCTCCTCATCGCGGGGCTGGGCGTGAAGTAGACGATCGCGACGGCGGCGGGTTGCCGATCCAAAATCTAGCAACGCTAGACATGCGAGCGGGCGGGGTGTTACCGTTGCTCCAGTTTCTAGCGCCGCTAGTTTTCAAGAAAGTGAAGCCGAAATGCTCATCTTCACCGGTCAGATCATTGCCACCATCGCCGTTCTCGCCAATGCCGTCGTCTATGGCACCGATGTCTGCGGGGCCGTGATCATGCGGTCGGTGTACCGAAAGCTCGATGACGCGACCGTGACCGTGAGCGCGGGGTGGGGGCACTACTACGGCGACAAGCGCATGCCGATCGTCGGTGTGAGCGGTGTGGTCACCGCGGTGCTCACACTGCTGATCGCGCTGGTGGCCGGGCAGATCGGCGCCGCGGTCGCGGCCGGGATCACGGTGGCGGCACTGCTCACCTGGCTCGCCTTCTACGTCCGTATCGCCAAGCCGATCAATTCCCAGCAGACCGCCGCCGCGCTGAGCGGCATCATTCCGGCCGATGCCCGTGCGCTGCAGGACAAGTGGGACAGCATCCTGAAGTACCGGGTCACCCTGCAGTTCATCGCCATCGCCGGACTGTGCGCCGCGCTGATCCTGTTCTGACCCGGCGTACCGATGCCTTTGCTCGCGGAAGCCGGGATCGAGGTGACCGAGCCGGCCGACAGCAGAATATTCACTGTTCAAAGGAGTGGGGCGGGTGGGGCTCGAACCCACGACCAGCGGATTATGAGATCAAACACTTTCAGCGCTGTGCTGACCTGCAAAAACACTGCTAGTAGCGGAGCATTTGAGCATAATCTGTTGGTCGTTGACATAGACAAGCTCGGCGATCAACTCACCACACATCATTCCGCATCTGGCTGCTGATCCGGGTGCGGGAGCGAAACCTTTGCGTGCAAAGATCTACAGTCATGGATCCTGTGACAGCCCTGGTGGTTTCAGCAATCGCAACCGGCGCTTTGGTCGGGGTGGGTGACACTGCGTCTCAGGCTGTCAAGGACGCCTATGCCGGGTTGAAGAGCCTGCTATCACGCAAATACGCCGATGTGGATATCTCGCCGGTGGAGCGTAAACCCGATTCGGAATCGAAGCGGAACTCGCTGGCCGAGGATCTCGATGATGCCGGCGCTGCCGGGGACGATGAGCTGCTTGCGCCCGCGCAGGCGGTACTCGAAGCTGCCCGTGAGCACGCACCGCAGGTCGTGGTCGGCCTGGATATCGACAACTTGGTAGCTGAGGCACTCAAGGTCACCGACATCGAGTCCGCTGGTGACGGGGTGCGCGTCCGCAACAGCAAGATCACCGGTGCCGCGGAGTTCTCCAGGGTGCGGGCGGGATTCTCGCAGCAGGTCCCTCCCTCGGCGCAGGACTGAATCCCGACAGTCCCGCGCTCGCGGCGTATGGCGCCTACATCTCTGGGAACACGTTCGAAGGTCCTGTCCACCTGAACACTGGTGCAGGCGGGCATAATTCGCTGGCCTTGTCCGATCTGATCAAGGTCGCCTCATCCTCGGCAGAACAGCTACCCCGAGTCTGCGATCTCGATCCCTACCTTTTGGGAGCGACCAACTCGGTCTTCGGCCGCGACGGCCACTACGGCAACGGTGATGGTTACGTCGCGCGCACCGCTAACGAGGTCGATCGCCGACTGGCGCGGGAGTTGACCGGTCACAGGTTGGTGGTGGTGGTCGGCCCGTCGAAGGCTGGGAAAACGCGCAGCCTTTACGAAGCGGTTCGGGCTGTGTACCCCACCGCGAGGGTGGCGTGGCCGTGTATCGGCACCCTCGATGTGTTCGTCGCCGATCAGCGGATCCACGGCTTCGAAGGCGTGCTGGTGGTGTGGCTCGACGACCTCCACGAATATTTGACCGGCACCGCCGCTTTGACTCCTGGGTTGCTGTCGAAACTGATGTCCCGGCCCGGGCGCACCATCGTGGTGGCGACGTTGCGGTCGGAGATGCGTTCCCAACTGCGTGGCGGCGGCGAACTCCACGCCGATATACGGAGGTTGCTGGGTCAGGCGAGCACAATTGAGATGGCATCGACCGCTGAGGATCCGGTCGAGACCGCGGCGGCCAACTACGCCTACCCCGAACAGGTTCGCGCCGGATATGGCTTGGGCGAGGAACTTGCCGGGGCCCCGGAGCTGCTCACATGCTACGACGATGCCCGAGCTGCCGACCCCGTGTTGCACACGGTGATCTCGACGGCGGTGGACTGGGCCCGCATCGGACGTGTCGACCCGATACCAGAACCTGTCCTGCTCGCCCTTGTGAGGCAACGACTACGGAACACGCGCCCAGAACTCGACGTCGACGACGGCGCCGTTACCGCAGCTATCACCCACGCACGCACTCCTTCACCAGGTGCCGGCCGCACTGCCGCACTGCTTACTGCCAACCTCGATGACCAAGGGGTTCGTGGGTATCGACCATTCGATTACCTCGTCGCTGCCGACGACGGACAACACCATTCCGCTCGCCCAGTTCCGGACGGCTTCTGGACCGACGCGACCCGCGACGCCACCGCCGCCATACTCTTCGAGGTCGGAAACGGTGCCTACTTCCGAAATAACCACAAACTCGCGACAGATCTATGGCAGAAAGCCGCCGACCAAGGCCACACCCCCGCGATGACCAACCTCGGGACCGTGCTCCACTACCGCGGGGATCTCGAAGAAGCCGAAACCTGGTGGCATTGCGCCGCCGCCGCCGGCAACACCACCGCAATGGCCAAACTCGGGACCGTGCTCCAGTACCGCGGGGATCTCGAAGAAGCCGAAACCTGGTACCGCCACGCCGCCGCCGACGGCCACACCAATGCGATGACCGCCCTCGGGATCCTGCTCCAACTACGGGGGGACCTCGAAGAAGCCGAAACCTGGCTCCGCCGCGCCGCCAAGGACGGCGAGACCAACGCCATAACCGTCCTCGGGATCCTGCTTCGACAGCGGGGGGACCTCGAAGAAGCCGAAACCTGGCTCCGCCGCGCCGCCGAAGACGGTGAGACCAACGCGATGACCAACCTCGGGACCGTGCTCCACGAACGCGGGGACCTCGACGAAGCCGAAACCTGTTGGCGCCGCGCCGCCGAAGACGGCAACACCGACGCGATGACCAACCTCGGGATCCTGCTCCACGAACGCGGGGACCTCGACGAAGCCGAAACCTGGTACCGTCGCGCCGCCGAAGACGGCGAGACCACCGCGATGACCAACCTCGGGATCCTGCTCCAAGAGCGCGGGGACCTCGACGAAGCCGAAACCTGTTGGCGCCACGCCGCCACCGACGGCAACACCACCTCAATCACAAACCTCGGGATCCTGCTCCACGAACGCGGGGACCTCGAAGAAGCCGAAACCTGGTACCGCCGCGCCGCCGAAGACGGCAACACCGACGCGATGACCAACCTCGGGATCCTGCTCCACGAACGCGGGGACCTCGAAGAAGCCGAAACCTGGTACCGCCGCGCCGCCGAAGACGGCAACACCGACGCGATGACCAGCCTCGGGATCCTGCTCCACGAACGCGGGGACCTCGACAACGGTAGTTCTGCTCCCTGAGCGATAGGCAGCCTCGCGAGCCGCGCCAATAGCCGCGCGACGGTCGACAACCGCGTTCACATCCGTCACCTCGGGCGAGTCAGGAAGCCGCCGCCCTTCTTTTGTGGTCACTCGATGCGGATCGCTGCCTGGTCCGCATTGCGGTTCGGATCTCTGTGCCGAACTCGCGTACGTAGCCGCACCGAGCATCCGCACGCGACCAGACCTACCGACCCACGTCGCCGATCGCAGCCGCCCATCTGACGCAACCCGCTACCCGACTACGTCGAGAACGCAACGGGCGCTCTGCCAACCCAGCCACGCTCCCAACCCTGCCCTTCTTT
Organism: Nocardia sp. A7; assembly: GCF_046549215.1. Classification (NCBI taxonomy): domain Bacteria; kingdom Bacillati; phylum Actinomycetota; class Actinomycetes; order Mycobacteriales; family Nocardiaceae; genus Nocardia; species Nocardia sp. A7. Next base: position 625,771 of record NZ_JAJPWE010000004.1, on the reverse strand, counting down.
TGTGGTCCTCTCTCCCTCTCTTCTTACTCACACTTCTTCTTCCTTTCTTCTTCTCTTCTTCTTTGTTTTGTGTTGTTTTCCTCCCTCCCTGGATATCACTCTCTCAGCGAAGCGAGAGAGTGATATCCAGGGAGGGAGGAAGGCGGCGCAAAACAGCCCAGCTCAGCTGGGGTTTCGGTAAGGATCGTCCGGGACTTGTCCGGGACTCAGTAAGTCCCGGACGAGTCCCGGATAGATCCCAGACGAGTCCCGGACAAGTCCCGGACAAGTCCAACGGCTTTGGCCATGCAACGGTTCGCCGCCGGCTCCGGCGGACCTTGCATGGTTCGGCTTGACTCATCCAGACGTCGTCGACCCGACTCATGCCCGCGCGATCACATACGTAGTGAAAGCCCGCAGCAGACGAGCAGATCGCTCACCCATTGCTGGTCCGCCCAAACCTTCGGGTCATCTGGATCGAGGCCTGCATCGGTGAGCGCGTCGCGGTCGACAGAGTCCATTCCCATGCCTGGTTCGACGCGCGGCCGCGACAGGCGGTTCCCCCGGCGTTCTGACTGTCCGCTGTTTGACCTCAGCGCGGCGACAGAGCCTTGGGCGAGCACCACTGCTCAACATCGAGACGACCTTGTTTGTTCGCAGTCGGAACACTGCACGAGACCCGTGCGATCCACGCACCGCGGTTGGTCCGCACCCAGGCGTGGACCCAGCCAGGCACTCGGCCGGACAGATCGAGTCCCCCCCTGCTCACCCGTAGCGGCAATTCGGCCATGCTGAAAGTCGGGTACTGCACCGCAGCGACGATCTGGCCGACGTCAACCCAGACGGGCACCGGATGTTCCCCCAGATCCCGCCAGAGAGGTGGGTCGAAGATCTGCGGCCAATACTCGAACATACATTCGAGTATGGCACCTACCCGCCACCCTCGGCGACCAACCGCCACCAGGGGGCCCTGACGTGAGACTCGCACATCGTTGTGAATAATCGAACATATGTGCGAGTCAATTCAGCTCTACCTACGCCTAAGCGCTGGACGGAACCCGCTCCCCGATTCTGTCCAAACGGGCACCGGCTCGGACCCAGACGGTCGCTCATCCGTGCGGTCCCGTGCCTGAGAATCGGCGGCCACCATCGCACACACACCTGCCTCACCTGCGGAACGACCATGTACTGCCCACCGCTGCACACCGACTGCGAGCACTGACAGCACCACCGGCGACGATCTACCGGGGCCACGAACAGATTCAGTCCGTTGGTGCGACAGTTATCGGCGCGAGAAGTCCGCGGGATCTTCCGCATTCGAGGTACGCGCAGTTCAGGCACAGGACGCGGTTACTCGCACCCGGCCCGTAGATGAATCCCCCGTCCTTGGCCACACCCCGGTGACAGTCGATGCACATCGCGCCGAACTGGTTCAGTTGCATGCAGTCCTCCTTTGTCGAGCGGCTGTCCCTCGAAATCCGGACGGTGGAACCAGCCTCGTGAGGGATGGCATCTAGCTAGGAGCCCAGCGATTGAGAAACAGGTCGTAGCGTTCCCACAGAGCATCGACACTTACCGCTGATGCATCGACCGATGCACCGTGAAGAGCCTGGTACATCGGATAGTCCGCGAGCAGGGGCGCGACGACAACCTTCAGCTCGGTCGGATGGATGGCGAGCAGGTAGTCGTCGAACAGCGCGTGAATGTCCCGTCGCAGCAGCAGACCTTCGCTGACCTCGTGAGTCTTATGTGTGGCGTACCCACGCAGATGCGCAGCCTCCAAGACGCGCGCCGGTACTTCGCCGGTGACGGCGCACCGGATGCCATCCCGTTGCAGCAGCCGCCGCCGGAACTTGTCCTGGTTTTTGCGCACCGGAGTCTTCCGGAAGCTCACTCCACCAGGGATCGTTCCCGAGTCACTATTCGTCGCCGGCGCCGCGACGGCCGGAGATGTGTACGAAGTCGGCGACGGGAGGCTGATCCCGGCCAACAACTTGTTGACCACCTGGGGCGAAAGCGGACGAATCGAGCTCTGCCGGTCGCCGTTTTCTAGTGCTGTCAGCAACTCTGCGGTCGTCAGAGCGCCGTCGATGTCACGCCAGTTCCGCGCGATCCGCGCGGTGTAGAAGGTTCGGGGCTCGTCGACAACCAGTGGTGCGGGGAACTCTTCCCTGCACTTGCTGCAGCGGAACTCCGGCCGCTGCACTGCGCGGCGCTCGACCGACGCCTTCTCGCAGTGCGGGCACCGTTTGATCTGAACCGTGACGTCGTGCTCAACGTTGATATCGTCGATCACAGAGACCCCGTGTACGACCTCGCGATCGTGGACGACGACGGTGTCGCCAACCTTGACTTTGCGGTAGTTGCCGACGGTGTTGGTGTAGACGTACTGGACGCCATGGATGTCTGCGTAGCCGTCATTGCTGTGCCAGTCACGGTCATCGCCTACTGACTTGCAAGACCACGTGAGCATGTTTCCCCTCCAGATCATCCACAGCACTGCGCTTTCCGGCAAAGCGTAGCGATCTGTGCCGACAGGTAACCTCCTCCGCGGCTCCATCTGCCGCGATCCGCGAGAGGACAACGCCACAGGACGTCCGCGCCGCCGCGGACCGCGCCCGATCAAGCCGAGGCGCCCCCGCTCGCTCGCAGTCCCCGGCAACCGCCGACCCTCAACGAACCTCTCGAATCAGCTCGACAGCTTCGGTCATGCCGTACTTCGATTCGAAAGTTTCCAGCAGTTCATCGACCGATTGAGGGGGATTCCGCAGTCGGTCGCTCATGCATTGCACCGCGCGTAGCGCCACTTCGGGCGAGGTCGACACCGTGTCCGCTGCGAACTGCGCAGGCTCGACCACCTGAATATGCCTGGGCACCTTCCCTTCCGGGAAGTCCTTGACGTTGGTGGTCACGATCGCCCCAGCACCACCGACCACTGCGGCCGCGAGTACGTGCTCGTCGTCGGGATCGGAAAGATCGAAGGTGCCCTCGTAAGGCTCCCAATTCTCCACGAGGGCATCGTCGAAATTCTCTCGCAGGGTCCGAACAAGACGCTGAGCTCGCCTCTTTGCCTCAACGGGCGGACAAATCTCGCGCTCGACTAGCTTGAGGTCTTCGTGTTCTTCGAGCTCGTCGAGGATCGCATCAGACCAGAGCGGTCGATACAGCCCTTCCACCGCCAGCGACAGCAGAAAATCTCGCTGCCGGCTGGGCCACAGCACGCAGGTGTCGAGCACTACAACGAACACCCAGTGATTCTCTCAGCTAGTCGGTGATCGACCGTACTTTGGCTCGCCGCCGCGCCGCCACCGCGCGCCGCACTTCCTTCAAGCGCCTCTGTACAGCCTTAGGGTCTTCGTTATCGTCGATGTCGACGGAGCTCTCCTCGATTGCCGCGTACTGCCCCAACTTGCGTGTTTGCTGATAGCTGAGGACATCATGCAGGCGCAGACGGTGACGAGATCCCACTCGCTCGGCAGGCAGTTCGCCCTGCTCGATCAACTTGATAACCGTCGGCCGGCTCACACCCAACAAATCGGCTGCCTGCTGAGAAGTCAGCATCATACTCCGTGGCGCGATAGTGACCGCTTTGCCCGCCTGCATCGCTGCGACCACTCGTACAAGTGCAGCATGTACTTCGGCCGGTAGCTCGATCCTCTCCGTCTCACTCGCCCCGACCAGCGCATAACGCACGGTCTCGCGCGGCCCCTGGACCGTATGCGCGGTCAGGAAATCCAGCAGTGGAGACAGTTCCTGGGCGTGTTCCGGAACGGGCTCGAACGTCTGCGCTTCCATTGTCGCTGTCATGACCTGGCTCCGTTCATTGCCGAAAGTTACGAAAGCGATTTCGAATCTTTCGAAGAGTTTCGCACGGTTACCGTCCGAAGTCGAGGAGGCGCTAGACACAGTTGACCACAAGTGCCTGGTCGCCGCAGGTCTTGGCTTCAGGACACCACGTGCCTCAGCCTGGCGACAGCGGCAATCTGTAGACGATGACAACTATCGCCTGCAACGCTCACCAAGTGCCGTGGTCGGCGGCCACGGCTGGTGACAACTATGGCCTGCCGTCACACGCCGTCACCGCGGCTGATCAACATAGCTATCACTCGGTGGCGCCGCTGCCGGATCTGCCGCACCGCAGAACAGGTCAGTCAGAGTAATCATGGTTAACATTTCGCTATCAATGGGTGCCTGCGATGAGCCGCAAGCCGGGGTCGGTGTCGGTGTCGAGGGCCTGTTCGGCCTCACGGTGGCGGGCGAGGATCTTGGCGACGGTGCCGTGGTGCAGCCCGACTTCCTGACCGATTTCGCGGGTCGATCGGCCCTCGGCGGCCATGGCGAGGATGAGGGTGTCGCGGTGGGCTGTCGCGTCGACCTCGCCCGGTGTCGTCTCGGTGTCGCCCTCCGCTGGCGGGGTGTCGCCTGCTGTCGCCTCGGCGTCGCCTGGTGTCGCCTGCCCGTCGCCCGGTGTCGCCGTGCTATCGGCGATAGTTCCCGGAAGGATTCCGATTGATTCCGATGCTGGTGCGGCGACCACGGGTGTGCGGTTCGGTTCGCGCGGGACTTCGAGCAGGGCGGTCAGTCCGTGGGTAGCGGCCAAGCCTGCGAGCGGGGCCGCGCCGGCGACGCACGCAGCGATGATCGCGGGCAGCGCGCGTTGTCCTGATTCGGCAGCGTGGAGGCCATTTCCGACGATGCTGATCACTTCGGCGACCATGAGCTGGACCCAGAAGAACGCGGTGGTGGATCGAGCGACGGTGATGTTGGCGCGTTGGCGGCGCTGCAGCGAGACCAGTGCGACGGTGGACTGCACGATCGCGCCATCGACGAAAACGGGCCCGATCCAGGCCAGTTTCGGGGTGATTCCGGCCATGACCGATAGATCGGAAAGGGCGGCGAACGACCAGGCGAACGCGCCGGCGCCGATGACGAGTGTCATGGCCAGGGCAGTGATTTCGGCGAGGTCGATCCGGTTGGGCGAGACGGGGGCGACGGTGTTGTCGCCTGCAGTCGCCTGCTGGTGGCTGGTTGTCGCCTTCTCGGCGGGGTGGGTGGTGGCGGTGTCGCCTGCTGTCGCGGTCATTGTCGCCCTCCTTCGTCGGTGTCGTGTGGTGGGTGCCGGGGTGCGCGAACGTGTTGGTTTGCGCTCCCCCGGCGGTGCCCTGATCTGGTTGTTGCGCGGCGGGTTCGGGTCGTCAGCTCGCGGCGGGTGTCTTCGCCGGGGTGTAGCTGGCGGCGAACATCCGAGCCTTGGTGTACTCGGGATCGGGTCCGGTGTAGGTGACCGACAAGGTCGCGCCGATCTGGAATTCCTCGCATCCGGCGTCTTCGAGCGCGCGGCCGATGGCCTGTTCCATGCGCCAGGACACGAACAGGTTCCGTGGCCCGGAACCGGTGAACACGGTGATGACGAGCTGCATCACCGGCTGGCCGTCCTCGTCGAGTTCGACCTCGCCGGGCGCCCCGCCGAACTTGAGCTTGGACTCTTCGCCGATGACGGTGATGCATCCGGTCACCGTGGTGCCGGGAGTGCTGTTCTTGCCGAACGCGGGTGTCGGGCGGGCGGCCTTGCGGAAACGCTGGCCGAAGTCGGTGGTGGTCATGATCGGATCTCCTTCTTGGGGTTGGGGTTATCGGCTGAGTCGGCGGTCGACCGGCGACGGTTCCCGGCCGCGGTTCTCGACCGATTCGGTGTGGTGTTGCTGGTGAAAGCCAGGGCGGTCGAGGTAGCGGACGGGTTCGAGTTCGTCGAGGGTGTGACCGGCGTCGAAGTGGTCCGACAAGTCCTTGCCCGCGCGGGCCTGCAGCACCCGGACTTCCCCGACCTGCCCGTACAGGGTCTCGGCGACCTGACCGGCGTGGCGGTAGCCGGGCTTGTCCCGGTCGGCGACCACAATCACGCGGGCAGCGCCGCGCAACCATTTGGCGTGCTCGGCTGTCCACTTGCCCGCGCCCATCGCGTTGCAGGTGGCGAGTTCTCCGGCCTGCCGTGCTCGTTGGACGTCTTTCTCGCCTTCGCAGACGTAGAGTTCGCGCCCGGTGTCGAGGGCTTCTCGCACGTCGTCGAGGTGCCACGGCAGGGGTGCGAAACCGGTGTTCTCCCACTCGGTTCCGGTCCAGTGCCGCTGATAGAACGACTTGGCGTACCCGTGCTCGTGCGGGGTGCGGCGTCGGATCACCGCGCCTTCGACGCGCCCGTTGGGCCACTTGTAGACGTAGGTCGCTTCGGTCTCCGGTTGCCCGGTCTGCACACCGAGGTCGGGTTTGGTCGGGAACTCGAACCGGGCCGCCAGGATCGCTTGCTCGGCCCGGCTGAACACCTGCCGCGGTGTCCGCGCCGGCTGCGTGCTGTTCGACCGGTTACCGGAGTGGTTGCGGCTGTTGCGGGCTCGCTCGGGCAACCGGTCGAACATGTCGCGTACCCGCAGCCCGATCCGCCCCAACACCTCGGCGTCGTCGCAGCGTGTTCCGGAGAAGCACCGCACGATCGTCTTGGCCTGTTTCGGGTCATAGCGCACACCCAAACTCGGGGTGTGGTGTTTGCCGTCGCCCTCGTGGACCGGGCACAGGTACCGGTTCCACGCTTGTGGTGTCCCTGGTCCTTTCGCCGGGCCGAGATGGTGGCGTTCCAGGGCCTCGACGATCCGCTGCCAGGACTGACCGGCGGTATCGGACTGCGGGTCCATCACCGGCTCCGCTCGATCGGCCCGCGCCGCTCGCGGACAGCCTCGCTCAGGGCAAGGCGCAGAACCACACGATCGCGACCGCGCAGCTCACCGGCCTGGACCACGCTGCGCTGATCGACACCGTTGAGGCCGTGGGTGTCGCGCCCGGACTGGATATCGGCGTAGAGCCCGACCATCGCGTCCGGGACCAGCTCGAACGCCTTATGGGCGCCGCGCAAGGTGTCCCAGTGCTCGGCGTGCGGGCCCGACGACCAGGCTCTGACGAACCCGTTGCGTTCCCGGGCGGCCATCTCGCGCCCGTAGTCGACGTTGTGGCCGATGTCGGGGCCGGCGCCGTCACGGATCTGCTTGTTCAGCTCGACCACGCGGGCGAAGTCCTCGCGCATCGATTCTTCGGCGTTGTAGTCCATTTCAGCGCCCCCGCTCGATCGGGCCGCGGTTGCGGCGGCTCTCGGGGTACTCGCGCTGTTCGAGGGTCCCGTCGTACTGCACTTCGCCGTTGTGGGAGACATAGCCCGCCGAGATCTTGCGCAGCCCCGGGGTGCGCTGAAATGCGATGTCGGTGGCCTGCTCCCAACTGCGATCGACGGTCGAGTCGGGATAGGTCGGGTTGTTGTGCCGGCGCAGGTCACGCTCGCGCAGCATGTCGAGCGGGTAGACCTGGTACTGGTGGTCGATCTCTTCCAGCTCGCGCCAGTGGCGTCGGTGCGGGCCCGTCGTCCACCGCTGCACGATGTCTTTCTGCTCGGTCGCCGCGGCATCGAGTTCGGCGGGGTCGGTGTTGCGGGCGAGGCGGGTGTACTGGGCGAAGTCGGCTCGCATCGCTTCTTCATGTTCGCGTTGCATGTCAGCGGCTCCTTTCGATTCCGTTGTGGCCGTTGGTGATCGGGCTGTTCATGGGCTGGGTCTGGTTGGCCTGGGCGGCGACCCGCTCGGGACCACCGGGCCGTTCGCGCGCTGCTGCGGTTTGCTTGGCCAACCGGTCGATGGCCCGGTCGCGTTGGGTCTTGTACTGGTCGCGCTCGGCACGTAGGTCCTCGATGTCGGGCTGGTCGCGGCGGACTTCGTCGATCTCGGCGGCCAGGCGGGTGTTGCGGTTGGTCAGCGACTCGATCCGACCCTCAGCAGAGGTGAGCTTGGTGCGGATCTCGTCACGGTCGGCGGTGACCGCGTCCATGCCGCGCTGCAGCATCGACACCTTCGACATCAACCGGTCACGGTCCTGGCCCATGGCCTTGAGCTGCTTTTCGACCTCAGCCAACCGGTCTTCGTCCACACCGGCCGGGGTCGCCGACTGCGCAGACTCCTGCGCTGCGGTCGATCGTTTGCGCGACGGCGTCCATTCGCCGGTGCGGGCGCTGACCTGCTCGTAGGTGCCATCGGCGACACGAGCGGGTGCGTCGGTGCCGCGTTCGTGGATGACAGCTTTGAGAGCGACCTGGGGCACCCAGTTCGTCGATTTGACGGTGCGGTGGGTCCACTCGGCGGCCTCACGTCCGGTCGGGTGCACGGTCTGGATGACCTGGGCCTGGTCCCCGCCCGGGCGCAGCGAGTACACACTCGCGGTGAACTTGCTGTTTTCGACCGCGTGGGCGCGCTCGTACTTGATCCGCGCGGGCGTCACCCCGACCTCGGCGGCGCCCGCGGTGGCGGTGCGGACCTGTCGGTCATAGGCCCGCAGGTCGGCCTGGTCGGCGGTCGGGGCGTTGAGGTCCCAATCGAGCTGGGCCCGGCGCAACTGTTGGATCGCGGCTTCGCGTTCCTGCGGTGTGCCTTCCCGTACCGGCGCCGCTGCTGGCTGCGGTCGGCGGTTGGTGCTGTTGCGTCGGCGTGCTTCGGTCAATTCGGTGAGCTGCTGGGGCAGCGCGGCGCGGGTGCGGGCGACGGTAGCGCGGTAGCGCAAGGCGTCGATGCCCTTGACCCGGTGCGCGCCGGCGAACAGTGCCCGCTTCGGGTCGTGGCCGGGAAATGCTGTCGCGGAATCGATTCCGTCCAACACGATGCCCTGCTCGACCGGGGTCAGGCTGCGGCCCTTCAACACTGTCTGCGCGATGTCGGTGGCGTGGGTGCGCAGTGCCACCTGGTCGCGGCTGCGGCGGTCGTGGGAGACGCGCGGGTCGTTGCTGCGCATCGTGACGGCCTGGGCGTGAGCGCGGTAACGGTGAACGGCTCGCTCGGTGTTGATCAGCTGCTGTTGGCGTTCGATGAACTCGGCCTGGCGCTGCTGGCGCAGCGCTCGGCTGATCTCCTTACGGATGCGCCGCTGCTCCAACCAGGACACCGCGCGGCCGTGCTGGCTGGCGAGTGACATAAGCACGCGGCCGAAATGGCGTGCCTGGTCGATGATTTCGTCTTCTACAGGTCTTTCGGACATCTCGAATTTCTCCTTCTTGTGGTGGGTTCAGCGGGTGCGTTCGGCCCGGGGACGGCGGCCGTTGTAGAGGTCTTTGCGTGCCTGGACGCGGGCCTCGCGTTCCTCGCTGGCTTGATCGGTCAGCGACAGCCGGGTGGTGTAGGAGTTGGCGCGACGCAGCCCGTCATCGGCGGCCGACAGCGCGCGCCCGGTCGAGGCCAACCACATCTGCGCGGCGCTGGTCACCTCGCTCGGTTGCATCGGCTGGCCGAGGTCGTCGGTGCGCAGCGATTCCGGCGAGTTGTGCAGTTCGCCGTAGTGCTCGTGCAGGCTCTGGATCTGGTGGCGCAGCGCGTCGAGTACCTCGCGGGCTTGCCAGGTCCGCTGGTCCAGATCGGACGGGATCGGCAGGATCGGTTCCTTCTTCGTGTTCTCGGGCATGGCAGGTGGTTCCTTCCTTGTGGTGGGTTGTTCAGTGGGCGGTGCGTGCGGATTCGAAGTGGCTGCGGCGGTGAGTGATTCCGGTGACCAGGACGCGGATGCCGTGGGCGAACAGGCTCCATACGGCGGCGAGCAGTCCGGTCGCGGCCGAGACCGTGGCGGCGCCGACATCGCGCAGCGGCGGACGGTGCGCGGCGTTCCAGAACAGGAACCCGACCCAGCAACCGGCGTAGATGTCGATCGGGACAGCCACGACGTCGGGCTGTCCGTGGGTCGCTACGACGGCGAGAGTGACCACAACGACAGAGCCCGGCACCGCGGTGCGCACCCAGCGCGGCACCTTGCGCCCGGTCGGGGCTGCGGGCTGGTCGGGCTGCGGGCGCAGCGCGGGGATCAGGTTCTCGTCCTCGACCGGCACCAACGGCACCTGCTCGGCGCTGAACGACTTGATCAGTCGCGCAACCGGTTTCGGCTCCGGATCGGGCGCGGTGATGTCGGTCTGTGTGGCGAGCCACGCCTCGGTCTCGTCGACCAGCGCCTCGGCCATGCGGGCCGCGTCGGACTCCGACGCCGGCTGCTGCTTGCGGCCGTGCTCGTGGTCGTGGTTGTGCTCGTGGTCGTCGGGGTTGTCGGAGTTACCGCGGATGATGCGCATGACAGTGGTGGCCTTTCTGGGCGAAATGGAGTGAGTCGCGGCGTCAGACCGCGGCGACGGGTTCGGGTTCGATCGGTGCCGCGGTGTCGGCGGCGCGGGTGCCCGGCAGGGGCTTGAGCTCGGTCCGGTCGACCGGGACCACGCGGCCGTAGTAGGCGTGTCCGGCTTTGGCGTGCACGATTTCGCCGGTGGCCATCTGACGGACCCGGTCGGGGTCGACCAGCCATTTCTCGCCGTAGGACACCGATCCCTCGTCGCCGTGGCGCTGGCCTTTGATCAGGTGCCGCGACGGCATCGCCGACCGGACCGATCCGAAGTGCTTGCACACATCACCGGCGTTCTCCGAGTAGCCCAGGATCAGCCCGCCGGCGCAGGCCTTGAGCAACCGGTTCAGCGACCACTGATCACGGGCCACGCCTTCTTGGGACTGCGCCGCGAAGGTCAGCGCGACACCTTGGGAGCGGCCACGTTCGGCGACGTTCTCCAACCCGATCGCCTGGGATTGGGTTGCGACTGCGGAGAGTTCGTCGATGATCAGCGAGACGCTGCGCCGCTGGTCTTTGGCGGTGCGCCCGGCCCGCTGCATGACCATCCGGATGATCGCCGCGACTTGGGCGCGCCCGGCGTCGGGATCCATGCCCGGCACGGTCACGTAGAGGATGTCGAGGTCGTCGAGGTTCTTGCCGCCGTCGAACACACCGTTTCCGTTGTGGTCTTCGAGCATCGAGAACAGGTTGCTCATCTTGATCAGCGCGTCGTCGAGCTGCGGGACTTTCTCCGCCTGCAGCGCTTCGACCTGGCGCACCACATCCGGCGATCCGCCCCACGCATCGACGATGGTCTGCGCATCCAGGCGAGCCAGGAACTCCGCCGAGGACCGCGGTGGCCCGACCGGGGCATCGACGACCAGGGTGACGATGCGTTTGCGCATCTCGTCGAAGTGCTGGCCCTCGCTGGTGGTCGATTCGCCGCCGACCATGAGGTCCATCAGCACGCCACGCAGGTCGCGGGCGGGCATGTTCCAGATATCGAGTCGATCTCGCGAGGGGACCAGTGCGATCCGCTCGTCCTCGATACCCATCGCGAGGGCGTCGGAACGGATGGTTTCGCCCAGTACCCGGTCGTCTTCGCCGCCCTTGCAGGCGATCATCACGATCAACGGGCGCGGGTGACGGCCGCGCATGCCGGGCACGTCGCGCCAGCGCTGCCAGGCTTTCCACTCCGTGGTCAGGATCGACACCAAGTGCCGTTCCAGCAGGGTGGTCTTGCCCGCACCGGTGGTCGCGATGATGCCCATGTGCCGCTTCACATCCGCGTGCGGAATGGTCAGCCACTGCATGTGCCGTGCGGTCAGGCTGCGCCAGAACCCGCCCGGCTCGGCGCTGACGTGCTCGGACAGCACACCGAGCACGATCGAATCACCGGTGCTGTAGGGGGCGCCCAGCTTCGCGGCCCGTGCCGCGGCCTGGCTGCGACGGGCATCCATCGCGGACTTGATCCGCTCGGTCCGTGCCAGGGACTTCTGTCCGACGCTGGCGTTCTGGACCAGGAACTTCGCCCACCACAACGTCGCGAGCAACATCGCCGCCGGACCGGCGACCGCGAGCATCGGCACCAACCCGGAGAAATCCCCCGCGGTAAAGGTTTCGGCGCCCGACCACAGCAGGGTCCACGGTGTCGACCAGGCGCCGCCAGCGACGACAGACGTCATCGGCAACAGCAGCGAGGCGACGGCGAAGTTGCGCAACCGGTGCGGATCCAACGGCCACGCGGTAGCGACCGCGACGATGAACAGCAGCATCGCGATCACGACGAACGCGATCACCGCCGAGGTCCCCGCGGTGTGGGCCAGGGCAGCGAAGTCGGGCATCGGCAGATCGGGGAGGTTCTGCCCACCGACCTCGACCGGCGGCGCGGTCGGGGCGATCTCGGGCATCGGGGCGCCCGGATTGATCGCTGGGGTCGTTGTCGGGGACGCGGTGACGATGACCGGCGCCTTGACCGGCGCGCAGTCAGCCGGGGTGATGAGAGGTGTGCACGTCATGATGCTTCCTGCTGGGAGAGATGAATGATGGTGGAGCGCAACCTGTTCGGGCTCGCTGCCTTCTTGGCCTCGCGCAGGTCGGCGTAGCGGTTGAGCCAGCGCGACCAATAAGCGTCGAAGTCGTTGATGACCAGGTCCAGCGCCAGATCGGCGAACTCGGCCTTGGGCAACCGCTCCGAAGCGGCGGTGACGTTGTCGTAGACGGATGCGGTGCGGCACAGGTAGAGCACGCCGACCATGGGTTCGGTGTCGCTGTCCCGCGCTGCCCGGATCGCCCCCCGCAGCGCGATGTCCATCGCTTCGGGCTGCTTCTTGGACAGCTCGACCTCCAGCGCCCACCAGCCGTGATGTCCCTCGACGACACCGAGGAACCGGCCGTCGTGGATGTGCGGGCGACCCAGTTTCGGTTCGCGTCCACTCGAAATCGGGGTCGCCGGCTTCCGCGGTCCCGGCTGGGTCTCGCCCTGGACGCGGTGACGCAAGGTGCGCTCCGATACCCAGGACTTCGGGTCCGGACCGACCAGCATCACGCGGGCTTGGGCGACGGCACGGTAGTGCTCGGCGAACATCAACGGCGGCTGCCACTCCGGCGGACGCCACCCCAGATACCGGGCAGCAGTGATCCGGGTCGGCACCACCCACTTCTCGCCCGGCTGGACCTGCTTGAGCTCGTGCACCTCGCCCGCCCGGACAAGGTCGGCGACCAGCGCGTAGACATGGTTGCGTTCCATCCCGAGAAACCAGCCCAGGGTGTCGACCTGCATCCCGTGCATCTGCGACAACGCCGCGAGCACCGCGGTCTTGCGACCGGTCGACAGTGGACGCGCGGCGCCGACCAGGACGTGGACGGTGCTACGCGGCAACCCGACTCGTGCACTGATCTCGGTCAGGCTCAGCCCGCGGCTGTGCAGGGCGTCGATCTCGCCGAGGGTGGCCTCGACACGACGGGCTCGGACACCGAGCAGACGGGAGATGTCGCGGTAGGCCAGGCCCGAATCACGCAGTCCCGCAATGATTTCGTCGCGCGCTTCGACTTCCAACGCAGCCCATCGGGCCGTTTTCTGCTTGTGGTCGATCTTCATGTTCGCTCCTTCCCTGGTCCGAATGACTGGTCACGGCCGTGAATTGGCCGGGCACGGTTCGACCTGCGCGACGCGCACGTTCTCGTCGGCGGTGCGGCAGATGTTCAGCGAGGGCTGCTTGCCCTGGTGATCGACCCAGGCGATCGAGCAACCGACCATCGCGATCAGCACGCACACGGCCAGCACGATCAGCCGCAGAGCAGGCGGCAGATGGTTCACCGGGGCGTAGACCGCGCCGACACCGACGAACTCGGGTCGCACTAGCGATTGACCGGCGCTGCGCCCCACCGCATTGCGGTCCTCGCGGGGCGACCGGAACATCCCGCCGCTCATCGCGACCGCCGCCGATCGACCGCGGGCGCCTCGACCGACCGGGCCTGTTCGGGGTACTCACGAACCTTCACCGCCAACTTGCGGGCGGGATGCAACCCGTACTTCGACGTCATGGCCATGTCTCTTGCCGCATCCCCGAGCCTCACGGCCGAGTGCTTGACATTGATCGAGCCGTGCTCCGCGAGGCGCCAGCCCTCGACACGCTGGTCGAATCGGTCCGCGTGTGGCTCCAGGGCGGCGTAGCGGGCCTGCAGCGCGATCGTGCGGTGGCGCAGCACCTCTTGGGCGCGGATGATCGAGTCCAGTTCGTCGAGCAGGTCGATCGGATCGTGGATCGGCTCCTGGCCGTGATCGGTGCTCATCGCCGCACCCCCGCCCGCTTCGTCGCGCGCCAAAACCACACCGCGCCGAGGACCATCAGCACGAACCCGAGGACATCCGGCGCGGTCAGGACCATGTAGCCCACGGACAACAGCGCGACGGCGGTCATGAATGTCTTGGCGCGCATCACAGATCACCGCCCCGGCAACGGCGCTCACGGCCTCGGCGACGCGACTGTGCCGATTTGAGGGCCAGACGGGTGTAGTGCGCCTTCCGCGCCTGGTCAGCGCGATAGGCGCGTTCCTCCGGGCTCAGCAGCCCGTCGGGATCGACCAGACGGTCGAACTTGCTCACCATCGCGGCGCGAGCCTTCGCAGTGCGCTCGCTGCGGTCACTGGTACGCGCCCACGACTCGTGAGCTGCGATCCGCGCCTGCAGGCTCCGCTCGGTAGGGGTGCTCATACCGCACCGCCCTGGTGGCTCGGCGCGACCGGCTTCGCGAGCTGGAGAACTTCCCCACGGTCCACTCGCCACATTTGCCCGAGCTTGTAGCCCTGAATTTGTCCTGCTGCGATCCAGTTCCGAATGGTCTTCGGCCCTACATCGACGAGCTCTGCAGCCTTCTTCAGGCTGATGTAGCTGGGCACGGCGTGATGTTCTGCGGGTGACGGAAGGTTGTTGTCCACCGGGGACCTCCTTTGGTCGGAAAAGGTTGGAAAACGCTGACTGGAATAGCGTCAGCCCGACTGGAGGGTTCAACCCGGAAAAAAAATCCGGGGTACCTGGGTTGCGCACCATCGCCGCAGGTAGGACAATTGATTCATGCGCGGGATGACTGACTCAATGACCATCGGTGAGCGTGTGGCTTGGTACCGGCGCCGGCGCGGTCTGTCGCAGCGAGTTCTAGCAGATATGGTCGGCCGAACCGAGGATTGGCTGAATAAGGTCGAAAACAACAGAATTCAGCTCGACCGAATCTCCGTTATTCAGAATCTCGCGAAGCAACTGGACGTATCGATCGGCGATCTCCTCGCGGAACCGACACTCGTGGACAACTCTCATGTCGGCGGTAAGCCGACAATCCCGGCCTTGCGTGATGCTCTGACGAGCTATGCACAGCTCATGCCGTTCAGCCGGCAGGAGCCGACCGAAGTCCAGCCGATTCCTCAACTCGCCGGTCGGCTACAAGCGGTCTGGGATGCTTACCAGTCGTCGCGCTTCGCGTACGTGAGCGCGTCCCTGCCCGCCCTGATCACCGATCTCGATGTCGCTCGTCGCAATTCGCGTGCAGACGATTCGGAGCGCGCACTCCGACTTCTCGCCAGCGCCTATCACGCCGCGGCGACGGTGCTTACCAAGGTCGGCGAGGTCGACCTCGCATGGGTCGCAGCACAGCGCGGTTTCGATATCGCGGAACGTGTTGGTGAGCCCGTGATTTGGCTATCACTGGCACGATCGGTGACGCACGTAACTATGTCGACGGGTCGACACAAGGACGCGGCCGCTCTCGTCGGCCAAGTTGCGTCTCACGTTGGAAGCCTGCCCAACGACGCTTCTGCCGAGTACCGGTCTGTGTACGGCACTCTGTTCCTGACTGGCGCGATGGCGGCCGCTCGATCCGACGACAGGGCGCTTACCGCTGAGTACCTGCGCGAGTCGGAATCCGCAGCCGTGCAACTCGGTCGCGACGCGAACTACGCCTGGACGGCGTTCGGCCCGACCAACGTCAAGATTCATCGGGTGTCTACCGCGATGGAGCTGGATGATGTTGAGACAGCGCTGGTTGTCGGCCAGCAGGTCGACGCTTCGTCGCTTCCGACCGAGCGGCAAGTCCGCCACTCGTTGGAACTTGCCCGCGCACACAGCAATCGCAGCCGACGAGATGAGGCATTGGCGATCCTGCTCGCGGCTGAGGCTCGGGCGCCTGAGCAGGTCCGTCACCACGCCTTGTCCCGCGACCTGGTTGTCAACTGGGTTCGAACAGGCAAGTCCCGGCCGAGCTCGGCGCTTGCAGGGCTCGCCGACCGAATGAACCTGGTTTGACGATGGGTGACTAGAGTCGCCTGTATGAGCGCAGAATCCCGTCCACCGATGGCAACTCCGCGTATTGCGGCCGGCGTAGTCGTGCTGAGTGGTGAATCCATTCTTATGGTTCGTCCCACCTATAAGGAGTACTGGGACATTCCAGGGGGATATGTCGAGCCTGGCGAATCGCCCAAGAATGCCTGCGCACGAGAAGTTCAAGAAGAAATCGGACTTTCGGTCGACGAATTACTCCTCGCCGCAGTCGACTGGGCACCCAACGACAAAGAGGGCGATAAGCTACTTTTCCTGTTCATCAGCCCGGAGCTGAACGGAATAGATGCCGCGAATCTCAAGTTTCCGGACCAAGAACTGTCGGAGGCTCGCTATGTCAGCTTGGCGGAATTGCACAATTTCACCATTCCACGGCTTGCTAAACGGCTGGCCGCGACAGTTGAAGCACTCATAAGTAGCGAGGTCCCGATATATCTCGAAAACGGGATTCGCACGGAAACGCAGCAGCGCCGGACCACTTAAGACTTATCCGTCGCTCAATCTGATGCCCGCCAGCTGAGCTGCCGTTTGTGTGCGTGCGGCAGCAGCAATCAGCTGCGGCGCCGACTCCGCAACAGACGCTGATACGACGTGCTCGGGGCCGTACCGATCGAGTACCTCCGCGATCCGGCTCTGAACGTCCGTCGGCTCGCCAGTGGGCGTGGTCGACATGTCGGCCCACCACAGAGCGTCACGCAGCGGGGTCTGCTCGTCCTCCCAGCGCAACGACACCCCGCGGTGGCGCGCTTCGACGCAGGCACACGAATGATTCGCGACAAGCGCGCACAGCCTGTGCGGCGCCCCGTGAGCGCTCAGGAACTCAGCACCATCGACCGGATGGAACCCGGTGACAGCGATCTGCGGGCCGTATCCAACATCGTGTAGCCACGCGGCCGCGACGAGTAGCTCCGGATCGTCTACGGCGTAAGCGATCTGAGTTGCCCGCCGGGCTACGCCTTCGACGTGCCCGAGTCTGCGAGGCAACTCGTGGAGCTGTTCGCGGGCGACCCGCTCGGCCCATGTCACGAGATCGTCATTCATGCGGTTCACGGTATCGCCAGCGCCCGCCGGCGAGCACGCCCAGGCGGTCACCCACCCGGCGCTACAGCTGGTCGCCTAGCCGTGCCCTTCGGTGGGCATCCTTTGCGCGCTCATCCGCCACTGACTTGCCGTACCGGTCGAGCATCTGCCGGGACCGCCAGCCCGCCAACATCATCAGATCCTGCTCCTGCCCACCGTTGGCTAGCCAGTTGTGCGCGAACCAGTGCCGAAGCATGTGGGGGTGGATGTGTTCGATCCCTGCCGATGCCGCACGGCGTTCCAGCATCTGTCGAATGCCGTGGTCGGTCATCGGACCCATTCGGCCCAACCACAGAGCTGGCTGGCCGTTCACCGCCTTCGGGTGCTTGGCGCGAACGCGAAGGTACTTCCGGATGGCTGTCCTGGTCTTGTCGCCGAACGGCGTCGACCTGGGGCGGCGGCCCTTACCGAGTACCAGCACCGTGTTCTCCGCGAAGTCGAGGTCGTCTAGCCCGAGCCCCGCCACCTCGCCGCAGCGGCAGCCAGTGTCGGCGAACAGCCTAATGATCGCGTTGTCCCGGCGGTCATCGAAACTCGGTCCAGAGCACTCGTTCAACAAGGTGCGAAGAGAGTCCGCGTTGGGCACGGGCACGATCTTGTCGGGTGCGTCGGGTAGCGACAGCCGATCGAATGGGTCCGCGGGGATGATCTCCTCGGCGAACAGGTACTTGAAGAACTGCTGCAAGCTGCGGTACTGGCTGCGCGCGTACTGAGGTGAAAGCAGCTCGCCCGTGCGGGAGTTCGGCCGAGTCAGCAGGTGCTCGATGTAGCCGCCGATGACGTCGCGCGTGATGGCCGGCGCGTCCGTCGGCAGGGACATCTCGACCAGGTAGGCGGCGAGGTAGTCGATGTGGGTCGCGTAGCCGTCGATCGTCCGCTTGCTGCGGTTCTTCCGGCGCAACTCCGTGGTGAAGTCGTCCTTCAGCTCCCGAATATCGTCAAGATCAAGGCCTCCCATGGCCTCCAGAGTACGGCAATAATCCATTGGTTCACATGCACTGTGCTGGATAAAAACGTCTGGTGCGGATCAGAGATTCGCAGGTCAGAGGGGGAAAGTGGGGCGGGTGGGGCTCGAACCCACGACCAGCGGATTATGAGTCCGCGGCTCTAACCGACTGAGCTACCGCCCCTCGCCGCGGGGGTCTCCACGGGCGAGTCGCATGGTACCCGGCGGAGTGCGGCGTTGACCACTTGACGCGGTGGTCGTGGCGGGTGACTGAACAGGAACGGCGATCAGGACGACGCTTCCGAAGAAGGCGCGTCCTGATCGCCGTTGTCGTGCTGCACCCGGGGGTATGGGTTACGAGCGTTCAGCTCGCTGGCCACCCCGCACTCGAAGCTCGCGTTCGCGACGTTCGATGCTGTCCCCTGGGTTGCTGGCCAACTTGATCACTCCTGATACCAACAACAAGACCGCGACGATTACCGCGATGATTATGAGTCCCTGCACAGAACATAACTTAACGTGTATTCCGTTGCGGCGCTTGATACTTTACAATGACGCGCTGACCGTCAACAAGGTACGACCGACGGCGGAGCGACTCTCGATCGCGGCGTGCGCCTGCCGGACCTGGTCGATGGGGAAGGTCTGCCCGATCACCACTTCCAGCGCACCCTCGGCTACCGCCGACTGAGCGCGGGCGGTGATGCCGACCCAGTCGACGTCCTCGCCGACGATATCGAACAGACCGAGCACCGTGACACCGCGTGCGACCGCCGCGTCGGTGTCGCCCTGCGCGAAATCACCTGCGGCAGAACCGTATCCAAGGAACTGCCCGTTGTCGGCAACGGCTGTCAACGCCGCGCCGCCGAGCTCTCCGCCCGCACCGTCGAAGACTACGGCCGCTCCCCCGCCGGTGATCTCGCGGGCTCGCTGTTCCCACCCGTCGGCGGAGTAGTCGACCACTGCAGTGGCACCCAATCGTGTTGCGAGCGCGAGCTTTTCCTGACCACGAGCCGCGGCGACAACTTGCGCGCCCGCGGCGACCGACAGCTGGGTGAGCAGCGTGCCGAGTCCGCCCGCGGCGGCGGTGATCAGCACCCACGAGCCCGGCTGCACCGCGGCCGCGTCGAAGACGGCCAGGGCAGTGCGGCCGTCGTGGGCGAGACCGACGGCCTGCTCGGTGGTGAGGCCGTCGGGGATCTCGGTCAGAGTGGCGGCCTTGGCGAGGGATTTCTCGGCGTAGCCGCCGATGGGCAGGCCGCCGCCGATGCCGCTGGCGGCGGTTTGGGTGACAACGCGCTTGCCGAGCCAGCGGGGATCGACGTCCGCGCCGATCTCGCTGACCACACCGCCGATCGCGCCGCCGGGGACGTAGGGCAGGCTCATCGCGAAGAAGTCCTGACCCCACCCGCTGCGCAACCGGGCGTCGAGGAACATCACGTCGGCCACCTCGACGTCGACCACCACTTCGACCGAATCCGGTTGTGGCGTGGGGAGTTCCAACACCTCCAGGACTTCGGGCCCACCGAATTCCTTGACCTGCACTGCACGCATCGCGACTCCTTCGTGGTGTTGACCGAACGAGTCAAGCATGGAACCTGAAGCGAAGTTCAGGTCAAGTCCGCTGAGGCATGGCTCACAGCACGCCTACTACGCGGTCAGGAACCGCCGCCGCCACAACTGCTGCTGCTCCCGCCACCACAACTACTGCTGCTGCCGCTGCAGCTACTGCTGCTGCCACCGCTACAGCTGCTGCTGCTCCCGCCACCACAGCTGCTCCCACCACCGCAACCGCTGTTCGACCCCCCACCGCAGCTGCCGCCAGGACTGCCCGGATCCCACGGCTGCCCCGAGGCGCCGTCGACGTAACCGGTAATTCCGGCCGACCCCGCCACCCACCGCCGGTCCAGCGGTCGGACGTCCGGCGGCTGACTCAACTTGCGAATCAGCAGCACGACGGTCACCACCACCACACCGATTCCGACCGCTACGAAACCGAGCACGAGCATCATCACCATGTCCGCAGGCTAATGCCCGAACCCGCCCACAGCACCCCCACGCCCAGTGGCCTTACAGTGAATTGTGGCGTTCTCTTTCTCGCGGACCGGCAGACGGCAAGTCGACCTCCCCACCGTCGACCGCACCGTCGACGCCCTGCGCTTCCCCGATGCGATCTTCAAGACCTCACCGTGGCAACCCCGCGACCTCGTGGAAGCCGGTCTGCGCCAATGGTTACGGTGCTGCGGCGCCGCCGTTCGCGACGACCAGGTGATCGGTATGCCCTCGCACGCGGTCGACGAGGCCTGGCACGGCTTCATCCTCTGCACCCAGCTCTACGCGAACTTCTGTGAGCAGGCGTACGGACGTTTCCTGCACCATTTCCCCGAGGGCGTCGGCGAGAGCACGCAGGATCACGGCACCATGGTCGAGCAACTGGGCCGCACCGTGGTCGCCTGGTCGCTGGTCGCGCGACCGGACGAAGAGTGCGTGCTGTGGGACCTGGACCGAAAGGTCGGCGTCGAGAACCCGTGGGGCGTGGACGCCCGGCACGTCGCCGCCGTGGAGGAGCAACTGCGCCGGGCGTAACCCGCTCAGACCAGCTTCATCCGACGTGCGGCGAAGCGCACCGCGCCTGGCGCGATCCGGTTGATCCGGTACTGCACCCACGACTCCGGCGTCACCGGCACGATGTCGCGCCCGGTCCGCACGGCCTTCACGATCTGCGCCGCCACCCGGTCGGGGGTGTAACCGCGGCGCTCGTACAGCTTGTCGAATTTCTGCTGCGTGGCCGCCTCTTCGTCGGCGGAGACACCCGAGATACGAGTGGTGGCAACGATATTCGTGTGCACGATGCCCGGGCACACTGTCGATACCGAGATGCCGCGATCGGCCAGTTCGGCACGCAGGCAGTCGGAGAACATGAACACCGCCGACTTGCTGGTGGCGTAGGCGGCCATGTCGCGCTGCGGACTGTAGGCGGCCATGCTGGACAGGTTCACGATGTGCCCGCCGAGCCCGCGATCTGCCATCGCCGCGCCGAACGCCCGGCAGCCGTTGACGACGCCGCCGAGGTTGATCCGCAGGACGCGATCGAATTCCTCCGACGGCGTGTCGAGAAACCCGCCTGCCTGGCCCACACCCGCATTGTTGACCAGCACATCGGGTACGCCGTGTGCGGCGATCACGGTGTCGGCATGGGCACGCACCGCGTCCTCGTTCGACACATCCAGCGGATAGGATTGCGCCACACCACCTTCCGCGGCGACGAGCTCGGCGGTGGCTTTGGCGGCGAGCTCGTTGACATCGGAGACAACCACTTCGGCACCGAGTCGCGCGAAAGCCAGCGCGGTCTCCCGGCCGATACCGCTGCCCGCGCCGGTGACGACGACCAGCTTGTGCTCGAATTCCCTTCGCGCAGGACCTACTTCAGCCCTGGCCAGTCCCCGCGAGACCCCCGCGCCGTCGAGTGCGTCGATCAGCTCGGTGGTCGCGGTCGCGAGGAGTTCCGGATGCGAGAACGGCATCCAGTGGCCGGCGGGAACGTCGCGCCGCCACAGCCGGTCGGTCCACTTGCCCGCATCGTCGAAGCCCGCGGGCCGCACCGCGACATCGCGGCCTGCCACGATCAACTGCACCGGCACCTCGGTGCGGCGCTCACGCGGGGACAGCATCCGGGCCACGATGTTGGCGCGGTAGATGAGCAGCCCGTCCACCATGTCGCGGCGGAAGGTCGGACCGAGCTTCACATTGGCCGCGGGGGTGTCGTTCATGATGGAAACCGCACGCTGCCAGAGCTTTTCGGTGCCGATGGCGTTGAAGGTGGCGCGCGGCAGCCCGGGGGTCATGAAGAAGAAGGTGTAGGCCGAGGAGGCGAGCTGGGTCATCGGCTGCCACACATTGCGCAGGGTGGGGCGCGAGAGCCGGTCACGCACCCAGCTGGACAGGTGGTCGAGGTTGGGGCCGGAGACCGAGGTGAACGAGGCGACGCGCTCGCCTGCCCGCGGCTCGCACACGGCCTCCCACACCTGCACCGAGCCCCAGTCGTGGGCGAGCACGTGCACGGGACGGTCGGGGCTCACCACGTCGAGCACGGCGTAGAAATCGCGCGCGAGTTCGTCGAGGCGGAAGTCGTCGGTGCGCTGGGTGCGGGTGGACTCGCCGTGCCCGCGGGTGTCGTAGGCGACCACGTGGAAGCGGTCGGTGAGCAGCGGAATCACCCTGTCCCACAGGTGATGCGTGTCGGGCCAGCCGTGCACGAGCACGATGGTGTCGGCGGCCGGGTCGCCGTATTCGAACACGGCGATGTCGAAATCACCGCTGCGGACGGTGCGCTGGTTGGCAGGCTGCGGGCTGTCGTTAGTCATGATCGTTCGGACTCCTTGTCCAGCAGAGAAATCACAGGTCGAGCACCAATCGCTCACCGCGGGAACGGGATACACAGGCCAACATGGCGCCCTCGGCATGGTCGGCCTCGGACAGCGTGGTCTCGCGATGGTCCGGTTCGCCTGCGCGAACCCGGACCACGCAGGTGCCACAGAAGCCTTGTCTGCACGAGTAGGGCTGACCGGGTCGGGAATCGAGGATCGTGTCGAGCACGGTGCGGTCGGCGTCGACAGTGACAACCGCACCGCTGGACGCGAATTCGATCTCGAACGGGGTGCCGTCGATGATCGGCGGCGGGGAGAACCGCTCGAAATGCATTTCCACATCGGGCATCTCACGCACGGCGGCGACGATCGTCGAGGTCATCGGCGTCGGGCCGCACGCGTAGACCGCGGTGCCCGGACCGACGCCGGGCAGCAGATCCGTCGCGGCGGGCAGGCCGTGTTCGTCATCGGTGCGGACGACGACATTCGCGCCGAAGGTTTCGATCTCGGCCAGGAACGGGATGGTGTCGCGACTGCGCCCGCTGTAGACCAGCGTCCACGGCACGCCGAGCCGGTGTGCGAGCCTGGCCATCGGCAGGATCGGCGTGATGCCGATGCCACCGGCGACGAAATGTAGTCGCTGCGACGGTGATCCGTGACCCGGCACGGCGAACGGGAAGGCATTACGCGGACCGCGCACCACCAACCGGCTTCCGAGTGGCAGTTCGTCGTGCACCTCGAGCGAGCCACCGCCGCCACCGGGGATGCGGCGCACAGCGATGCGGTAGGCGCGCTCGTCGGCGGGATCACCACACAGCGAATACTGTCGCAGCCTGCCCGACGGCAGTTCCAGATCCAGGTGCGCGCCGGGGCGCCAGCGGGGTAGAACCCGCCCGTCGGGGGCTTCGAGACGCAGACTCACCACGTCCTGGTCGTGCGCCTCGATCCGACGTTCGGTGACCACCACCGGTAGGCGGCGATCGTCGACGCGCGACCGCAGGTCACCACGGTTGACCAGCGCGCTCCAGCGCAATCGGGTGGCCGCGATGGCGTCGATGATCTTGATCGCCGGATCGTGGCGGTACTTTCCGTAGAGGTCGGCGGGGATGTCGCGCACGGTCACGATGCCGCCGCGCGGGCACCGGGCGAGGCGGCCAGGTAGGCGATGGCCTGCGCCGTCGAGCCGACGGTCTGCGGGCTGTAGCCGGGCTGGAAGGTCGACAGCGCACTCACCAGCAAGGACGGAACGCCGGGCAACGCGCCCCGCCACATCGCCCCGAACACCCCGGTGAGCAGCCGTGCATAACCCCGATCGGGCAGCTGTGGATCCTGCTGCACGAGGAACCGCGCACCGCGCACCAGCACGACGAGGAAGATCGGGAACACCATCGTCATCGACGCACAGCGACGGACGTAACCGACCCCGAAATACTCCGCGACATCGTGGGCGACATTGCGATGCTCGACCTCCTCGGCACCGTGCCAGCGGAACAGATCGACCATCCGCGGGTCGGCACCGAACTGCTCCAGATCGGCGTTGAGAATCCAGTCGCCGAGCCAGGCGAAGAAGTGTTCGAGGCAGGCGATGAAGGCCAGGCGTTCCACCAGCATCTGGCGGCCGGCGCGATCGTCACCGCCGCGCGGTCCGAGCGAGATGCGGAACAGGTATTCCATCTGGCGCAGATAGGGGCTCGCGTCAACGCCGTGCGCGGTGAAGACGTCCTCGAGCACCTTGCCGTGAGTTTGCGCGTGCATCGACTCCTGGCCGATGAAACCGAGCATGTCCTCGCGCAGCTTCTCGTCCTTGACGAAGGGCAACGCCTCTCGATAGGTCTGGATGAACATGCGCTCGCCCTCGGGCAGCAGCATGTTCAGCGCGCTGATCAGATGACTGGCGATCGGTTCGTCCGACATCCACTGCAGGTCGACGCCCGACCAATCGAAGGCGACATTGCGCGCGTGCAGCGCGACCGTGCCCGGATCGACCTCCGGATGGTTGGTTCTCCAGCGAAGTAACTTCATCGATACTCCTCGATCAACCGTGCACTTTACTGGCGTGCTCGAGGATGCGGCGTTGCATCCTGCTCGGTAGTTTCGAGGATACAACTATCCATTACGAGAAGTAACACCTAACTGTGTCAGCTCGCTTCGGCGAAGATCATCAGCGCGATCGGGGCCGCCACCAGCAGCGCGCACATCACGGCGTTGAGCACCTTGTGCTCGGCCAGGATCCCGACGTATTCGCGCAGGATGGCGCTGGGCAGGTAGTAGCGCGCGGTCGGTGCGCCGACGGCCTGGGCGTCGATGCCGACCGAGCGGGCGAGCAACGCGGTCCGCAGCACATGGAAATTGCTCGTGACCAGCAGGATGCGTCTCTCGATCCCCTGCCTGGCCAGCAATTCCCGGCTGAACAGGAGGTTCTCGCGGGTGGTGGTGGAGCGGTCCTCCCGCAGGATCTCGTCGGCGCGCACGCCGTGTTCGACGAGGTAGGCGGCCATCGCGGTACTTTCGGCGACCTTCTCGTCGGACCCCTTGCCACCGCTGGCGACCAGCAGCGGCGCGAGGCCGTGCGCCCGGTCGGCGTGCCAGATACCCATCGCGCGGTCGAGCCTGCTCGCCAGCAGCGGCGGGACCCGGTCACCGAGCAGGCCGGAGCCGTGCACGACGATCGCGGCGGCGCCGTCGGTGCTCGTCACCCAGCTGTAGACCAGCGAATAGAGCAGAAACGCGACGAGCACGAAGCCGAGATAGGCCGCGACGAGCACCACCGCGAGCAGCAACACCCCGAACACCGCCCACTCGGCGAGCACCGCCACCACCAGCAGCGCGTAGGGAACCAGCAGCGCGACGCCGAGCGCGGGAGAGAGCAGATTCGCCGGTCGCATGCCCTCGCGGCGCAGCATCACCACGCCGTTGAGCATCAGCAGCCCGGCCAGTACGAGCATGAGCAGTGGCGACAGCGCCAGCGCGAAGAAGACCAGCGTCTCCGGGCCCACCCCTTCGGCGCCGGTGCCGATCAATGCGGCGCCGACACACAGAATTCCGAGTAGCAGCAACACCGCGTTGCTGAATCGGCGCCGCTCCCGACGGAAGCGCAGCGCGAAAACACCGAGCAGAACCACACCTATCGCCAGCAAGATCACGAGCCCACCCTAGTGAGCGCAAGGCGCTCGACGGCCGCCAGTCCCCGATCGCTAACCATCAGCAATCAGCGTTCGGCGAAGAACCGACGCAGTGATACGCCCGGATCCCACCCGCTCCCACGGCCTCGGGTCAGCGGGTAGCAAGCGAAACCGATGGCGGCGGCACTGGCATGTCCGATGTCGGTGAACGTGCGGTTCAGGAAGATCGGCGGCACCACGACGGCGAGGACCGCGAGCACGTAGACCCACCGCCACGGCGTCACCAACCGGTAGGCCAGCACCGCGGCCACCCCGGCCAGCCCGTAACTGACGCCCACATCGAGGATGAACATCGCCCGTTCGGGCGCGTCGTCGCTGCGGATCGCCCACAGCAGGACGCCCTGACTGAGGTAGGTGGCGCCCACATGCGCGAGCACCACCACGACCAGCCAGCGCAGGGTGCCGAGCCAGCGTTCGGCGTTGGCGTGAAAGACGGTGAACAGCACCGCGTAGGCGAGCCACCCGCTGCCGTCGGTCCAGAACGCGCTGCTGATCAGCACGCGCAGCGGATCTTCGCCGAGATGGTGCAGGTTGGTCGAGCGGTGGCCGAGCCATTGTTCGGCTTCGTCGGGCGGGAGTCGGTCGATGATCACCGTGGTGACGGCGAGGGCTGTCAGCCACAGGTAGGTGCCGGGCGCGCTGCGAATCCATCGTTGGCCACGCTTCGCCATGCTGCGGAGTGCGGCCATCACGACAGTGTGCCAGGTCAGAAGAATCAATTTCGGGTAGCCATGTTATTGCTATCGCAGTTCGGGTATTCGCGATACGTCAGACATCAGAACAACTACCAGCGATGATGCCGCGAACTTACCGTCCGATTCTTCGGACATAACAGGTAGCTAGCTGGTCAGTCAGGGAAGGAGGTGGGCGATATGGTCACCGATTTCATTCAGTGGATGGCTACGATGATCTACAATTTTCTCGCCTGATTCACAGGTCCAGACTGTGATGGCGCCCACCTGAGGTGGACGCCATCATTCATGACCCGACCGCGCGCAGACCGCCGTTCCGCATCGGAACAGGAGCAGGCTATGCCTCAGCAAGCGTGGAGCGACTGACCCCACTGCGAAAGGTTCGCGATGCAGCTCGGATTCAAATTGGCGGCCGAGGCTCGACAGTCAGGGCCACTCCCCCTTCGCCTGGACGGTCCTTGGCACGATCGCCGCGCGTACCCAGGAAATCGGGCTGGCCACCGGCGTGACCTGCCCGATCATCCGATATCACCCCGCGATCATCGCCCAGGCGGCCGCCACCACCGCCCTGATTTCGGACGGGCGATTCACCCTGGGCATCGGGTCGGGCGAGCGGCTCAACGAGCACATCGTCGGGCACGAATTCCCGCCGGTGCTGATCCGTCAGCGGATGTTGCGTGAGGCGCTCGAGATCATTCGGTTGCTCTGGCGCGGTGGCTATCGCAACTACTACGGCGAGTTCCTGGAGCTGTCGGACGCGCGGGTGTTCGATCTACCGGACACGCTGCCGGTGATCGCGGTGGCGGCGGGCGGCCCCAGCGCCGCGAAGATCGCGAGCGAGCTACCCAATCCGGCGAACTTCGACGCCGCGTCGAGCACCGTGCGAGTCGACGACATGCTCGAATCCTTTGTCTGCGGCGATGATCCGAAACCCTACGTCGAGGCGGTGCGCAAGGCTGTCGACGCGGGTTTCGATCACGTGGTGCTGATGAACGCGGGCCCGGACATGGACGCGTTCCTCGATTTCTACAGCAGCGAACTCCAGCCGCTGTTGCGCTCGCAGATCTGAGAAGCCGGACACGGCGGCGCTGCAGGCGCAGGCGCCGCCGTGACCAGGGCGCCTACCAGCCGGGATCGGTGTCCAAGGGGACGTTGATCCAGCTCGGACGGGACGGATCCAGCTCGAGGTGTTGGGTGCGCAGACCGCTCTCGTTCAGCAACGGCCGCAACGGGATTCCGCTGGGGAAGTTGCCCGCGAACACGTCCACCCGCAGCCGATGCCCTGGCAAGAGCACGCCGTCGGTGGCGCGGATGCCGATGTCGATGGTGGTCGGCTCACCCGGCACGATCGGTTGACGGGTGTCGAGGGTGAGGATCGGGTAGGGGTCGGTGTAGTCGCCGTTGGGCGAGCGGGTCGACTCGGCTTCGTCGATCGCGCGCAGCGACGCCATCAGTTGGCCCTGGGACCACACCGTCGAAGTGCCGTCGGGCGCAACATCGTTCACCGTCACGGTCCAGTAGCCGTCGGTGGTGTCGAGCACGGTGTTGAGGTGCGCGGCGATCTCACCGGAGATCCTGGTCGGCTGGGTCACCGGAGCGGTGGTGAAGGTGAGCGCGGCGCCCTCACTGATCCTGGCGTCCTTGGCGCAGATATCCGGCAGCGGGACCAGTCCGGCCGTGCCCTGCGCCGCATCGCGCGAACAGATCGTCGTCAGGCTCGGATCGACCGAAAGACGCTGGGCCGCACCGGGTGCGGTGACCAGGCTGCCGTCGTGACGCGCACCCGGCGCGGTCCCCGACGACGCACCGTCGAGATACATCCGCCGGTACTGCATGCCCGGACGCGGGAACGCCACATCGGTGGTCCACTGCCCACTGCCCTGCTGCCACAGCGTGACCGGGTCGTAACGGTCGATGCCGTTGTCGATTCCCTTGAGCCACTTGTCGAACCACGCGCGCTGCAACGATTCCAGCGGCGCGGGCGCATTCGGCTGTCCGAGGCCCGAGCTGACTGTCACGTGGTAGACGTCGCCCATGATGAGCTTCTTCTGCTCGGCGGGCACATCGACGGCGTTGTAGATGCGCGGGGTCGAGTAGGTGAAGATGTCGTGCCAGCCGCCGTAGAGGAAGGTCGGCACCCGCACCTGGTCGGGCTCGCCGACCCAGGCGGTCCGCAGCGGACTCTCGTCGTCGAGAATCGCGGCCATCTCCGGCGGGATCTGTTCGACGGTCGGCGTGGACAGGGCGGCGATGAGCACGTTGAAGAAGGTGAACGGGTCACGGATCCGGTCGGCCAGCCAGGTCCAGTCGAACTTGCCGGTGAGGATCGAGACCACATCCGGCAACAGTTTCGCGCCGTCGACGGCGAGCAGCCACAGCGGGATGAAGCCGATGCCGAGCGCGCCGCCGGGGGCGGCGACATCGCGGATCAGGTCGTTACCCGGGACGATCGGGAAGATCGCCTTGAGCGCTTCGGGATGGCGCTGGGCGGTCTGCAGCTGGTTGATCCCCGAGTAGGAGATGCCGCTCATCCCGATCTTGCCGTCGGACCAGCGCTGCTGCGCCGCCCAGTCGACGACCTCGACGCCGTCGAGCTGTTCGCGTTCGCCGAACACCTGCCAGGTGCCCTGCGAGAAACCGGTGCCGCGCACGTCGACGACCACCTGGGTGTAGCCGCCGCGGATCAGGTTCCGGTCGACGGCGAACGTGCGGGCGGCGCCGCCGGGCAGCGCCTTCAACATGTCGCTGAGGCTGCTGAAGCCGAACGGCGAGAAGTCCAGGTTCTGCAGCGCCGGCATCAGCGCGTCCGACAGGCCGGGCACCGCGAGCGCCGAGTCGGCGAGGTTGGTGACCAGCTTGGTGTAGGGCGTCATGTTGACGATGGTGGGTGTCGGCTCGGCGATCGGCTGACCGTCCGCCCCGGCCGGGTGATAGACGTTGGCTTTCAATACCGTGCCGTCACTCATCGTGATCGGCACGTCCCACTCGATGAAGACGTTGGGGTATTGCTGCGGCCCGTTGTGGGTGGCCACGAACTGCGCGTCGAGCCCCTCCGCGTTCGGCGATGCCTGTCCGACCGGCGCGGACGCGACAGCGCCCGCCAACACGACGACGGACGCGACCAGCGCAGCCAGCCGTCCACGATGTTTGATCATGCTTCGGTTGAGCCCTCCCACCATCGGGAACCACGACGTTCCCGTACTGGGAAGTAACGTAGCCTGCGTCACGTTCGATCGCAAGAACATGTTCTGGGCAACCAATCGGCAGCGCCAGCGCGCACCTCGCGGCGGCGACCTGACAGAATCGACACTGTGACAGCGCCCGAACTCGACGACGGCCGCCGATACCGCGGCGCCGCACCGGGGCAACGTCAGCAGGAACGCCGCGCCCGGCTGCTCGAAGCCGCCACCGACGCCTTCGGTATCGACGGCTACCGCAACACCACGGTCACCACGATCTGCGCGGCGGCAGGGGTCGGCAAACGCTACTTCTACGAATCCTTCTCCGACAGTGAGGATCTGCTGCTCGAGGTGTATCGCGAGACAGCCGCCAGGATGATCGAAGCGATCCATACCGGCCTTCGCGATCCCGACGCCGACGTCGACGTCCAGGTGCGCGTCGCCCTCACCGCGTACTTCCAGCTCATCCACGACGACCCCCGGGTTCCCCGGATCGCGTTCTTCGAGATCCTCGGCGTGAGCCCCGCGGTGGACCGGGCCTACTACGGGGTTCTCGACGCCTTGGTCGACATCTGTCTGGCCCTGATCACCCCGCACGTCGACCTGGAAACCCACCCGGCCGTCAGCGTGCGCACAGTACTGTTCGGCCTGGTCGGCGCCATCGTGGTCATCGCCCAGAAATGGGTGCTCGACGAATACCGCCAGCCGCTGCTCGATGTGGTGGACAGCGCGTGCCTGGTGGTCAACGCGGTGCTCGCACGAATCGGCCCGGCAGGCACCTAGCGGATGAACGGTTGACGGTGAAGGCCCGGTGAACAGCGAAGGGCCATCGCCGGCGCGTATTGCCTTGCCGGACAACATGTGCCCAGACTGGGTGTCTGTTCGACAGCGTGGTCGAGATCCATGCCGCTCGCCCTTTCGGAGTCGGCGGTTACCGTCGAGCCGAAGGACGCGCGATGCCGTTTCTGCTGATCTCCGGAGTCTTCGTCGCCAAAGGCGCACAGCCCGATGGTGATTCGGTGCGCTTCCGGCCCGACGACCTCGCCCTGTGGGACCGAGTCGGCGGTCCGCACCGGATCAAACGCAACGCTTCGGGTGCCGCGCAGTTACGTCTCGACGGCATCGATTCGCTCGAAACGCACTACACGCCCCGGCACGGCACCCGCATGCATCAGCCGTTGCCGCTGGCGCGTGCCGCCGCCGAGGAATTGCTGGCGTGGCTGGGTTTCACCGGCGTCATGCGCAATGCGAGCGAGACGGTGACCGGCACCGACCAGGCCGACGTGCCCGGTTTCATCCTGACCCGCGGCGCCGACCTGCACGGGCGCTGCGTCGCGTTCGCCGGGCGTGGGCCCGCGCCCGGCGACTCGGGCAGCGAGACCTTCGTCGACGTCGCCCTGCTGCGCCTGACCCTCAACCACCATCAGCTGGCGACCGGCCTGGCCTATCCCACGTTCTACCGCAGCCTGTTTCCCGCCCTGCGCGACGAGTTCGCCGCCGTCTCGATCGCCGCGGCGGGAGCCGGGCTCGGTGTCTGGCCAACCGACGCGACAACGGCGGGCGCCGCCCTGACCACGCCGACCTCGCTGACCGACGACGTCGTCCTGCTCCCGAAACTGTTCCGCCGCCTCGCCGACTACCTCGAACTCAGCGACGGCGATCTGTCGCTGGACGGCTTCCCCGCCTTTCTCGCCCAGGCGGCCGACCGCTTCTTCATCCTGTCGACCGGTCACTCCACCACCGGCCTCGACGCGATCACGGTGATCGACGGCGCGACGGTCCGCCTCACCCATCCGCCGACAGATCTGGTTTTCGACGAGAAGTAGGCACCGACCCCGTTGATCTCCGACATCTGCGGGTAAGCCCGGAATATGACCATTAACGAGAACCGACAGCTCGATGAGGTCATCGAGCGGTTGACCATCCGGTACCCGACCATCGAACCCGCCGAACTCGCCGACATCGTGCACAACGTGTACGACGCCTTCGGCAAGGTGCACATTCGCGACTACGTTCCGTTGCTCGTCGAGCATCACGTGAAGGAAGAACTC
This sequence comes from Nocardia sp. A7, assembly GCF_046549215.1. Taxonomy (NCBI): domain Bacteria; kingdom Bacillati; phylum Actinomycetota; class Actinomycetes; order Mycobacteriales; family Nocardiaceae; genus Nocardia; species Nocardia sp. A7. Next base: position 594,307 of record NZ_JAJPWE010000004.1, on the reverse strand, counting down.
GGCACTCCGACAGGGGACATCCCACCCATCCCGGACTGATCAGGCGCGTGGGCCCGCTAGCGTTGACCTAGCTCACGTCAACCATGAGGAGGTCCGCATGCCCGACACCGTCCGCGGAGTCATCGCCCGCGCGCAGGATGCGCCGGTCGAAACCGTCGACATCGTGATTCCCGATCCGGGACCGCACGATGTGGTCGTCCGCGTCCAGGCATGCGGGGTGTGCCACACCGACCTGCACTATCGCGAGGGCGGGATCAACGACGAGTTCCCGTTCCTGCTCGGCCACGAAGCGGCCGGTGTGGTCGAGTCCGTCGGCACCGCCGTGACCCATGTGGCCGAGGGTGACTTCGTCGTCCTCAACTGGCGCGCGGTCTGCGGCGAGTGCCGAGCGTGTCGGCGCGGGCGCCCCTGGTACTGCTTCGACACCCACAACGCCAGCGTTCCGATGACGCTCACCGACGGCACCCCGCTCACCCCGGCCCTCGGCGTCGGCGCGTTCGCCGACAAGACCCTCGTGCACGAAAAGCAGTGCACCAAGGTCGATTCCGAGACCGATCCGGCCGTCGCGGGCCTGCTCGGCTGTGGCGTGATGGCCGGGATCGGCGCCGCCATCAACACCGGAAACGTCTCGCGCGGTGACAGTGTCGCGGTGATCGGCTGTGGTGGCGTGGGTGACGCCGCCATCGCCGGTGCGCGCCTGGCCGGGGCCGCCACGATCATCGCGATCGACCGAGACCAGCGAAAGCTGGACTGGGCCAAGGACTTCGGCGCCACGCACACCATCGACGCGACCAGCGAAGACGTGGTCGAGCGGATCAAGGAACTCACCGATGATTTCGGTGCCGATGTGGTGATCGACGCGGTCGGCCGCCCGGAGACCTGGCAGCAGGCGTTCTACGGCCGCGACCTGGCGGGCACCGTGGTGCTCGTCGGTGTTCCGACGCCGGAGATGAAGTTGGAGATGCCGCTCATCGATCTGTTCTCGCACGGCGGTTCGCTGAAGTCCTCGTGGTACGGCGACTGCCTGCCCGAACGCGACTTCCCGATGCTCATCGACCTCTACCGGCAGGGCAGATTGCCGCTGGACCGGTTCGTCACCGAGAAGATCGGCATCGACGAGGTCGAGCAGGCGTTCGCCGCGATGGCCGACGGTAAGGTCCTGCGTTCGGTGGTGGTCTGGTGATCCGCATCGAAAGAATCGTCACCTCAGGAACTTTCGCGCTCGACGGTGGTACCTGGGACGTCGACAACAATGTGTGGCTCATCGGTGACGACACCGAGGTGCTCGTCGTCGACGCCGCCCACGACGCCGACGCCATCGCCGCCGCGGTCGGCGACCGCCAGGTCACCGCGATTCTGTGCACCCACGGCCACAACGACCACGTGACCGTCGCCCCGGAACTCGCCAAGCGCCTCGACGCTCCCGTCCTGCTCCACCCCGGCGACGAACCCCTCTGGCGCATGACCCACCCCGCCGCCGACTACCGCTCCCTGGCCGACGCACCACGAATCACGGTGGCGGGCACCGATATCGACATCCTGCACACCCCCGGCCACTCCCCCGGCTCGGTCTCCCTGCACGTCCCCGACCTCGCGGCCCTGTTCACCGGCGACACTCTCTTCGCGGGCGGTCCCGGCGCCACCGGCCGCTCGTTCTCCGACTTCGACACGATCATCGACTCCATCCGGGACCGATTGCTCACCCTGCCCGAGGAGACAACGGTCCACACCGGCCACGGCGACACCACCACCATCGGCACCGAGAAACCCGCCCTCGCGGACTGGATCACCCGCGGACACTGACCTCGCGTCGGTTGTCACTGAACTGGACAATCGATCACCAGGCCCTCATGGACGTTTTTCGCCCCGAAATTCCGCCATGGTGGCCTGGTGATCTTGATCGAGTACGGTCGCATCCGTTGTGATCGCGCTGCGCGCAACCCGTGAATCAGGCATCGCCTTGCGCGATCGTGGATGCATGACTTCCACCGCCGCGCCATCGACCACCGATTCCGAGCTGGATGCTGTCTTCACCCCGATCTTCGACCGAATCGCCGCGGGCGCGGTCGGCCGGGAAGTCGACCGGCGGCTGCCGTTCGACGAGGTCGGCTGGCTGAAGGAGGCCAAGTTCGGGGCGTTGCGGGTGCCGGTGGAGTTCGGTGGGTACGGCGTGAGCGTGCGACAGCTGTTCCGGCTGCTCATCGACTTGGCGGCGGCCGAGTCGAACCTGCCGCAGGCTCTGCGGGTGCACTGGTCGTTCGTCGAAGATCAGCTCCTGGCGGAGGCGGGGCCGCAACGGGAGCGGTGGTTGCGGGCGGTGGCGGCGGGCACGCTGGTCGGCAACGCGATCACCGAACCGGGGATCGGCGCGGTCGACCGGTACCGCACTCGGCTGACCCGCGACGGAGACCGGCTGCTGCTCAACGGCGTGAAGTACTACAGCACCGGATCGCTGTTCGCCGACCACATCCTCGTCGCCGCCGACAGTGACGGCGAGCGGCTCGGCGTGCTGGTCGACGCGGACGCCGAAGGTGTTGTGCAGCACGATGACTGGGACGGATTCGGGCAGCGACTCACCGCGAGCGGCACCACCGAGTTCACCGACGTCGTCGTGGCCTCGGATCGAGTTCTCGGTCCCGGTTACGGCGTCGCCGGCCCCACCTACGGCACGGCCTACCTGCAATTGGTGCAGCTCGCGGTGCTCGCGGGAATCGCCGAACGCGCCGAACGTGATGCCAGGGAATGGGTGAGCGCGCGCACCCGCACCTACACCCATGCCGCCGCCGATCTGCCGCGCGAAGATCCTCTCGTCCAGCAGGTGATCGGCAAACTGTCGGCCGCGGCGTTCACCGCGCGCGCCGCGGTGCTGGCCGTGGCGGATGTGCTCGACCGGGTACTCGACGCCGGGGCGAAGGACGAGCAGGATCTCGTGGCAGCCGAATTGGCCGCCGCTCAAGCACAACTCGGGGTGATCGACATCGTGCTCGCCGCCACGACCCAGTTGTTCGACCTCGGTGGGGCCTCGATCGTGTCCGAACAGCTGCGCCTGGATCGACATTGGCGCAACGCCCGCACCATCTCGGTGCACAATCCCGCCATCTTCAAAGCCCGCGCGGTCGGCGACTACCTGCTCAACGGCACCGACCTGCCGTTCGGGTGGAGCGCGGGCGAACGCGGCACGGCAAGCACTGCGAGCACCGAGCGTTCCGCGGCGGCGTCGCGATGAGCAGGCCGATCCGGTTCAACGCCTTCGACATGAACTGCGTCGCCCACCAGTCGCCGGGGCTGTGGCGGCACCCCGAGGACCAATCGCACCGCTACACCGACATCAGCTACTGGACCGAGCTGGCGAAACTCCTCGAACGCGGACGGTTCGACGGGATCTTCATCGCCGACGTGCTCGGCACCTACGACGTATACGGCGGCAACGACATCGCCGCGCTGCGCCAGGGCGCGCAGACCCCGGTCGCCGATCCGCTGCTGCTGGTATCGGCGATGGCGGCGGTGACCGAGCACCTCGGGTTCGGGATCACCACCGGCACCGGTTTCGAACACCCGTTTCCGTTCGCCCGCCGCCTGTCCACCCTCGACCATCTCACCAACGGCAGGCTCGGCTGGAATGTGGTGACCGGGTACTTGCCCTCCGCGGCAAGGAATTTCGGCGCCGACGACCAACTCGACCACGACGAACGCTACGACCGGGCCGACGAATACCTCGAGGTGCTCTACAAGCTGTGGGAGGGTTCGTGGGAAAACGACGCGGTGGTGCGCGACGCCGATCGCGGCATCTACACCGATCCGGCGAAGGTGCATCACATCGGCCATTACGGCAAGCACTACACGGTGCCGGGGATCCATGTCTCGGAACCGTCGCCGCAGCGGACGCCGGTGATCTATCAGGCGGGCGCCTCACCGCGCGGTGTGCGGTTCGCGGCCGAGAACGCCGAGGCGATCTTCATTGCCGGTCCTTCGAAACGAGTACTTGCGCAGACTGTTTCACGCGTGCGCGACGCGCTCGAGGCGGCAGGACGTGACCGGTACGCGGCCAGGATCTACGCGCTGGCCACCATCATCACCGGCGAGACGGACGAGGCCGCGCGGGCCGAACGCGAGGAATATCTGTCCTACGCGAGCATCGAAGGCGGGCTGGTGTTCATGTCCGGCTGGATGGGCATCGACCTGTCGCGGTACGACCTCGACGACCCGATCGGTGACGTGCAGAGCAACGCCATCCAGTCGGCGGTCGCGGCCTTCCAGGAATTCGACGACGACGGCCGCGAGTGGACGGTGCGCGATATCGGGCGCTGGGCGGGCATCGGCGGCATGGGCCCGGTGTTCACCGGCTCCGGCGAAACAGTCGCCGATCTGTTGCAGGAGTGGGTCGCCGACACCGACCTCGACGGGTTCAACCTCGCCTACGCGATCACGCCGGGGACATTCGAAGATGTTGTGCGCCATGTTGTTCCGGTGTTGACCGAACGTGGCGTCTACCGAACCGAATACCAGCCGGGCACCTTGCGCAACGCCCTGTTCGGGGCCGGTGATCGGCTCCCGCCACAACATCGCGGCGCCGAATATCGCCTGGGCGGTCCCCGTTCCACCGTGCTGCCGCACTCGCAGTCGCGACCCGAATCCGTGGAGGCACCCACCGGGTAGGCCACCGTCTCCGCCGACGATCAGCGCCGGGACGGCCCCGTCCCGGCGCGATCGGTGCGTGCCGGTCAATTTCCATATGCATTGCGGCACTGCATATTTGGATCGATTCCCGCTGATCGCAACACTCACCATCGAGCGAACGTGAGCGCACCATTCCGGTATGACATCGCAGACTCCCGTTTCCCGCTCCATTCGTTCGGCCGCGGTAATCGGCGCCGGCCAAGCCGGCGTCACTGCGGCGCTAGGACTTCTCGACGCCGGTTTCACCGTCACCCTCTACAGCGACCGAGATCAACGCTCCCTCCGTAACGACGTACCCGCCACCGGCACCGCCCTGGAATTCGGCGAGACCCAGCAGGCCGAGGCCGCGCTCGGACTCGACAGCTACACCGGCCGCGCACCCCGCCACACCGGGCTCAGCGTGCGCATCGCCGGACCGGAGAACGCCGAACTGATCGCCTTCGACGGCGCCTTCGACGGCTACGTCGGCGTCGCCGTCGACACCCGCCTCAAGGCAGACGAACGACTCACCACCTTCATCGCACGTGGCGGCGATTTCGTCGTCGAACCGGTCACTGTCGAATCCCTCGACGCCATCGCCGCCGCCAACGAGCTCACCCTGGTCGCCACCGGCCGCGGCGGACTGGCCGACCTGTTCGCGATCGACGAAGAGCGCACTGTCTACGACAAGCCGCAGCGCTCGCTGCTCACGGTCACCGTGACCGGCCTCGGCTTCGACTCCGGGGTGTTCGCGCACCGCAGTCCGGCGGGCGGCGCGCACAGCCTGTTCTCCATTCTCGCCGAACAGGGCGAGGCGTGGTGGGGTCCGTACCTGCACAAGGACGCGGGCCCGAGCTGGGCGTTCCTGGGCTGGGCCCGACCCGGCAGCGACTGGGAAACCCGTTTCGCCGCAGCCGATTCCGCCGAATCGGCGCTGCGGATCGTGAAGGACCTCTACCGCGACTACATCGACTGGGATCTGCCGGAGGTGCAGGCCACCCAGGTGATCCCCGAAGACCCGCACTCCTGGCTCAAGGGTGCGGTTCGGCCGGTCGTGCGGGCCGGGGTGGGACGCACCGCGAGCGGCCACCTGGTAGCCGCCCTCGGTGACACCGCGGTCACCTACGACCCGGTCGCGGGCCAGGGCGCGCAGAGCGGGCTGATCCAAGCGCAGCGTCTGGTCGCGGCCGCCGCCGTGCACGACGGACCGTTCGACGAGCAGTGGATCACCGACCAGTACGCCGCATTCCTCGCCGCCCGCAGCGACGCCGCCGCCAAGGTGACCCGGCTGTTCCTCAGCGACCCAGAATTCGCCGACATCGGCGGCCAGTTCTTCGCCACCGCCGCCGTCGACCCGAAGTTCGCCTCTGCCCTGGTCGGCCTGCTGCACCGTCCACAGCCGTTCCTGCCGATCGACTCCCCCACCGACGCCGCCGCCTACATCACCGGGGTCACCGGAGCGGACGCGGGCGAGTTGCTGGCGAAGTTCGCCCCGGCCGGCCGCTTCGAGCGCTCGACGTTCGCCCCGGCCGCCGTCAGGTAACGGGCCACGATCCGGCCGGCCGCGGCGTGCATGCCCGCGGTCGGCCGGTCGGCTGTTCACCACGGCTGAGCTGTGCATCCGTTCGGTGGGTGCGTGTCGACAGTTGGGCTGTCACCCAAGGGTGGGCAGCGGACACCCCGGGGTTCGCTGGGTGATACCTGCGGGCACTATCCCCACCGCCACAGAGAGCGGATAGTCATAGTCAACCCCTATGGCTTTCTCCCCTGTGAAGGAACGGCGACATGCAGCCCAGCTACGTGCACCACGTCAGGCAGCAGGTTCGCGCCTACGGACAGACCCGCACCTACACCTACCTCCGTGAGGCAGGGCGCGAGCTCGTCGAGGAGGTCGCCACCTATCGCGACCTCGATCGCGACGCCAGGGCTGTGGCCGCGTGGCTGGCCGACCGCCCGGAATCGACCGAACCCGTCGTCCTGCTCTACCTCGACGGTATGGCTTTCCTGCGGGCCTTCCTCGGCTGCCTCTACGCCGGTGTCGTCGCGGTGCCCGCGCCGCTGCCGCACGACGAGCGCAGCACCCGACGCGTCGCGGGCATCATCGCCGACTCCGGTGCCCGATTGGTTCTCACCACCGCCAACTTCCAGCCGATGGTCGCGGCGGCGACCACCGCCGCCGTCGCGGCGACCGACGAAGAACACGGTGACCCCGACATTTGGCAGATGCCCGATATCGACACCGGGACCATCGCGTTCCTGCAGTACACGTCCGGCTCGACCGGCACGCCGAAGGGCGTCGTCGTCACCCACGGCAACCTCCTGCACAACGAAGCCGCGATCTCCACCTCGGTCGGCATCGACGACGCCTCGACCGGCGTCAGCTGGATCCCGCAATTCCACGACATGGGCCTGATCGGATCGCTTCTCGCCTCGATCTACGCCGGCGCGAACCTGGTGTTCATGTCGCCAACCACCTTCCTCAAGCGCCCCGTGCGCTGGCTACAGGCGATCGACAAGTACGGCGCGACCTGCACCTCCGCCCCGAACTTCGCCTATGAGCTGATCGCCAAGCGCGTCACCGACGAGCAATTGTCCACCCTCGACCTGTCCACCCTCGAGGTGGCGTTGTGCGGCGCCGAGCCGGTCCGCGAACGAACCATCGCCGCGGTGCGCGAACGGTTCGCCTCCGCCGGATGGCGCCCGACCGCACTGCTGCCCGCCTACGGTCTGGCCGAGGCCACGCTGCTCGTCACCGCGGGGCCGATCGACGCACCGCCGGTCGTCATCGAGGGGCCCGACAGCTCGCTGGTCGGTTGCGGACAACCGGCGCGCGGTCTCACCGTCCGCGTGGTCGACCCGCACACCGGGCAGCAGGTCGCCGACAACACCGTCGGCGAGATCTGGATTCAGGGCGACAGCGTTGCCGCAGGCTACTGGAACCGACCCGAGGAGACCCGGCACACCTTCGACGCGCACCTCGGCGACGAAGGGCCGTTCCTGCGCACCGGCGACCTCGGCATGCTGCGCGAGGGCGAACTGTTCGTCACCGGGCGGTTCAAGGACCTGCTGATCATCAACGGCCGAAACCTCTATCCCCAGGATGTCGAGGAAGTGGTGGAGCAGCTGCACCCCGCGCTCACCACCGGCGTCGCCGTCTCCGTCGAAGCAGGCGACCGCGAACGACTCGTCGTCGTGCAGGGCATCAAGACAGCGCTGCTGCGTGGTACCACCCTCGCCGAGCTGACCTCGACGATCAAGATCGCGGTCGCCCGCGGTTTCGATGTCCCCGCGCCGAGCGTCGTCCTCATCGAAAGCCGCTCGGTGCACCGCACCACCAGCGGCAAGGTCCAACGGGCCTCGATGCGCGAGGCCTTCCTCGACAGCAGCATCGGGACCGTCCTGCACGAAGATCTCGAACCGGCCCTGAGCCGCTCATCGACCGCGAACCGCTGAGGAGCCGAAACATGTTCACCACCATCGATACCCACTCCACCACGATCCAGGACTGGCTCATCGAGCGCGTCGCCGACTACACCGAACGCGCACCGCACCAGGTGGACCCGGTGATCCCGCTCGCCGAACTCGGCATGGACTCGGTCTCGGCGGTGGCGCTGTGCGGCGAGATCGAAGACCGGTGGCTGCTCGACATCGACCCGACGCTGGTCTTCGAATACCCCACCATCGCGGCCATCGCCACCTACCTCACCGCCGAGATCGCCGTCGCGGCATGACCGACATCGCTGTCGTCGGCCTCGACTGCCGCTTCCCCCGCGCCGCCGACCCGGCGCAGTTGTGGCAGCTGCTGATCGACGGCCGCGACGCGATCTCCGAAGTCCCGTCGAGCCGCTGGAACGCCGACGACTTCCACGACCCGGCGGGCGCACCCGGCACCATCAACACCCGCAGCGGCGGATTCATCGACGACGCCGACGCGTTCGACGCCGAATTCTTCGGCATCACCTCCCACGAAGCCGAGTCGATGGACCCGCAACAACGCCTGCTGCTGCAGGCCACCTGGCGCGCGTTCGAGGACGCCACCCTCGATCCCCGCGCGCAATCCGGTTCGCGGACCGGGGTTTACGTCGGGGTGATGGCCAACGAGTGGGCCAATCTGCAGATGAGCGACTATGCCGCGATCACGCCGCAGCACGGATCCGGCAACGGCTACTTCATGACCGCGAACCGGCTGTCCTATCAGTTCGACCTCGCGGGGCCGAGTATCGCGGTCGACACGGCATGCTCCTCGTCGCTGGTCGCGGTCCATCTCGCGTGCAATGCCCTGACGGCGGGCGATTGCGACCAGGCCGTCGCGGGCGGGGTCAATCTCGTGCTGACCCCGGCTGTCGGTGTGTTCTACACCCAGGCGGGTCTGTCGGCGCCGGACGCGCGATGTAAACCGTTCAGCGGCAACGCCGATGGCATCGTGCGCGGGGAAGGCGTCGCGGTGCTCGTCCTGCGACGCCTGGCCGATGCCGAGGCCGCGGGGCTGCCGATCTACGCGGTGATCAAAGGCAGCGCGGTCAATTCCGACGGGCGCAGCAACGGCATCACCGCGCCGAACCGGTGGGCCCAACAGCAGGTGATCAGCGAGGCCTATCTGCGCGCCGGCGTACGGCCCGATGACATCGACTTCATCGAGGCGCACGGCACCGGCACAGTTCTCGGCGACATGATCGAGGTCAAGGCGCTCGGCAAGCTGCACGCGCGCAATCGGGCGCGGTCCTGCGGAATCGGTTCCATCAAGGGCAATCTCGGCCACACCGAGGGCGCCGCGGGAGTCGCCGGACTCATCAAAGCCGTTCTCAGCCTGCATCACGGTGTCGTCCCGCCGTCGCGGTTCGCCGACCAGGAGAATCCGCGCCTGCAGATGGAGCGCCACGGCCTGCGTCTGCTCGCCGACCTCATGCCCCTCGACGGACCCGCGCACTGTGGCGTGAGCAGCTTCGGCCTCGGCGGCACGAATGTGCACATGGTGCTCGCGAGCGCGCGCACCACCGAGGCGCCCGCGACGGCAGGGGCGGGGGTGCTCACCATCTCGTCGGACAACGAGGACGGGTTGCGACGCAACGCACTTCGACTGTCCGACGCACTGCGGTCGTCGCGACACCACAACTTCGATCAACTCTGCTGGACGAGCAATCAGGTCAAATCGTCGGGCCGCAACCGGCTCGCCGTCGTCGCCAACGACCGGGACGAGGCGATAGCGCAACTGCGCACCGGTGCGCTACATCAGGGTGTCGCGCGGCCGGTGCGCGTCGGCTGGATGTTCACCGGTCAGGGATCGCAGTTCCCCGGGATGGGGCGCACGCTGCACGAGGCGAGCCACGGGTTCCGGCAGGCACTCGACCTGGTCGATACCGCCATGGCCCCGCACCTCGGCCGCTCGGTCCGGGACCTGCTGCTCGACGAGCACGCCGACGTCGACCCCACCGCGCTCGCCCAACCGGCGATCTTCGCCATGGAATACGCCGTCGCCAAGACGCTCGCCGACCTGGGCGTGCGGCCCGCCTGGCTGATCGGGCACAGCATCGGCGAATTCGCGGCCGCCGCGGTGGCTGGCGTCTTCGCTCTCGACGACGCCTGCAAGCTGGTCACCGCGCGCGGTCGGCTGATGCAACGCCTGCCTGCGGGTGGCGCGATGCTGGCCGTCCGCTCGACCACAGAGCGGATCGCCGACCTGCTCACCGCTGAACCCGCGGTGGTGCTCGCAGCCGTCAACGGCCCGGAGGATCTTGTCCTGTCCGGCGACGCCGAGGCGATCTCCCGCATCCGTTCGGCACTGCGTACCCGTTCGGTGATCGCGAAGCCGCTCACCGTGTCACACGCGTTCCACAGTCCGCTGATGGCGCCGATGCTGGCCGAGTTCGAGGCCGTCGCCGGTACCTGCGTCTACCGTGCCGCCGCCCTGCCGATCTACTCGACGGTGCGTGGCCGACTTCTCGACCCCGGTGAGGTGCTGGATGCCAATTACTGGACCGAACACGTCCGCGCCACAGTTCGTTTCGGCGACGCCGCGCACGCCGCGCTCGACACGGATCCGACCCATCTCGTCGAGATCGGACCCCGCCGCGTTCTCGCCGCGTCGGTGCGACGGATCAATCCCGAACTCGGCGCACGCTACCTGTCTCCGAGCCCCGGCCCGAGCGCGACCGGCGACGAACTCGCCGCCACCGTCGCCGCGCTCTACTGCGACGGCCTGAACCCCGAATGGGACGAACTCTACGAACCCGCGCAGCGCGTCCGTCGGCGCCTACCGGTGTACGAGTTCTCCCTCGCGCACCGATTCTGGGTGGAGCCACCCGATGTCAACGAAGTCGGTGCCTCGGCATTCGATCCGAAATCCCCACCGGCACGAGCACAGACCGAGGCAACCATGATCGACCCACTGATCGCGCTCTTCCGTGAACAGAACGCCGTGCTGGCAAGTCTGCTGGCCACACCTGCGCAGGCACACGGCCCGCACCTCGACACCTCGCGCGAGGATATCGCCCCGGACGCTGTCGCGGGTATTGTCCGAGCGGAACTGGCCAGGGTGAGCGGGTTCCCTGCCGACCGGCTGCGCGACGACCGAACACTCGGTGACGGCCTCGGTTTCGATTCGCTCATGCTGACCGACCTGTTCGCCGGCCTGGCACGCAAACTCCCCGGCACGACCATCGACCCGACCCTGATCACCGGGGCAACGACATTGGGCGACGTCATCGCCCACTTCAGTGGTCAACTCACCGATTCGCCCGTCGCGGCGAACACGTCTGTCGACCCGCTTCCCCACCCGCCCGAAACCGTCTCCCCCGCAGCCGAAGCCAGGCCGACCACTGTCGAACCCGAATATCTGATCGCCGAGTTCGCCGAGGTGCGCGCCATCGCAGACCGGCTCGCAGGCGCCGAAGCGCTCGGTCTGGCCAATCCCTACTTCTTGATCAACGACGGCGTCACCAGGGATACCTCGTTCATCGGCGGCACCCAGGTGGTCAACTTCTCCAGCTACAACTACCTGGGGATGTCGGGCCACCCCGGGGTCGTCGCCGCCGTTCAAGACGCCGTAGCCCGCTACGGCAGCTCGGTCTCGGCCAGCCGCCTCCTGTCCGGCGAGAAGCCGATCCATCGCGAACTCGAGGCCGAACTGGCCGCCCTGCTCGGTACCGAGGACGCGATCGCGCTGGTCGGCGGCCACTCGACGAACGTGACGATCATCGGCCATCTCGTCGGACCGCAAGACCTGGTCATTCACGACAGCCTGGCGCACGACAGCATCCTGCAGGGCTGCCAACTGTCCGGCGCGACGCGCAGACCGTTCCCGCACAACGACCACGCCGCCCTCGACGCGTTGTTGACCGAGATCCGCCACCAGTACCGCCGGGTGCTGATCCTCATCGAAGGCGTCTACAGCCAGGACGGTGACATCCCCGATCTGCCCGCGATCATCGCGGTCAAGAAGAAGCACCGAGCACTGCTGATGATCGACGAGGCGCACAGTATCGGGGTGCTCGGTGCGACCGGCGGTGGCATCGGCGAGTACTTCGGGGTCGACCGCGGCGACGTGGAGCTGTGGTCCGGCACGATGTCGAAATCGCTCGCGGGCTGCGGTGGCTACGTAGCCGGCAGCGCGGACCTGGTGCGATTCCTGAAGTACACCACCCCCGGCTTCGTCTACAGCGTCGGAATGACACCGATGAACGCCGCCGCATCCCTGGCCGCCATGCGCCTGTTGCGGGCCGACCGCGAGCCGCTCGACCGCCTGCGCCGCAACTCGGAACTCTTTCTACGCCTTGCCCGCGAGGCAGGCGTCGATACCGGCGACAGCCTCGACACCCCGATCATCCCGTGCATCGTCGGCGACTCACTGAAGACGCTGAAACTGTCCACCGCGCTGCTCGGTCGCGCGATCAACGTCAACCCGATCATCTACCCGGCCGTCCCGGAGGACCTCGCCCGGCTCCGCTTCTTCGTCACGGCCTGCCATACCGAAGATCAGATCCGCGCCACCGTCACCGCGCTCGCCGAAGAACTCGCCCAGCTTTCCGCCGACGACCTCGTCGACCACTAGCCGCCGGTCAGCTGGTCCAGTCGACGCGGTCGGCCATGGCGAGGAGTTTGTCGCGACGGTGCGGGCTCATCTCGCCGACCCAGGAGATCAGGCCGTAGACGTGGGCACGGAAGTCGTTGTGTTCGTGGCGATTCTGTGCGGCCGCGCCTGTCCGAGCACAGTTGTGCAGCAGGGCACGGAGGGCGTCGTAGCGGTCACGGGGCGCGGCCGGGGAGTCATTGACGACGAGACCGGCCAGCACCTGGCGCTGGTGAGCACGGCGGACCAGAGTCTTGCCGGTATGCACAGTGAAGCCCTCGTCCCGGGCGATGCGGGTCACCGTCCAGATCAGCCGGGCGGTGTCGAGGTCGGCCTTGCCAGAGAAGGCGAGGTCGTCGGCGTAGCGGGTGTAGGTCAGGTCGTGGCGGTGCGCGTAGCCGGTCAGGCGGCGGTCGAGGCCGCGCGCGACGAGGTTGGCCAGGCGTGGCGAAGTCGGGGCGCCCTGCGGTAGATGCCGGGCCGCGAGCAAGGTGCGCTGGGAGTAGTCGAGTCCACGCAGCTCGACCACCGGGGATGCGGTGGTGCACAGTTCGGCGAGAACGCGAGCGACTACGGCGGAGTAGCCGCAAGCCGCGAACACCGCGCGCACCCGCGCCACTGCGATCGTCGGAAAGAAATCGCGCAGATCCTGCCTGATCACCACCTCGGATCCGGCATGCGGTGCGGCGAATGTCGTTGCGTTGCAGTCCTTCTCGAAGCCGTGACACGCGGGATCAGCGGGGATGCCGGCAAGAACCCGACGCAGGATCCGTCGCTGGATCTCGCGCAACCGCACCTTCGGCGCCTCGACCAATCGCACCCCCGTAGCCTTCGGCAACCGCCGATAGCGGTAGTGCGACAGCGTTTGTGATGCCCGCCGCAACCAGCCACCCCGATCGGCGAACCACTCGAGCTCGGTCGGCGTCACATTCAGCAGCAGACCCAATGCGGCGAGATCCGGGATCTCGACCGCACCGAATCTCATCGGAGCCACCACGGGATCGAGACGAACAACTGTCGTCGGCAGCTTCGGCAAGTCGACCAGCACCCGGCGCAACGTGTTCACCGGATCGACCGGCTCGACCGGCATGAGGTCGATCACCCGCCCCGCGATCTCCTGTGCCCGACCAGGTTCGATCACTTCAGCGAACGCCTCGGCCAGCGTCGAGAGCCCCCACCCGTCGTCGAACAGCGCGAACGAACGTGCCAGCCGTCCGGCCAGCTCGGGCTCGATCGCCGGGCTCATCGAAGTGCGACAGTGACGGGGCGACCAGAATCCTTCGTCTGCGGTTCTGCGCGGCACGCGAAGCGTGCGCCCTTGCTCCGGACGCTGAGCCCTACTGACAAGACGTTCCCAGGGGTTACCCCTGAGGTGGGTCGAACCGACCCGCTCTCCCCCCGCCACCGTCGCACCGGGCCACTGTAACCACACCCCACCTCGCGCGTCGGACCAGGCGCGCCGGGCCCGTGGGAGTCACCCTTTTCGGGTGAGCCGAGCCCGTGGGTCGATGTGTGACCATCGCAGGGTCCGCGTTGGTCGTGCCGACAGGAGCTGAGTCGATGGCTGGTTCACGATGATCCGCGCTGGTCGACGCGTCGTGGTCACCGACCACACGCCCGTCGAAGCCAAGGGGCTCGACCTCCTCGATGCGGGCCGCGCCGAGTGCACACCCGAATAGCCCACCGCCCCCGCCGCCTGCGTGCCGGCCTGGCCCAGCTCGCCTTCATGCTCGCCGGACTCGCCGTGGGACTGGCCGTTCCGAAGGTCGGCTGGGGACCACGCGTAGCGAGCGGCCCGGTGACCGACGCGCTGCTCTCGATCGGGATCGGTCTGCTCGGCGCGGTGGCACTCATCTTCTCGCTGCTGTTCCTGGTGGTGCAGTGGGTGACCACCACGTTCACACCCCGCTTGATGCTGTTCCGCGACGACCCGCTCGTCTGGCGAACCTTCGGTTTCGCCCTCGGATTGGTCGTGTTCTGCATTACCGCCGCGCTCGCCATCGGCAGGCGTATCGAGGTACCGGCACTCGTGCCGCTCCTCGCGATGCTGCTGCTGTTCGTGCTGATCGCGCAATTGCGGACACTGCTGTTGCGGGCGTTCGCCGCTGTTCAGTTGGCGCCGGCCCTCGGCGCGATCGCCGACCGCGGACGAAAGATCCTCGACTCCGTGTACGCCGAGCAGGCCCCCGGCGCGCCGGTGCTGCCGCCGGCACAGACGACGATTGTCTGGAAGCACCCGCCCGCGGTGCTGCAACGGATCGAGATGGCCGAGCTGATCGACGCCGCCGAGGCCGCGAACGTGACCATCGTCGTGCACGCGAGTCCGGGTGCCACCCTGCATCGCGGCAGTCGCGTGGCAGCGGTGCACGGCGGGGAACTGTCCGAAGAGACGGTGCTGCGAGGGTTCGTCGTCGGTGATGAACGGACCTTCGACCAGGATCCGCTGCTGGCGGTTCGGCTGCTGGCCGATATCGCGCTCCGTGCGCTGTCCGCGGCGGTGAACGACCCGGCGACATCCGTCCAGGCCCTCGACGAGTTGGAGGATCTGCTCGGATGGGCGGCCGCGGCACCGCTGGCACCGCTGCGCCGCACCGACGGCGACGGTGTCGAACGGCTTGTCGTTCACCTGCCGGAATGGGAGGAATTCCTGCGGACCGGTGTCGACGACATCACCTACGCCGCCCGCTCGCCGATGGTCATCACCGGTCTCCGGGACGCCCTGCTTCGGGTGCGCGACCGCGCCACCCCCGAGCACACCACCGCGCTCGACAAACGATTGGCCCGACTCGACGACAGAGTCGCCGAGCTATGACTGGATGCGAGCGATGCAGAACCCGTTCGCGGCGTGCTCGAGGGTGAGGGGTTCACGGGATCGCCGACCACCCGGCTCAGATAGCGTTCGGCGGTGTAGCGGGCCTGCTCGTCGGTGAGCCCGGTCGCCGACCGATCGCTGACGATCGGACAGCCGTAGACGGACCGTAACTCGCTGGGCCGCAAGCTCACTGTGATCCGGTCGTTCTGCCAGAAGGGCCCGAATCGGCCGAGCACGCCTGGGCGGCGCACCGCGTCGGTGATCTGTGCGACGTCGCCGTAGATCCGGGGGATCTCGGCGGGTGGTTGGGTCCAGCACTTGCGGATCAACGCGCTCATGTCACCGGCGAGGACATCGTCGAGCCAGGGCCGCAGGACCGACGCCGCCTTCGGACTGTTCGGAACCGCGGCGATCTTCGAGCGATTCCGAAGTCGGTGACCAGCACCTCGTCGGTGATGCAACAGTCCCTGTCGATGCGCGTAGTCCAATCCGGCGGGCGCCTCGGCGACGATGCGCGGGAGTCGTGGATGCTGGGCCAGATACACCGCACCCATCCCGCCGCCACCGAGCTTGCGTTCGATGCGGTATCCCGCCAGGACCGCTCCGGGCCCGAACTCCATCACCGCTCCTTCGCGTCACGACCGCCCACGTGACTGCGCCCAGGCTATCCGCCCCGGCGCACCCCCCGCGGGCGGTCGGATTCGCTCAGGTGGTGGGGTCTTCGTCTCCGACCGCGGTCAGGAAGGTCGGAAACTTGTTGCCGGGGACCGGCTCGGCGGGCGCCGCACTCGCGTCGGTGTGAATCTGGGCGCTGAACAACGGCACCGGTCCGGCGCCGACGGTGTTCGGATCAGTCATGGGTGTCCCCCGTGTATCGATTTACCTGAGCGGTAGTTTCGCCGAGCCTAGCGCCATCCGCACGCGGCCATGGTCGTGGGTCGCCAGGATCCTGCAATCTGCCTGACCAGAACCGGCCACGGCCACGGCGCGCCGGACCCGTCAGACGCGTTCGAAGATGGCAGCCAGTCCCTGCCCACCGCCGATGCACATCGTCTCCAGACCGTAGCGACCTTCGCGGCGGGACAGTTCGTGCAGCAGGGTGGCCAGGATTCTCGCGCCGGTCGCACCGACCGGATGCCCGAGGGAGATTCCCGAACCGTTCGGGTTGACGCGCGGATCGTCGGGTTCGACTTTCCAGGTCCGCAGCACCGACAGCGTCTGCGCGGCGAAGGCCTCGTTGAGTTCGATCAGGTCCATCTCGTCGAGGGTGAGACCCAGTCGGGCGAGCGCCTTTTCGGTGGCCGGAACGGGTCCGATGCCCATGGTGGCCGGTGGCACCCCGGCGACCGCCCACGACGCGAGTCGGGCCATCGGGCGCAGGCCGAGTGCCTGTGCGCGCTGCGGGGTGGTGACGATGCAGACCGCCGCGCCGTCGTTCTGACCGCTGGAGTTGCCCGCGGTGACGGTGGCATCAGGATCGGCGCCGAGCCGGATCGGGCGCAGCCGGGCCAGTGTGTCGAGGTCGGTGTCGGCGCGCGGGTGCTCGTCGATGCGCACCAGCGACGGATCCCGTTTGCGTTGCGGCACAGCGACAGTCACCATTTCCGCTTCGAAGCGGCCGTTCTGTTGCGCGTCGACGGCACGCTGATGCGACTGCACCGCGAGCGCGTCCTGATCCGCGCGGCTGATGCCGAACTGCGCGCGCAGATTCTCCGCGGTTTCGATCATGCCGCCGTCGACGCGAAAGTTCTTGCCACCGGCGGTCACTCGGGCGCGGGCGAGCCGGTCGTGCAGCACCGGGCCGTCGCCGCGAATGCCCCAGCGGATGTCGGAGGCGTAGAACTCGGTGCGGCTCATGGATTCCACGCCACCGGCCAGGACCAGATCACTACCGCCGGATTGCACCTGCATGCACGCCTGCAGCACGGCCTGCAAGCCCGATCCACAGCGCCGGTCCACCTGGATGCCCGGCACGCTGATGCCGAGGCCGGCGTCCAGCGCGGCGACGCGCCCGATCGCGGGCGCGTCGCCGTTGGGTGAGGCCTGACCGAGGATGACGTCGTCGACGGTCGCGGGGTCGAGTCCGGTGCGGGCGATCAGTTCGGTGATCACGGTCGCGGCGAGTTCCTGCGGGGCAAGGTCTTTGAAGACACCCCCGAATCGGCCGACCGGGGTGCGCAGGGGTTCGCAGATAACAGCTTCGGGCATGGATCTTCCTCGTCGGCGTCAGGTGTTGGATCGGATCTGGGTCAGGTCGTGCTCGATCGCGGCGCTGGTCGCGAGCAGGGCGGGGATCAGCGAATCGCGGACCTCGCGCAGCGTGTAGCGGGCGGCCTGGGTGGAGATGTTCACCGCGGCGACGACCGTGCCGTGCTGATCGCGGATGGGCGCGGCCATGGACCGCAGTCCGTGTTCGAGTTCTTGATCGACGACGCAGAACCCGTCGGCGCGGACCTGGGCCAGCTCGGCACGCAGTTGCCGCTTCGTGGTGACCGTCGCGTCGGTGAGCGGCGTCAGGTCGATCTTCGCGAGGTATTCGGCGAGCGCGTCGGTGCTGAGATCGGCGAGCAGGACCCGCCCCATCGAGGTGGCGAACGCGGGGAATCGGGTGCCGATATTGATCGAGACGGTCATGATCCGACTCACCGGAACACGGGCCACGTAGACGATGTCAGTGCCGTCGAGGATCGACACCGAGGTCGACTCGCGGACCTTCTCGGCCAGCGCCTCGAGATGCGGGCCTGCCAGGTCGGGCAGGCTCAGGCTGGACAGAAAGCTGTAACCGAGTTCGAGAACCCTTGGCGTGAGCCAGAACTGGTTGCCGTCGGTGCGCATGTACCCGAGTTCGACCAGGGTGAGCAGGAAGCGCCGCGCGGTGGCGCGGGTCAGGTCGGTGGCGTGGGCGACCTCGCTGAGGGTGCGCCGGGGATGCTCGGCGTCGAACGACCGGATGACGGCGAGGCCGCGCCCGAGGGACTGCACGTAATCCGATGACGGTTCTGTCATGGCTGCCGCAACTCCTTCTCCCTGTCGACCCGATGGCGTCCGCCCCGCGGCGAACGTCGATGCACCGGGCCGGGCCCGAGGCTACGTCGCCGCGGTCCTCTTCGAAGCTCAGCGTGGGCGTTCGCTCTGCGCACTTTCGTCCGCATAGCGAACACATTAAGTCCGCGACCCTCGCAGCCGCAAGTGTTCGTGATACGAACATAGGTGCGCGATGCGAACATTTCGTCTAGCATCGCTGGTGTGATGAACAAAGTCATTGCGACAGCCGCCGAAGCTGTCGCCGATATTCATGACGGCGCGTCGTTCGCGGTCGGCGGGTTCGGCCTGGTCGGCGTGCCCCAGATACTGATCGACGCGGTGCTCGCCCACGGCGCCACCGACCTCGAGGTGGTCAGCAACAACTGCGGCACCACGGGCGTCGGCCTCGGCGTACTGCTGGAGGCCCGCCGGATCCGCCGCACCACCAGCTCCTATGTCGGGTCGAACGCCGAGTTCGCCCGCCAGTTCCTCGCGGGCGAACTCGAGGTCGAACTGACGCCGCAGGGCACCCTGGCGGAACGCATGCGAGCAGGCGGTGCGGGCATTCCGGCCTTCTTCACCCCGGCGGGCGTCGGCACGCAGGTCGCCGACGGCGGTCTACCGCTGCGCTACGACGGCGACGGCGGGATCGCGCTGGCCAGTCCCGCGAAGGAGACGCGCCTCTTCGACGGGGTGCCCTACGTGCTCGAGCACGCGATCGTCACCGACTTCGCGCTGGTGCACGCATGGAAAGGCGACCGGCACGGCAACCTCGTATACCGGCGCAGCGCACGCAATTTCAATCCGCCGGCCGCGACGGCGGGCCGCATCACGATCGCCCAAGTCGAGCATCTGGTGGAGCCGGGCGAACTGGACCCGGACGAAATACACACCCCCGGCATCCACGTGCAGCGAGTGGTGCACGTCGGCAAGGTCGAGGTCGGCATCGAGAACAGGACGGTACGGGCATGACCTGGACACGACAGGAACTGGCCGCCCGGGTGGCAGCCGAGTTGAGCGACGGCCAATACGTGAACCTCGGCATCGGCATGCCGACCCTGGTACCGAACTATCTACCCGATGACGTCACCGTCGTGCTGCACTCGGAGAACGGCGTCCTCGGCGTCGGGCCGTACCCGACCGAGGACGAGGTCGATCCCGAGCTGATCAACGCGGGCAAGGAAACGATCACCGTCCTGCCCGGCGCCTCCTACTTCGACTCCGCACAGTCGTTCGGGATGATCCGCGGCGGCTGCGTCGACGTCGCCGTACTCGGCGCGATGCAGGTCAGCGCCGACGGCGACCTGGCCAACTGGATGATTCCCGGCAAGATGGTCAAGGGCATGGGCGGCGCGATGGACCTGGTCCACGGCGCGAAACGGGTCATCGTGATGATGGAACACCGCTCACGCTCCGGCGAACCCAAGATCCTCGACCACTGCACCCTCCCCCTGACCGGCCTGCGCTGCGTCCACCGCATCATCACCGACATGGCCGTCCTCGACATCGGCCCAGACGGCCTGACCCTGGTCGAAACCGCGCCGGGCGTCAGCGAAGCAGAGGTCCGCGAGGCCACCGGAGCGGTCTTCAGGGTCGCGCTCGCGACCGCGGGTTCCAGCTAAGGTTAGCGACGAATGCTCAGACAGAGCGTGAAAGTGTCTGTGGTGTAGCCGAATTCGGCTCAGCGACGCAACTGGTTGTGTGGAATCAATACCGTGGTGCGCTCGTCGATCGGCTCCATCGGCTCCAGCTTCTGCTGCGTGCTCAACTTGTCCGACAGCCTCTGCCGACCCACCGACACCAGCTTCTTCGTCACCGGGGACCCCGTGACAGCTCGCGTCGCCGCACTGATCTGCTCGTAGCGCGCACGCCCGGCCTTCGTACCGAGCACATACCCGGCCGCTACGCCGATGATCAACCGCAGCATCTCCTGGAGCTCCTCCCACGTCTGTGTGCGCGCTCCATCCTGCCCCAGCCGCCCCACCCATGTCGATCCGGCCACCATCCGACGGCACATCGTTACACACCGCATGTCCCCAGGTAGCGCCCCGATTTGGGTTCCCGCGACACGATGCGCTAAAGTTTCATCTCGGTCAGCCCGCCAAGGCAGACCGCCTGAGTCCAGTCATTCAGGGCAATCCCCTATAGCTCAATTGGCAGAGCAGCCGACTGTTAATCGGCAGGTTTCTGGTTCGAGTCCAGATGGGGGAGCATCTACCAGGGCAAACGTTCGCGTTTGACCCTGGTTTTTGACTATTCTGACCCCTCACTACACGAAAACAACATCTTTTCACCGTTTCAGTCGCTCCAAAGTGGCGGTGAAGTCGGGTGCCTGCGTCGGTTGATCGATGTAGTGGCGGCGGGTCACCGCATCGCCTGCGTGGCCGAGTTGGCGGGCCGCATCCTCCGGACTGTGCACGGTCGCGATCATCGTGGCGACGGTCTTGCGGAAGGTCTTCGCGGTGATCCAGGCGAACTTGTCTCCCCTCGCCTGCTTCCAGAGGCGGTTGAAGTTGTTCGGGTCCCAGATACCACCGTTGCGGTTCGGGAAGACCAAATCCAGCTCGTTCGGAGTGGCTTCGGCTTGCACCCGGCGCAAAGTCTCCACGACGAACGGCGGGATCAACACGGTGCGATAGCCCGAATCGGATTTCGTTCGCGGCTGGCGGATCAGACCTTTGCCCTTGATGCGAACGATCGTGCCCGAGAAGGTGACTCGCGGTGGCATGGCCTCGAGATCGACATCGGACCAAATCAACGCCAACGCTTCTCCGGGACGCGGGCCGGTCCCGAGTTCGACATCGACGACATCGAGGACTCGTTGATTGCGTTTGGGACCGTAGGTGTACCCGGGCGACCCGTCGAGCGGGGCGCCGTTCACCCACTCATCGAGGTGCTGGCGCAACTCGTAGAGAACCTCGATATCGGCGGCGCGCGGTTTGGTGTGCTTGCGTGGCAGGTCTGCCACCTCGCGGACGGGGTTTCGGTCGATCGCGTCGTGACGAACCGCCATGCCCATCATTTCTGACAGGATGACGCGCTGGCGCCGCGCCTTCTCCCGATGTCCGTCGAGCGCGATGCGCTTGATGTGGGCATCAAGTCGCGATGTCGAGGCTTCCCAGACACGTAGCCCGCCCAACGCGGATTTAATCTTGATCGCGTCGGGTCTGGCCCGTTTGTCGGTCGAGACGTCGATCTCGCGACGGTAGAGGTCGAGCGACTGGGGCGTGATCCCGTCCTGGACGGCCTTCTCGGCGAGCCACAGGTCAGCAAGTTCGGTCAGTGTCGTGTCGCGGGTGATGAGCTTGCCGCGCGAGTTCGTTCGGTCGGCCAGCGCACGGCGGAGTGCGTCCTCGGCTTGCCCCTTGGTGGCACCGAAGCGGTCGACGGGCCGGCTGATGCCGTCCTCGTCGCGGTAGCGCGTCGTTGCTCGCCAGCTGCCGTTGCGCTGCCGGGTGGATTTGATCTTGCCGTAGGTGCCGATGGGGAGGGCTTGGCGTGGCATCGAGGTGTCCTCCCTTCAACGGAAATGCGGGCATGGCGGTGCCGGGGACAAGCCGCATTCGGCACACCCATCCGGAGAGGTGTGCCTGTGGGCGCGGCAGTTGGCCGTCAGGCAGGAGTGTTCGGTGGTTGCTCGCGCCGGGTGGCCTCGAGTTGCGCCTGCTCCCATCGCTGAACATCACGCAGTAGGTAGCGGCGGTACCGACCGATCTTGGCGAATCGTGGTCCGCGGTTGGCAGATGCCCACGTAGCCAATGTCTTTGGCGGAATCTTCAGCCTCGCGGCGACTTCGTCGGTGGTCAGCCAGACCTCTTCGCCGGTCATTGGATCGCACCTCGCGCCTGTCCGTTCGAAATGGCGCGGTGCAGCCGGGACCGCTTCGGCGTATCAGGTGGGTAGCCCGCACAGCACGGGCGGCGGGCGGAATCGAGAGAGTCTTGCTGTTGATCGTTGTGCATAATCCAGCCTTAAGTAGGCCCGATCAGCGACTCTTCCTCTTACATGAAACCTCAAAAGACGAGATTTCGCCACAAGAATGTACTGGTGTCGACTCATGTATCGTCTCATCTGATCGAAAACTGTTAGCGCGCAAAGATTTTGAGCTTCCGAAATGATATGTGTTCATCCGCCATCGCTCACGGTACGGATGCATCCGGCCGCGCGAGGTTCGAGCTGCGCCGTGGACGACCTGCCGGACGGATCGAGAGGCAAGGGCGCCGACTGAACAGCCGCAGGGCAGTCGAAGCAGGATGACATCTGAACTCAACACCGTGATCGACCAGGCTGCCGTACTGGACTGCCGACTGGGCGCCCGATGTCACTGCTGAATGGCTTCGCGTATCTCCTCCGCGAGGGCCCGATTGCCGGCCGCGATGAACTTCCGGCGCGTACTCATCGTCTTGTTGATCTCGGGCGTGCTGTTGAGTCCACAATCCAGCGGGATCGGAGCACCATCAAGATCGATCGTCACGCCCCCAGCCGCATGCAGAATGTAATGCCCGGGCGACAGATCCCAAACGGCGAATCCCTTGGCGAATTCCACGGTGGCATCAGTGAATCCGGCAGCGACGTGACACAAGCTGATAGAGCCGAAATCAACGCCGATGCGCCCTCTTCGTTTACCGCCCTCCGACACGGCGCTCAGTGCATCGAAGAAACGTTGCTGCTTTGCCAAGGGGCGAAATCGCTCATCCGGGCGCATCAAGTAGTTCGTAACCAGAGCTTGGGAAAGTCGAGCGTTCGAGGTCCGATTCAGCGTGTGGCGGTCCCCGCTAGTAGTGACCATAAAGGCGCGATCACAACCATCCCTGTCTCGCACGGCCACGTACAGCTGAACATGATGAAAAATATCGCCGACGACCGCAACGATAGGCCGCCTCAGAGAGCGCGAGTAGACCATGATGTGGGTGTAGCCATGCAGGGAGCGAACAGCCAATTCGCTCGTATCCAGCGGGTCCACGAGGACACACAAATCTGGTTCCGAGTCACTTCCAACGACTTGCGGATCATCCTCTTCTGATGCGTATATGAATGATGGTAGATACTCGGACAGGAGTTCCTTGTAGCGTCCGTGCATCCACAGGTCATACTCCGACAAGAAGTTGTCTTCGTGGCGGGCATTTTCGGTCTCCGAACGGCGCCCGGTCAGCGCGGCTTCCACCAAGCGGGGCCGTATCTCGGCCATCATGGTTGTCACCATGTCGGTAATGCGCCGCGCCAGCTCAGTCGTGTTCTGATCACTCATGCGAAGGTCACCTTTGCTCGAATCTAGCGCAACTCCAATGGAGGTTCAATGCCGGGAGGTCCCATCGTTGCGGCAATGAAAATTGCTTCAAATCCTGCCGCACGCATAATCTTTGCGCCGGTGAGATCATCGAAGCTATCGACGTCCAATTGCCGATCTTTGGTCATTGCACCGAAGACCACGAAGTACAGCTCAGCCTTGGGGTAGCGGTCGCGCAGTTGCCTGGCGAGGTAGCCGATTACGTCAGCGTGCTTGACCTCGAAATCACAGATTACGATCGTAGGAGCGTCGTTGGCTTCCGGGTAGAAAGATGCACTGTCCAGGTCTATGCCGTCGCGCACCTTGTTACACCGCAGGTACCCGATTCGGCATCGGGAAAATCGGGATGAAGCAAGAAAGGTGGCCATAACCAAACCGGCCTCATTCACCCCGAAGCATATGTCTACATCTAGGCGTTTGCCCAGGTTTTTGATCTGCTGAGATAGCCGCTCCACCCCATACCCGAAAGTATCCCACGTCAGATCGATCAATCGCCCTGGCTCAGGATTAGGCAGCGTGAACACATCTACCTCAGGGTTCCCGTATTCGACAGTTGGAACCGTCAAGATGAACGTCGGTCCGACTTGACCCCTCCGGGGTTGTGGCGCGGGAACCTGGCTCCTGGTCGCACCATGCTCTAGCGCCGATGTTGGTTCATCGCTTGAAACCTTGTCTTCTGTAAAGCTTTTCAGCGCTAGCTGATCTTCGATAGGCAGTCGCTCGTAGGCTTCGGCGATAAGCTCCGTTGGGCTGATGCTCTCCTCTGCCACCCCCAGCGGCCCCCTTCCGTAGGCCGCGCACAAGATGAGCAAACCGGACATCGGAGGCGGAGAACCCTGGCCCCTGCGGCGCGCCCACGACTCCCAGGCGTTGACCGATGTGCCGCCAAGGCTGGTCTGGTTTCCCGTCACGTCGTTATAGCGCGCTGCCGCCTGGTCTTGGGATAGGCCCGCCGCATAGCGGTACGCCTGCAAACTCGGCACATCCGGGTACTGAGCCATCAGCTCAATGGCCGCACCTTTTACCGACCCCAACTCGGTCCACAGCTTCTTACCCTGTGCGGCCAGCTCACGACCGCGCGCCTGCGGACTCATCTGGTGGCTCGTGCGTGCGTCCGCACCTGATGACCTTGACGACGTTCCCATGACCGGCAGCCCTTCGCCCCAGGAGCAGTAGTTGCCAGAAAGGTTACCCATCACAATGGGCAACTTCTTCGCTTCACACCATCTGCGCAGGTCAAGCTACCCAAGAATCCGTCGGAACTCGTACCGCGCAGCAGGTGTGAGGACCGCTGACCGACTGGGAGGGTGAACAGCAGCAACCACCGCCCCCATAGGAGCCAGCAGCTATGACGGTCTTCGCGCACTCATCAGCTACCGACAAGAGTCGGCATGCTGTCGACCGCCCGACGGCCCATGCACCAGCACAACTCGGGACGTTGCCGCTGCGTACGACAAAGGGGGGTCGATGATCTCGGAGAACCTGACAGATGTTGAGCAACGGGTGCTCGATGTCCTCGTCCCCGGGGGTCTGCTGACTGCCGACACGATCGCCCGCAATCTGAACATGTCGCGGTGGCGTGTAGCGCGTGCCTTGAACTCGTTGCGCCGCAACGGTGACGCCTTTCGGAACCGGCATGCCCAGTGGCGGGTAACGGTCAGGCAGTGTCCCCTCGAACGGCAGAGTTCGCGATGAGAAGCTCCGTCCCCGCCGAGCCCGATCCGTCATTGCGGGAACTGCGCCGAGCGCTCGAAGCGATGCGTGAGGCCGGTTGGCTCATGGGCGCACCCACCACACCCGCGGCCGAAGCCAGCGAGCCACGCGTTCCTGCTCCCGGGTTGCACGAGGAGTCCCGATGACACAGACCAGCCCACCTACTTCGGCGTTCACCGAAACCCCTTCATCGCGCTGCGGCTTCTACCGGCACGTGTGTCGCCTGCCCACCGTGATCGACCCACACACCGGACGAATCACCATGAGGGCCGGTTCGATCGGGGCGGTGATGATGCCGGCCGCATTGGGCCACCAGGTCAAAATGCGCCTCGACGTGCGCGGGGTTGCGCCGTTGTCGATCATCGGTCACCCGCGCGCGCACATGTGGACATTTTTGATCAGGTCCGATATCCGGCCGATCGGCGACCCCACCGAAGTCGCACGGTTATGGGAGGCGCGGGTGGTGGTGATCCGCGACGGCGATATCGCGTTGCCGTCGCCGGTGCCGGACCCGCTGATGATCCGGACGTGGGTGTCTCCAGCTACCAGCGTGTTCCGACCGTCGGGGGCCGTGGTGATCGAATGCACGCTATCGAGCTTGAGGCAGGCACGGCGATGAACAACGGAGGCCGGTCACCGCTCCCTGATGAGCCCGGCATCCATATCACGGTTCAGTTCCACAGTGTGCGAATAGATTTCGCTGCTTGTTTGACAGCAGCGCTGGTGTTCGTCTGCGATGTTGCCGCCCGCCGACCCGGCACCGTCGCCGTCTACCCGGGCCACTGTGCCGGACTGCCGCGCCTGCCAAACGAGCGGCTTTACCTCCAGCCCTGACACGCGACCGGCCTCTACACGACCACCCGAATGCCTTAGGCGCGCCACGGTGAGACCTTGAGACACCTCACGCCGGCCAGGCAGCGCGAAGGCGGCCCCGGACTCGATTTCCGGCGAGCTCGGGGGCCACACCAACTTTCGTCCATCCAGAACCGCCCACCAGTACAGAAAGCGACGACACGTGAGCGATCCCGACCGCGCCACCGTCCTGGATCAGTCCCGGCCCAACAGCGCACGCATCCATACCGCGCTCCTCGGCGGCAAAGACTGCTACACCGCCGACCGTGCAATCGCTGAGAAACTGACCCGGAACAAGATCGCCCCTGCGTTCACCGAATCACGTCGGTTCGCCCTACGCGCGGTCGGATACCTCATCGACCACCAGGTCACCCAGTTCGTAGAACTCGGGTGCGGCTTCCCGCACACACCGAACATCCACGACGTCGCCGCCGAACGCACCAATACTGCCCGCACCCTCTACATCGACAACGACCCGATCGCAGCCACCCACGCCCGCGCCCTGATGACCGGACACACCACCCACACCGCCGAAATCGACCTCACCGACACCACCGCCGTCTTCGACGCGATCACCACCACCCTCGACACCACCGAACCCATCGCGCTATTGCTGTCCGGCACTGCCGAACTCATCGACGACGCCGCGTCGATGATTGCGGGTTTGACCCACCTACCAATCGGTATATGGCTGGCGCTCACCCACATCACCGCCGACATCCACGGCCACCAAGTCAACTCCGCCGCGCAGACCCTGCGCGCGGCCGGGATCACTTACCACCCGCGGACGCACGGCGACATCGCCGCGATGCTCACCAACTACCGCCTGCACACGCCCGGACTGATCGCCCCGCACCGGTGGCGACCCGAATTCCTCGGCTCCGACCGCTACGACCACGCCACCGAACCGCAACACCCCACCGCGTGGGACCTGAGCGCTTACGCCGCGATCGGCCGACTGTGCAGGACTTGAGCCAATCCCAGCGATCAGGCCGGTCCGGTGGCGAGCATGATCGTGGCGCACAGCCGATCTCGCCGTCCGCAAGGCAGTCCCAAAGTCCCGGCACCACTGTGATATCGAAAGGTTGGAACACATGATTCCCATGACCCTCGCCGAGATCGCCCACGCGGTCAGCGGTCGGCTCGACGCCGTCTCCAACGACCAAGTCACCGTTACCGCACCGACCGCATTCGACTCCCGCCACGTCGAGACCGGTGGACTGTTCGCCGCGCTGGGCGGCAACCGGGTCGATGGCCACGACTTCGCCACCGCCGCAATAGAACAGGGCGCGGTCGCAGTCCTGGCATCACGCCCCACCGGTTGCCCAGCGATCATCGTTGACGACGTGGTGACCGCGATGAGCGATCTGGCCCACGCCGTCGCAACCCGCTACACCGGCAGTGTCCTCGCCATCACCGGGTCGGCGGGCAAAACCTCCACCAAGGATCTACTCACCCAGATCCTGGCCCGCCACGGCAGCGTCGTGGCCACCCAACGTTCGTTCAACAACGAGATCGGGTTCCCACACACCGTGCTGCGAGTCGAGGCCGACACCGACTTCCTCGTATTGGAGATGGGTGCGCGCGGGCGCGGCCACATCAGCCACCTCGCCGCCATCGCCCGCCCGCAGATCGGCGCGGTCCTGGGCATCGGCTCGGCCCACATCGGCGAATTCGGCAGCCGCGAGGCGATCGCGGTCGCCAAACGCGAACTCATCGAAGCTCTCGACGCCACAGGTATCGCTGTCCTCAACGCCGATGACGCGCTGGTGGCCGCCATGGCCGACCACACTCGCGCGCAGGTCTTGCGATTCGGCACCGGGACAGATGCCGATGTGCGTGCCACCGACATCAACCTCGACGCCAGCGCTCGCGCGCAGTTCACCCTGCGCCACGGTGACGATTCTGCACCGGTCACGCTCGGCGTGGCCGGTGAGCATCATCTGACCAACGCACTCGCCGCGGCCGCACTAGCGTTGTCCGCCG
This sequence comes from Nocardia sp. A7, assembly GCF_046549215.1. Taxonomy (NCBI): domain Bacteria; kingdom Bacillati; phylum Actinomycetota; class Actinomycetes; order Mycobacteriales; family Nocardiaceae; genus Nocardia; species Nocardia sp. A7. The sequence continues at coordinate 565,912 of NZ_JAJPWE010000004.1, read as the reverse complement.
GTGTCGAATTTGTCACTGTCGCTGCAGGTCTCAACGGTACAGTTCTGGTCTCGGGCAGCCGGATGGAAGTCACCGAACACCCCGACGGGATCACCGTGATCAATGACGCGTTCAACGCCTCGCCGGATAGCGTTGAAGCCGCACTGCGGTCGCTGGCCACGATCGCCGCCACAGTCCGACCCACCATCGCGGTCCTCGGAGAGATGCGTGAACTCGGCGACACCGCACCGGAATTGCACGCAAAGATCGGACGTCAGGTCGCAGACCTGGGCATCGGCACCCTGATCACCGTTGGCGGCCACCACGCCGGACTCATGGCCACCGCCGCCCGCGACGCGGGCTCCGCGCAGGTCACCCACATCGAAACCAAAGACCAAGTGCTGGCCGTGATCACCGAAGGCTTGCGCGGCCGTGACGTCGTTCTGATCAAGGGCGCCAACTCCGCCGGCCTGTTCGAGACCGCCGCAGCACTCGCCGTCGGTCATTGACCAGCGGATGCGAAACATCATGAGAAGCAACGACATCGTGGCACTGGCCCGAGCGGCATGCGCCCAGGCCCAGGTCCGCGCTACCCGGATCGACCCGATCCGGTTGCGCGACAACGCCATGCTACGCACCGACACCGCCACCATCATCCGAGTACACCAGCGCGGGGAACTGGCCACTGCCGTCCGGGAGCTGCGCGCAGCCGACTGGCTGCGTTCCCACCACGTTCGCGCACCCGAACCGCTGGTGCCCGACCCGGTCGTGGTGGCCGGGCGGCCTGTCACCTTCTGGGAGGATCTCGGATCGGGTGGTCCAGCCGATGCTGCCGAAACCGGGGCGATGCTCGCACGGCTGCACACGCTGCGCGTGCCCAACCACCTCGGGCTGCCCCGGTTCACCCTGCCCGACTTCACCGAGCGCATTGACCAATGCCTCACCGACAACACGGAAAAGGCGTGGCTGCGACGCTATGCCGCAGACCTCGCGACACGGTGGAACGCGCTGGAATGGCCGAGCCCGTGGTGTGTCATCCACGGCGACCCGTCCCCAGCCAACACCATGGCCGCCGCCACCGGTGGACACGTCGTCGACCTGGAACGCTGCTGCATCGGACCACCACAATGGGACCAAGCCACCGTCGCCTTCCAATCCGACACCCTCTCGGACCCACCAGACCGATGGGAACGGTTTGCCAACGCTTACGGCTCCGACGTCACCGACTGGAAGGGCTACCCGGTGATCCGCGACATCCGATCCTTCGAGCTGTGCCTGTTCGCGCTACGCCACGCTGCGGTCTCCGACCACGCCCGCCGCCAAGCTGACTATCGGCTGGGCTGCTTGCGCGGGCAACGAGGCCAGCGACCATGGGGATGGACCGCACCCTGAAGGAGTCGACAGCGCCGGAGTCGGGAACGTCGGAGCGAAAGTTCGCGCGATAATCGGGCGCGTTCCCACGAAATCCCCTGCTCACACATGGTTTTCGCGTCCGAATGGTGTGGCAACCGGAGAAACTGTCGGTGGCCACCGCTACGCTCATCGAAACCGCAGCTCAGCCAACCGTTCAGGGGGAACGACCGTGACCGACTCCTACCCGGACCAGCCCGCATCGGTGCCGCTGTTCAGCGCCGAACATCACGCTGACACCACGAAGGCGCACCCGAACCCCGTCGCCGCCAACCAGTTCCCGGTCTTCCTTGCCGCCGATGGCGCCGCAGCTCCCGAGCGAGCGGCCGAGAGCGCGTGGCCTGTCGCACCACGGCGGTGAAGGACAAGTACCGCGACCGGCGCGCGATCGCCGCGAGTGTGAGCTGATCGTGCACTTCCTCGACTTCCTCAGAATCCCGTTGGGCCAGTGGGCCGCCCGCACCCCGGACGACCGCCGCGATGAGGCCCGCATGCCCGCCGGACAGCGCGCGCTGGGCTTCCTCGACTACGCCCTGACCCAGCTCGCGCCGATCCGTGGCACCCTCGCCGCAGACCTCGCCGCACGCCGCATCGGAGACCCCGCATGACCGCATCCACGACCCACGATGCTGCGCGCGCGGCCACGCCGGGTTATCTACCCAGCGAAGCCGAGGCCCTCTGTGCGGCAATCGAGTCGATCGGACGACGCGCAGTGGGCACACTGGCATCCGCAGTCGACGAAGTCCACTACGAAGCCTGCCATCGCCATCGCCCCTGGGACTTCGACTACGCCGAACGCACCCTCACCGGCGCCGATGACCCTAACGTCTGGGATCCCCGAGCGCTGATGTGGCTGCGGCACACTGGGGCATGGCTCAACCGCCGGCCGCACCCCGCCGACCCGCCTCGACCAAACACCGGACCGAAACCGTCGCGGGTCGACCTCGGCGCCCGCGAGCAGATCGCGACCGTGCTGCGCGCCTGGACTGCGCCGGAACGTGGTGTGCCGGTCGCCGAATCACTGGCCCGCATCGTCAGCCGGTACGCCGATGAGACTCACGGACCCGACAGTTGGCGACGCATCGCCGACCAGTGGCTGCCGCTCGTCAGCGCCCGCCCCTCCTGGGGGCCGGAATGCCACCGCTTGCTGATGGCCCGCTCGATCTACCTCACTCCGCTCGACGACACCGCAGATCAGACACCAATCTCAGGGTGGCGACAGTGACCGATGCACCCAAGCCCGACGACCCGCGCGACATCGCGCCGTGGTCGCCGCAGTCCCAGTTCTCCGAACTTCACAGTGCGACAATCGGCCTGGATCCGGGGCAGGTTCCTGGTTACGAGCTGCCGACCTCCTCGGCCGCACGCGATCGCGACCGCCGCCGAGCCCGCCGCATCAACGCCGGCGACGGACACCGCTACCCGGCCACCCGCGCGTGGTTCCAGCAGACCCGGACCATGCTCACCGAGGATCTCTGATGCGCTGCGCCACGCCATCACCGGCCCAAAACAGCCCCGAGCAGCGGCGCGATCTGCTGTTTCGAGGCTGGCCGACCGATGACCGGTCACACCGGTGCGAGCGTGCGGCCCTGCATCTGCTCGATACTGCGGGCCTGCTCGAGCACCCCGCGGTGCGCGAGCACACCGATATCGATTTCCTCAGCACCGGGGGATGGCCATGGTGGTACGCGAAGGTGAACTGGACGGCACTGCGCAGCGAGCCCACCGTCGCCGACCCCGACGGGGCGACCGGGCGCCTGCTGCGCTTGGCGGTAGGCCTCGCCACCGACAACCTGATCGACCCACACGATGTACTGGTCAACCTGGGCCCCGAGCATGCCCAGATCGTAGCTACCGCCCTCGCCCGCGCCACCGGTGTCGGCGCCGATCTTGCGATCGCCGCCAGCCCGTCCCGCTGCGACCACCGCTTCACGTACCGGTTCACGTCCACCAGCCCAGGAGAGCTCACCTCATGACCGATCCCATCACCGCCTCCACCGACAAGCTTCGCGCATGGCTCATCACCGGCGCTGACCTCGCCGAGGGCCGACATCAGCGTGCCGCGGTCGAGCTGCTCGATTCTGCCGGGCTGCTCGACCGTCGCGGCCTCCGCACCCACATCACCACCCGCCTGGTCACCGACAGCGACGACAGGCACCACCTCATCGCCCGCGTGGACTGGAGGGCGCTGAGCGCCGCCGACCTCGGCCCGCTCGACGGCGCCCAGCACCGATTGCTGGACTTGGCCGTCAGCCTTGGCGGCGGTATCCCGGTCGACCTCCGCTTGGTGGTCTGCGCCGAACTCGGTGACGCCCACGTCCGCGCCGTCCTCGCTGCGGTCGCCCGGGCCCTCGGACTAACCGACGCCGTGCAGATCAGCGACACCCCCACCGCCCTGCTCACCACCGGCGCACCCGGGACCCGACCCCGATGAGTACCGCGGCCGGGCGGCTACGTCGGTGGCGGTGATCACCCCGACCTGATCGACGCCGAGGCAGCCCTTGACTACTTCGCAGCATGGGAGGAATCCATACCTGCTGCCGCACAGTGGATCTAGCGTCGTTACCGACCGACCGGTCACCGCCGAGGGGCAGGTCGCCCTCGGCGCAGCCGCACCCTCGAAACCCCACAGGCCACCTCAAGACCGAGGTCCAGCCGGTCGTACCGAGAGAAAGTCATGCTGGGACGGCTACCAGCTGGTTGGCGCCCCCGGTCCCTCCGATGACTGGCCTAGTAAGTGTAATGCCTCCACAGAACCTGGCCGTCGTACTTGCCACCCTGACACACCCCGCTGGTGACCCTTGGATAGAAGGTCGTCCGGAGGACGACGTGCCCTCCGCCTTTCACACAAATGATGGAGTTGTCCGCCTGAGCCGGACCCGCAGAAACGAGCATGACGGCAGCGCCGATGGCGGCGGTCGCAACAGCAAACATGGCTTTTCGCATGGGTTTCCCCCATGTATCGGATTTGAGATCGTTGGCTGCGCGTGCGGCGGCGCGGGCGTGCTGGTGTGCTTGGGTGAGCTGGCGATGTTCACCGGTCAAGGTGTTGATCCGTCGAGTTCGGGCGGATGCCGGAGCCGTCGGGCGCACTCGTGCGGTGAGAGATCGCGGGCAGGCCGAGCACTACATCTACACCGACGGGTTCGTTACTGGGCTGGTCCGGGACTTCGCGTGGGCAGCCGTGCCCGGACAGACTCCGGTCGAGCGGGAGCGCCTACTCGCACGGCACGCGGTGTCCGCCGTCGTCGATTTCTGCGAAGGCCTTGTCGAGCCGCTGGAATTCGTGGTCGACAAACGCATCATGGACGAATCGTTCGGCGCGTAGATCAACGTCGGACCCGCGGAATCCGCGGAGGACGTGACAGTGCGCCACGATGTCGGACTGGACGAAACCATGATGCTCGACCTGGTCGACACGCTGCTCGCGGAGCCGTGCGAGCTGACCGGCAACCAATGGCCCGGATGGTCTGTGCTCGCTATTCACCACACCCGGGTGCGGCTCCCGGCCGAGGTGGTGCCGTCGGGTGCGGATCCGCTGGTGCTCGACGACCTGGACAACAAAATCCTGGGGCTCGAGGTGCCGCTGCGTCGCAGGCCAGATGGTGCGTGTACGGATATGCCGTTCGGCGGCACCTGGAGTCCGATCGTCTTGCGGGCCGTGCGCCGCACCTACGAGGAGTGCTCCGACAACGGGATTCACTATGCGTGCATTGAATTGGATATTCACGTCAACTGGTCGATCTTCGAAGACCCCGGAGCACCTGGCCTACCCATGGTCACTGATGGGGTCGAGCGGCTGATTCGGCGGGGTTGGCGCCGAGAGTGATCCTGCGCCAACATGCCTCGGACAGTAGCGGCGATCCCAGCGCGGTCATCGGCAAGGCGAAGAACCTGATCGAGGCGACGGCGAAGGCCGTGCTGGTCGAACTCGGCCAGCCGTACAAGCGGAACGCAAAGTTCGACGTGCGGGTAAAGGAAGCCATGAAAGCGGTCGGGATCGGGGCAGAGTCCGCCGCGGGGTACGCGCAAGTCCTCCAGGAGGTGACAGATCGCCTTACCGAGCTGACCATCGCGCTGCGAAATCTGCGCAACCAGAGCGAGGACTGACCAGTTGATCGCTCTCTTGCAGACGACTACGTACAGCCCGCCGATGCACTCCGACTGCGAGCATTGACCGTAGACCAGAAGTCGGTCCACCACACACAATGCGATCAACTAACATCCGAGCCCGGAGGGTCGATAACACGAGTGGGGGATCAGGATGGCTAGTCTCACAACCGGTTTCGTGTACGTACTAACCAATTCAAGGATGCCGGGGCTGGTCAAGATCGGCAAGACGGACCGGCTGATCGGAGACCGCGCCCGAGAGCTGTTCACCACCGGCGTCCCCGTAGCGTTCGACGTTGAGTTCGGCCTGACGACATCTCACCCGAAAGACGTCGAAGACACCGCACACAGCCTCCTGGCGGCGCAACGGCTACCTCGTCGAGAGTTCTTCGAAGTTCCCGTTGATCAGGCCGTCGACGCCGTTCGGGCAGCGGCGAGTGAAGTAGCCGGCCAGGCCCGCTGGGCGAGTTCAGGACACGAGCACATGGTAGGCGCAGGTGATCGAATTGCGCTGGCGACTGAAGCAGGTCAGTTGTTCTTGCATGTGCACTATCCAGACTTTCGGGCCGTGCTGTACAACCGCCCCGAGATCGCCGATTACTGGCAGGCTCACTCCGATGGCGACAGCCTCGAGCTGATGGGCACCGACGACGGCGCCCATGTCCTCAGCTTAGGTGACGACGATCCGGACAACAGCTGGACCGACCCGGTGCCCTACCTCGACCGGGCGGCGACATTCCCCAACGCGCTGATCAACGGCAAAGAGCGTGCCATGCCGGGGGATCGGATCGTCTGGCTGGGAACCGCTCAGCCAGCAGCGGTGTTCCAATTCACAGATCACTGCCAGGTAATCAGCCGCACCCGGGACTTGAAATCGCTGCCCACCAGCGCTGGAAACTTCCCGCTGCTGCTGAACCACGTCACCTACGACCGGCCACCCACGGACTTGTTCCTATCCGGCCAGGCCGCGATCGCCGACATGCCTTATCCCGACTGCTGGGCGCCACGAGGCCCTGAAGACACCGACATTCATGGCAGTGCTCCACAGCCGCCCGAGTACTGGATGCCTCCGTTGGCCAAACGCCGACGTCGCCAACGCTAGCCGAGCGGGAGGCACGTCGAATGGCTGCGCCGGTGGATGCAATGCGCAGCCACCACCATCCGCAGATCGGACAGATGAAGGTGGACACGGAATGCGCTGCAATGCAAGGTAAGTCACCTGCCCTTGCCCTCATTGACACTCCCACCATCGAGGCTCTAGCCTCGATGGTCAGCTGCGAACCTAAGTCAAATCACACATCCTGAGCTAAAGACATAAGACATCCGGGCATGAAAGCCCCCATGACGTAGCCAAAGAACCTTCTTTATTACCACTTGCGAACCGCGCAGCCCATCAGGTCTTCCTGCGCCCGCCGGAAGACCCTCCGCCGTTCGACAAGAGGTTCTCCGTCATGGGCTCCACCCAACTGCTTACAGTCGCGCTCGATGTCACACAGGGGACATACGTTCGCGCACCTGACAACTCCCGTGATCCGCGCGTGCCTGAGCTTCGCAGCATGGGCTACAGCGGAGATCAGACCTTGGTATGCGCGCTGTGCTACGCCGAAAAGAACGAACTGGTGCCGCTCATCGTCCGGAGCAGACTCGGCGGATCCCGGCGACCGCACTTCGCTCACCCCGCCGGGTCGGGCCCGCCCAGCGGGCGGCACAGCGTGGAATCGGTGTGGCACCTGACCAGCAAGGCCGTTCTCGCGGAGTGGGCACGGCAGCAACCGCGCGTCATCGATGTTCGCAACGAAGCATGGCTGCCCAACCATCAACGCCGCGCAGATGTGCGCATCGTGTTCGACGACGGACAACAACTCGCCCTGGAGGTCCAGGCCTCCCCGTTGACCGATCAGGAATGGCTACGGCGACACAACGACTACCGCGACAACGGCATCACCGACCTGTGGATTTGGCACCCAGACTTCCCGCCACATTGGGCAGCGCTCGCCGCCGCGGACGGCGCCCAACAGTTGTGGACGATGGATCCCGACCGCAGATCCCTCAGCTTGATGGTCGCCAAGCCACACACATCTACCCCCAGCCAGGCAGCACCCGAGGACGACGTTGTCCACCGCGTCCGACACCTTCCACCTTGCATCGGGGACGAGCTCGTGCCACATGTGCTTCCGCTCGACGAACTCGACCTCACCTCTCACGGCATCTCGAATCCCGTTGCGTTGGAGCGGGCGTTGGCACTAGAGCTACAACATGAGCATGAACGTATGGCCCGCGTGCAGCATCCTCAACCGAAACCAACCCGGCCTCCGACATCATTCCCAATGATCGCAGCGTCCACACCCCACACCTCTTCTACTCCGACGCAATCGGTGTCACCGCCGCCTCCAGTGGATTCGGCAGCACGATCTCAATCGGCATGGCTTCGACTACAAAACGCTTTCATGGCTGCCGGACATTCGTTCGAGTACAGAGACGCGCCGCGGCTTCAACTCCCCCGTGCACGACGGACCGTGCCCTGCCTCGCCTGTGGGCTCATCCTGTCACCGACCACCAAGCTCGACGACGTCTCGCCGTGCAGCCCTGACGAACACACCGATCGACCCACAGGACCACGATCGTCGCGTACAAGCAGTTCGTACTACAGCGATCACGATCATGACCAACTTCCGCTCTTCTAGAGCCTCGGGGCTGCTGCAGGGTAGGTGACACTGTCAGCTACCCTGCAGCAGCCCCGCGGGCCATGTCCACAAACCGGCTCAGGTGCATCTGGTGTGCGACGGTGATCGTCGCGGTCGGGCCCTGGCGATGTTTGGCGACGATGACGTCGGCTTCGCCGCCGCGCGGATCGTCTCGTTCCCATGCATCAGGGCGATGAAGCAACACGACTGTGTCGGCGACATGCGCGATCGTTCCCGAGTCACGCAGATCGGCCAGCGCGGGGAGACGCGGCAGTTGGCGTGGGCCGGGGTTGGAGGACAGTTGGCTTGTCACCACGACCGCGATCTCAAGATCGTGTGCCAGCGCCTTCAGTCGGCGAACCACCTCGGAAACCTCACGCTCGCGGTTCTCGTAAGGCAGATCTGTTCGGGCAGTCAGCAGTTGCAACGAATCGATGACGACGAGACGGAGTCCGGTGCGCGCTGCGTCGGTTTCGCTGCGTTCGGCCACCTCGGTGATCAGCTCGACAATGGCGCTGATGTCGCGATCGGTCGGTCGATCCACGATCAGTGGCGCCTCTGAGATCTCCGACATGCGTCTGGCCAGTTTGGTCCAGTCGTCGTCGGACATCCTGCCTGAGTGAAGGTCGGCTATTCTGATCTTTGCTTCGGCGCTGAGCAGCCGCTTGACCACGCTCATCGGCTGGGTTTCCAGTGTCAGGAACAGCGTCTCCATTCCGTGCTTCACGGCGCATGACCGTGCGATGTCGAGCACCAGAGTGCTGGCGCCGACCCCGGGATGAGCGCCCACCACCGTCAGGGTTCCCATTTGTAGACCGTTGGTAAGTTCATCGAGTTCGTTGAAGCCGGTGGGGATACCGAGGGAGATGCCACCGCGGGAAGCGATGGTGTCGGCCTCTTCTATGGCCGGTTGCAGCCAGTCTTCCAAGAAGCGCAGAGCCTCAGGGTTATTGGGGTTCGTCACCGCCTCGTTATACGCCCTCGATCGCACACAGGTCGTCGTTGCTGGATACGGGAGGCCGATGGCCCGCTCGACGACCCAAATTTGACGTCACTGGGGCTACCGATCCCAGTACGAGGTGGTTGCTGTGGCCGAACTCGTTGTGGCGGGCCTGATATGGCTGGCGAAGCCGATTCTGCTGGTGCTGGTGCTGGTGCTGGCGACGTGGGCTGGTGGTTGCGCGAGCCGATCTACCAGCCCGCAGTCGTCGTAGGCTGTCGACCAGGCAACCGCAGCTAGGGAGGACCTGATGTCAGGCAATTCTGAGGGATTCGACGAATCCAGCTCGAGCGCAGGCAGCTTGCTGCAACCCGAAGAACGAAGATTCGTTCAGCGACTCCGAGCAATCGAACCGAGATACAGAGCATCCATCGACAGGATGTTGATGAATGCCGGGATTTCAGAACTTTCGGATACCAGCACCGTTGCCTTGCTGCAGGATTCGGTCGCCAAGCTCGACGAACTCATCGGCGACCTCGCCAGCGAGCTCGACAGCTCTGGTCCCGGCGTGCGTTTGTCACGCCCAGCACCTCACCTTGAGGATGTCCCGGTCTCGGACGCAGTTCGCTACATGAAGCAGCTGCGGACTTCGATGGTGCGACGTATCGCCTCCCTCCAACGTCAGGAGCAGATGGAGGAAATCAAGGACGCCGTCGAGGAAAAGGTCGTTGATCCCGACATTCGACGAGAACTGTCCGAGATGGTCGAGCGAATCTCACAACAGCAAGCGGAGTTGGCCGCGAAGGTTCAGGCACAAGACGAAATCGGCGTCGGTGAGATCAAACGCCTCAACATCATGAAGCAGCGTTGGGAAGTCCGTAAGGCGATGCTGGAGCGCGAGCCAGCCGCCGTGTTGGTCGGCGCTGTACTACTGATCCTCCTGGCAATTTCACTCATCGTCGCGATGTTCATCCACACCGATGTCCCAGAGATCGTGGCGAGCGGGTTCCTACTGATCCTAGGCTTCTTCTTTGGGCAGAACAGCTCACGCGGCGGATCGTCGAACTGACGCGCGGCTAGCTGGTTGCGCCTAAACATGGGGATCGTCGCGGTCGTAGCGCCGAATTCGGCTGCGCAGCTTCCTTGCTGGCAACAACCCGGCGGCCCGGCGGCGAGGATGACCGCGCAGGTCGGAATTTGTTGCTTTGCTGGTTGTTCAGTGTGTGAGGTCCAGGGTGTCGAATCGGTGGGCTGACCAGGTACGCCGCGAAGCTTCTTCGGGGTAGGGCTGGGTGATCGGTTCAGCGTTGTAGACGCGCGTGGTTCGTGCTCGCGGATCGTAGGGTGCCCAGCCTGGGTTACCGGTGGTAGCGAAGTTCACCCAGTCGGCACGCATGTACTGGCCGACCTGGTCGATTTCGCTCGCGGCGTTCGGATGGGCAGCCCGGTGGGCGCGGACCTCGGCGGGGCTGAGGGTGCCGAACAGCAGCAGCACGTCCAGGCTGTGCGAGGCGCCCTGTTCGGAATTGAAGCTCCAGGCCAGATCGTAAAGCCACACGGGTCCACCGCCGGCGTGGGCGGCGTCGGCCAGGTGCAGGCTCGGCATCCGGAACAGCCAGTCGGTGTGGAGTACTTCGAGTCGATGGCTGGGGGTGGCGTGTGGGTAGGCGGTGCGGTAGAGCCTGTCACCGTCCGCGTTCGGTGCGAGGTGGTGGAATGCCGCGGTCGTGTGTGCTGGGGTCGGTTCGCTGCCGGTCCGGGAGGTGTAGAGCCGGAACTCGTCTCGGGTGTGTCCGATGAGCAGGTCCACCCCACGCGCGGCGCCGTCGGCGACCGCGCTCCACGGTGCGCTCGGCAGGACCTCGCCGTCGACGATGGGCGAGAACGGGGTGGGCGTGAACGTCATCGGCCCCCAGATATCGACGAACTCGGGCATCTTCGCGATCACCGCAGTGGTCGCGTCGGTCAGGGCACGCGGTGGCAGCTGGCTGAAGTCGGCGATCGTGGCTTGGACGCCGAGATCGGCGGCGATCGTGGCCGAGATCGCGGCGGCGAGCCGTGGGGTGAAGTAGGTGCCGGGCATGGACTGGCTGATCGCGCGTCGGAACAGCCCAGCCGCGCTCGGCATGACGAGCAGGGCGGCGATGGATGCCCCGCCGGCGGATTGGCCGAAGACGGTGACGTTGGAGGGGTCGCCGCCGAAGGCGGCGATGTTGTCCTGGACCCAGCCCAATGCGGCGATCTGGTCGAGGATGCCGCGGTTGTCGGGGGCGCCGGTGATGCGGGCGAAACCGTCGACACCGACGCGATAGTTCATGCTGACCACCACTACACCCGCCCTGGCGAGTGTCGCGGCGTCCAGGTGCGGGTTGGCGGTGTTGTTCTCCAGATAGGTGCCGCCCTGGATCCACACCATCACCGGCAGTTTCGCGGCACCGAGGTCGGGTGACCACACGTTGAGGGTCAAGCAGTCCTCCGATCCGTCGTCGGTGCTGCCGGACACCGACGACATCACCGAACCGGTGTTGCCGGGTTGGGGAACGGGTGGACCGAACCGGCGTGTGTCCCGGATGCCGTCCCACCGCTGTGCAGGAACTGGGGCGGCGAATCGTCTCGCGCCGACCGGTGGTTCGGCGTAGCGGATGCCCCGGAACACCGCGACAGGGTCTTCCCATCTGCCGCGCACAACTCCGGTCACGGTGCGGATTTCAGGTTCGATGTCCATGCGATGCTCGCTTCTGTTGGTACCGGACGGTGATGATCAGCCGAAACCGCGGGCTACCCAGAGTGATTCGCGGGCTGCGACGCAATATCGGCCCGGTCAGTCGTCTTCGGGAGTGTCCGGATCGCGCAGCGGCCGATGCGTTCCATCGAAGTCGGGCAGGTGGAAGCTGTAGTGGCCGTCGATGCCGATGTGGGTGCGGATGAACGGCGAGAGCCGCGCGGCGTCGGCATCGAGCACCGGATACTGCTGAGCACGCAACTGCGCCAGCGCGCGGTCCATGCTGGGCACGGTGTCCGGTAGTTGAGCTGGATAGTGTTGTGCCTCATGGAGTCTGAACGGATCGAAGACGTTGCCAGACTGCCGCGTAAGCGGATGGGGGCAGGCGCGTTGTTCGTCGATGAGCGCGAGCGCGTGTTGCTGGTTGAGCCGACCTACAAGGACTACTGGGAGATACCAGGAGGCGTCGTCGAAGCCAATGAGTCGCCCCTGGACGCGGTAGTTCGGGAGATCGATGAGGAGCTCGGCCTGACTGTGTCGATGGGTCGGTTGTTGGTGGTGGATTGGGTTCCGCCGGGTTTGTATCCCAGCGACGGGGTGATGTTCCTTTATGACGGTGGGCAGCTCGGAGCGGATCAGACAGAGGCAATAGCCTTGCAGGTAGAAGAGCTTCGTAGTTGGGCGTGGTGCGATGAGGCGGAGGCCTCTGAGCGTCTGCCCGCGGTGCTGGCTCGCCGTGTGGCTGCCGCGCGCTCAGTCCGTCGGGGAGGTGGCGTCGGCTATCTCGAGGACGGCATTGTCGTTGTGTGACTGAACGTCCTGCATTGCCGCACACCGCGCGGAGCTGAGCGTTCAAGGAAGGCGTCGCTGCTTCATCTAGTGCTGTGACCGATCCGGCGACGTGCTTCCCGTACAAGCGGGCTCACAAAGAACATTTCATCGGGAGCGGATGCCTCCATGCACGCCCAGTACTCGAGCCTCTGCGCGATTCCCGGTGCTTGCGTTGCTGCCCACACCGCAACCAGAGCATCGACCAACTGCTCGGTTCGTTCCGGCAGATCGTCACGAGTCGGCGGGATGACCAGATCGTCCTCGGCCGACTCGAGGACCAGATCCAGCAACCAGAAGCTCAGCTCCCAGTCGGCCTTGTTCGCAAGCAGCAGACAAACGAATTCATCGAGCCGTGCCGGATCGGATACCTCAATAGGCCAGTCCTGCATCCAGTCTTTGTGCGCGATGTTCGCCAGCTGCGCCACTCGCGCCGCCGAATCCCCGCCTGGATAGATCATGCAGGTGAAGGTAGCCAACGCAGCGAACTTTGGCGATGGAGTTAGCGCTCTGGGGGTCTCTCTAGCTGAACCGCGCGGACGCAGTGACGCAGACCACCGCTCGGTCGCCGACAAGGAACATCCCTTCCGCCGCATACCGCGCGATCTCGGCGACAGATGTACTGATCAGGCGACAGATATGGTGGTCAGCCATAGTTCGGCGGCCGCTACAGCGAGGCAATCGAGTAGCCCTACAATCGAAACTATGTTCGAAGGCTGGGAAGAAGAGTTCACGCCGTCGATGCGGCGCGATTTCGACCGACCTCGCAAAGTGCTCGTCGATCTCGGTGGCGATGCCCACTCACAGCGCGGCCTTCCGGCGCGATCAGATCCCGATGCGGGTCAAGATCGGTGGCCTGAATCTGATGACCACAGTGTCGGGAGAACTATTGGCTTGGGCGCGCAGCGCCGATGGCGGGTGGATCGGCCTGGTGTCGTTTGTCCTGGTCACGGCCAATGGGCACGGCCAGTTACCGGTCACGCAGTGGTGCCCGGCGAAGCCTTGACCGAGCGGGATCCGCCGACACCATCGTGAGTGGAACTCGCGTCGAGTCAGTATTGAGTCGGCGCAGGGCGTTGTGTAGTTCGCGGACGACCCCGGCATAGGTGCCGACTTGGGTACACAGCTGTGAATTCTGTTTGCGCAGTGCGATGTTGGCCTGTTCGAGGTCGCGCAGCCGACGTTCCATCCCGGAGAACGCGGGCGGCACGCCATCGGCGTGGCGGGCTCGGCGCCGGAATTCCTCGGCGAGGTCGGTGTGCTTGTGGGTCAACAGCCAGCGCTTGACCCCGGCCTCGTTGGCTAGTTGCAGCATCGACAGCGCGCCGGTCGAGCGCTGCGGTGTTCCGTTGAGCAGGCGGCCCATCGCGGCGCTGATCGCCGCTCGTTCGGCCTCGGGGTCAGGCATCGGGGCTGTCCTTGTCGTCGTGGTCGGCCAGGACGCGGCGCAACCGGTCGAGTTCGTGGAGCACGCGAGAGCGGCGCGGTGTCGGTGCCAGCGGGTCCTCGGATAAGAATCTACGATGACCAGGCGTTTTAGAGTTGCCCGTGTTTGTGTGTCCCGCCGAGGGCACCAGAACTTCTCAGTCGGGCATCGCCGAGTAGGTCACTACGAGGGGCGCATGATCGGAGAGGCGCTCGGCGGGTGACGGTTCCTTGTCGACGACGACAGACTTCGCGAGGCGGGCGAGGCCGGGTGTCGCGAGTTGGTGGTCCACTCGCCAACCCACATCCTTGGCGAACGATTGCCCCGCCCAACTCCACCAGGTGAGTGGACCCGGGCGATCGCCGTGCACCTGTCGCGCCACGTCGACGAGCCGGCGCTTGCCCAGAATCGAACTGAACCACTCACGGTCGGCGGGCAAAAAGCCGTCCATCGTGCGGGCGGCACGCCAGTTGGTCACATCGTGCCGGGTGTGCGCGATGTTCAGATCGCCGGTGAGGACGAACTCGCGTCCCGCACTCAGCGCAGCGAGCCGGTTTCGGTGCACTTCGCGGGCGAACGCCGCGAGGAACCTCTGCTTGCGTTCGTACTTGACCCCACCGTCGGGCTGTTCGCGCATAGATCCCGGGCGCTGGAGATGCGAGGGCAGACCACCCTTGGGGAGATAGAGACAGGCAACCGTCACCGGTCGGTCGGCCAGGTCGACCTCGATATAGCGTCCCTGTGCTGCGAACTCACTGAGTCCGCGGGCCCTGGGTGGGTGGGTCACCCACGTCCGCACGGCAGCGGCGGAAACCCTCGTCAGTACGGCCACACCGTTACGACCGGCCACGGAACCCACGTCCACCGCCGCCGAATAGCCCGGGAAGGTGCCCACATCAGATGCGGGACAACGCAACTCCTGCAACGCGAGCACATCGACCGACCGCGCCCGCAACCACTGATCGAATCCACGACGACGTGCCGCGCGGATTCCGTTCACATTGAATGTGGCGACAGTGAGAGAATCAGCGACCGACGAACCCATGGCAACACTGTGCCCGAGTCCCCCGTCACCCGCTCGGGCAGCTCCGGTACGCGACCTCGGTGGGGCCGGGGAGGTCGTCGCGCAAGCCGATGGAGGGGACCGTGTGTTCTCGCCTCCCCCAACGGCACTCGGTTTATCGACGCCGAAGCACTGGCAGTCAGACCGGATATCCCGTGCGGTCCGAGTTCAAGGTCCCCGGCACCAAGGACCTGCTCCCGCCACCCGACACCTTCGATGCTGCCGTGCATGTCATGCTGAGGTTTCGCTTCAATCACCAGTCGCCCAGAGCAGATCCCCAGGCTACGCGTCCCGTCTTCGACGTGCCCCGCCGTGGGTACGTCGAAGACGGGTACAGGAACCGACCCGAACCGGCGGTGCGTGAGTATCAGATCGAATACGAACCCGCGATGACCAGGCGTTCTACAGTTGCCCATGTTTTGCGTGTCCTGCCGAGGGGACGAACCTGCGACGCGCGTCTGGATGCACCGTGCGTCGGACGCTCCGCTTGTAGCGATGCGTCAGTGATGTCGGGCAGCCGGTCGTGCGACCGCGCTGCCGGGAACACGGCGGACAAGGCCGACCATCTCGACGGTGAGCCGTCTCACCACAGGTGTCTCGAGTCGGACACGACAGGTTTACAGTCGGACATCGGAACGCCATCTGCGCGTCACCACAACATCGAAGGTCAAGGCGCACAATGATTTCCGCGCCCGCCAAATAGACATCCACACCCCCTTACTCGGCGTCGCGTATCCGATCCGAGCTCGTCTCCAGGCCGTGCATCGACCACGCGATGCCGCGCGCCTTCGTCGCCGAGTGCACTCCACCCGCAGCCCGGAGGTCCCTGTGTTCGAATCATGTTGTTCCCCTCATGAATCCGCCCATCTGCTCCGGGCGCGCTATGGGCTACCCGTAGAACTGTTCGCCGATCGGCTGTATCTGACCACCGGACACATCGTGGAAGCGATCGTCGTACCCAGCGGTCTGAGCGAACAGGTCCGCGCCCGGCTCGCCCATCTCCCACAGGCCACACCCGCCATCGTCGACCCCCGCAACCACTACTGCACCTTCCTGACTGCACCGACGATTCCGTATCACACTGTGCCCCAACTAATTCAGCGCCAATTGGAACTTCAGGGCATCACTGTTCCGCAGCCTGGAACCCGTGTCATGCTGCCCCGCTCCGACGATCAGTTCGGCTGGCATTGGTCCTGCGAACCCACACCAGGACGACTGCGCCTACCGCAGCGCTCGCGCGTACTGGCCGCCATCCACCTGTCGATATATGAAGGTGCGGACGTTGTTCCGGCCTGAGCACGCGCCCGGCGCATACGCGGCTGCCTGATTGGCACGAACTGCTGGCGACGTTCGTCGCCGCCGCAGCGAGCCGCCCGACGATCACCCGATGCTCCGCTCGGCACGCACACTGGCAGAACTCCACCACGATCGCCGCGAACAACCCGCCAGAGCCGCCGAGACCGATAGCCGTAGAAGCGAACTGATCGCGGCTATCGATAGCTGGCCACACAGACAACCTGGCCGGTCGTACTGCGCGCACCAATTGCCACCAATGGCGCTCGGGGGTGTCGTCGACCGAGAATGGCCGCCTGCCACGCACGTGCCGACCACCTGTTGCACTCCGGCGCCGACATCTCCGACGAACGCATACATACCGCATGGCACCGCACACCAGCTACAGCGCCGACTGACGGACACTGACCGTGCGGTGTCTTGCCGTCGGGAACCCGCATCGACGAGGGTCTCGGGGATGAACCGGCGAACCAAGATCGAACAACCCGCTGCTACAAACCCGCGGCCACTAGCGCGCGGACCAGCTGCGAGCAACGTTCGACTCGGTCTTTGGTGTCAACTTTCACTCCGTCACGCGTAATCTGCGGGATCACAAGGAGATTGTTCTGGCCAATTTCGAAGTCCTCGCACGTGGTGAGATAGAGTTCTCGGTGGTTAGGGTCGGTGGGGGGCTCCAACATGAATCCGTCCCGGATGCATCGTATTCTTATGCCGCTAATGCGCAGTCGCATCCACCGGGGGTTGGTCTCGTAACCTGTGTACAAGAAGCTCTCAAGAGCGTTGCGCACATCGGCTGTCCGCTGTACGGCGTCGAGATACGGGTCTCGGTACCAGCTATTGAGTTGGGTCTTGTCCAACATGCACAGACTGAAGCCCATACGTCCGCCCTCGGCGACGTAGATGCCCGACTTGCCATTCCGCATCACGGCGTATTTGACGAGATAGTAGCGCCAATCGTACGAGTCCTGCTCGCTGAGCCACGATCGTCGGATTTGTTTCAAGGCATCGGGAAGGCCCTCGTCACTGGCGGAGAGAGTGTCGAGCACTCGTGCCGTGACCTCTGCGATGCCCCGCAAGGTTGATCGTTTGGCGCCGGTGAGTAGTTCACGCCACCACCGATCCTCCTCAGGCGAGCCGAATCGAAATGAGCGCGACTGGCGAGTCCTGGAATAGTCGCCCGTGGCCAACAGCGCAGCCGTCAGCGCCGGCCACAGGCGGCGGTCACCCATGAGCGCCTCGAAGCAATGGGCACGGTCTGCGAGCCGCTTTGCGTCCAGCTCGAATGCGACCAGCGAGCCGCGCAGGAGTCGATGGTCCTCCAACCCGAACACGACCTCGGACAGCTCGGGATGCGTTCCGAGGAAAGCGGCTTTGGCGCGCTCGTCATCGATCTGCGCCTCGTTGAACGCCGACAAGTGCTGCAATGCCTCCGTAAGGGATTCGACTGTGACCAGGCAGGTGACCGCTCGGATGAGGGCGGGCATGTTCTCGACACGCACCTCGTTTGTCGATGCCTCGAGGAGGTTGCGCAGGACGCGGAGACGGCGAGCGAAATCCTTGGACGCATGGATGCGATGCAACAGAACCGCGTAAAGCGTCAGGGTTTCGGACAGACTGAAGCTCCGTTGGGATCCGAGCTCATAGGTGTTACAGCACTCGCGAAAGTGGTCGACCCTCCTGGTGCCGAAGAACCGCACGACACTGTCGGCCTTCGCAGGTGTGACAGTAATCAGGTCCGCGAAGACTTCCTCAGGATCGGTGGCGACCCAGGCATCGAAGGCTCCGAAGAGGAAGTCGAGGTTGTCGGGCGCGTTCGGTGCCGCGGTGCCGAAAACGTGTTCAGCTCGCGGTTCTAGCCGTCCGTGTCCGAGGTTCCCATTGCGCCACTCAGTCACCTCGGTGACAAAGCTGAAGTAGCGGACGAACTTCTCGTCCACGATGTCGTCTCTTCCCCGATAGCGCCACAGCACGTCGGACCACACACCGTCGACGCGGTCTGCGAATTCCTCTGCACGGTGCGAGCCTTCGAGCGCCTTTTCGAACCTTGCCTTGAAATTCTCGAACGGGGTCAGCGGCTTGCCTCGCGAATTCATCTTGATGTATAGCTCATCACCGGCACCCATCTCCTGAATTGGGAGCACGTGGAAGCAGATCGCAGGGGCGGACTCGGAAACGAGACGTGCCCAGGCTGAAGTAAAATCGATGTCGTGCAGGCGTTCGTCGAGCGCGTGAATCATCACCAGCATGGCCTGAATCGTCGGATCGTGCCGCCACGTGTACAAGTACCACGATTGTTCCATGATCCAGGCTGAGGGGTTGGTGACGGTACTAGGCGGAGGGTTCGCAACGATTCTCTCGCAGAACAACTCGGCGCTCGGGCGGGTGGCATATCTGAATCGTGTCCAGGCGAGATCAGCGGTGAGGCTCTCGGTGCGGAATGCTATATACCAGTGCAGCAGGAACAGAGTGGTGAGTCGCTGCTGCCCGTCGAGCGGTCGCAGCGTCCCGTCACGAATGTCGCCGTATACGAAGTCGAGGGAGACCGAACCGAACCCGGTGACAGCGTCGCAGAGTACGTCGAGGAAGTCCGCCCGTATCTCCGCGGTGGCCGAATCTTCGCGTCCTTGTGCGTAATCGCGCTGAATCAGGGGAATCTCGACCCACTTGACCGCTGTCGTACCGTCGTGGCCGGTATCGATGAAAAGCGCAGCATAGGAGGTGATGAAACTGCTCATGGTGTCGCCGACGGGACGAGAAAGCGTCCTACAAGGTTCAGCATCGCGTTCAGGTATCCCTCTCGATCCTGAGGTCCCCAGAAGTGGAGCTGCTGGGGACCGGTTTCGGTGTAGTACTTCAGAAATGCATCGCGGGTGCATGCGGGAATGTAGGAACCGGCTTTGTCTCGCCGGATGATCTCCCGCCTCTTGACCTCGAAGACCGAATTGCTCAGCGCGCTGTTGTCGCCGCTCGAGAGCAGGGCGAGGTTAGAGATCGAATGCATGTCGTCGTCAGTGCCGGGATCAGCGTCGGAGAAGGCTCGGATCACCCGTTGTTCGAGCGTGCGAAAGCTGCTCTCGGTCAGAGCGCTCGTGGCCAGCACTGCGGCGATGTCGTCTAGGAGTGCGTCACGGTCCAGATGATCGTTCATGGCTACGGATCTGAGCGCGTCGCGGTGTCGGCCGAGCCATTCGGTCCACTGCTCAACAGTTCTCAGCCGCTCGGCGTTCTGTGCGTGGATGTGCTCCAACGACCACGAACCCGAGGCGTATTCGTTGAACGAGAACCGCTCTGACGAGGAAGTTCGTCTACGGATCGATTCCACATTCATGAGCAGGAGAACTTCGGTGCACTTCTCGGCCGACGAATACGTGAGGTCTGCAACCTGCTGTTCGGATCGTCCGAGCCGTTGGCGAATTCGCGCTTCAAGCGCAGCGGCCAACTCCGGCTTCGACTTTCCGCTCGCCAACGAAACGATCCGGGCGAACCGCTCGCCGATTGCGACAAGGTATCCGATCCAATGGTAGAAATCTCGGTCCTCGAACCAGCCGACCAGCAGCGAGTGCAAGTCCTGAACCTCATCCCACACCTCCTTCGCAGAATTCTGGATTCCGGGGCGAAGCGTCTCGAAAGTATGGAATCGCGGCCGCGGGCCCCATGCTGGCTCGGCGATCGCGTCAGCCATGGTGTCCAGCAGCAGATCAATATGTGTCGCCACGTGCGGGGACCGTGTCGTAGCGAATGTCCACAGTTCCGGATTCCGCAGATCACGTTCGATGACGTCCCACTGCGCGGCCACCTGGTGAGCGCGATCCGGACCGTCCGTGCTGCGGAAACGTGAGAGCAGGTGCGCTTTCACCAGTTCCGCGTCGGTCAGCGGAATCCGGCCGACGTTGAGGCGGCGGAACAACTCCTTCGAGTCCATCTGCTCCGGCGCCTCGTACCAGATGATCTTCAGCGATTTCGATGTCGCCGTGAAGAAGTCTATCGCGGCCTGGAACGGGTTGGACCGCCCCTCGAACCACTCTCGAATGCACTCGTAGGCCTGGAATATATGAAAGAAGTCGATATTCTTCTCGTGGTCGTCCGAGTCCAGCTCACAGAGATAGACTTGGCTGGCGGCCCGGGTCTGATACTCCAGAACGTAACGAGGTTGCCCCGCGCGGAGAACGGTGCGATGGATGTATTGGATAATCAAGAACAGTGTCGTCAATCGCTGTTGACCATCGATCAGCTCCCACTTGCCGTCTTCAATCCGCTTGACCACAACCGGCTGTAGAAAGTAGTCCGCAGTGCCTGCGGCCTCGACGTCATCCAGGAGACGCTGCACCTCCGGCCTGCCCCAACGGTAGCCACGCTGGTAGTCGGGCACGAAGAAGTGACCGTCGAGGTCGCCCACAACCTTGGTTGCGAGCAGCGCGTTACCATCAGCCTCATCCACCATGAAATCTCAATCTACTGGCTGCGGTCGGTGCCCAATGACGTTGTACGCAAATCGATCACAGGCCCGTCCCTCTGGAGCGCCTGTCTCGTCACGAGTCGCCCAGGACCGGCGGTCGAGGACGTTGCGCTGCAACAACGCGAAGAACGATTCCATCGCCGCATTGTCGCCACACGCACCGACCCTGCCCATCGATCCGACTATCGCGTGATTCCCCAAGGCGCGGAAGAATTTTCGAGATCGAAATTGCGATCCGCGGTCGCTGTGAACCACACAGCCAGCGACCTCTTCGCCGGCGGTGCGGCGTCGGGCCACCGCCGACCCCAGCGCATCAACGGCGAGGCCAGCTTTCATCCGCGAGTCGATCGAGTAGCCCACGATCCGGTTCGAGAACACGTCCTTGACCGCGCAAAGATGGAGCTTCCTTCACTGGTGCGATGTTCGGAAATATTAGTGAGCCACAACAGATTCGGCGACTCAGCGGTGAACTTCCGTTCGACGAGGTCGTCATGGACCGGTGGACCAGATCGACGGTCCTTGGTTCCGCGCTTCTTGCCGAAACTGCTCCACCATTTGTTGGCCGAGCAGATCCGCCACGCGGTCCGCGCCGCCATCGGCTGGCCCGCGTCAGCAGCCTCGTCGGCGAGGAACCGGTACCCGAACTCGGGATCGTCGCGATGGGCATCGAACAAGGCGTTGGCCCGATATGCTTGCTCAAGGTCGGCGGTGGTGATCGGGTCGGCGAGCCACCGGTAATACGGTTGGCGCGCGATGCCCAGGACCCGGCACGTCACCGCGACGGGAATCCGGGACTGCTGCACAGTAGGTGACACCGTCACCCGATCGTGCGGCAGCCCCGTTGGTTGGTGTGCCGTGTCGAGGCTGCGGTGTCGCCCTACTTAGGCTCTGTGTCGAGGACGGTGTTTACCAAAGTGACTGGAGTTCAGAGATGACACCGAGTGCGAACGTCGCGTTGCCTGACGTGGACTTTCACTTGATACGGCCCTACGGCTCGCCAGCATCCCGAGCTGACGCGTTTGAGGAGCTGTCGTCGGTCCTCATTCGTGAAGGCATCGCCGGGTTGGTCGAGTGGCCCGATGACACAGTCTTCTCTCGGTTCGGTAATCCCGACGGTGGGCGCGAGGGTAAGGGAACCTTACCGAACGGGGATGTGTGGGCCTGGCAGGCCAAGTACCTGTTCAAGTTCGACAAGGACGAGATCGCTCAGGTCCAGGAATCAGTTATCCGGGTCCTCGACCGTGAGCCGGCTCTGAAGCGGTACTACGTGTCGCTGCCGTACGACCTGCCTGCCGGTGACATCTTGGGTGAGAAGCCGAGGAAATCTGCCTACACCAAGTGGACCGAGAAGAAAAAGGCGTGGGAGGACCTCGCAGTTGCTCGCGGTATGAAGGTTGACTTCATCTACTTGGGTGCACATGAGCTCGTCAGCGAGCTGACGAAGCCCAAGCATGCAGGCCGGACGCGGTACTGGTTCAACGCTTCGGTCCTGTCTCCGGACAGCCTGCAGCACCGGCTCGATGACGTTGTTGCCAAGGCTGGCCGCCGATACAGCCCCAACATCCATGTCGAGGTCGAGCCCGTCCAGGCCCTGGAGGGACTTGGACGCACCGACGGATACGTCCGGAAAGTCCAGGCCGCGTTAGCCGGCGTCCGGAAAGCGCAAGGAGATGGCTGGTACGCACCTAAAGGCGACGAGGCCGTGTTCAAGGCCTGCATCGCGGACTGCATCTCAGCCTTGGCCAAGACTGAGGCCGCTCTACAGGGGTTCCTGGCCGCGGTCAGAACTACAGGTCCACTGCCCGACATCAGCGACGAACTCAGTCCGGTTGAGACTCACCTCGACGTGGTTCACGGGCTGCTCCGAGAGCGCCATCTAAAGGACGGCCGGTACTACCACGATCTGGCTGGATCTCTCTATGGCACGGTGAAGAAGGCTGGCGAAGCGTTGTGGGAGGTGCGCTCGCTGCTGAGGTCCCCCGAGACGGAAGCGGCCGGGGCTGGTCGGCTTCTGATGACCGGCCGTGCTGGCGTCGGGAAGACACACCTGTTCTGCGACGTCGCGAGCCGACGAATCTCTGCGGGCCTGCCGACACTTGTCGCGCTCGGTCAGGACTTCGACTCGAACAAGCTTCTCCCCCAGATCGGGGAGCTCGTCCAGATCGACGGAAACCTTGAGGACGTCCTTTCCGTGCTCGACGCCGCCGGTGAAGCGTCCAGCCACTTCGCCATGTTGATGCTCGACGCTGTCAACGAAGGCGCGAACGCCGAACGGTGGGCCGACGAGCTGCGAGTCCTGGCCGGAGCAGTCGCGCGGCACCCTAATGTCGTGCTCGCCGTCTCTTGTCGCTCCGAGTTCGTCAAACCGGTCATCGGGGCCGCGGACGGATTCCCTACGGTTGAACATCACGGATTCGCCGAGGCCACCAGCGAGGCAATCGACCGGTACACACGTGAGTACAACCTGGAACGGCTGACATTCCCGGTTCTGAACCCGGAGTATGGCAACCCGCTGTTTCTCAAACTCGCCTGCGAAGCGCTCACCACTCTGGGCGTTACTCGCTTTACGCTTGGAACCGCAGGCGTGACCACCGTGTGCAACGCGTTCATGGAGGCAGTCAACAAGCGCCTTGCCGCTCCGACGCGCTGCGACTACGACGAGGCCACAGACCTTGTGCAGGCGGCTGTGGGTGAACTCGCGGCCCTGGGACCTGGACCGTATGAGCGCACCGATGCGCAACAGATCACTGAATCGCTGCTACCCGGTCGCACCTGGTCCAAGAGCCTCCTGCTCGGCCTCCTACGTGAGGGCGTCCTGATGGACACGTACAACAATCATGTTGTATTCAGCTATCAACGTCTCGGGGACGTTCTGCGTGCGCTCCTGTTGGCCGAGCAGTCTGACGCTGATGTGTCCGCCTGGTATGCCTCGCTTGGAGATGATCGGTGGGAGGAAGCTGGGACTATAGGAGCACTCGCACTCATCGCGCCGGAGAAGCTTGGCATCGAGATCATCGATCTGTTTAAGGACGATGAGAATCGTGTTGGGGGCGACGTAATAGACGCCTTCGTAGAGAGCCTCGCGATGCGAGCGCCACAGCATACGACCGACCGGACTACTCGCATAGTCGAGCAACTCCTCGGGCACGAGTGTAGGGATGGGGTCTGGAAGAAGCTCATCCAGGCAGCGTGTGTCCCGGGGCACGCGGTCAACGCCGAGTGGACCCATGAGCTGCTGTTGTCAAAGCCATTGCCGGAGCGGGATGGGACCTGGTCGGAATGGCTCATCAGGTCGGGCGAATACGGGAGCGAGAACGCGGTCGGGATGCTGCTCGACTGGGGCTGGCATCCACGCAGTGCCACACGTGATACCTCACCTCTGCCATCTGACGTCACCCGCTTGGCGACGCTTATTTTGGGGTGGATGCTGAGCACCCCGGACCGGTGTGTTCGTGACCGCGCGACCAAGGCACTCGTGAGCGTTGGTGAGCGCGGGCCGGCAGGGTTCGCCGCCTCGGTCAGGCAGTTCCGTGGTTGCGATGACCCGTACGTCGTCGAACGGCTCGCCGCCGCCATATGTGCCATTGCGCTTCGCTCATCTGACCCCGCGGTGGTATGTCAGATTGCAGATGCTGCCGTCGAGCTGGTCGCCGACGGATGGCCCGCCCATCTCCTCACCCGTGACTACTTGCGGCGTACGTCCGCGGCTGCACGTGAACGCGGCTGGAGTGGACCGGATTGGTTGCCTCCGTACGGTGCAGAGTGGCCCATGGATGCTCTGCCTGTCGAGACCATCGAATCAATGACCGAGGCGCCCGATTACAGGTACTCATCGATCTGGAACTCCCTGAACGGAGTGCTCGGAGACTTCGGCCGTTACATCCTCGAGCCCGCCTTGGAGCACTTCGACCAGTCCGACCATCAGGAGCTTCGTTCACTCGCAGAGCGAACCATCTTCACCCGCGCCGTGACCCTTGGCTGGACTCCTGAACATTTCAAGCAACTTGAGAGTGGACGACGGCGGGGCCGGCGCGATGGACCGGTCGAGCGATACGGCAAGAAGTATCAGTGGATCGGCCTCTATGAGGTCCTCGGCTGCATTGCCGACAACCACAATCTCCGGGAACGATGGAACGATGAAACCGAGCCGTTCGCGTACGAGTATGCTGAGCAACTCGTCTACAGAGACATCGATCCGACCGTTCTGACGCCTGGTGGCATCAAAGGCCCCAGCGACGAAAAACGCGCTTGGTTCATGCCGGTCCACGCAACGTTCCCCACCGACGTTGCGGACGACTACCCCCACGATCTCCACGGCGTGCCCGATCCTCTCGATCTCATCGCCCTGACGGCACCTGACGGCGCCGAGTGGCTTTCCCTGATTCGGCACGGCAACTGGACGCAAGTACTTCCGCCGGAGATCGCGGCATTGAATGCTCCTAACCTCAACGTTTGGATGCAGATCCGCGGCTACTTGGTGCCCGTCGACAAGACAGATGCGCTCCGGGAATGGGCAGCAGGGAAGAATTGGGACGGCCGTTGGATGTCGGAGAA
The DNA here is from genome assembly GCF_046549215.1 of Nocardia sp. A7. Classification (NCBI taxonomy): domain Bacteria; kingdom Bacillati; phylum Actinomycetota; class Actinomycetes; order Mycobacteriales; family Nocardiaceae; genus Nocardia; species Nocardia sp. A7. The sequence goes on along the minus strand of NZ_JAJPWE010000004.1, from coordinate 540,447 downwards.
TGCCGACGTACACAGCCGGTTACTCGCTGCACACCCCGGCTGCCCCTCCTGGGATTGGGCTGATGGGAAAACCGAGCCGCGCAGCCTCAGCCTTGAGAAGGCGGCACCCACCGATATGTACCAGCCCATCGCTTGGTACGGCGGAACCGGCACCTCACGCGAGAGTGCCGGGACTGAACCGTCACGGGTAAGGGACCGGCTTCTGATTCAGACCAGCGCCGGTCGGCGTAGTGGTTGTTGAGAGTAGTACGCGGCCTCGTGTTCGGCAGGGGTCAGGTAGTCCAGCCGGGAATGGAGGCGGGCGTTGTTGTACCAGTCGACCCATTCCATGAGCGCGAACTCGACCTCGGGCAGGGTCTTGAACGGGCCGTGTCGGTTGACGACTTCGGTTTTGAACAGGCCGATGATCGATTCTGCCAGAGCATTGTCATAGGCATCGCCAACCGAACCTATTGACGCTGAGAGTCCTTGCAGTGCAAGCGATTGTGTGAACATCACTGATGTGTATTGCGATCCGGCATCGCTGTGGTGGATCAGTCCGGGCTCGATGGGATGCCCGTAGTGATCACGCCGCCACAGTGCCATGTTCAGTGCCTTGGATACCAGCGCTGTGGTTTTCGTGGCGGCGGTAGTCCAGCCGACGATCGCGCGGGAGTAGGCATCGAAGACAAATGCCACATACGCCCACCCGGTCCAGGTCGAGACGTAGGTGAAATCGGCGACCCACACCAGGTTCGGTGCGGTGGCAGTGAAATCTCTGTTGAGCTTGTCCCCGGCGCGGATCCCGTCCTTGTCCGGGATCGTGGTCCGATGTCTGCGGCCACGGACGGCGCCGTTCATGCCCAGGTCGCGCATGATCCGATCGACGGTGCAGAAGGCCACCTGGTGGCCGCGGCGGCGCAGATAGCGGGTCATCTTGCGGCGCCCATACATTTGCTCCGGGCTGCCCACTAGATCGTGCAGGGCGTTTTCCACATACGCATCGGTGATATCGCGGGCAGATGGAGGCCGGCGGCGTGCTTTGCGGTAAGTCCTTGGCGCGAACTGGATTCCGTGCGCCGAGAGCGCACCACAGATCGACTCGACGCCATAGGCCTGACGGTATTCGTCGATGAAACCGATGATCAACGGTGTCGCGGGTCGAGTTCCCGCGCGAAAAAAGCCGACGCCAACTTCAGAATCTCGTTGGCCTGCTTGAGATCGCGCACTTCCTTGCGGAGCTTGGCCAGCTCCTCACGCTCGGCCGCAGCCAGTCCGCCGGCCGACTCCTTGCCTGGCCGAGACCCCTCGGTCATTGCCTTCTTCACCCACACCCGCAACGTCTCATAGTGCACATCGACCAACGGGCCGATCGCCCTGGCGGCGGCATACGGGGATTCGAACTCATCGAGGCGCTCCAAGACCAACCGAACGGCCTTCTCACGAACCTCGGGGGGATAACGCTTCGGCATGATGGTGACCATCTTCCACTAGGAAGAAGCGGCCCCCAACCCGTGACGGTTCAGAGCGACGCGTCGCCACGTGGGACCGTTCGCCGACGCACCGGGCTTCCACGCGCCCTCCCCTGGTATCTGCTGTTTATGGATTACCTGGGCGGTCTCAAGGAATTCGCCGTTGCTGTCCTTCTTCGGCAGTTCAAGGGTATAGGTGCGCACCTGCTGGCCCGCCGCCACGACGGCGCCGAATGCCGCGTCGTCCACCGCAGCAGTCGAGATGAGGAAGACCTCGTCCGAGACCCCCAGGTACCGGCGTCTCGCGACGCCCCACAACGAAGATACGGCCCGCTGGATCAGAACCGATATTCCGATATCCCGATCAGGAAGGGGCCCGGTGAGCGACATGTGCCATTCCGGTTGTGGATCGGCTGTGGATCGGCGCCGGGACACTGAGGTTTGTGCAGGTAGGCGAACTGTGGCCCGGAGTGAACCTCGGCGCTTTCACCGGCGGGCGCACGGATCCCGAACCGGGTGCTGTCCTCGCTCTGGACGATGGTCAGTCCATGCTTGGCGGCATTCTAGAGGACCGACTCCGACAGCACCGTCTGTGCCGCGATTGCCAAGAGTGCCTGGAACGCCCGCACCGCGTCTCCGAACTCGGCGTCATCCACGCGAAGCACCGCCTCGCGTGGGTTGATCCCACCGAGGAAGACAAGCGCGACAGCGTCGTGGTCGAATCCATTGTCACGCCCTGCGGACACCTTCTTCTTGAACTCGGCGAAGCTCACCGACGCCGCCATGCCAAGCCACGGACAGTCAGGCTGCTCTGTGTGCGCGAAGTACAAGCGGAGCAACGTCTCACAAACGTGGTGGAGGACCAGAATGCATTCGGTCCGGACGTAGCGCTCGCGGGCGAGCTGTGAGGGCACCGGCCTGCCGCCCAGCGGGTGACACCGATGCGCCGCTCGGCCGCGTAGGCAGGAGCAAGGGCGGACTCGGGGGCAAGCGCTTCGATCTTGGCGAGTAGGTACTCGCTGGGATCGTCCTGGTAGAAGGTTGCGTTCAACTCCGTGAAGAGCTCGCGGGCGAGGGTTGGTCTAGGAGGTGTGGCACGCTGGGCCTTCTGGGAACGACGCTTGCTCGTCATCGACCGATCGTAGACTTCGCATTTGGTGTTGAGTGCAGGTTTTCTCGCGGGTACTCGATATCGGCTACGAACACCGGCTCGACCCACCACGCGGTCCGCGCGACCGCGGCCGGCGGGTCATCGAGCGGGCTTGTTTCGCGGCGGACCTGGTCCAGCGCGGTGCGGATGCTCCGCCGCGATGCCGCGGTGAAACCGGTCCTGACCCCGCCGATACAGCGCAGGCGCCCGTCGGGAGTGTGGGCAGCGAGGACCAGGCCGCCGAAGTGGTGGCGTTGGCGCCGTCGCCGGATTTGACTGAACATACGCGCATGGATTCCTGACAGCCCCGTAGCCCGAATCTCCCCCTATACGACCACCTGAACGTGAGACGATCGACCAGAGATCGCACGAGGTTGGAGACCAAGATGAGACCAGAGATCGCACGAGGTTGGAGACCAAGATGAGTAAGTACCTGTACTGGATCGGCGCGGCGCTCCTGGGCGTGGCAAGTTTATTCGTCGGCCTCGTGCCGCTGAGGAACAGCTGGCCGGGGTGGGCCTTTGTTGCAGTTGGCATCATCGCTGTAATTGCTGTGATACTTATGTTTCCTTGGAAAACTTCAAACGGAACACGACGGCTGGTTGGCACTTCGGGCAGTCAGACTCAAAAAGCAGGAGAACACTCAAGACAGATCCAGGCGAAGCGCGACGTTAAGATCAATGGTGGCATGGGCGACAGTCAATCGCAATGAAGGATCAGGATCAACTGGCGGGTGCCAACTCACAACAATATCAGGCTGGCGGTTCGATTGAAGTCCATAACCACGGCATGACCGCCGCTGAAGTGGCGGATCTTGCGATGACCATATTCCGTCAAAATTTCATTAGATTCGGCGAAGAAGCTATGCAGATCGCCGTCAGCCGAGCAGAAGAATTAGTTGATTCCTACCTTCGAAGAATGCAATCCGAGGCCCCCGCTCATATATCCTCAGCAGCCGACCCGTCAATGCAAAGAGCCATATATACCGCGCAGGCAGAATACGCATCCAGAGGAGATTCAGATCTCGGTAGCCTGCTTGTGGAAGTTTTGGTAGAGCGCTCGCAAGAGAAAGCCAATACGATGCGAGCGATAGCCCTCGCAGAGGCAATCGGCGCTTCTTCTAAATTGACCAGCATCCACTACAAGTTACTTGCCGTTGTTGTCATGCTTCGCTACACGACATTTTTTCAGTGGCGCGACCAAGCAGCATTCCGGAAAGGGCTCCAAAAACATCTACTCGCCCTTTTTCCAATAAATGACACGTACCTACATAGACGCAGATATCCGTCACCACTGCCGTTGACGCAGATGGATCTGCAGCATATGGAGTACGTTGGAGTAGGACGCACTGGTGGCACCGATTTTGATGTTCTTGAACGGTACCCGAAGATTTATCCGGGCATCTTCAGTCACGATTTTACGCTTGACGAACTAGATCCTATTCTGCATTCAGAAATCGACAGGCCACCCTTTATTCGCACCGAAGGCGACCCCGAAAAGCTCAGACTTGCCGCGGTTACTCATTCAGACTTGGATAACCTGAAGCGACCACAAAGAAGAATTCGAGAGAATATCCACCTACTTCACGACTTGCTCGACCAGAACAAGTTTCAGAGAAACGAAGTCTACAGCTTCTTTCAGATGAGGCCATTATACAAAGATCAACAAATGTTCAATTATCGCGCGTTTGAATATCTAATAGAAATCTTCCAGAAACTAGGAGTGAATCAATTCGAACTAAGCTCTGTTGGCATTGTCGTTGGACGGGCCGTCTGGAAACAATATTGCGACAATATCCCGCCCCTCCAATGGTACATACCAGAACCCGATTGAAGTGGATCCCAGCGACATCACCCCGCGCCTTCATGACCGATTGAATATTCTTTCGGACCGCAGCCTCGGTTCAGGAGGATTACCGGCGGCACAGGCCGATGGTCTAGTTCCCGACCGGCACCGTCCCTAGCCACGCGATTGCACGCGGTGTCGTCACGTGCAATAACCAGACCGCAATGGCGGCAGCGGATTTGAACCACCCCAAATTTACACCAAACATGCGCAGTGATTGTCCATGACCGCCCGAGACCGAACGTGCATCATGACTTAGCATCACCGCCGGTAGACCGACCGCCGTGACCTGCCGGATCGAACGTGAACACCGATAAGCTCCGAACCAACACCCGCACAGTCAGGGTTCGAATCCCTGTAGGTGCACGCAGGTTCCAGCCAGAACGGACCGTAGAACCTAAGCCTTCGATGATCGTGTCAAGGTACTCGCCGCTGCCACGTACCTGCCTGCGAACCTGTGCCGACAGGCAACGAGCAGAGCGTGAGAGACCGCCCCCACGCCCCACCCGTCGACGACCTCGTCAGGCCGCTGTCGAACTGTCGTTGATGACCGCTGCCGCGGGGATTGCGAGAGTTCGGGCTTGTGCGGGCGACCTCGGTGAGTTCAGGGATCGGTTTGTCGGCGTCTACACCCTGAAGCTCGTCGATCTTGCGGGCCTGAACCAGAACTCGGCGCTCCATGGATCCGACTGTGGCATCGAATGCGTCCCCCGTCTCGTTGAGCTTGGTACCGACCTTGTTCAGGTGTCCAGCCACATCGCGCAGGCGTTTGGTCATCTCCGTGCACATCGCGGCGGTGACCTTGGCGTTTTCGGCCAGCGGGGCCCTCTGTGAGATTCAGGTGGATCGTGTCGCCTCAATGAAGTGCAGCTCGCGAACACGCTGCGGCATGCGAGTGTGGGCGGAACCGGAAACCCGTGGCGAAGCGCCTCAATGAAGTGCAGCTCACGAACGAGCTGCGGCAGGGTGCCTAATCTACCTCTTCCTACCAGCAGAAACGCGAGCGCTGGCGAGCGCTCGGTTACCGACACGCCAAAACCTCTGGGTGCGGGGAAACAAACCACGCCTCCTAGTGCCTTCACCAGGTAAAACACCTCGCGAGGACTCGCCGCAATTCTACGAACGTCGGAGCTCTCGCGTGGCAAGACGGTGGAGCATCCAGTGTCGGCAACTGGGCTTGACCCGGACGCCCGCAAGTCCTGCATTCGCCGAGGCCCTTGGCTTGCTCGGCCGAACTTGTCGGTGCCGTGGTGCACAGTGTGCAGCACGCCCGTGAGGCTCGGCGAGAGATCGGGCGCCTTTGTGTTCCAGGCGCTGACGGAGTCACCTCTATGAAGGCCGCCGAGCCGACGCCAGCGCAGGGTGACAACTATCGAAAGCAGGGGACGTGACAAGGAAAACGATCGAGCTTGCCGATCTGATCGAGGCCGTATCAGCCGGGGGCGCAGGCTGTCTCACCTCAAACACCGATTTGCGGCCAGCGGCCGGGCAACATGCTGCTGTGGCCCCCGCGAAGTTCGCGTCGAAGAGCGACTACGGGACCTACGCCTATGAAAAGCGCTACGACGACGGCGAGTTGGCCGACGTGGTCCTGATCGATTCAAAACAGAGCCAGCTCAATCGGTTTGAAGCCGAACTGGTCAAAGCGATCCACGACGGCGACGAGACGCTCTCACGGATGCCGCGTTTGCTGGTGAGCTACGACCGCGCGGGCAAACTGATCGAACTGTCTGACGTCGAAATGCCGCACCGCGGGTTCGATGCCCACTTCCGAGCGGGGTACGTCGACGGAACGCCCACCACCCAGCTGGACTTCTATCGCGCGCTGCGCGATTCGTCTCCCAGTGACGCTCGAGCACTGTTCGACGCGAGCCCGATCAGCATCGTCTTCGGCTCGTGGGACTCGCATCGCAAGGCGCAGCAAGGCAAGTGGCGCAGCATCGTGACCGGCGAGATCATCGGATTCTGCGCCCCGCCGAACAAGGTCGGGGAAGAGGTCATGAAGGGCGGAGGCCGAATCGATCCGCTGGGCGCGAAGATTGAGCTGAGCGCCGCAGCGTTGAAGGCCCTCATGGAGCGCCAGCGCGAAGGGCTGGGCGGTGCAACAACCGACGAGAAGGCAAAGAAGGCGTCCGCAGCCGGGCTGGGCGCGATCGCCCCGAACCTCGGGGCGCTCGCAGGCGTTGCGTGCCGTCGCATCATCCGCAGTCACGTGCTCAGCTTCGCCGCTCTCCGCCAGATCAGGTTCGGGGCGGGTGCCGACGGCGACGCGGCTTGTCGGGCGCTGCTTGCTGCGCTGGCGTTGAACGGGCTCGCCCGCTCCGACGCCGAACTGAATCTGCGCGCGAACTGTGATCTCGTGGAGGCAGGGGAACAAGAAGTGGTCATCAATGGCCGCGGCGGGTCGACCGTGGAGTACGAGCCGCTGACGGTCGATGCCGCTGACCAGTTGCTCGCCGATGCGCTGGCACACGCGGAGAAGACCGCTGACGTTGTGTGGAATGGCGTCGTACTGCGGATCGACGGCGATCCGGCCATCGTGCAGGGGGCGGGCGAGAGCGACGGGCCAGCCGCATGACGTTCTCCATTACCGCGAGCTACCCCTTGCGGACATACCGGGGCAGTCGACCCGACGGGACGGTCGATCGCATGCCGTCGGTGGCCCGCCTGTACTCAGCGTTGTTGGCGGCCGCGGGATTCGGTCCTCGCGCTACGGTGGGCGAGTCGGGTTGGGGGCCATGCGAAACCGACGCCCAAGCCCTGCGGTGGCTGGAGAATAATCCGCCGACCAGTGTGTCGATCCCGCCCATTCACATCACGACGGGCACCGCCATCGCCTATCGGAACGACGGCACCATCGGGAAAGTCGCGGGGCGCAAAGCGATCCGCAAGATCGGCAAGCAAGACGGTGTCGTCGCGGTCGACGGCGAGTTCGTCTGGTCCTGGTCGCAGGCTCCGCCCCATCACGTCGCGAGCGCGTTGCGTGAACTCTGCTCCGACGTGTCTCACCTCGGCACGGCGGACTCACCAGTGTTGTTGGATATCACCCAGAAGGCGCCCGCCGCGACGCATGAACTCGACCCGGACGCTGACCTGTTCGCGCTTGATCCCGGTCATGATGTCGATATCCCGACACCCGGCCGCCTGGACGAACTCGCTGCCGCTCACCTCGTCGAGCGCACCGGCAAGGTCGACAGCGACAAAGCTGGCACCGACGAGCGCTCGACCAGTCGGCCCCTCCCCACCGGCAATGTCCGGGCTGGTCGCTATCGGGCAATTCGGCGGCGTGCTGCGGATGTGCCGTGGCCTGAGGTGCTGGTTGTCCCGCTTTCTCGACGCGTCGCGGATAAGGACCGTGTGCGGGTCGCGGTCGCGGCCCATCGCGCGTTGATCAAGATCCTTGACCGTGACTCGCCGCCGATCCTCACCGGCGACTACGCCGACGACGCGTCACAGCCGTCGAACCGGGTCGCGCTCCAGATCATCGATGGTCAGGCCCCGACCGCGTTCAACAATGGCGGACGTTCCTCGCTCGCGGTGATGATTCCCTCGGGCGCGCGCCCGGCAGACATTGTCGCGGTGCGACGGGCGGTGAGTAGGCTGCGAATTCTGCGTCTGGCAGGTAAGGGCGGATTGCCGATCGAGGTGTGCGGCCCTGTGGATGTCATTGGTGGAGATCAGATTTGGCGGGAGCCGGAATCGGGCACCATTCGGCTGTGGCGGACCGATCCGGCCGCTGTCCCCGACACGCGCGGATATCGCGGTTGGAGTTTCACGCATGCGGTGTTGCTGTCGCTGGGCTATATCTGGCAAGGCACCCGTCAGATCGGCGCGGTCTCCGGCACCGGTGCGGCGCGGGCGAGCATGCTCGTTGACGCCGCCAATGCCGCTGGCGCGGTGGTGCTTTCGGCCGAGTCCCTTGCCGACAGCAGAGTGCACAACTACGTCCACAAAATGAATCGGAACGCTGTTGTGCGGCCCTACCGTGCGGTGCTAGCGCTCGGCGACCTGTGCCCGCCGACGACTCTGATCGCCCTCGGGCAGAGCCGGCACTTAGGTGGTGGGCTGCTCGTGCCCGAGGACTACGCGGAGGGGGAGACATTCAGTGGCGGGTTCGGTGACTAACGCGCTCAGCGTCGATGATTTCGGCGCATTCTTCGGCGAACTGTATTCAGGCCGCGAACCGTTCGCCTGGCAGGCTCGCCTGCTTGGCGACGTCGTGGCCGGGGACTGGCCCGACACGCTGGCCGCACCGACAGGTGCTGGCAAGACGTCGGTGATCGATATCCATGTCTTCGCACTGGCGGTGGCTATCGCGCAGGGGACGCCATTACCCCCGCGACGGCTGGCGATGATTGTCGACCGGCGCGCGCTCGTCGATGACCAGCACGCGCACGCACGCGAGGTCGCGGCGCGTCTTGTCGCGCCGGAAACTCCGGTGCTGTCGGCTGTCGCGGAGTTGCTTTGGCAGCTCCGCGATCGGGACGGGACTGCACGTGCGGGTGAGTCGCCGCTGTTGGTGGGCCGGATTCGTGGCGGTCTGCCGAGTTCACAGCGTTGGGTGGATTACCCGAACGCGCCCGCTGTGCTGTGTGCGACGCCGGAAATGTGGGGCAGTCGACTGTTGTTCCGTGGGTATGGTTCCTCGCCGCGCTCGTGGGCCCGCGCGGCGGGACTGCTCGCGATCGATTCCGTGGCGGTGACCGACGAGGCGCATCTGAGCCGACAACTGCTCCACACAGCACGACGGGTCAGCGAACTCGCCGCTGTGGCGGAGCAGACGTGGCAAGGGCCGCGCCCGCTGCGAGTCGTGGAGACCACCGCGACCCCAGACAGCACCTCGGGTCGCCGAGTCGAAGTCGACGACACCGACATCGAGAAATCGCCGATACTCAAGGCCAAGCTGACTCGACCGAAACCAGTCCAGCTGGTGGCCGTTGCGGGATGGCCGCGAAAACCGGCCGAGACCGCGACGACCATCGTCGACCAGACCGAGGGGCTACTTGCCGATGCGACCGTCGGAGTCTTCGTCAACACCGTGACGATGGCCGTAGATGTTGCTGACCGTCTGCGCAAGCACAAGGTCGACGGCCGCGAACTGTGTGTGGTGTTGATCTGCGGCCAGCTCCGCACCATCGACCTTGAGCGACTCGCGAACGACTTTCCAGGCATCTTCACCCCGGAAGGCTGTCCTGAGGTGGATGTCATCGTCTCGACGCAGTCACTGGAGGTGGGCGCTGACCTGGATTTCAGTGGAATCGTCACCGAGCTAGCGACCGGCTCAGCGACGGCTCAGCGAGCTGGTCGGGTGAATCGGCGAGGTCTGCGCGAGTCCGGCCCGGTCATCGTGATCGGGCCCGAGACACCGCCCGACGCGAAGACAAGATCAGGCCCATACGCCGGTGAAGACCTACTCCACGCATGGAATTGGCTCACTGCCCGCGCGCTCACGACCGAGGGCCTCGCGCCGTGGGCGTTGCGCGAGGAAGCCAACCGGCCACCGACGGCCGCCTCGCGGCGAATGCTGTTGCAACGGCCAGAACTTGGGCAAGCCTGGCATTGGGCGCGCTCAAGTGAGCAGCTCGCGGCCGATCCCTCGCTGGAACTGTGGCTCAGCGATGATCTCGACCCCGATTTCGGAGTCGGCATCGCCGTGCGGGCGCTGCCCGAAGATCCCGCCGACGCACTCGATTTCCTCCGGGCGGTCGGCCCCCGCCGGCATGAAACCTTCCCCGTTCCGATCAAGACGGCCCGCACCGCCTTATCGCGGCTACACAAAACGCACCCCGAAATCGCCCAGCGAACCCTCCGTGTGCGGGGTAAAGACGTCGAGGCACTCGAATGGCGGCGAGGCGAGGGGACGGAGACAACACCTGTCATCCGGCCTGGCGACTTTATCGTCGTCGATACCGACGCCCCGCTGTTCACCGCACCAGGAAATCGCAAGTGGCCACCCGTCGTGACCCTCGACATGCACGCTCACCCGGGCAACGACGTCCTCGAAGCGCCCGCGGAATTAGAACGTGAACTGCGCTCTGGCGAGGTCATCCACCGGATTGAGCTGACTGCGAGCCCGAAACTTCTGCCTGAGCACGCGGAATTGCGGGATCGGCTAGACACCCTGGCCGAGCTTGCCCGCGACGAGAGGGACGGTGCGGGCAAACTGCTGGTAGCGGAATGGTTGGAAAGCGACCTCGACCGGAGCCCGATGGCTCTGCCAGCGGCGAAACTGCTTCGTGATTATCCGCGCATGACTGACGTGATCATCCAACGCGACGCAAGCGATATCGCGACCCGAGTGCTCGTGGTGGACGGGCGCCGCGCGGTCGATGACGAGGACACGCGTCAGGAATGGACAGCAAACGCACACCCGGTCACATTGAACGCTCATCAAGAAGATGTCGCTCGCCGCGTCGGCGCGCTCGCGACTGCCCTTGGATTGCCCGCAGACGTGGTCAGCGCGCTCGGTGAAGCCGCGCTGCATCACGATGACGGCAAGCAAGATCCGCGTTTCCAAATCCGCCTGGGTGCGAAACCGGGTGTCCTATTGGCCAAAAGTGGTACGAACTCGACTCCTCAAGGAGTGCGCAGGACACGCGACCGAAGCGGGCTACCGCCAGGCTGGCGGCATGAACAACGCTCCGTCGTCGACGCGTGGGACGCGATCGCGTCATCGCGCGCGCTAACAGCTCGACTGATCGGCACGACGCACGGGCACGGGCGCACGTCCTTTCCCCACAGCGCAACCGAACTCGTCGGTGTCGACGCTGACGAGCGCACAACCGAAATCGCCAACATGCTTTTCGATGAGGGCGGTTGGGACGACCTCATCGAACGCACCGAACGTCGCTATGGCGTCTGGGTGTGTGCGTATCTGGAAGCGGTTCTGCGCGCTGCGGACGGCTGCGTGTCAGCGGAAGGACACTGATGCCCAATCTTGAGGGAAAACCGGGAAAATTCCGTATGAGCGGGGCAGACCAGCGAATACTCGTCCACCACATGGCCTTCTATGGCCTCGGCGACATCCTGCACACCCAGATTGACGGGGTGACACTGCGGTGGGAATCGGGCAAGCCGTGCATCGAAGCCGCAGGCCTCTCTCCAGAAATCGTTGAAAGCGCTGTCCGCGAGTGTTTGACGGAACGCGGGTTGTGGGTCGATAAGAGAAGTGGGCCGGAAAAGCGCGCCACAATGAGTCCCCGATTGACCCCCTTCAAGTCGACCGAGGCGTGGCGAGCGCACCAAATCGATCGTGAGAAGACCCTGGACTCGCTCACCACATCTCACGCTTGGGACGATCTGCGCTACCTAGCGGCGCTGGGCGAGCCGAGCTACTGGCACCGCGACTTCAAGGGCGTCCTGCTCCAGGACGCGGGTGCAAGCAGGTTGGAAATGCAACCCCGCAACCGCGGGTCGGAATTCGTGGGTAACCGACTGCGCCCATTGAGCGAGAAACTCCCGACACGGAAAGCGGGCTTGTTGGCCGCAGGGCTCACCGGCGAATCAGCAATCGATGAACTCGGCGGGAACCCCGACAGCGTCTCTGCAACCGGGATGACGACCCCCGGAGCGATCGACAACGCCCTGGTGTGGTGCGCGCTCTGGGGCATAGGCCAATTCCCGATCGCACCGCGATTGACGGGCAACGCGGTGACCAGCGGCCACCTCACCGTGAGCAAGCCACGCCGCGAATGGTTCTATGTCCCAGTCTGGGAAGGCCGGTGGCGGGTGCCTCGCGTACGAACCATTCTCGCGTCCGCGCAACTGAGGGACGCTGCCGTCGCCGGTATCAGCGACCTAGATACCGATGGTGTCAAACGCTCGGCGGCATCAGACTGGTTGCGGGCAAGAGGTGTTCGGGGGATCGTGCGATTCCCGGTCGGCAGATTCGGCAGCGATAACGCACCCGAACGGCGCGCACTGAACGGGGAACCGATTCCACTGCAGGCGGCCACCACATGAGTACCCGACCGTATGTCGGCCTGCAGCGCCATCGTGCGTCGCCATGTCGGCCATTAGGAGGCGCGCGGGTCGCGAACATGTGCCGTAGCTTGTGCATTGCCCGCAGCGCCTTCGGGCGCTGCGCCTTCGGGCGCTGCACTTCATTGAGGCGGCACCTCGGAGATCACTCCCGAGCTGCGTTCGGTGACACCGCAGTGCCTTCGGGCGCTGCACTTCATCGAGGCGACATACGGTTCGCCTACGCGGCGCTGCTCGACCTCCCGCATCGCTTCCAAGCGCTGCACTTCATTGAGGCACCAAAGCTTTCACCTGCCGGTGTCCCGGCCCAGCCCGCCTGGCCCGCAGGGCCTTCGGGCGCTGCACTTTCGATGCGGAGCGCTACCGAGTAGTCCGCTGTGCGAGTGAGCACGGGATCTAGCTCGGAGTCATCTGACCCTGAGCCTCCGTGAGAGCTAGCCCACACCGCAAAACCCGGCGAGCCCTCGCGGTACGAATCCGCTGGTCAACGTCATACCTTGCCCCTGGATGATGGTCCAACACGTAGTTCATGAGCGTGTTGGACGGAGCGCTGGCAGGAGTTCACGTTCGTGCTGGTCAGCAAGTAATCTTTCCTGACCCTCCCGCAGCGCCTTCCAGCGGTGCACTTCATAGAGGCGAGAGCTGGGCGACGTGGTGGATCGCGTCGGCTGTGCCCGCAGCGCGTTCGGGGACGCTGTACTTCATTGAGGCTCCCCCAGGTCGACGTCCATGGCCGAGATCGGCAATCCACCCATAGCACCTTCGGGCGCGGCACTTCATTGAGGTATCTGCGCGGTTTGGTTGGCGGCGACGGTGCCCTGTTCCCGCAGCGCCTTCAGGCGCTGCACTTCATTGAGGCCCCACCGGTGCGTGGTACCGCCACCTCGCCAATGTCATCCCGCAGCGCCTTCAAGCGCTGCACTTCATTGAGGCGACCGCGGCGGCTGGCTGCCTCACGGCGGGTTCGGCTGGAACTCGCTAGCGCCTACGGGCGCTGCACTTCATTGGGGCGGCATGTGGGCGGACGCGACCCCGCAACGAGGGGCTATGGCCCGCAACGCCTTCAGGCTCTGCACTTCATTGAGGTTTCCGACTAGCCCTCGCGCTAGGTATGACCGTCGGCGACCCGCAGCGGCTTCCGGCGCTGCCTTTCATTGAGGTGTCATCGACTTCCCGCTGTCGTGGAGGTAGTAGCTGCGCCCGCAGCGCCTTCAGGCGCCGCACTTCATTGAGGCGACGACCTCAACATCCCGGTCCTGCACGTTTTCTTCCCCGCAGCGCCTTCATGCGCTGCACTACATTGAGGCCACAACGGCGGCCTCGACGGACACACCAGCGCGGGCCCCCGCAGCGCCTTCGGGCGGTGCACTTCATTGAGGCAACGGTGCCCCGGCTGGACTACCAGGATGCGCAACCCAGCAGCGCCTTCGGACGCTGCACTTCATTGAGGCCTGGCCGAGACCAGCGCCGGAGTCGAACTACTGGCCAGCCCGCAGCGCCTTCGGGCGCTACACTTCATTGAGGCAGCTTGCGCGGCAGGCCGATCTGGTGCGCGATCTCCCCCGCCGCACCTTCGGGCACTACACATCATTGAGGCCGCAACTTCCTGCACATCCCCCGGCTACCCCCGCAGCACCATGCGCGTGCGAGTACGGAATCTGGCGCCGTAGTTATCTGACCTTGAGCCTCCGCGAGTACTAACCCACACCCCAAAATCCGGCGAGCCCTCGGGGCACGAATCCGCTGGTCATCGTCTTACCGTTCCCCCTAGTAGATGGTCTGACACGTAGTTCATGAGCGTGTCGGACGGAGCGCTCGCACGGGTTCACATTCGGGCTGGTCAGTGGGTACTATTTCGGGACCCTCCCGCATCGCCTTCAGGCACTGCACTTCATTGAGGCAAGCTCCTCCCGGAAGCTCTGAAGGACCCCGCCAAGCCCGCATCGCCTTCAGACACTGCACTTCATTGAGGCGCCACCTAGCCCGAGGAGCACTCCTTGCACATCATCACCCGCAGCGCCTTCGGGCGCTTCTTCATTGGGGCGGGCGGCGGCCGGTCAGTGCGCACACCGCGACGATCCCCGCAGCGCCTTCGAGCGCTGCACTTCATTGAGGCCACCTGATCGACATCGAGGCGCTGATGGTCGGCTGGCCCGCAGCGCCTTCGGGCGCCGCACTTCATAGAAGCTTCCAAGATGGCGCGGACCGCGCCTTCACGTTAAAGTCACCCGCAGCGCCGTCGGGCGCCGCACTTCATAGAGGCCTCGGTCGACCTGGTGATGTGGTGCCGATGCCCGAACCCGCAGCGCATTCGGCGCCGCACTTCATAGAGGCTTGCGGACCTGCACGCCGATGTAGCGGCCCTCGTCCACCCCGCAGCGTCCTCGGGCGCCGCACTTCATTGAGGCCGGCTGGGGGTGCCCGAGTCCGACCAGGACTTGAGAAGCCCGCAGCGACTTCGGGCGCTGCACTTCGATGCGGGCCGCTAACGAGTAATCGGCTGTGCGCGCGAGAGCACGGGATCTGGCTCGGAGTTGTACGACCCGAGCCTATGCGAGAGCTAGCCCACACCGCAAAACCCGGCGAGCCCTCGCGGTACGAAGCCGCTGGTCAACGTCATACCTTGCCCCTGGATGATGGTCCAACACGTAGTTCATGAGCATGTCGGACGGAGCGCTCGCAGGGGTTCACGTTCGTGCTGGTCAGCAGGTAGTGTTTCCGGACCCTCCAGCAGCGCCTTCGGATGCTGCATTTCATTGAGGCGACAACACCGGCACCCTGGTGGGGATCGTGCGGTGCGCCAGCAGCGCCTTCGGGCGCTGCACTTCATTGAGGCACACTTCGTGACGGAATCCATGCCGCGGTTGTCGACGCTGCACTTCATTGGGGCCAGAACGGGTCACCTGCAACGCAGATCATTCCCACACGACCCGCAGCGCCTTCGGGGCCTGCACTTCATTGAGGCGGCGGCGCGATCACCGCGGTCGGGACGCCGTACTTGCGGCCCGCAGCGCTTCAGGCGCCGCACTTCATTGAGGCGTCCACTACTCGGACGGCAAGGATTTCGTCTGGTATCGCCCGCAGCGCCTTCGGGCCTGCACTTCATTGCGGCTCGTCTGTCAGGTCACTGCTGGGGCGTCGGTCAACCCCGCAGCGCTTTCGGGCGCTGCACTTCATTGAGGCCTGCTCGGCCGCGAGGTGTCGATCGAATGGGTGGAGACCCGCAGCACCTTCGGGCGCTGCACATTATTGAGGCTGATCGAGGTCGGTGGTCTCGTAGTCGATCGTGTTGTCCCCGCAGCGCCTTTGGGCGCCGCACTTCATTGAGGCGACCCTGACATGGAGCGGCTGACCACGGCCGCCGCGCCCGCCGCGCCTTCGGGCGCTGCACTTCATTAGGGTGACCACATCGCGCCGCGCGGGTGTTGCCCGCCAGCCACGGGCCGGCAGCGCTTCGGGCGCCGCACTTCATGAGGCAAGCTGACGTGGAATCCTGCCTTCACCCGGACCCGCAGCACCTTCGGGCGCCGCACTTCACTGCGGCTCGTCTGTCAGGTCACTGCTGGGGCGTCGGTCAACCCCGCAGCGCTTTCGGGTGCTGCACTTCATTGAGGCCACTACGTCGCGGTCGTGGGCTACGACGACGAGGGCCGCCCCGCAGCGCCTTCGGGCGCTGCACTTCATTGAGGCCTCGCGCACGGGCACGTCCAGTCCCTCGTCGACACGGTCTCGCATCGCCTTCAGGCGCTGCACTTTCATTGAGGCCTGACGCGGCACACCGAGACCTCCTGACGGCTCCACCCGCAGCGCCTTTGGGCACTGCACTTCATTGAGGTGTGCGGATGCTCGCCGATCGGGAACTGGCCATCGCGGCCCGCAGCGCCTTCGGGCACACGCACTTCATTGAGGCGCCTTGTCGGCCATGAGGTGCACTCGGCGCCCGCTGCGCCTGCAGCGCCTTCGGGTGCTTTGAGGCACCGGTGGGCTCGCGCTCGTGTCCCTGTGGGGCGATCCGTGCAGCACCTTCGGGCGCTGCACTTCTTTGAGGCGACTGGGCTGCTGTCCTGGAATAGATCGAACAGCACACCGCCCGCAGCGCCTTCGGGCGCTGCACTTCATTGAGGCTGCATGTCATCGGCACGGTCCCAGTCCGCACCCCAGACCCGCAGCGCCTTCAGGCGCTGCACTTTATTGAGGCCAGCCAGCCGCGTACGGCGGCATCCCGAAGCCGCCGACCGCCGACTTCGGGGTGTCGACCACAAGAACAGTCCCGCAGCGTATTCGGGCGCCGCACTTCATTGAGGCATCCCGATCAGGGACTCGGTCGGCCCGAACAGCACCCCCGCAGCGCCTTCAAGCGCTGCACTTCATTGAGGCTGGTTTTCGTACCTGATCGAGGCAATGATCTCGGCCCACAGCGCCGTCGGGCGCTGCAGTTCGTTGAGGCAGCGTGACAGCCTCGGCACCGTCCGCGCCGCTCAGCACCTGCAGCGACTTCGGGCGCCGCACTTCATTGAGGCTTCTCGACGAACAGGTCCAGGCGGGCGTGGTGCACCCGCAGCGCCTTCGGACGCTGCACTTCATTGAGGCACGCTTCGTGACGGAATCCTTGGCGCGGTTGTCGACACTCCCGCAGCGCCTTCGGACGCTGCACTTCATTGAGGCAACAAGGTCCGCCAGCTCGGCACCACCGATGGACACGACCCGCAGCGCCTTCGGGAGCTGCATTTCATTTGAGGCGGCGGCGCGATCACCGCGGTCGGGACGCCGTACTTTGCGGCCCGCAGCGCTTCGGGCGCTGCACTTCATGAGGCCTACTTCCCGAAGGCAGCCCGTCATGAGCACATCCGCCCGCAGCGCCTTCTGTCGCTGCTCTTCATTGAGGAAGAGTGCCGACTCCGATCACATTGGCAGGTGACGGAACCCGCGTCGCCTTCGGGCGCCGCATTCATTGAGGCGACATGGCGATCAAGAACCCAGTGCCGGTCGAGGCCCGCAGCGCCTGAAGACGCTGCACTTCATTGAGGCTGGGAAACCGAGTGTGTTGTCGCTACCGCAGCGGTCCCGCAGCGCCTTCAGGCGCTGCACTTCATTTTAGGCGCGCCCGCCAAGGTCAGGCCCTGAATCTTGGTGCACGCCCACAGAGCCGTCCGGCGCTGCACTTCGTTGAGGCCAGCCAGCCGCGTACGGCGGCACCCCGAAACCGCCGACCGCCAACTTCGGGGTGTCGACCACCAGAACAGTCCCGCAGCCCTTCGGGTGCTGCACTTCATCGAGGCAGCGTCTCGGGGTCCGGTGTGGTCAGCGCGTTGTACGCTCGCATCGCCTTCAGGCGCTGGACTTCGTTGAGGCTAGTAGTCCAGGTTCGGCAGCTTTGCGTCGGCTCCGCCCGCAGCGCCTTCAGTCGCTGCACTTCATTGAGGCGTACTCGACGAGTGGCGATACAAGGCGTCGTCGACCCGCAGTGCCTTCGGGCGCCGCACTTCATTAAGGCGCGCTTGTATCCAAGGGCACCCCGCTGACCCGCCGCTAGCAGCACGTTCGGATGCTGCACTTCATTGAGGCCCAGAGATGACCCGCCGCGTCGTGGAGCTGGCGATGGCTCGCATCGCCTTCAGGCGCTGCACTTCATCGAGGCCCCGGCCGCGAGGTGATCCGGCCGCTGCTGCTCGGCCCCGCAGCGCCTTGAGGTGCTGCACTTCATCGAGGCACCCAGGACGCTACCGCGGCCCTGTGCTCGATGGCCCGTCCCGCAGTGCCTTGGGGCGCTGCACTTCATTGAGGCTCGCCGGACTGCTCGGTCGCGGTGGCGGTTACCCACCCGCAGCGCCTCAGTCGCTGCACTTCATTGAGGCCATAACGGCGGCCTCGATGGACACACCAGCGCAGGCCCCCTCAGCGACTTCGGACGCTCCACTTCCTTGAAGCTCGTCGCGTTAATGGATCACGGTCTCGAGCAGGGGCACCCGCAGCGCCTGAGCCCTGCACTTCATTGAGGCTGGGGGGATGGATGGTTATGAGCGCCAAAGTAAACACCACGAGAGCGCGAATCCCGACACCACCGCCGACGCCTCGATGTCTGTCAGCGCGAATTTCGACACCGCTGCCCTAGCTCTGCTCGTCCGGCGCGCTCGCCGTCCGGCGGCGGCAGGCCGCCAATCGCTGCCGATCTGGGCGACCTCCGCGTGCAGGGGCGATTCGGCAGCTCGGCGACCCGCAACGCAACGGCCCTTCCTCCGGTCTGCGTGGTGTCGAAATTCGCGCTGACGATCGGCAGACCAAGATCGCGAAGTGGTGTTCGAGTTCGCGCTCAGGTGGTGTCAGTTTTCGCGCTCATAGCCACGTAGTTCATGAGCGTGTCGGACGGAGCGCTCGCAGGAGTTCACGTTCGTGCTGGTCAGCAGGTATTGTTTCTGGACCCTCCCGCAGCACCTTCGGGCGCTGCACTCCATTGAGGCGTGACGAACTGGCCGTCGTCGATGGGCGGATCGTCTGCCACCTGCAGCACCTTCGGGCGCTGCACTTCATTGAGGCACCGGGTGATCACCCGAATGCACCGCCGTCACAACACCCGCAGCACCTTCGGGCGCTGCACTTCATTGAGGCTCGTAGGGCTCCGGTCATCGGGTCACCTCGGTCAGCCCGCAGCACCTTCGGCGCTGCACTTCATTGAGGCCTGTTCGACTGCCGCCACACGGCCGCCTACCTTGCCCCCAGCACCTTCGGGCGCTGCACTCAACCTCAACCGAAGGCAACCCCATGACCACCCGCAGTGTCTTCGGGCGCTGCACTTCATTCAGGCGAAAGGCATATCCAGTTCGGCGGAACGGAACCTCCAACCCGAATTCGATCACTCGATAGTGGTGGGCTGGGCGGTGATCGACGCGGGAGCAACGTTTGCTGGGGACGTTGAGAGGCCGCGGCAGCTCAAGATCTTTTAGAGCCCAGTTCGTGTCAGCGCTCGTTGGCTTGTCGGCGACGCTGAGCCCCCAACGTCGGTACCGTCATGGGATGACGTCGGTTGCTGGTTGGGTTGCCGCAAACGGGATTGAAGCGGGTGGGGTTGTCGTCGCCGTCGCCAGTGCAGGAATCGCATTGGCGAGCGCGATATTTGCTCGCAAGCAGGCATCATCGGCGGAAGCTTCAGCAACGGCGGCCAAGCAGATGGCATCGATCGATGCTGACCGCCGGCATGAGGAGTTGGCCCCGGATTGGGATGAACCAAGCTTCGACCAGGCGGGCGACCTCGCCTGGGGGATGCGGATACGGTTACGCGCAGGCCGCCTTGATCACCTTGTCGTCGAGCTTAGCGACTCGCCTGGCGTTCGGTTCGATGTCACGCGCGACGCTAGTGCGACGGCCAACCGGATCGAGATCAGCCGGGTGATGACCGAAGGCGATTCGGAGGTCGTGTGGGTTGCATTCGACCCTCCCATCGCGGGCAAGCGGGTGGGTTTCCGGGTTACGTCCTCCCTTCATGGCGTCGCCTGGCGCCCAAGAGCATTGCCAGTGCGCGTTGCCGGGCAGCACTAGCCACCTCGATCGGAGGTCCGACGAGGGGACTAGTCGATGTCGTCGGCGCGGAGCCGGTCGACGCGGCGCATGACGAAGGTAGCGAGCGACCACAGCACTCGATGGCGGTCGGGATGGTTGACGCGCGTCGCCGTTGGCCTGCGGGCCTTATCGACACATGTCGGCTGCTACTGCCGGCGACGTAGGTGAAACGCGTACCACTGCACACTCCGCCAGGACCAGCCAGAAGACGAGCGAAAGGTGCGAAACGTACTGTCTCCCCATGCGCATGGCCAGATACCAGCCAGACAGTGACAACTCAGTTCTCCGTATGGCCATCTACGAAGCTTGGGGTTCGAAGTGCTATCTCTGTACCCAGCCAAAGGACTACAACGACATCGAGGTCGACCACATTCTGCCCAAGACCGCCAGCCTAGAGCAGTTGAACGAACTCGCAACGCAATTAGCCTCTCCTGAAGGTGCCAGCTACGACGTGCACGACCCTTACAACCTGGCACCAATCTGCGGACCCTGCAATACCAGAAAGCGCGACATCGACCTAACGCGCACTGGCATCTTCGCCACCTACCTCCATCTGGCCCAAGAGCGTCGCGCTCGAATTGTGCGTAGCGTCGAATCCTTTGCTACGGCAGGAAAAGTCAGCAGGTCACTTCTCGTCGCATTGGAGGCAAACATTCGAGATCCAGCAGCAAGGAAGGCACTCGACCGCCACGGGCCATCACTCATACAGAAGCTGGCTCTCATGGATCCAGCGGCGGCCGAAGGCTACGTGATCCATAGGGAGCTAGCGTTCGAGTACCGGGAGATCTGCTGCCGTGTTCACATATTGCTCGACAACGTCGCAAGACGGGCCATTCAGGTGCTCGAAGATGTGGCTGGCGCAAGGCTGGATTTAGTGCTGGATGACCCGATGCGGGACCTCGAAGACCAACTTGTTGAGCAGATGATGGAAACCCTGCACGAGTACATGGAGATCGATGCACCGCAACGCAGCGATCTGCGAGGAAGGATCGACGTTGGGATCGACTCGGTCGTCCTGGACAGGCAAGGAACGCTGTTCGAATTCCGTTTCCGTGGCAACTATGAAATAGACGTGTCGGCTCCGATCAAGGCTACGAGCGTGGATGAGAGTCACATACAGCGTGCTGACGTAGATGCTCGTTGCGACGGCACGGTGCTTTTCGCTGTGTGGTGGAACCCCGCGAAGGACCGAGAACTTGAATCCAGCGACTGCACAATTTCGATCTCATACGATAACTACGAGATCGAGGGTTTCGACCAAACGGGCAGCTGGTTCAGGGCGACATTCGGGACGGACGACGGCTAAGACTACAGCGCCATCTATGTTTGAGTGAACGAACCGGATCAATAGGAAATCCAAAACGCCACCTCAGCAATAGTTAGCTCAGCCCGAGCTATCCAACTGTGCCCACGTCGTCGAGTTCGGGCCGACCAGACGGGGGAACTGACGGGTCTGTGCAGTGGCCCGCAGCTTGAGGACGTCGCCTGGTCCCCAATGGCGTTGCATTTGCAAATCAACGAGGGGCCAGCGCCTCGGTTGGCGCGGCTGGACGCGCACCCTAGTCGATGTCGATGGGGCGTGGATTAGGTCGGCGCGGCGCAGGGTAAACGATCGTGGTTTGAATGCACCGTGTCGACGGCGATACCCCCTCTTCATCGTGCCGACCACCAGTCGCGATCGGCCGATTGAGACACGCGCCCCGACGTTGCACATCAGCGTCACCCTAGCGCGCCCGTCGTCGGATGGAGGAGCTGGAGCAGCACTCATGGTTGCCATAGGGTTGCCCGCCTCTCGGGGAGTGATACGTATCACATCATCGAGAGGTAGTTTTTCTCTCTATGCAGGCGGATATGCTGGCGCTTAATCCGGGAATCCTGAAGAACGATCAGGAACGTCCGGGCAGCGCCGCTACGGAAAAAACGCTGACAGAAGGCACGTGCAGGCACCCTCGGGAACACGGAGAATGGCTCACTCCCGATCAGCGGGTTTGGGGTTCAAGCAGCCTCCGACAATGAACACCCGCTCCCTCAACCTAGGGCGAAGTCGGCTTCGACCACCAATCAGCCCGAACATATTCCCAGGTCATCTGCGTTCCCATCTTCGATTGGCCTCGCCGAAAGCGCGGATCTGCGACGTGATCTCGATCGCATCGTGGGGTTCTGTCGCATTGAGCCTGCGGCTCCGCCGGGCAATCTAGGACGCTTGGAAACCGCACACCACCCAATTACTCAGGTGCGGCATGGTTTGCTGGCTAACCGTCGTGGCTTGTCATCAAACCCGTCATTTAATGGCTGACGTCAACCAACGCCACTCACACGCCTCAACGCAAGTAACCGATGTCACAACGGCAACCCAGCCATATCTCCGGCGTATCCACTGTTCAGCGGCTTACTGAACCAACAACGCCCGACGCTGCCAACGTTGACAACGACATCCGTCGCACGCTAGCCCCGCGTGAGTACATGGAGTTACTCATGTACTCACGTTATTAGCCTAGACCGTCGTGGCTCGGGACCCTGACGATCCAGCCAACGACAATGTCGGGGCGTCAAGGCAGAATCTCAACTGTGCCGACGATCAACAATCTCCCATCCCGGCCAACGGGCTACCAGCTTCCATCGCCGGTGTTTCTACGATTTTTCTACGATTTTCAGACGGGTTTGCACAGGAGATTCCGGGAAGCGGTGGGTAGCTTCGGGGCCACCAGATAGTCATCTACCTGCGGAAACAGGGAAATCCTGGGAAGAGTCGGGAACCTGCGGAAACGCTGTGCCGACTTCATGACCTATCAAGCCTTGTCACGCTCAGAGACGCTCGGAACCCGATCCATGCCCGTGTTGGCGGCAGATAAGAAGTAGGGGCTGCTGCAGGGCTAGGTGACAACCTGACCTGCCCCACCAGTTAGGTTCCAGTCGCGGTGGCTAACTGACAGCGCGGATGGGGTCGTTGCCGAAGGATAGTTCGTACTCGATCGGCGTGGAATACCCGAGCGCGGAGTGGCGGCGTTGGCGGTTGTGGAAGATCTCGATGTAGTCGAAGATCGCGTTGGCGAGCTCGATCCGGGTCTTCCACTTCTTTCGGTTGAGCAGCTCGATCTGCATGGAGCCCCAGAAGCTTTCCATCATCGCGTTATCGAGCCGATCTCCGACGGTGCCGAACGAAGGCAGCAGCCCCGCGGAACGGATTTTCTCCCCGAAAACCCATGAGGTGAGCTGGGTCCCGTGGTCGGCATGCACGATTCCGCCTGTGTCGGGACGTCGGTTGCGGATGGCCATGTCCAAGGCGTTCACGACCAAGGTCGCGTCCTGCTTGGAATCGATCGACCAACCCACGATCCGACGGCTGAATGCGTCGAGAACGGCAGCGCAGTAGACCCACCCTTCTCGCGTTCTGTGTTGCGTTATGTCGGTGACCCACAACTCATTTGGCGCCAGTCGGTGGAACTTGCGGTTGACCAGATCGTGGGCTGTTACGACACCGCGAAGGCGCTTGACCCGCGCTGGTCCGGGCAGCCCGTAGATGCCGGCCAACGTCATGAGGACCGACACCGTTCGCGTGCAGACGGTCACGTTCATGGCGAGGGTGAGTTCGGCGTGGATCCTGCGGTATCCGTAGGTGCCGCGTGATGCCACGTGGACTTCGCGGATCAGCCCGGTCAGCCACTGGCGCCGCAGCTGGGTGGGCGTGGTCGGGGTCCGTTTGTGCTTGTAGTAGTTCTGGCGAGTGATTCCCAGAATTCGGCAGCATCGGTCCACGGGTGCCCCGGCAACGACGAGAGCGTCGACTACCGGGTAGATCCTTTTGGGAGCGGCTTGTCCTCGCCGAGGAACTTCGCGGCCTGGCGGATGATCGCCAACTCGCTTTCGAGTTCGGCGATCCGCCGTCGCGCGGTCCGCAGTTGCACGGACTCGGTCGAGGACGTGCCTGGACGCACGCCGCAATCGATCTCGTCTTGGCGGACCCATTTCGACAGCGTCACTGGATGAATGCCTAGCTCGACGGCGGTCTGCTTGGCTTGCTTGCCTGCACGGACCAGAGCGATCGCGCGGGCACGGAACTCGGCAGGATAGGGACGGGGCACGGTGTTCAGCCTTTCGTACAGGCTGTCAGTTAGCCACCGGAAGTGGAACCCGAAGGGTGGGGCAGGTCAAAGTGGAACCCGAAGGGTGGGGCAGGTCAAGGTGTATCGGCGTCCGTCATCGGTTCCCTTCGAGCATGGACCCTGGTCTGTGCAACCGCGGGCGCTCGTCGGCCATCGACCGCACTGGAATCCAGCTAGCGCTGACTCGATCGGCGGTCGGATAGAGCCGTCATTGGTGCGACCAGCCGTTCCCGAGGGGTTTCAGGTTTCGCCGATTGTTGCGTTCCCACGCCGCGGTATTGGGGTCGTCGGCAAAGCGATGGCCGTCTGCGTACACGGTCACCGATAGCTGATGCGCGCGCACGAGCGCCTTGATCGCACTATCGAGACCAGAACGATCGAGGATGTGGAACGTCACCGGCCCAATGGTCAACGCGACGAAGCTGATCGTGCGCCGCATCCCCTCGTGGTACATCCGCTCCACCGACGCAGCCCCGATCGGTGTGTGCGTCCAGGTGATCGCGGCCAAGACCGCGACATCGGAGATCGGCTCCTCCACCACCGGCATCCGCACCCGCTCGACCACACCAACCATCGCCTGACGCGCCAACCCGAACAACCCCAACATCCGCTGAACCTGCTCGGCCGCAGTGAAAGTCATCGCTACTCGACCCCAGCGGACCACGATCCGCGCCTCACTATCACCGGCCCCAACGACATCGAGCATGACCTGTTGTTCTCCGGCCAACACCGCGGTGACAGTCGTGACCACACCGGCTTGACGGTCCAACGGTGGCCGACGTAACCGACCGACCGGTGTGATGACGGGTGATTGCGTGGTGCTCATGGTTGGGTTCCGTTCTGGTCGGTGGAATCGGAAGAGCGCGGGTAGCACCTGCCGACAGATCGTCGGGTGCAGCAGATGTGCATTACCAGGCCTCGGGAGTGGCGCATCGAGCACAGCGGGGCGCAGAAGCCCGTCCAGTGCTGGGGCCATCCGTCGGAGCGTTCAGGAACATCGGTCAGGTGGATTTCAAGCCCGCTGCCTGGCGTCGGACGAGATCCGCACAATCTGACTGAGCAGCCCATGTTCTCTAGAGAACATGGGCTGCTACCGGACAGAAATCAGGCGAAACCGGCGGTGCTGCAACCGGTTGATGTTGGATGAAGCGCCTGTGGGCGTCCCGGCCGCGCTGCATCAGAAGTCGCCCGAATCCCGCCCTCGTCGAATATGGTTACGCCATGCACGTGGGGTGGTGGTGTCTGTGATTCCGACGTCAGACGTGTTGTTCCGTCGACTTGAGTTCAATGCCGGAACGGTGGCAGGTGCTCGTGTGGTCTTCCAGACCCTAGTGACCGACCTGATCGCGCTTCGTTACCTAGCGGCCAACGAAGTGAGTGGGCCCGGCGGAGGAGACTGGGGCATCGATACCTACGTCGGTCGCCTTGACCAGTCGGTCGTGGTCTGGCAGTCGAAGTTCTTTCTCTCCTGGACCGGTGAAGATCAACGCCAGCAAGTTCGAGATTCATTTAAGCAGGTGAATCAGAAAGCCAGGGCTGAAGGGTTCGACCTAGACGCCTGGACACTTTGCGTCCCTTGCATTCTTTCGCCCGCCGAACAAAAATGGTGGGACGGTTGGGTGGCTCGCCAGCGCCGTGAAAACAAGGTGAAAATTACCTTGTGGAATGGATTAGAACTACGTCGGCAGCTCATGCAACCTGACGCTGAAATCCTCTACAAGCGGTACTTTGTCGATGGAGTGACGTCACCTGCATCCCTCTCAGTTTTGACGCCCGATGACGTCAGCGGATTCAACGACGCGCTTTTCGTCCGTCAGCTAGAGGAAGCTGGCATGCTTGAAACGGATGCAGCACGAGGGTTGTTCTTTGCAGCTGAGGCATTGGCTCGGGACTTGGCATCAGGAGGCAACCTAGCTGGTATTGCTGCATTAAGAGAGCTACACCTTGAGGTACATGCGTTATGGGAGACAGAGTACAACGCCCGTATTTCCGATGCCGACGCAAATGGCCGCCTGCCCCGGCTAGTTGAAGACGTGCTGCTGGCCGCAGCAGGATGCGACGATCCGGAGGAGCTCCGGCTCAGGCCAGCGCATCGAAAGGGCATTGTGCATCGTCTCGTGGAAGACTCGCGCGCCGGATGGGTGCGGCATTGGCGAGACATCGCAGGGTCTCACCGAGGACGAGCCGCGAGTGAGGTCGCCAGCGAACTCTTGGCCGGGACGGTGGACGGAGGCGGATCGTGACCAAACCCACGCGAGATATGTATCTTCAGGATGGCTCGCATCGGCTGTCCGCGGCGGTACCTGGCGGGCCCGAAGACTCGCAGGTGTTCCGCCTTGCACAACTGACATTGCTACTTGAGACGGCCCAGGCCGAACGGGCACCTGTCAGTACTATTGATCGACTGGGGTTCTACGACTTCTTCTCAGCGAATCCGTTTGTTGTAACTGCAGGCGAGGACGATCGTGACGCTTCTGACCGACTCGCTTTGCGGTTAGCCGGATTTAGTGACCGTCAGCTGTCATACGTGTCGACAGGTCAACGATTTGTCAGCCGGCGTCGAAGACTCCAGCACGACCTCGCCCGACTAGTTGCGTATGGGCTGGTTCGCATCGATTCGCAGGGTTACCGACTGACCGAATCGGGTAGCGATTTGGCCGCCGGACTGACTTCTATCTATGCGGAAGCGTATCGAGAGGCTGCGGGAGTGGTGCTGCGTCGATTGAAACGACTGTCAGACCGGCAGTTGACCCTGCACGCAGAAGGCTGGTTGGGCAGGTCGTGGTTGTTGATCGATCTTTTCGATGACGTCGCAGAGGCCACACCGCGTACAGCACAGAATCGAGGAAGAAGCCATGGCCGCCAGTGATCCAAATCGAGGTATCCGGCTGGCCGAACTGCGGCTCGGTGGCCTCGCTGCGACTAGCCGCTCCTATCACGTCGACTTTCGAAACGATGACCGCGACTCGTGGCGTCCGCTGTCGGTCATTGCGGGACCGAGTCAGACGGGAAAGACATCCGTCATAGATTTTGTCCGGTACTGCTTGGGGGACAACGAACATCCGCAACATCCCGAAGTGCTCGTAGCTGTGCGCTCGGCACTCTTGGAAGCGAACCTCGCGGGCACTCCGGCAACCATCGAGCGAGCTGCCACTGGCCCTGCGGCGAAATTTGTGTCGGTCTGGCAAGCTCCATTCGATCGCCTCCACAATTCGTCCGAACAGCGTCTACCAATCGAACCCACCTCGGATCCGCGCGGGTTGTCCCAATTTATCTTGGCAGCATGTGGTTTGGACAACATTGAACTTCCGACGTCCCCAAAGAAATCAGAGTCGACCACCCAGATGCTTAGCATCCGTGACTTGTTTCGCGTCATGTGGCTGCCGAACGAGCGGTTGGACAGCAAGAACCTACTTTTCGAGCACTCGAACTTCGTTGTGCGCCAGAAGCTTCAGCAGACAATCGATGTCATGTTTGATGTCCACGACGCTGATGGCAACGATCTTGCGTCGCGGCTGAAGGTCGCGGCAGATGCGGCCCGTGAAGCTGACCGGGCCGCGAGTTCTCTTCGCGCCATAGTTCAGGAGGAGCATCCCCTAGGGTCGCTGGTGCTCGACACTGATCGAGAACGAGCAAAAATGGAAGCGCAGACGATAAGCGCCCAATTTGCCCAACTCGACAGCGATTACACAACGCGAGGAGACGGCATAACCGAACTCCGTCAACGCTTGGCCTCGGCACAGACCGCCGCACGTGATGCAGCTGTGCGTGTTAGAAATCGCGAGAGCCTGGTCGAGAGATTGGCAGCTCTTAGGGGCCAGTACGCTGACGACAAGAAGAAGCTGACTTTCCTCAAAGAGGCGGAGCGTCTTTTCGACCCCCTACGGGTCAGCGTCTGTCCTGCGTGCTTATCCCAATTGGAGGCCAGTCCTGTCATCGTCAACGGGGCATGCAGCCTCTGCGGGCATGAACTACCGGGAGAAGGCGGTGCGCATGCATCGCACAGTGCAGAAGCGGAGCACGCGCACGTCGACGGTGATGCGGGCGCGACGAACCAGGGAGCAACTGCGGTACTTGAGGCGGAGCTCAAGGCAACGAATCGTCGCCTGGATGAATTGAACGACTATTGGAATCGATTGTACGAGGATCTAACTGCGCTTCGATCGGCTCAGGAAAAGGCAGACCGTGCAGTAGTGGCAGCGTCAACTGCAGTCGACAGAGTAGTTAACACGCCAGCGCCCTACCTTGCGGTTCGTGATGATCTTGCCCGCCGACACGCGAACGCACAGCTTCGAGAGCAGGAAGCGGCTGCGGGACTGCGTTTGTGGGAACGGGTTCGCCAAGCCGAAGAGGTGGCAGAACGCCTTGCGGGGCAAGCTGCGCGTCTAAGAGCCGAACGTAGCGCTACGGTCGCTCGTCCTGATCGAGCTGCCGTTGTACGCCAGCTATCTGCTCGCTTCGGTGAAATCCTTGCAGCAATCGGCTACCCGAAACTCAGCGAGCCTAGGCTTGATGACCGGCTGACCCCTTACGTCCGGGGGCTTCCATATACATCGGCAAGTAGCGGCGGGTTGGTTTTGATAAGCCTGGCGTGGTACCTGACTCTGTGGGAAGTGTCCTATGAAACGGGCGCCCGTGCACCCGGTCTGCTTATTATCGACAGCCCACAAAAAAACCTTGGTCACGGAGCCCATCCAGATGACCCCGATTTCGCTGATACACGCCTGGTGGAGAACTTTTACCGGCATGTCAAAGAATGGCTTGCAGGACCGGGCGCAGGCGCACAGTTGGTCGTTGTAGACAACAGCCCGCCAGAGCTTGTTGCCCCAGACATCGTAGTGCGCTACTCCCGCAATCACGCCGTACCTCCATACGGTCTTATTGACGACGCCACTGACTGACGGTGCAACAAAGCCATCGCTGAGAGCGAGGAAGGCGCCTGTCCGTTGTTCGCCGTCGCTGTGACGGGAGTCAGCCTGCAACTCCGGAGGTCGGCGATCAATTCGACCGACAAGCCACCATCATCGAACTTCCTCCACATCCGGGTGGGTGGATGCCAGTGTCGACAGCCGCGCTTTCACCGACGTGGGACAGCCATCCAACCATGTCCATCAACGTGTGGGGCCCGGCGTTGGGCAGGGTCGGTCCGGCAGCCGAATGCGTGGTTTCGACCCACGACAGTCAACTAGTATGTATGTTCTCCCACGGTGGGGAGTCCGGCCGTGAGGGCGTTGTCAGAGTACATGCAGAGGTGTGGAATGCCGGAAAGGTGTGAGCACTTGACAGGCAATGACGCGGATACAGCCAGCACGCTTTCGTCTGGAGCCGATGCCTCGGCGGCCGCAGGAGCCACGACTGCGGGCGGCGGACTGGGAGCAAAACTAGCCGATATCTACGAGGGTTATTGGACCGTACTGCGCGGTGTCCTACCGGTACTCAACGGTACCTTCTCGACATTGCGTGTAGAGCCTCCCGGCGAAGACTCAATCGAATTCAAACTGTTCAGCTCTGCTTCGGATGGACCTATTGAGGGGCATCAATGCAAGCGGTCCCGTAAAACAACATGGACTCTTGGCGCATTGCGGAGTGTTGGCTTCCTGGCCGGGCTTCAGAGAATGACCGACGGTGGATGGCGTGCCGTTTTTGTCTCTGAGCAGGTTTCCGTCCTGGGAAGCTTAGCGGAGAAGGCAAAACGCGTCGCTGGTGGCGAGTTTCTTCGCGACCTAAACAAGAAGGAGCGGACGGCATTCGACGAACTGTGTCTCGAATGGGGGCTCGGCGAGGAAGCGTTGCATGAACGGCTTCGCCTGATGTCCTTCAACGTCGTCGGGCACGAGGCTTTGAAGCGAATCACAATGGAGCTGCTGCCCTACGTGATGGAAGGTGACGCCGGTGTCGCGGTATCGGTTCTGTGGCAGCGCCTGAAGGAAACAGCACCGGTCGAATTAGATTCGGTAGCATTGTGGGATCTATTGAAGGCGGCAGGCCATGGGCCGCGGGGTGGGGACCCGATCGATCTAGCCGGGCGACTGTCCGAACTTGCCGATGCATATATCCGTCACGCAGAATTGGAGCGACCGCAGTCGCTGGCCGAAATCCCGCGCCAGCAGGCCGCCGAGATCATCGAAGTCGTGACCGGAGCCGACCGACCGTCTGCGATCATGCTGACCGGTACGCCGGGCAGTGGAAAGTCCAATGTGTTGGCGCAAGTCGTGTCCGGCCTCCGCGACAGGGGCGTGGTTGTGGGCGTTATGCGGCTGGACGACGCGGCACCCGTCTCGACTGCTGAGGCACTGGGCAGACAAGAGGGCATCGGGTTCGGTGGCTCACCGGTTGCTGTCGTCTCACGCGCGAAAGCGGACAGGGTTGGCGTCCTCGTTGTCGACCAGGTCGACACGATGTCGAGGCTGTCCGGCCGGGGTGACAAAATTCGACGGGCAGTCGCTGAGATGCTCGAAAACCTGCGCGCCAGTGGTGATCTGACGCTGATCATGGGTTGCAGAATCGAGGATCTCACATTTGACGCCGACTTGCGCCGGTTGGTCGGAATGGATGGTTCCGGCAGCGCCGAACAACCACGACAGTTCCAACTGTCGGAGCTGACTATGGCAGAGGTAGATTCGGCGTTCCATCGCATCGGACTCGACGTATCCTCGGCTGCCCCGAAGCTACTGGAGCTGCTCCGAAGCCCCCTGAACCTCGGCCTGTTCATAAAGATCTTCGAAGGTAGCTCCGAGAGCGACCGGGACTCGCTGATGGCGACGCGGTCGCGGATGAATCTGCTCGACCGCTTCCACCAGTGGAAAGGCGACAGATGCCGAGAGAAGCTGGGCAACAATGGTTTTGCTGAAATCACCCTAGATATCGCGACGAGAATGCATAAGGGCGGTGTTCTGTCACTGCCGCTGAACCAACTGGCGCCCGTACGTGACTCGGTTGATACGCTGATCCATCACGGAGTACTCGTCCGCGATCAGGGACGGATACGGTTCTTTCACGAGACCTACTACGAATACCTCGCGGCACTGACCATCCTCAATGACGGACGGAACGCTGCGGACGTACTGTCCGAAGCTACACAGTTGCTCTCCCGGCGCGGACTCGTACGTGCAATTCTCGCGCTCGAACGCGACGACCCTCCGAGATATCGCGAGGATTTGGCACAAGTCCTGGCGCGTAGCAATCGTTCTCACGTTCGCGGTGCTGTACTTTCTTTCCTCAGCACGCAAAGCGAGGTTGATGTTGAGGAAATCGAAATCCTCTTGTCCATCGCGGCCGACGAGACGGACCCAATGCGAAATCAGGTGATACGGACCCTTGCAACCAAGCCACTGGCCGAAGCCATGGCAGACCAGGGCATGCTCAATGTCGTATGCGAGATCTACTGCGGAATGAACCGACCAGGGGGCGACAACCGAGTCCGCGCAGCCTTCCGGAAGTTCTCCTCTCAAGAGTTGCTCTACCTGGTGGTCGAGGCCGCCCGGTTTCGCCCGGATCGCGCAGCACAAGCAGCCCTGCCGATCACACAAATGACCGATCGGGGCGACGAGTGGGTTGATGCATTGACCCGCCTCACTGATCTCGCCGGCGTCGGGGGCGGCACAGGGACAGGAAACGATCTCCTGCAACTGTTTCGAAGAGTAACCGCTGCCGCCTGCAGTTTTGAGTGCGGTGGCGACAGGCAGAATAGGCAATCAGACGAAGCGCCGGCCGCACTCGATCAATGGCTGTCCAACTCCAGCGCGGTGTATGCCGTCGACAACTTCATCGACAGGTTCCCAGCCGTCGCCGCTGACGCGGTCACAGTTTGGCTCGACGCGGCACGGCGCATTAGCGACCACTTCGGCATACAGCAGTCAGTCCTCAACCGTGGCTCACGGGCCAGTTACCAGCGCGGCGGCCCGAACTTGCGAAAGTGTGCCGAGCAAACACCATTACGCTACGTGCAACAGCTGTCGAACTTCGTGCTCGATGACTACCGTCGCATTGCCACCGGGCCCGGCTGGACACCCAGCGAGTCCACCATCGACCCGGCAGAAGGCCTGCGACGGGATGTACGGCTGTTCGCCACAGCAGATTCGCTGGAGAGCCAAGCCGACCACGCCATCCGAACCGCAGTCGCCGCCGCCGCGCGCAGCAATCCGGATCTGCTGGCACCGATTCTGGACCGCTTCGCCGACTTGGACACCTTCGCAGCCCACCGGCTGCTGGCGGTCGCGTACAGCAACGCCACCGGCACCCTCATCGATGACGCCGCAAGGTGGATCGCCAATCCTCGCGTGCGTGGTTTCCCCGAAGGAGCCACACCTGGATGGGCATGGGGGTCAGTAGTCGGGCGTGTTGCTAACGCTGGCAGCGACGAGCAACGTGACCGCGCAATCGCCCTCGTGGCCGATGCGTACAGCATTCACGACGATCACAGTGACCCAACAGCGGTCGATACAGGAACGCGCCTGACCGATGAAGAGCATGTAGTGCTGTCGCTGCTGCGCCGCCTGACTGGTGATCAGATGCCGGAGGTATTTGGTCACCGATTGGATGCCCTCGACGCGGTGGTGGGTGAGGCTGAGAACGAACCCGTGCCGCTGTTCAGAGTCGGTTCCTTTCGACAGGCCGAGGTCTCGATTCCTACCGAACACGATGATTCGGACTGGCTAGCCGTGGTAGCAGCCTGGCCCGACACTCTGACTAACGAGGAACGAGCGGACGCGACGAAGCGCGTACTACGCGCTGCGGCAGAACAAACTCCTGCCCGGTTCGCTCGTCTGCTAATCGACTTCCCTGCATCCGCGCCCGCGACAGCGGTGATCGCTGTCATCGCTGGTATTACAACCGCACTGGAAGCTCGTCCGCAGACCGACGAGCTCCGGCAGGGGGCGAACATTGTTCGGGTTTACGATGCAATCCGCAACGCATTCGGCCGGCCACACGATCCAGATCTCGACATGGCGATCGCGAGATGTATTCATCATCTTGCAGACCAACCGGACCTGCCCGAGGACATCGTCCTAATCCCGACCCAGATATGCGATCTCGGCCGTAACCGGACAGACGGCGAGGTCTCACATGATCACCTCATCGGTCAGGCCTACAGTCAGCCGCGGGGTGTCGCGCTCAATACCATTGCGGCTCTTCTCGCTCCATCAGTTACGCGCGTCGAGCGGCTGGCTATTGTCAGACCACTTCTGGAACAAGTAACAACAGACCCGTCCGAGGCCGTACGGATACTCGTGCCGCAAGCGCTGACGATAGTATGGGCGGAATCGCCTGAACTCGTTGTCGCGCTAGCCGAAAGATGGCTTGCTACAGCAACTTCCGCCGTGTTCGAAGCCCCGCGCCTTTCCGGGTTGATGTGGCTTATGAGAGAGCAATACCCAGAGTTGACGGCGGCCTTCCTGCGGAAAATGGCTACATCACCAGCCGCCCACGCGCGCGACAATGCGGCCCGAATTGCTACGATGCTCGCCGTCGATAACGTCGACCTGCCAGGGTTCGACTCCGGCCTGCTCGAAGAATTCCTTTCCGAGACCGATACCAGAGCCGCCGTTGCAGACTTCCTGACCCAGTTGGTGAGCAGCCTGCCGCCCTATGACGTCGACGAGCCAGATACATCTCCTGGCCAAGGACTGCTACTCAGGTTGATGAACGACGAGTCAAAGGAGGTGCGCGACAATACCACGGCGGTGGTCCAATACATGGAGGGCCCACTGCCGGCATACACCGACCTGCTCGAAAAAATCCGGGGTACGAAAATGTTCAACGAGGCACCCGCGTCGGTGCTCGCCGGGCTCAGCCGCCGATTGGGGGAGCTACCGGACATTGTTGTGGCGCTGTGTGAGGACTGGCTCGAACACTGGAGTACCGTCGCCGGTGACATCAGCACACACGCCGCGGCAGAAGCCTACGAAGTCACCAATATCGTCCTGGCCACCTACAACGCAGCATCATCGAAGGCAATGATTGACCGGTGTCTCGATATTATCGACTGCCTCGTCGAGAACGGTGCTGGCGGAGCCAACCTCAAGGCAGATGAAATCGCGGGCCC
This sequence comes from Nocardia sp. A7, assembly GCF_046549215.1. Classification (NCBI taxonomy): domain Bacteria; kingdom Bacillati; phylum Actinomycetota; class Actinomycetes; order Mycobacteriales; family Nocardiaceae; genus Nocardia; species Nocardia sp. A7. The sequence continues at coordinate 506,319 of NZ_JAJPWE010000004.1, read as the reverse complement.
GTTCTGAAGGGCTTGCTGACGGCGACGTGGATCCTCAAGTCCCTCATCCGCGGCCAGAAACGGTGGTGAACGAGATCAATTGGTTCTGTCCATCGCCGACATCATATTATGCCGCTGGGCGCGCGCTCACGAACGTCCGCATCTGCTGATGATCGCGCGGCACTACCGTGTCGACAGCCGGGGAATGCTGTGGGCGGCGGTGTGCGGTCGTGCGTGGCTCACCAAGACAAACTTCATCCGCAGCGGGTGAGCTACACCGGGCTGATTCCCTTCTAGGGTCGCGTCAGGATGGGTCCGCAGCGGGTTGGCCTCAGGTTTGAGGAAAGACTCGGATGTGGAGGACGGTTCGGGAACACAGCAGATGGTCCGCGGGGGCGCGTTCGAGAGGGGCTCGCTCGAGCACTTCCCCAAGGAACAGCCTCTGCGCCACGTGAGTTGTGGAGCCGCAGATCCGATCGCGCCCCGCGTCGGGCCGGATTTGCTGAGTGCCGATGGACTCAACTCACCCTGACACGCAGAGGTGGCGGAGGGTGCCACCGGCGTACGGCGGCGCCACCCCCGACTTGACCCACAACACAGAAACAACACGGATTCAACAGGAATCAACGGGCCCGAGTGGGATCCAACAGGAACTCATTGAATGTTAACTCCGCAGGCGATGGGCTCCTTGGGACACCTTGAAACATCCTGGGCCTCAAAGCATTTGGACGGCAGGTTTCTGGTTCGAGTCCAGATGGGGGAGCAGTGAATAGCCTCTGACCAGCGAATATTCTCCGTCGGTCAGGGGCTTTTTCGTGTTGGGGGGTCGAAGAGGTCCGTCATGGGTCCGTGATGGCGGAATTCGCGGTGGTCGCGGGCGGCGTGTCCTAGGCGGGGGTCTCCCCAGTGCACCGCGGTTGTCGACCTCGGCATTTCGGGCGGCGTAGTAGCGGGCGACGACGAGGGGTGAGTCGCCGAGTTGTGCGGCGGCGGCTTCGATGCCGTAGATATCGCGGATGTCGGTCGCGACGCGGTGGCGGATCTGGGTGGGTGTGATCGCGGCGAATTTCGTTCCTCGTGCTCGGCGGAGGAGTCTGTTGAAGTTGTTGGGGTTCCAGCCTTCTCCGTGTCGGCTCGGGATCAAGAGGTGGTCCTGGGACTCGACGCGGCAAGCCAGCAGTTCGTGGACCGCTTCGACACCTCGGGCCGAGAGGGCTAGTCGGCGTATGCCTTTGGTTCCCGTCTTCAATCGGGGTTGCCACCGCCAGCCGCGGCCGTCTTCGAGGTTTTCGAGTTTGCCTCGGATCCAGATTCCCGGAACTGGGTTGTCGATGTCGGTGTCTATGACGCGCAGGCCCAGTAGTTCGGTGGGCCGGACTCCAGTGTTGGTCAGAAGCAGGATTGCCCAATACAGCCGGGTGTTGTGGGCGGGGCCGTAGTAGTGGGTGGTGGCGCCGTCGGGGGTTCGGTTGTGGGCCCAGTTCTCGATGTGGCGCAGGAAGTCGTCGAAAAGGCTGGGTGGTAGTGCGGTGGGTTCGGCGTGTTTGCGGCTGGGTTTGAGGGTGCCGTCCATGGGGTTGTGGTCGATCGCCCCGTGGCGGCGGGCGGTGTCGAACACGCCGGCGAGGATGCACCACTGGTGGGTGACCTTGGAGGTGTATCCGCGTTCCATGAGCAGGATCATGTAGTCGTTCATGCGCGCGGCGGTCGCTTCGCGGATCGTCAGTGCGCCGATCGTGGGTTTGATCTTGACGGCATCGGGTCGTGCGGTCGGCCCGTGCGCGGTATCGAGTTGGGTTTGGTAGAGGTGCAGCGTGCCTCGGGCGAGGTGGCCGCGCAGTTCGGTCTCGGCCAGCCAGATGTCGGCGAGGTCGCTGAGCCGGGTAGTCGCGGTCACGGTCTTGCTGCCGGCGTGGGGGCCGGTCCATCGCGCTGCCGCTGCGCGGAGCCTGGTGTTCGCTTCGCGTTTGGTTCGGCCGGCGCGTTTGGGTTTGTGGTAGCCGCCGAAGTTGTCACGGCACAGCAGTCGTGCTTCGTATCGGCCGTCGTCGAGTTGTCGGATGTGGGGCCGTCCAGCGGTGCCAGGTTTGATTGCAGGGGTTGCCATGCTCGTGCGTAGCACCGCGGCGGATCGTGGCGCAACGAGGCGACCGGTGAGGCCCTCGGCCCAGTCGGCTTCCGGCGTTGTCGCCAACATCCAGCAGTCCCTTTCTCGCTGCGGGACAGAATCTTTCATCTACCTGCTGATCGGCAAAACAGGCAGCAGGCACCAGCCCGGGATCTCGGTACCCGGACGGCGCACTGGCAGAACCTGGTCGATGGACAAGTTCGTCACCCCGGTGGCCTCGGCGGTCTGGATCATCGCCCGCGCGCCGATCTGGCCTCCATTACGTCGAGAAGAACTGGACAGACATGCGTCCGAAGTCGCTGCGCGAGGCGATGGCCGCCGACGAGGCCGCTCGCGCAACCAAGGGTGATTAGATCGGTTTCGGCAGATCCGCCACGAACGCCGCAGTTCGTGACGGTCTTTGCCGTGACCCCAAGACTTTTGGGGCGACCTCGCGTCCATGCGCTGCGGTATCTTCCATGCGATCGCCGCACCTAGTCGGCGCGCAGAGGAAGCACACACCACATGTTCAACAAGTCCTTTGCGGCCGCCGCGCTCTCGGTGAGCGCCGCTGCCGTCCTCGCGGCACCGCCCGCCGCCGCCGACCCGGTCAACTGGGGCGCCGTTTCCCTCAGCGTGTGGGGCAACGTCTACGCGTTTTCGGTCAACCACCCGACGGAAGCCGACGCCATTCAAGCCGCCGACCGAGCATGCAAGGGTCAAGGCATCATCGACTGCCGGATGATGGTGACGTTCGCGAACGGCTGCGGTGCAGTCGTGACGAGTCCGCTCGCGATCGTCGCAGGGTTCCCGATCGTGGGCTTCGGTAAAGGGTCGACCCCAGGGGAGGCACACGCAGACGCCACCCGCAACCTCCCCACCGGCACCGGAAGCGCCGGCTCGTTCAATCGCGACCACGCCTGCACCCGGCCTTGATCTAGTTCTCGCACGGTCCTCGGTAAAATGTCGGGCTGACACCCCTACATCGGATTCCTCTGCCTACGCATCGCTTCCGTGGATTCGCGAGTCTTCTGCTGGATACGCCAGGACTGCCGAAGGAATTCAATGAACTCATCTGCAAGCTTTTGATCCTCGGAAAAACCCTCCTGGTAGGCATAGACTGCACCAGATCCGCGCTTAAAGAAATACACTTTATAGCCTTGGTGATGACCGAAGAAAAACTGGCCATCCAACGTTAATCCCTTGCCAGCGACGTCTTCGGCCGCCTCGATGGCATCGAGCATCCGCGGAACGAATAGGTCAGTTCCTTTAAAGAGCGTGCCAGCCTCCTTTCCCATATATTCAAGAAACGCCTGATACTCATCGGGGACAGGAAAGCCATCGGGTGCGACGGAATATACCTGTGCGATCTCTGCCGAGTCGCACCCTATGATCGAGTCGCTCGTTGCAAATCCAGACTCTATCAACTCACGACTGAACGTCTCTATGTCGTGGTTACTATCGTCACGCGCCATAGGTCATACTCACCTCTACTCCAGGATATTTCCTCCTGAATTGTTCTATCACATTCTGACATTTTCGTTGACCGGCTTTCCTTTCATTGGGGCGAAGTCAATGCCATCCATTCCTTCCGTGAAGGGAACACGCCGACGTCGCGCGACTCGGCCAGGAATCTGAGCGTCGCTTCCCTATCCCTATCCTGTCCTAGACCACAGGTCGGTGACTCGAGCACGGGCTGCTTCACGAGTAGATGTCAGGTTGGCCGCCCTGGCTCGAGGCTCGCAGGTGTGCCACTCGACATGGCTGTTCGACACAGGCTGACTCGACCCACAACACGGAAACAACACGGATTCAACGGGAAGTAGCGGGAACGGTTGGGATACAGTAGGAACACCTTCAACGACAAATCCGCAGGTGATCGGCCCTATTGGGGATCGATGAGAAATGTTGGGGCACAACGGAATTCAAACGGCAGGTTTCTGGTTCGAGTCCAGATGGGGGAGCATCAGCCAGGGCAAACGTCATCGTTTGACCCTGGTTTTTGACTATTCCGACCCCTCACTACACGAAAACACATCTTTTCACAGTTTCAGTCGCTCCAAAGTGGCGGTGAAGTCGGGTGCCTGCGTCGGTTGATCGATGTAGAAGCGGCGGGTCACCGCATCGCCTGCGTGGCCGAGTTGGCGGGCTACACCTCCGGACTTGCACGGTCGCGATCATCGTGGCGACGGTCTTGCGGAAGGTCTTGGCTGCGATCCAGGCGACTTGTCTCCCCTCGCCTGCTTCCAGAGCTCACCGAAGCCACCAAGCCGTGACCCGCAAGTCCGTTGTCAGGCGCCGGCCGCGTAGCCCTCGTTGCCCATCGCCTGAGCCGCGAGGCTCTTGCGGTATTGCTCCAACGCCACCAGGTCGCCGAACAGCGTCATGTAGGTTTCGGGCTCCTCGCTGGCCGAAAGTCGCTGCAACTTCGATTTGAGCTCGGCGATCTGGCGGCCCACCCAGGCTTCCTGGGTGCGGGCGAGGATGCCGGTGATGAAGCGTGGAGTGTCGTTCTGGGTACGCACCGGGAGCTGCTCGTTGGCCAGCTCGGAGACCAGGGCGCGGATCATCAGGTCGTCGGTGTGGTCGGCCACCGCGGCGACCCATTCCGCACCGCTGAGCCCAGCCGCGGTGCCGCCCGCTTGGGCGATCATGATGCGCACGGCCACATAGGCGGGGTGGGTGAAGGCGGCGGTGTCGATCGCGTCGAAGGAAACACCCGCGATGCCAGGGTATTGCAGTGCGGCGCTGAGGGATTGGCGTTGGGCGTAGAGCACCGGATCGTTCGGCGCAGGCCGCACCGAGGAGCTTTCCTCGACGCGTGGCGCGGGAAGCGCCGCGGCGCCGGACTTCAGCGCAGGCGTAGAGCTACCGCCCGTCCGGTTCTTCTTCGCTTCCTCACCGACCCGGCGGACGACCAGTTGGATGTCGTCCCAGCCGACCCAGCCGGCCAGCTTGGTGGCGTACCCCTTGCGGGTGGCGTTGTCCTTGATCTGCGCCACCACGGGCACCGTACGACGCAACGCCTCGACACGGCCCTCGACGTCGTCGAGATTGTGTTCGGCGAGCAGGCCTCGAATCACGAACTCGTACAGCGGGGTTCGTCGTGCCACCAGATCACGCACGGCGCTGTCACCGGAGTGCTGACGCAACTCACACGGGTCCTGACCGTCGGGCGCGACAGCGATGTAGGTCTGTCCGGCCAGCCGCTGATCGCCGCTGAACGCCTTCAACGCCGCGGCCTGCCCGGCCGCGTCACCGTCGAAGGTGTAGATGATCTCGCCGCGCCAGAAGTTGTCGTCCATCAGCAGCCTGCGCAGTACTTGCATGTGTTCTTCACCGAAAGCGGTACCGCAGGACGCCACCGCGGTTTTCACGCCGGCCAGGTGCATGGCCATGACGTCGGTGTAGCCCTCGACGACCACTGCCTGATGGCCCTTGGAGATGTCGCGCTTGGCATGATCGAGACCGAACAGCACCTGAGACTTCTTGTACAGCAACGTCTCCGGGGTGTTCACGTACTTGCCGGGCATGGTGTCGTCGTCGAACAGCTTGCGCGCGCCGAACCCGATCACCTCACCGCCGAGATTGCGGATCGGCCACAGCAGGCGCCGATGGAACCGGTCGATCGGACCGCGCTTGCCCTGCTTGGACAAACCGGCCGCTTCCAGCTCCTTGAACTCGAAACCCAAGCGCTGCAAGTGTTTTGTCAGGCCGTCCCAGCCCGCAGGCGCGTACCCGCATCCGAACTGCTGCCAGGAGGCCTTGTCGAAGTTGCGATCGGTCAGATACTTGCGCGCGGCCTCGGCTTCGGGTTCGTGCAGCAGTGCCGCGTAGAACTCCTGCGCGGCGGCGTTGGCGGCGACCAGCCGTGAGCGGGTGCCACGGTCGCGCTGCACCGAGGTGCCGCCACCCTCGTAGTTGATCTGGTAACCGACGCGGTCGGCAATCTGCTCGACGGCCTCGACGAACCCGATGTGTTCCATCTGCTGCAGGAACTTGTAGACGTCGCCGCCCTCGCCGCAACCGAAGCAGTGGAACAGCCCGTGGTTGGGTCGCACATGAAACGACGGTGATTTCTCGTCGTGGAACGGGCACAGACCTTTGATCGAGTCGGCGCCCGCGCGCTTGAGCGCCACGTACTCACCGACTACATCTTCGATCCGGACACGTTCACGGATCGCCGCGATATCGCGATCTGGGATTCGTCCGGCCACAGTGAGCGAGTCTAGTCGGGTCTACTCAGCGGCAGTCCAGCGAGGCGGCGACGCGTTCGAAGCGGCTCTCGGTGTAGGAGGCGATCTGGTCGATCACCACGCGCACGCGAGCGACCTCGGTGGTGGCGGCGTTGAACCAGGGCAGCAGTTGATCGTCGAGGTGGGCGGGCGCGGTGGTGAGCAGGCGGTCGGCGACGGCCTGCACGCGGTCGCGCTGGGTCTGCTGACGGGCGAGGTGGCCGGGGTCGGAGCGCACGTAGCGCAGCGCCACGGTCTTGAGGACGGCGACCTCGGCCGCGACGATCGGCGGCACGATCAGGTCGGCCTCGTAGCGGATGAGCGGGCCTTCGCCGTAGCGCTCGTGGGTGGCCGAGATCGCGGCCGTGGCGAAGCGGCCGACCAGTTCGCTGGTGAGCCGTTTCAAGGCCACCGAGCTGGTGAAGCTGCCGTCGTAGTCGGCGGCGTCGGCCACGATGTCGAGTTCGGAGAGCCGTTGCGCGGCGGCGGCGAGCGCTTCGATCGACTGGTCGGGGTGCTGGCCGTGGCCCTGTTCGGCGAGCGCGGCCTGTTCGGCCGGGTCGGCGAGGGCGCGCAGGTCGATGCGGCCGACGATCACGCCGTCCTCCACGTCGTGCACCGAGTAGGCGACGTCGTCGGACCAGTCCATGATCTGGCATTCCAGGCTCTGCTTGCGGTCGGGCGCGTCTTTGCGCACCCAGGCCAGGCGCTCGAGATCGTCATCGTAGGCGCCGAACTTGGTGCCGGAACCGCTTCTGCCCCAAGGGTATTTGAGGGTCGCGTCCAACGCCGCGCGGGTCAGGTTGAGCCCGAAGCTTTCGCCGTCGGCGTCGAGGATCTTGGGTTCGAGGCGGGTCAGGATGCGCAGGTTCTGCGCGTTGCCTTCGAAACCGCCGTAGGCGTCGGCGAATTCGTCGAGGGCGCGTTCGCCGTTGTGACCGTAGGGCGGGTGGCCGATGTCGTGGGCCAGGCCGGCCAGGTCGACGAGGTCGGGGTCGGCGCCGACACCGTCGGCGATGCTGCGCCCGATCTGGGCCACTTCGAGCGAGTGGGTGAGGCGGGTGCGTGGGGTGTCGCCCTCGCGGGGGCCCATGACCTGGGTCTTGTCGGCCAGGCGGCGCAGCGCGGCGGAGTGCAGCACCCGGGCACGATCGCGGGAGAACTCACTGCGATGCCCCTTGTCCGCAGCCCCCGGCCATGCCGTCTTGCCCGACTCGTGGACCATGCGTTCCTGGTCGTGCGGGATATAGGTCTGTGTCATCTCACTGTCCCGCCTCATAAGGGAAGTCCGCCGAGAAATGAGTGAGCTGATACCAGAGCAGCGCGCCGGTTTCGCGGGCGATGCCGTGGAATTGCGACTCCCTCGTGTAGACGGCCGGACCGGTGCGGGTGGGTGCGCTCCACGCTTCCAGACCGGCGTCGCGAGCCATCGTCCTGGTTCGCAGTGAATGCCACGGATCGCTCACGAGTACGGCCGATGACATATCGCGCTCCCCCATCGCCGATGCCACGGCCTCGATGCTGCGCAGGGTGTCGGATCCTGTTTCGACGGCGAGGATGTTCTCGCTGGGCACGCCCTTGTCTTCCAAATACGTTTTACCGGAGGCAGCTTCGGTGTAGAGGTCGCCCTCCTGCTTGCCGCCCACGGTGATCACCATGGGCGCCACCCCGGCTTCGTAGAGCCGCCACGCCTGATACAACCGCGCCTCGAAAACCGAGGACGGTGTCCCCGAATACTGCGCCGCGCCGAGCACCACGATCGCGTTCGCCGGGGTGTAGTCGTCGATCCGCGCCACCTGCCACACCCGGAACGCCGTCCCGGCGACCAGCACCACCCCCATCAGCACGGCCCCGGCGATCAACCGGACGAACCACACCGACACCGTCGACACCAGCCCGCGCGGATGCCTGACATCCGGGGCGGGCGCGGTCGTTCGCGAGAAACCCGACTTCACCCTCGTCAGTCTGCCAGGTCGGGCCGACGCACCGCTCGGTCAGCGGTCACCACCGGATTCCGTTCCGGTGAACCACGTCACCAGCCTCTGTCGCGCCACTCCGTGAGATGAGGACGGTCGGCGCCGAGGGTGGTGTCGTCGCCGTGGCCCGGGTAGACGACGGTGTCGTCGGGGTAGCGGTCGAAGAGTTTGGTGGCGACGTCGGTGAGGAGGGTGTCGAAATCGGTGGGGTTGTGCGTTTTTCCTATTCCACCTGGAACCACTCAGCGCGGCGCCCCGGCGCGTTGGGAAACGACGGATTCGTCGACGCTTCCGGCGGCTCGGAGTCAAACGCGACCACATCCACGCCACGCCCCGCCAGCATGGCAGCCCAATATCCACGCCCCGCGCCGATCTCACATACTCCGCGCCCGCCGGCGACTCCCTCGATCCACGCGAGCGTGCCAGGCGACGGGACCGCGTATGCGTACGTCTCCTGAGCACAGTCTGCGCATATCCGAGTCGTCCGCTGCCTCGCTCATCGCCACCGGGTATCCGGCGGCCTTCCTCTCGCCCGGCGCCGACAAGCGGCTCGATGATCTCCCAGTACGGATTCGAGGTCTCACCACCAGCGAGGAAGTGAAGCATCCGGAGATCCAGCAGCCTGTCCTGCTCCGGATCGGAGCCGCCAGACAGACTTGCCGCAGTATCGAGGTACTCGGCGACCTTCGGATACTCGGTCTGTAACCTCACCTCATCCGCGAGAAGCGTGGCCAACTGGTCGCGACGATCCGGGGACAGCGTGAAGGCAGTCATGAACCTCATTGTGCCTGCAGGGCGTTCGCAGCACACGGCAAACAGATGCGCCTCGAATCGCCGCCACCGTGCGCTAGTCGCGCAGCACGCCCTGCTCATCGAACGATGAGGAGCGAGCAAGTTTACTCCGTCAGCACATGGTCAGTCGAGCGATGACAGCTGTTTCAGATTTGAAAGGTAGAATCGATAAAAATCGCTACTCTGAATTCCAGCTCGCAACTCGTCGTCGCCCAATCCTGCCACACGAAGTAGAACGACTCTAAGAACCCACCGCAACGACGTACTGACAGCTATCATCCGATCGAGCGCAGTGTCCGACTGAAGCCTGTCGCGCCATTCGAGTTGGTGAGCCAACCTATTGCGAGTGTCCTTGACCGCTTTCAGCCAATCCGGGTAGGTGCTCACGATATCAGGAACTGCTTCCTGTGCACACTTCAGGAGCTCTTCGATGCGAATACCGTACGGCAACTGATTGAAGATCTTTTCGTTCAAAACATCAGCGAAGAACTTATCCATATCAGCCTTTTGCTGATCGTCTGCCGCGATGAATTGTGCAGTTCCAGCTTTTCGCGCTTCACGCCGAATCTTGGCGATCCTAGCACCTGTTAGTCCAGGAAATCTCGGCCGATCCGCAAGTCGTCGATGCAGACCCTCAGCGACCGAGACATAAGTCAGGACCTGGGACTCAATTGGAACCGAATCTGGAAGCGAGCCCACGGGTAAAGCCAAACCATCTAGCTTCTCACATGCCTCAATCCACGACGCAAATCGCTGCAGCGTAAGCAAACGACGCAACGAGAGAGGATCAGGACACACTCCAAATTCCTGATCTCGGCGCTCAGCAGTAAAAACCTGCAACCACGGACCGTCGGCAACTGATCTATATTCGATCGCCGACCCAGCCGCGCGACTGGTCGTCGCGAGCTCAATCAATACCCGAACAGCAAGCTTTATGTTGATATTCAACTGCTGGATCGAAGTTTGCGCAATCCCATTAAATTCCAGCCACATGCCACGCTGACTCTCAACTGCCAGCAACTCGCCCATTTCAAACTGGTGAGCCGTGCCTCCGAGATGCCTCCAACACGACTTCGGACCCAAAAGGAGCCTAATGCCAATGAATGAATTTTCCGTTCCGGACTTAAGGTGCACACCGATGACCAAATGTCGTGCGGAAAATTCCTGTGCGCCACCAAAAGGATCGCTTTTTCCTTGCGCGGATAGTAGAGTAACGTCGTCGCCACTTTCCAAACAACCAAGAATTGTTCGCGGAGCGAAACTCTCAACCTGCTGCTCTACGGTACCGAAGTAGTCGCTCTCGACGATCGGTCCGTCTACTCTCAACGTCGGTTTGGAACCATCCGGTAAATAGGTCAAAGTCCCCCGCTGGGGGCTCGAACCGTAACCGGCTATCCAAAACTGCCCAATCGCGACGGGCATGACCTAAACCTCCAACCTATAAGAGGCTCGTCCATTTCGGAGCCCAACGGTGCACGCGTAACCCTCCCGCAGAACCAACTGCAGATTCCCAAGCCGAACGCTACTCGATGCCGAACCAGAGCCGCCAGCAAGACTGGCCCTGGTTTCCAGATACTCAACAGTCTTCGAGTACTCGGTCGGCAACCCTCTCTCGCTTGCGAGGCGCACAGCCGATTGGCCGCACAGATCCCGGGATAGCAGCAACGCGGTCATCCAACCATTCTGCCCGACACAGCATGGCCACATGCGCCGAACTTGTTAGATAGTTATCGGATCCGAAAGGCAGAGGACCAACACCCAGCGAGATCAAGCTAGGTAGTCGGGGTTTGATTGCTCCCACTTTGGAGATAGTGCGCCACTTCGGAGATAGCTTTATCCAGGAGAGCATTTTCTTTCGCAAGCCATTCCGGTTCTTGCCGAAAATGCCCGTGCATGAATTCATTTCTAAACATTCGAGCTCGCTGAAGATTTGCCACGACCGAGACCGGGAGCCCTTGCGAGAGTAAACCGTCAAGAGCCCTTGGAAACGACACCCTAGACCGTTCTTCGCCGACAACCATACGCTCAAGTTTCATCCATTTTGCCATAAATTGACCAACCAAAATGTTCCGAAACATTTCCTCATTTGAATCCGCGTTTGCGGAATGACGATAAACTTCGCTCAAGTAGATATCCATCGACTCCGGGCGGGCATCGAATATCGCATCGGCGACTTGCTCAGCAACTGGACGGCGGTCGAGATTTGTGTGCATTCCGTCAACGAAGGGCCGGAGCTCATCGGGCGTCAATATTTCAACCCTTTGCAGGAACGAAAAAAGTACATCCACTCTACCGAGCTCAGTCTCAGTTACAGCCTCCTTTCGTATCCCCCTAACGTAACTTAGAAGATATGCCGCCAATTCGTAGTGCGTAACAAAGCTACGCGCACCGTCCTCAATGCGTTGCTGACCTGCCTTTTGCAGGAGCTCAAGAGTGATCTCTCCCGCATGTATCAACCCATTCAGTTGATCTATCAGCTGCTCTTCCTGCGGCGACAGCGGGGCATTTGGCTTATACACAAGGTCGTGCTCGACCTCAGACCATCCATGCATGAGCACCGACGCCACCTGAATTTCGATACGGGCATCAAGGAACCGAAGCTCATTTCCATCCTGCCCATCCTCCCGAAGCGCAACCCGATAGTGAATCGCAGAATATCCCGGAAAGCGCTTCGATTGAACATTCGGATTATCAACGCCCGTGTCGGACTCGCCCGATGGCCGCGGATGCTCAATCCGCTCCTCTAGCATCTCAAACAATCTGACGATTATTGCGTCTACCCTGTCGCGCTCCCCCGGAAAGTACAGCGCAACACGGACTCCAGCCAAGTCAGGTATATCGTTTCGTACGTCATCGAACGATTCATACTGCCGGGTTTCATAACGCTTGATGCACTTTTCCTTGAGGCTGGCGAAGTCTTTCGCACGACTGGTAACCATCCCACGAATACCTGCAGCCTTTAGCGCTTCACTCAAACGTCGTTCCGCAATGCGGGCAGTCTCTAGGTAAAAGTCGTACTCTTTGCGATATTGCGTCATCAATGAATCAATGATTTCCACGAGTACCCCAATTCGAGACGCTGCCACACACCACCCAAGTGAGCTCTTCGAGCGATGCCTATGACGAGCATCATATCGCGACCAGTGGCCTGACCGCCGACGTGTACCGTTTGCGGACGATTACCCATTACGCTTCCGCCATGCGGCATCTCCCGCACCACTCCTGCTGAGGCTAGACGATGCCGCTGTCAATGCTCGCGTATGCGGCGCGCATCTCCGCACTCACATCCGTACCCAACTTGCGCACCTCGCGCAGTGTTGGCTGTCGGCCGTTCACATGAGTGACGTACCGGATGTGCTCAGCGATAAGGCCCGACGGCACCTCGTATGCCTCCGCGATACCGAACTGCGCGCTCTCGAATACCAAGAAGATCGCGGTGTCGTACGCGACACTGCGGAACGGACTGAACTTGGCGGCGCCTCCCGTTGCAGCACGACCACCCATTGCTTTCACCTGGATTCGCTGAGCGTCCCGTGTAGTAATGTCGTGCGACTTCGTGGAATTTGGCTCCAATACACCACCTCGAGCGCGGAGAACGATCTGCTCGCCGACGTCACCAAGCGGCTTGTTGTTGGTCCGAACCAAGCCACGTCGACGGAGTTCTTCCACGATCGCGACCTCCAACATGAGCAACTCGCGAACCTTCAGCGAAGCGAGATCATGGCGAGACATGGAGCTATCTCTTCCTAGACTGTAGTCCGCTTCGAACTCGACCACGTCACCATCCTCTGTCCCGCCACTCCGTCAGGTGGGGACGTTCAGCGCCTAGTGTGGTGTCGTCACCGTGGCCCGGATAGACGACGGTGTCGTCGCCCCAATGATCGAAGATCTTGCTGGTCACGTCGCTAAACAGGGTCGCGAAGTCGGTGGGATTTGTTGTCCGCCCAAGACCCCCCGGAAAAAGGGAGTCGCCGGTGAAGAGGTGGGTGTGGTCTGCGTTGTCGGTGAGGGCCAGGGCGATCGAGCCCGGGGTGTGGCCGCGCAGGTGGATGACGTGGAGGACGAGGTCGCCGACTTCGATGGTGTCGCCGTCTTCCAGGAGTCGGTCGGGGCGGACCGGGATGTGGTCGGCGTCCAGGGGGTGGGCGGCGGTGGGGGTGCCGAGGGACTTGGCGACTTCGGTCAGTGCCTGCCAGTGGTCGGGGTGGCGGTGGGTGGTGATGATCTGTTCGACCTGGCCCGGCGTCTCGAGGGCGGTGAGTTCGATGATGCGTTCGGCGTCGTTGGCGGCGTCGATCAGCACGGTGGCGCCGGTGGTGGCGCTCTGGATCAGGTAGGTGTTGTTGTCCATCGGGCCGACGGACATCTTCACGATCCGGGCGCCGGGGACATCGCGCTGCTGGGCGGCGGCGCCCGCGGTGACGTGACCGGTGTACTGGCGATCGACTGAGACCATGCACCGATCGTAGAAGCCACGCGTCGCGATGTCGTGTTCGTGTCGGTCGCGGGCGTTAGATTCGACGCATGCCGCTGTCGAGGAAGAGTTCGGCCCTGCTCCTGGTGCCCGCGCTGATCGCCGCGCTCGTCGTGCTGTGCGCGCCGGGTGCCGTTGCGGAGCCGCCGTCGCGGATGGGTCCGCAGGTGGTCGACTCCGCCGGTGTGCTCAGCGCCGCCGACGAGGGCCAGGTGCTCGACGCGGTCGACACGTTGTACCGCGATCACCAGGTGAAACTGTGGGTCATCTACGTGCGCGACTTCGCGTCGATGGCGCCGCAGGACTGGGCCGAGCGCACCTCCGTCCTCTCCGGTTTCAGCGATCGCGACCTGCTGCTGGCGGTGGCGGTCGACGATCGCGGGTACTGGCTCGACGGCACCTTGCCCGAGGAGGTGAGCGACGCCGAACTGGACTCGCTGCTCGCCGGTTCGGTGGAACCCGCTCTGCGAGAACAGAAGTGGGCGCAGGCCGCGGTCGACACCGCTGAGGGCATCGGTTCGGCGATCCGTGGTGGCGGGGTGCCGTGGGGTGTGCTGATCCTGCTCGCCGTGGCCGTGATCGTGGTGGCCGGTGGTCTGATCCTGTTCTCGCGCAAGCGCCGTGGTGACCGGGACCGTGCCGAACTGGCCACCGCGCGCGAGATGGACCCGACCGACTCGGCGGCCTTGGCGAAACTGTCGCTGCCGACCTTGCACACGCTCTCCAGCGAGCGATTGGTCGAGATCGACGATGCCGTGCGAACGAGCGCCGAGGAATTGACCTTGGCCACCGGCGAATTCGGCGACACCGCGGTGACCCCGTTCCGCGCCGCGCTCGACGCCGCCCGCGCCGCCACCGCGAAGGCGTTCACCATTCGCCAGCAACTCGACGACGCCATCCCCGAGACCCCCGATCAGCAGCGCGCCATGCTCATCGAACTTCTCGCCACCGCGGGTAAGGCCGATCGCGAACTCGACACGCAGGTCGCCGATTTCGACGCGATGCGTGATCTGCTCATCGACGCGCCCGCCCGGCTGGACGCCCTCACCCGCGACATCATCGAGCTCACCGCACGCGTGCCCGGCGCCGAAGCCGAACTTGTCCGGCTCGATTCGACCTACCCGCCTTCGGTCATCGCCCCGATCCACGACAACGTGCGAATGGCGTTGGAACGAACCACCTTCGCCCAGAACAACATCGACAGCGCCCGCACCGCGCTCACCCGACCCGTCGGGGAGCAGGGTGGTGCGGTCGCGGCGATCCGTGCGGCCGAGGGCGCGATCGGGCAGGCCAGGACCTTGCTCGGTGCCGTCGATCAAGCCGCGACGAATATTCAGCAGGCGCGCGACGGTCTGCCTGCCGCCCTCGAGGAACTGGGTTCAGACCTCAGCTCGGCCAAGAGTCTCACCGAATTCGGTAGCGCGGACCTCACCGCCGCAGTCGCCGCCGCCACCGCAGCCCTGAACACCACGAATGCCGAGACAGATCCTCTCGGCGCTTTCCACAACGCGGTCACCGCCGACGCCGAACTGGACCGGGCGATCGCCGCGGCCTCGGATCGCAAACTGGCCGTGGAGGATCTGCGACGCAGACTCGATCGCACCCTCACCGATGCGGCCGCCCGAATCGACGCGGCGACGTCCTTCATCACGACGCGGCGCGGCGGCGTCGACGCCGAGGCGCGCACCCGGCTTTCGGAAGCGCAACGCCATCTCGACGAAGCCCGCGCACTCACCGGCAGCGACCCCGAACGCGCACTCGTCAGCGCACAGACCGCAGCCGACCTCGGCGGCCGGGCGATGCAGCAGGCGCAGGCCAGTGTGCAGGCATGGGAAACACGCCAGCCGGTGTCCGGCGGCTCGCAGTCCGGCGCGGTGCTGGGCGGAATCCTCCTGAACGAGCTCATGCGCGGCGCGATGAGCGGCGGTTCGCGGCGCGGAGGTTATGGCGGCGGCGGCTACCGGCCGGGATCGTTTGGTGGCTCGTCGGGATCTCGCCGAGTAAGTCGAGGTGGCAGATTCTGATCCGCCGCCGGATGACTACGCGGTGGCCGCGGTTTCCTCAACGCTCCCCTCGGAGAGCTCGGCGACCACGGCGGGAAGCAGCCCGGCGGCGCTGATGCCACCGCCGAGGCGGGCGATGGTCAGCCGACCGAGGTAGGTGTAGACGAGGAAGGTGGCCGCCGCCGAAGCTCCCGTCGACGGGCGGGGATGCGCCGAGAGGTAGACGATCTCGTAGTCGTCGATGACCAGCCCCACCGGGACTCGGAACGTCGGCACCGCTCCGGTGTTGGTCAACGCCACATGGCCTGCGATGGAATGAATTCGGTCGCTACCGAAGAAGTCCGGAAAGTGCAGCACGGACTGTTCGATGACACCGGCGCGGAGATCGTCGTGCAGGCCGGTGCCGATGCGCCGGGCCAGATCGACGAGGTCGTCGGTGGGCAGCTCGGTGGCGAAGGCGGCCAGGCCGGACAGGTTGGTTCCCGCTTCCGCCGCGACCGGCGGATCGAGCCGCCTGCGCATGTCGACCGGGTACACGCACCCCAGCTTGGTCACCCCGTACACCGCCGCGAACGCCCGCAGCACGGCCGCGGTGACCAGCGCGTTCACGCTCACCGCCTGCGACCGTGCCCGCTCGAGCACCCGCGCGGTCTCGATCTCGTCCAGATGGATGCGGGCAGGCCTGGCCAGCGCCGGACTCGCAGGCGGGGACGGTTCGACCACACCCACCGCGTCGGCCACCACCAGCGAACGGGTCACCGGCTCGAGACCCGACAGCGGACCGCGCTCGATCCCCCGTCGCGCGAGCAGCGACTCCAGTGACACCGGGTACTCGCGGGGGCCCGCGGCGATGGCGCCGGTTTCCACGTGATCGGTGTAGTAGCCCCACAACCGCGCGAACAGTTCCACACAATGTGCGGCATCGGCGATGCCGTGGTGGACGAACAACGTGATCCGCGCCCGATCCTCCTCGGCGAGAACCACATCCAGATACGCCAGCTGAGCACCGGGATCCATCGACTCGGTCGGGATCCGGACCGAGTCGGGATCACCGAAACTCACCCACGCACCGACGGCCTCGATGTGCCCGGGCCGCAACAGGATTCCGTTCTCCTCGGCGTCCTCGACGATCCGGCACACCAGAATCGGAAAGGCCTGCTGCAAGGCGGCGAACGCCGCCCCGAGCGCGACCGCGTCGAGCTCCCCGAGCACGGTGACGGACCGTCCGGTGAAGGTCGCATGCCGCACGAATCGCTGTTCCGACGGGTCGAGCACCCGCACCACGTCTTCCGGTTCCCACAACACCCCGAAATCGTGAGGCACACGACTCCCCAACGCAAACCGCCAGCTACACAGTGTGATCAACGTAGCTCGATCAAGATCATCAGGCCCTCAGGGATTTTCCTTCTCGGGCGATGTCTCCCTGAAGGCCTGGTGATCAACCGTCCAGCCGCCGACACGTAGGCGCCCGTGCCGACTCAGGTGGCGCGGGCGCTAACGGTGGGGGATCAGGCGCCGATCAGGCGGGCTGCGAGGTAGGCCTCGACCTTGTCGAGGGCGATGCGCTCCTGGGCCATCGAGTCACGCTCGCGGATGGTCACCGCCTGGTCGTCGATGGTGTCGAAGTCGACCGTGATGCAGAACGGCGTGCCGATCTCGTCCTGACGACGGTAGCGGCGGCCGATGGCACCCGCGTCGTCGAAGTCGACGTTCCAGTTGCGACGCAGCTGGGCAGCGAGGTCCTTGGCCTTGGGGGTCAGGTCCGCGTTGCGCGAGAGTGGCAGCACCGCGGCCTTGACCGGCGCGAGGCGCGGATCCAGACGCAGGCTGATCCGCTCCTCGGTCGTGCCCTTCGCGGTCGGCACCTGATCGACGGTGTAGGCGTCGACCAAGAACGCCATCAGCGAACGCGTCAGACCGGCGGCCGGCTCGATGACATACGGCGTGTAGCGCTCACCGCTGGCCTGATCGCGGTAGCTCAGGTCGACGTTGGAATGCTCCGAGTGCGTCTTGAGGTCATAGTCGGTGCGGTTGGCGATGCCCTCGAGCTCGCCCCATTCGCCGCCCTGGAAGCGGAAGCGGTACTCGATGTCGGTGGTGCCGGCCGAGTAGTGCGACAGCTTTTCCTTCGGGTGCTCGAACAGGCGCAGGTTCTCCGGGTCGATGCCGAGGTCGGTGTACCAGGCCAACCGGGTGTCGATCCAGTACTTGTGCCACTCGACGTCCTCGCCCGGCTTGACGAAGAACTCCATCTCCATCTGCTCGAACTCACGCGTGCGGAAGATGAAGTTGCCCGGCGTGATCTCGTTGCGGAAGCTCTTGCCGATCTGGGCGATGCCGAAGGGCGGCTTCTTGCGCGCGGTTTCCTGCACGTTCTTGAAGTTGACGAAGATGCCCTGCGCCGTCTCGGGACGCAGGTAGTGCATGCCTTCTTCGTCGTCGACCGGGCCGAGGAAGGTTTTGAGCAGACCGGAGAAGTTGCGCGGCTCGGTCCACTTGCCGGGCTGGCCGGTGTCGGGATCGTTGATGTCGGCCAGGCCGTTGGCGGGCGGGTGGCCGTGCTTGGCCTCGTAGGCCTCGATGAGATGGTCTGCGCGGTAACGCTTGTGCGTGTGCAGCGACTCGACCAGCGGATCGGAGAAGGTGGCCACGTGACCCGAGGCCTCCCAGACCTGACGCGGCAGGATCACCGAGGAGTCCAGGCCGACGACATCGTCGCGGCTGGTGACCATGGTCCGCCACCACTGTCGCTTGATGTTGTCCTTCAGTTCCACGCCGAGCGGACCGTAGTCCCACGCCGACTTGGTGCCTCCGTAGATCTCACCGCACGGGTAGACCAGACCCCGGCGCTTGGCGAGGTTGGCAACGGTGTCCACCTTCGACTTGGGTGCCACGCGAGATTTCTCCATCCACTGCGAGTCGGAATTGTTCGGTAGGTCGTACCAGCGTTCGATGCGGCCTACCGTACGTAAGTGGGTCCAGCGTATCGGGACGCGTCCAGTGGGTTTGCAGCAGCCGAGGTGTCCGCGCGGCGCGTCATTTGACATGCGCAATTGTGCATATCAAAATGGGATCTGTTTCCATTAAGGAGTTGGTTCATGACCACCGAGGCCGCGCCCGCGCACCCGCACAACCCTTACCACTCCCCTGCTCCCGCCGCCGTGCCGTCGCGCACGGTACTCGAGGACGCGGGCGAGCTGTTACGGGCACTGGCCGCGCCGGTCCGCATCGCCATCGTGCTGCAGCTGCGTGAGTCGCCGCGCTGCGTGCACGAGTTGGTCGACGCACTCGGCGTCACCCAGCCGCTGGTCAGCCAGCATCTGCGCATTCTCAAATCGGCGGGCGTCGTACACGGTGAACGCTCGGGTCGCGAGGTGCTCTACGAACTCGTCGACGATCATCTGGCGCATATCGTGGTCGATGCCGTCGCCCATGCCGAAGAAGGGTAATCCGTTGGTAGACAACACCTCCGCGAAGCAAGTCGGTGTTCGCAGCACCCGTCAGCGCAGTGCCATCTCGGCCCTGCTCAGCAATATCGACGAGTTCCGTTCGGCGCAGGAACTGCACGACGAGCTCCGCAAACGCGGCGAGAACATCGGCCTGACCACCGTCTACCGCACCCTGCAGTCCCTCGCCGACGCGAGCATGGTCGACGTGCTGCGCACCGACACCGGCGAATCCGTCTACCGCCAGTGCTCGAGCGGCCATCATCACCACCTGGTCTGCCGCCGATGCGGGCGCACCGTCGAGGTCGAGGGCCCGACGGTCGAGGCGTGGGCCGAGGCGATCGCGAGTGATCACGGCTTCACCGAGGTGAGCCATACCCTCGAGATCTTCGGCACCTGCCGCGAGTGCGTGCACAGCCGAGCCGAGGCCGAGTCCGCATCCGTGTGACTCACATCACATGATGGAACCTCCGCTACGCACGCCCCGTCCAACCTTCACGAAGGGACCGGTCCGCACGGACGCGTAGTCCTTCGGTAGCGGAGGAGGGACATCGTGAGTCCGACCCTGGGCGTCGAACCCGACCAGTTGAAGACCATGGCGACGACCTGGCGTCGAGAGGCAGGCGAAGTCGACGCGCTGAGCTGGGCGGCTTCGGGCGAGGCAACCGGTGACGGTAGTGACGTGCTGGCTGCCGTGCGCGGGTTGTCCGACCCGGCGTCGCAGGCGATGGACTCGATCGCGACCCGCTACACGACACTGGCCGACCTCGTCGACAAGTTCTCGGCCGACATCCAGGCGCGCGATGGGGAGACCGCGGGCGAAATCGGGAAGCTCGGTACCCGCTGATGCGGCCCACGATCCCCCAACTCGACACCTGGAATCTCGAGGGCCTGCACCGCGCCGCCGAAGCCGCCCGCGCCAACGCCGACGTCCTCTCGGCCTCGGTCGACGAATGCTCGCGGGCGGTGTCCGCGGCGGGTAGCTGGCACGGGCAGACCAAGGACGCGGCCTCACGGCGCATCGATGAGGAAGTCGATCACGGGTACGAAGTTCGCACGGTACTGCTGCGGGTCGCCGACGATGCCGAAGACGCCTATCAGGGCCTGAAGCACTCGAAAACCTATGTGCTGGAACAGAAGAACCTCGCAGTTGCGCAAGGCTTCACGGTCGCGCCCGACGGGCATGTGACCCATCCTGATCCCGAAAAAGAAGGCGACGCAGGGGTTTTCCAGCTCAACCTGTTGAGTGGGTTGGACGAAATCGAACGCCTCGACAATCTGTTCGGCGCGCGTCTGCGCGAGTCCGTCGGCGACCTCGGCGCGATGCGCGACGGTCAACCCGACATCACGCTCGCCGACGGGTCGGTCCAGGATCCGGATGCGGTGGCAATCCAGTTGGCATCGATGTCACCGGACGAGCGGGCGACGTTCCTGGCCGGTTTGAGCCCGGAAGCGCAACGTCAGTTGGTGATCGCGGCGCCCGAGAAGCTGGGCAACCTGAACGGAGTGCCGTTCGCGATGCGGATCGAGGCCAACGAGATCAACGTCCGCAATGCGCTGACATCGGAGAAGGCCAAGCCGAATCGGGACGAATCCCGGATCGAACAGCTGGAGGCGATGCTGTCGCCCGTTCCGAATCCGGAAGGTGCGGGCGTTCTCGCCACTGCGCCCGCAGCGACCGGTGACAAGGCAACCCCACGCCTGGATATGGTCGACCGCAAGTTCGTCATGTTCAGCACCGAGGGCAACGGTCGAATGATCGAGATGATCGGCGATATGAAGTCGGGTGCGCCCGGGGTTGGGGTCTATGTGCCCGGCACCAGTACGAATCTCAACGGTTCAGGGTCGAATCACGTGGCCGCGTGGAACCTCGCCGATCAGACGGGCGGACCGATCTTCCTGTACATGGAGGGCGACTTCCCGCAGAGTCTGACCAGCCTTTCCGACGGTGCGCCGAGCCCGAAATTCGCCGCTGACATGGCACCTCGCCTCGTCGACTTCGGCCGCGAAATCGACCGCGAAGTAGGGGCGACCGCACCTGGAACGCCGGTCTCCTACGTAGGACATTCCTACGGTGGCTCGATCGTCGGGTCGGCCGAGCAGTTGGGCCTTCGGGCCGACCGCGTGCTGCACGCCTCGTCGGCGGGAACCGGCGTGTTCGACGGTGGTTGGAACAATCCGAACCCGAATGTCGGGCGCTATTCCATGACCGCGCCCGGCGATCTGATCGGCGTAGTGCAGTCCTACCCGGAGGGCGGGCTGACCGTGCCCGGCGGAATTCATCTGCCCGGCAATCCGCACGCCTCGGACGTTCTCGGTGGCGATCCCGATGAGGTACCCGGCGTGACCCGCCTGGACACCGGCTATTACAGCGACGAATCCACCGACCACCGCAACGAGGTCGTCTTCGGAAGCGACGGGCACGGCAACTACTGGGACGACCCGGGCTCGACAGCGTTCGAGAACATCGTCGGAGTCATCGATGGATCGGACGCGACAGCCTATGTCGAGCGTGGGATCGAAACACAGTACGTCGACATCGGTTTGGGCGACAACGGCGACGGTGGCAAGGAAGGATTCGATGCCTCGAAGGCCGCCGCCGCCGCGGCCCTCGCGGACGCCTTCGGCAACCCGAACCTGGACCCGTACGCGAACCCTCGCGTCACCGACAACCCCCAACTCGGCGAAAAGATCGACATCAGATGAGGTTGGTGACCGCGCTCGCGGTGCTTGCCACCGCAACGCTGACCGGATGCGGCGCCTTCATCAACGAAGGTCCGACCAACCAGGAGATCAAGGACACAACGGGGCTGACCGTCGCCGAAGCGAGCCCGATTGTCGAGCGCAATCTCGAACTCGTCTGGCCGCAACAGGTGAGGATCCAACGCGCCCCGCTGCCCTATTCCGGCGTCGGCTGTCGAACCAACGACTCGATGATGTCGGAGGGACCGCCGTGGCGGCTTCGCGTCGAGATGGAGGAGGTGAACCCCTCCCAGGAGTTCATCGACCGTGCGATGGCCAACCTCGAGGCGATGACCGCGCGCGGCTTCACCTTCGTACCCAGCCAGCGACCGGACACCCATCCGGCGAGCCGGTTCTTCCGCGACTCACACGGCTACACCGTCTCATCGCACCTGAGCACGAACGTAGGGCCGAAGAAAGAGGTGCGATTCTCGATGTCCGCGTCCTCGCCGTGTGCGGCGGAGTAGGGCTTGAGCTTTCGCGATGCATGTCAGCGTGACTACGATCTCGGGAGGGGGACATCATGAACGAGCACCGGTTCTGTGGGAGGGACGAAGGCATGGCGGTTCGAGGTAGCGCGGTTCGGATGTTCGGCATGCTCGGGGCGGTGGGGTTGGCTGTCGCGGGGTGCGGGGGTGGGGAGCAGGGGACGGCTGGTCCGCAGACGAGTGGTGTGAGTGTGGCGGCGAGTCCTACTTCGGTGGATGCCGAAGCGAAGGTGTGGGATCCGTGTTCGTTGCCGGATTCGGCTGTTGGCGATGTGGGCTTGAACGCGGCGAGTAAGAAGAAGGATGTCGCTGGGGTGGACTTCACGGGGTGGAAGGTCTGCAGTTGGATGGATCCGGGCAAGCAGTACAGCTTGGCTGTCATGTCATCCGAGAAAACCCTGGCCGAATCCCGCGCGCGAACTGACTTTTCGGACTTCAACTCGCTGACTGTCGGCTCACACGCCGCGCTCGAATTTCGACAGGCAGGCGCATCCCATGAGCTGTCGTGCTTCGTCGCCGTCGAAGTCCCGGCTGGGTCGGTCATGTTCAGGTTCCAAAACCGCGTCAGCGCGGACAGCCCGTTGCCCCCGTGTCCTGAGGCTCGTCGACTGAGCGCGGGTCTGGTCCAATACCTTCCCGCAGCTTGAGGGAGTGATCGCACGTGCACCTCAGCATCGACCCCGCTCAGTGGAATCATCTACTCGTCCAGGCGAACGCCGGGGAGCTCTCGCTAGATCCCGAGGTCGGCAAGGACCTCGATCGTGTGTGCGACGACCATCTCGACCGTCTCGAAGAGGTTTTCGAGCAGGTGGCCATTGTCAGCGCGATTTCCGGATTCGGCGACTTCGACTCGGGCAAGACGCTGGAACGAAAGTTCTCCCTGACCGCATCCGAAGGTGACCGCCCGTTGGACGAAGCGCTCAAGAAGCACATCGAGGCAGTGAAGACAGCGAAAGAGGTTGTCGCCAAAGCGATTGCGAACTTCGTCGCGCAGGACGAAGCGACCGGCGCCAAGATCTCCGCGACGGGAGAACACCTGTGACCTACGAGGACTACAAGGCCAAAGTGATCGCCGCGCAGGAGCAGTGGAACACCGAGCGGGCCAAGATCTACGACCGCCAGCGATCGGGCAACTACTCCACGATCTTCGACGGCGACACCCAACCCCCGCACATCACCACCCCCGACAACTACGACAGCATGACGCTCGAGCAGATGCAGGCCGCGGTCGCGGCGATGAAACCGCAACTCGTCGACGACGCCGTCACTGCATGGGCGAATATCGGCGGCGCGCTGATGGGCACGTTCACCGGGTTCAACCAGCAGTTCGCACGCACAGTCACCGGCGCGGGTGGCCACAGCGGGTGGACAGGCGCGGCAGCTTCCGCAGCGGTCGCCGCCGTGAACAACTATGCGCAGCAATCGATCCCACTGTCCCAGGCCGCCACCGCGATCAGCCTTAAACTGAACGAGATGCGCACCGGAATCGAGCAGACCCAAGCGTTGATGCCCGGCCTCACCGAGCGCACCAACGTCACCGGCAAGTCGCTGCCCGCCGACGGCGTGATGAAGGTCGACGACCACAACCGCGAAGAGGCCACCCAGGAGGCACGCCGGATCCTGCGGTCCGTCTACAGCCAGGTAGCGGACCAAACCGACGTCGGCGTCCCCTTTCTGCCCACCGCACCGACGATCGCCAGTGACAACGGCGACGGCGGCGGCCCTGGCAGCAACGGCGATACGAATACCGATGGCGCCCAAGGTGATTCGACCGGTGGTGCAACGACCGGGAACCCGTCGACCGGCGAGCCAGACGCCGACACAACCACCGAGGAACCGAACTCCGAACCAGCCTCGACCACCCCACAATCCACCGAGGCCGCATCGACTACGCCGCAAAGCTCCACTGCTGCACCGCAATCAAGCACACCGACCACCTCGACCCCCACCGCGGGAACTCCGACGGCGACCACCCCCGGCGTCGGCACTCCGAGCACGGGTCGACCCGGCGGCGGGGCCACAGGAGGCCGAGGCGGCTCCACTGGTGGGGGCGTCGGCGCCAACGGTGGCCGCGGTGGCTCCGCGGGCAGCCCCGCTACCCCGGGAAAGAGCACACCGGGCAGTCCGGCCGCAGCAGCAGCCGCGGGCACTCGCGCGGGCACGGCTGCCGGCAGTGGTCGCGGCGCCGCGGGAATGGGCGGCATGGGCGCGCCGGGCGCTCGGGGCGGCTCGGATGACGAACGCACCAAAGGCATCCCCGAGTACCTGATCACCCAGGAGAACGGCGAGCTCCTGCTCGGCACGAACGAGATCCGGACCGTACCCCCAGTGATCGGCGGAGACAACGACAGTGCACCGAGCTGAATTCACCGGGATCGAATTCGACATCCTCTGGTCCGGCTACGGGCGCGACCGTCTCCCCTACCCCCTCCAATACCGCACCGACATAGTCGAATTCGATGAACTGAAGCGGCATCGCGAGGAAGCCGTGGGACGCCTGCTCGGAAAATATGATCCGGCGATCGAACGCGCCATCGCCGTCCTGCTCGACCCCGAAGCCAGAGTCGAATCCAAAGGCTATGTAGGTCAAGACAATTCGACCATCATCCGCTTCCACGGCGCGGTCCGCGGCGAGACAGGCGCCACCCTCACCCAAGCACCGGGCGCGGACGAGGACACCGGCGCCAACGTCACACTGACCTACTGCACCCCCGCCCAGGTAGCCGCCCTGACGGTCGCAGCCCTCCCCCGCACCAAACCCGGCACGAAACCCCCGGTCGAGGTCCGTCGCGACCAGTTGGCTGCCGAAGAAGACCACTTCGAATACCGAGCAGGCCGCCTCAGCTCCGCCGACCAACTGAACCGCATCTTCCACCGCCCCCGCCAAGCCTTCGGCGAGATCTCCGCCCTCTCCGGCCCCGCTCTGGACTCCCGCCCCACCCCCGCCCGCACCTTCTGGTGGATGGACTACCCCGACGGCCGCTACTACGTAAAAACCGGCGACCCCATCATCGCCGAACCCCTCCCCACCGACCGCATGATCGCCGGCATCCACCGCATGCTCACCCGAGCCCAGCGCTACCACCAAGAATTTCCTGCCTGAGATTCGCAGCGATTACGGCCCTATTCGCTTTATATTGTGCAGCGAATAGGGCGTAGAATCGCTGCATGGCGAGCAGGAGGTACATCTGGGAAGCGGCCGAGTGGCCACACTTCACCTTTGACGCCGCGTTGCTCGCCAAACCGACCGCAGCGGTCGCACTCGCACAGGGGCGCCTGCACGGTCGACTCGCGCATGCCGACGACGCCGCGCAGGAACGTGCAGGCCTGGAAGCGCTCACCTCCGACGTCGTGAAATCGAGCGCCATCGAAGGCGAGTTGCTCGACGCTGCATCGGTCCGATCGTCCATCGCCCGGAGGCTCGGCGTGGATATCGGAGCAACGACTCCGTCCGACCGCCGGGTCGACGGCGTGGTCGACATGATTCTCGACGCCACCCGTCATCACGACCATCCGGTCACAGCAGAGCGCCTGTTCGGCTGGCACGCCGGACTCTTTCCGACGGGATACTCCGGCATCTCGCGAATTCGCGTGGGCGGGTGGCGCACCGACGAGACAGGCCCGATGGAGGTTATCTCCGGACCCTACGGCCGACAGCAAGTCCACTTCGAGACACCGCCCGCCGCCCGCCTCGACGACGACATGCGCCATTTCCTGCATTGGCTGGACGCGGAAACGCCCGAACCAGCAGTACTCAAAGCAGGCCTGGCCCACCTCTGGTTCGTAACTATCCACCCCTTCGATGACGGAAACGGCCGAATCGCCCGCGCCATAGGCGATCTCGCCCTCGCCCGCTCCGAACACAGCCCCCTACGCTTCTACAGCCTGTCCGCCCAGATCCAGCGCGACCGCAAGAACTACTACGCCGTCCTCGAAAGCACCCAACGAGGCGACCTCGATGTCACCCTTTGGCTCCTGTGGTTCCTCGACGCCCTACACCAGTCAATCGACAACGCTGACAACACCATCGACGCCGCCCTGGCAAAATCCCGCTTCTGGCGTACCTGGCACGGAACACCGATGAACCCCCGCCAGATCGACATGCTCAACCGAATCCTGGACGGCTTCAACGGAAAACTGACAACCCGAAAATGGTCGACCATCACCAAAACCTCCCAGGCCTCAGCCCTCCGCGACATCAACGAACTGCTCGACCTCGGAGTCCTACGCCGCTCCGACTCGAGCGGACGCAGCACTTCCTACGAGCTGACGGACGCCATCCCGTAGCCACGAAGCGAGCGGGGCGAACCAGCTAGTGGGAGCGGCGTAGTGAGCCGAGGCGGTCGAGGAGGGCTTCGAGGGATTCTTCGAATTCGTCGGCTGCGCGGTTGGTCGAGAGGTGGCTTTGCAGGCGGTACACGTGGGGGTAGTCGGCCAGGTTCGCGGATTCGTGTCGGCCTGGTTCGCTGGTGGTGATCGGGCTCAGGTCGACACCCCTGGTGGCGACCTCGAGCAGGAGGTGACCGAGGAGGAAAGTGGCGAAGGAGCGGTAGACCTGGACGGCTTGGCGGTCGTCGAAACCGTAGTTCACCATGGTTCCCAGAAAGGATTCCATCCAGTTCAGGCTGCGCAGTGGCGGGCACAGCCACGGGGCTTGGGGTGGGCTCGACGCCATCAGCGGGAACACCTCGGGGTGTTGCAGCGCGACCCGGCGCACGCCGTGCGCCAAACGCTGCAGATAGCCCTGCCAGCCGCCGCCCTGGCCGTCGGGTTCCATCAGGTTCTGGTCGTAGAGCTGGTCGACGAGGTGGTCGACGATGCCGGCCAACAGGTCGTCGCGGCCGGAAACGTACCGGTACAGAGCCATGGCTTCGACGCCGAGCCAGGACCCTAGACGGCGCATCGTGAGATGGCCCAAGCCTTCCTCGTCGATCAGCGCGATCGCTGATTCCAGAATCAGGGCGCGGTCGAGGCGCGGGGGGCGTCGGCTGCCTGCCTCCCGCTGACCTTTGTCGCGCAGCTCAGCGCCCGAATCGATCGTGTCCTCGCTCAGGGCAGAGCTCCTGTCAAAATCCTCGGGCCCTGGTCTTCCAGCACGCCACCATGATCACAGAATACCGGTGTTGTTCGACCAGATCCGGCAGGCCCGGGAAAATGAGAGCGGTCACTTCCGTTTACAAGATAAACGAAGATGTGTTTATCTTGTAAACGGCAGTCGAAGGGCTGCCACCTCCCTGTGTGCCGTCGCAGTCACGCAGGGACAACCACAAGGCCTATCGGAAGGGGAACGCCGTGTCGGATAAGGACAGTGGAGTCGAGGCCGGAGTCAAGGGCGTCGCGGATGCCGTGAAGGGCAAGGCCAAGGAGGTCGCGGGCGCTGCCGTCGGCGACGACTCGCTGCTGCGTGAAGGCAAGGCACAGCGGGACAAAGCAGCTTCCGAGCGTGAGGTCGCGCAGAAGGAAGCCGAAGCCGAGAAGGCCCGAGCCGAGGTAGCCGCCAACGAGGCACGTCAGCGTGCCGAGCAGGACTGACAACTCGTGCTGTGCGGGCCCGACCGGAGCGACCGGTCGGGCCCTTGGTCCGCCGATGGCTGGGTCACCAGCTACTGGATCGAAAACGAGGAGTGACATGGACAGGTCGGGAAGGCTGCGGTTGAGCAGTGCTGCGAGAACGATGCCCGGCTACGCCGACCGTCAGTGGGCAGTGCGCGAAGCGGTGCTGAAGTGGGCCTACAACGAAGACATTTCCGGCAACCCGGCGCCGCTGCTCGGAGCATTCACTGTCGCGACGTCGGTTCGCTGGCGCGGCGAGCCGATCACCGAGGACGAGGTGGTGTGGGCCGCGCTGTGGTTGGTGCGCACGGGGCTGTTCCATCCCGTCGAGATCGGCGCCCACCAGCTCGCGGCCGTTCGACACCCCCGCATCACCGACGAAGGGGTCCGCGCCGCCCTGTCCCCCAATTGCGTCCGGGCAAGGCCCGCTCACGCGCCCACCGTAGTTGCCGACCACACACGACTGGGCCTGGACGCCGACGTACGCAGTCCAGACCCGGCCATGTGACGTCGCGGCCTCTCAGGCGGGTACCGCCACCTGTCCGGCTGCGGCAGCGGGGGCAGCGGGGGCAGCGGCCTTGGGCGTCCGCAGTGCGCCGAGGCCGAGCAGAGCCACTCCCGACACAGCCCACACCAGCAGCACTGTCAGCGGCCCGACCGCGCCCGCGCCGTCGAAGTAGGCGACGGAGCGAAGGAGGGAAGTCGCCGCGCCGGGCGGGAGGAGTTGGCCGATGGTTCCCCAGGGCTGGGGCAGGAGTTCGGGGGCTGAGGTGGCGGCGGAGAACGGGTTGCCGATCAGCAGCATGGTGAGGGCGCCAAGGCCGATGCCAGGGCGGCCGATGGCGGCGGCCAGGCCGACGATTGTCGCGGCGACCGCGAAGGAGGCGAGGCCGGCGATGGCGGCCAGTTCGAGGTAGGAGCCGGGCAGGATCGAGAGCCAGGTGTGGAAGACGAGGGTGCTGAGGAGCCCACCTGCGATGGCGAAGGTGGTCAGGCCTGCGAGGCGGGCGCTGAGGGACGGGATCAAAAGGGTGAGCAGGACGCCCGCGGCGATGCCGGACATGACCAGGGGTAGGACCATCGAGCCGAAGCCGGCGCCGCGGGGGTCGTCGGGGTCGGTGGCGATCACGTCTTGGACCGCGACGGCGGGGACGCCGCTGAGCTGTTGGGCGACGGCGGTGAGTTGCTGGGCGACGGCGGGTGCGGCGGCGGAAGCAACCATGACCTGCGGTGCGCCGTTGCCGGTGACGATCGCGCCGTAGATTTCCCTGTCGGCCAGCGCGTTTCGCGCCGCGGACGCGTCGGCGAGGGTGGTGATCTCGAAGGCGCCGGGGTCACGCTGCTGCAGTTGCTGGGCGATCTGGGCGGAGGCGGGACCCGCGACGGCGATCGGCAGGTCGCGCGGGGCGATATTGACGGTGGGCCAGGCGAAGGCGATGAGCATCAGCGCCTGGATCGCGGTGGCCGCGAGACCGAGGGCTACGGCTCGGCGGGTGATCGTCATGTCGGCATTCTCCCCTTAAAGCGAATGTTCGTTCTTTTTGATGCTTCTACCGTGACAGCACGGCACCTCGCTTGTCAAGAACGGATATTCGTTTTACTTTTGACCCATGCCCCGAGTCAGCGAAGAACACCTGGAACGCCGCAGGCAGCAGATCCTCGACGCCGCGCAGCTGTGCTTCGCCAGGAAGGGGTTCCACGAGACTTCGATGCAGGACGTGTTCGCCGAATCGCAGATGTCGGCGGGTGCGGTCTATCGGTACTTCACCAGCAAGAACGAGATCATCGGCGCGCTCGTGCACCGCACGATGGGACCGTTGCGCGAGCGGCTCGCCGAGATCATTCGCGGTGAAACTCTCCCTCCCCCCTCGGAGGTCATCCGGCTGCTGACAAGCGAGATCGTCAAGCGCAGTGGTCCCGACGGTCCGCTGCGGCTCGCCCCGCAGGCGTGGGCGCTGGCCTTGGTCTCCGACGAGGCGGCCGTCCCGGTCCGCAACGCCATCGCGTCGATGCGCGAGCTGTGGTTCGAGTACGCGGACCGGTTGTGCGAATCCGGTTGGCTGCCCCCCGGCACAGATTCCGACGTGATCGCCAAGACGCTCATCGGCTTGCTGCCGGGGTTCATCCTGCAGCACCTGCTACTCGGGGACGTCGCACCGGACGACTTCGCCCGCGGCCTCGAGATCATGCTGCCGGGACCGCCGCACCGCCACCCGGGGTGAGCAAGGCCACTGTTGCCACCGCCGCACAACGGGTAGGTTCGGGTGCGGCACCGGAGGGGGTCCCGAGCGCCGGACATCGTTGAATATCGATCCGACCAGGGAGTTTCTGTGACATTTCACCGTCGAACCGTTCGATCACGCGGCTTGGCCGCGCTGGCGACCGTCACCGTCGCGGCCGCGTTGCCCGCGGCCATGGCAGGCACCGCGCAGGCGCGGATGATCGGCGGATTCGAGGTGGGCGGCGCGATCGAGATCGAGTACGACCAGGCGGGTGGCCCGGCGCTGGGTGAGCCGACCTCCCCGGAGGCCGATGCGGCGGCCGGTGGCAAGTACCAGACCTTCGCCAACAACGCGGCCATCTACTGGCATCCCGACACCAACGCCAACACCGTCGCGGGCCAGATCCGGGACAAGTTCGCCGCGACGGGCAACGAGTCGGGCCCGCTCGGCTACCCGACCGGTCGCGAGCAGTCCACCCCGTCGGGCGGCGGTCGCTACAACCACTTCCAGAAGGGCTCGATCTACTGGTCCGTCGGCACCGGCGCGCATCAGATCAGCGGCCCGATCCGGGACAAGTGGGGCGCACTCGGCTGGGAGTCGAGCCCGCTCGGCTTCCCGCTCACCGACGTCTCCGCCGCGGGCAAGGGCGACGGCCAGTTCACCATGTTCCCGACCGGCGCCATCTACTGGACGGCCAAGACCGGCGCGCACGCGGTCTGGGGCAGCATCCAGGCCGACTGGACGCGCGCGGGCGCCGAGGGCGGCCGCTACGGCTACCCGACCAGCGACGAATACGACTACCAGGGCGGCAAGGCCCAGGATTTCCAGGGCGGCAAGATCACCTGGAAGCCCGGCAACTAGCACGCGCTACGGCGCGAGCAAACCCTGACGGGCCTTGTTCGCGCCGGACAGTGCCAGCAGCAGCATGGTGGTGAGCGCCCCGTCGTCGAGACCCTCGGCGGGGAAGGTGTAGCGCAGGATGACGTCGCCGAGTTTGCCGCGGGCGATCAGGGTGACCGAGCCGAACTGAATCTCGTTGTTGCGCTCGGCGACTCGCTTGTGCAATTGGGGCTTGAGCGGGCGATCCCACGCCAGCACGCTGGTGAGCGACAGCACGGTGAGGCCCGGTGCCAGGGTCACGGCGCGGATCGAGCACAGGGCGCCGTTGTATTCGAAACCGAGCGATCCGTCGGCGTCGACGCGCACGTCTATTTCCTGCATCTGCAGACAGGCACCGGTGCGCGCCTGCAGGTCGATCTCGGGGCTGACCACGTTGGCTTCGTCGCTCATTTCCTGGCTCATTTCGCGCCACCGAAGCGACGGTCGCGCTTGGCGTATTCCAGGCACGCGTCCCACAGGTTACGCCGGTCGAAGTCGGGGAAAAGTGTGTCCTGGTAAACGAATTCGGCGTAGGCCGCCTGCCAGATCAGGAAGTTGGAGCTGCGGAACTCACCGGAGGGGCGAAGGAAAAGGTCGACGTCGGGCATGTCGGGTTCGTCGAGGTATTTCGCGACGGTGGCCTCGTCGACCTTCTCCGGGTCGATCTCGCCCGCGGCCACCCGGCGCGCGATTTCCCTTGCGGCGTCGGCGATTTCGGCACGGCCGCCGTAGTTGACGCACATGGTCAACGTCATCACATCGTTGTCCTTGGTGAGCTCTTCGGCCACCTCGAGTTCCTTGATCACACTGCGCCACAGGCGAGGTCGGCGCCCGGCCCAGCGCACGCGCACTCCCATGTCGTGCATCTCGTCGCGGCGGCGGCGGATCACGTCGCGGTTGAAGCCCATCAGGAAGCGCACCTCGTCGGGGCTGCGGCGCCAGTTCTCGGTGGAGAAGGCGTAGGCCGAGAGCCACTTGACGCCGATCTCGATGCAGCCTTCGACGGAGTCCATGAGCACGGCCTCGCCGCGTTCGTGTCCGGCGGTGCGCGGCAGGCCACGCTCCTGAGCCCAGCGGCCGTTGCCGTCCATCACCAACGCGACGTGGTTGGGCACGAGCTCCGGCGGGATCGCGGGCGGGCGCGCGCCGGAGGGATGCAGAGACGGCGGGCGCACGGTGCGGGTGCCGTCCTTGCTCGCGGGAGAAGAGTCACGGCGCAGGATCACGGCATCCATCCTGCCTGATCGCCGGGTGCGGGCTGCACGGGCTCCGGGTTGACGGGCGGACCGGTCGTCAGTCGAGCTACTCGTGGGCACCGAGTAGGCCGCGCGCACTGCGACCGACTCGGCGGACGCGAGCGCGCGATAGGTAGCTCGGCCTGGTCAGCCGGCCCGGCCGACGACACCTGCGTCGGACCGAACCACTGCCGTCGGGGATTCGATGCGGGATCGTTCGATCAGCGGCAGCGTGCGCAACTGACGTTCCAGGTGCCACTGCAGGTGGGCGGCGACGAGACCGCTGGCCTGGCGGCGGACGTTGTCGGGGACGCCGTCGATGTAGGCCCACTCCCCCTTCAACAGCGCGACGAGCAGATCGAGCACCCCGGTGAGCGGCGTACTCGCGCCCGGCGGCCGACAGTGCACACAGACCGCGCCGCCCGCTCCCACATGGAAGGCGCGGTGCGGGCCGGGGGTGGCACAGCGGGCGCATTCGTCGAGCGCGGGTGCCCAACCGGCGAAACCCATGGCGCGCAACAGGAATGCGTCGAGGATCAGTTCGTGGGGGCGTTGTTTGGCGGCGATCGCGCGCAGGGCACCCGCGGTGAGGACGTGCAGTTTCGGGGCGGGCGCGCGTTCTTCGCCCGCGAGGCGTTCGGCGGTTTCCAGGATCGCGCACGCGGTGGTGTAGCGGCCGTAGTCGTCGATGATGTCGGCGGCGAACGCCTCCACGGTGATCACCTGGGTGACGATGTCGAGCGTGCGGCCCGGGTGCAACTGCACGTCGATGTAGGAGAACGGCTCCAACCGCGCCCCGAACTTCGACTTGGTGCGCCGCACCCCCTTCGCCACCGCCCGGACAAGCCCGTGTTGCCTGGTCAGGAGCGTGACGATGCGATCGGCCTCGCCCAGCTTGTGCTGGCGAACCACCACCGCCTCATCCCGATACAACCGCACGCGCCCAGTCTTGCATGTCGGCCCGACACCGCGATCACGGACACGATGTCGCCGCGCGACAGCTCAGCTCCGCTGGAGCAGACCGCTGATGAGCAGCAGCAGCGATTGCTGGGTCTCGGCGCGAGCACGGTCGGGATCGGCGGAGTGGGCGACGATGAGCGAGGCTTCGGTGATGGCGCTGAGCAGCAGCTGCGCGAGTACCGGGACGGGGGCGACCGGGAGCAGGCCCGCGTCGGTGGCGCGTTGCAGTTCGGCGGTGATGAGGCCCAGGCCGTGGCGGGCCTCGAATTCACGGAAGGCGGGCCAGCCGAGCACGGTCGGAGCGTCCATCAGCACGATGCGCACCATTTCCGGGCGCCCGCAGAGTTCGAGAAGACATGCCAGACCCGCGGTCATGCCGCCGAGCACGTCGGCGCGGTCGACAGCGGCCACCGCGCTCTCGATCTCCGCGGTGGCCTCGGTCTCGACCTGTTCGAGGACGGCGAGGAACAGTCCGCGCTTGTCGCCGTAGTGGTGGTGCAGGGCGCCGCGGGTGACACCGGCGGCGGCCACCAACTGCTCGGCCGACGTACCGGCGAAGCCGCGCTCGCCGAACAGGCTGCGGCCTGCCCGCTCGAGCGCGGCTCGGGTGGTGCGGGAGCGATCCTCCTGGCTACGGCGCTGCATGGAGCCGAGTGAACTCCACGATCAGTTCGGTGAGCAACTCCGGCCGGTCCTCGGAAATGAAGGTGTAGGAATTGTCGACGGTGCGCAGGGTCGCCCGGGGCAGGTCGGCGACCAGGCGTTCGGCCAGGGTCATCGGGAACAGTTTGTCTTCGGTCGACCAGACGACGAGCACCGGGAGGTCGACCTCGGCGAAACGTTCGGCGGCGGCCAGGGTGCACCCCTTGTCAGCCGTCGCGGCGAAGCGGCGCAGGTCCGCGCGGATCGCGGCGCTGCGCCGGGCCGGCCGCAGAAAGGACTCCGCGATCTCGTGCGGCAGATCGTGTTTGGTCAGCCAGCCGAAGCCGAGCGGCAACCGCTGCATGAACCGCCACCGCATCGGGGCCAGCAGCGGGGCGATCGTGCCCGGGATCTTCGCGACCTTCAGCAGGGTCGTGAAAGGCTGCGGCCAGATCTCATAGCAGTCGACGGCGGCCAGGACGACGCGGCCGATCCGTTCCGGTCTGCGCGTCATCAGGATCTGGGTGAGCGCACCGCCGGTGTCGTTGGCGACGATCGTGACATCGGTGAGGTCGAGCGCCTCGAGGAACTCGCCGATCAGATCCGCGATGCCGGTAGGCGTCAGGTCGGCGGCGGGCATCGGGATCGAATGCGAGCCGAGTGGCCAGTCGGGTGTGAGGCAACGGTGTCCGGTGGCGGCGAGGCCGGGCACCACACCCCGCCACAGATCGGCGTTGACGAGCAGTCCGTGGACGAACACGACCGGCGATCCGGTGCCGGTGTCGTGGTAGCGGACGCGGCCGGACGACAGGGCGATCTCGTGCGCCGGGCCGAGTGCTGAGCTGATTCCCATGGGGTCCTCCCCTGGTCGAATGCTGGGCGTGTTCACTCTTACATACATCCTGTATGTATGTCTATACCCACCCTAGGGGATGTGGACGGGTGACCAGCTTCGCGTTACGGTCGAGCCAACTACCTGCAGAGACGGAGCTCAGATGTCCGCGCCCGACCACCTCGCGCCGAATTCCTCGGCCGAGCTCGGCCTCACCGAACTGTCCGCGGCCATCGCCGAGGGCGGTATCTCCTCGGTTGCCGCCGTGACCGACGCGCTCGACCGCATCGAAGCGTCCCAGCCGACGCTCAACGCGTTTCGGGTCGTGCGTCGCGAGGCGGCGTTGCGAGAAGCCGCCGAGGCCGATGCGCGGCTGGCGGCGGGGGTGCGACTGCCGCTGTTGGGCGTGCCGATCGCGGTGAAGGACGACACCGACATCAGTGGTGAGGTCACCGCGTTCGGCTGCGGTGGGGAGTTCACGCCGAAGACCGCGGACGCCGAATCGGTGCGCCGGTTGCGCGCGGCGGGGGCGGTGATCGTCGGCAAGGCCAACACCTGCGAGCTGGGGCAGTTGCCGTTCACCAGTGGTGACGCGTTCGGATACACCCGCAATCCGTGGGATCGCACCCGTACACCGGGTGGGTCGTCGGGTGGGTCGGCGGCGGCGGTCGCGGCCGGATTGGTCTCTGCCGCACTGGGTTCCGACGGTGCGGGGTCGGTGCGTATTCCGGCCTCGTGGACGAATCTGGTCGGGATCAAGCCGCAGCGCGGGCGCATCTCCACCTGGCCGCTGGCGGAGGCGTTCAACGGGCTCACCGTGAACGGGCCGCTCGCGCGCACCGTGCGTGACGCGGCGCTGCTGCTCGATATCGCCGCCGGACCGCACGAGGGCGACCGGCACAAGCCCGCGCCGATCGATGCGAGTGCGGCGGTCGGGCGCGATCCCGGCAAGCTCAGAATCGCGCTCTCCCTGAGCATTCCGTACACCGCGACCAAGACCGCGCTCGATCCAGAGATCGCGGCGGCCGTGCACGCGCTGGCCGGTACCCTGCGCACACTCGGCCACACCGTCACCGTGACAAACCTGCACTACGGGTTGATGATCGGCGCGTCCTTCCTGCCGCGTTCGCTGGCGGGGATCAGCCGAGTGCACCGGGATCTGCCCGGGTCGGTTGTCGACCCGAGGACCACGGCCAATGCGCGGATCGGCCGAGTCCTCACCGGACCCGCGCTCACCGCGGCCCGGCTCGCGGAGCCCCTGCTACACAAGCGAATCGGCTCATTCTTCGACGACTACGACCTCGTGTTGGCGCCGACCACGGCCACCCCTCCCCCGCGCGTGGAAGAGATCGACGGAATCGGCGTCGGCGCGACCAACAACCTGATCACCGCAGCTTGCCCCTACACCTGGCCGTGGAACGTCCTCGGCTGGCCGAGCGTGAACGTGCCGGCCGGGTTCACCGATGCCGGGCTACCGATCGGCGCGCAGTTGATGGGCACCGCAAACACCGAACCCCTGCTGATTTCGCTTGCCGCGCAACTGGAATCGACAATGCATTGGGAGCAGGCACGACCCACACAGTGGTGGTGAACCGCGGAGCCTTTACCGCCCCGGTTCAACCCACCTTTCGAGATCGCTCCTCGTGCCCGACGGACAGCCGTCCTGGCCGGTCTGCCGGGGGAACATCATCAGGCAGCGTTGGGGGCCCGCTCCGCCGACCGCGGTGGTGACCAGGACCGCGATCGACGAGCCGTCGGCGACTCGGCTGGTCGAGAAGCCGAGAGTGCCGGTGACGCCGCGATAATCGGACTCGCGCAGTTGGACCGCGATGGCGGTTCGGTTCGGGTCGGCCAGCACGCCACGGCTGCTGCGCACCGCTTGGAGGAACAGGCCGCTCGCGTCGAAGGCCAGGCCGGTGCGGTCGCCTGCCCAGGTGGGCCGGTAATCGACGAGGTCGGGATAACCACGCAGGTCTTCGATCAACCCGGCCAGTTCGGTGCACAGCTGTTCGTGTTCGAACGGCACCGGCTGGTCGCCGAGTTTGCCTATGCCATTGACACAATCGGCGCCACCGAGCATCACCGGCGATGCCTTGGACACGTAGCGCACGGTGAGGTTGGCGGGCAGCGCGGCGGTGGCCTTCGGATCGGTGATCAGCCGGGTCACCGCGTCGTTGCCGAGGATCGCCGGGCCCGCGCCGCTCAAGCAGCCGCGACTCATCGATTTGGCGAAGGTCGGGAAGTCGTCGTTGCGGCCCGCGAAGAACAGCAGGGTCTTTCGGTCGAAACCGGCCGTTTCGCAGGGCGCGGGGAAACGGTAGAGCTGCTGTTGTTCGCGCCAGCTCATACTCTGCTGCGCCACACCGCGTTCGGTGAGTTCTTTCTGCAAGTCCTCGACCAGGGTGGTCACGTACAGATCGCCCTTGTCGTCGGGATGATAGATCGCCACCTTGTCGTAGCGGGGTGCGCCGGTGAGATCGCGCGCACCCTGCGCATAGTCGGCGACCAGGCGGGCCTGCACCGTATTGCTCGGTGCGGCTTGGAAATACAGCGGCGAGGCCTGTTCGAGACCATCGGCGGACAGTGTCGTCGCCACGGCGGGCACGCCGAGCTCGCCGAGACGGGTGATGGCCCTTCGTGTTTCGTCGTTGCTGCGATCTATTCCGACGACGCCCAACACGCTGGGGTCATCGGCAACGAGCTCGCGCAGTGGGTTCTCGACCACCCAACCAGCGTGGCGCATGTTGGAACCACCATTGGCGATGATGATGCGCAGCAACGGTTCCGATTCGTCGGAGGCCAGCAACGCGCGACGCTGCTGTACCGCCAGTCCGGCCAGTTCCTCCACCTGGGCGTGCGGGTAGCGCACATTGGTGTCGACATAGCTCAGGCCCGCGAAATATACCAGCGAGACCAGCGGCCGATTCGGGTTGCTCTCGCGCGCATCGCCAGCTTCGGCGTTGAGCCGGAACACTTCTCGCTGCATCGCCGACAACTCGGGATCGTCGGCGAAGGTCTGGCGGGGGTTGTCGCTGTAGCCGACGCATTCACCGCCGCGCAGACTCACCGAGACACCGCCGGTCCACGGCCAGTGCGAACATTCGACACCGCGCAGCGGCGGGAAATACACGAGCGTCGCGGCCACTGCGAGCACGATCGGGATCAGCACCCACAGGCCGACGAACCAACTGCGCGCGGCCAGCGGTGGCGCGGGTGGCAGTGCGAGACCACGGAATCGGGCATCGCTGACCCGCGGGGTGCTCTCGGGCGGCAGGATCGCGCGCAACGGCAGGAACCAGGCGTCGGTCTGGCGATGGGTGCGCCGGTTGTCGATTTCGCGCACCCACTCCTGCAACGGATCGGGCGGTTGCGGGGTCGGCGCGTCGGCGAGACTTTCCAAGGTGCGCAGCGGACGCAGATCGCTGATGTGCGAGAGCTCGCCGACCTCGCGGATCGGCCCTTCATCGCGCAGTGCCACGACCACCAGCGGATCGAAAATGCCGGTCTCGTTACGGATTTCGTTGATCCAGGTGAGGATGCGCGCGGCGTCGCCACCCTCGGTCAGACCACCGAGCAGCGCCACCGGGTACGCGGTGCGCCGCCAGCTCGACGGACGCCAGATCCGGCGCCGGTACGCATCACGCAGGTCCTCGAGAAAGGCGTGGACGAGGAGCTTGGCGACCTGCTCCTCGTTTTCGTCGACCCGGTGCGACGCGGTGAGCCGGGACGCGAAACCCAGGAAACTGCCCGACAATTCGGGTGCCAGATAGCGCTGGTGCAGGAACCACCGGGTCACCTTCGACATGCCGGGTATGCGCCCGGACACCCACAGCCACAACCGCAGCACCGGCCACAGGGCCAGCACCGCGAAGACCACGCTCGAAAACATGCCGCCCGCAACGCCTTCGGTGGCATCGGAGCGGTTGGTCGAGGAACCGCTGCGTAGCAGCTTGGGTAGCCTGCGGCGCAGTTCGTCGGGCGCCTCGGATTCGTCGGAGGTCACCCGCTGGCGGGTGAGCCAATCGGCGGTGCGGTAGCGCGGGAACTTGATCGCGCCCATCGCGGTGTCGTCGGCGGCGAAACCCGCCACCAGGTGCTGCACGATCGGCAGGCAGTGGCCGGGGATCTCCTGATCTCCCGCGTGCGGGCTCGCGTCGATCGCGTTGAGGTCGGGGGTGAGCTGCGTGCGCGGCAGGTCGGGCGCGTGCAGGTCGATCTTGACGCGCGGAGTCGCCCGCCTGCCCCCGGATTCGCTGAGCCAGCTGTATATTTCGCCGATCAGCGCCGTGTGCCCGGTGACACCGACCACCTCGACGATCGGGCGTGGCAGCGTGCGCCGCCCGCGTACCAGTGTGCGCAGCACGCGCGGGCGGGTGTCGGGAATCTCGAGCGCCCGCAGCAGCTCCAGCAGCTTGCCGACATCATTGGCATCGGGCACGTCTTCGGCCTCCCCCGGGCGAACAGCGACCACGCCGAAAGAACCGGCGTGTTCGCCGAACGATACCCCGAACCACCGACACTCAAACGGTCAAAAGCCCAGCTTCCCCAGCTGTTTCGGGTCGCGCTGCCAATCCTTGGCGACCTTCACATGCAGGTTCAGGTAGATACGAGTGCCGAGAATGTTCTCGATCTGCTTGCGGGCATTGGTGCCGACCTCCTTGAGGCGGGCACCGTTCTTGCCGATGATGATCGCCTTCTGACTCGGCCGCTCCACGTACAGCAGGGCATGCACTTCGAGCATGTCCTCGTTCGCCGCGTAGGGCTCGATGTCCTCGATGACCACGGCCAGCGAGTGCGGCAGCTCGTCGCGCACACCCTCGAGGGCGGCCTCGCGGATCAGCTCGGCCATGAGGGTTTCCTCCGGCTCGTCGGTGATCTCGCCGTCGGGGTAGAACGCCGGGCCCTCGGGCATCAGCGAGGCGATCAGGTCGACGAGCACCTCGACCTGTTCGCCCTTCACGGCCGACACCGGGATGACCTCGGACTCGGGCCCGAGCAGCTTCACCAGCGCCATCAGCTGGTGGGCGATCTCGTCGCGCCCCACCTTGTCGATCTTGGTGACCACGCCGAGGATCTTGGTCTTGGGCGCCATCATCCTGATCTGCTCGACGATCCAGCGATCACCGGGACCGATCTTCTCGTCGGCCGGGATGCACAGCGCGATCAGGTCGACCTCGGAGTAGGTGTCGCGGACCAGGTCGTTGAGGCGCTGGCCGAGCAGGGTGCGCGGGCGGTGCAGGCCGGGGGTGTCGACCAGGATCAGCTGGGCGTCCTCGCGGTGCACGATGCCGCGGATGGTGTGGCGGGTGGTCTGCGGGCGCGAGGAGGTGAT
Organism: Nocardia sp. A7; assembly: GCF_046549215.1. Taxonomy (NCBI): domain Bacteria; kingdom Bacillati; phylum Actinomycetota; class Actinomycetes; order Mycobacteriales; family Nocardiaceae; genus Nocardia; species Nocardia sp. A7. The sequence continues at coordinate 466,422 of NZ_JAJPWE010000004.1, read as the reverse complement.
CGCGATCTTGGTGCCGACCAGCGCGTTGGTCAGCGTCGACTTGCCGGTATTGGGTCGGCCGACGAAACAGACGAAGCCGGAATGGAATTCCTTGTCAGCCACCGTGCACCTCGCTCAGCACCGCGCCGGTGCGGTCGGTGCGCACGACCGAGGCCGAGGGCGATACCTCATGCAGCGCATCGATGCCCGCGTCCTCGGCGTCACCGCCAACAACGACCGCGGCTTCGAAGCCCTCGGCGCCGCTCGAGATCGCGGCAGCCACGGCGGCCTGCAATGCGGTCAGGCGCAGCGCGGTGAGCTGTACTTCGCCCGCGGCGTAGGTGCGGCCGTCGGTGTCGCGTACCGCGGCGCCGCTCGCGCCCCCGGTGCGGCCCAGCGCGCCACGCGCCAGTACCAGCAGCTTGTTGTCCTCGGCGTTCAGTTCACTCATGGTGTTCTCCGTTGTCGTCGGGCACGCGCACCTGGTCGGTGTCGGCGGTTGCCTCGTCGGTCGTGCCCTTGCGGGGCTTGTCGGTCTTCTTCTCTGCCTTCTCGGCCTTCTCTGCCTTCTCGGCGACCCGGCGCACCAGCACGGTGTTGACTCGCATGCGTCCGCGCGCGTCGGCGCCGCCCTCGCCGCGCAGCACCAGCCCGTAGACGGTCACCTTGGAGCCGGGCAGCGGGACGCGCCCCAGTTCGTGCGCGAGCAGCCCGCCGACCGTGTCGACGTCGTCGTCCTCGATATCGAGGCCGTACAGCTCCCCCAGGTCTTCCACCGACAGCCGCGACGAGACGCGGTAGCGGCCGTCACCGAGGTCTTCCACCGGCGGGGTTTCGTCGGTGTCGTATTCGTCGTTGATCTCGCCGACGATCTCCTCCAGCACATCCTCGATCGTCACCAGTCCCGCGATGCCGCCGTATTCGTCGACCAGCAGCGCCATGTGATTGCGGCGGCGCTGCATCTCGTCGAGCAGTTCGTCGAGCGGCTTGGAATCGGGGACGAAGATCGCGGACCGCATCATCTCGCGCACCGAGACCTTGCGGGCGCGATCGGCATAGGGCACAAGGTCTTTCAGGTAGACCACGCCGAGCACGTCGTCGACGTTCTCGCCGATCACCGGGATCCTGGAATGGCCGGAGCGCACGGCCAGTGACATCGCCTGCGCGGCGGTCTTGTCGTCCTCGATCCACACCATCTCGGTGCGCGGCACCATCACCGCGCGGGCCGGGGTGTCGCCGAGTTCGAAGACCGACTGGATCATCCGGCGTTCGTCGTCGGCCACCACGCCCCGCTCACGGGCCATGTCGACCACCTCGCGCAACTCGATCTCGGAAGCGAAGGGGCCGTTGCGAAATCCCTTACCAGGGGTGATCGCGTTGCCGAGCAGAATCAGCAGCCGACTGACCGGGCTGAGCACCGCGCCGATGATCTGCAACGGCACCGCGGCGGCCAACGCGATCGAGTAGGCGTGCTGGCGTCCGAGGGTGCGTGGGCCGACACCGATCACGACGTAGGAGACCACAACCATCAGCGTGGCGGTGACCAGCAGCGCCGTACTCTCGTTCCACATGTCCAGGGTCGCCGCGGCGAGCAGCACGGTGGCGGTGATCTCGCACAGAATGCGCAGCAGGACAACGAGATTCACATAGCGCGGACGGTCGTCGACGATCGTGCGCAGTCGCGCGGCACCCGAGCGATCCTCGCGGACCATGTCGTCGAGCCTGGCTCGTGACACCGTGTTCAATGCCGAGTCGACGCCCGCGAACACCCCGCCGATGCCGATCAACACGATGGCCAGCGAGATCAGGGTAAGAACGGTCACGCGGGGCCTTCACCCGGTGCGGTGAAACCTGCCTTGCCCAGTAGTCGGTCGTCACGCTCGGCCAGCTCTGCGCGGCGCTGTTCCTCGCTCAGGCTCACGTACCACTCCTCGAGCAGCTGGCCCTGCAGCGCGAACATCTCCTTCTCCTCCTCCGGCTCGGCATGGTCGTAGCCGAGCAGGTGGAGCACGCCGTGCACGGTGAGCAGGGCCAGCTCGTGGTCGAGGGAGTGTTCGGCCTTCTGCGCCTGACCCATCGCGAACTCCGGGCACAACACGATGTCGCCGAGCATGGACGGGCCGGGCTCCGGGCTGTCGGGACGACCGCCGGGCTCTAGCTCGTCCATCGGGAACGACATCACGTCGGTGGGGCCGGGCAGGTCCATCCAGCGCACGTGCAGGTCGGCCATGGTGTCGAGATCGACGAGCACCATCGACAGTTCGGCGGCCGGATGCACATCCATCCGGGCGATCACGAAACGTGCGACGCTGACCAGGTCTTCTTCGGGAATGTCCATACCCGATTCGTTGGCGATCTCGATGCTCACCCGTTCAGGGTACGGTGCCGACCCGACGCCGCCGGGAGCGGCATCGGGCCAGCTTGATCGTGTCCCGCCCCGATCGCCGGCCCCGCCGGCCAAGGGCACAGCGTAGGTCTCAGCGCCGGTCGCTGCGACCTGCGGCCCTGCGCTGAGCGCGATTGCCCGGGTAGTGCGGACCGGGAACCGCGCGGGTCTCCGATTCGAAGCGGTCGTAGGCGTCGACGATGTCGGAGACCAGCCGGTGGCGGACCACGTCGGCACTGGTGAGCTCCGAGAAATGGATGTCGTCGATGTCGGTGAGGATCTCCGCGGCCGCCCGCAGACCCGAGCGCTGCCCGTTGGGCAGGTCGACCTGCGAGATGTCACCGGTGACCACCATCCGCGAACCGAAGCCGAGGCGGGTGAGGAACATCTTCATCTGCTCGGCCGTGGTGTTCTGCGCCTCGTCGAGGATGATGAACGAGTCATTGAGGCTGCGACCACGCATGTACGCCAGCGGCGCGACCTCGATGACACCCGATGCCATCAGCTTGGGAATGGCTTCGGGGTCCATCATGTCGTGCAGGGCGTCGTAGAGCGGGCGCAGGTACGGGTCGATCTTGTCGTTGAGCGTGCCGGGCAGGAAACCGAGCCGCTCGCCGGCCTCGACCGCGGGCCTGGTCAGGATGATGCGAGTGACCTGCTTGGACTGCAGGGCCTGCACCGCCTTGGCCATGGCCAGGTAGGTCTTGCCGGTACCGGCGGGGCCGATGCCGAACACGATGGTGTTGTCATCGATCGCGTCGACATAGCGCTTCTGATTCAGTGTCTTCGGACGGATGATCTTGCCGCGCCGCGACAGGATGTCCAGGCTCAGCACCTCGGCGGGCGATTCGGACACGCCCTCGTCGGTGAGCATCGAGATGGTGTGGCGCACCGTTTCGGGGGTGAGCACCCGGCTCCGGCCGGTCATCGCGACCAGCTGCTCGATCACACGCTCGGCCAGCGCCACATCGCCCGCTTTACCGGTGATGGTGACGGTGTTGCCGCGAACGTGGATGTCGGCCGGGAGCAGTTTCTCCAGCTGACGCAGGTTCTGGTCAGCCGAGCCTAGAAAACCGAAAACCGACTCGGGGGCGAGTTCGATGCTGGAACGCACGGTTCGCGCCGCGGGACCAGCACTGCTACCGCCTGCGCCGATGTCTGATACGGGGTTGGTGGGGTTGCCGATCTCGCCTGAGTTCTTCAAAAGTGGCTACAGCCTGCTTCCGGTTTCGACCTGGTGTTCGATGAGATCAGTTTACCGCCGAGCACTGACACCGCACAGCGGTTAAATATCGCTCGTGGTAAGCCGTTCCCGACCCCAGCGGAATACCCGATCCCCACTGGTCCACTCCTGCTCACCAGCGTGTGGTCAACGCCCCCAGTGCACCGAGCGCGACGGCAGCCGCGGTGGAGGTCCGAAGGACGGTCGGGCCGAGGAGCACGATGTCGGCACCGGCCTCGCCCAGCGCGGCCAGTTCGGCGTCGTCGAGGCCACCTTCGGGCCCGACTATCAGGACCACTTCACTCGCCTCGGCCAGTGGCAGTTCGGTGAACTTGCCCGCGCCGGATTCGTGCAGTGCGGCAACGATCGCGCCGTCCGCTTTGGCTTTTCGCACCAGCTCGACCAGGTCGCGGGTGCGGTGCAGCCCGGCGATTTCGGGGATGTAGGCGCGGCGGGATTGGCGGGCCGCGGACCTGGCCGTCGCACGCCACTTCTCGATTCCCTTGGCGGCCTTGGCTTCCCAGTTCGCGACGCAGCGCGCGGCCTGCCACGGGACGATCAGGTCCGCGCCCGCCTCGGTCATCAACTCGACGGCCAGCTCGGAGCGATCCGACTTGGGCAAGGCCTGCACCACGGTCACCTGCGGGGTGGGTGGCGTGGCCGTGCGGCGGTCGCGGACCGCCAGCTCCAGGCGATCCTTCTGGGCCGCAACGACTTCCGAGTCGGCGAGGACGCCGTGTCCATCGGACAGGGTGATCGGCTCGCCGACCTTGATCCGGCGCACGGTCGCGGCATGGCGACCCTCCGGACCGTCGAGGACCGCGACGGCACCCGGCTCGGGCACCTCGTCGAGGTAGAAGACCGTCGCGGCCACGGCCTCAGCGTCCGCTGAACGACGCGCGCAGCCGGGCGAACAGGCCGCTGTTGTGCTCGGACTGGGTCGACATCACCTCGGCGCGATCCTTGTCACGCATGCCCTTGAACTTGCGCAGCAGGTCGGTCTGCCTGCCGTCGAGCTTGCTCGGCACGACGATGTCGAGGTGGGCGAGCAGATCGCCGCGCGCACCCGAACGCAGCCGCGGCATGCCGTGCGCGCGCAGCTGGATGACCTCGCCGGGCTGGGTGCCCGCCGCGATGGTGAGCTCGGTGGGACCGTCGAGGATGGTGTCGACGACCACGGTGGTGCCCAGGATCGCGTCGACCATCGGCACCCGGACGGTGCAGTGCAGGTCGTCGCCGTCGCGAACGAAGGTGTCGTGGGGCTGCTCGACGACCTCGACGTAGAGGTCACCGGCATGGCCGCCACCGGGGCCGACCTCGCCCTGCGCGGCCAGGCGAACCCGCATGCCGCTGGCGACACCGGCCGGGATGGGCGCGGCGATCTCGCGACGAGCGCGGACCCGGCCGTCGCCACCACACTTGTTGCAGGGGTCGGGGATGGTCTCGCCCGCGCCACGGCAGGTGGGGCAGGGACGCGAGGTGAGCACCTGACCGAGGAACGAGCGCTGCACCGACTGCACCTCGCCCGCGCCGTCGCAGGTCTCACAGCGGACCGGCTTGGAGTTGCCGTTGGTGCCCGAACCGACGCAGACGTCACACAGAATCGCGGTGTCGACGGTCAGGTGCTTGGTGACACCGACCGCGCATTCGGCCAGGCTGAGCCGGGTGCGGATCAGCGAGTCGGCGCCGGGCTGCACGCGGCCGCGCGGCTTGCGCTGGCCACCGCCCTGGCCGCTCATCCCGCCGAAGAAGGCCTCGAACACGTCGCCGAGGCCGCCGAAGCCCGCGCCGTTGAATCCTGCTCCACCGCCGCCGTTTTCGAGCGGGTCACCGCCGAGGTCGACGATCCGACGCTTCTCGGGGTCGGTCAGCACCTCGTAGGCGGTGGAGACTTCCTTGAAGCGGGCCTGCGCGCCCTCGTCCGGGTTCACATCGGGGTGCAGTTCGCGGGCCAGTTTGCGGTAAGCGCGCTTGAGCTCCTGGTCGGTGGCATTCTTGCCGACGCCGAGCAGTCCGTAGTAATCCCGTGCCACGTGAGTTCTCTAGTCCTTGGTCGGTGTGGGCCGGCCGAGCGCCGGGCGCATCCTTTAGTCGAATCCACTCAACTTTACCGGCCGGAGTATCGACCTTAACAGTCCGGTCGTCGTGGATCCCGAGCTGGCTTCACCTTTCGGCGAGCACCTCGCCGATATAGCGGGCGACGGTCGCCACCGACGCCATCGTGCCCGGGTAGTCCATCCGCGTGGGGCCGAGCACGCCCATGCCGCCCAATACGGCGCCTGCCGCACCGTAGCCGGTGGAGACCACCGAGGCGCCACGGATCTGCTCGACCTGGGTCTCCTCGCCGATCTGCACCATCACCTGGCCCGGCTGCTGCGCCGCGGCGAGCAGTTTGAGCACGATGACCTGTTCTTCGAGGGCTTCCAGCACGCTGCGCAGCGAACCGGGGAAACCGAAGTCGGCGACGTTGCGGGTGAGGTTGGCGGTGCCGCCGAGGACGAGGCGTTCTTCGGGATGTTCGACGAGCGTCTCCACCAGGACGGTGGAGACCCGGATCAGCACATCGCGGATCTTGGCCGGTGCGCGTTCGGGCACAGCCGCCACCGCGGCGCTGGCCGCCGAGAGCAGCTTGCCGTCCATCGCGCCGCCGAGCAGGCCGCGCACGGCGGCGAGGTCTTCGTCGGAGATCACCGCGCCCAGGTCGACGATGCGCTGATCGACGCGGCCGGTATCGGTGATCACCACCAGCAACAGGCGGGCCGGGTTGAGCGCGACGACCTCGATGTGGCGCACGATCGAGGCCGAGACGGTGGGGTACTGCACGACGGCGACCTGGCGGGTGAGCTGGGCCAGCAGGCGCACGCCGCGGCGCAGGACGTCGTCGAGGTCGACACCGGATTCGAGGAATTCCATGATCGCCCGGCGTTCGGCACCGGAGAGCGGTTTGACCTCGGCGATCCGGTCCACGAACTCGCGGTAGCCCTTGTCGGTGGGGATGCGGCCCGAACTCGTGTGCGGCTGGGTGATGTAGCCCTCGGCTTCGAGCACCGCCATGTCGTTGCGAATGGTGGCGCTGGAGACGCCAAGGTTGTGCCGTTCCACGAGAGACTTGGAACCGATCGGTTCCTTGGTGGCGACGTAATCCGCGACGATCGCTCGCAGCACCTCGAAACGTCGATCTTCGGTGCTCGACGCCATCGACCCCACCTCCCTCGCTCGTGCCCGGTACGTCATGCGTGCCCGTTCGCACAGGGTCGCACGCAGACGCTCGGCGCGTCCTGTTGTCCAGTCTAATTGTCTCGTTCCCGCTCACCGGATCGCACGGTCGTCCGGCATCGAACTGTCATGCGCGGGATATCCGGCTTCGGGGGCGGTGTTCGGGCTGCCGACGCGGGGTGGCCCGGCGGAAAGTTATCCACAGGCCCGAGTTGTCCACAGGTGGGATTTCGGGGGTTGTCGGGGTCCGGCGGCCAGCGTAGGTTCGACATCGAATCAGGGGGTTTACCAGCACTTTTCAGTCATCGAGGGGGAAACTGTGGCGCATCCGGGTGAGGGCGGCGAAACGTGGGATGTCGGGTCGGGCGCGCTCATGGTGCGACCGGCGGAGTTCGCGGGGATCGATGATGCGTGTGAAGAACTACTGCGGGTGATTGCGCGGATTCGGACGCTTGCCGTCGAGGTCGGCGAGCACACGCAATGGGGGCTGGGCGACGGCAATGCCCGGCTGATATCCGCTTGCACCTTGGTGACGCGATTGCGTTCGCTGGCAGGAGCGAAGGCGAACAGCATCGCATCCACCCTGGATGCGCATTCGCAGATCGTCGAGGACATTCGACAGGTGTTCCGCGGCGCGCGTGATCGGATCGTGCATGCCGACGAGGAGTGGGCGGGCCGAATCCATTCCATGGAATCAATTGCAGCACAATCTATTCCGACTCCCCAGGATTCGGCGTGACCGGCCACGAGAAACGAGGTCTTTCCGTGAGTTCCCCGCAGTGGGGTGTTCCCGGCGGCGGGGAGAACACGCATTCGTGGCGACACGGGGAGATCCTCGCGGCATTCGAGCCGCTCGAGGTGACCGACGCCATGGCCCAGGCTGAGGTGTTCGAACGGATCGCGCGGTGGTGGGACGAAGGTCTGTGTGCTTTTCAGTACGCGGTGCGCGAGTCACTTGCGCAGGCTTGGTCGAGTGTGGGCGCCACGGCGGCGAGTGCCACGGTCGACGCTTATGTGGCGCAAGCGCGCGATCTCAGTGTGGCACTGGCGACGTTGCCGGATGTCGTTCGGGCGGCGGCCGAGGCGATCGTGGCGACCAAAAATGCGATTCCGCCACTGGTCGTCGAGGTGGGTGCGTCGACGCGGGCGGGCGGTGCGGTTGCGGCGATGGGGTACGGCTCGGATTCGGCGTGGCCGGTGAGCGGCACGGTGCAAGACGCGGGTTCGGCTGGTGTGGCGGCAGCGGAGGAGCACGCGCGGGCGGAGATGCGACAGCGGTATGTCGTGCCGTTCGGCGAGCTGGTCTACCGTATTCCGTTGCTGCCCATGCCGACTCGGCGTTCTGGTGCGGTGGGCGAGCCGGGTGATCAGCGGTTGCTGGTCGACGGCGTCGGATGGCTGCCCGACGAGCGGCGTAGCCGGTCAGCGGTCGGCGCGGGCGTATCCGCTGAGGGCGGGCAGAACGGATCCGCCGCCGTCGGGGAAGTCTCCCCCCGCGCCCGATCGGCCGGCGATGCGGAGTCGGCAGGGCTCGGCAGTGACGGCGCTGAAGATCTGCCCGCCGGCGGTGGCGCATTCGGCGACGGGCCGACGGAATACGACGGCGGTGCGCCCGAACCGGCCGACGGGACGGCGGAATACGACGGCGGTGCCACGGCCCTCGCGGGCGATGCGACGGCACCGGACTTCGACGGCGGTGATGCCGATGGCGCAGGTCCACGTGGTGGCGGTACCGCGCCTGCGTCGGCGGAGCCGGATCGCGTCATGGCGAACGGAGTGGGGCAACCGGGCGGCGCGCAGACGTCCTCAGCCCCGACGGGTGCTGTCGGCGCGATGGCGGCGCCGGGCGGCGCGGGTATTTCGGGGCCGGGTGGTGGACCGCGCTATCAGCCGACGGGTCAGCATGACGTACAGCGGCCAGGGGTCGGGCACAGTGTTCCCGGCGCGGCGGGCTCTGTTATCAGCGCCGATCCACCAGCGGGGCACACGGCAAGCCGGTCTGTCGATCGCTACTTCCACTGCGCCGGGGCGCCGCAGGCCGCGCCCGCACCAGCCGAGGGGGCGGCGCACGGGCTACCTGCGTACTTGATCACGTCGGCGAATACCGCGGAACTGCTCGGCAAGCCACGACCGGCGATTACCGGTGGGGTGATCGGTGGAGACGAACTCGTGCCCGCCGATCAGCCCTCATCGGCCACTCGGGGCTGACTGCGATGTCAGCGAGTTTCGCGAGCACCGGCAGTGGCCACCCGCGTCGGGGTGGCCGGTGCCGGATCAGACTCGGGCAGCCGCGCCGCAGCGGGCGGCGGAGTCGGGGGCGCCGACTTCCTTGCCCGCGAGGGCGTCGAGACCGAGCATCGCCAACAGCGATGTGCAGTCGTCAGCGTCGTTCGAGTGCGAGGCGACCGTTCGCGCGGCGACCGCGCACTGACGAGCGGTCTCCGCCTTCTCGGCGGAGCGCGCTTCGGCGAATTCGCTCTGCTCGTGGACGAGGGTGATGTGCCGTTCGGTGGACATATAACTCCCTAGGATCGAGCCGAAGCCTACGCCCCTAATCGTTATCTTCCACCCTGAACCCACCGAACAAACCCTTAGAGGACCCCAATGTTCCGGGCCTTCCACCAGGTGTGCATTGCTCGAATACACCACGATGACCGGGCAATCTTTGGTACCGATCCCAAGCCGAAGAAAATCTCGAAATTCAGATCACGATGACATCACCACCCGCGCGTTTCTCCTCGACCCGTGTACTTCCCTAGTCGGTCGTTCAGTCGAGGAGGTCGCGCACAATGCCGTCGGCGAGCAGACGCCCGCGGTCGGTGAGAACGAGGCAGTTGTCGGAGATCCGGGCGAGGCCGTCGGCCAGGATGCGGTCGAGGGCTGAACTTGCCGAGGGGGCTAGATCAGCGAGTGGCAGGCCAGTACGGAGACGGACGGTGAGCATGAGGTGTTCGGTGTAGCGCTCTTCGTCGGTGAGCGCCTCCCAGCCTGCGACAGGGAGACCCCCGAGGGCGACGCGGTCGGCGTAGCGAGCGGGATGTTTGACGTTCCACCAGCGAACGCCGCCGACATGGCTGTGGGCGCCGGGGCCTGCGCCGAGCCAGTCACCACCGTCCCAGTAGCCGAGGTTGTGCCGACAACGGGCGGAGTCGTTCGCGGCCCAATTGGATACCTCGTACCAGGTCAGGCCAGCGGCGGCGAGGCGGGCATCGATGCGTTCGTAGCGGGCGGCGAGAACATCGTCGTCGGGTGCGGGCAGTTCACCACGGCGGACCTTGCGTGCCAGCGCGGTTCCGTCCTCGACGATCAGGGAGTAGGCGGAGACATGATCGACACCGGCGGCCAGCACCGCGTCCAGACTGAGATCGAGATCGGCATCGGTCTCGCCGGGTGTGCCGTAGATCAGATCGAGGTTGACGTGATCGAACCCGGCGACGCGCGCTTCCTTCGCCGCGGCGACCGCGCGACCCGGAGTATGCATGCGGTCGAGCACCTTCAGCACATGCTGGGCGGCGGACTGCATGCCGAGCGAGATCCGCGTGTAGCCGGCCGCGCGCAACCGCTCGAAGAACTCGGGCGAGGTGGACTCCGGGTTGGATTCGGTGGTCACCTCGGCATCGGCGGCCAGGGTGAAGTTCGCCCGCACCGCGTCGAGAACCGAGGCCAGCCCATCACCGCCGAGCAACGACGGCGTCCCGCCGCCGACGAAGATCGTCGATACCTCGGGGGTCGCGCTCGGCAGGGCGTCGAACTCGGTCGCGGCGGTCGCGAGCTCGCCGCGCAACGCCTCGAGCCACGACTGGGGCGAGGCGGAAGTCCCCAACTCCCCCGCCGTATAGGTGTTGAAGTCGCAGTACCCGCAGCGCGTGGCACAGAACGGCACGTGCACGTACACCCCGAACGCGCCGCCCCCGAAATCGCGCAGCACCGGCCGATCGGCATCGGCCGGTGTCACGCCGGGAGCCCCGGAAGCAGCGCTGGTAGTCACCCCTCCAGTCTGCCGGGCCCTGGCACAGCGCCCCGCCCGGCCCCTGCCCGCCATCGCGCCCGCCCCGCACGGGGACAGGCGGGCGGGCACCGGTGCACGACCGGCGGCAATCCCCGGCAGGGCGCCTGCGCCGCATTGTCGACGCGTCAGTCCGTCCCGACGGGAGTGTTCTGGTTGGCGGTGAGCACCCAGGTGCCCGCTTCCTTGGTCATCACGTACATCGGCGTGCCCCGACCGGACAGCTCGCCGTCGAGGGTGAAGTAGCTCTGGTGAATCTTCACGGCGGCGACATCGGGTCGCAGGAACAGCACGTACTCGACCTCGTAGGTCGCGGTGCCGTGCGTCGTGGCACCGGGCAGCACCTGCGCCGTGAACTCGGCGATGGCCGGGCGACCGAACAGTCGCTTGCCGTGGCCGGTGGTCCAGATCGCGTCTTCCCGGAAGACGCCGACGAATTCCTCGGCCAGCTCGTTGGCCTGCGCGTGCGCGATGGTGTCGACGACCGCGCGGATGGCGGCGAGTTCGGTATCGAGATCGGCGGGGGTCTGACCGGTGACAGTGGCGTCGTTGCTCATGCCACTACTGTGCAACCTCGAGCGCGCTCCAGGTCAACCGAGCTGTGTGCCACCGCACACGCGCCGGCGCGGGCGTATCACAGGTCGCTTCCGGGCGGTGCGCTATGACCCCCGTCACAGAACAGGACGACCGTCCAGGGAATTTCCCCCAAAAGTGCGGGAAATATCTCCTTGCGGTCGGAACGACCGGGCTGACGTGGCACAATAGGCAGATGCACGCAACTGGAGTACGACTCGTGGCCCGTCGCCACGTCGACTTCCAGCGTGTCTGTAGCGCCTGTTGTCGGCCCGGTTTCCACCGGTAGCGCAGCGGCGTCCATGCCCGGGTATCCCCCGGTGCCTTCGACTTCATCGGCCCGCTGACTCCCCTGACGCGAGCCAGCCCCTCGCGCCTTCAGCACGGATTCCCCATCACCCCCGCAGGAGCGACCCCACATGACGTCGAGCACCGACGCCGGTTCGACCGAGCAGGCAGGCACCGAGCGTGCAGCAGCCAAGCGCCCCGTCCGGCCGAGCAGCGATGCCCCGGTCGCGCCACGCGCACGCACCGGCAAGCCGGTCCGTCGCCGTTCCGAAGGCCAGTGGGCCCTCGGCTATCGCGAGCCGCTGAACCCGAACGAGCAGTCCAAGAAGGACGACAACCCGCTCAACGTGCGCGCGCGCATCGAGAACATCTACGCCAAGGGCGGCTTCGACTCGATCGACAAGGCCGACCTGCGTGGCCGTTTCCGCTGGTGGGGTCTCTACACCCAGCGTGAAGAGGGCTACGACGGCACGTTCACCGATGACGACAACATCGACCTGCTCGAAGCCAAGTACTTCATGATGCGGGTGCGCTGCGACGCCGGTGCGCTCAGTGCCGCGCAGCTGCGCACCATCGGTGGCATCTCCACCGAGTTCGGCCGCGATACCGCCGACCTGTCCGACCGCGAGAATGTCCAGTACCACTGGATCGAGGTCGAGAACGTCCCGGAGATCTGGCGGCGCCTCGAGTCGGTCGGCCTGCACACCACCGAGGCGTGCGGCGATTGCCCGCGCGTGATCCTCGGTTCGCCGCTGGCCGGTGAGTCGCTCGACGAGATCATCGACCCGACTCCGGCGATCGACGAGATCGTCAAGCGCTACATCGGGAAGAAGGAGTACTCCAACCTTCCCCGCAAGTTCAAGACCGCGATCTCGGGCCAACAGGACGTGGTGCACGAGATCAACGACATCGCCTTCGTCGGCGTGAACCATCCCGAGCACGGTCCCGGTCTGGACCTGTGGGTCGGTGGCGGTCTGTCGACCAACCCGATGCTGGCTCAGCGCGTCGGTGCGTTCGTGCCGCTCGACGAGGTGCCCGATGTGTGGGAGGCGGTCGTCGCGCTCTACCGCGACTACGGCTACCGCCGCCTGCGCACCAAGGCGCGCCTGAAGTTCCTGATCAAGGACTGGGGCATCGAGAAGTTCCGCGAGGTGCTCGAGACCGAATACCTGAAGCGCAAGCTGATCGACGGCCCCGCGCCCGAGCAGCCCGCCAAGCCGATCGATCACGTCGGCGTGCAGAAGCTGCGCAACGGTCTGAACTCCGTCGGCTTCTCCCCGATCGCCGGTCGCGTGTCGGGCACCATCCTGAGCAAGGTCGCCGACGCCGCAGAGAAGTACGGCTCCGACCGCATCCGCTTCACCCCGTACCAGAAGCTGATCGTCCTCGACATCGCCGACGACCAGGTCGACGCGCTGATCGACGAGCTCGAACCGCTCGGGCTGCAGGCCCGCCCGTCGGTCTGGCGTCGAAACCTGCTGGCGTGCAGCGGTATCGAGTTCTGCAAGCTCTCCTTCGTCGAGACCCGCAAGCGTTCGCAGGTGCTCGCGCCCGAACTCGAGCAGCGCCTCGCCGATATCAATGCCGAACTCGACGTGCCGATCACCATCAACATCAACGGCTGCCCGAACTCGTGCGGCCGGTCCCAGATCGCCGACATCGGCTTCAAGGGTCAGCTCGTCGACGACGGCACCGGGAATCAGGTGGAGGGTTTCCAGGTTCATCTCGGTGGCAGCCTCGGCCTGGACAGCGCGTTCGGCCGGAAGTTGCGCCAGCACAAGGTGACCAGTGTCGAACTCGGTGACTACATCGAGCGCGTCGTGCGCAATTTCGTCAAGAACCGGGAATCCGGTGAGCGTTTCGCGGTGTGGGCTGTTCGCGCCGATGAAGCCGACCTCCGATAGTCGATGAGGAGATCCCCACTGTGACAACGAATCTCGCGGCGAAACTGTCCGAATCCGAACTGCGTGCGCTCGCCGAGCAGGGCGCGGCCGAGCTGGGCCCCGATGCCTCGCCCGCCGACCTGATCGCCTGGACCGACAAGGTGTTCGGCAACAATTACATCGTCGCCTCGAACATGCAGGACGGCGTCCTGGTGCACTTGGCCGCGCAGACCCGCCCCGGCGTGGATGTGCTGTTCCTCGACACCGGCTACCACTTCGCCGAGACCATCGGCACCCGTGACGCGGTCGAGGCCGTGTACGGCGTGAACGTGGTCAATGTGCGCCCCGAGGCAAGTGTCGCTGAGCAGGACCAATTGCTCGGCAAGGATCTGTTCGCCCGTGACGCCGCCGAATGCTGCCGGTTGCGCAAGGTGGTCCCGCTGAAGAAGTCGCTGAGCGGCTACAACGCGTGGATCACCGGTATCCGCCGCGTCGAGGCGCCCACCCGCGCCAACGCGCCGCTGATCTCGTTCGACGAAGCCTTCGGCCTGGTGAAGATCAACCCGATCGCACCGTGGTCCGACGACGAGATGCAGGCCTACATCGAGGCCAACGGCATCCTCGTCAATCCCCTGGTGGAGGAGGGTTACCCGTCGATCGGCTGCGCACCGTGCACGCGCAAGCCCGAGCCGGGGACCGATCCGCGCAGTGGCCGTTGGGCCGGTATCGCCAAGACCGAATGCGGATTGCACCAAGCATGACCATCACCACCACTGGGAGTGAGCCTGTGAGTACCAACACCACCGAACGCGACCTCGGGCTGACCGAGTTCGACACCCTCGCGGCGCTGGAATCCGAGGCGATCCACATCTTCCGTGAGGTCGCGGGCGAATTCGAGCGCCCCGTGATCCTGTTCTCCGGCGGCAAGGACTCCACCGTCCTGCTGCACCTGGCGCTCAAGGCCTTCTGGCCCGCGCCGCTGCCGTTCACGCTGCTGCACGTCGACACCGGGCACAACCTCGACGAGGTGCTCGAGTTCCGTGACAAGGTGGTCGAGCGCTACGGCCTTCGCCTGCACGTCGCCTCGGTCGAGGAGTACCTGGCCGACGGCCGCCTGACCGAGCGCCCCGACGGCATCCGCAACCCGTTGCAGACCGTACCGCTGCTCGACGCCATCACCGAGCACCGCTTCGACGCGGTCTTCGGCGGCGGCCGTCGCGACGAGGAGCGTTCACGGGCCAAGGAGCGAATCTTCTCGCTGCGCAACGCCTTCGGCCAGTGGGATCCGAAGCGTCAGCGTCCCGAACTGTGGAACCTCTACAACGGCAAGCACGCGCCGGGTGAGCATGTGCGGGTGTTCCCGCTGAGCAACTGGACCGAGCTCGACATCTGGCGCTACATCGCCCGCGAGGACATCGACCTGGCGTCGATCTACTACGCGCACGAGCGCCCGGTGTACTCCCGTGACGGCATGTGGATGACGCCCGGCGTGTGGGGCGGCCCGAACGAGAACGAGGTTCTGGAAACCCGTTCGGTGCGCTACCGCACCGTCGGCGACGGTTCCACCACCGGCGCCATCATCTCCGACGCCGCCGACAACCAGGCCATCCTGGCCGAGGTCGCGGCGTCACGACTGACCGAGCGTGGCGCCACTCGCGGCGACGACCGTGTGTCCGAAGCCGCCATGGAAGACCGCAAGCGAGAGGGTTATTTCTGATGTCCGACCTATTGAGGCTGGCCACCGCCGGTTCTGTCGACGACGGCAAGTCAACACTGGTCGGACGGCTGCTCTACGACACCAAGTCCGTGCTGGCCGATCAGATCGACGCCGTCACCCGCGCCTCGGTCGACCGCGGGCTGTCGACGCCGGACCTGTCGCTGCTCGTCGACGGCCTGCGCGCCGAACGCGAGCAGGGCATCACCATCGACGTGGCGTACCGCTACTTCGCCACGCCAAAGCGGTCTTTCGTGCTCGCCGATACGCCGGGCCACGTGCAGTACACGCGCAACACGGTGTCGGGCGCGTCCACCGCGCAGCTGGTGATCCTGCTGACCGACGCGCGCAAGGGTGTCATCGAGCAGACCCGTCGCCATGCGGCCGTGCTGGCGCTGCTCGGTGTGCCGCGTCTGGTGCTCGCGGTGAACAAGATCGACCTCGTCGACAACCCGGCCGAGGTGTTCGCCGAGATCTCCGCCGAGTTCAACGAGCTCACCTCGAAGCTGGGCTGGAGCTCCGACGACGTCATCGAGATCCCGGTCTCGGCGCTGCACGGCGACAACATCGCCAGCCGCTCGGAGAACACCCCGTACTACACCGGCCCCTCGCTGATCGAGCACCTGGAATCCGTTCCAGTGGACGCTGATTCGACCGGCACGCACGCGCTGGGTCTGCGTTTCCCCGTGCAGTACGTGATCCGTCCGCGCACCGCCGAATACCCCGATTACCGGGGCTACGCGGGTCAGATCGCGGCCGGTTCGGTGTCGCCCGGTGACGAGATCGTGGTGCTGCCCTCGGGCAAGAAGACCACCGTTGAGCGCATCGACACCCCCGACGGTGAGCTGGCCGTCGCGCAGGTCGGGCGCAGCGTGACGCTGATCCTGGCCGACGAGGTCGACATCTCGCGCGGCGACATCATCGCCTCGGTGCACGACGCGCCCGAGTCGATCGACACCTTCGACGCGACCGTGTGCTGGCTCGGCGACAAGGGCCTGCGTCCCGGCGCCCGCCTGCTGCTCAAGCACGGCGCCAAGACCACCCAGGCCATCGTCGGTGCGCTGGTGGAGCGGTTCGACGAGCAGACGCTGACCGCTCAGCCGAGCCCGGAGTCGTTGGAGCTCAACGACATCGGTCGCGTCTCGCTGCGCCTGGCCGAGCCGATCCCGGCCGACGACTACCGCACCAACCGGCACACCGGCTCGTTCCTGCTGATCGATCCGGCCGGTGGCAACACCCTCGCGGCCGGCCTGGTCGGCGACGTGCTGACCTCGGTCGAGGTCGGTACCGCGGTCTGATGTATCGCCTGCCCGCCCCGTCGCGCGGCGCCGTTTCGGTGCCGCGCGACGGAGGCGGGCCCGCCTCGATCACTTCGCCGGGTGGTGCCGTCTCGGTGCCGCGCGGCGGTGGCGACAGGCTGTCGGTCGCCCCACTCGGTGGCAGTGGCCCCGCATTGATCGCGGTCGCCCACGGCAGCCGTGATCCGCGATCGGCCGCGACCATGGCGGCCGTCGTCGCCGAAGTAGCCGCAGCCCGGCCCGACATCTGTGTCCGCCTCGCCTTTCTGGATCTGAGCGCCCCCTCGGTCGACGAAGTGGTCGACGACCTCGCCGCCCACGGCCACATCGACGTGATCATCGTTCCGCTGTTGCTGGGCAACGCTTTCCACGCCCGCGTCGACCTCCCCGCCCTACTGGTCGACTCCACCCGCCGCCATCCCCATCTGCGCCTCACCCAAGCAGCGGTTCTCGGCCCCGACCCCCTGCTCATCTCGGCCCTCGCTGACCGCGTTGCGACGGCGCTACACCCAGCTCCACCGCTGCCTTCCGGTCTCGCACTCCTGAACGTCGTGGCGCCCGCGCGCGGATCGTTGGACGACCCGCTGCTGGGAATCGCCGTCGCCGCTGTCGGCTCGCGCGATGCCGCGGCCAATCGGCGGACTGCCGTCGTGGCTCGGCGACTGGCGGCGGTGACCGGCTGCCCCATCGAACTCTGTTTCGCGACGGTCGAACCCGGTATCGAACGCGCGGTGGATCGGCTGCGGACGCGCGGAGCCGAACGCATCGTCGTCGCACCGTGGTTCCTGGCGCCGGGGCTGCTCACCGATCGGCTGGTCGCCGCCGCACCCGAGGTCGTGCATGCCGACGTCATCGGGGCGCACGCCGCGCTGGTCGATGTGGTCTGGGCGCGATACGACAGCTCCGTCGCCACCGATCTCGAACTCTCCGCCTGATTCCGGCGCGACCTCTTCCGCAGGGCCCGTCCTGATGCCGTCACGCGGCGCCAGCCGCGCAGCTCATGACGCGGCAGGTTGATCGACACACACACGCGACACTTCAGTGGCGCAGCTCATGTGTCAGCCCTCTTTACTGCATACCCCATGGGGGTATATATTCGTATCTACGCAGAGCGAACCGAGAGAGGCGAAACGATGACCACCAACGCCCACACCGGACACACCCAGCACGCCGCAGATGAAGCCGAGCGGGACGCAACCGCCGACAAGACGGCACACGCAGGCCACGCCGAGAGGCGAGGCGGCACACACGCAGAGCATGTCGGTCACACCGAAAGTGCGCACGCTGGGCACGGCAACGCCCATGCCGCGCACACCGGGCACGATGCGGATTTACCTGGAGGACTGCGGATTACGCAGGACGGGTACACCCTCGACCTCGACACCACGATTGCCCAGCCCGGCAGGATCGACTTCCGGTTTCGGATCCTCGGGCCGGACGGCTCGGCCGTGACCGAGTTCGACGCGATTCACGATCGCGAACTGCATCTGATCGTGGCGCGGCGTGAGTTGACCGGGTTCTGGCATGTGCACCCACGGCGGGAAGCGGACGGCACGTGGGTGATCCAGCTGGATCTGCCCGAGGCCGGGGCATACCGGGTGTTCACCGACATCGCACCACGGTCACTCGGCCGGACGATCACGCTCGGCGCCGACCTGGCGATCACGGGACACTATGCACCGCAACCAGTTCCGGCGACAGCCCGCGCCACCGAGGTCGACGACTACGAGGTCACCGTGGACGGCGAGTTGCGTGCCGAGGGTGACCTGCTGACGCTCACCGTGCGCAAGAACGGCGAGCCGGTGACGGATCTGCAGCCCTACCTGGCAGCATTCGGCCACCTCGTGATCCTGCGCGCAGGAGACCTCGCCTACATCCACGTCCACCCCAACGGCGAACCCGGCGACGGAATCACCCCCTCGGGCCCCGAAATCGCCTTCCACACAGCGGTTCCCGGCCCTGGCACCTACCGACTGTTCCTCGACTTCCGACACAACGACGTCGTCCGCACCGCGGCCTTCACCCTCACCACACATTAAGTCCCGCTGGGAGCACCCGACAACAAGCGGTTCGCGATGGTGCGTGCCGCCGCGACGCGGGCCGGATCTTCGGTCTGGTGAGCGATATTGGCGGCGCTCACGATCGCGTCGAGTTCGAAGACCAGGAGATCGGGGTCGGCGTCGACGAGCTCGCCCATGGCCTGAGCCTTGCGGACCTCGTCGGCCAGGAATGACAGCCAGTCGTTGTGGTCGGCGACGACGGCGTCGCGTACGTGGCCGGGCTTACTGCTGAATTCAGTGAGGGTGGCCACCCGGAAGCAGCCGCCGGGGAACGGGGGGTTTTCGATGTGGGCGAACCAGCCGTCGACCATCGCGCGAACGCGGGCTCCCCCGCGGGGGGTGCGCAGGCCGGGGGCGATGACTCGTTCGACGAAGACGTCGCGACCAGCCTGGACTGCGGCGAGTTGCAGGGCTTCCTTGGTGCCGAAGAGCGTGGCGATGCCGCTCTTACTGATGCCGAGGTCGGTGGCGAGGCGGCCGATGCTGAGGCCGTCGAGACCTTCGACGGAGGCGAGTTCGGCGGCACGACGGGCGATGGTGGCACGGGCGCGGGCGCCCTTGGCCAATCGTTGGTCACTCGGTTCCGTCACCTGGGTCATGTCATTCATTGTTCCACCGCCGGGTTGCAAAGGCGAACGATCGGTCGTACTTTTATTTACGAACGATCGTACGTTCTTATTTCTCCTCCCGAAGGAATACCGCATGACCGACGTGTCAGCTCGGCCCGAAGATCCGCTCAACACAGCGACTCCCGACGCCTCGGGCCGCACCCTCGCGGTGGCCGCGGGCGCGGCATTCATCGCTTTTCTCGACCTCTCCGTCGTCAATATCGCGTTCCCGACGATCGCCGCGAGCTATCCCGGCACCACGACCGGCACGCTCACCTGGATCGTCAGCGGCTACGCGATCGCGTTCGCAGCACTACTGACACCGGCGGGCCGCATCGCCGACGCACTCGGCCGTCGGCGACTGTTCGTCCTGGCACTGGCCGGCTTCGCCGTCACCTCCCTGCTGTGCGGGCTCGCGCCGGGCGCGGACTGGCTCATCGCCGGACGTGTCCTGCAGGGCATCGCCGCGGCGTTCATGGTGCCCGCCGCACTCGGGCTGGTCTTGGCAGCCACGCCGCGGGAAAAGATCGGCGCCGCGATCGGCGCGTGGTCGGCGGCCGGTGGGTTCGCGGCGGTGGTCGGCCCGGCGCTGGGTGGTGCGCTGGTCGAGGTGTTCGGCTGGCGTGCGGTCTTCCTGATCAATGTGCCGATCGCGCTGGTATTGATCGTGCCGGGAATGCGATTGCCCGGTGGTGGCACGACCTCGCGCGATTCGACGCTGCCCGATCCGCTCGGCACACTCGCCGTCGCGATCGGGCTCGGTGCGATCGTCGCGGCCGTCACCGAGGGGCAGTCATGGGGCTGGTCCGCGCCCGGCACCCTCGTCGCGTTGTTCGGCGGTCTCGCGCTGACAGTGTTCGCGCTGGTTCGCTCACGTCGACAGACCAATCCCGCCGTTGCTGTATCGCTCTGGCGTGAGCGACAATTCGCGCTCGCGAACGTGGGTTCGTTCCTGTTCGGCGCCTCGATGTTCGCGTGGTTGCTGGCGGGGCCGCTGTTCCTGAACGCGATCTGGGGCTACTCCGTACTCGAATCGGCGGCGGCGCTGACGGTCGGTGCGGTGGCCTCGATGGTGACCGCCGTCGTCACCGGGCGGATCACGACACCGCGCGGCCAGCGGTGGGTCGGAGTGCTCGGCGCGCTGATGTACACCGCCGCACTCGCCTGGATGAGCACCGACGCCTTCGGGCCCGAACCCGCGCTGTGGACGGCATGGATTCCGGCCGGAGTACTCGGCGGTGGCGGGATCGGCATCGTCGTCACCGTGCTCGGCACCGCGGCGGCGAATTCTGTTCCACCCCAACAGTTCGCGGCGGGCATCGGGATGAATCTGACCGCCCGTCAGGTGGGTGGAGCACTGGGTATCGCCGTACTGGCGGCGATCTTCTCGGCGAGCTCCGACGACCCGCTTCATGGCTTTCACCTTCTGTTCGCCGTCTGCACGGTGATCAACATCGCCGTCGCCCTGCTGCTCGCCTTGCCATCGCCGACCCGTTCGACCGACTGAAACCGGAGATCGATATGTCTTCCAGCACACCACTATCCGTTCGATTCCCCGCTGAGGCCGATGACCCGCTTGTGCTCGCGCCGGAGCAGACCGCCGCGCTGCTCGCGGGGGCACCATGGCAGCGTTTCGCGGTGCTCGGTGATTCCATCGCCGCGGGGACCGGCGATCCGAGTCCCGGATACGCCCCGACCGGCTGGGCCGACCGGGTCGCGGCCGACCTCACTGCGGTCAATCCCACACTGGCCTATCGCAATACGGGTCGAATCGGCGCGACGAGCGGTCAGGTCATCGACCGGCAGCTGGCCGAAATCCTGGATTTCGCACCGGATCTCGTGCACCTCAGCTGCGGTGGGAACGATCTGTTCACCGCGGGCGGCGATGTCGATCGGCTGTCCGAGAATCTGTCGATCATCCTCACCGCACTGGCCGCCACCGGGGCGCAGCTGTCGATCTTCACGATGGCCGACGTGTGGTCCGTCGAGCGGATGGCGCCGATGCGCGCCATGCGGCCGCGGATGATCGCGCTCAACGAGGTGTTGCGGGCGGTAGCCGCCGAGTTCGGCGCGGCATTGACCGAACTGTGGAATCATCCGCTGCGCTCGCGGCCGGAGTTGATGAGCGCGGACCTCATCCACTTCACCACCAGTGGGCAGGCGGTTCTGGCGAGCGAGGTGGTGAAGTCGCTGGCCTCGCGTATCGACAGGTCGTAGCCAACCCGGGACCGGCTGACGGCTCGGTCCCGGCGGCGCGGCCTCACTGGTTGTTTCGCAGCAGTTCGATTCCGAGCGCTACCAGTTCGGATCTGACCTCGGCGGGCCCGATGACCTCTACGTCGGCACCCCAGCCCGCCAGTTGCCGGGCAACCATTTTCGCGGTGTCGGCGGTGATTTGCGCTCGCACCCGGCCGTCGTCGGCGGGGCCGAGCAGGGTGCAGTTGCGGCCCTGCTGGTCGGCCAGAATCGGGGCGAGTTGCGCGGAGACGAGGACCGTCGCGGCGACGGCGGCGCGACGGTCCTCCATCTGCTCGACGATTCGAGACCACTCCGCGGACAAGTCGAAATCCGCCGGCCGATCGGCTGTTTCATCGAGAGTGGCAACCTCGACGATGCGGTCGAGACGAAAGGTCCGCTGCCCGCGTTCGGTGCCCCCGATGAGATACCAGACCGTTTCCTTCTCGACCAGGCCCCACGGGTCGATCGTGCGGACCGTGCGTTCGCCCTTGCGCAAATAAGCGATGCGTACGCGGCGGCGGTCGACCACCGCGCGCTGCACCGTGTCGAGTATCGCCGGTGTCTGCGGATCCGGGCGCCCCCAGCGGGCCGGATCGACGACAACGGCATCGGCCGCGGCGGCCGCATCGGCACGGAAGGTGTGCGGAAGTGCCCGAACCAGTTTGCGCAGTGCGGATTTCAACTCGGGGACGGCCTGCGCGGCGGGGCCCGCGAGCAGGAACAATGCCCTGGTTTCCCCCGCCGTGAGACCGGAGAGGTCTGTGCGCGCGCCGCCGATCAGCGACCACCCGCCGCCGCGACCCGATTGCGGGTAGACGGGGATGCCGGCGGCCGACAACGCCTCGAGGTCACGCCGGGCCGTCGCCACCGACACTTCCAGCTCGGCGGCGACCTGGGCGGCGGTCACCCGCCCACGCGCCTGCATCAACAACAGGGTGGCTACCAATCTGTCCGCTCGCATACTCGGTAATTCTGCCGAACAAAGTGCTCATTCGGTGAGCACTTTGGCTGGCAGAGTCATGTTCACACACCGAAGCGACAATCGAATGGAGCAGACATGCTGCGCGGAATGGCCACCACCACCTACTACGCCGACGATCTCACCGCCGCCAAGGACTGGTACACCGAATTTCTCGGCACCGCACCGTATTACGAGGTTCCGGGCGGGTACTACGAGTTCCGCCTCGGGCCGTTGCAGGCCGAGCTGGGAATCATCAACCGCGCGTACGCCCCGGCGGGTGCGCGCAACGCGCCCGGCGGAGGCGGCTTGGTATTCTGGCAGGTCGACGATCTCGCGGCCACCTTCGCCCGCTTGCTCGAATTGGGCGCCACCGAGTACGAGCCGATCACCGAACGCGGCAACGGTGCGGGTTTCGTGACCGCGTCGGTGCTGGATCCGTTCGGCAATATCCTCGGAATCATGGCGAACCCGCACTACGTCGCGATGACCGCATCGGCGTGACCGAGCAAGCCGACGCAGGTTTCGGCGACGACGGATGGCAGCGGCACTCAGGCTGACCCGAGGTCGGCACCGATTGCGACGACCGCAGCTCTGGCGCACAGGCGCGACCGGGGTCAGACCCGGTGGCGGCAACCGAAGCCTCAGGGGCTCAGCAGATCGGCCGACAAGGCCGATGGCGGCGATCGCCATCTGGTGCTCAGGCGAACCAGCGTTCGAGGACGGTGGCGACACCGTCCTCGTCGACGCGGCCGGTCACTTCGTCGGCCAGGGCCAGCACATCGGTGGGTGAACCGGCCATGGCCACCGAATGTGCTGCCCAGCGCAACATCTCGCGGTCGTTGTAGCCGTCGCCGATGGCCAATGTCTCGTGGTGCTCTACGCCGAGCAGGTGCCGGAGTTGTTCCAGCGCCCAGCCTTTGGAGACGCCACGGCGGGAAACGGTGAGCCAGGGACCGTACTCGCCGTGCACCCAGGAGGCGTCCGGAATATCGAATGTGCGCAGCAGGCGCAGCATTTCATCAGGGCTGCCGTCGGGCCACCAGCCGTTGAGGCGCGGCGTCGGCACGCTGCTCAACGTGCGGTGGTCTACGAGCTGGAAGTCGCCGATCGAGAACTCCCCCGGCCCGTGCCCGGTCGCCCAGGTGCCGACGCCCACCCGTTCCGCGGCGAAGATCATCGCCGGGAACAGTGTGCGCAGGGCCAGCACCGCCGGGCCGGGGTCGAACGATTGGACCGCGACCGGCTCGCCCCGCGCCACATCGATGTGCACCGCACCGTTGGAACACAGCGCATGCCCCTCCGACAGCCCGAGCTCGCTCAGCACCGGGCGCGTGGCGAGCAGCGTGCGCCCGGTGGTCACCACCACATGCGCCCCCGCCGATACCGCCGCCCGCACCGCCGCGCCCACTCGCGTGCTGATTTCGAACCCTGTCGCCAGCAGGGTCCCATCCACATCGAGCGCGATCAGCTTCGGCGCTCCCCCGACTACAGCCACCGCCCTATTGTGCCCGCCCCCACCGACACTCACCGCCGTTTCACCACCCGCCTGCTGCACGCCCTCGACCATCTCTCGCCGAACTACCCATATCTGTGTCAGAAGGTGTTCGTGCCGCGGCAATACTCGGGGGTGCGATCGAGGGCTACGTGCTACTGGCGCGGTCGGGGTTGGGACCGGCACTGCGCGACCACTGATGTCCTCCGCAACGAGGAGCTCCATCCGCTGGCAACCATGCGCGAATACCTCTGTGCACGACCCTGTTCCGGCGTGCCAGCGGAATTGCGACGTGCCGCGGATCGGTCAGCGGCGAGAACCGCCGCCGCCACCACCGCCGCCACCACCGGAGCCGCCCGAAGATGCTCCGCCCGATCCGCCCGACGACGCACCGCCTGACGACGCACCGCCACCTGACCCGCCGCTGTCCGATCCACCCGAGGACGTGCCGCCTCCCGACGATGTGCCGCCCGACGAGGTTCCACCGGATGCTCCGCCCGAGGAAGCTCCCCCACCCGACGCACCACCACCGGTGGCGCCGCCACCCGAAGTGCCACCGCCGGTCGAACCACCTGAAGCACCACCGGAGCCGCCGCCGTCCGCTCCACCACCGGACGCATCACCACCCGACGCACCACCTCCGGACGCGCCACCGCCGGACACACCACCACCCGACGCGCCACCACCCGACGCACCGCCACCGGACGTGCCACCATCCGACGCACCGCCACCACTGCCGCCGGTCGAGGTGCCCCCGCTGGACGTGCCACCACCCGAGGCGCCGCCGGAAGTGTCTGTGCCGCCTGAGATTCCACCACCGGTCGACCCTCCGGTGGACCCGCCGTCCGTGGTGCCGCCGGTCGGCGTTCCACCCGAAGTGGAGCCGCCCGAGCCACCGGTCGCGGCGCCCCCATCGGAAGGAGTTGCGCCAGTGCCTGTTCCACCTGTCGGGGTAGATCCTCCGACGTCGACGGAGATGCCGCCCGTATTCGGCGCGGACGTGCCGTCCGTCGGGGCCGTGCCCGGCGCGGGCGCGGTACCTGCGGCAGGAAGGGTGCCGGCACCCGGGTCTGTCGGGGTGCCGGGCGTTTCAGAACCGGGAGCCGAGATCGGGCCACCGGGGGGAAGTTCAGGGGCGCCGGGGGTGTTCGGCGCGTGCTGGGGTTGGGCGGCAGGTAGACCGAAGGGTAAGGGATTGATGAAGCGGGCCGGGTCGCCGTAGGTGGTGCGGGCGAGAACCGGCGACTTGCAGTCGTTGCGAACGTCCTGGTGTCCGGAGCCGCCGCGATCGGCACCACCACCGGTGTGCCCACCGGGACGTGCACTGCCACCGGGCGCCGTCGCGGGGGCGATGAAGTTCTCGTAGGCGCTGCGCGCGGCGGCCGCGCCCGCGACCCGGATACGACCGGTGAACGGGTCGACATCGCTGATCAGGCCCGCGGTTCGCGCGGCGAGCAGGTCGGCGCTCATGTCGTAGAGCAGTGCGTCAGCGGGGGCGCCGAGGACAGGGAAGCGTTCGAGGACCGGCATCAGGCCGGGATCGAAGGGGCTGCCGAACACCGTCATCGCCGACATGGCGAGCGCGGAAACAACTGCCGCACTGGAGAACACCGCGACGTGCGGCACCGTACCGCCGCTCTGCTGCTCGGGCGCGAAGGTGCGAGCCGCCAAACCTGCCGCGCCCGAGGCGATCACCTGGCCCGGATCGGCGACGGTGACGAGCGGAACGCCGAGTTCGGCGAGGGTGCGGGCGACTTCGGGTGGGCGCGAAGCACCGCCGACGACGAGGATGCTGGTCAGGTCGGCCAGCCGCAGGCCCGCCGCGGCCACACTCTTGCTCACCAGCGGGAAGGTGTCGCGGATGTGTTCGGCCCGCAGCGCGTCGATGTTCACCATGGAGGTGAGGGTCTGGGTAGCACGGCCCTGCCCCGGTTCGCCCGCGTACCGCGCGACCATCTCACCGAGCGGCTTGCCGCCGAAATCGCTGGACCGCGTAGGTTTTCCGACCATCGGGTGATGCGGCCAGTCGGGGCCGACACGCAGCACGGTGAGGTCGAGGCTGGTGGCGCCTAGGTCGTAGACGAGCACGAAGCCCGGTTCCAGTGGTCCGCGATCGATCTCCAGCCATTCCGCGGCGGCGACCGGTTCGGGCACGAGCAGGACCTCACCGGCGCCTGCGAGGTGCAGGGCCTGGCCGAGTAATGAGACCTGTTTGTCGGAATAGACCGCGGGATAGGTCAGGACGATCCCGGCCGGTGTTTCGGCCAGCTCGATCAGTCCGGTGACCACCGCGGCGATCAGGTTGGTCGCCGAATAGAACCGACCACCAATCACCATCGGCTCCGGTTCGCGGGTGAGGTCCGCGAAATCCGTGATCGCCGAGGCGAACTCGTTGATGGCGCCGATGCGGGGCCTGCCCGCGTCGTCGAATGTCAGTGCGGTGCGTCGTGTGCGCACCGCCGGCTTGGCCGGATCGTCGGCGACTACCGCCGAAATCGCATTGGCCACACCGATACTCAAGCCCAGACCTCTGGTCATGTTTTTGCTATCCCGTCAACGCACCGTGACCACGTCCAGCACGCGAGCGCACCATGTGGCCGCGGTCGTCTTCCAAACAGCTCGCCTAGATTAACTGGCACGTCCGCGAATTGCTGCCTGATTGATATGAAAGCCGCAATCATGAGTCACCACAAGATTATTCGCGCAGGTGAGATGGTTGATCGTTAAATATCCACCCCCCTGAACACCCCGTCGGCGATTCACAGACTCCGAGAGGCAGCTACCTGCGAGTAATCGGACACACCGCCCATTTGATACATTCTTAGAGTTTGTTATCCCGACCAATAGACACACTTACCGACTGGTAACCAATCCATTTACTACCGCCGTGATTTCACTGACCGCCAATTACATTCCCGCACATCGAAGTCGGCCCGATTTTGATGACACATCAACGCGGTGGCTGAATCCCGCCAGCACGGCCGAGGGCCCACCGGTTGACTGAAAGGGCGGAGAGACACCGACTCCGAGCGCCGAAACACTCACGGAAAGAAGGCACTACACATGTCCACTCGATTCGCCGACCAGGTCGTTCTCATCACCGGTGCGGGCTCCGGTATCGGCAAGGCGGTCGCGCTCCGGGTCGCGTCCGAGGGCGCCGCGGTGGTTCTCGGGTCCCGCGGCAAGGATCAGGGTGAGCAGGTCGCCGAGCAGATCAGGGCGGCAGGCGGGCGGGCGCTGTTCGTCGCGACCGACGTCACGATCGACGCCGATGTCGAACGGCTCACCCAGGCCGCGATCACCGAATACGGCCGCCTCGACGCGGCTTTCAACAACGCGGGCGCGGTCAACGCTTTCGGCCCGATCGCCGAGATCGACGACGTCGCTTGGCGCGCCGACATGGATCTCAACCTCAACGGCGTCTTCTACGGTCTGCGCCACCAGGTCCCGGCCATCACGGGCTCCGGCGGCGGCGCGATCCTGAACAACGCCTCCAACCTCGGCGTGGTCGGAATGGCACAGGTCGCCCCCTATGTGGCGGCCAAGCATGCCGTCGTCGGGCTGACCAAGTCGGTGGCGCTGGAGACGGCGGCGACGGGCGTTCGGGTCAACGCGCTGGTCTCCGGCGCGGTCGACACCCCGGCCTTCCGCGCCTCCATGGGAGCGACTCCCGAGGGTGAGGCGGCCATCGCGGCGCTGCACCCGGTAGGCCGGATCTCTCAGCCCGACGAGATTGCCGCGGTGTGCGCGTTCCTGCTCAGCAGCGAGGCATCCTTCGTCACCGGAGCGGCTATCGCCGCCGACGGCGGCTTCACCGCGCAGTGAGCAAGCCTCAGGCGTCGGCCACAACAGCTCGCACAGATCCGTGAGCTGACAGGGCAAAGGCCCGCAACGTCTCCCAGTGACGTTGCGGGCCTTGGCTGTTTTCCGATCAACTGCGAGCGAACAGCCGCTTCACCGAGCGTTCCCGCTGCACCGCGGCACCGCGGGCGACAGCCTGCGGGCGACGAGCACGCACGAGTCGGTCGAACTCGGACGCATCGCGCGCGGGCGCACGCAGCTTGCCGCTGTTGAAGTCATCGGCGAGCTGCTGCACAGTTTCCTGCGCACACGACTTGTTGGTCCCGATGAAGCCGGTCGGGCCACGCTTGATCCAGCCGGTCACATACGTGCCGGGGAAGACCTCGCCACCGGGCGCGGTGAGTACCCGGCCCGCGTCGTTCGGGATCACCGCACGAGCGTCGTCGAACGGCAGACCCGCGGTCGGCACCCCGCGGTAACCGACCGAGGTGAGCACGACACCGGCCTCGAGCAGCGCGGTATCGCCGGTCGGGGTGGCGATCACGCGACCTTCGGCGTCGGTTTCCAGGTCATTGCGCTCGACCCGCACCCCGGTCACCGTGTCGGTGCCGACGATTTCCACCGGCGAGGACAGGTAACGGAACACGATGCGTTTGCGGTCACCGAACGGGCGACCGGCGACGCTGTGCAGCAGGCGCAGCTTCTGCTCGACCTTGTAGGGCAGGTCGGGCGTGACCTCGGGCAGTTCGCCCTCGATCGCGATGTCGATATCGGCGGCCAGCAGGCCGACGAACTCGGGCACCGTGAACGCCGATTCGGCCGGACCACGACGACCGAGGATGACGACCTCTTCGATCTTGCTCTCGCGCAATGCCTTCAGCGCGTACGGCGCGATGTCGGTGTCGGTCAGCAGGGCCGGATCGACGGTCAGGATTCGGGCGACGTCGAGGGCGACGTTGCCGTTGCCGACGATGACGACCCGCTTCTGGTTCAGGTCGAAGGTGTCGTCGGCGTGGTCGGGATGGCCGTTGTACCAGGCGACGAAGTCGGTGGCCGAGACATTGCCCGCCAAACCCTCGCCCGCGATGTTCAGCTTGCGATCCGAGGACGCGCCGACGGCGTAGATCACGCCGTGGAAGTGCTCGAGCAGCTCGGCATGGCTGATGTGCTTGCCGATCTCGACGTCGAGGTAGGTGCCGAAGTCGTCCTGCTTCGACATGATGTCGAACAGATCGGCGACCTTGCGCGTGTGCCGGTGATCGGGTGCGACGCCGAGGCGGGCCAGACCGTAGGCCTGTGGCAGGCGGTCGAACATCGTGACCGCGACGCCGGGCTGGGTGAGCAGCTCGTCGGCGGCGTACATCGCCGACGGGCCCGAACCCACGATGGCGACGCGCAGCGGGGACCGCTGCGTGTCGATCGCGGGTGGCATCACCGGTGCGGCCAACGTCGGCCGGTCCCGCTGCACGCGGTAGAAGTCGGCGTTGATCTCGATGAAGGGCTTCTGCTCGTCGGTCAGCTTCTTCGACGAGGTGATGGCATCAACGGGACAGGCGGTGGCACAGGCACCGCAGTCCACGCAGGCCGCCGGATCGACGTAGAGCATCTCCGCGATGCGGAAATCCGGCTCATCCGGGGTGGGATGAATGCAGTTGACCGGACACGCGTAGACGCACGAAGCGTCACTACAGCATGACTGGGTGACAACATATGGCATAGGACTGTCGTCTCAGGCGGCGTGCTTCGCGGAGCGCTTGGGCTCCGAACGGTACCGACTCGACGGGCCGTCGATCCCGAGCAGCTTCCACACCCGGCGCGAGATCGGGTTCATCAAACCGATCTCCTCAGCCAACGCACGCACATCGACGTAATAGTCAGCGAAAGTCCGCTTGGCCTCGGCAGAACCGTAGAACAAATCCTTGCGAACCTCAGCAGGCATATCGAACTGCTTGAAGAAGGTCTTCGGCGGAGTCGCGATCGCACGACCCAGCACGAACATGATGATCGGCATCGCGATCGAGAGCACAGCCCTGTTCAACGCGGGCTGGGCCGGGACGTTCTTCTTCAAGAACTCGTGCGCGAAAGAGATGTGGCGAGCTTCCTCGGCCACATGGATCGCCATCACCCCACGCATGATCGGATGGATGTCATCACCCGAACGCAGGATGTCCTTCTGGATGTGATCGATCGGCTCCTCGCCCGCGAGCACCGCCATGAAGAAGAAGTTCGGCAGGAACGCACCAGCCGGAGCGGCCAGGTGACGCAACGAACGCACGAGCGGGTTCATCCCCGGCACGTCGGCGACGCGGTTCACCATCTCCTGGAACATCAGAGTGTGGTTGTGCTCTTCGATCATCTCGTGCGAGCAGTACCGGAACTCCGGGTCATTGTTCTTCAGGTTGAAGATGTGCTGCATCATGCCGACGATCAGAATGGCCTCGAACTGCAGACCGACCTTGGCGACATTGGCCTGGCGGACCTTGCCGATCTCGATCTTCTGCTCCAACGGCAGCGCCTGGTACCAGGGGTGGCGACCGATCGGGTCGGCCGAGGTCACCAGGACCCAACGCTCGGGCTTGCAGTTCGGATCGAAGTCAGGGGCGTCCCAGTCGATGTCCTCGAACGGGTCGAAGTGGCGATCGACCGATGCCTCGGACAGCATCAGCAACTTCTCGGCGTACGCCTGAGCCTCGGCGACTACAGGATCGACGTCAGGGGTGGTGGGCGCAGACATCGTCGTCACTGCCTCTCCTCTAGGGACGTTTACTGTTTCCAATGGTTACACCTACAGGGAGTCACGTCAACTCCATCCTTTGCCGGATTTCGCACGTTCGGCGTGCCGAAAGCCCTGTTGGGAAACCTACTGACCAGTAAAAACGCTTCTACCTGTGACACTGCGTCATGCACAGTCTTCGAGGGCATGCGGTGAGATGCGAAAAATAGTTGTCCGCCGACCTCAGAGATCGGGCAGGCGGACCCCCGGTACCGGTTAACCTGCGCCGATTCCCGGTCACGTTGTCGGCGAATCCCCCGACAACGCGACCGGGGCCCCGCGACGTGTGTCGCAGAGCCCCGGTCGTCGCTGGGCGGATCAGCCCAAGGGCAGGTCTGGGATCCGGGTGGCGCGGGCATAGACCGTCTCACCCTCGGACAGGTGCAGCGCCGCGGCATCGCCGCGGGTGACCTGGGCGGCGAACTGGTCACCGGTCGCGGCATTGCGCAGTTCCAGGCGCACCTCGAAACCGAGGCGAACGATCCGCTCGACCGTGGCCCTGGTGACGCCCGCCGATTCCGCGGTGCCCTCGTGCTCGGCCATCGCCATGCTCGGATCACGCCCGACACGGATGTCGTGCGGGCGGACCAGATGGCCGTTGAGCCGGGCGACCGCGCCGAGGAACGACATCACGAACTCGTTGGCGGGCCGGTCGTAGACCTCCTCGGGCGAACCGACCTGCTCGATACGCCCCTTGTTCATCACCGCGATCCGGTCGGCCACATCCAGGGCCTCCTCCTGATCGTGGGTGACCAGCACGGTGGTCACGTGGACCTCGTCGTGCAGCCTGCGCAGCCACTTCCGCAGATCGGTGCGCACCTTGGCGTCGAGCGCACCGAACGGCTCATCGAGCAGCAGCACCTGCGGGTCGACGGCCAGCGCACGAGCCAGCGCCATGCGCTGACGCTGACCGCCCGAGAGCTGCGCGGGGTAACGGTGCTGGAAACCGTCGAGGCCGACGATGCCGAGCAGTTCGTCGACGCGCTTCTCGATTTCCTTCTTTGGCCGCTTGCGGATGGTCAGGCCGAAGGCCACGTTGTCGCGCACGGTCATGTGCTTGAACGCGGCGTAGTGCTGGAACACGAAGCCGATATCGCGCTTCTGCGGCGCCACGTGGGTGACGTCGTTGCCCGCGATCACCACCACGCCCGAGTCGAGGGACTCGAGACCGGCGATCGAGCGCAGCAGCGTCGACTTGCCCGAGCCGGAGGGGCCGAGCAGGGCGGTGAGCTGGCCTGTGGGGATATCGATGGTGACATCGTCGAGGGCGGCGAAGGAACCGTAGTTCTTGCGCGCGTTGGTCACGGTGATCATTCGGTGCCCCGCTTGCGTTCGAGGAGAGTCATCAGGAGAAGGACGATCAGCGCCATACCCATCAGCAGGGTGGCCGCGCTGTAGGCGCCGAAGGTGTTGTGGTCGTTGATATAGCGCCCGTGCACCAGCAGGGTCAGCGTCTGGGATTTGCCGGGTAGCGCGGTGGAGACCATGATCACCGCGCCGAACTCGCCCAGCGCGCGGGCCACGGTGAGTACGACGCCGTAGGTGAGACCCCAGCGGATGGCGGGCAGGGTGATGCGCCAGAACGTCTGCCACCGCGAGGCACCGAGGGTGGCCGCGGCCTGCTCCTGATCGTCACCGATCTCGTGCAGCACCGGCTCCACCTCGCGCACCACGAACGGCAGCGTGACGAAGATGGTCGCGATCACCATGCCGGGCAGGCTGAAGATCACCTTGAATCCGACTGATTCCAGCCCGCCGAACCAGCCGCCCGCACCCCACAGCAGGATCAGCGACACACCGACGACGACCGGCGACACCGCGAACGGCAGGTCGACGATGCCCTGCATCAGGCTGCGCCCGGGGAACTTGCTTCGCACCAGCGCCAGCGCCGTGACAACACCGAAGACCACGTTCAACGGCACGACGATGACGACGATGAGCATCGACAGCTGAAAGGCCGAGATAGCCGCGGGCGTGGTGATCGAGTCGAGGAACGTGCCGATCCCCCGTTCGAAGGTGCGCAGCAGGATGATCACCAGCGGCAGAACGAGCAGGATCAGCAGGTAGCCCAGCGCGACCGTGCGCAGGGAGATCCTGGTGAACGCGGACAGTTTCATCGGGACGCCTCTTCCTTACGCGACGTGCGTTCGGCGAGGATCCGCAGCACGAGCAGGCTGACGAACGAGATCACCAGCAGTGCCACCGACACCGCGGCCGCGTTGATCGGCCGGTCGACCTCGATCTGCTGCTGGATGTACTGCGAGGTCATCTGCGTCTCGCGCGGGATATTGCCACCGATCAGCACCACCGAGCCGTATTCGCCGATCGCCCTGGCGAAGGCGAGGCCGCCACCGGAGATGATCGCCGGAGCCAGGGTGGGCAGCACGATGCGGCGGAAGGTGATCCAGTTGCTCGCGCCGAGCGACAACGACGCCTGCTCGACTTCCTTGTCGACCTCGATCAGCACCGGCTGCACCGACCGCACCACGAACGGCAGCGTGACAAACGCCAGCGCCACCACCAGACCGGGCTGGGTGGCGTTGAGGTGGATGTCGACCGGACTGTTCGGGCCGTAGAGCGAGAGCAGCACGATCGAGGCGACGATCGTTGGTAGCGCGAACGGGAGGTCGATCAGCGCGTTGACGATGCCCTTGCCGGGGAACTCGTCACGCACCAGCACCCAGGCGATGAGCGTGCCCATCACGACATTGATCACGGCGACGATCACCGAGACGCCGATCGTCACCTTCAGCGAGTCGAGCGCCGAGGGCGCGGTGACCGCGTCCCAGAAGCCCGACCAGCCGTCTTCGAAGGAGCTGACCGTGAGCGCGGCCAGGGGCAGCAGCACGATGATGCTGAGCCACATCACGGCGACGCCGATGCCGAACGGGCCCACCGAGCCGGTGACCCGCAGCCACGACCAGCGAGGCCGGCGCGGGGCCGGCGGCTTCTTGTCCAGTTTCACGGCGCCGCCGGGATCGGGGGTTTCCCCGGTCCCGGCGGGCCCACTGCTGTCAGTCACAGTTGTCCAGTATCGCGTGTGAGCCGGGTCACGGCCTACTTGGTGGCCTTGTCGTAGATGACGGCGACCTTGCCGGTGCCCTGCGCGAACAGATCCTTGTCGACGGCCTTCCAACCACCGAGGTCATCGATGGTCCACAGCTTGGCCGGGGTCGGGAAGTCCTTGGCGAACTCGGCGGCGACCTTCGGGTCGACCGGCCGGAAGCCTGCCTGCGCCCACGCCTTCTGGCCCTCCGCGGTGAAGAGGAAATCGCGGAACGCGGTGGCCTTGGGCAGGTTCTTGGAGTTCTTCAGCACCGCGACCGGGTTCTCGATCTTGAAGGTGGTCGGCGGGTTGATGTGCTCGATCGGGTCGCCGTTGCGCTCGGAGAAGATGGCCTCGTTCTCGTAGCTCAGCAGCACGTCACCGGTGCCCTGCAGGAAGGTCTCGGTGGCTTCGCGGCCCGACTTCGGCTGCACCTTCACGTGTTCGGGCGAGACCAGCTGGGACAGGTAGTCCAGACCGGCCTGCTGGTTCTTGCCGCCGTCGCTCTTGGCGGCGTAGGGCGCGAGCAGGTTCCACTTGGCCGAGCCCGAGCTGAACGGGTTCGGGGTGACGACCTCGACACCCGGCTTCAGCAGGTCGTCCCAATCCTTGATGCCCTTGGGATTGCCCTTGCGGACCACCAGGGTGACGACCGAGCCGAAGGGGATGCCCTTGCTGGCGTCGGCGTTCCAGGTGGACTCGACCAGACCCGCGTCGACCAGGCGGGTGATGTCGGGTTCGACGGAGAAGTTCACGACGTCGGCCTCGGCGCCGTCCTTGACCTTGCGCGACTGGTCGCCCGACGCGCCGTAGGAGGCCTGGACCTGCACATTCTTGCCCGCGTCGGTCTTGTTGAACTCGGGCACGACCTTGTCGAAGCCCGGCTTGGGGACGGCGTAGGCGTAGAGGTTGAGGGTGCCCCCGCTGCCGTCGGCCACGCTGTCACCGCCGTCGGTCGAGTCGCTGGCGCCACCGCCGCAGGCGGTCAACGCGAGCGCGGCGACAGCAGTGACAGCGATGGCGGCGGCGCGGCGGCGCGAGCCGATCCAGGTGTTGCGAGACATCGGGGTAAACCTTTCGGGAAAGGACCTGCGGCGCAACGGCTTTCGTAGCAGCAGGGAATACTCGTGTCGATCGGTAGACCTGTCGTGCGCGGATACACGACAGTTGGCGCGACTCGGGCCAGTGGCCCCCGGAGTGACGGACTACGACTGCGAAGGAAAGCGCGCGCCAGTCTACTGGGCAGAGGAGCGCAGACGAGTCCGGTGGCCGATCATCGACAGAGAATGTCTGCGACCGCGAGGTTGCCGACAGCGATCAACGCCAATTCATGGCGGATCTGCGGAGCGACACTCGACGACACAGGCAGACTGTAGCAGATTGCGACATGATGATCGCAATCGACGAGAGTTCACCAACCAGGGGGGATTTCATCCTATGACCATGGCTCCAGACCGGGTGCGCACGCGTTTTCCGGAGATCAGCACGCGCGCTTGGGAACACCCGGCCGACCGCACCGCGCTGGTGGCACTGCGTTCACTGAGCGGCTTCGACACCGTTCTGCGGGCGCTGTCAGGATTGCTGCGCGAGCGTCAGCACCGGTTGATGTATCTGGCGACGGCCGTTCGGGTCGACGATCGCCAGTTCCGCACGCTGCACGAGTTGCGCGCGGACTGCGTCGGCGTGCTCGACGCCGAGTCCACGCCGGAGATGTTCGTCCTGCAGGACCCGTCGGTGAACGCCTTCACCATCGGTATGGACACGCCGTTCATCGTGCTCACCACCGGCCTGCTCGAACTGATGGACACCGAGGAACTGCGCTTCGTCGTCGGCCACGAACTCGGCCACGCACTGTCGGGCCACGCGGTCTATCGCACGATGCTCATGCATCTGATGCGACTGTCGGCCTCGGTCGGCTGGATGCCGGTCGGCGGCTGGGCGTTGCGCGCGATCGTCGCGGCCCTGATGGAGTGGAGCCGCAAGTCGGAACTGTCCGGCGACCGCGCCGGCCTGCTCTGCTGCCAGGACGTCGAGGCGTCGGTGCGTGTGCACATGAAGACCGCGGGCGGCGCGTGGCTGCACGAGATGAACCACGGCGCCTTCCTCGACCAGGCCGACGACTACCTGCGCTCAGGCGACCTCCGCGACGGCGTCCTCAAGCTGCTCAACCTGGAACTGCAATCGCACCCGTTCTCCGTGCTCCGCGCAGCCGAACTCCGCCGCTGGATCCAATCCGGCGACTACGAACGAGTCCTCGGCGGCAGCTACCCCCGCCGCGAGCACGACAAGAACGCGAGCATCAGCGAAGAGGTCAAAGAAGCGGCCCGCCACTACCGCGAGTCCTTCGACCAATCCGACGACATGCTGATCCGCACGGTCCGCGACCTGGGACGCGATGTGGGCTCGGCAGTGAACACGGTAGGCCAAGAAGTCGGCCGCACAGTCTCGGACCTGGGCAAACGCTTCGACGACTGGCGCAAGAACTAGGTGCTGACTCGGCGCGGGCCGACGCTCGCGCCGATCACCGCGTGAAGAACCACGCGATGACAACCAGAACAAGCAACCCGACAAGCGCGAGCTGAACGCGAGAACGTGGCATCAGCGAGCCCCACTGCCCACGGTCGGAAGCTCGGCAACAGTAACCGGCACGGCCGCCACCGGTTCATCACGGCGCAGCACCCGGAAAACCATCCGCAACCCACGGTCGAGCAGGAACGCGATAGCGAAGCTGATCGGAACCATCCCGACCAACACCACGAGGAACTGCGGAATAAAGGGCAGCCCGGCTACCCACAGTTCGAACCCGTCCCACAAACCTGCGATCCGTTGCACGCCGACCAGCCTAGTCGCACACCGGCGAACCCCTCGCCGCCCGCACAGTCGCGGGCGGATTACCCACCCACGACCAGCCGATCCACCGGGATCGCCGCACGCAGCGGTGGACGCGCGCCCACACCGCCGTGATGATGGGGTATGGAGTCTTCCAGCGCTGACAGCTTGCCGATTCTGAGTCCGGTCTCCTCCAGCGGCCGTCGCGGCGCGTTTCCGCCGATCGACGACTACGCCTTCCTGTCCGACTGTGAAACCAGCTGTCTGATCGCCAGCAGCGGTGCGGTGGAGTGGATGTGTGTGCCACGCCCCGACTCCCCCAGCGTTTTCGGCGCGGTCCTCGACCGCAGCGCGGGCCATTTCCGGATCGGCCCGTACGGGACGAATGTGCCGGCGGCGCGGCGGTATCTGCCGGGCGGGATGATCCTGGAGACCACCTGGCAGACCGAAACCGGCTGGCTGATCGTGCGCGACGCGCTGGTACTCGGCCCGTGGCACAACAACATCGCCCGATCCAAGACCCACCGCCGCACCCCGATGGACTGGGATGCCGAACACATGCTGCTGCGCACGGTCAAGTGCGTGAGCGGCACGGTCGAGCTGGAAATGAGCTGCCAGCCCTCGTTCGACTATCACCAGGGCGGCGCAAAATGGGAGTACACCGGCAAGGTCTACGAGCAGGCGACCGCGCGGGCGTCGAGTGATCCCGATACCGCGCCGTCGCTGGTTCTCACCACCGACCTGCGCCTCGGTTTGGAAGGCAGGGAGGCTCGGGCCCGCACCAGGATGGCCGAGGGCGACCAGGTTTTCGTCGCGCTGACCTGGTCGGAACTGCCCGCGCCCGGCACCTTCGACGAGGCGGCCCAGAAGATGTGGGCGACCGCCGAATGCTGGCGGCGCTGGATCACCCAGGGCGACTTCCCCGACCATCCGTGGCGCAGCTACCTGCAGCGCAGCGCGCTCACCCTCAAGGGGCTCACCTACGCGCCGACCGGTGCGCTGCTCGCCGCCTCCACCACCTCACTGCCGGAAACCCCTGGTGGAGAACGAAACTGGGACTACCGCTACACCTGGGTGCGCGACGCGAGTTTCGCGCTGTGGGGCCTGTACACCCTCGGCCTCGACCGTGAGGCCAACGACTTCTTCGCCTTCCTCAACGACGTCACCACCGAGGCGAACGGTGACGCGGTCCCCTTGCAGGTGCTCTACGGGATCGGCGGCGAACGCCACCTCACCGAGTACGAGTTGCCGAACCTGTCCGGCTACGACGGCGCGCGCCCGGTGCGCATCGGCAACGCCGCCTACGACCAGGACCAGCACGACATCTGGGGCACCATGCTCGACGCGGTGTACCTGCACGTGAAGTCACACCGGCAGGTGCCGGAGTCGTTGTGGCCGTTGCTGGAACGCACCGTGCGGGCCGCCATCGCGAACTGGCGCAAGCCCGATCGCGGAATCTGGGAGGTGCGCGGCGAACCGCAGAACTTCACCTCGTCGAAGGTGATGTGCTGGGTGGCGCTGGATCGCGGTGCCCGGCTAGCACAACTGCACGGCCAGCACGAACGCGCAGAAGAGTGGTTCGAGATCGCCGAAGAGATCCGTGACGACGTCCTCGAATTCGGCGTCAGCGCCGACGGCGTCTTCACCCAGACCTACGGCGGCGACACCCTCGACGCCTCGCTGCTGCTGGTGGTGCTGACCCGCTTCCT
This sequence comes from Nocardia sp. A7, assembly GCF_046549215.1. NCBI lineage: Bacteria > Bacillati > Actinomycetota > Actinomycetes > Mycobacteriales > Nocardiaceae > Nocardia > Nocardia sp. A7. The sequence goes on along the minus strand of NZ_JAJPWE010000004.1, from coordinate 428,340 downwards.
CCCGCCCGACGACCCGCGCATCCGGGCGACGGTGCTGGCCATCGCCGACCACCTCACCGTCAACGGGCTGGTGCTGCGCTACCGCACCGAGACCACCGACGACGGCCTCGAAGGCGAGGAGGGCACGTTCACGATCTGCTCGTTCTGGCTGGTCTCGGCGCTGGTGGAGATCGGCGAACTCGAACGGGCCACCAATCTGTGCGAGCGCCTGCTCGGGCTGGCCAGTCCGCTGCGCCTCTACGCCGAGGAAATCGACTCGCGCACCGGACGCCACCTCGGCAACTTCCCGCAGGCCTTCACCCACTTGGCGCTGATCAACGCGGTGACCCACGTGATCCGGGCCGAAGACCAGCGCAACGCGGGTCAGTTCCAGCCCGCGCACACCCCGTTGCACCGGCCGTAGAGCCCTGAACTCTGGGCCGAACGTCTCAGTAGGTGAGGCGTTCGGCGCGGGCGCGGAGCCCGGCCACCGTGCGCAGACCCTCGTCGATCTCGGTGATGCGCAGTTCGCGGTGGTCACCGTAGCGCAGGCCGGTTTCCTCGGCGGCGCGCAACGCCTCGTCGGCGGTGCGGCCCACTTCGGCGGCGATCTCGGTGTAGTGGTCGCGCAGCACCCGTTGCAGTGAGCGCAGTCGGTTGCGAGATTCCTTGCCCACCTGAAAGATCACGTCGTCGGCGAGCCGGGCGACGGCCACCTTGGCCTCGGCTTGCCTGCGCTGTTTGCGGTTCTTGCGGTCGTCCCAGAGCGCGTTCACGCCGAGCAGTACGCCCGCACCCGCGGAGTACCAGTTGACCAGCGACATTCCGAGCAGGCTGGTGGCGAGACCGACCATCAGGATGCCGCCGTAGGAACCGCGCAGCGCGGTGAGCAGCTGTTGTCCCACACCCGCTTTGGCGCTTTCGAGGGGTTCCAGCGGCTGTACCGGTTCCAGCACCTCACCGGGGTTGGTGAGTCGCAGTTCGGGCAGCGGCGGAGTTCGGTTGTCGGGCGGGAACTTCGAGGCCACCTGCTCGGTGAGTTCGACGGCGCGGTAGTGCGCCATCACGAAGTTCTCCTCGACCGCCTCGCAGATCCGCGCGTCGAGTTCGGTGGCGAAATCGGCCCACTTGCGGGCGGGATCGGTGCGGGTGATCTCGGCCTCGGCCTCACGCACCAGGCTGCGCAACCGGTGCCGCAGATCGTGTTCGATATCGGCGCTGAGCTCGGAACTGCCGTCCACGAGGGTGACCTGCCAGGTGGCGGTGCGCTGGCGCAGCTGATCGGCGGTGGTGCGCGCGGTGGCCAGGCGCTGGGTGATCTCGGCGCGTCGACGCGGATCGCGCAGCGTGTCGGACTCGGCCCGCAGGGTGACGGTGAGCTGGTCGGTGATCAGCGCGATATCGCGCACCGCGGCTGCCACCGCCACCGAATCAGCCTGGGCGACAACATATTCGCGCAGGTGATCGAGGAGCTGGGGCACGCCCGACTCGGCGTCGCGCTGCTGGTCACCGCGCTCGGTGGCCTCCCGATGCAGCAGAGCCGAGACGGGAGCCACCGCGAAGTTCAGCCCGGCCCCGTCGAGCAGCGCGCGATTGCGCCGCTGGGTGAGCGACCAGTGCGGATTGCGATCGATCTTGGTGAGCACGCAGACCACCGACGGGCACACCCGCTCGACCCGGCGCAGGTAGTCCAGCTGGGCCTCGGTGAGTTCGGCGGCGGCGTCGGCGGCGTAGAGGACGACGTCGGCGGCGGCGATCATCGACCACGCGGCGGCCTCGTGGGCAGCCGAACCCGGCGCGTCCATCACGACCAGACCGTCGGCCAGCAGGCGGCTCGGCTCGGCGAATTCGGCGCGCAGCACACCGAGCGTGGTCAGCGCCTGCAGTGGGTTCAGCGGGTCGACGGGCACCCGTTCGACCCGGCCACCCGGCGCCGACTTCACCAGCGTCGCCTTCGGCGCCTGACCGTATTCGACGATCACCGGAACACTGGGGCTGCCGTCGGTGGCGCTGACCGGGGACCCGACCATGCTGTTGACCAGCGTGCTCATCCCCGCCTGCGGCTCGCCGACGACGACGATCCTGACCCGCGGATCGCTGAGCCTGGCCCGCACCATGCCGAGGCGGGCATCGAGGTCGTTGCGGCCGCCCGAACGAACGAGTTCGCGCAGTTCGTCGACCAGCGCGATCACTGGAGCCATCACATCCGGATGCTTCACCGTCGCGGTCTGCAGTCCGGCTGCGGCAGACAACTGTTCCTCACTCTCGTTGCATCAACACGGCCGCGATCGTCGTGTTCAGACCACGAAGTCATACCCGTGGTGCTCAACGGGAAACGCGCCGGCGAGCAGATCGCCACCACCGAGACCCGTACCGAACAACCCGGCCGAAACGCCATGGTAGCCGCCGTCGTGCTGGTCGAATTCGGCGGCAATCGGCTTGGTCTCGATGACCGGGGGTTTGACCGGCGCCACGGTCGGCGCGACGGTGGGCGGCGGGGCGAGGACCGGCGGATCGATATCGACGGTCGGCTGCTTGGTCGGCGGATCGACGGTCGGCTGCTTCGTCGGCACGGTCGGCTGCTGGGTGGGCACCGGTGCGGTCGTGTGGGGCGTGGTCTGGTTCGGCACATCGACGGTCGGGGTGGTGCCGGCGCCCGTCGAAGGTGTCGTCACGCCACCGGTGCTCGGCTTGGTGGTGAGGTCATCGTTGGGGGTGGTCGGCTTGGCCGGACCGGTCGGTGTCACGGTGATCGGCGCCTTGGTGGTATCGGGCGCGGTCGGGACCGTGACCGAGGGCACGCCGGGCAGCGGCACCGTCGTCGGGGTGTCGATGTCCGCCGTCGGAACCTTGGACGGAACAGTCACCGGCGCGGTCGTCGGAGTGTGGCCGCCATCCGAGATATCAGGCAGCACAACAGGTTTCGTCGGTGTGGGCGAGGTGAACAGAGCGGGCACCGAGGCGGCGGGCGCGGTCAGCGGCGAAACCGCCACTGGGCCGAGCACATTCGCGATCGGAGTGGACGCGAAGTCGGGCTGAATCGTGGTCTGCAGCGGCGTGCTGGCCACGGGGCTCGTGGCGACAGGGGCGACGGGCGCGGGGGCGATCGGGGCGGGAACGGGGGCGATCGGGGCCGGGGCGTGCGCGGGCGCCGGGGCGAACGGAGTCGCCGCGACGGGCGCGGGTGCGGGCGCCGCCATCGCGGGCGCCGGGGCCTGGGTGCCCGGCAGCGCGATGCCGGACGACGAAGAACCCGGCAGGCCGGGCGCACCCGATGAGTTACTGAGGCCGGTACCGGAGGACGAGTTACCGAGGCCGGACCCGGGCGCAGCCGTGCCCGCCGTCTCCCCGGGGACCTTCAGACCGTCACCGAGCCACTGGCCGTAGTCGTCGAGCTGATCGCCGACTTGGCCGACCTGGACGTCGACCTTCATCTGCGAGGTTGCCCAGACGCCGTCGAGCCCGACGTGCACGTCGACCTGCCAGTCGGTGGTCACCATCGCGCCGACACCGTCGAACATCCCACCGACACCGTCGAAGAAGCCGTCGAGGTTGCCGATTCCGTTGAACAGGCCGTCGGGGGCGTTGGCGCCGGGCAGATCACCATTGGGCATACCGACGCTGTCATAGCCGGGGATGCCGAAACCCTGGCCGGGGAACCCGTCGTAGCCCGGAATACCGATGCCGCCGCCCGGCAGACCGTCGAAACCGGGCAGGCCACCCACACCCGGCAGGTCGCCGCCCGTGCCCGGGAGGTCGAAGCCGGGGAGGTCGAAGCCCTGGTCCGGGGTGTTACCCGGCAGTGGGTGGGGATTGTCGTGGTAGCCCGGTCCGGCCGGGGTGTTCCCGTAGCCCGGAATACCGATGCCGCTGGACTGCTCGTCGCTGCCGTGGATCTGGAACTCACGCTCACCGTCGGAGCCGGGAATCTCTGGGCGCCGGTCGGATTCGTCGGTGTACGCGACCATCGTGACGTCGGGCGCGAAAGACGGTGCGTGCGGCGCCACCGGTGTCGGCTCGGGTTCGACGGCCAGGTCAGGGAAGGTCACGATCGGGCTCGGCGCGTCCGGGCTCGGATCGGCGGAGGTGGTCTGCTGCGACCAACCCGCGTATCGGCTGTCGGCGTTGCTGGTGCCCGGCTCGCGCGAGGTCCCGTTGGCCGCGACCAATGCGCCGCCGGTGACATAGGCGCCTGCCCTGGCCACCCGGGCTACGCCGTTGGCGATCCGGTAGGCCGTGTCGGACCCCTCCGGTGCGGCTGCGGGCGCGGCACCGTCATCGAAAGGCAGATCACGCGTCATCAAAGCTCCAACACTCGCATCGCTGTGGTCCCCCACCACCGACAGCGGCGAAGTCCAGGCTCATCCAACACTATTTCTCGAACGCCGACCTGTCATTTCGAGCAGGGCGGTTGGTACCCGCTCACCTTATGGCGAACAACAGCTTTCGGCGAGCCCGGGGAATCAGGGGCGCCGCAGCTCCAAGAGAACTCTAACGATTGCTCAACAGAGCGTGAAGATCGGCGCCATAACGTCGGGCTCGCCGGCCGAGAAGGTCGGGAAACGCACAGTCAGGAGCCGCTCATGATCTCCACCCGCAACCGCGTCAAGGCCGCCGCACTGCTCGGTGGTGCCGCCGTGATCACCGCCACGGTGACCGGCGTCGCCACCGCCGACCCGGGCAGCCCGCCCGACGACGGCCGGGCGAGAACGATCATCTGCACCGCGCCGGGCGACGGCGACGTTCCCGGACCGCCCCCGCTGTCCGCCGAGCCCGGCACCCACTTCGAGCACGTCGTTCCCGGTCGGCCGGGCGAGGAGCCACGTCGGATCCACATCGAACGCGCGGCGCCGGGCCACCACGCGCCGCCGATGGACGGGCCGGTGGAATGTCGGCGGATCAACCCCGACGGTGAACGCGTTCCCGTCCCCGCGCCCAACGGTTTCGACGATGCCGTTCCGGGCAGCGGTTCCGCCGACAGCAAGCCCGCATATCCCTTCTGACCAGCGAAAACAACGAGCAACACTAGGGTGAGTGCATGACAGGACAGCAGATCTTGGTCGTCGACGACGAGGTCCGCGTCCTCGCGTCGCTGCGGCGCGGCCTCGAGCTATCGGGTTTCGAGGTGATCACCGCACCCGACGGCGCCCGCGCACTCACCCTGGTGGGATCCGCTGCTCCCGACGCGATGGTGCTCGATGTGAACATGCCCGAACTCGACGGTGTCGGCGTGGTCACCGCCCTGCGCGCGATGGGCAACGACATCCCCATCTGCGTGCTCAGCGCGCGCAGCGCGGTCACCGACCGGATCGCCGCGCTCGAGCGGGGCGCCGACGACTATCTGACCAAGCCGTTCGACCTGGGCGAGCTGGTAGCGCGGCTGCGCGCGCTGTTGCGGCGCAGGCCGGTCACCGTCGCCGCGTCGACCGAGACGATCCAGGTCGGCGAGGTGGTGATCGATCTGACCGGGCATCGGGTGCACGCGGGTTCGTCACCGGCCGAGCTCACCAAGCGGGAGTTCGAGCTGTTGGCGATGATGGCGCGCAATGCCGGGATCGTGCTCGGGCGCGAGCAGATCCTGTCCACGGTGTGGGGTTACGACTTCAGCACCGACACCAATGTGGTCGACGTGTTCGTCTCGTATCTGCGACGCAAGCTGGAGGCGAACGGCGTTGCGCGTGTGGTTCATACGGTGCGCGGAGTCGGTTTCGTGCTGCGGGATCAACCGTGAGGTCCTCGTGGTCGTTGCGGGTCCGGGTCGCGCTGGTGTCGGCGGTGGTGGCCGCGCTGGTGGCCGTGACACTCGGGCTCACCTATGGCGCGTTGCTTAAGGTGGCGGGCACGAGCCAGCTCGACCAGACCGTGTCCAGCATGCGGGTGCGGGTCGCGCAGCGGTTCGATGGTGACCCCGGGGCTCCCGGCGTACCAGGGCCGCCGGTCCTGGCACCCTTTCCCCGCGAGCACACGATCGTGGTCCCCGGCGGCCCGCCGGACGAGTCGCTGGCGCAGGTGCAGGGCGCGCCCGGGCTGCTGGTCCGGCTCGATCCCGATCGCGAACTCGTCGATGCCGCCATCACCCGCAGCCAGCTGATCGGCCTCGGTATCGGGGCCGCCGGGATACTCCTGGCCGCCGTATTGGGTTGGGTGCTGGCCGGTTTCGCCGCGCGCCCCTTGCGCAGGCTCGCCAACGCGACCCATGAGATCGACACCCTCGACGAACTGCCGCCCCTGTCGGGACGTGGTGCGCGCGAAGCCGAAGAACTCTCCGACGCGATCAACCACATGCTGGCGCGCCTGGAAACCGCGCACGGCGAGACCCGCCGGGCGCTGGCCGGTGCCCGCGACTTCGCCGCCGTCTGCGCCCACGAACTCCGCACCCCACTCACCGCCATCCGCACCGACCTGCAGGTCCTCGCAGGCACCGAATTGCCTGCCGACCAGCGCGGCGCCGTACTCGCCGATGTGCTGGCCGCCGAAGGTCAGATCGAGCGCACCCTCACGGATCTGGAACGTCTCGCGATCGGTGAGCTCACCGACCAGGGCGCTTTCGAACCCTTCGACCTGTGTGAAACCCTCGACCGCGCAGTACAGAACGCACGCCGCGCGAATCCCGGCGTCGACATCACGCTCACCGCGTGCGACCCGGTCCCGGTGCACGGGCTGCCCGGCGGGATCATGCTGATCGTCACCAATGCCGTAACCAATGCGGTCCTGCACGGGCAGGCCACCGAGGTCGCCGTGGCCGCGCAAACCACCGACGGCGGCGTCGAGATCACCGTCGACGACAACGGCACCGGCATCCCGGAAGCGCTGTCCCCCACCGCTTTCGACCGTTTCGCCAAACGACCGGGCTCCCCCGGCTCCGGCCTCGGCCTGGCACTGGTTCGCCAGCAGGCCGAATTGCATTCCGGTACAGCCGAACTCGACCGCAGCGCGCTCGGCGGCGTCCGACTGCGGGTAGAGATAACTCAGGCGCCGGTGAGCACCGGCGCCTGAGTTCGTGGTTGTGCCTACTTCTTCGGCTTGTCCGAATCCGAGGACAGCGCTGCCACGAAGGCTTCCTGGGGGACCTCGACGCGACCGATGGTCTTCATGCGCTTCTTGCCCTCCTTCTGCTTTTCGAGGAGCTTGCGCTTACGGCTGATGTCGCCGCCGTAGCACTTGGCGAGCACGTCCTTGCGGATCGCCCGAATGTTCTCGCGGGCAATGATCTTCGCGCCGATCGCGGCCTGGATCGGCACCTCGAACTGCTGACGCGGGATCAGTTCGCGCAGCTTGGAGGTCATCTTGTGGCCGTAGGCCTGCGAGGCGTCGCGGTGCACGATCGCGCTGAACGCGTCGACGGCCTCGCCCTGCAACAGGATGTCGACCTTCACCAGATCGGCTTCCTGCTCGCCCGACTCCTCGTAATCGAGGCTGGCGTAGCCACGGGTGCGTGACTTCAGCAGATCGAAGAAGTCGAAGATGATCTCGGCCATCGGCATGGTGTAGCGCAGCTCGACGCGGGTCTCGGACAGGTAGTCCATGCCGCCCAGCTCGCCGCGGCGCTGCTGACACAGCTCCATGATCGAGCCGATGAACTCACTGGGCGAGATGACGGTGCACTTCACGATGGGTTCGTACACGTGCCGTGACTTGCCCTCCGGCCAGTACGACGGGTTGGTGACGACGTGTTCGGTGCCGTCCTCCATCTCCACCCGGTACACCACGTTCGGCGCGGTGGAGATGAGCTCGAGCCCGAACTCGCGCTGCAACCGCTCGCGGGTGATCTCCATGTGCAGCAGTCCGAGGAAGCCACAGCGGAAACCGAAACCCAGCGCCACCGAGGTTTCCGGCTCGTAGGTGAGCGCGGCGTCGTTGAGCTGCAGCTTGTCCAGTGCGTCACGCAGATCCGGGTAGTCGGAGCCGTCCACCGGGTACAGACCGGAGTACACCATCGGGCGCGGCTCGCGGTAGCCGGTGAGGGCTTCGGTGGCGCCGTTACGAGAGCTGGTGACGGTGTCACCGACCTTCGACTGGCGCACGTCCTTCACGCCGGTGATCAGGTAGCCGACCTCGCCGACGCCGAGACCCTGGGTGGGCTTGGGTTCTGGCGAGACGATGCCGACCTCGAGCAACTCGTGGGTCGCGCCGGTCGACATCATCTTGATCTTCTCGCGCGGGGAGATCTTGCCGTCGACCACGCGGATGTAGGTGACCACGCCGCGGTAGGTGTCATAGACCGAGTCGAAGATCATCGCGCGGGCCGGGGCGTCGGCGTCGCCCACCGGGGCCGGAATCGTCGCGATCACCTTGTCCAGTAGTTCGGTCACGCCGACGCCGGTCTTGCCCGAGACCCGAAGCACGTCGTCCGGCTCGCAGCCGACGATGTGGGCCAGCTCGGCCGCGTAGCGATCGGGATCTGCGGCGGGCAGGTCGATCTTGTTCAGCACGGGAATGATCGTGAGATCCTTCTCCAGCGCCAGATACAGGTTCGCGAGAGTCTGCGCCTCGATGCCCTGTGCGGCGTCGACCAGCAGGATCGCGCCCTCACAGGCCTCGAGCGCGCGGGAGACCTCGTAGGTGAAGTCGACGTGGCCCGGGGTATCGATCAGGTGCAGCACGTAGTCGGTGCCGTCGACCTGCCACGGCAACCGCACGTTCTGCGCCTTGATCGTGATGCCGCGCTCGCGCTCGATGTCCATCCTGTCCAGGTACTGGGCGCGCATGGCCCGCTCCTCGACCACACCGGTCAGCTGCAACATCCGATCGGCCAGGGTCGACTTGCCATGGTCGATGTGGGCGATGATGCAGAAGTTCCGGATCCGGGACGGATCGGTGAACGTCGTATCGGCAAAACTGGAAGCCACTCCACTCCTCGCGGGGTATAGGCGAACTGGCCCCATCGTCCCATGCACGGACCCACGCCCTTGCCACCGGTGCGCCCGATGGTGCGTCGACGCCACATTTCGCCGAACCGGTGCCCTGTGACCAGTGCACTCCGGGGGTGAGTCGGCGTTATATTTCACAGATGGCCAGCAGTTGGAACAGTCTCGGCAAGCAGCTCGGCGTCATCGCCAAGGAGCAGGGGCCCAAAATCGTGCGCAAGCAGGGGCCGCGACTGCTCGAGAAGCTGGTGGACGCACTGGCGACCAAGCCCGGACCCACCGTCGCGGGACGCCCGACGGCCTCGACCCCCGTACCCACCGCTCACCGCGCCCGCCAGATCGTCTACTGCCCGCAGCTCGACGGGCGCGCCGACCCCGGCGAGATCGTGTGGACCTGGGTGCCGTTCGAAGAGGACCCGACCAACGGCAAGGACCGGCCGGTGCTGGTCGTCGGCCGCGACCGCAAGACCCTGCTCGGATTGATGCTGTCGTCCAAGCCCGACCGCGCCCATGACCGCAACTGGGTCGGGATCGGCACCGGACCGTGGGATCACGACGGCAGGCCGAGCTGGGTGCGCCTGGATCGGGTGCTCGACGTGCCGGAGGACGGCATTCGGCGCGAAGGCGCGATCGTCGAGCGCAAGACCTTCGACCTGGTCGCGCACCGGTTGGTCGCCGAATACAGCTGGAGCTGAACAACAATCGAGCTCCGACCCGGACGACCCGGATCGGAGCTCGATGGTTCGGTCGCTACGTGTGTACGTCCTTGGACCGGCCGAAGAGCAGGCCGTAGAGCAGGGCCCCCAACGCCCCGCCGATCAGCGGGAACACGATGAACGCCCAGACCTGCCCCATCGCCCCGTCCTGATATGGCGCGACGGCGAGGCTACGAGCCGGGTTCACCGAGGTGTTGTCGATCGACAGCGAGACCAGGTAGATCACCGTGAGGGTGACACCGATCGAGAGCCCGGCCAGCGGCACATCGGAGATCTGATCGGTCGAGGCCAGCACCACGAACACCAGCAGCGCCGTGAGCATCACCTCGATGATGATGGTGGCCGCCAAGCCGTACCCGTTCTGCACGACGACCTCACCGAGTGGCCCGGTCACCGCCGACGGGCTGTGCGCACCCCAGCCGTTGGCACCGAGACCGTCGACGCGACGGTCGTAGGCGGGCAGGTTGTTGGCCAACGCGAACAGCACCAGCCCGGCGAGGAACGCGCCGACCAACTGGGCGATGACGTAGCCGACCGCGCCGATCGCGGAGATCCGCCCGAGCAGCAGTTGCCCGAGCGTGACAGCCGGATTGACATGACAACCCGAGATCGGCCCGATCGCGTAGACCAGGAACATCAGCGACAACCCGAACGCGAAGGCGACCCCGAGCGGGCCTACCCGATCGCCGGCCAAGACCATCGTGCCGACACCACAGATCACGAGGATGAAGGTGCCGAGCCCCTCGGCCGCCCACTTCTTCGACTTGGGGACGACTTCGATTTCGACGATTTCCTGTGCAGTGGGAGACATCGGCTGCCACCTCTCCGGGAGCAATCAGCCCCGCGGCGAGGCGGGGTCCGCACGAGCCTCTCGGACATTACGCGAGGCGGGTGACCTCCACAACGACCTCCAGGTCCGTCGATCCGCCGCCCGAGAACACACCTTTCAACGGCGGCACGTCGGCGTAGTCGCGACCGACACCGACCGACACGTGCTGTTCGTTGATCGCGAGATTGTTGGTCGGGTCATATCCCCACCACTGCCCGGTCCACGCCTCGATCCACGCGTGCGACTGGCCCGCCACCGTCTCGCCGATCTCCGCGCCCGCCTTGGGATGCAGGTAGCCCGACACATAGCGGCTCGGAATCCCCATGCTGCGCAACAATACCAGCGTCAGATGGGCGTAGTCCTGGCACACGCCACGACGCTCGGCGAAGGCCTCGAGCGCTGAGGTGTGCACCGAGGTCGTGCCTGCGATGTAGTCCATTTCCTTGTGCACCCACTCGGCCGCGCGCACCACCGCTTTGGCCGGTTCCTCACCGCGGGAGAGCTGTCGGGCCACCGTCGACAGCTTGCGATCACGCGGCACGTAGGCAGTGGGACTGAGCATTTCATCGAATCGGTCGATGACACGCCCGCCCTGCAGGTCGTCCCAGCTCAGTTCCTCGGTGGGTTCGGCGAACGGTTCGGTCTCGACCACCGACGACCCGGTCACCTCGAGTTCGGTGTGCGGTGCGTGCAGGTCGAAGGCCGTGACCGCGGTGCCCCAGTAGTCGGTGTAGCGGTAAGCCCTTGTCGCAGGCACGGTTTCGACGCGATTGAGGATCACGTTCTGTCTGCTGTCGGCGCGCGGGGTGAGCCTTGCCTCGTTGAACGATCGCGTCACGGGCGCGTCGTAGACATAACCGGTGGTGTGCACCACCCTGATCCGCCAACTCATATCTCTCCCTCTACCTGCACGCGGCTGTCCTGCTTGCTGCGCACATCGGTCCACGCCACCCACGGGGCGGCATGGAAGTACTGGTGTGACACGGCTTCACTGAGCTCACGGCACGATTTCTGCAGCGCGAGCAATCGGGCTTGCAAATCTTCCAACAACACTCCCGGCGGCAGGAATTCGAGTTCGCTGCGAGCGCGTCCGAGCACGCGCTGCGCCTCGTGCCTGGCACCGACGCGACTGCCGGGGCGCTGATCGAGTTCGGTCAGGCAGGCCTCGGCGACCCGCAGCGTGTGGAACACCGACCGCGGGAACAGTCGGTCGATCAGGATGAACTCCGCGACCCGCGCGGCGTCGAGTGCGCCGCGATGGGTGCGCAGGTAGGTGTCGTGCGCGCCCGCCGAGCGCAGCACCGTCACCCAGGCGGGCGAGGAGGTCTTGTCGCCTGCGCGCGAGAGCAGCAGGCGCACCATCATGTCCACGCGCTCGATGGAACGGCCGAGCAGCAGGAAGCGGTAGCCGTCGTCGCGGCTCAGCGTCGAGTCGGTCAGTCCGGTGAACATCGCCGCCCGACCCTTGATGTAGGAGAAGAACTCGTGCGGGCCGAGCCCACGCGCCGCCCGTTCCGCCGCGGCCATGCCGTTGTAGGTGGCATTGAGGCACTCCCACATCTCACTTGAGGTGACTTCGCGTGCGCCGCGGGCATTCTCGCGGGCCTTGGTGATGGAGTCACTGATCGAGACGCCGTGGTCGTGGCTGTAGGCGACGAGATCGGTGACCGACCACACGTCGAGGCGCAGGCCCTCTGGCGGCTCTATTCCGAGCACCTTGAGCAGCACGCGCGAGGTACGGTCCGCGTCGACGGTGGCGTCTTCGAGCAGTTGATGCACCGCCACGTCCAGGATGCGCGCTGTGTCGTCGGCGCGCTCGACGTATCGGCCGATCCAGTAGAGGGATTCGGCATTTCGAGCAAGCATGTCTGTTATTCCCCGATCAACCGCTGTGTCTGCTGCTGTTGCTGCTGTTGCTGATTGGCTTGCGGCGTACTGAGTTCGCGGCCGAGCTCGAACGAATCGGCCTCCGGCGGCTCGCTGACGAGTTCGGGTCCGGCCAGTTCTCGGTCGACCGACGCCGTGCGACCGGCCAGCACCCAGGTGTCCTTGCTGCCGCCGCCCTGACTGGAGTTCACCACCAGTGAACCCTCCGGCAGCGCGACCCGGGTGAGGCCACCGGGCAGTACCCAGATGTCGTCACCGTCGTTGACCGCGAACGGGCGCAGGTCCACGTGCCGCGGGGCGAGGTCGTCGCCGATCTTGGTCGGCACCGTCGAGAGCTGCACGACCGGCTGGGCGATCCAGCCGCGCGGATCGGCCCTGACCTTGCGCTTGATCGCGTCGAGTTCGCGCGCCGACGCGTCCGGCCCGATCACGATGCCGTAGCCACCTGACCCGTCGACCGGCTTGACCACCAGTTCGCCGATCCGATCCAGGACTTCCTCGCGTTCGGCGTCGAGCCAGCAGCGGAAGGTGTCGACATTGGGCAGGATCGGCTTCTCACCGAGGTAGTACTCGATGATCTTGGGCACGTAGGTGTAGATGAGCTTGTCGTCGCCGACGCCGTTGCCGACCGCGCTCGAGATCACCACATTGCCCGCGCGGGCGGCGTTGAGGACACCGGCGACGCCGAGCACGGAGTCGGGGCGGAAGTGCATCGGGTCGAGGAAGGTGTCGTCGATGCGCCGGTAGATCACGTCGACCTGGCGCTCTCCCCCGGTCGTGCGCATGTAGACGACGTTGTCGCGGCAGAACAGGTCGCGTCCCTCGACCAGCTCCACACCCATCTGCCTGGCCAGCAGCGAGTGCTCGAAGTAGGCGGCGTTGTGCACGCCCGGTGTGAGCACCACCACCGTCGGGTCGACCTCGTTGGGCGCGGCCGAGGCCCGCAGCGCGCGCAACAGATGGCCGGGATAGTCGCCCACCGCACGCACCCGGTGCGAGGAGAACAGATCGGGGAAGACCCTGGCCATCGTGCGCCGGTTCTCCATCACATAGGAGACTCCCGACGGCGAGCGCAGGTTGTCCTCCAGCACCCGGAAGTCGCCCTTCTCGTCGCGGACCAGGTCGATGCCGGAGACGTGGATGCGCACGCCGTTGGGCGGGACCAGCCCGGCGGCCTCGCGGTGGAAGTGTTCACAAGAGGTAACAAGACGTTTGGGGATCACCTGATCGCGCAGGATGTTCTGTTCGCCGTAGACGTCGGCCAGGAACAGCTCCATCGCGGTGACCCGCTGTTTGATGCCACGTTCGAGCTTGGCCCATTCCGCGGCGGCGATCACCCGGGGCACCAGGTCGAGCGGGAACGGCCGTTCCTGCCCCGACAGGGAGAAGGTGATGCCCTGGTCGATGAACGCGCGGTCCAGGGCGTCCGAGCGTTTGGCCAGGTCGTCGACGTCATTGGCCGCCATCGCGGCATGGATTCCCTTGTACGGAGCCCGCACCTTTCCCGACCCGTCGAACATCTCGTCGAACGCGTCAGCGAAGCGGCCCGGCCCGTAACCCTCGAACAAGCCGATGTGCGTGGAAGCCGGGTGCCCGTTCGTTCTCACCATCGCCGGTGATGTAGATCGAGCCGTACCCGGCGCAGTGGTGGAGGTCATGACAAAAACTGTGCCCCACCCGGCGACAACGTCGTGTGTGACACAGGTAAATTCTTTGCATCACCTGAAAAGGGTGAAATCCGCGTCCTCCTTCGGCGGTGGGGGGTGGATCAAGGCCGATTTCGCCGGGGAGTGCCGAGCTGGTAATCTCGATCTTCGGCGCGGTGTTACCCGTAGTTCAGCACCACCTGCTGCATCGTGGGCGCGCGCCCGAGCTTTCAAGGAATACCACCCAGCGACAGGAAATCAGAGGATACAGGCGTGGCCAACATCAAGTCCCAGATGAAGCGGATCCGTACCAACGAGGAAGCGCGTCAGCGCAACCAGTCGGTCAAGTCCGCGCTGCGCACCGCGATCCGCAACTTCCGTGCAGCCGCCACCAGCGGTGACAAGGAAAAGGCTGCTCAGCAGCTGCAGTTCGCGAGCCGCAAGCTCGACAAGGCCGCGTCCAAGGGCGTCATCCACGCCAACCAGGCGGCCAACAAGAAGTCCGCGCTCGCGCTGGCTCTGAACAAGATCTGATCGTCGGCGAGCCTGGTTGCTCGCTGGTAACACATCGCAAGACGCAGCCGCCGTGGCCTCGATGACCACGGCGGCTTTTGTCGTTCCCTTCGAGGGGTTACCATTCGCGCCATGTTGACGGTGTACGCGAATCAGACGGTGGTACGAGGCGATGACCTGGCCGAGGTGATCCGCGCGGCGGAGATCCTCGGCATCGGTCTCAAGGTCGAAAATGTGATGGTGCCCGACGAGGACGGTGGTTACGGCGCCGCGTGGATCGTCACCCGTGAGGACGAGGTTCCCCTCTACGACGAGTGGGAGGGTCGCTACGACGATCTGGACGAGAACGACGAGGATGCGGATGTGTCGCTCGTCGTAGCCGGCGAATAATCAGTCCACGCAGAGCACCTGCCCCGAGGTGATGTCGCCGCGGACCGGTTTGCCCGCGTCGGGAGTCGTCGGCTCCGATGCGGTCGTGCTGGTCTGCCGAGCGCCCGCGGGCGACTCCGACGACCAGGCGGCCGGGGGTTGCGTGCGTTGCCCGGTGCGCTTGGTGGTCGAGGTCGGCACCGGCATGCCGAAGGCCGTGGCGATCTCGCGGCGGATCGCGGATCGGTCCACGATGTTCACATCCTGACCGTTGATCACGTCGTAGCGCAGCACCGGCAGGGTGCGGAATTCGACCTGCGGATCGTCGGCGTTGCCAAGGGTGCGGACGAATTCGGTCATGTTCCAGCCGTCCGACAGCACGATATTGCGGTGCGCCACATCCATCAGCGCCGCGAGTTTGCCCGGGTCGGTGAGAGTGCCCGCACTGCGGAGCTGACGGGCCACCGAACTCAGGAACGCCTGCTGACGGTGGGTTCGGTCCAAATCGCCGTTCTCCAGTCCGTGCCGTTGCCGAACGAAAGCCAGTGCCTGCGCTGGATTCAGGTGCTGGCGTCCCGCGGGGAAATCGGCGCCGGAGTACTCCTCGTCGCTGACCGGGGCGTTCAAACAGACTTCGACGCCGCCCAGTGCGGCGGCCAGATCGTAGAAACCGGCCAGGGTGACCTCGGCGAACCTGTCGATCGGCACTCCGGTCAGATCCCGGACCGCGGCCACGGTCGAAGCCCGTCCCGCCTCCCTGCCCGCCTGTTCCAGCTTCCGCTGATCGGTGACGCCCCGTGCGATCAGCTGGTCCTGCACGGCCGCCTTCCTCAGCCCGTACGCCTCCTTGATCTTGGCGTGGGTGTAGCCGGGGATCCCGCTGACCGGGACGTAGTCGTCGCGGGGGATCGATACCGCGACGATCTTGTTCATCGCGGCCGGAATGTGCACCAGGATCAGGGTATTGGCGTTGTATCCCCCTTCGTCACCGTCGCCCGCGTGCAGTTGATCGAGGACCTCGGGCGGCAGTTCGTTGCCGTTCTGATCGCGCCGGGTATCCAACCCGATCAGCAGAATGTTGAGATCACCCCCGAGCGAGTGCGGTGCGTCGTCGCCGATGGCCCCCGACCGCGAGAACCCCGCATCGAAACTCCCCGCCGTCGACCACCCGTACGCCGTCACCACCAGCACGGCGGCCGACAGCAGCGCCGCGACAGCCTTCCCCACCCGCAGTGTTGTTCGCCCCGCCGACCCCCGAGCGCGTCGACCGCGCCCGCCTCGTCCGTTCCGGCCACCACTCGGCTCAACCATCTCATGATCAACTGTGCCAGCTGCGATAGCGAACGGATATCGCGATTCGATCCCGATTAGGTGTTGCTCGGTGCGTCGGCGGCCACCCGTCGGCGACTACGAGTCGGGCTGTCAGCCGGTAGCGCGGAGATCGAGGATGCGGGCCAGGGCGTGTTCTACGGCGTAGGTGGCGTCGGCGGCGCCGCCCTTGACGTCGGCGTTGAGGGCGGCGACCACCTGGAGGGCGGTGCCGATGGTGGTGGGATTCCAGCCGCGGGCTTGGGCCTGGGCTCTTTTGACCTTCCAAGGGGGCATGCCGAGCTTTTGAGCGAGGGCGAACGGGTCGCCGCGGCCTGCTGAGCCGACTTTGGCGATGGTGTGGACGGAGTCGGCCAGGGCGTCGGCCAGTAGGACGTGTGGGACACCGCGGTCGGTGGCCCAGCGCAGGGCTTCCATCGCGCCGGGGCGATCGCCGGCCACGGCGAGGTCGGCCACGTCGAAGCCGGTGACCTCGGCGCGGCCGGAGTAGTAGCGGCGGACCGCGTTCGCGTCGACCTTGCCACCGGTATCGGACACCAATTGTGAACAGGCGGCGGCCAATTCGCGCAGTTCCGAACCGACGGATTCGAGCAGGGTCTGGACCACGTCGGCCGGTACCTTGACCCCGAGGGCACGGAACTCGCCGCGCACGAATTCCACCCGCTCGGCGCCCTTGTTGAGTTTGGCGCACTCGTGGACGGTCGCGCCCTTCTTCTGCAGCGCGGGTGCCAGCGCCTTGGCTCGCCCGCCGCCCGAGTGCAGGATCATCAGCACCACACCGTCCGGCGGATCGGCCGCCGCCTCGGTGATCACCGCGACCGCGTCCTTGCCCGCCTCCGCGGCA
Source organism: Nocardia sp. A7 (assembly GCF_046549215.1). Taxonomy (NCBI): domain Bacteria; kingdom Bacillati; phylum Actinomycetota; class Actinomycetes; order Mycobacteriales; family Nocardiaceae; genus Nocardia; species Nocardia sp. A7. The sequence goes on along the minus strand of NZ_JAJPWE010000004.1, from coordinate 411,361 downwards.
GACTCGAGCACGATCACCCGGTCTTCGGCGAACAGCGACGGACTGAGCAACTCGGCCAGCTCGGCAGTGCTTGCATCGCCGGCGCGCAATCTGTCGACGGGCACCGAGTCCGGGTCGGGCGCACCGGCCCGCACCTGCGCGGTCACTTTCGCAATCGCACGTTCGACCAGCAGTTCCTCGTCTCCGAGGACCAGATGTACCGAGGCAGGGCGTTCGCTCACCAGCCGATCCTACGTACGCCCACCGACAGCCCGGCACTCACCGCGTTCGCGCCTTCCTGCGCCGACCTGACCTGGAGCCTTGGTCGCCGACATCCCCTTTCCCCACAGGTCCGTACCGTGCACTCGGCGCCCGTCGACGGGACGTGACCGTCCGTAGGTCGGCCGCAGTTCCCATGACCACGACGTCACCATCCAGGTCGGTCCGGGCCACGGTTGCCCCGAGCGCGGCGAGAGCGGTGGTCACCGTCGGGTGCGGATGACCGAAGGTGTTGCCCGACCCGGCACTGACCAGTGCCAGGCGTGGACCGACAGCACGCAGGAATTCCGGTGTGGTGGTCCGTGACCCGTGATGCGGCACCTTGAGGATGTCGGCCCGCACATCACCGCTGCGCACCATGCGCCCCTGTGCCTCGGCCTCGACGTCGCCGGTGAACAGGATCGTTCCGGCCGGCGTCCGGGCCCGCATCACCACTGACCGATCGTTGGCCTCATCGGCCGCCAGCGACGTCGGCACCTCCCGGCTCGGCGCCAGCACCCGCAAGCCGACTGCCCCAAACGTCATTTCGTGCCCGGCATGCAGTTCCATCAGCGGAATCCCCGCCGCACCGGCAAGCTCCGCCACCCGTTGGACCCTACCGGTGTCGTCGTTGTGTCCATGCGATTCCCGCTGCGCGACAACATGTTCCGATGGCTTCGCCGCGGCACTCGCAGTCCGCTCCCCCGGTGTTCCACTCGGACACACCGCGTGCTCTCCCGTCGACCGAGTCCCGGCGCCCACGTTCGACGGCAGGGATCGAGAGGGGGATCCAGCGACCTCCGACGATGACTCCACTCCGTTCGTGTGGCCCGACGAGCCGATCTCCTTGGCAAAGTGTGTCGGAGTCGGGGTGGACTGCGCGGGGGTTCGGTTCGCCGCGGCGCATGTACTGGCGATCGCTGAGCGGAGTTCACCTGGTGCAGTGGCTATCGCGTCGACGGTGCGGCCACGGAGGGCGCCCGCGAGTCCGTCGATGTGATCGGCGTGGGGGTGCGTGAGCACGAGTAGCGGGATGCGGGTGATTTCCAGGCGGTCCAGACAGGTCCGAATCAGGCGTGGGTCGGGGCCTACGTCGACAACGACCGCGGCACCGGGGGCAACCGACAGTGCCAACCCGTCTCCCTGGCCGACGTCGCACATCGCGAGCACCCAGCCCGATGGTGGCCAACCCGGCTGTAAGAAGCGCACCGGGAACAGCACAATCGACATTCCCAGCGCTACGACTGCCAGGAGTCTGCGGGTACGCGACCACCACATCGCCGCCACGACCGCGACCACGATCACCGCCGCGACCGATCCTGCGACGGCACCGCCCGGCACCGTCATCGTGGCGCCCGGCACCGCGGCCGCACGATCCGCGACGCCGAGCAACCACCACATCGGTGGCCGCGCACACCACAGCACCCACACCGCGGCATCGGCCCACCCGCAGGCCACGACCGCTCCCGCCGCCCCGACGACCGTGATCACCCCGACCACGGGTGCGACGAGCGCATTCGCCACGATCGCCACCAGGCTCGCCCGCCCCGATAGTGCGACCAACAGCGGCACGGTGACGACGAACGCGGCCGCCGACACCGCGACGATCTCCGCGGGTGCGCGCCACCAACCGCGCTCCCGCAACCAGTCCGCCCAGCTCGGTGCGAGCAGGATGAGGCCTGCCGTGGCAATGACCGACAGCGCGAACCCCGCGCTCACGGCCAATTGCGGTGCGACAGCGAGCAACCCGATCACCGCCGCGCACAGTGCAGGCAGCGCCTGCTTGCGTCTGCCGGTGAGCAGGGCCAGCACGGTCACCGAGCCCATCGCTGCCGCGCGCAGCACACTCGGGTCGGGCCGCGCGATGACGACGAACAACCCGACGACCACTGCGGCCGCCGCCGCACTCGTCCGTGGACCCGCGGTGAGCAGTCGGGCCAGCGCGAGCAGAGCGGTCAGGATTATGGTGAAGTTCGCGCCGCTCACCACGCAAAGGTGTTGCAGTCCAGCGATTTCGAACGCGTCTCGCACCTCGTCGGACAACGCGGCGGTGTCGCCGACAACCAGCGCAGGTAGCACCCCCGCGGCGTCCGGCGGCAGCGCCCGAGCCGAGGCGTCGACCAGATCCGAGCGCACACTCGCGGCGAGCCGCTGCCACCACGGCGGCTCACCGATTCGCTTCGGTGCGTCAGTGGCGTTCAAGGTCGCAACGGTCAGGTCCGCACGATTCGGTTCACTCACCTCCGCCCGGAACCGCACCAACTGTCCAGGCGACAGCTCTGCCCATTCACCACCCTGCGCGAGCACCACGATCGATCCCCCGGCCCACGTCCACGCCTGGCCATGACCGAACTCGCGCAGACCTGCACGAACAATCCACCGCCGTTCGCCACCGAACCCACCGGCGCGCATGGGTTTCGCGTCATCGGTGACCACCGCGAGCACGTTCACCGACCGCCCGAACGACTCTCGCAGCGGGTGCGACTGCACATGGTGCTCCTGCCAAGCACCCGCCGCCCCGAAACCAGCCCCGAGCAGCATCGTCGCCAGCCCGGTCACCGCGACAACCCGCCACCGCTCCCGCCGATGGGCCATCGCCCACAGCAGCACCACCCACAGCCCGATCGCCACCACCACGGCACTGGCGGCCAGTACCGATCCCGCAACCCACCCCACGGTCACCGCGACAATCGTGGCCACCCAACACCCGAGCGCCGCGGGCACCAGCCGCATATCGAGTACCTGCGGCTCCGACTCCCCCGAATCCGGCCCGTCGGCCGCCCGCTGATCCGGCCCCGACCCTTCGGGCGTCTGCCGAAGCCAGGTAAGCCACGTCCATCGATGCCACTCAGCGGCCCGCACCACACGCTCACCACGAGCCTGTTCGCTCGACCCCGCGTCACGGCGGCCCGCGCTCGTCGGCCCCCGCTTCTGCGTGCCTGCCTGCGCCGACTCCACACGCCGTCCCACGGTCGTTCGCCGGCGTTGCTCCGACTCCTCCCGCACTGCTCCCTCGCCCGGCGCTGCCCTCATCCGTCGGCCGTGTCGTCACGTCTGGACGTGTCGCTGTCCGCATTCCCCGCGACCATGTTTGCGGCGCACTGTATTTCGCCGAGTCCGTTCGAGCTTGCCAGGTAGGTGTCGCCCGGTCCCAATGCGCATTCGTCCGGTGCCTCCTCGGATCGGTCTGTGGCGCGCCGACTTTTCCTTCTCGCGCATGGCCACACCGGGCAGTTCATGAGGTCACCTCAGCGAACGCCATCATTCGGTGGTCATTGCTTGCGGTGCAGCAGGTTTCGTACACGCTGCTGCACCACGGCGGAGGGATCATGTCGTCACCAGGTCGCGCAGTCTGGCCAAGCGGGCTGGGCCGATGCCGTCTACCTCGCCGAGTTGGGCGACGTCGGTGAAGCGCCCGTTGGTGGTGCGCCACGCGAGGATCGCTTTGGCGGTGACGGGGCCGACGCCGGGTAGCGCGTCCAACTCGGTTTCGGTCGCGGTGTTCAGATCGACGCGGGATGTGCTGGGCGGGGCACCGGCTGTGCTGGGGTCTGCGGTCGAACCCGCTGTGCTCGAACTTCCGGTCTTCGAGCTCGCGGTGTTCGACGGGGTTGTGGGTGCACGGCCCGCGCCGATCATGATGCTGCCGAGACGGGGTTGACCGGACTGGGGGTCGGTCGTGCCGATGACGACCTGGTCGCCGTCGGTGAGGCGTTGGGCCAGGTTCAGGCCTGCGAGGTCGGCCCCTTCGCTAGTGCCGCCGGCCTTTTCGATGGCGTCGGCGATACGGGAGCCATCCGGCAATCGATGCAGACCGGCCCGCTCGACCAGCCCGACCACGCTGACAACAATCTCAGCGCTCGCACTCGGCCCTTGCCCGGACATCACGGCAACCGCGGCAGTCGGATCAGCGGGCACCGCAACGCTCTCCGCCCTCAGCACCGGTACCGGCGGCACCGCCCGCGCCACGGGCTGATCGCGCAGCACCATCACACCGGTCAGCACCACGGCAATGAGCCCGACCAGGCCGAGTATCAACGCACCGCGACGACCCGGATCCAACCGCGTATCCCGAAAGCGCTCGGGCACCAGCCGGTTTCGTCTACTCGATGCGCCATCGTCGAGCCATCCAGGCGTCCCGACCGCTCCGGCGGGGCCGGACGGCGGGGTGAGTTCGTCTTCGTCCCACTGCCCTTCGCGGTTTTCAACGCGCGAATCGACGTCCCCGAAATCCCGCCCGTATTCGTCCAGCGGCCGACTGCTCGGTCGCGCTCGCTCCCGGACCGCCAGACCGCCCAGCCGCTGCCGTACTCGCTCGTGCTCTTCGTGTCGTGACATGGCAGCGACGCTATGCCTGTGCCGACCGCGCGAACCCGCGCCGACCTGGCCTTCAAAGAAACCTGTGGATAACTCCGAACCTGTGGATAACCCACCCGGCAGCGGCCGTCGAGCCCAGAATCCGTCCTGCCCGGGTGGATACCGTGCGCTCATGACCGATTCGAAGTACTCATGGACCCATGGAACTCGCACAACGATTCCGCGATTTCGCACTTCGCGAAGCGGGCGACAATTCCCCGCTATACCACCAGCGAGCACTCGACATCAGCACGGACCCGGAAGTGCTGGCATTGATCGACCGATCGCCCATCGACAAGCAGCAACCCAACCTGATCCTGGCTGCCGCGCGAGTGAACGGCGCGATCGCGGTTCCCTACAGCGAGTTCCGCGACCAGCTGCGCGAGAACTGGTCGGCAATCTCGGCGACCGCGCTGCGTCGCCGGGCTCAATCCGTCCGACGGCCGTAACCGGTTTTGGTGGTGCCGGCCCTCGATGATGTGCCGTTGGGGTTCGCCGGACCGCACGGTCAGTCGCTGGACTGGTTCGGCCCGGCGTAGCTACCTCAGAGTCGGCGCATCACCGATACGACGCGGCCCAGGATGACTGCTTCGTCGCCGTCGATCACGGAGTAGGCGGGGTTGCGCGGTTCGAGGTGGACGTGGCCGTTGCGACGGCGGTACACCTTGACCGTGGCTTCCTCGCCGATCATGGCGGCGACGATGTCGCCGGAGTTGGCTTCGTGCTGACTGCGGACCACGACGAGATCGCCGTCGCAGATCGCGGCGTCGATCATCGAGTCACCGCGCACCCGCAGGCCGAAAACCTCACCGCGGCCGACCAGTTCACGCGGGAGGGTCATGACGTCGTCGGGGTTGTGCTCAGCCAGGATCGGGGCACCTGCCGCGATGTCGCCGACGACGGGTACCGACACCGTGGCATCGGAGTCGGCGGCGGGCGCGCCGCGCAGGAACAGGCGCACGTCGATGGGACGGCCGATGGAGGCGGAGCGCCGCAGGAAACCGTCCTCCTCCAAGGCCTTCAGGTGTTGGGAGACCGTAGACGTGGAGCGCAGACCCACCGCGTCGGCGATCTCCCGCGTACTCGGCGCATAGCCGTTGGCGTGCACCGAATCCCTGATCACGGCGAGAATGTGTTGCCTACGTGGAGGCAGGTTCGCGGCGTCGAGTTGGTCGAAGTCGTCGTATCCGGTCATCGGGAAATCGTAGATGCCCACACGATCACGACTTCAGTGCAGGTTCCTCGCGAAGCAGTTCGACTGCGGCAACACATGATACGGCGCGAACAGCGGAATCCGGTGGTAGCCGCTGCGCTCGTAGAAACGCACTGCGCCGGGCTGCTCGCGGCGGTGGTGCGTCTTTGGAGAATAGTTGCCGGCCATGGCGACTACGGTAGGCATCGGTGGTGCTCAGACGCATCCGCCGGGCAGGACCGCGATGCCGAGGGCGCCGACACCAAGGTGGACGCCGAGGGCGGGGCCGAATTCGGCGACGTAGAGTTCCTGGACCTCGGGCAGTTGCTCGCGCAGTTGCGCCGCGATGTTTTCGGCGGCTTCCTCAGCACCGAGGTGCTGGATGCCAAGAGCCGCGCCGTCCGACGCCGCCGCGGCTACCGCGGCCGCTACCAGCTTGGTGTAGGCGCGCGATCTGGTTCGCACCTTTTCGCGCAGTTCGAGCTTGCCCTCCACCAGTTGCAGCAATGGCTTGGTCACGAGTTCGCTGCCGAAGAACGCGGCGGCACTGCTGAGCCTGCCGCCCTTGCGGAGTTGCTCGGTGCGGTTGACCAGGATGAACGTGCGCGAACGGGTCGCGGCCGCCACCGCGCACTCGTAGACGTCGTCCAGTGCCTCACCGGCCATCGCCCGGCGCGCGGCGGCCAGCACGGGCAAGCCGGTGGCCAGGCCCGCACCGAGCGAATCGACAACGCGCACACGGTCTTCGGCGCCCATGTCGCGCACCGCCTGGCGGCCCGATTCCCAGGTCGCCGACAGTCGGCGCGACAGGTGGACGGCCACGACACCGTCGCCGTCGCTGCGGGTCAATGCGCGTTCGTAGGCTTCACGCAGTTCACCGGGCGAGGCGGCCGAGGTGGTGACCGAATCCGCGGTGTAGTCGATCTCGATCGGGTCGATGCCGTCCCGGATCTCCCGCTCACCGACGAACACATGCAACGGCACCACGTCGATACCGAGCTCGGCGACAAGATCGTCGGACAACCCCGCCGCCGAATCGGTGACCACCACAACGGCCACGGACTACCGGACCTCCTGCAGCGCCTTGGTCATCGCCGTCGCCACCGCCGCGTGTCCGGACCAGCCCCAATGGATGCCGTCCGGGTTCGCCGAGCCCGACTCGATGTCGTCACGCACGGCCTCACCGAGGTCGACGAGCGGCACCGCGGTGCGACCCGACCACGCCTGCAGTGCCTTGACCGCTCGCGCCCTGCCCCGATGCACCTGCCCGTAGGCGTCGCACTTGTGCACCGACGGCAGCACCGCGATGACGGGCAGCTCGGGACGCAGGTGGTTCAGCGCCGTCCGCGACTGATCCAAGTAGTCCACGCTCAACTTCGGCGGAAGAGCAACCGGGCGACCGAGTTTCGACAGCTTCGGCTGCAACCAGTTGTACGAGGCCCGCACACCACGGCGCAGACGCGGCGGACGGATATAGCGGATCATTTCCCGCAGCGCGGTGGGCAGCGGGGACGGCAGCGTGTCCATGCCGCCGACGGCGAACACGACCGCCCCGGCGCGCGGAACCGCGGCCCACACGCGAGGATCTCCGATCAGCGCCCAGTACGCATCACGACAGGTCCAGCCGATCCGTGCGATCAGCTCGACATCCCAATCCAGTTCCGCGGCGACCATATTCGGCCAGATCCGAGGATCATCGGCGGGCAGCCCACCCTTCGGCCCGTAGTAGGCGAGGGAATCAGCGATCACCAGCAGTACGGGGCGTGGTGCGGCGGACTCCACCGGCCTGGGCGAAACGGCTTCCTCGACGAGCACAGCACCGGTAGCTGCCTGGGCGACCAGTTCACCTTGCGGTGCACCAGAGTTCGCCGACGCGTCGACTACAAGATTCTGGTCTGTAGCAGTCGAGGACGTCAGCAAGCTGCCGGACGAATCCGAGCCCGCGTCCAGGCCGACAGCGGCGGGCTCGACCTGCGCACCTGCGCCGGTTGTGGAATCGACGTCGGCCGAGACAGTGTCGGAATTCTCGACCGCAGGAGCGACATCGACGGCCGAGCTCGTATCGACTTCGGCGAGATCCGCCGCGGGCTGGACGGCGTCCACCGGCGCGACAGCGGAGTCCGAATCGGTGAGTTCGTCAGCCGGCTCCGCGACTGCGGAAACATCGCTGTCAGCTTCCCGCACAGCCGAACTCGAGGCGATGTCGATCGCGTCGGACCCGACCGCGGCATCGTCACCGACCGAATTCACCACGCTGTCGGAGTCGAAGCTGTCGTCCGCATCGGCCGACGACGCGGAATCCGCTGTCTGCGAGCCGGACTCGACGGCATCCGCCGCCGAGTCGACCGGCTCGGGTTCAGCGACGGCCGGCGGTGGAACCGGGCCGAACAGGGCATCGGGCAGCGACCGGGTGCTGCGCGCGGTGACCTGCTGGAAGAGTTCGTCCGGTACCGAACGGATCGGCTCCTCGCGCTCCGCGCGTGCGGGCCGAACAGGGGGCGGACCGAATAGCGCGTCCGGCAATTGCCGTCCGGCTTTGGCCGTCACCTGCTGAAACATCTCGTCGGGTACTGATCGGTCAGGCTCTTCATTGGACATCGGGAGCTACCTTCGCCGCTGCGTTCCACACATCGAGGCGCCAGCCGGGTCGGTCGACATCCGGGCCGTGACTGGAAAGCTGCACCCAACTCGTATTGGCCAGCCCGCCGAGGGCAGGCCAGTTCTCCGGTGGCAGTTCCAGCAACGCGGCCGTCAGAGCAGCGATCAACCCGCCGTGCGCAACCAGGATGATAGTCCGACCGGGCCAATCCTGCCGCTCGTTGTACAGTTCGCGCACCACAGGCAGCGACCGCGCACCGACCTCGAGCTTGCTCTCGCCGCCGGGCGGTGTGTAGGTGGCGTCGAGACGCCACTGCACGCGCGCACCGGGGTAGTCGGCGTCGACTTCGAGGTGGGTCAGGCCTTCCCAGTCACCCAGGTTGGTCTCGCGCAGCCGAGGATCGGTGATGACAGGCAGATCACTGATGTCACCGAGCGCCTGCGCGGTTTCCTTGGCGCGCCGTAGATCGGAGGCGTGGATCGCGATGGCGTTGCGTGAACCCAGTTCGCGCGCAGCCTCTTTGGCCTGCTGGCGACCGAGTTCGGTGAGATCGGTGTCGATCTGGCCCTGCATCCGGTCGGCGGCGTTCCATTCGGTCTGCCCGTGCCGCAACAGGATCAGGTTGCGCACATGGGCGTACTTGCTCACTCGCTGTCTGCCTCTACCTGCGCGTCGTCGTCGGCGGCCGGAGTCGGCAGTGCCGCGATGCCCTCGACGGGAACCGCCGGGCAGTCACGCCACAGGCGCTCGAGTGCGTAGAAATTGCGCTCGTCGTTGTGCTGGACGTGCACGACGATGTCGACGTAATCGAGCAGTGCCCAGCGACCCTCACGGGTGCCTTCGCGACGGACCGGCTTGTGGCCTGCATCGCGCAGCTTGTCCTCGATGTTGTCGACGATCGCGTTGACCTGGCGCTCGTTGGGCGCCGACGCGATCACGAAGCAGTCGGTGATCACCAGTTGCTCGGAGACGTCGAGAACCACGACATCGGTAGCGAGTTTGTCGTCGGCCGCGAGTGCGGCGACCGTGGCCATCTCGATGGCTTCGGTGGAGGCACTCATTCGGTTTCCTCCTGCGTGGTCAGAACCATGTGGCTCAAGTCAGCTACCTTCCGTTCCTGCGGGCACGTAGAGGTGCCGCTTCGATATGTACTGCACCACGCCATCGGGGACGAGGTACCAGACCGGCCGACCCTCCGCGGCGCGGCGGCGGCATTCACTCGACGAGATGGCCAGCGCGGGAATCTCGACCATCGTCACGGCGTCGGCGGGAAGGTCCCGCAGATGCTCCTCGAGATGATCGGTGTTCAGTTCGTAACCCGGTCGGCTCACCCCGACGAACTTCGCCAGTTCGAACAGTTCGGTCCAATCCTGCCATGTCAGGATGTTGGCCAGCGCGTCCGCACCGGTGATGAAGTACAGCTCCGCGTCGGGGTGCGCGTTCTGCATCTCCCGCAGGGTGTCGACGGTGTAGGTGACCTTGTTGCGTTCGATGTCGGCCCGGCTGACCGAGAACCTCGGGTTCGACGCGGTCGCGATGACCGTCATCAGGTAGCGGTCCTCGGCCGGGCTGACCTGCTTGTTGACCTTCTGCCACGGCTGCCCGGTCGGCACGAAGATCACTTCGTCGAGCTCGAATCGGTTCGCGACCTCGCTCGCCGCGACCAGGTGGCCGTGGTGGATCGGGTCGAAGGTGCCGCCCATGACGCCGAGCTTGCGACGCGGCCGAGCTGTTTCGTGCATGAGGTCTGAGCTTAATCCGGGCGCCACGATCGAAGTGGACCGGACCACCGCGCGACGTCGTGGGGCTCGCGGGGCGACGACGTCTGCGCGCACATCTGAGCGAATTGGGCGCGGGTGCTTGTCAGCTCTTCGACGAGGTGCGCGGCCGGATCCGCGGTGACCCGGCGATCGAGTTCGGCCAGCAACACCTTGATCGTGACCCACCACGGCCCGCGCACATGCCCCCGCGGCCCGCGCAGCTGCAGCCAGGCGGCGGCGCGCAGGCAGCGGGCCCGCGGCACGATCATGTTCTGTTCGCCCCACAACCCCGCGGCGCGCAGGTAGCCACCGAGCGCCTCGGATTCCTGCCCGCAGCACTCGCGAGCGACCGCGGTCGACCAGACCAGGTCGGCATGGCGGCGGCGCTGCGCAGGCGAACCCGCGATCAGCCGCGCCGCCTCGGCGAACTGCCAGGCGGCCTGGCGGTAGCGGCCGAGGTGGTTCAGCGATTCGGCGAACTGGGTCCGCACCAGCGCGAGCTCGGCGGGCGGGTAGCCGACGGACAAGGTCAGCAATGGGCGGTCGAACGCCGCGACCGCCTGCGCATGCTGGCCTGCCCGGTGCCACGCGCGACCCGCGACCAACCACAGGTGGACCGCGTCGGGCGGGGAGATCGGCTGCCAGCAGGCGGCGGCCGAGGCGGCAGCTCGGGCGACATCACGGCCGCGGCCCGGCTGGGCGGCGACCGCGGTCACCAGCTGAGTGCGCATCGCGGCGAGTTCCCGTCCGCAGAGCTCCCCGGCGCCGACGACCAAGGCTCGACGCAACTGCTCCTCCGCCGCCGCGGGAGCATCCACCAGTCGCGCCGCGGCGGTCTCGGCTAGCCGCCGTGCCGCGCGTGCCCCGGAACCGGGCACGAGATGCCCGGCGTCGATGCCGAGCGGACCCGCCGGTACCTGGCCCGTGTTGTCGGGTTCACCTAGGGGACAATCGGTTTCGTCCGTGAGCGGGTCGGTCACCGGGCGGACCATGCGCAGCCGACGAGCGCGCAGTCCGACCGCACCATCCCTACATTCGATATCCGTCGACCGGATCGCTCGTCGTCGCGCGACGCCCCTGCCAGCATGGCGCGATCTTGGTAGTCAGACCATGTGAGGCGCTTAACGTCGGCTGAAGTTCGTCAGACGGTGGGGCGCTTGGACTTCGGGAGCTTGGCGAGGACCGCGTCGTAGGAGGCGTCGATCAACTCACGCAGTTCGTCGTCAGGCACCGCGCCGCCGACTCGGATGCTGTTCCAGCCGTAACGGCCGATGTAGGCCGATACGGTGACGTCGTCGGGGTAGATGTTGACCAGTTCATCGGCTTCGGTGCGGTCGCGGCCGCATTTGAGGCCGATCGACGTGCCCGCGCCGAGGAAGGCGAAGATCTTGTCGCCGACCTTGGCCACGGTGTCGCCCTCCCACGGCTCGTCTTCCCAGGCACCGGGTTTGGTCAAGCAGTAGGCCAGCACGTCCACACTCATCCTGGAAGCTCCTTCAGACAGGCAACAATCGGGAGACCACCTCGGTCAGCTGCCGAGCTGATCTGCATTCGTGCATCTCGATCACCGAACCGTAGTCGTGAGCAGCCGAATCGCCTGTCCCCCACAGGTTTTTAGCTTCGGGGTTCAGCCAGTGTGCGTGCCTTGCGGTGCCGACCAATTCGCGCAGAGTGTCCAGTCTCGGGTTGCGGTAGTTGGTGCGGCCGTCGCCGAGGACCAGCAGCGAGCTACGGCTGGTGACGGCGTCGCCGAAATTCTCGGCGAAGCTGGTGAGCGCGTAGCCGTAGTCGGAGTGCCCGTCGGAGTCGATGATGCGTGACTCGGTGAAGATCCGGGTCATCACATCGTCGAGACCCGCGTACGGCTCGAAAAAGCTGGTGACCTCGTCGGTGCGGTCGACGAACGCGAAGATCCGCACCCGCGAGAACTGCTCACGCAGCGCGCTCACCAGTAGCAACGTGAAGTTGCTGAACCCGGCCACCGAGCCCGAGATGTCGCACAGCAGCACCAGTTCCGGCCGGCCGGGGCGCGGTTTGCGGTTCACCAGGTCGATCGGCACGCCGCCGGTCGACATCGAGGCGCGCAGGGTTTTGCGCAGATCGATCTCGCCGCGCCTGGCTCGTTTGCGCCGCACCGCCAGCCTGGAGGCCAGGATTCGGGCCAATCGCTGGGTGCCGCGGCGCAGTTCGGTGAGCTCGCGTTCGGAGGCGCGTAAGAAGTCGGCGTCCTCGGCCTGGCGGGCGACACCGTAGGTCGCGACGCGTTCGCGCCCGATCTGTTCGGCCACGCGCCGGTTGGTCTCGGCTTCCACGCTCGCCCGGAATCCCGCGATGCGTTCCCTGGCGACGCGGCGGGCCACCTCGGTCTCGCGCTCGCCGGCGTCCGGCGGCAGGGCGAGTCCCGCCAGCACCTTGGCCAGCAAAGACTGTGGCGCAAGATCTTTGAGCGCCTGGTACGCGGAGAACGAGGGTCCGCGCGCGGACTGGTACTGCCCGAGTTGCTCGACCACCTGCCCGGCCAGCATCTGCAGCCGGTCGCCACTGTCCTCGGCGGCGAGCAATTCGGCGAGTTGCTCGCGTAGGGCGGCCAGGTCGATCTGGCCGTCGGAGGTGCGCGGCAGGTCAGGAGCGTCGGCCGTGCGATCACCCACGGCGATGGGAAACCACAGGTCGAACAGTCCGTCGAAAGTGGCACGATGGGTGGGCCTGCGCAGCAACGCACAGGCCAGCCCTTCGCGCACCGCCTCGCGGTCGAGCAGGTCCAGCACGGTCAGCACGCGGCCCGCGTCGACGGTCTCCGACGGACCGACCGGCACGCCACGGGCCCGGAGCGCACCGACGAAACCGGCGACGTGGCCGCCGATTCCGTGCGGCGCGGGCGCGGTCATGATCAGGCCAGTTTCAGCTCGGCCAGCGCACGCTGGTGATCGCTACGGTGCTTGAGCACCACGCCGAGCGTGGCGCGCACTGTCGCGTCGTCGAGGTCGGCGGCGCCGAGCGCGAGCAAGGTGTTGCCCCAGTCGATCGTTTCGGCGACCGAGGGCAGCTTCTTGAGTTGCATGCCGCGCAGTACGTGCACGACCCGCACGAGTTGCTCGGCCACGGTGCTCGGCAGTTCGGGCACGCGGCTGGCGAGGATGCGGCGCTCGAGGTCTTCGTCAGGGAAGTCGATGTGTAGGTACAGGCAGCGGCGTTTGAGCGCCTCCGACAGTTCCCTGGTCGCGTTCGAGGTGAGTACCACGAACGGCTTGCGGGTGGCGGTGATGGTGCCCAGTTCCGGCACGGTCACCGCGAAATCGCTGAGCACCTCGAGCAGCAAGCCCTCGATCTCGACGTCTGCCTTGTCGGTCTCGTCGATCAGCAGCACCGTCGGCTCGGTGCGGCGGATGGCGGTGAGCAGGGGGCGCGAGAGCAGGAATTCCTCGGTGAAGACGTCGGCTTTGGTTTCGGCCCAATCGTTTTCACTCGACGCCTGGATGCGCAGAATCTGCTTGGCGTGGTTCCACTCGTAGAGTGCGCGGGCCTCGTCGACGCCCTCGTAGCACTGCAGGCGCACCAGTTCGGCGTCGGCGACCTGGGCCACCGCTCGCGACAGTTCGGTCTTGCCGACGCCGGCCGGGCCTTCGATGAGTAGCGGTTTACCCAGCCGATCGGCAAGGAAAACCGAGGTAGCCGTTGCCTTGTCGGCCAGGTACCCGGTGGTGGCGAGCCGGGCGATGACATCCTCGACCGAGGTGAAGATCGGTTCCTGTACGAGAGTCATGGTCACACCGGCCGAATCTGGCCGTCGCCCCACACGATCCACTTCGTGGAGGTGAGTTCGGGCAGGGCCATCGGGCCGCGGGCGTGCAACTTCTGGGTGGAGATGCCGATCTCGGCGCCGAAGCCGAACTGCTCACCGTCGGTGAACGCGGTGGACGCGTTCACCATCACCGCGGCGGCGTCGACGCGGGCGGTGAACTCACGGGCGGCGGCCAGGTCGGCGGTGACGATGGCCTCGGTGTGGCCGGTGCCCCAGGTGTTGATGTGGTCGACGGCGGCATCGAGATCGTCGACGACCTTCAGCGCGATGTCCATGGTGAGGTACTCCTCACCCCAGTCCGCATCGGTGGCGGGGACCTGACCGGGCAGATCACCGTGGATGGTGACGCCCGCGTCGTCGAGTGCCTTGCTGAGGCGGGGCAGCGCGGTCTCGGCGACGGCGGCGTCGATGAGTACCGTCTCGGCGGCGTTGCAGACGCTGGGGCGGCGGGTCTTGGCATTGAGCACGATGGCCTCGGCCATGTCCAGGTCGGCGGCCGAGTGCACGTACACGTGGCAGTTGCCGGTGCCGGTCTCGATGGTGGGGACCTGTGCGTCGCGGACGACGGCGTTGATCAGGCCCGCACCGCCGCGCGGGATCACCACGTCGACCAGACCGCGGGCCTGGATCAGGTGGGTGACGCTGGAACGGTCGTGGCTGGGCAACAGCTGTACGGCATCGGCCGGGATGCCTTGGGCGACAAGGGCTTCGCGCAATACTTCGACCAGGGCGGCGTTGGAGTTCGCGGCCGAGGACGACCCGCGCAGCAGCGCCGCGTTGCCCGACTTGAGGGCGAGGCCGAACGCGTCGACGGTGACATTGGGCCGTGCCTCGTAAACCATGCCGACCACACCGAGCGGAACACGGGTCTGGCGGATCTCGAGGCCGTTGGGCAGCGTGGAACCGCGCACGATGACGCCGACCGGATCCGGCAGCGTGGCGACCTGACGCAGACCCGAGGCGATGCCGTCGACGCGGGCCTTGGTCAGCCGCAGCCGGTCGAGCAGATTCTCCTCGGTACCGGCGGCCTGCGCGCTCGCGATGTCGTCGGCATTGGCCGCGAGCACCCGATCGGCGGCGGCGAGCAGGGCGTCGGCCGCCGCGTGCAGTGCGTCGTTCTTCTGCGCCGTGGTCAGCTGAGCCAGCACCCGGGACGCGACGCGAGCCCTGCGGGCGGCGTCGTGCACCGCTGCGCGGATGTCGAGCTCGGGGGTCACTTCTACCGTCATGGGTATCAGCCTACGCAGGCCACCACGCGCGCTCGCCGCCGCCCAGGGCCCGGAATACCCCTCCGACCGGCACCGGGACCGAGTTGTCCACAGGTTCGGCGACGCCGTCGGCGGAGTTGTCCACAAGGCGCGAGCACTGGTCTTCTGTGTGCGGTCGTCGACCGGCCGAGAGCCGCGAATCGCCCGAACCCGGTAGGAGCGGCAGCGGCACCACTAGATTGACCGCCATGGATCGCCCTGATTCGCCGACCGTCGTCGTACTCGGCAGCGTCAACATGGATCTGGTCACGACAACCGCACGCAGGCCCGCACCGGGCGAAACTGTGCTCGGATCCGAGTTCGCGACAGTGCCCGGCGGGAAGGGCGCGAATCAGGCGATCGCGGCGGCCCGGTCCGGGGCACGGGTGCGGTTTCTCGGCGCGATCGGCGATGATGCGTTCGGAACGGAGTTGGCGGCCACACTGTCGGAGGCAGGGGTCGACACCACCTTGCTACGCAGGGTCGATGGTGCCAGCGGCATCGCCACGATCGTCGTCGACGACACCGGCGAGAACAACATCATCGTGGTCGCGGGGGCCAACGGCCGAGTGACCGAGCTGACGAACACCGAACTCGCGGCGATCGCGGACGCCGACATCCTGTTGTGTCAGCTGGAGATTCCGATCGATACTGTGCTCGCCGCCGCTCGACATGCACGCACGTCGGGAACCGTCGTCGCGCTCAATCCCTCGCCGGTTGCGCCGTTGCCCGCCGACCTCTGGGCCGCCGTGGACCTCGCGATCGTGAATTCCCTGGAATCCGAGCAATATTCGGCCGAGCTGGCACAGGTCGCGCACGTGGTGCGCACGCTCGGCAGGAACGGGGCGGAGTATCGCGGCGCGGAGACAGACGAGCTCTCCGTCGGGGGTCTCACCGTCGACGTGGTCGACACGACCGGCGCTGGTGACACGTTCACCGGCGCACTGGTCGCAACCTGGAATCAAGGGGCGACGACTGCCCTGACCTGGGCGAATACCGCCGGATCGCTGGCAACCACCCGCCTCGGCGCGAGCTCGTCCATCCCTGACAGCGCACAGATCGCGGCAGCGCTCACCACGGGCTGACCTGTCGGGCGCGGTGAATATCGGGTGCGGAATTGTGCTGCCGATCGAACCTGTCGGAGGTGTCGGGCACTATGGCCCCATGACCTCACCCGCAGGCAACAATGTGCTCGACCTGACGGCTCCTGACCTGCGTGAACGAGCCGAGGAGCTGCTCCGTGAGCTCGCAGGCCCGGACGCGCGGTTGCGGGAGGATCAGTGGATCGCGATCGAAGCGCTGGTGGTGCAGCGCAGGCGGGCGCTGGTGGTGCAGCGGACCGGGTGGGGTAAGTCGGCGGTGTATTTCATCGCGGCCAAGTTGCTGCGGGGGGCAGGGCGAGGGCCGACGGTGATCGTGTCGCCGTTGCTGGCGCTGATGCGTAACCAGGTGGCGGCGGCCGAGCGGGCCGGGGTGGTGGCGGCCACGATCAACTCGGGCAATGTCACCGAGTGGGACGAGATCCATCAGCGGGTGGCCGACGGTGAGGTCGATGTACTGCTGGTGAGTCCGGAACGGCTGAACAACCCCGACTTTCGTGATCAGGTGCTGCCGCGGCTGGCCGCCGATGCCGGGCTGGTCGTGATCGACGAGGCGCACTGTGTGTCGGACTGGGGGCACGACTTCCGGCCCGATTACCGCCGCATCCGCACGCTGATCGCCGACCTGGGATCCGAGGTGCCGGTGCTGGCGACCACCGCGACCGCCAACGACCGGGTGGTCACCGATGTGGCCGGACAGATCGGCACCGACACGCTGGTGTTGCGCGGCACACTGGATCGGGAGTCGCTGCATCTGTCGGTGGTGCGGTTCGACGACGCGGTCCAGCGCACGGCCTGGCTGGGCGAGCAGCTCAACCGGATGCCGGGTTCGGGCATCATCTACTGCCTCACCGTCGCCGCCGCCAACGATCTGGCCGACCTGCTCACCTCACACGGTCACACCGTCGCCGCCTACACCGGGCAAACCGACCCGGCCGAACGCGAGGTGCTCGAAGCCGCTCTGCTGAACAACGAGGTCAAAGCGTTGATCGCGACGTCGGCGCTCGGCATGGGTTTCGACAAGCCGGATCTGGGATTCGTCGTGCACGTCGGGGCGCCGTCCTCACCGATCGCGTATTACCAGCAGGTCGGGCGTGCGGGTCGCGGCACCGAGCGCGCCGAGGTCGTCCTGCTGCCGGGGCCGGAGGACGCCCGGATCTGGAGTTACTTCGCCTCCGTCGCCTTTCCGCGTGAGCACATCGTGCGCTCGGTCCTCGCCGCACTGGACACCGACCGGGCGATGTCGACGGTCGCGCTCGAACCGCTGGTCGAGCTGAACCGATCGCGCCTCGAGATGGTACTGAAGGTGCTCGATGTCGACGGTGCCGTCCGGCGGGTCCGCGGTGGGTGGCTCTCGACCGGCCAGGACTGGACCTACGACACCGAACGCTACGAGGGCCTGGCCGCGGCACGCGATGCCGAGCAGCAGGCGATGATCGACTATCAGTCGACGTCGACGTGCCGGATGACCTTCCTGCGCCGCCAACTCGACGACCCTGGCCTGGACGGGCTCGCGACCGCTGACCTCGATTGCGGCCGCTGCGACAACTGCACCGGCACCCGTGCCGACACCACCGTCGACGAGGCCGCGATCGCCGCCACCCGAGCCCGCCTCGACCGTCCCGGCCTCGACCTCGCCCCTCGTAAACAATGGCCAAGTGGCATGGCGAAACTGGGAATCCCGCTGTCGGGCAAGATCTCCGGCGGTGCCGAAACCGGTCGTGTGCTCGGCAGGCTCACCGACCTCGGCTGGGGCATGCGCCTGCGCGCCCTGCTGGACGCCCCCGACGCCCCGGTGCCCGACGCGGTCTTCGACGCCTGCATCGCGGTGCTGCGCGACTGGACCTGGACCACCCGTCCCACCTCGGTACTTGCCCTCGAATCCGCCCGCTACCCCCAACTCACCACCAGCCTGGCCCAACGGCTGGCCCAGGTCGGCAAACTCGACAACCTCGGCACCCTGCACACCAGACCCGACCGCCCTCCGGTCTCGGCGGCGAACTCCGCTCACCGAGTAGCCGGCCTGTTCGACTCGTGGGAGATCCCCGACCTCGCCGCCGTCAGCGGCCCCATCCTCCTCGTCGACACCCTCACCGACACCGGCTGGACCATGACCGTCGCCGCCCACGCCCTCCGTGCCGGCGGCGCCGACGCTATCCTGCCCTTCGCCCTGGCAACCCCCACCTGACCGACCCGACCACCGACAACCCGCCGATCCCCGACCCACCACAAATACCCAACACGCCGCCCAGATTGTGTGCACCCTCCGTCACCAGTGCTTGAATGCGCCTATGACCAGGACCACATTTGCTCGAACCCTGATGGCCGTTGCCGCGGGCTGTGCGGCCGGATTCACCCTTTTGACCGTTCCCGCCCAGGCGTCGAACGAGAACCCCCTCGACTGCGCGGGCGTGCCCGGCGCGCAGGCCGCCGCCGACCGCGAGAGCGCCATCCGCGGCATCGCCATCACGCCGCTGTGCTTCAGCGGTGGTCTCTACAGCGGCATCCACGCCGGCATCCCGCTGGCGGTGCTCAACCCGCTGACCATGCCGGGCACCGCAAGCGTGTGTGTGGCGGAACGCGAAACCGTCGAGGCGGCAGCGAAATTCGAATGGACCGAACAGGTCCACGTAATGCCGATGTGCATCCAGAACCGGGCATTCGGCGTCTACGAGCTGTAATTCCGCCCCTGAGGTAGCGGTCCGCACGGAGTTGATCCGTGCGGACTTTTTTTGCCCCTTGCTCTATACGTATACATCTACTTATAGTGAGTCGGACGGATCACACGCAACTACCGACAACTGAAGACGGACCCACGACGACGGCCCGAAACAAGGGGCACGCCGCTCGCACACCCATGCCTACATGCGCACTGCCTTATCGAATCGGAGCGATCGATGACCACCCACCCCCACCCGGCTGCCGCTGCCGGGAAAGGAAAAACCACCATGTTCGCCAGACTGGGACGCGTCGTCGTCCACCATCCCTGGAAAGTGATCGGGCTCTGGGTGCTCGCGATCGTCGCCGTGTTGTCGACGGCGCCGACGCTCACCGCGACGACCGACCAATCCGAGTTCCTGCCTTCACATTACGAGTCGATTCAGGCGATGAAGCTGCAGGAGCAGGCATTTCCGCAGCACGCCGCGCCCGCCGCGCTCATCGTGGTGGTGCGCGCGGACGGCGCGGCGCTGACCGAGGACGACTCGATCGCGGTCACCTCGGCCGCCGCCGCACTCACCGCACGGAATATCAAGGGTGTCACCGGTATTCAGGTGACACCGCCGTCGGAGAACCGCCTGGTCCAGGTTGTCGCGGTGCAGATGACCAAGCTCACCGACGCCGCCGACAAGACCCAGGGCGAGGCGGTGAAGAGCCTGCGCGAGCAGCTGAAGGAACAGGTGCGTGATACCGGGTTGAAGGCAGGCATCACCGGCACGGCCGCGCAGACCCTCGATCAGACCGAGGAGGGTGAGAAGGGCATGGCGATCATCGGTATCGCCACGATCGTGCTGATCCTGGTGCTGCTGCTGATCATCTTCCGCAGCCCGGTCATCGCCTTGCTGCCGGTGATCACCATCGGCGCGATCTCGAGCACGGTCAGCGGCCTGATCGCCATGGCGGCCAAGGCTTTCGACCTCGATATCGACACGTCGATCAGCGCGATTCTGCTGGTCGTGCTGTTCGGTGTCGGCACCGACTACATCCTGTTCCTGATGTTCCGCTACCGGGAACGGCTGCGGGCGGGCGACGATCCGAAGACCGCGATGGTCAACGCCGTGACCCGCGTCGGTGAGGCCATCACCTCGGCCGCGGCCGCCGTGATCATCGCGTTCATGGCACTGACGCTGTCGAGCCTCGGCATGTTCCGGGCGATGGGTCCGGCGCTGGCGATCGCCGTCGCGGTGGCGCTGCTGGCCGGTCTCACACTGGTACCCGCGATCGTCTCGCTGCTCGGTACCAAGGTGTTCTGGCCGTCGAAGGCGTGGCAGGTCGAGCCACGGGGTGCCCGGTTCGGCGCGATCGGTGCGGCGATGGGCAGGCGGCCCGGCGTGTTCGCCGTCGCCTCCGGCGGTGTGCTCGTAGCGCTCGGGGTGTTCGCGGTCGGCTTCGATCCGACCTTCGATCTGAGCTCGGGTTCCACCTCCGACGCCTCGGAGTCGGTGGTCTTCACCACCGAGTTGCTCAAGGGCATGCCCGCCGGTGCCACCCAGCCCTCGGATGTGCTGCTGCACTCGCCCGGCGGGCCGCTGGGCGATGACCAGCTCACGACATACCGGACGGCATTGACCCAGGTCGAGGGCGTCGGACAGGTCGGGCAGGCGCAGCTGTCACCGGACCGCACGATCGCGAACTTCCAGGTGACCCTCACCAACACACCGGAATCCGATGCCGCACTCGACACAGTGGCCGGTCCGCTGCGCGAAATCGCGCATCAGGCGGCACCCGCGGGGGCGACGGCGGCGGTCGGCGGTATGACCGCGATATTCGTCGACTTCGAGGACGCGATGAACCACGACTACGCGATCGTGTTCCCGGTGGCCGCGATCCTGATCATGCTCGTGTTGGCACTGCTGCTGCGCAGTCTCGTCGCACCCTGGTACCTGATGGCCTCGGTGTTCCTCGGCTTCGCCGCGACCCTCGGCGCGACGGTGCTGGTGTTCCAGCACATCCAGGGTGAGAACGGCCTGATCTTCACGCTGCCGGTGATCATGTACCTGTTCGTCGTCGCGCTTGGCACCGACTACAACATCCTGATGGTCGCCCGCTTGCGGGAAGAAGCCCGCGAGGGGCACACCCCACGCGAGGCAGCGGCGCTGGCCGTGCGGCACACCGGGCCGACGGTGGCCGCGGCCGGACTCATCCTGGCGGGCACGTTCGCTTCGATGATGTTGGCCGGCAACAGCACGCTGTCGCAGATGGGCTTCGCCATCTCGGTGGGCATCGCGATCGCCGCGTTCGTGATGGCACTGTTCTTCACCCCCGCGGTGACCGCGCTGCTCGGGCGCCGCGCATGGTGGCCCGGCCACGGCGGTGACAGCGACGAGGACAAGAAGTCCCGCTGGGCAGCGCATTCCTACGCCGAGAGCTACTACACGCCGCCGACGCAGCGCAGTCGCCGGTAACGCGCAGACCGACGCAGGCTCGCTCCCCCGCCGGGAGCGGGCCTGCTCGTCTATCGTGGGGCGGGTGGCCAAGTCTGCGGCGCCTGCGGTCGAACTTCCGGTGGGTGAGCACACGGTGCGGGTCAGCAATCCCGACCGGGTGTATTTTCCCGAGCTCGGCCTGACCAAGCTCGACCTCGTGCAGTACTACCTCGGTGTCGGGGACGGGATCGTCAACGCGCTGCGCGACCGACCGTGCATGCTGCACCGATTCCCCAAGGGACTTGCCGGTGGGAAGGTGCACCAGAAGCGGGTGCCCGCAGGTGCGCCGGACTGGATTCCGACGGTGCGCGTGTATTTCCCGCGCTACGGCAGGCATGCCGACGAGCTGTGTGTGCGGGAGCTCGCGGACGTGATCTGGGCTGTGCAGATGTCCACGGTGGAGTTCCATCCCTGGAATTCGCGCGCCTCCGATACCGAGTCACCCGATGAGTGGCGCATCGATCTCGATCCGATGCCGGACTGCCCGTGGTCACGGGTGCAGCGGGTCGCCGGGGTGGTGCACGAGGTGCTCGACGAGCTCGGGGCGGTCGGCTGGCCCAAGACCTCCGGCGGGTCCGGGTTGCACGTGTATGTGCGGATCGCGCCGGAGTACGGGTTCGCGCAGGTTCGACGGGCCGCGCTCGCGTTCGCGCAGGAAGTGGAGCGTCGCGCGCCCGAGGATGTCACCACGGCCTGGTGGCGCAAGGATCGCGATCCCGCGCAGTTGTTCGTCGACTACAACCAGAACGCGCGCGACCACACCATCGCCGCCGCCTACTCCGTGCGTGGGGTACCGGAAGCGACCGTGTCGACGCCGGTTCGCTGGACCGAGATCGACGACATCGTCCCGCGGGACTTCACTGTCCGAACCGTGCCTGCCCGCTATGCCGAGCTCGGCGACCTGCAGGCCGACATGGACAAGGCCGTCTTCGACATCGCACCCCTGCTGGAACTGGCCGATCGGCACGGCACCGAAGAGCCCGTCGACCTCGACGAATCGTGAACCGTCCAGGTCCGACACCGTCCGAAACCATGATGCGGCGAGCCGCCGACCGATGAGCGTCGCGACCATCCGGTCAGCGCGCGTCAGGCGAGAACTCATGGTCGTCGGCCGCGCACAGGATGGGACAGGGAGGGCGCGGCGGCGGCGGCGACAGCGACGAGGAAGAATCAAGGGCCGGGACCGCGCGCGGTGCCTATAACCGTTGAAGCCGCGTACCGCGGCGCAGACTCACCGATCGACCCAGGAGGTCTCTGTGCAGGAATCCGCGACCACGATCGCGATCGCCCCGGATCAGCAGGCGCCGCGTTTGCTCGAGAAAGCGGTAGTCGGGGCGGGCGCTCGGGTCGGTGAGCTCGCGGAGGCCGACGCACTGATCTGGCTGGGCAAGCCCGGCGACTTCCCGGCGACCCTGCCGTCGTCGGTGCGCTGGGTACAGCTGCCCGCCGCGGGGATCGAGGACTTCTTCGACGCGGGCGTGTTCACCGCGCACCCGGATGTTCGGTTCACTTCCGCGGCAGGCGCGTTCTCGCACAGTGTCGCCGAACACGCGCTGATGATGTTGCTGGCCGGGGTGCGGTATCTGCCCGAGCACTTGCGGGCGACGTCGTGGCAGCAGCGTGAGTTCTTCCCGCATATCGGGTCGTTGCGGGGAAAGACCGTGACGATCGTCGGCGCGGGTGGGATCGGGCGCGCGTTGATCCCGATGCTGGCGCCGCTGGGTGCGCATGTGATCGCGGTGAACCGATCGGGACGCCGGGTCGAGGGTGCGGGCATCCCGTCCGACGTGGAGACGGTGCCCGCCGATCAGCTCGCACGGGTGTGGTCGCACACCGATCATGTGGTGGTCGCGGCCCCGGCCACCGCGCAGACCCGCCACCTCATCGGCGCGGACGAACTCGCCCGGCTCAAGCCGTCGTCGTGGGTGATCAATGTGGCCCGCGGCAGCCTGATCGACACCGCCGCGCTGGTCGACGCGCTGACCGGCGGATTGATCGGTGGCGCCGGACTCGACGTCACCGACCCGGAGCCGCTGCCCGACGGGCACCCGCTGTGGACATTGCCGAACGCGATCATCACCCCGCACGATTCGAACCCGCCGCAGCTGCGGTTGGCGGCGTTCGCCGATCATGTCGGGGCGAATGTGGCGCGGTTCGTCGCGGGCGAGCCGCTGGACGCGATCGTCGAGACCGCGCGCGGCTACTGAGGGATTCGGCCGCTCACCCAGGCGGCTATCTGGCTGCGTTTCGCGAAGCCGAGTTTGGTGAGAATGTGCTGGACATGGTTCTGCGCGGTGCGGTCGGAAAGTACCAGGGCACTGGCGATCTCGTGATTGGTGAGGCCGCGTGTCACCAGGGCGGCCACCTCGCGTTCGCGCGGTGTCAGTGCGGCGCAATTGCTTTCGCGGGCGGCCACGACCCGAAGACGATCCGCCCACGGCCGCATGCCGTAGGAGACCGCTTGCGGCAGAGCCCTTTTTGCGAGGGTGACCGCCTCGGCCGTGTCGGCGCGGCGCAGTAGCAGCTCGGCGAGCTCGCAATCGGCTTCCACGGCGAAACCCGGGGCCCCGATCGCCCGGGCCGTCCGGGCGGCGGTGCCCAGTTCGGTGCGTGCCGCATCCGGATCATTCCAGTGCCGCACCGAATTTACCCAGCCAGAAGGTGAGATGGTTGACCACCGTGCCCTCGGCTTCCTTCGGGAACGCCATGCCGGGGCTGGCCGGTGGTGGACCTTCTGGCATCGCGGCGGGCATCGGCAGTCCTTCCAGGGCTGACTCCTGGATGCGCAGGCCGAGTTCGGTGGGATGGCCGTCCTCATCGGTGGTCACGTAGGTGCGGATCTGGCCGTTGCCCATGGACCGCTCGTCGCCGTAATAGGTCTTCGGGCCGGAATCGTCGCCGCACGCGGCCGCGGAGGCGAGGACCAGCGCCGCCGCCAGCGCCGTGGTGAGTAGTCGCGCGCGCCGCCTGATATCGGACATGACCGCTCCCTTCGATGGGGTCAGTCATGAACGTAGAAGGGTTTTCCGACCTGAGCGTCCGCCGAAATACTCATCCGAGGTACTCATAGCGCCACAAGTTTCGGTTCGAAAGGTTCGGCGGGTGAACGGCAAGCCGAAAGTGGACACGCCGGTTAGTCTGTTCTCGTCCTGGTTCGGTATGGATGGGATCGGCAATGAGATGGACCTTCACCGCTGACGAATTCGCGCACGTCTGGCGGGAATCGGGTCGCGATCGCATGCCGTTTCCGCTGCGTGTGCTCGAATCACCGCGCACCGAGAACGACGCCGCCCGATTGCGCGCGGGCCTGCACGACCGACTACCCGGGAGCGACCCCGACCTCGCCGCCTGCCTGCGGATCCTCGCCGAACCGCATGCCAGGGTGGTGCTCGTCGGTGGCGCCCACACCCCCGGCAGCGAAATCCGGCTCCTCGCCTGCGCGGTGTACGACCACGCGGTGCTGCTGGTACAGGAACCGAGTACCCGGCCCGATTACGGTGGCAGCGTGCGTGTTTCGATCGGGCACAGCGCCGGGATCGGCGCTCGCGTCGCGTCCTGTCTGCCCGATACTCCGCCCGGCCGCGAACCCGCGCGCGAAGCCGCGACCGAGGCGGTGCGCGACGAGGAAACCGTGCGCGCCACCCACCCCGCGGTGCCACGCATCCAGCGATTATTGCGCAGACCGCACACCGCCGAGGGCCATATCCGCATCGAAACCGGCCTCGACCACACGGTGCCGAACCCGCCGGTGCACTACAGCTGGATCGACGTGGCCGATGACGGTCGCTACCTGCTGCGAGCGGGCGAGACCGTGCACGTGGTGCCCGCGTCAACTGGTCAACTGGCCGCACAGTTGCAGCGAAGGTTGGTGCCTGCGCACAGTTCGCACAGCAGAAGGTCCGGCTAACCTGGACTCCACCGCATCATCTGGAGGGGAGACGCGATGACGATCGAGAGCAGCAGAGCCGAGATCTCCCGGTTCCGCAGTGCCGCCGCGGCGGGGACACTGACATTCGACCCCGAAGCCGCACGCCAGTGCGCCGACCTCTACGAACAGCAGGCCGAACACCTCGCCCAGTTGCGTCATGGACTCGAAACTGCCGCCGAGACAGCCGGATTCGGCGGATTCGTCTCCGCCCAGCAGCTGCAGGCGGGTTTCGCGCACAAGGCACGCGACGCCGCCGAACTGCTCGACCGCTACATCGAGGCGGCCTACCGGATGAAAGAGGCATTCCTGCTCAGCGCGGGCCTCTACGAGGAAGCCGATGCCGCCGCGGCCGCCGCCCTGCGCGCCGTCGACACGAGGGTGCGCGGATGAGTACCGATCCCACCTACATCAGTGCGATGGAACATTTCGAATCCATGCCGCACGAACAGATCTACGCGCGTGCCCAGGAGATCGACGCCGGTGCCGTTCTCGGCGCGTCGATCACCTGGCTGGAGACCGCCGCCACCCTCACCACCTCGATGCCACTGACCAGATCCGGCGCCGACCGGGTGATCGACGAAACCGGCTGGTCCGGTCCCGCCGCCGACGCCGCCGCTGCGAGCACCCGCAGCTTCGCCGCCTCCATCGACGAACTCGCGGTGGTGATGGCCGAAGTCGGCGCCCGGCTCGGTGGGGTCGCCGCGGCCGCCGAAGCGGTGAAGTTGGCCGTCGTCGCACCCGGCGGATCGGGCCCGATCGGGGCGATCGCCCGCCTGCTGGAGAGCGCGCGGGTGATCGACGCGCAGATGGCGGCCGAGGCATTGCGCCAGGAAGCGTTGCTGGCGATGAACATGATCTACAAGCCGGCGTATTCGCTTGCCGGAACCGGTGTCCCAGCGCTGCCCACCGCGCCCGGAGAGACGGAGTCACCCTCGGGTCGAGGTGGCGCACCCGCGCAGGGCAACGGGTCGACGCCGAGCCCCAGCACGAACCCCCCTGCACCACAAAGCAGTTCGCCGGAATCGCCACAGACCCCGGAATCCGGCGATGCTCCGGCACCCGGCACCACTGCGACACCAGGCGAAGACCCCGCCGCCCGAACTCCCGCCCCCACGGAAAGCCCCGCGCCCCAGGATCAGGGCTCCACTCCACAGCCCCCGACACCGGAGACCCCCACTCCCACCACCGAACCGCCCGCACCGTCGACCGAGCCGCCCGCACCTTCGACGGAAGCACCCACTCCCACCACCGAAGCCCCCGCACCGTCGACCGAGCCGCCCGCGCCATCGCCGGAAGCACCCACTCCCACCACCGAACCGCCCGCGCCATCGTCCGAACCGCCCGCGCCATCGTCCGAGTCGCCTGCGCCATCGCCGGAAGCACCCGCTCCCACCACCGAGCCGC
Organism: Nocardia sp. A7; assembly: GCF_046549215.1. Taxonomy (NCBI): domain Bacteria; kingdom Bacillati; phylum Actinomycetota; class Actinomycetes; order Mycobacteriales; family Nocardiaceae; genus Nocardia; species Nocardia sp. A7. The sequence goes on along the minus strand of NZ_JAJPWE010000004.1, from coordinate 384,592 downwards.
CCGCACCCCAGAGCCAGGCGCCGACCACTCCCCCGCCGAGTTCGCCCAGCGAGACACCCGCTCCCCCGCCCTCGCAGCCGAGCCAGCTACCGACACAGCAGGATTCGAACCCTCCGACACCGAAGCCACCGACCACAGAGCTACCCGCACCGCCGCCGGTCTCGACGTCACCCCAGCCGCCAGCCACCGAGCCGACGCCACCGCAAGCCCCAGCGCCCCCACCGGAACCACCCGCCCAGCCGAACGTCCCCGCCCCGACCTCGGAGCTCCCTGCCTCACCAGCCCCACCCGGACGCCAAGCGCCACAACCACTCCCGCTACCAGGCATGCCCGACATGTCCGACCCAGGCGGCCAGCCCGGCGTCACCGGCCCGGTCCCCGGTGCCGACGTATCCCCCTCCCAGCCCGCCACCCCGAAGCCACCCCCGCCGGAAACCGATCAACCAGGCGTCGTGCCACAACAGCGGTAGACCGTTCACCCCAAATCCGCCATGACCGCACTCCCAACCCCGCACCCGCGACCCATAGGGAGCGGCGGCCACGAAGTGGCCGGTCCGCGGCCGGGTCGCCGGTCAGGCGCCGTTGCGTAGGCGACGAAGGAGCAAGCAACGGTGCCTGACCGGCGGCCCCTCGGGGCCGCGGACACGCGCGCGCCAGCGCGCCAATAAACACAGCCAGCGCCCCCCGGACTACTCAAACCCCGGTCATCTCTTCACCGACCCACAGCTGTAAACCACGTGACAGCACGAAGTCTCGCTTCAGACCTTGACCAGATCATCCGCGTGAATCACCGGACGCTGCATGGTGTCGGGAAGATCAGTAGTAGAACGCCCGAGCATGGACATGACTTCAGTGCTGTCGTACTCGATAACCCCCCGCGCAACAACCTCGCCATCAGGGCTGACCAGATCAACCACATCACCACCGAAGAACCGACCACGGATACCGACGATGCCCGCGGCCAACAGCGAGTGCCGTTGACCTACCGCATCGACAGCCCCCGCATCGAGCAGCACCGCACCGCGAGGATCAGCGGCATGGCGAACCCAGAACTTACGCCCGGACAGCCGAATCGGGCGGGCGGCGAACGCAGTGCCAACGGCCCCATCGGTAAGAGCGGACGAAGCGTCGGCAGCCGAGGCCAACAGAACGGGAATGCCCGCGTCAGCAGCGAGACGGGCGGCGGACAGTTTGGAAGCCATGCCACCGGTGCCGAGCGCGCCACCGCTGCCCGCGATGACACCGTCGAGGTCGGCGCTGCCGCGCACCTCGGGAATGAAGTTGGCGGCACCCTTGCGCGGGTCACCGTCGTAGAGGCCTGCCACATCCGACAGCAGAATCAGTGCGTCGGCGCCCACCAAATGCGCGACGAGGGCGGCGAGGCGGTCATTGTCGCCGAAGCGGATCTCCTCGGTAGCGACCGTGTCGTTCTCGTTCACCACCGCGATCGCGCCCAGCGAGCGCAACCGATCGAGGGTGCGCTGGGCGTTGCGGTGATGCTCGCGGCGGGCGAAATCGTCTGCGGAGAGCAGGATTTGACCGACCGTGCGGCCATAGCGGGCGAACGAGGTTCCCCAGGCATGAGCGAGGGCCAGCTGGCCGACACTGGCCGCGGCCTGCTTGGTGGCCAGATCCTTGGGCCGCTTCGACAGCCCGAGCGGTGCGAGTCCCGCGCCGATCGCGCCCGAGGACACGACCACCACATCCGAACCCGCCCGCATCCGCGCTTCGACCGCGTCGGCCAGCAGATCGAGTCGGCCGGTGTCGAGGCCGCCTTCGAGGCTGGTCAACGCCGACGAACCGATCTTCACCACGACGGTGCGCGCCGACACGATCGCCGCGCGTCCCTGACTCAGCTCCGAATGATTCAGCTCCGAATCCACCTGCATCGCCCAACTCCCTGCACCACGATCACCGAGCTACCTCGCCAACCATCGCAGTATGCCGATCCAACAGTCACGCCCGACAGCCATTTTCGCCGGGCGCGACGATGACTGGGCCAACGCCGACATCCACACCATCGCTGGCACGGCCCTAGGTACCCACCTCACTCTTTGCGTTCACCGTTTTCATCGAGCAGTCCACGCCGCGCCTGCGAGGCGAGCTTGCGCTCGGCCGCACCGATTCGGTCGTTGGTCTCCAGTCGGAGGTCGGTACCGCGGCCGGTCGGCTGCATATCGACACCCGCCGAGATCATCGGCTCCCACTCGAAGGTGACACCGGCGATGGTGACCGGGCAACCCTGCTTGGCACCCTGCTTGACCAGCTCGGCTTCGACACCGAGGCGAGCCAACCGGTCGGCCAGGTAGCCGACGGCTTCGTCGTTGTTGAAATCGGTCTGGCGAATCCAGCGCTCGGGGCGAGTGCCACGCACGATGAAACCACCCGCCTCCTCCGGGTCTGCGATGACACTGAAACCGGTCTCGTCGGTCGCGATCGGGCGGATGATGGTGCGCTTTGGCGCGGCCTTGGGGTGATCCTCGCGATACTGACGAACCATGTCGGCCAGCGCGAAAGTCAACGGGCGCAGGCCCGCGCGGCTCACGGCGGAGATCTCGAACACCGGCCAGCCACGTTCGGCGAACTCGGCGGACACCATTTCGGCCAGCTCGGCCGCATCGGGCACGTCGGTCTTGTTGAGGATCACCACGCGCGGGCGGTCGGCCAGATCACCGAGGCTGGCGTCACCGGACAAAGCGGGCTTGTAGGCGGCGAGCTCGGCTTCGAGCGCGTCGACGTCGGAGACCGGGTCGCGGCCGGGTTCCAGGGTCGCGCAGTCGACGACGTGGGCGAGCACCGCGCAGCGTTCGATGTGGCGCAGGAAGTCCAGGCCGAGGCCGCGGCCTTCGCTGGCGCCGGGGATCAGGCCGGGCACGTCGGCGATGGTGAAGGTCGTGTCACCGGACAGCACGACGCCCAGGTTGGGAACCAGCGTGGTGAACGGGTAGTCGGCGATCTTCGGCTTTGCCGCGGACAGCACCGAGACCAGCGACGACTTGCCCGCGGAGGGGAAACCGACCAGTCCGACGTCGGCGACCGACTTCAGCTCGAGAACGACATCGACCTCGTCGCCCTCTTCACCGAGCAGCGCGAAACCGGGCGCCTTGCGGGCCTTCGACGCCAGCGAGGCGTTGCCGAGGCCACCGCGGCCGCCACGGGCGATGATGAATCGGTTGCCCGCGCCGACGAGGTCGCAGACCACCTTGCCGTCGTCATCGACGACGACCGTGCCGTCGGGGACCTGCAGCACCAGATCGGCGCCGTTCTTGCCCTCCCGGTTGCTGCCCTCGCCCGGCTTGCCGTTGCCTGCTTTGGCGTTGGGGTGGAAGTGGAAATCGAGCAGGGTGTGGACGTTGGCGTCGACCTCTAGGATCACGTCGCCACCGCTGCCGCCGTTGCCGCCGTCGGGCCCGCCGAGCGGCTTGAACTTCTCACGATGCACCGAGGCGCAACCGTGTCCACCTCTACCGGCACGAACATGCAGCACGACGCGGTCGATGAATTTGGACATGGGTTGATCCTCCTCCTTCTGACTTGTCGTTTTCGGTAAGGGTGGGGCGAACACGACAGAGCGGGTCAGGAAATCCCTGACCCGCTCTGGTGTCCGTGGGGAGCTGACGCTCCAGGCGGTCAGGCCTGGACCGGCTCCGGTACGACGATGTTGACGGTCTTGCGGCCACGCTTGGTGCCGAACTCGACCGCGCCCGCCTCGAGGGCGAACAGCGTGTCGTCGCCACCACGGCCGACGTTCACGCCCGGGTGGAAGTGGGTTCCACGCTGACGGACCAGGATCTCGCCCGCGCTGACCTTCTGGCCGCCGAAACGCTTCACGCCGAGGCGCTGGGCGTTCGAATCGCGGCCGTTCCGGGAGCTGGATGCGCCCTTCTTATGTGCCATTGCTTCGTCTCCTCGGGAAAATTCTTACTTGATGCCGGTGACCTTGATGACCGTCAGCGGCTGACGGTGACCCTGGCGCTTGTGGTAGCCGGTCTTGTTCTTGAACTTGTGGATCCGGATCTTCGGGCCCTTGGTCTGGTCGATGACCTCAGCGGCCACGGAGATCTTGGCCAGCTTGTCGGCGTCGGTGGTCAGATCGGTGCCGTCGACGACGAGAACCGGGGTCAGCGCCACGGCGGTGCCGACGGGACCCTCGATCTTCTCGACCTTCACCAGGTCACCGACCGCGACCTTGTACTGCTTTCCGCCGGTCTTGACGATTGCGTACGCTGCCATCGGTCGGCTTCCTCCACTCACATCGGTTCTGCACATGTCCACGCCGCAGCTGCGACGCGTATTTCTGGGCTCATCCCCGCAGAGCGGGGGAAGAACGTTTGCTGCCTGCGGTATACACCCGGCCTGTTCGGCCAGATGCTCAATCACTGGGCAGCGACCGACCTAGGTTACCAGAGCGATATGCACTCCCCCAATTCGGCCGGTCAGAGGCCGAATCGAGGGCTTGCGTGCGCGAACGGATCCGCGCACGCAAGCATCGAGCTACTTCGAATCCGCCGGTGCGCCCGCGGGACGACCCACCGCGCGACGGCGCGGCTTGCGTTCCGGGACGACAACGGGTTCCGCGGCGAAGTCCACGACGGCCGCCGCGGGCGGCTGTTCGTTCGCCGACACGACGAACACGGCTCCCGCGCTGTCCGGTGCGGGTGCTGCCGTCGACCGGGCTACGCGACGCCTCCGAGGTGCCCGCGGGGCGGGTTCCTCGGCGGGCACAACCGGTTCGGGCTCGACAGCAGCAGCAGGTTCGGGCTCGGCGACCGGAGTCGGTTCGAGCTCGGCAGCCACGGCCGATTCGGGCTGTGCGTCCTCGATGACCGGCGTCTCGGCGACCGCGGCGCTGTCGGCCGGGGCCGAGCTCACCTCGTCCTCCTCGACCTCGGCCGCCGCCTGCTCGCCGGAGATGACCCCGGTGAGCGGACCCTCGGTGCTCGCCTCGGTGCTCGCGGCAGCGGCACCACGGCCCGACCGGCGCGACCGTGACCGGCGCGACCTCGTCGGCTCGGCGGGCGCTTCCTCGACGACCTCGATGTGCTCGTCGGTGTGCTCGTCGTCGTGATGACCTGTCATCGCGAGCACGACCGGGTGGGCACGCTTGACCGCGATGTCCTCCTCGGCGTGTTCGGCGGCCGGTGCGGTGCCGTTGGTCGCCGGTGCCGCGACGGCGGGCTTGTCGCGGTCCTTGCCGCGGCGACGGCGCGAACCGCTCTCCTTCGACCGCAGCTCCTCGACGCCCGACCCGGAATCCACCGGGTAGGAGTGCACGAGAATGCCGCGACCGTGGCAGTGCTCACAGGTGGTGGAGAACGCCTCGACCAGGCCGGTGCCCAGCTTCTTGCGCGTCATCTGGACCAGGCCCAGCGAGGTGACTTCCGACACCTGGTGGCGGGTGCGGTCGCGTCCGAGTGCCTCGGTGAGACGACGCAGCACCAGGTCACGGTTGGATTCGAGGACCATGTCGATGAAGTCGACGACGATCATGCCGCCGATATCGCGCAGCCGCATCTGGCGCACGATCTCCTCGGCCGCTTCCAGGTTGTTCTTGGTGACGGTCTCCTCGAGGTTCGACGAGCCGGAGCCGGTGAACTTGCCGGTGTTGACGTCGACGACGGTCATCGCCTCGGTGCGGTCGATCACCAGGGTGCCGCCCGAGGGCAGCCACACCTTGCGATCGAGTGCCTTGGCCAGCTGCTCGTCGATCCGGAAGGCGTCGAACACGTCGACACCGTTGTTCTCGTGCCGGTTGACCCGCGCCAGCAGGTCGGGCGCGACGGTGCGGACGTAGGTCTCGACGGTGCTCCACGCGCGGTCACCTTCGATGACCAGCTTGACGAAGTCCTCGTTGAACAGGTCGCGGATGACCTTGACCAGCATGTCGGGCTCTTCGTAGAGCGCCTTCGGTGCGTTGGTCTCCTTGGCGGCGGCCTCTTCGATGGTGCGCCAGGCAGCCTGCAGCCGCTCGACGTCGCGGGCCAGTTCGGGCTCGCTCACACCTTCGGACGCGGTCCGGATGATCACCCCGGCATCGGACGGCACGATGTCGCGCAGGATCTCCTTGAGCCGCTTGCGCTCGGTATCGGGCAGCTTGCGGCTGATCCCGGTCGACGTGCCACCGGGCACGTACACCAGGAACCGGCCGGCGAGGGAGATCTGGGTGGTCAAGCGGGCGCCCTTGTGACCAACCGGGTCCTTGGACACCTGCACCAGCACCTGATCGCCGGGCTTGAGCGCCTGCTCGATCTTGCGCTCGCGACCACCGAGACCGGCGGCTTCCCAGTTCACCTCACCGGCGTAGAGCACACCGTTGCGGCCGCGGCCGATGTCGATGAACGCCGCTTCCATGCTGGGCAGCACGTTCTGCACCTTGCCGAGGTAGACATTGCCCACCATCGACGCCTGACCGGAACTGGTCACGAAGTGCTCGACGAGAATGTTGTCCTCGAGGACCGCCACCTGGGTGGTGGTCTGGTGACCCGGCGCGTGCTCGGCCGGATCGAACGCCTTCTCGCGCACGACCATCACCCGGTCGACCGCCTCGCGGCGGGCCAGGAACTCCGACTCGGTCAGGATCGGCGGACGGCGACGCCCGGCTTCCCGGCCGTCGCGGCGGCGCTGACGCTTGGCCTCCAGGCGGGTAGACCCGGAGATGCCCTGCACTTCGTCGGGGTTATTGTTCGAGCTGGAACGTTCGCGACGCTTGTTGCGGGGCTCGCGCTCGTGCACGACGGTGTTCGGCGGATCGTCTTCGGTGGCCGCCTCGGCGTCAGCGGACTCACCGCCGACCTTGCGGCGGCGACGCCGACGGCGCCGACGGCTCGCGCCGTCGGAGGTGCCGTCTTCGTCGTCGGTGTCGGATTCGGTGTCTTCGGCCTCTTCGGCCTCGTCGGTGACCCGCGCGGCCGGCTGCTCGGCCTCGTCGGTGTCGTCGTCGTCGGAGTCGGTGTCCTCACCGTCGGCGGACTGCTCGCCGCGACCACGACCGCGACCACGACGACCACGGCGGCGGCGACGGGGCTGGCCGTCGGCATCGTTGTCGTCGTCGGTGACCTCGGCGGATTCCTCGGTGACCTCGGCCTCGGGCTCGATCTCCTCGACCGGCGGCGCGACGGGCTCTTCCCGCTTGGGGGTCCGCTCGGCGCGACGGCGCTTGCGGGCCTCCTCCGCGGCGGTGGCATCCGGCGGCAGGAACAGCGGCATGCCCACCGAAGCGGGCGCCTCGAAGGTCGCGGGCTCGGACCGCACGGGGGTTTCGGACGACCGGTGGGTGAACAGGTCGGTGTGCGCGTCCTCGCGCATCGCTGCGAACACCTCATTGGTGCCCGCGACGTGGGGCGCGGAGAACAGCGACGCGGGCGCCGCCGTGGTGTCGGCCGGCTGCTCGGCGACGGGGGTGGACGCAGCGCGCTTCTTCGCGCGCGTGGTGGGCGCGGGCGCCTCGGGTTCGCCGGATTCCGCGTCAGCGGCGGCGATCGAGTCGCGCACCGTCTCGGCGACCGAGCGGTCGACATTGGATTGAACGCTGCGCGCCTCGGCGCCCAGCTCGGCCAGTTTGGCCAGGATGCGTTTGCTGGTCACTCCCAACCGTTTGGCCAGTGCATGAACTCGAATTCGCTCCGGCAATTGATCGGCATCCTGTTGTGTTGTGTCCAGCGGCTCTTTTTCGGCCACGAAGTCTCCTCGGGCCCCCGGGCGCGTCCTTCCCCGGTACGGGAGTGACGCGGCCGACGCGGGGGCATCGTCCGTGCACCTCGTACCCGATGGTACGAGGGTCATCTGGTCTCGCCCCGCGTGTCCGGTCGCACCTTGATCGATCATCTGGCGGGCCAACCGGTCACACGGCGCCTGGCTGTACGGCGTGCCACCGCGCTTTCGAGCGCTCATCCAGCGTGCCTGGGCAACCCCAGCAACAGGGCCGTCCGTGGCAGCGATGATCGGCATCAACCGCGGTGTCATCCGGTCATGTTCGCCGCCGCGTCACGTACCTGCGCGACAGGTCGGCGTCGAACACATCCGTGGTCAGTATCCCATACCGTTCGCGCGGGGCTCGCCATCGGCGCGACTCACGCGAACTCCGCCCGCTCACGGCCGTCGTCTTCCCTGACGGGTCCGACGAGCGAAGGCGGCCCGGTCGAGCGGAATTCGATACCGCCTGACCGGGTCCTTCCTGTTGTACGTGCGCTACTGACCGACGCCGGTCAGGCGGGAAATTCGGGGAACCAGAGGGCGATCTCGCGCTTGGCGGACTCGGGCGAGTCGGATCCGTGGACCAGGTTGAACTGGGTCTCGAGGCCGAAGTCACCGCGGATGGTGCCGGGCACGGCCTTCTCGACCGGGTCGGTGCCACCGGCGAGCTGACGGAACGCCGCGATCGCGCGCGGGCCTTCGAGCACGGCCGCGACGACCGGGCCGGAGGTGATGAATTCGATGAGCGAGCCGAAGAAGGGCCGCTCGGCGTGTTCGGCGTAGTGCTCGCCCGCGAGTTCCGCGGACACGTTCTTCAGCTCCAGCGCCTTGAAGGTGAGGCCCTTGCGCTCGATACGCGCGAGGATCTCGCCGGTGAGGCCTCGGGAGACACCGTCCGGCTTGATGAGTACCAACGTCTGCTCAGTCACGGGGTAACCCTAGCGTCGGCCCCGTCAACCCGCCGATCGGGCCCTCGAGCTGTCAGGGCTTCGACTGCATTCGCAGGCTGGGGAGTAGGCCTGCGTAACCAGCAACGTCAGGGCTTCGACTGCATTCGTTGGCTGGGGAGTAGGCCTGCGTCCATTCGGCGCTGGACGTCCGCGCGCAGGACGAGGATGAACGCCCACACCGCGATGAACACCACCGCGATCACGCCGATCGACAGGTGGATGAACGCGCCGGCGAGCAACAGCACCTGCAGGCCAAGGTTGAACGGGATCGCCCACGGCTTCCGCTGTACACCCGCGCCGAGGATCATCAGCACCGACAGCACCACGAGGTAGGTCCCGGAGAACCAGGTGACCCCACCACCGACGTCGGCAACCACCGGCAGCGCCAGCAGCACCACGATCGCCTCGAGGACCAACGTCCCCGCCATGACCCCGCGCAACCCTTTCCAGGGATCGTTGGCGGGCGGAGGAGGAGCTTGACTCACGCCGGACCCTTTCCGAACAGGGCGCGCGCGGCACCCGCGGTGACGACCGACCCGGTGACGATCACGCCGGCACCCGAGATCACGTCGCCTTCGTCACCGGCCTGCTCGGCCAGCGCGATCGCCGATTCCAGCGCGTCGGGCAGCGTTTCGGCGGTGATCACTCGTTCGTCGCCGAACCGCTGCACGGCCAGGTCGGCCAGCGCGTCCACATCCATGGCCCGCGGGGAACCGTTGCTGGTGACGACGATTTCGTCGAAGACCGGTTCGAGCGCGTCGAGAATCCCGGCCGCGTCCTTGTCGGCGAGCACCGCGACCACGCCGACCAGCTTGCGGAAGTCGAACTCGCCGGTGAGCGTCTTGGCCAGTGCCTGCGCGCCTGCCGGATTGTGGGCGGCGTCGACGAAGATGGTCGGCGCGTTGCGCATCCGTTCCATCCGGCCCGGGCTGGCCACGCCCGCGAAACCGGTTCGCACGGCCTCGATATCGAGCTGACGATCCGCTCCGGCACCGAAGAACGCCTCGACCGCGGCCAGCGCGAGCGAGGCGTTGCGGGCCTGGTGTTCGCCGTGCAGCGGCAGGAAGATCTCGTCGTAGACGCCGCCGAGCCCCTGCAGGGTCAGCAACTGTCCACCGATGGCGACGGCCCGTTCCAGCACCCGGAACTCCGCGCCCTCACGAGCCACCGCGGCGTCCTCGGCGACGGCCCGGCGCAACAGCACGTCCATCACCTCGGGCTCCTGCTCGGCGATCACCGCGACGGTGTCGGTCGGGATCAGCGCCTCGGGGGCACGCTTGATGATCCCGGCCTTCTCCTTGGCGATCGACGCGAGGTCGGGGCCGAGATATTCGGTGTGGTCAAGGCCGATCGGGGTGATCACCGCGACCTGCGCACTGATCACATTGGTGGCGTCCCAGGTGCCGCCCATCCCGGTTTCCACGACGGCCACATCGACCGGCGCCTCGGCGAACGCGGCGTAGGCCATGCCGGTGAGCACCTCGAACTTGCTCATCGCCGGGCCGTCGGATTCGGCGGAGCGCTGGTCGATCATGCCGATGTAGGGGGCGAGTTCGTGATAGGTCGCCACATAGTCGGCCGGGGAGATCGGCGCGTTGTCGATGCTGATCCGCTCGGTCGCCAGCTGCAGGTGCGGGCTGGTGATCCGGCCGGTGCGCCGGTGCAGCGCGGTGAGCAGGGCGTCGATCATCCTGGTCACCGAGGTCTTGCCGTTGGTGCCCGCGACGTGGATGGCCGGATAGTTGTTCTGCGGGTTGCCGAGCAGGTCCATCAGGGTGGAGATCCTGGTGAGCGAGGGCTCGATCTTGGTCTCGGGCCAGCGCTTGTCGAGTTCGGCTTCTACCAGTGCCATTTCGGCGAGGTCGACCGGCGACGGTCCGGTGTCGAGCCGGGCCTCCTGATAGCCGGTACCGCCGAAGTCGCCGCTTACGATATCGGCGGGATCAATGTCCTCAGGGTCGATATCGCCGGGTCCCAGCTCGCTCATTTGGCGCTCAGCTCCGCCAGGCGGGCGCCGATGCGCGCGACTTCGGCTGTGGCCACATCCCGACGCGCGGTGATCTTGTCGACCACCGGCTGGGGTGCCTTGGCCAGGAAGGCCTCGTTGCCGAGTTTGGCCGTGGTGGTGTCGAGGTCCTTCTGCGCGGCCGCGAGATCTTTCTCCAGCCGGCGCCGTTCGGCGTCGAGGTCGATCGCGCCGGAGGTGTCGAGCTGCACGGTGACGGTGCCGCCGGACAGGCGCACCTCCACCTCGGCGGTGGTGGCGAAGTCCGTGCCCGGTTCGGTGAGCCGGGCCAGGTTGGCCACCGAGTCGGCGAACCCGCCGAACCCGGCCTCCTCGATACCGACGAGGGTGGCCTTGACCTTCTGCTTGTCGGCCAGACCCTGGTCGCCGCGGAACCGGCGGATCTCGGTGATCAACCGCTGCGTATCGGCCACGCGCTGGGCGGCGAGCGCGTCGGTGGCGATGCCGCTGGCCTGCGGCCACGGGGCGATCACCACCGATTCGCCGCCGGTGAGCGCCTTCCACAGCGTCTCGGTGACGAACGGGATCACCGGGTGCAGCAGGCGAAGCACCGCGTCGAGCACACTGCCGAGCACCACCGCGGTGCTCTCGGCGCGCGCGTCGGATTCGGCGAACTGCACCTTGGACAGCTCCAGGTACCAGTCGCACAGTTCGTCCCACGCGAAGTGGTAGAGCGCCTCGCAGGCCTTGCCGAACTCGTAGGAGTCGAAGGCGGTGTCGACTTCGGCGCGAACCTCGTCGAGCCGGTCGATGATCCAGCGATCGGCGTCGGTGAGGGTCTCGCGCGGGGGCAGCTCGCCGGTGCGGGCGCCGTTCATCAGCGCGAACTTGGTGGCATTGAACAGTTTGGTGACGAAGCTGCGCGAGGCCAGCGCGTGCGCGTCACCGACCGACAGGTCGCCGCCGGGCTGGGCGCCGCGGGCCAGGGTGAAGCGCAGGGCGTCGGCGCCGTAGGAGTTGATCCAGTCGAGGGGGTCGATGCCGTTGCCGCGCGACTTCGACATCTTCTTTCCGTGTTGGTCGCGGATCAGGCCGTGCAGGAACACGTCTTCGAACGGCACCTGCTTGCCGCCGCCCTTACCGGCGGTGAGCACCGGATCGTCGCTGACATACATGCCGAACATCATCATCCGGGCCACCCAGAAGAACAGGATGTCGTAACCGGTGACGAGCACGCTGGTCGGATAGAACTTCGACAACTCAGGGGTCGAGTCGGGCCAGCCCATCGTGGAGAACGGCCACAGACCCGAGGAGAACCAGGTGTCGAGCACATCGGGGTCCTGCACCCAGCCTTCGGGCGCTTCCTCGCCGGGGCCCAGGCACACGATCTCGCCTTCGGGGCCGTACCAGATCGGGATGCGGTGGCCCCACCACAGCTGACGCGAGATGCACCAATCGTGCATGTTGTCGACCCAGTCGAACCAGCGCGGTTCCTGGCTCGCGGGGTGGATCTTCACGTCGCCTTCGCGCACGGCGTCGCCCGCGGCCTTCGCCAGGGTGTCGACCTTGACCCACCACTGCATCGACAGGCGCGGCTCGATCGGCTCGCCGGAGCGCTCCGAGTGACCGACCTGGTGCTTGTAGGGGAACTTGCGTCCGACGATGCGACCTTCGGCCTCGAGACGCTCGCGGATCTTGACGCGGGCCTCGAACCGGTCCATGCCGTCGAATTCGGTGCCGCTGTCGGCGATCCGGCCCGTCTTGTCCATGATCGTCGGCATCGGCAGGCCGTGGCGCAGGCCGAGTTCGAAGTCGTTGGGGTCGTGCGCGGGGGTGATCTTCACTGCGCCGGAACCGAATTCGGGGTCGACGTAATCGTCGGCGACGATCGGGATCTGGCGACCGGTGATCGGGTGGTAGAGCGTGGTGCCGATCAGTGCCTTGTATCGCTCGTCGTCCGGGTGGACCGCGACGGCGGTGTCACCGAGCATCGTCTCCACGCGGGTGGTGGCCACGATGACGTGCGGTTCGTCGTCGTTCATCGAACCGAACCGCATGCTCACGAGCTCGCCGTCGACCTCCTTGTGGTCCACCTCGAGATCGGAGATGCCGGTCTGCAGCACCGGCGACCAGTTCACCAGGCGCTCGGCGCGGTAGATCAGCCCCTTGTCGTAGAGGCGCTTGAAGATCGTCTGCACCGCACGCGAGAGACCGTCGTCCATGGTGAAGCGGTCGCGGCTCCAGTCGACGCCGTCACCGAGGCGACGCATCTGCCCCTGGATCTGCCCGCCGGACTCACGCTTCCAGTCCCACACCTTGTCGATGAACAGCTCACGCCCGAAGTCCTCCTTGGACTTCCCGTCGACGGCGAGCTGCTTCTCCACGACCGTCTGTGTGGCGATACCGGCGTGGTCCATGCCCGGCAGCCACAGCACCTCGTAGCCCTGCATCCGCTTGCGGCGGGTGAGCAGATCCATGATCGTGTGATCGAGCGCGTGGCCCATGTGCAGGGTGCCGGTGACGTTCGGCGGCGGCAGCACGATCGAGTACGGCGGTTTGCCCGAGGCGGCGTCGGCGGCGAAGTACCCGGCGTTGACCCAGCCCTCGTACAGGTCGGCCTCTACCTCGCCGGGGTTCCAGCTCTTGGGCAGGGCATCGGCACGATTACGCGAGTTGTCAGGGGCTGCGCTGGTCACGTCCCAATCCTAAGGGGAGCCGGGTTCCACCTTTTCCCCGCCTACCCCGGCACAAAAAAGACGGACTCTTCGGTGGATGAGGGACACCGAAGACTCCGTCTACGACACTGATACTACCGGCGATGAACCCCGCCGAGCAGAATCCATATGGAATTCTCAGCTTCGTGCCGCGCTGGTCAGCAAGGCCTGTGACGCGCCACGACGACACGCGGAAACCGTTGTCTCCCAACCCTCGAACCCGAAAAATCCGGGTAACCACCGATTGCCGTTTTGTCCGTTTTACCGGACCCTGGAGAGGGTGACGCCCCCGCTCGATTCCTCGGCCCCCGTTTCCCCGTCGGCGCCGAAGATCATCACCCCGATCGCACTGGTCGACCTCCGCGCGAGCGAAGTCGAAGAACTGCGCTACCCCAGCACCACCGTTCTGGTCTTCGCCGGTGTGCCGGGCGCGGGAAAGTCCACCGCTTTACACCGCTTCTTCGGCGCGGGCCCCGACGCCGAACATCCGGTGCGGACCGCGTCCGGTGCGCTGGTTCTCGACTCGAACCACACTCGCAATCGCCTACGCCACCGGTTGGGCTGGGCACCGTATTCGCTGTGGCGCCCACTGGTCCACCTCGCGCACTACCGCGCGATCCGCGACGCGGTGCGCGACAGCGACGGACCGGTCGCCATCCACGACTGCGCGACCTTCCGCTGGAGTCGGCGCCTGATCACCCGCTGGACCGCGCAGAGCCACCGCGAACTGCACATGGTGCTCATCGACGTGCCCCCGGAGCAGGCCAGATCAGGTCAGATCAGCCGAGGCAGAAGCGTCAACAGCCTGGCCTTCACGGGACACTGCCGCCGCTGGGAAACGATGATGGAGTCCCTCGGAGCCCGTGACACCACCCACCCACCCGACCCACAGCCGCTGTCCTCGACATCGGTGGTGATCATCGACCGTCCGACGTTGCACGCGGTGTCGCGCATCGTCTTCGACGCGGCCTGATCAGGGCACCAGCACGCTCAACGCCCCCGGCATCGCCTGCACCGTCACCGGCAACATCCCCGCGGGCTCACCGTCGGCCGTCGCGTACCCGCCCTCGGCGCTGACGGTGATCCGCCGGGCCCGGTACCGCTTCGTCGCGGGATGGTCGATCCGTTTGCCCGCCGACAGCGCGGGCAGCAGCCGCGCCATCTCCAACCGCGACACCGCACCGACCACCGTGATGTCGAGATAGCCGTCGTCGGGACGTGCTTCCGGACACACCAGCATCCCGCCGCCGTAGGTGCGGGTGTTGCCGATCGGCGCCATCACCGCGTCGGTGAGGATCACCACGTGCGAGTCGGGCGGGTTGTCGAGTGCGCCGGGCGCGAGCCCGGACAGTTCGATCCGGAACGGCAATGTGTAACCACGCATCAGTTCGACAACAGCGGCGGCGGTGTAGCGCAGTGGGCCGCGTGGGTACCGCATTGTGTTGGCGCGCATGGTGACTCGTGCGTCGAACCCGGTACCGACCACGGTCGCGAACCAGGTGGGCGCGGCGTCCGGCGATTCGATCCGCCCCAGGTCGATGGTGCGCGTCCGACCACCGAGCACGATCTCGACGGCGGCCATCGGGTCACCGGTCGGGATTCCGAATTCGCGCGCCAGGTCGTTGCCCGTGCCCGCGGGCACCAGCCCGAGCGGCACCCCGCTGTGCGCGACAGCGGCCAGCAGCACGTTCATCAGCCCGTCACCGCCGACGCAGATCACCGCGTCCGGCCGATTTTCGCCCGCGACCAGCGTCCGGACCTGTGTCACCGACTCGTCCGCGCTCGGTGCCCGCACCTCGACCACGTCGACACCGCGCGCCAGCAGGTGCGTCAGCACCGCCGCGGCGACATCGTCGCCACGGCCGGACCCGGAGTGCGGGTTCGTGACAACCACTACGCGCCGCACCGAATGTTCGTTCACGGCACCAGCTTTCCAGGGTTGAGCACCCCGGTGGGGTCGAGTTCGCGCTTCACCGCACGCAGCACCCGAACGCCCAGGTCACCGATCTCCGCGCGCATCCACGGACGGTGGTCGGCGCCGACGGCGTGGTGGTGGGTGATGGTGCCACCCGCGGCGACCATCGCATCGCTCGCGGCGGATTTGGCGATGCGCCACTGCGCGAGCGGATCATCGAGCTGCTTGGCGACAACGGTGAAATACAGCGACGCCCCGGTCGGATAGGTGTGCGAGATGTGGCACATGACCAGCGCGGGCGTGCCCTGCGCACCGAGTGCGTCCATCAGCGCACCCGTGACCTTCACCTTCAGATTCGCCAGATTGGCCCAGGTGGTGGCGGTTTCGAGGGTCTCGCACAGCACACCGACATCGAGCAGCGCGTCGCGCATGTAGGGGGCGGCGAAACGGCCGTGCTCCCACTGCCGGGCGGGCGCCTCGCCGAGCGCGGTACCGCCCGCGGCGGCGAGCAAGCCACTGGCCTCGGCCGATCGAGCGGCGACGTGGGCTCGGCTGCCCTCGAAGGTGGTGATGGCCAGGCAGCCCGAGACCGGGTTGCCGCCGACATCGGCGGAGCGCGCCAAGTTCAGGCCCGTCTCGGCCTCGTCGGACAACCGCAGCACCGTCGGCGCGGCACCGGCCTGCACCACCGTGCGCAGCGCGGCGGCACCGGTGGCGAAGTCGGGGAACGACCACGCTTGGTAGCCAACGGTTTCCGGCACGGGATGCACCCGCAGGGTGACCGAGGTGATGATGCCGAGCGCGCCCTCGGACCCGACGAACAATTCGCGAAGATCGGGCCCGGCCGCCGACGCGGGGGCCCGGCCGAGGTCGAGCGTCCCCTGCGGGGTGGCGATGACCAGGCGTTCGACCATGTCGTCGAACCGGCCGTAACCCGCCGACGCCTGACCCGACGACCTGGTCGCCGCGAACCCACCGATACTCGCGAATTCGAAACTCTGCGGAAAGTGCCCGAGCGAGAGCCCGTGCGCGCCGAGCAGCTCCTCGGCCTGCGGGCCGGTGAGTCCGGCGCCGAGGGTGGCGGTGCCGCTGGTCGGATCGACCGCGGTGAGCGTGTCGAGCCTGCGCAGGTCGAGCGCGATCACGGTGTCGAACTGCCCGCGCACCGGATCGACGCCGCCGACCACGCTGGTTCCGCCACCGAACGGGACGACGGCGATGCCGTGCGCGGCGCAATAGGTGAGCAGCGCGAGGACCTGCGCGTGATCGGCGGGGAAAACGACCGCGTCCGGGGCGTTCTGCGGTGCGCTCACACGGCGGCGCAGCAGGTCGGGGGTGCTCTTGCCGCCCGCGTGTCGAAGCCGGTCGATATCGGTGGTTGTGAGATGTTCGTCACCGACGATATCGGCCAGACCGGTCCGATCGGCGCCCGTGAGCGCGGTGGGAATCACCGACACCTCGTTTTCGTCGCGACGCGCGACCGCCTCACCCGAGATATCGAACGCCTGCGCGAGCAGGCCACGGATCTGTGCCGACAGCGGCTGGTGACCGGCGGCGACGCCCCAGGCGTCCCACACCATGCTCGGCGCCACGGTGACAGACCCGGGTTGTTCGTGTTGCGTCTCGACCATGCGTTACATAATGACATATAGTGTCAAGCAGTAACCAACGATATGTCCCAGAATCGGCATCCGCACCGCTGTCGGATGTCACTACGGACCTTTCGCGACCGCAACCCCGCTGGTCCGCTCGATACCCTTGGGCGGTTCCAGCCCGACCACGGCGCTCCCTTTCCGGCGCCACGAACACACCGGCGGTGAAGCACGATGATCGATCTCGCGACCCACGCTGACCAGCTTTCGCCCACTGACGTGGCGATTCTCGATGCCACCCGGGCCTGCGTCGTCGATTTCGGTGTTCGCCGAACCACACTCACCGAGGTGGCACGGCGGGCTGGCGTGAGCAGGCCGACGGTCTATCGCCGCTGGCCCGACACCGGGTCGCTGATCGCCGAGTTGCTGGTGCGTGAACTGCGCAGGATCGCCGCCGAGACCATGCCCGACACCGGTCTCGGCCGGGACCGGCTGGTCCACGGCATCGTGACGGGCTCGGCGGCGATTCGGTCGAACGCGGTGTTCGCCAAGATCTTCCGCACCGACACCGACCTGATGCTCACCTATGTGTTCGGCCGGTTGGGCCGCAACCAGCGCACGCTGATCGAGCTGTTCGCCACCGTGATCAAGCTCGGCCATCGAGACGGGTCGATCCGGGCGGGCGATGCCGAGCACATGGCCACCATGCTGCTGCTCATCACCCAGTCGGCGGTGCAGTCGGCGGGCACGGTGGAGTCGTTGCTGGCCGGTGCGGAGTTCGACGCCGAATTGTCCAGGGCTATCGAGGGTTACCTGCTCCCGCTACCCGACAAGGACTGTGATGACACCTGACGCTCCCACTGCCGCTCTGAACGCGGCGCGCCGCACCGCCGACCTCACCGCGCTGGGTGAGAATCCCGAGGTCGATGTGGTGGTGATCGGCGGCGGCGTGACCGGAACCGGCGTCGCGCTCGACGCCGCCGCGCGCGGTCTGCGCACCATCCTGGTGGAACGCAACGACTTCGCGTTCGGCACCAGCCGCTGGAGCTCGAAGCTGGTGCACGGCGGACTGCGGTATCTGGCGAGCGGCCGGGTCGGGATCGCACACGAGAGCGCGGTCGAACGCGGCATCCTGTTGCGCACCACCGCACCACATCTGGTGCGACCGCTGCCCCAACTCGTTCCGCTGCTACCCGGCATCAAGATGGCCCAGAGTTCGCTCATCCGTGCGGGTTTCGCCGCCGGCGACGCGCTACGGATCGCGGCGCACACCTCCGTCGATACGTTGCCGCGCTCACGCCGGGTGGCCGCGGCCGAGGCGCTGCGGTTGGCGCCGACCGTGCGGCGCGACGGACTGCGCGGCGGGTTGCAGGCCTGGGACGGACAGCTCGTCGACGACGCCCGCTTGGTTGTCGCACTGGCCCGTACGGCGGCCGCGGCAGGCGCGACAGTTCTCACACGAGTGGAAGCTACTGCGGCGAGCGGTGATTCGGTGTGGCTGCGCGACACACTCACCGGCGAAACCTTGGACGTGCGCGCCCGCGCGGTCATCAACGCGACCGGCGTGTGGGCGGGTGAGGTCGACCACAGCATCGAACTGCGCCCGAGCCGCGGCACCCACCTGGTCTTCGACGCCGCCGCTTTCGGTGGGCTCAGTGCGGCACTGACGGTTCCGGTACCCGGCAGCATCAGCCGGTTCGTCTTCGCGCTGCCCGCCGCGCACGGCCGCGTCTACCTCGGCCTCACCGATGAGGACGCACCCGGCCCGATCCCCGACGAGCCCCAACCCACCGAGTCCGAGGTCGACTTCCTGCTCGACACCATCAACACCGCCCTGCGGGAACCGTTGACCCGCGATGACATCCGCGGCAAGTTCGCCGGCCTGCGCCCCCTGCTCAAAACCGCCGACGACAGCACCGCCGACATCTCCCGCGAACACGCGGTGCTCACCGCCCCCAGCGGCCTGATCACCGTCGTCGGCGGCAAGCTCACCACCTACCGCAAGATGGCTCAGGACGCCGTCGACGCGGCGGTCGCCCTGGCCGCTCTCACGGCAGGCCCCTGCCACACCACCCGCCTGCCCCTCATCGGCGCCGTCACCGGTGCGGCCCGCGACCGCATCGACGCCCCACCGGTCCTCATCGAACGCTACGGCAGCGAAGCGACCCACATCGTTTCCGCCTGGCTCGCCGACCCCACCCTCGCCGAACCTGTCGCCCCCGGAACAGACGTCACCGCAGCCGAATTCGATTTCGCCATCACCCACGAGGCGGCCCTGACCATCGACGACCTCCTGGACCGCCGCACCCGCATCGGCCTGATCCTCACCGACCGCGAAGCCGCCACCCCCGCCGCCGAGGCCGCTCTCGCCCGACACGCCAACGTCACCACCTGACCCACCCCCGCCGACCGTGTTCAGCCAGTTCGCCAAGTAGCCAGCTCAGCACGCATACAGGCACGTGGCCATTCATCCAGTCCGTGGGCGACCTCCGTGGCACGAATCGCGCGCAGGCCCGGAGGTTCGTCCGCGGGCGGGATGTAGGTGAACCCGAGGCGCTCGTAGTAGGGCCCGTTCCAGGGAACCTGCGTGAACGTGGTGAGCGTGATCTCGTGCAGACCCCTACTTTTCGACCAACCCACCGCATGGTCGATCAGCCGCTTACCGATCCGCGCCCCCGCATAAGCCGGGTCAACGGACACCTGATCGATATGCGGCTGATCATCGACGAGACCGAGAACCAGATACGCGATCGGATGATCGTCGTCGTCGGGCCACACCCACGCGCGCCCCGCTGTCACGAAGTCCCGCAACACTTCCCACGACGGCGGCTCGTCCTCGGCCACCGCGCTCATACCCACCTCGGCGAACGGTGCCCCCGCCCGCCGCTCGATCTCCTGCAGCGCCGCGATCTCGTCCTCGCGCGCGAGCCGAACCGGTCCACCGGCCGCCGGGGTGGCGATGATCCCGTTGAGCAGTGCGCGAAGGCTCCAGTGGGCACGGGCTTCACCGTCAGCGCGCTCGACGGCTTCGGCGGCGATATGCCGGTAGATCAGTTCGACGGCCCAGGCGGCGGTCGCACGGTCGACGCCCCCTTCCCGCAGCAGGGCAAGCACCTGTTCGCGCAGCCCGAGGGCGTGTTCGGTGATCGGGGACCGCCCGGAGGCGACGAGGGCGAGACCGTCGTGGCGACCGAGCGCCTCGATCGCGGACTCGACCAGCCGGGTCATCCGCGCACGCCAGTCACCCTCGGCGGGGACGGTGACCTGGGACAGCACGTGATCGAGCATGCCGGTCAGCAGGTCGTCGCGGTGGGCGACATAGACATACAGCGACGCGGCGCCGGTGTCGAGTTCCTTGGCGACCCGACGCATGGTGAGCGCGGCCGAGCCATCGGTATCGAGGACGCGCAAGCCGGTCTCGATGACGAGGTCCCGGCTCAAGGGGACTTTCGCCGGTCTGGCCCGGCGACTGACGGGTGCGGCGTTCATGCGCCGATCCTACGCGCCGAACGAACGCCGTTTGAGACGAACGGCGTTCGAAATTAACCTTCCGACCTTATCCCCGAGCGCCCGGCCATCTATGCTGGCGGCGAGACCTCGGTCGCTCCGCTGCCGCAGGGCGTGACCGGCCGGGGCGGCGGTGAAGGCCAGTCCGATTAGGAGGCGTTGATGCACGCGCATTCGTCCACCGTGGCCATCGTGCCGGGGACCGGGATCGTCGCTCGATTCGGCGATGTCGTGGTCTATCTGGCCGGGGAGACAGCGTCGACCGATCGGTTACTCGGCGCGGTGGAAACCGTCGCCAACAGCACGGCGGCGAGCGCACCCGGCGCGGCACTGGCACAACGACTGGCGGGCGTGGTCTTCGGCGGCGCCTCTGCCCCACCACCTTTCGGCGTACTCGCCCCGACTGCCGACGGCATGCTGATCCTGTTGCGCGGCGCGGTGATCGCCGAGATCTCCGGCGCGGAAGGCAATCGCCGCCTCGCCGGCGACCGTGCCTTCACCTGGGTCGACGAGATCATCCGGGAGCCGGTCCGCCGGATCGCGGTCGGCGCCGAGATGGCCGATCCCACCAGCGCCAATCCCCGCACCGACCTGCGCGCGGGCATCGTCACCGGCAATGGTTTCGTCCTCAACCTCGGCCGTCGCCGCAATCCCGCGCCCCGTCGGGTCGAGGCCATCGACGAACCCGCCCCGACCGAGGCCACCGGCTTCCAGGCCATTCGCCCACCGACCTCGCGACCCACCGACACCAGCGACGCGCTCCCTGCCACCGCGGGTTTCCCGGCGCCCGACCAACCCGCGACCTCGGGTTTCCAGCCCGACGCGGGCCGGCCCGACAGCGAAACCGTGAACGCCCGCCCGAACACCGGCGAAAACGTCAGCCCCGGTCCGCCGCCCAACTCCGACGGTGTCACCGTGAGCACCGGCCCGCGCAATACCCCCTCCGCCAACGCGCCCCGCGCCTGGTCGCAAGCACTCGATGCGGCCAAACGCGCCGAACCCGTCGCCATGAGCAAAGGCACTGCGCCACCCAGTGGTTCGCGCGGCGCCCTGGTCACCGAAGACGGGCTGAGCTATCCACTGGATCGGCCCTACGTCCTCGGCCGCAACCCCTCGGGGGAAGAATCGGTACGCGCCTCCGCGGCGACGCCGATACTGATCGAACGCGATCGGCTCGTCTCGCGGGTCCATGCCTTCGTCGCCCCCGACCGTGGCAAGGTGTTCGTCCGTGAGGCCCCCGCGACCTCCGGAACCTTCTTCGCCGCCCCCGACAGCGAACGCTGGTCACGCGTGGGCACCCTCCCGATCGAACTGCAACCGGGCTGGCGCCTGCGGATCAACGACTTCCTGCTGACCTACTGCGTGTAAATCACCTACTGCGAATCACTCACTGACCATCCCGACGCCCGTGCATCCAGCTCCACGGGCGTCGGATCGCGAATCGGCTCAGGCCTCGAGGGCGTCGAGCAGTGCCGCGCGCTGACGAGCACCGAGCCCGCCGATGCGGCGGTCCTCGGGAATCTCGGCTTGATCCATCAGCTTGGCAGCCTTGACCGGGCCAACGCCCGGCAGTGCCTTGATCACGGCAGCGACCTTGGTCTTTTTCACCAGGTCGTCGCTGTCGGCTTTCTTGAGCAGATCGGCGACGGTGACCTTGCCCTCCTTCACCTTGCCGATCAGTTCCGAGCGCGCCTTGCGCACGGCAGCCGCTTTGGCCAACGCCTCGGTGCGCTGTTCGGCGGTCATCGTAGGCAGTGCCATGTCTCCTCCGCTTCCACTCGTCACTCGAACATCTGATTGACGGACCGAGTAAACAGCACGAAATCGGCAGCACCAGTCCGACACACCGCGAGGATACGCCGATGAGTTTTGCGTGCCGAACCCGTCGTATTCGGTACAGGCCCGGTAATACGGACCAAACGGACGAGAGGACGGGCGGTCCCAGCCTGCGTAACACCGCGGTGACCAGCAGCGAAACATCAACAGAGGCACTTTTACGGGATCAAGGTTCAACGGCGAACCACGGAGGATCAACGAAGCTCCTCGGCCCGGGCGCGACCGGTACTCCAACGGTCGTCACCGTCTCCCGTTCTGCCCGATCGTGGAGTTACACAGTTGTGCGCCAGACATTTTCAGAGCCCGCAGCCCGACTAATTCGGGCCCGCGGGTGTGGTACTCCCGCTCCATGCGCGACAATGACGCGACCCGGCGAACCCTTTTTGCTAACTGGAGTTGCGATGCGCGAGGAACACCCGCTCGATCACGAGGTCACCGCACTGCCCGTGCGGGTGGAACGGGCCAGGCGCCGCATCGCCTACCAGTCCGATCCGGCACTGACCGACGCACTGTCCGAGGACGAACTGCGCGCCGAGCGCGAACTCGCCGAGAAGATCCGCACCTACGAGCGTGATCAGCGCTGGAAGCACATCAAGGCCGCCTCCTCGCACGCCGACCGTCTGCGTGACACCACCGCGGAGCTCGAGCGGGCCGAGATGTCGGACCTGATGCTGGCCCGCAAGGCCATCGCCGCGCAACGCCGCGAATCCAACCCGCGCGCCCGCCTCGCCTCGCTCTATCAGCACCGCACCTGGTCGCTGCGCGCACTGGCAGGCGTGGTGATCACCGGCATGCTGTGGTCGGCGGTGAACGTCCAGCACAACATCGCACCCGGCGGACCCAGCGATCCGCTCTACTGGGCCAGCTTCGGCCTGGAGGCGATGATCAGCGTATGTCTGATCATCATCATGATCGGCACCACGCGGGTGGCCGAGTGGGGCGTGATGGGCAACCGCAACCAGGTGCTGATCGCCGAACTGTTCCTGCTCACGCTGACCATCGCCCTCAACACCTATCCACACCTGAGCAACCAGCACTGGTACGACGCCGCTGTGCACGCGGTGGCCCCGGTGATGATCGGAGTCGCACTGCTCATCCACAACGCCGCCAGCGCCCGCTACAGCACCGCGATCGTGCGTGCCAGTGCGGAGATCCCGGCAGACGACGGCGACGATCTCCTTGCCGCGCCGAGCATGGGTAACCCGGCCACCAAGTAGCCGCTCTCCGGACACGACGAAAGGGCCCCTTCGGATCAGATCCGAAGGGGCCCTTTGTCGTTGGTTGTTACGCCGACTTCTCGCGACGCTCGGGACGCTGCGGCTTACGCGGCACGATCGTCGGGAGGACGTTGTCGACAACGGTGTCGGCGTTCACGACCACCTTGGCGACATCGTCCCGGCCCGGGATGTCGTACATCACCGGCAGCAGGACTTCCTCCATGATGGCGCGCAGGCCGCGAGCACCGGTGCCACGCAGGATGGCCTGATCCGCGATCGCCTCGAGCGCGTCGGCGGTGAACTCGAGATCTACACCGTCCATCTCGAACAGGCGAACGTACTGCTTGACCAGTGCGTTCTTCGGCTCCGACAGAATGGTGACCAGCGATTCCTTGTCCAGGTTCGTCACCGAGGCGATGATCGGCAGGCGGCCGATGAACTCGGGGATCAGACCGAACTTGATCAGATCCTCGGGCATCACGTCGGCGAAGTGGTCGTCGGTGTCGACCTCGGCCTTGGAGCGCACCTCGGCGCCGAAGCCGATGCCGCGGTGACCGGTGCGGTCGGAGATGATCTTCTCCAGGCCCGCGAAGGCACCCGCCACGATGAACAGCACGTTGGTGGTGTCGATCTGGATGAACTCCTGGTGCGGGTGCTTGCGACCGCCCTGCGGCGGCACACTCGCCTGCGTGCCCTCCAGGATCTTCAGCAGCGCCTGCTGCACACCCTCGCCGGAGACATCGCGGGTGATCGACGGGTTCTCGCTCTTGCGGGCGATCTTGTCGACCTCGTCGATGTAGATGATGCCGGTCTCGGCACGCTTGACGTCGTAGTCAGCGGCCTGGATCAGCTTCAGCAGGATGTTCTCGACATCCTCACCGACATAGCCCGCCTCGGTGAGCGCGGTGGCGTCGGCGATGGCGAACGGCACGTTCAGCATCTTGGCCAGGGTCTGCGCGAGGTAGGTCTTACCGCAGCCGGTGGGGCCGAGCATCAAGATGTTCGACTTCATCAGCTCGACAACCTCACCGCGGCTGTCGCGGCCCTTGTCGCCTGCCTGGATGCGCTTGTAGTGGTTGTAGACCGCGACGGCGAGGGTCCGCTTCGCGGTGTCCTGGCCGATCACGTAGTTCTCGAGGAAATCTCGGATCTCCGAAGGCTTTGGCAGCTCGTCGAGCTTCACTTCGCTCGACTCGGCCAGCTCTTCTTCGATGATCTCGTTGCACAGGTCTATGCACTCGTCGCAGATATAAACCCCGGGGCCCGCGATGAGCTTCTTGACCTGCTTCTGGCTCTTTCCGCAGAACGAGCACTTCAGCAGATCGCCGCCGTCTCCGATGCGCGCCATCTCGTAGGTCCCTACTTCCTTGTCCGAGTGCGACCGTCGTCCCCCGATTGGGCCGGAAATACGTCTCGGTGCCGTCAATCAGAGCAATGGTCCCTGAGTCGACCGTACCTGTTGTGCGCGAATGAGGTCGACAACTCGCGCATGTTTGTCTTCAGTGCTGTGCGGGTCCCCACCATTGTGCGGCACCGCGGGTGAAAAAGCCGGGCCCGCCGCCCAGATCAGGACAGCGGGCCCGGGCGTGTCACTTCTGTCCGCTGAGCTTGCGGTAGTCGAAGACCTGATCGATGATGCCGTATTCCTTGGCTTCGTCGGCGGTCAGGATCTTGTCGCGGTCGGTGTCCTTGCGGACCTGCTCCTCGGACTTGCCGGTGTGGCGCGAGATGGTGACTTCCATCAGGCGACGCATCCGCTCGATCTCGGCCGCGGCGATCTCGAGGTCGGACACCTGACCCTGCACACCGCCCGAGGACGGCTGGTGGATCAGGATGCGCGCGTTGGGCAGCGCGGCCCGCTTACCGGGGGCACCGGCGGCCAGCAGCACCGCGGCGGCCGAGGCGGCCTGACCCAGGCAGACCGTGACCACGTCGGGGCGCACGTACTGCATGGTGTCGTAGATCGCCATCAGCGCGGTGAACGAGCCACCGGGCGAGTTGATGTACATGGTGATGTCGCGGTCGGGGTCCTGGGACTCCAGCACCAGCAGCTGCGCCATGATGTCGTTGGCCGAGACGTCGTCGACCTGGTTGCCCAGGAAGATGATCCGCTCCTCGAACAACTTGTTGTACGGGTCGGAGGTCTTGACGCCGAACGAAGTCTGCTCGGTGAACTGCGGCAGGATGTAGCGCGACTGGGGCAGGCCCGCTGCGGAGCCGCCGTGTCCAGCGCGCGGGTCGAAGAGGTTGGCCATCTTTATCTCCAAGCTTGTCTCGAGTGAGGGGGGACGGCGGCGGTTACTTCGCCTGGTTCGCGTGCGCGACCACATGGTCGATGAAGCCGTATTCGAGGGCTTCCTTCGCCGTGAACCAGCGGTCGCGGTCCGCGTCCTCGGTCACCTGCTCCACCGACTTGCCGGTGTGCAGCGACTGCAGCTCGTTGAGCTCACGCTTGGTGTGGGCGAACTGCTCGGCCATGATCGCGATGTCGGCCGCCGAACCACCGATGCCCGCCGACGGCTGGTGCATCATGATCCGGGTGTGCGGGAGCGCGAAACGCTTGCCCTTGGTGCCCGCGGTGAGCAGGAACTGTCCCATCGATGCGGCCAGACCCATGCCATAGGTGGCGATGTCGCACTCGGCGAACTGCATGGTGTCGTAGATCGCCATGCCCGCGGTGACCGAGCCACCGGGGGAGTTGATGTAGATAGCGATGTCCTTGGTCGAATCCTCGGCCGAGAGCAGCAGGATCTGCGCGCAGATCTTGTTCGCGATGTCGTCGTCCACCTGGCTGCCCAGGAAGATGATGCGCTCGCGAAGCAGCCGTTCGTATACGGAATCACTGAGGTTGAGTCCAGCGGTAGCGGCTGTCATGACCCCTGCCTGGTTGATCGTCACGGATACCTGCCTTCTCTTCTCACCGATTGCTACGGCCATACGAATACGGTTCGTCGTCACAAACACTAACGAAGCAGGGCGGCACCGAACTCCCGGCACCGCCCCTCTTCGCTCACAGCGCAATCAAATCACGCCGCCGAAACCTACTCAGCAGCGGCTTCGTCCAGCTCGATTTCAGCGGAATCCGCAGGGTCACCGAACATTTCGGTGGTGTCGACCACGTTGCCGTCGGAATCGGTCACCTTCACCTGACCGACGACCCCGGCCAGTGCCTTGCCGCGGCGCACGTCGGCGAAGACCGCGCCGAGCTGGC
Source organism: Nocardia sp. A7 (assembly GCF_046549215.1). NCBI lineage: Bacteria > Bacillati > Actinomycetota > Actinomycetes > Mycobacteriales > Nocardiaceae > Nocardia > Nocardia sp. A7. The sequence goes on along the minus strand of NZ_JAJPWE010000004.1, from coordinate 357,992 downwards.
CCGCCTGCTGCACCTGCTGGATGAACTGCTCCGGCGACATGCCGTAACGCTGCGCCTGGAACAGGATCCGCTCGGTCAGCTCCTGCTGGCCGACCTGGGTGTTCTCGGCCTCGGCGATGGCGTCGAGCAGCAGCTGGGTCTTCACCGACTTCTCGGCGGCTTCCTGGGTGTCCTTGTCGAACTCCTCGCGGGAGGAGCCCTGCGCCTCGAGCGCCTCGGCCAGCTTGGCCTCGTCGTGATCGAACCCGTGCACGGCGTCGTGGACCACGGCGTCGACCTCGGCCTTGACGACGGCCTCTGGCAGCGGAACCTCGACGGTCTCGAGCAGGGTGTCGAGCACCTTGTCGCGGATCGAACCGGCCTGCTCGACCTTCTTGACGCGCTCGACGCGGCCCTTCAGGTCTTCCTTGAGCTCGTCGATGGTGTCGAACTCACTGGCCAGCTGGGCGAACTCGTCGTCGGCCTCGGGCAGCTCGCGCTCCTTCACCGACTGCACGGCGACGGTGATCAGCGCTTCCTTGCCCGCGTGATCGCCCGCCACCAGGGTGGAGGTGAACTCGGCGGACTCGCCGGCCTTCAGACCGATGACGGCCTCGTCGAGACCCTCGATCAGCTGACCCGAACCGACCTCGTGCGACAGACCGGTGGTGGCCGCCTCGGGGACGTCCTCACCGTCGACGGTGGCCGACAGGTCGATCGACACGAAGTCGCCGTCGGCGACCGCGCGCTCGACACCGGTGAGGGTGCCGAAGCGCTGACGCAGCGAGGTGAGCTGCTCTTCGATGTCGTCGTCACCGATGGTGAAGGTATCGACAGTCACCTCGATGCCCGAGTAATCGGGCAGGGTGATCTCGGGGCGCACGTCGACCTCGGCGGTGAACGCCAGCTCTTCGCCGTCTTCGATCTTGGTGATCTCGATCTCGGGCTGGCCGATGACCTTGACCGCAGCGGTCTCGACGGCCTCGGCGTACTTGTTCGGCAGTGCGTCGTTGACGACCTGCTCGAGCACGGCGCCACGGCCGACCCGGGTCTCGATCAGCTTGGCCGGAGCCTTGCCGGGACGGAAGCCGGGGATCTTGATCTGCTGTGCCAGCGCCTTGTATGCCTTGTCGAAGTCGGGCTTCAGCTCCTCGAAGGGCACCTCGACGTTGATCCGGACCCGGGTCGGGCTCAGCTGCTCGACGGTGCTCTTCACGGACATACTCCTTGGTTCGTAGTTCATGGTGGTGTCCCCACAGGGGGGCGACGCGCCATCGTCAGGCACGGCTAAGCCAGGTGCGGCGCATAAAGCGCATCCCGACCAGGGTAGTTGACCGCCTCCGCGGTCGCGCAATCGGCGGTTGTTTGCGGGTGGCGCTAGCGGCCGACCTGCACGGCATCGGTGACGAAGACCAGCGTCTCGTTCGGCGCGACACCGTTGCCGCCTTCGCCGTAGCCCAGGTTCGGCGGCACGATCAGCAGCCTGCGCGTGCCCTGCTGCACGCCGATCAGGCCCTCGTCCCAGCCCTGGATGACCTGGCCGGTGCCCAGGGTCAGCCCGAACGGCTTGCCCCGCTGGAAGGAACTGTCGAGCACCTGCTTGTCCGACCAGGTGACCAGCTCGTAGTTCATGGTCAGCGGCTGTCCGGCCACGGCACCGGGGCCGCTACCGACCACCAGGTCCTTGACGATCAACGTCTTGGGCGGCTCACAGGTGTCGGGGATGGTGATCTTGGGCGTCTCGCCGAAACCGCCGCTGACCTTCACCTCGTCGGCGGTGCATTCGAGGCCCGTGCTCGCGGTGTTCCCGGCCGCGCTCGTGCTCGGCGCACCGGTCGAATCCGTGTCGGAGCCGCAGGCCGCTGTGGTGATCGCGGCGGCCGCGACGAGTCCGATTCCGATGAACCTGGCGAGAGAATGCATGGCCCGCACAGTAATCGACCGTCGTTGCGGCGCCGGATACCGGCACGACGGTAGGCTCGGCACTGCGTTTTCCACCGGTGTCGCCGGTCCTCGATCGGCACCCGTGCAGGCCCCGCGGCGCGGACGGCGCCGCGAACTCCGGCGAGTACGAGGAGAGTCCGCGATGACCGGGAACACCATCGGCGACACCGCCGCGGACAACGTGGGCGACGGCGGAGGCGACACGATCGCCCCGAAGCCCTACGTTCTCACCGACGCGCCCGGCCCGCTCTCGCGCGCCGAACTCGTCGCGGTCGACAGGTGGTGGCGGGCGTCGAACTATCTCGCGGTCGGCCAGATCTACCTGATGCGCAATCCGCTGCTGCGCACCCCGCTGGTCGCCGAGGACATCAAACCGCGACTGCTCGGCCACTTCGGCACCGTGCCCGGCCTGAATCTGGTGTGGGCCCATGCCAATCGGGTGATCCGGGAGCGCGGGCTGAACGCGGTCTACGTCGCGGGCCCCGGCCACGGCGGACCTGGTCCCAACGCCTGTGCCTGGCTCGAGAACGCCTACGCCGAACTCGAGCCCGATATCCCGCGCGACGGCGACGGCATGCGCCGATTCTTCCACCGGTTCTCCTTCCCCGGCGGCGTGCCGAGTCACTGCGCGCCGGAGACACCGGGGTCGTTCCACGAGGGCGGTGAACTCGGCTACAGCCTGCTGCACGCGTACGGCGCCGCCCTGGACAACCCCGATCTCGTCGTGTTCTGCGTGGTCGGCGACGGCGAGGCCGAGACCGGACCGCTGGCTGGCAGTTGGCACGCGAACAAGTTCCTCAACGCGGGTCGTGACGGCGCGGTGGTGCCGATCCTCGCGCTCAACGAGTACAAGATCGCCAATCCCACGATCCTCGCCCGCATCCCCGAGGCGGAGCTGGTCGAACTGCTGCGCGGCTACGGCTACGAGCCGCTGATCGTCTCCGGCAACGACCCGGCTCCGGTGCACCAGGCGATGGCCGCCGCGATGAACACCTGCATGGACCGGATCGCGCAGTTCCAGCGGGCCGCCCGCGAAGACGGTGACACGCAACGTCCACGCTGGCCGATGATCGTGCTGCACACCCCGAAGGGGTGGACCTGTCCCCCGGTGGTCGACGGCCAACAGGTCGAGGGCACGTTCCGCGCGCATCAGGTCCCACTGCCCAGCGCGCGCACCGACCCCGAGCACCGGCGGGTGCTCGAGCTGTGGCTGCGGTCGTATCGGCCGGAGGAACTGTTCGAACAGGACGGCTCGCCGGTGCCCGCCCTGCTGGAGCAGGTTCCCGCGCATCCGATGAGCCTGAATCCGGTGGCCAACGGCGGCTTGCTGATTCGCGATCTCGATCTGCCCGACTGGCGTGACTACTGCGTGGACGTCGCGGCACCGGGCGCGAGCGAACACGAGGCGACCAGGGTGCTCGGCGGCTGGCTGCGCGATGTCACCGCGCGCAATCCGCACAACTTCCTCACCTTCGCCCCCGACGAACTGGCCAGCAACCGGTTGCAGGACATTCTCGACGTGACCGGACGCAACTGGCAGGAGGAAGTCGGGCCATGGGATGTCGATCTGTCCCCGGTCGGTCGCGCGGTCGAGGTGCTGTCCGAGCACATGTGCGAAGGCCTGCTGGAGGGCTATCTGCTGACCGGCCGCCACGGCGTGTTCACCTGCTACGAGGCGTTCATCCACATCGTCGACGCCATGTTCAACCAGCACGCCAAGTGGCTCGATGCCAGCCTGCAGGTGCCGTGGCGGCGCAAGATCCCGAGCCTGAACTACCTGCTCACCTCGCATGTGTGGCGCCAGGACCACAACGGTTTCACCCATCAGGACCCCGGTTTCCTCGATGTGGTGGCGAACAAGAGCCCCGACATCGTGCGCGTGTATCTGCCGCCCGACGCCAATACCCTGCTCTCGACCTACGACCACTGCCTGCGGTCGCTGCACTACGCGAACGTGGTGGTGGCGGGCAAACAGCCGGGGCCGGACTGGCTTTCGGCCGAGGAGGCGGGATCGCACTGCACTCGCGGACTCGGGATCTGGGATTGGGCCTGTCACAACGACGATCTCGGCACGACACCGGATGTGGTGTTGGGATGCGCGGGCGATGTGCCGACCCTGGAAACCCTCGCCGCGGTGGCTATTCTGCGAGATCGCCTGCCGGACTTACGGATTCGGTTCGTCAACGTCGTGGACCTGATGCGTATGCTGCCGGCGGACGAACACCCGCACGGCCTGCCCGATGCCGAGTTCGACGCCCTGTTCACCACCGATCGCCCGGTGATCTTCGCCTTCCACGGCTACCCGTGGCTGGTGCACCGGCTCACCTATCGCCGCACCAATCACGCCAACCTGCATGTGCGCGGCTACAAGGAGAAGGGCACCACCACCACGCCCTTCGACATGGTGATGCTCAACGATCTCGACCGCTTCCACCTGGTGCTCGACGTGATCGACCGCGTGCCCGGCCTGCGCGAGCGGGCGGCGGGTCTGCGCCAGGAGATCGTCGACGCCCGGTTGATCGCGCGTCGATGGACCCGCGAGCAGGGCGCCGACATCCCGGTCGTGGCGAATTGGACCTGGCCCGACTCGGCGATCCCGACCGCGGAGTAACGCGGTTGCCACGCGGGCCCGCCGTGGCCGACGATGGACGGGAGATGACCGAACCCCGCCGCACCGACCTGCTCCCCCGCGACCGCCGCGACCTGACCGGACCGTTCGACGTGATCGGTGACGTCCACGGCTGCCGCAGCGAACTGGAGACCCTGCTCGGCGCGCTCGGCTACGAGATCGACCGCGACGACCGCGGCCGCCCGATCGGTGCCCGCCACCCCGACGACCGCATCGTGGTCTTCGTCGGCGACCTCGTCGATCGTGGCCCGGACACTCCCGGTGTGCTGCGCCTGGCGATGGGGATGGTGGCAGCCAAGACCGCACTGTCGGTCACCGGCAACCACGATCACAAACTGATGCGCGCCCTCGACGGCCGCAACGTCCGAATCGCGCACGGCCTCGAACAGTCGCTGGCCCAACTGGCCGACGAAGATCTCGCATTCCGCACCGCCGCACACGCTTTCCTGCGCGACCTGCCCGCCCACTATCTGTTGGACCGCGGCAGGCTCGTCGTAGCCCACGCGGGTCTGCCCGCGAGCCTGCACGGCAGCACCTCCGGCCGAGCCCGCTCCTTCGCCCTCTACGGCGCCCCCACCGGGGAACTCGACGAGCACGGCTACCCCATCCGCTACGACTGGGCCAAGGACTACCGGGGCACCGCCACCGTCCTCTACGGCCACACCCCGGTGCCGACCCTCACCTGGGTCAACAACACCCTCTGTCTCGACACCGGTGCGGTCTTCGGCGGCACCCTCTCCGCCCTGCGCTATCCGGAGCTGACCACGATTTCCGTGCCCGCCGAACAGGTGTGGTGCGAACGTGCGGGGATCACCCCGATCGGTTAGCCACTTATCGGCCTTGCTGTGTTCCGGCAAGGTCGACAACGCCCGCTCGTCGAGGGTTGACCCCGTGTGGACCGCGATGGGCCTAGCATCAGCACCGGACGACCCGACTCATCGACGAGGAGAGGTTCATGCGCCGCATCTTGTTCGCACTGTCCGTATTCGCTCCGCTCATGGTCACCGGTGTCGCGAGCGCCGATCCCGCGCCGCCGGGAACGGGAACATTGACAGCATGGGCCTTCACCGGCCGAGAACCGGTCCCGGTCAATCGGGCCGATATCGCGGTCACACCGTGTGCTGCGAACCAGGTGGTCGCCACCCTGGTGAGCGGGGCCGACGGGCGGGCGAGCGTTGCGCTGCCGGCGGGTTGCTACGAAGTGCGGGTCGTGACGGTGCCCGGCGGCTGCGGGCTGGCCGTCACCGAACCTGTTCGAGTCACCCTGACCGCGGGCACCGAGTCGCGCGCGGACTTCCGCTTCGGCTGCGCTTAATCCTTCGGACCGCCCGCCACATAGATGACCTGACCCGACACGAACCCGGCGCCTTCGCTGGCGAAGAACGAGGCCGTGTTGGCGATGTCTTCGGGCGTACCGACCCGGTTGACCGGGATCTGCGCCGCGGCAGCCGCTTTGAACGCCTCGAAGTCGGCGCCGACGCGGGCAGCCGTGGCGGCGGTCATGTCGGTTTCGATGAAGCCGGGCGCGATCGCGTTGGCCGTGACGCCGAATTTGCCGAGTTCGAAGGCCAGGGTCTTGGTGAAGCCCTGCATGCCTGCCTTGGCGGCGGCGTAGTTGGCCTGGCCGCGGTTGCCGAGTGCCGAGGTGCTCGACAGGTTGACGATGCGCCCGTACTTCGCCTCGACCATGTACTTCTGCACGGCGCGCGACATCAGGAAGGCGCCGCGCAGGTGCACGTTCATGACCGTGTCCCAATCATCGACCGACATCTTGAACAGCAGGTTGTCGCGCAGCACGCCCGCGTTGTTCACCAGGATCGTCGGCGCGCCGAGTTCGGTGGCGATCCGCTCCACCGCGGCCGCGACCGCCGCTTCATCGGAAACATCGGCACCAACGGCCAGCGCGGTGCCACCGGCGGCCTCGATGGCGGCGACGGTGCCCGCGCAGGCGGCTTCGTCGAGGTCGAGCACGGCGACAGCATTACCGTCGGCAGCGAGTTTGGTGGCGACAGCGGCGCCGATCCCACGTGCGGCACCGGTGACGATCGCGACCCTGGAGTCAGTAGACATAGGCGCCACCCTATCGCGCCACAGAATCGAAAAAAGCCCCTGGTCCGGGGCTGGATTCGAGTGATGGTCGGGGTGACAGGATTTGAACCTGCGACCCTCCGCTCCCAAAGCGGATGCGCTACCAAGCTGCGCTACACCCCGATACCTCATCGGCGAGAGCACCGTCGAGGCAATACATGTTTGAGCGGGTGACGGGAATCGAACCCGCACCATCAGCTTGGAAGGCTGAGGTTCTACCATTGAACTACACCCGCAGGCATACGACATCGATGGGATCGCCACGATGTCGTGTGCGCCACGACTGTACCGAACCCCGCGCGAAAAATGCCAATCCGGCCCCGGCCTGCCCGGATGCGCGCGCGTGGACAGCCGGGATACCCACTCCCTCCGCGATAAACCGTCGTCGTGCCCGATTAGGGCCTAATGGCCCTAGCAACGACACACCCTCCCGGCGACGATGGTTTGTGCGCTCACGGGGACCGGCGCCTGCTCCACCGGGGGATTAAATAGGAGAATTTTCCTTAAAAACCCGGCACGTGGGCGGCGAGTAGGCCACCATGAGAGTGCGCGTGACGACTACTGCCACATCGTCACGACTCGCACCCCGTGCAGGAGGGACCCATGGCGAAGCAACGTCCACCGCCCAGCGGAGGGCTCCACGCTGCACGTTTGCGGCTCTCGAAAATATTTTCGGGAAATGTGTAACGCCGGGGACTCTGCAGCGATGTCATAGCCGATCGCCATTCGCGAGAGACGCGAGAACGCGTTATAGAACGTGACTTTTCGGTCTCGGGTGGCTTGCTAGGATCCTTTTTGCCGGACGGGGGTATCTGGAAAGGGGGCGGTGAGCGTGTACCGAACTCGGTGGACCCAACCGCGTAGCAGTGCGAATGATCGAGGTGGCAAGTCCGTCGCCACTCTCCGCCGGTGATCTCGATGACACACATCGAGCCACCGGTAGCCGCGATGGCCCGCGCCTGGGCCCGCGCGGTCTGCGCCGAACCGGGATCCTCCACGGCGCCGCACCAGTTGGAGCCGGTGCTCGTCGACATCGTCGAGCGGCTGCTGCACCTGGCACGGACCGAACCGTTCCCGGTACCACAGGCGCGCAAGCTCGGCGCACGGTTGGCCGAGGCTCCCTTCGAACGCACCAGGATGCTGGCCCATGCCAGTCGCTGGCTGCTCGGTTTCCCCTCGGGGGTTCCGGGATCGCTGGTGGCGACCCGCTGGCCGCTGGTGGCCAGCCAGGCCATCGACAGCTACGCACAGGCACTGCAGGAACGCGCCCTGGCGCAACAGGAACAGAACATCTCGGCGAAAGTGTCACTGCGCGTACAGGAGATCGCCGCGCTGCAGCACCGCTTGCGCCACGAGGCGACTCACGACGCACTCACCGATCTCGCGAACCGCACGCTGCTGCAGGAACGGGTCCGTGCGTTCGCCGCCGACCCGAGCCGCGGCGTCGGCGTGCTGGTGGTTGACCTGGATCGCTTCAAACAGATCAACGACGGCTACGGACACGCGATCGGCGACGAGGTACTGGTCGAACTGGCCAACCGGCTGCGTGAGGTGTGCCCGCCCGACACCGTGATCTGCCGATACGGCGGCGACGAGTTCGTGGTGGCGGCCAACCCGCGCCGCGACACCCTCGGCGAGCTGGCGCACCGAGTGGTCGCGGCACTGCGCGACCCGGTGTGGTCGAGCGCGGGTCCCGTACCGGTCTCGGCCAGCGTGGGCACCGCTTTCTGCCCACCGGGAAAAACGTGCGATTTCACCGATCTGCTACGCCGCGCCGACCGCGCGATGTACTCGGCGAAATCGGCGGGCGGGCGGCGTTTCGCGCTCGCTGAATCTGGCGACCCCGAACTGGGAACGGCGGTCGCCGGCTGAGTCGGATCGCGAAGCCTGCACTTCGCGTTCCGGCTCAGCCGACTTCTACCCGGGCTGACAGGTGGCGCACCAGAAGAGGTTTCGGCCTTCCATGACCTTGTGCGCGACGGGGGTCGCGCAGACTCGGCAGGGTTCACCCTGACGGCGGTAAACGTAGGTGCGGGGGCGGTCTTTGCTGTAGGACGGTGCGCCGGTGTCGTGTTCGGGGCGGACTACGTGCATGCGGCCGGTGGTGACGCCGATCGGCATGAGGTCGACCAGATCGGCCCAGAGGGTGTCCCATTCGGCGGGAGTGATCGAGGTGCCGGGGCGGAAGGGTGAGATGCCGTGGCGGAACAGGACTTCCGCGCGGTAGACGTTGCCGACACCGGCGATCAGGGACTGGTCCATCAGCAGTGCGCCGATTGCCCTGCGGGAGCGGCGGATTCGCGCGCCCGCGTGTTCGTGGTCGGCATCGGCACGTAGTGGGTCGGCGCCGAGACGCGCGGTGAGCGCGTCCACTTCGGGTGGCAGCAGCACCTCACACGCGGTGGGTCCGCGCAGGTCGGTGCCGAAGTCCGTCGCGGCACCGAGCATTCGCATCCGCACCTGCCCGACCGGCGCCGCCATCGGCAACTCGACCTCGCTGAAGATGCCGTACAACCCGAGATGCACGTGCACCGTCAGCCCGGACGCGTAGTGGTGCAACAGATGTTTCCCGTAGGCCTCGGCCCGCTCCAGCACCTGCCCGTCCACGAGCGCGGCACCCTCGGCGAACCGCCCCTGCGGACTCGAAACCCGCACCACCCCACCGGAGAACCGCCGCTGATGCAGGTCGGCGATCCGGTGGAGGGTATGCCCTTCCGGCACTGCTCAGTAGGCAGGGACGGCGGGGGCTTCGCCGGACTTCTCGTAGTCGGCCAGGATGTCGATGCGGCGCTGGTGGCGCGCCTCGTCCGACCAGGCCTGCGCGAGGAACGCGTCGACGATGGCCAGCGCTTCCTCGGTGGAGTGCATGCGGCCGCCGATGCCGATCAGCTGGGCGTTGTTGTGTTCGCGGGCCAGCTTGGCGGTTTCGACGCTCCAGGCCAGCGCGCAGCGGGCGCCGGGAACCTTGTTGGCGGCGATCTGCTCGCCGTTGCCGCTGCCACCGAAGACCAGGCCGAGCGAGCCCGGGTCGGCGACGGTGCGACGTGCCGCCTCGATGCAGAAGGCGGGGTAGTCGTCGAGAGCGTCGTATTCGAGGGCGCCGCAATCGACGACCTCGTGTCCGGCCTCCTGCAGATGAGCCTTGACGTGATTCTTCAGTTCGAAACCGGCATGGTCGGCACCCAGGTAAACGCGCATGGCTGCGATTGTCGCAGGCCCGCTTAGAGTCGTTTCATGCACCCGCACGAACCGCATTTCCCGCATTCGGCAGGTTCCCCGCCGGAGCACACCGACTCCCCGCCGTCGCTGCACAAAGACACCGCGCCGCCGTCACCGTGGGCCCAGTCCGATCCGCGGACCGGTGGTTTCCCCGCACCCGACAGTGCACCGCGGGCCCCGTTCCCCGGCCCGACGGGCCCGTATCCGCCTGTCGCGCCGGGCCATTACGCCCCCGGTCACTTTCCGCCGGGTGGTCCGCCCGCACCGCCGTCGCACCGCCCGCGCGGCTTGATGCCGTGGGATCGCCCCGCCCGGCATCCGTGGGAGATCCCGCTGTTGATCGTGGTCATCATGATCACCGCGGTCGCGTATCTGCTGGCGCTGGTGCTCATGACGGTGGAGTTGTTCGCCGATCCGGTCGTCGACGAGAACGGCGTGGAACAGACCAGTTCGATCGTCACCAGTCCGTATGTGCTGCTGCTGTTGTTCGCGCCGGTGCTGCTGTGGGCCGGTCGTGGTCTGAACCTCGCGACCCAGCGCGTGAACGGCGTGAAGATGTCGCCCACCCAGTTCCCCGACGGGTACCGGTTGGTGCAGGAGGCGGCGGCGCGATTCGGGATGCACAAGGCGCCGGACGCGTACGTGATCCTCGGCAACGGCCAGATCAACGCGTTCGCCGCTGGGCACGGGTTCCGACGGTTCGTCGTGGTCTACAGCGATCTGTTCGAAATCGGCGGCGCCGCACGCGAACCCGACGGACTCGCGTTCATCATCGGCCATGAAGTCGGCCATATCGCCGCAGGTCACGTGTCATATTGGCGACAGTTGGGCATGTTCGTCGCGCCGTGGTTGCCGGTGCTCGGGTCCTCGCTGATCCGCGCGCAGGAGTACACCGCCGACAACCACGGCTTCTGCTTCCGCCCGCAGGGCGCGCCCACCGCGATGGCGACGCTGGCCGCGGGCAAGTACCTCAATACCGATGTCGGGGTCGACGAGATGGCCGATCGGGCCGTCGCCGAGAAGGGCGGTTTCGTCTGGCTGGTCAACGCGATGGCCAGTCACCCGGTGCTCACCTGGCGGATGTGGGCACTGCGCGATCGCAGCAAGCCGGGCCCGATGTTCTGGCGTCCGAGCGCACCGCCACCCGGCATGATCCCGCCGCCGGGTGGCTATCCGCTGAATTCGGCGCCGCCCGCGCTGCCACCGAAGCCGGTCTGATCGTCCTCAGTCGAAGGCCGGGTCCTCGGTGCGGGTGCGCTTGAGCTCGAAGAAGTGCGGGTACGAGGCCAGCGCGACCACTCCGTCCCACACCCGGCCCGCGTCCTCGCCGCGCGGAATGCGCGAGAGCACCGGCCCGAAGAACGCGGAACCGTTCACGTGGATCGTCGGCGTGCCGACATCGGGGCCGACCTTGTCCATCCCCGCGTGGTGGCTGGCCCGCAGCGCCTCGTCGTAGTCGGTGCTGGTGGCGGCCTGCGCGAGATCGGCGGACAGGTTCAGCTCGGCGAGCGAGTCGGCGATCACCGCGTCGAAGGTTTCCCGCAGCGTCTCACGCTCGTACTCGGCCTTGCGGTCGTGGATCCGGGTACCCATCGCGGTGTACAGCGGGAGCAGGATCTCGTCGCCGTACTTCTGACCAGCGGCGATCACGACACGGACCGGTCCCCACGCGTCGACCATCATGTCGGCATAGACCTGCGGCAGGTCGTCTTTGCCCTCGTTGAGCACGGCCAGGCTCATCACGTGGAAGCGCGCCTCGATATCGCGCACCTTCTCGACTTCCAGGATCCACCGCGAGGTGATCCAGCACCACGGGCACAGCGGGTCGAACCAGAAATCGGCGACATCCTTGGTGACCTGCTCGCTCACGATGGGTTCCTCTCGGGTCGGCTGTCGGCGGGGTTGGATCCGCCTCGTCGACTGGTGCAACCGCGGCACCGCCGGAATCGTTCCCGTCGGCGAAAACGCGCACTAGGCTCGGGTTGCGAGGAGTCCGGGTCGTCCGCGAGAAGGAGTCCGTTCATGAGCTCGAATCAGCATTTCGTCGTCATCGGTGGGGGTCTGGGCGGGGCGAAGATCACCGAGGCCCTGCGCGCCAACGACTTCGACGGCCGGGTCACGCTGTTGGCCGCCGAAGAAGAGCTGCCCTACGAGCGCCCACCACTGTCCAAACAGCATCTGGCGGGCACCCAGCAACTGCCCGATTTCACCGTCGACTCGGCCGCCTGGTACCGCGATCACCACGTCGACCTGCGGTTGGGCACCACCGCCACCGCCTTCGATCCGGTCGCCAAGACCGTGACGCTGCCCGACGGCTCCACCATGGACTACGACAAGCTGGCTCTGGCCACCGGTTCGCGAGCCCGCACGCTCGACATTCCCGGCGCCGACGCCCCGAACGTCTACACCCTGCGCACCATCGGCGATTCGAACGCGCTGCTCGAGGTACTGGGCGCGGATCGACGCCTGGTGATCATCGGGGCGGGGTGGATCGGTCTCGAGGTCGCCGCGCAGGCCCGCGCCAAGGGCGTCGAGGTCACGGTGATCGAGTCGGCCGAGCTGCCGCTGATCGGGGTGCTCGGCCCGGAGATGGGCCGGTTCTACGCCGACGTGCATCGCGCGCACGGCGTCGACCTGCGCACGAACACCACCGTCGACACGATCCTCACCGAGCAGGGCGAGGCGACGGCCGTACGGCTCGGCGACGGCACGGTGATCGCGGCGCAGGCGGTGCTGGTCGCGGTGGGCGCGCAGCCCAATATCGAGGCAGCGGCCGCGGCCGGACTCTCGGTCGACGGCGGCGTGCTGGTGGACGCGGCGTTGCGCACCAGCGATCCCGATGTGGTCGCGGTGGGCGATATCGCCGAGCAGCAACACCCGCTGTTGCACCGCCCGATCCGCGTCGAGCACTGGGCAACCGCGCTGAATCAGCCCGCGGTCGCCGCGAAGACGATGTTGGGCAAAGCCGCTGTCTACGACCGGCTTCCGTACTTCTTCAGCGATCAGTACGACATCGGGATGGAGTACTCCGGCTACGTCGGGCGCGGCGACGACGTGCGGGTGGTGGTGCGTGGCGACCTCGGCGAGCGCGAGTTCGTCGCGTTCTGGCTCGACGAGCAGAACAAGGTCCGCGCGGGGATGAACGTCAACGTGTGGGATGTGACCGACCGGATCAAGGAGCTGATCGGCTCGAAAGAGCCCGTCGATCCCGACCGGCTCACGGACATGAACATCCCACTGTGATTCAGTTCACAGCGATGCTTGTGTCGAAGACCGCACGTCGGCGCCGACCAACCGTCGAACGCGCCACAGGGGCGCAGCGAGCAGGAGCTGAACCATGAAATTCATGCTGGTCAAGACCTATGCCCAGGCCGCGTACTGCGACATCCCGCTGCCGGAGTGGGCACCTGAGGACATCGCCGCCCACATCGACTTCCAGCGGGCACTGGGCGAACAGCTCGCCGCAGCGGGTGAACTCGTCGAAGCGCAGGGCCTGGCCGCACCCGATCAGGCGAAGATCGTGTGCTCCGACGGCCGCTCGGCGCCGGTGGTGACGGACGGCCCATTTCCCGAGACCAAGGAGTTCCTCGCCGGGTTCTGGGTGGTCGATGTCGATTCCGTCGAGCGGGCGGTAGAGATCGCCGCACAGGCTTCGGCGGCACCCGGAGCAGGAGGCAAACCGATCGGTGAATACATCGAGGTGCGCCAGATCATGAGCGCGCCCGACGTCGCGTGACCGAAACTCTGCCGCACGTCGAGGACCTGCTGCGTGAACTCGCACCGCAGGTCCTCGGCGTATTGGTCCGCCGCTTCGGCGATTTCGACCTCGCCGAGGATGCGGTGCAGGACGCCTTGCTCGCGGCCTCGACCCAGTGGAATCACGAAGGGCTGCCGGACAATCCGCGCGGCTGGCTGATCCAGGTAGCGCAGCGGCGGATGGCCGACGCGGTGCGCGCCGAGGTGGCGCGACGACGCAGGGAGACAACGGTTTTCGTGCGGGATGTGCCCGTCGAGGCGGTCGGGCGCGACGACACCCTCGACATGTATTTCCTGTGCTGCCATCCCGACCTGCCGCCCGCCGGGGCCGTCGCCCTGACGCTGCGGGCGGTCGGCGGCCTGAGTACCGCCGAGATCGCCGCGGCGTTCCTTGTCCCGGAATCGACGATGGGGCAACGTATCTCACGGGCGAAGAAGCGACTGGCCGAATCGGATCGGCCGTTCGCCGACGGCGCGCACGACAGCACGCGCGTGAGTGCGGTGCTGCAGGTGCTGTACGTGATCTTCACCGAGGGGCACACCAGCACCGCGGGAGCAGGGTTGCGGCGCGGGGATCTGTCGGCCGAGGCGATCCGGCTCACCCGCGCCCTGCGCGCATTACTCCCGGAGAACGCCGAGGTCACCGGCCTACTCGCGCTGATGCTGCTCACCGACGCCCGCCGCGCCGCTCGCTCCGGACCGCACGGCGAACTGGTCCCCCTCACCGAACAGGATCGCTCGCGGTGGGACCGCCCGCAGATCACCGAGGGCCTGCGCCTGCTCACCGCGACCCTGTCGGCCGGATTGACCGGGCAGTACCAGCTGCAAGCCGCCATCGCGGGTCTGCACGCCGAGGCCCGCCGCCCCGAGGACACCGACTGGCAGCGAATCCTGGTGCTCTACACCATGCTCGAACGCCTGACCCCCAACCCGATGATCACCCTCAACCGTGCGGTGGCCACCGCGATGGTGCACGGACCGGCCGCCGGGCTGGCGGTTGCCGACAGCGTCGCCGAACCCCTCTCCCGTTCGCACCGGCTCGCGGCGGTCCGCGGGCACCTCCACGAGATGGCGGGCGAACAGGCTGACGCAGTGCGCGAATACCAGCGCGCCGCGCGGCAGACCGCGAGCGTGCCGGAGCGCGACTACCTCCTGCTGCGCGCCGCCGGGCTGCGTGCGGGTGACGCGCTCTGACGCGGTGCGACCGATCGTCGGTGCGCGATCACGCCTGGCAGACTCAGTGCGATGACGGACGTATTCAGTGCGGGCGTACTGGTCTACCGCCGGGCCGACGCCGGGGTCGAGGTGCTGCTGGGGCATATGGGTGGGCCGCTGTGGGCGAACAAAGATGCCTCGGCCTGGTCGATTCCCAAGGGCGAGTACGAGCCCGAGGAGACGGCGCGCGATGCCGCCCGGCGAGAGTTCACCGAGGAAATCGGATTGCCGGTACCCGATGGTGCCTGGATCGACCTCGGGCAGGTGAGTTATCGCAGCGGGAGCAAACGCAAGTTCCTCACCGTGTGGGCGGTCGAGGGCGATCTCGACCCGGCCGAAATCGTGCCGGGCACCTTCGAGATGGAGTGGCCGCCGCGGTCGGGACGGCGCACGGAGTTTCCCGAGATCGACCGGGTCGGCTGGTTCGACCCCACTACCGCGGCGGAAAAGCTCGGCAAAGGCCAGCGCCCCTTCCTCCCCCGTCTTACCGATCAGCTGCGGTGAAATCGGGGTAGGTTTCCCCTATGCCCAGCGACTTGCAGCTGAAGATCACGAACACAGTCCACCGCACGCTGCTCACACTGACGGGCGGGCGCATCGGCAACTCGATCTTCGGGATGCCGTCCCTGCAACTCACCACCATCGGCCGTAAATCCGGGGAGCCCCGCAAGGTCATGCTGACCGCGCCCATCATCGAGGGCGACACGATCGTGATCGTCGCCTCCCGTGCCGGCGACCCCACCCACCCCGCCTGGTTCCTGAACCTGCGCGAGAACCCGAACGTCGAGGTGTCGTTGCGCAACGGTCCCGAGCGCCCGATGACGGCCCGCGTCGCCACCCCCGACGAACGCGCGAGCCTGTGGCCCCGGGTCACCACGGCCTACAAGGGTTATGCGGGCTACCAGACGAAGACCACCCGCGAGATCCCCTTGGTCCTGCTCACCCCCAGGAGCTGACCCACGCCCCCGAGGGGCATGCGGCGAGCGCCGGACAAGCGCGCTCTCTACACCAGCGCTGCCCGGAACTCGGTGGGACTCGTTCCGCGGAGTCGCTTGAAGGCCGCGCTGAAGCCGAAGGCATCGGAGTAGCCGACGGTGGTCGCCACCTGGGCGACGCTGCGGGCGGGGTCGGCGAGCAGTTCTTCGGCTTCGGCCATTCGCCATTCGGTGAGGTAGGCCAGTGGCGGTTCGCCCATCACCTCACTGAAGCGCCGGGCGAACAGGGCGCGCGAGACCGCCGCCTCGGTGGCCAGGCTCGCCACGGTCCAGCGGTGGAACGGCCGGTCGTGGATGGCGGTGAGCGCGGGGCCAACGATCGGGTCGGCCATCCCCCGGTACCAGGCGGGCGCGCAGTGCTGCTGTTCGGCGAGCCAGGAGCGCAGCGTGCAGACCAGCGCCCAGTCCAGCAGACGGTCCATCAGCGCCTGGGAGCCCGCGCTGAACCGGACCGCGTCGGCGGCGGATTGTTCCAGCCACAAGCACATTTCAGGGTCTTCGTGGACCACCATCACCTGCGGCAGGGCCCGTAAGAGCCGCTCGTGTCGTCGGCCCGCGGCTCGATAGGCACCTACCAGCAGCGAAGTCTCTTCCGGTGAACCCTCTTTCGCCGGGGCATCGATCAGTTCCGGTGCCGCACAGTCGAAGTCGGCGGGACCGAAGCCCTCCGGTACGAAACAGGACAGCTCGTAGCGCGAGTGCGGGTGGTCGAGCGCGGCGGGGGTATCGACCAGGTGGAACGGTTCGCCGGCCTGTACGAGCGCGGTGTCGCCCGCGATCAGACTCGTGCGTGATCCATCATCGAGCACCAGCGTCCCGCCGCCACGCAGCACCGTCACCATGATCAGCGGCGCACGATCGGCGAAGCGAATCGTCCACGGTGGGCGTAACAGGGCATGGGCGACGACCGATCCTTCGGCACGAATGCCGCTCAGCAACGAACTCAACGGGTCCACCAGACCAGCGTAGACGAATTCCTATCGACCAGAGATGATCACCCATAGATCGTCCACGCGATTCACGGTTGACTCAGTACATCGGGCCGAGCAGCCCGCGCCACGATCGAACAGGAGCTCACCGTGACCCAGTCCGCCGCCACCACGACTGCCACCGCCGAACTGACCACCACCGGATCGAGCACCGCCGACCGCTCCGCACCGACCGCGCTCGTGGTTCTCGGACATCATCGCGCCGACTCGCTGTCAGCCCACATCGCGGGCCGGGCCGTCGACCGCCTCACCGCCGCCGGATACACCATCGACTTCCTCGATCTGCAGGCCGAGAACTTCGACCCGCGGATGACCGTGGCCGACCAGCCCGAGTGGGGCAATCGCGACAAGGTCTACTCCCCCACGGCCGAGGCGCACATGCGGCGCATGCTGGCCGCCGACGTCATGGTCGTGGTGTTCCCGGTCTACTGGCAGAGCGTGCCCGCGCTGCTCAAGGGCTGGATCGACGCTGTCTGGAACTACGGCTTCGCCTACGGCCGCAGCAAGCCACGCCTGGCGGGCAAGCGCATCCTGTGGCTCGGATTGGCCGGTGCCACAGCCGATGACGCGATCATCCCCGGCATGCAGCAACTGCTGGAAGCCCAGCTCAACGAGGGTCTGGCCTATTACAGTGGTTTCGCGGACTCCCGCGTCGGCCTGCTTCCCGATGCCGAGGAGCAGCCCCAGAGTCTCGACGCCGAAGGCAATCTCGTGATCGGCGAGGCGATCAGCGGCGACGCGCGGACCACCCACTACGCGGCCTTCGACGCGAAAGCCGAAGCCTTTGTCGACGACTTGCTCGCCGCCGAACTGGTCAACGTCTGAACCGCAAGGCCCCGCTTCCACACCGTCGTCGATCGCGCAGTGACCCTCGCCGGTCACTGCGCGATCGGGCCCGACCGCCGCGCTCGACTATGCGGCGGCCCGGTCACCGGCCGGTGAGGGTGCGGCGCACGACCGCGTAGAGCTCGGTGGGGGTGCCGGATTCGACGGCGGACTTGTCGATCAGGTCGATGGCGGCGGCGGTGAACTCGTCACTCTGAACCTGGACGTAGTCGGCGGGAGTGTCGATGCCGACGGCCTGCTCGGTAAGCGATGTCGATATCGCTTGCAGGAACGGGACCATCAGCGCGGCCAAGTGCGCCGCGGTACCGCCGGTGGTGCGGACCATCGTGGCGCCCTGGTGGAACGCGGCGAACATGGCGTACATCGCGCCGAGGATCGACACGTCGTACATGGCAGCGGCACCGAGATCCTCGCCGACGAATTCAGCCCGGCCGAACAGCTCCAGCACCGACCGGTGGCGGTCGAATGCCGCGCTCACCCCGCTGTAGATCACGAGAGATGCCGGGCCGCCGATCATTTCGGGCGATGCCATGATGCCGCCATCGATCAACTCGACCGCGTTGGCCGCGGCCCATCCGCCCAGCGAGCGCGCCTGCTCAGGCGTAGTGGTGGTCAGGTTGACCACCACGCGACCCCGCACCAGCGCTGCGGCGGGCTCGATGTGTTCGCGCACGGCGGCGTCGTCGAGGACACACAGGATGACCAGATCGGCCGCCGCCATCGCCTCGGCCGAGGTTGCGGCTACCCGCGCACCCTGCGCCCCCAGCGCTTCGGCCCGCGACGCGGTGCGGTTCCACACCGTCACCTGGTGGCCGCCCGCCAGCAGCGCCTTCGCCAGCGCGGTGCCCATCGCTCCGAGGCCGATCACCGAAACATGCTGTGCTGCCGTTGAATTCGTCATCATTGCCTTTGCTTCGAGGTTTGCTGCCCGGTCGGCAACGCACTTCCAGCCTCGCGCGAAGCGCTACAATCGACAAGTACCGACTATTAGGTGCAATACTCACCAAAAAGTAAGTAAGGAGCCCATGAAGCAGCGGGTGCGTCCGTATTCCTGCGAGCTCGACGCCGCGCTCGACGTCGTCGGCGGCAAGTGGAAAGCGCTGATCCTGTGGGCGCTGTCGACCGGCACCCAGCGCTTCGGTGACCTGAAACGCCTGATCCCCGGGGTGACCGAGAAGATGCTGATCCAGCAACTGCGCGAGCTCGAGCACGACGGAATCATCAATCGCGAGGTCTACGCGCAAGTTCCCCCGAAGGTGGAGTACTCACTCACCGAGCGTGGGGTGTCACTCAACGCCGCTCTTGCCGTACTCGGCGCCTGGGGCAGGGAGAACATGAACCACATCTGCGCGGTCAAAGGCGTCGACGCACCCGTGCACTGACCCTTGGATCAAGCCTGGCCTGCAGCCCATTTCTGCCCGGTGATCCGCTCGTAAGCCTCTTCGTACTTGCGGCGGGTACCTTCGACCACATCGGCGGGGATCTCGGGGCCGGGGTATTCCTTGTTCCAGCCGGTCGAGGTCGACCAGTCGCGCACGAACTGCTTGTCGAAGGAGCGCTGGGCGCGGCCCGGCTCCCACTCGTCGGCGGGCCAGAAGCGCGAGGAGTCCGAGGTCAGTACTTCGTCGCCCAAGGTGAGGACGTCTCCGTCCCAACCGAATTCGACCTTGGTATCGGCCACGATCACGCCCGCCTTCGCCGCGTGCTCGGCCCCACGAGAGTAGATCTCGAGCGTGAGGTCGCGCAGCTTCTCGGCCACCTCGCGACCCTCTTGATTCACCACATCGGCGAAGCTGATCGCCTCGTCGTGCCCCTCGGAAGCCTTCGTCGACGGCGTGAAGATCGGCTCGGGCAGCTTGTCGCCGTCGCGCAACCCCGCGGGCAGCGCGATCCCCGACACCGTCCCCGACCGCTCGTACTCCTTGAGTCCGGAGCCGGTCAGATACCCCCGCGCGATGCACTCGACAGACAGCATCTTCAACGGCTTCACCCGAATCCCACGCCCGGCGAACTCAGCGGGCACGTCGGTCGCCGAGACCACGTGATTCGGAATCCCGGTGAAGTACTCGAACCACCAGTTCGACAACTGCGTCAGCAGAGCGCCCTTGTCCGGAATCGGCGTCGGCAGCACCACGTCGTAGACCGAGACCCGGTCCGACGCGACGAGCAGCAGGGTGTCGCCGTCGGAGTAGAGGTCGCGAACTTTCCCGGCGTGCACATGCTTCAACGTCGAGCCTCCGAATCTTCGGTGCGGTACCTGCGGGTTTGCCCGAACTCTACCGCCCCACCCGGAGCCGCGATCAGGCCTCCCCGGTCCACCCGTCGCCGGAAACTCGTGAGCGGGCGCCGACGGCAGGTGGCATTGTGGACGCCGAACCACCGTGCCGTGTTCGTCGAGAACGAAGGAGATCTATGTCCGCCCCGAATCTCACCCGCGACCAGGCGGTCGAACGCGCGGCCGTGGTGGCCGTGCAGAACTATCGGATCGAACTCGACCTCACCGATAAGCCGCGTGGTGCCGGGTCCGAGGTGTCGGACACGTTCGGGTCGACGACCACCGTCACCTTCACCGCCACCGCGGGCGCCAGCACGTTCATCGATCTGGTGGCGGCGCGGGTGCGCTCGGCGGTGCTCAACGGCGTCGCGCTGGATGTGAGCGCCTACGACGAGTCGACCGGAATCGCGCTGCCGGGGCTGGCCGAGAACAACGAGCTGGTCGTCGAGGCCGACTGCGAGTACTCGCACACCGGTGAGGGTCTGCACCGGTTCGTCGACCCGACCGACGACAATGTCTACCTGTACTCGCAGTTCGAGACCGCCGATGCCAAGCGGATGTTCGCCTGCTTCGATCAGCCCGATCTCAAGGCCACCTTCGACGTCGTGGCCACCGCGCCCAGCGACTGGGTGGTCGTGTCCAACGGCGCCGATATCGAACAGCACCCGATCGGCGCGGTCGTGCGCCACACCTTCGCCACCACCCCGCGGCTGAGCACCTACCTGGTGGCCCTGGTCGCGGGCCCCTACGCGACGTGGACCGACACATTCACCGACGCGACCGGTGAGATCCCGCTCGGCCTGTTCTGCCGCGCCTCGCTGGCCGAGTACATGGATGCCGAGCGGCTGTTCACCGAGACCAAGCAGGGTTTCGAGTTCTACCACAACAACTTCGGCGTGCCGTACCCGTTCGGCAAGTACGACCAGTTGTTCGTGCCGGAGTTCAACGCGGGCGCGATGGAGAACGCGGGCGCAGTGACCTACCTCGAGGACTACGTGTTCCGGTCCAAGGTGACCCGGGCGTCCTATGAGCGTCGCGCCGAGACCGTGCTGCACGAGATGGCGCACATGTGGTTCGGCGACCTGGTGACCATGAAGTGGTGGGACGACCTGTGGTTGAACGAGTCCTTCGCGACCTTCGCCTCGGTGCTGTGCCAGGCCGAGGCCACCGAATACACCAGTGCCTGGACCACTTTCGCGAATGTGGAGAAGTCCTGGGCCTACCGCCAGGACCAGCTGCCCTCGACCCACCCGATCGCCGCCGACATCCCCGACCTGCACGCGGTGGAGGTCAACTTCGACGGAATCACCTACGCCAAGGGCGCTTCGGTGCTCAAGCAGCTGGTGGCCTACGTGGGGCTGCAGCCGTTCCTGGCCGGTCTGCGTGACTACTTCGCCGAACATGCCTACGGCAACGCCACTTTCGACGATCTGCTGGCAGCACTGGAGAAGGCGTCGGGCCGTGACCTGTCGGACTGGGGCGCGCAGTGGCTCAAGACCACCGGCCTCAATATCCTGCGCCCCGATTTCGTCGTCGCGCCGGACGGCACGTTCTCCAGCTTCGCGGTCGTGCAGGAAGGCGCCGCGCCGGGTGCGGGCGAGTACCGGGTGCACCGGATCGCGGTAGGCGTCTATGACGATGTCGATGGAAAGCTGGTGCGCACCAAGCGAGTCGAGCTCGACCTCGACGCCGCCGGGCGTACCGAGGTGCCCGAGCTGGTCGGCGTGCCCCGCGGTGCGCTGGTGCTGGTCAACGATGACGACCTCACCTACTGCTCGCTGCGCCTCGACCCCGATTCCCTCGACGTGGTCGTGCAGCGTGTCGGTGACATCGCCGACTCGTTGCCACGCACGCTGGCCTGGTCGGCGGCCTGGGAGATGACCCGCCAGGCCGAGATGAAGGCCCGCGATTTCGTGGCACTCGTGCAACGCGGAATCGGCTCCGAATCCGAGATCGGGGTGGTGCAGCGACTGCTCATGCAGGCCAACACCGCCATCGGCAGTTACGCCGATCCCGAGTGGGCCGACCAGGTCGGCTGGCCGGAATTCGCCGACCGGCTGCTGGAACTGGCTCGTGGCGCCGAGGCCGGATCGGATCACCAGTTGGCCTTCGTCAACGCGCTGACCGGGGCGAAGCTGGAATCGCGCCACCTCGACGCGCTGGCCCAACTGCTCGACGGTGAACCCGCCGCGGCCGGCCTGGCCGGACTGACGGTCGACACCGATCTGCGCTGGCGCGTGGTCACCGCACTCGCGGGGGCGGGCCGGATCGACGGCGACGGTGTCGACACCCCGACCATCGATGCCGAACTGCGGGGCGACCCGACCGCGGCGGGCAAGCGTCAGGCGGCCATGGCGGCCACCGCCCGTCCGATCGCCGAGGTCAAGGCGCAGGCCTGGAAGACCGTGGTGGGCGACGACTCGGTCCCCAACATCACCGCCCGCGCCATCGTCGGCGGGTTCGCCCCCGCCGGTCAGGGCGAGTTGCTTGCCCCGTATGTGGCCAAGTACTTCGCCGAGATCCCCGCCGTCTGGGACCGCCGCTCGAGTGAAGTGGCCCAGACCGTGGTGATCGGCCTGTATCCGCACTGGGCGATCAGCGAGGAAGCAGTCGCCGCGGCCGACGAGTTCCTGGCAGGCGACCACCCGCCCGCCCTCTACCGCCTGGTCTCAGAGGGTCGATCGGGCATCGAACGTTCTTTGCGCGCAAGGGAGTTCGACGCCAAGTAGGTCATTCGAGGGCCCGGTGCCGCAGCGCACCGGGCCCTTCGGCGTCTGCGGGCCCCGCTCGCTGCTGTGAGCGGATCTGCTGACGGCAGCATCGGCGGCGAATCATGGTGGGCGCGAGGCACCGTGGACTCATGGCACACGACGACAAGACCCCGATGTTCAGCTGGCGGGCCCGCGAACAACTGTTCGGCCGCCGGATCCTCGTACTCGACGGCCCCCTCGACGACGACAACGGCACCCTGCTCATCACCCAACTGCTCACCCTCGGCGCCCAGAGCCCCGAGGCCGGGATCTCGCTGTGGATCCACTCCCCCGGCGGTTCGGTGCCGTCGATGCTGGCGATCCGCGACGTGATGCGGCTCGTTCCGTGCGAGATTTCCACCCTGGCCCTCGGATTGGCGTGCAGCGCAGGACAATTCCTGCTCTCGTCCGGAGCGAAGGGCAAACGGTATGCCCTGCCGCACGCCCGCGTCCTCATGCACCAGGGGTCGGCGGGAATCGGCGGTAGTGCGGTGGAAGTGGAAGTGCAGGCCGACGATCTGCGCCACACCGTCGACACCGTGCTCGGCCTCATCGCCGAGGACACCGGGCAACCTTTCGACCGCATCTACGAGGACTCGCTGCACGACCGCTGGTTCACCGCACCCCAGGCACTCGAGTACGGGTTCATCGACCACATCGTCGAATCCTTCGACCAGGTCGTTCCGAACCGTCATCGCATCGGGATCACCGCATGACCTACCCGATTCCGAATGTGGTGTCCCAGCATCGCGGCGGTGGAGAGCGGATCACCGATATCTATTCGCACCTGCTCAGCGAACGCATCGTCTACCTGGGCACCCCCATCGACTCCGGCGTCGCCAACGCGCTCATCGCCCAACTCCTGCACCTGGAATCCGACAGCCCCGGCCAGGCGATCAGCCTCTACATCAATTGCGAAGGCGGCGACCTGTCCGCCATGCTCGCCGTCTACGACACCATGCGCTTCATCAAGGCACCGGTGCACACCACCTGCGTCGGCCAGGCGATCGCGGTCGGCGCCGTCCTGCTCGCAGGCGGTGCGGCCGGTCATCGGGCGATGCTGCCGCACACGCGCATCGTGTTGCACCAGCCCGCGACTCGCGGTCAGGGCACGATTCCCGACCTGATCCTGCAGGCCGACGAGATCATCCGCATGCGCGCGGCGATCGAGGCGATTTTGGCCAAACACACCGGCCAGACCCCGGAGACCCTGCGCCGCGACACCGACCGCGACCGGGTGTTCACGGCCGACACCGCACTCGACTACGGGCTGGTCGACCACGTCCTGCACGAACGGGAGTGACCAGCCGATCGTGTGGCGCTCACTGCTTTTCGATGCGATTGAGGTAGGCGCGACGGACGTCGTCGTCGACGCGGGTGATGGCGGCGTCGTCGTGGGCAGCCTTGCGGAAGGCTCGCATCACCGGCTCCGGCACGAGACCGGACGCGTTCGCCAACAGGCCGACATAGCCGGGCACCGCGGTCTCGGCCGCCCGGGTCTTGACCGTGCGGACCACCGCGGCGGCGATGTCCTCGGGGTCGACGGCGGGCAGGATCCCGTAGTCGATGCCGGAGCTGAGTTCGGTGCGCACGGCCGACGGGAGCACCGCGCTCACGCTGACCCCGGTGGCGTCCATTTCCAGCCTGGTGGCGGCGGTCAGGCCGACCACCGCGTACTTGCTGGCGTTGTACACGGCCAAGCCCTTGAGCGGGAACTTGCCCGCCAGCGAGGCCACATTCACGACGTGGCCGTAGCCGCGCTCGACCATTCCGGGCAGGGCCAGCCGCATGCCATGGATGACGCCGTAGACATTGACGTCCATGGTGAGCTGGTCGATGCGGTCGGACTGGTCGAGGAACGGGCCGTTCGGCATCACACCCGCGTTGTTCACCAGCACGTCCAGCGGGCCGTGCCACTGGTTGGTAGCATCGAGAAACGCCGCGTAGGAGTCCTTGTCGGTGACGTCGAGGGCATGGCCCATCGCATGATCGCCGAGGTCTGCCGCCGCCTGCACGGCCAGCGCCTCGTCGAGGTCACCGAGCGCGACGTACGCACCGGCTTCGATGAACGCCGCGGCCGTGGCGAGTCCGATGCCGCGGGCGGCGCCGGTGATCGCGATGGTGGCGCCTGCCAGGTCGATCCGTGGGTAGCTCATACCGTGGCCTCTCGATGGTCGTGGGTGATGGTGAAGTCGGACGGGTCGAAGGCGCTGACGCGGGTGGTGAGTTCGCCGGTGGACCACGGCCAGCTGAAACTGTTGCGGCCGTTGGCATCCATGTAGTAGCTCTGGCAACCGCCCGCGTTGTAGACCGTGCCGGCCAGCGCGGCTTGCACCTGGTCGACGTAGCGCGCCTGCACCTCGGGACGCACGTCCAGCGCCGCCCAGCCTTCGCGGCGGGCGCTCACGATCGCCGAGACGAGGAAGGCGACCTGGGCTTCGAGAATGGCGAACGCCGAGGAGTGGCCGGTGCCGAGGCTGGGGCCGAGCACGGTGAACGCGTTGGGGAAACCGGTGGTGATGGTGCCGAGATAGGCCTCGGGCGAGCCCTTCCAGTGCTCGGCCAAGGTGCGGCCGTCGGCGCCGCGGACGATGTCGGCCAGCGGGGTGTCGAGGATGTGGAAGCCGGTGCCGAGGATGACGGCGTCGACCTCGGCGGTGGTGCCGTCGGCGCCGACCACGGTGTTGCCACGGAATTCGGTGACCCCGGTGGCGTGCACGTCGACGTTGTCGCGGGTCAACGATTGAAGATAGCTGTTGGAGAACAGGATTCGCTTGCAGCCGAGCAGATAGTCCGGGGTCAGCTTCGCCCGCAGTGCCGGATCACGCACCACCGCACGCAGATACGCCGAACCGACGGCTTGCACCGTCTGCATCAGCGGTCGCGGGTGTCGGAAGGCCACCCCGAGCGCTTCCATCATCGCGTACTCGACCGACCGTAATGCCTTGTGCGCGAACGGGAACCGGCGCATCACCCGCTTCTCGACGACGGGCACGCGATGATCGAGTTTCGGCAGCACCCACTGCGCGGTGCGCTGGAACAGGTGCAGTTCGGCGACGTCGGGCGCGATGGCGGGCACGAACTGCACCGCGGACGCCCCGGAGCCGACCACCGCGACCCGCTTGCCGCGCAGGTCGTAATCATGGTTCCAGCGCGCGGAATGGAACACCTCGCCGGGGAATTCGGCCAGACCCGGGATCTCGGGCAGGCGCGGTTCGTTCCACGGTCCCGCGGCCGACACGACGAAGCGCGCACTCAGCGGGCCCTCGCTGGTGTCGAGCCGCCACAGCCGCGCGGCATCGTCGAACTGCGAACCGACCACCTCCACCCCGAACCGGGTGCGCTCGGCCAACCCGTGCGCACGCGCCACCCGGTCGACGTAGTCGAGGATCTCGGGTTGGGGCGCGAACAGCCGCGACCACTCGCTGTTCGGCGCGAAGGAGAACGAGTACAGGCCCGACGGTACGTCGCAGGCACAACCGGGATAGGTGTTGGCTCGCCAAGTGCCGCCGAAGGTTTCGGCTTTCTCGACGATCACCACATCCTCGACGCCCGCTTCGATCAACTTGATCGCGGCGCAGATGCCGGAAACTCCCGCTCCGATCACCACGACCTCATGATGGCGGCTCATACAACTTCTCCTTCGAACGACAACGAGTGGTGCGCGCAGCGCCGATACCGATCGGCGCAGCGGATCATGCGAGTCGGCCCGCGAGTCGCGAGGCGCGCATCGCGTCGGCGACCCGGGCCGGGACGTGGCGGCGAGCGGCGGCGAGAGTGGCTGGGCGACGGGCCGAATCCATGAAGTTCGCGCCCATGGCGGCGAGTTCTTCGGGGCCCGGTTCGACGCGGATCACGCGGGTGCCCGCGGCGCGCAGCAGGGCCACTTCGCGGTCGAGGCCGCGGGTCATCTGCGCACGGAGCAGACGTTCGAGCCGGTTCAGGCCAGTGGCCGGTGCGCCGCCTTCGGAGGTCATCGGGGCGACAACCACCACTTCGTCGAGTTCGAGTGGGACCAGCAGATCGGCCGATACCGAGGACACCGAACCACCGTCGACGTAGTCGTTTTCGCCGATCCGCACGGGCGGGAACCAACCGGGGATAGCCCAGGAAGCGGCGATCGCGGCACCCAGATCGACCGGCGCCGTACCAGCCGATCTTCCGGCCGTCGCGAGAGCAGTTCCCGATCCGTTCGCTCCGAAGGCGACTCGCGCACCCGTTGCCGCGTCGGCGCCGACCACCCAGGTCGCGGGATGGCTCACCCAGCCGCTCGGGGCGGCCAGCGCCTGACCGAAGGAACGCAACCAGTCGGCGTCACTGCGGCCCCGCGGCAGGAGCCCGGCCAGCGCGGTGTAGGGCGAACGAGCGCGCAGACCGGCGCCGACCAGGCCGAAGCCGGGGAATCCGAGGTGCGGCAGCGGGGGGAACTTGCCGGGGTCGACGGCAACGTGGGCGGCCAGGATCGGGTCGGCGTCGGGGGCCCGGTCGAGGGCGGCGAGCAGGTCGGTGGGGGTGCGGCCGGAGCCGAGGGCCGCCACGAGTTCCGCGCCCGCGGAGGTGCCGACCAGAACGTCGGCGGTGCGGATGTCCCAGTTCAAGGCGCGTTCGACGGCGTCGAGGGCTACGGCGGTCCAGGCGAAGCCGAGCAGGCCACCGCAGCCGATCGCTACGCCACGTCGTGTTGTCATATTTCGAATACTAACGGTATTTGAATTCCAGCGGTAGCCCGTCTTGCTAAACTCCCGCACATGGCCAGGATGACCCGCAAGGAGTCGCACGCACTCACTCGCGAGCGACTGGTCGAGACCGCCAAGCGGTTGTTCCTGGCCGATGGCTACAACGTGACCCCACTCGAGAAGGTGGCCACCGAGGCCGGGTACTCCAAGGGCGCGGTGTACTCCAATTTCGCGACGAAGCACGAATTGGGCCTGGCCGTGCTCGACGTCGTCCACGTGGAGCGCGCCCAGTCCCTCGTGGACGCGGTGATGCCGCACGACACCATCGCGGAGCGCATCGAAGGATTCGCCCGATGGGCCGACGAGAACATCGGCGATGTCGGCTGGACCGCGCTGGAGGTCGAGTTCGCGACCAGCACCCGGCACCTGCCCGAGGTCCGCGCCGAACTCGCCGAGCGCAGAACCACCCTCACCACGATGCTGGCCACGGTGATCCAGACTCAGTCCGATCAGCTCGGCCTCGAGCTGCCGATTCCCGCGGAAGATGCCGCGCTGCAACTACTCTCGCTCGGTATCGGCCTCGGCGTGCAGCGCGCGATCGACCCCGCACTGCCGATCAGCGCGATCGTCGACCTGCTCCGCAGCCAGATCGCCGCCGCGCAAACAAGCGCGACACCGGAGGGCTGATCGGCCGCCGAATCAGGCGGCGAGCAGGACGGCGTCCGGGGCCGGTGACATCGGGCCCGCATGGGAGGGCGCGATCTGGCGTCGCCCGCCCAGCACCACCGCACGAGTCGGAACGAGAGCGTACCTGCGCATCGATTCAGCCACCTGGGCGACGAGTTCGCCCAGCGATGTACCGAGGGCGCCGGCCAGCGCTGCGATCATCTCGCTCGACGGCTCTTTGCGTCCGCGCTCGACTTCGGACAGGTACTGCGGCGAGATACCCGCGCGCCCCGCGGTATCGACGAGGGTGGAGCGCTGTTCCAGGCGCAGGGCCCGCAGGCGTTCGCCCAACGCTTCACGCCAGAGTGGTTCCGGCCGCGACCGCTGTTCGCCGCGTCCACCCGGAATCACCCGCAACCCGTTGTGCTCGCCCATACTCCGAGACTAGGGACACCGAGCGTGAAACACCCGGCTCTTCTGCTCTGGGCGTAACCGCCGCGACTCAGCGGGTCATTCCGAAGCGGGTATCGGCCCAGGCCAGCGCGTCGGCGAAAGACGCGGCGACGATTTCGCTGTGGTCGGTGTCGTCGTACTTGCGGTAGTCGACCGACTGGCCGCCCGCCTGCAGTTCGGCCACCAGCGCATCGGTCGACCTCAGCGGGACGGTGAGATCGGAGCGGCCCTGCAGAACGAGGACCGGGGTGGTGAAGCGGAGGCCGCCAGGGTCGTTGTCGTCGAGCACGCGCAGCAGCGCCGACAGATCGCCGTCGGCGGTGAACACGTCCTTCGGCGACAGGCCGCCCCATTTGTTCTTGTCCCGCAGCCCACCGGTGCAGTCGGAGTCGGCGACGGGGAGCAGGGAGGTGGCACGGGTCGTGAGGAACCGCGTGGGATCGACATCGGTCACGGTCTGGGCGCCACGCACCAGCAGCGGCAGGTAGACCGACAGGTCGCCCGTGCCGATCTTGCCCAGCGGGTTCGACGCGGCCCACTTCGCCAACCGCACCTGCTCGCCGAGATGGGAGGTGGGGGCCAGCGCGACCGCGCCGAGCAGGGGCGAACTCGGCGCCCATCCCGCGGCGTCGGCGGCGGCGAACAGCGCCGCATGCCCGCCTTGCGAATGACCGAGCGCCACCCAGCGCGCACCGACGGACTTGTCGATCGTCCTTGCCGCCGTGGCGATGTCGGCCATCGCGCGCTGTTCGGTCGCGCCGATCATGTAGCCGTGCTCGCCGGGCGTGCCGAGGCCGAGGTAGTCGGTCCTGGCGACCGCGTAACCCTTGGCCACCCACCGCGCCTGCTCATCGTTGCTCGGCGTGGAGCCTTCCGAGCGCGAGGCCGCGCACACATCGGCGACCCCGGTACTGCCCGGTGCCCAGGAGATCAGCGGCCAACCACCTTCGGGTTCAGTGCCTTCCGGCACGGACAGGGTCCCCGACACAGCGACGGGCTTGCCGAGCAGGTCGACCGAGCGGTACAGCGTCAGATAGGTGCGCGCACCGGGCACGACCTGCGCGCCGGTGAGCCTTTTCGTGTGGATCACCGAACCGCGCGGTCCCGGAATCTTTTCCGCACGGGGGCTGTAGAACTCCGAAAGCGGTGCGGCCGCGGCGAATTCGACGGGATCGCTGTCCTGCGCGCAAGCCGACGCGGTCAGCGCGAGACAGGCCGCCGCGATCACGCGAACAATACGTGTGTGCAAGTTTCCCCCCGATACGCCGGCCGATGATGTGGCCGATAGACCGCCGATCAGGTTACTCGATGCCACCGCGACCGCTGATCATCGCGACGATGCCCAGCCGTGCACCGAGCAAGACGCTGATCATCGCGGCGAGGCGAAACGGCCTGCGCCGAAACACGTCCGGCGCGTTCACCACGAGGTGAACGCGCCGGACGGTGGAGAACGGACTAGCGGCCGATCGCGGCGGACATCACGCGGGTGGCCGAGATCAGGCCGTCGATCAGGTTGCCCTGACGGAACGAGGCCAGGGCGGCGGTGACGCCGAGCTGGCAGATGCGGTCGTTGGCGCGCTCGGCCACGTTCGCACCGGAACGGACCTCGATCGCGCCCTGGTTCGGGGACACGGCGATGAGCACCGAATCGGCCGACTCCGGGGTGTTCGGCAGGATCGCGTCGGCACCGGCCGCCGGATCGGCACCGAGGTCGCCGAGGTAGATGTTGAAGCGGACCTTGGTGGCGCGGGTCGCCTCGGTGAGCGCGTTGTCGAGCGAGATGCGCTCACGATCGGTGAACGGCACCTCGTCGAACACGGTGCCCGGCTCGTGCACGCCGGACACGCGACCGCTGCTGGTCAGGGCGAACCCGTGCGGCAGGTCGGCCTCGACCACCGCGGGCCAATTAGAACTTGCCACTTGCCCGGCCTCCGATCAGCTCCGCGTGCGCGGTTTCGAGAGCCGCATGACTGCCATGCGGCTCGGCGGTGTGGTGACCCGCCGCAGCGGTCACCTCATCGGTAGCACTCCACAGCACCGGCCGGTGGGTCCACTTCTGCCCGAGTGCGAAGTGGGCCGGCTTCTCACCGGGGAATGGCTTACCGAGATAGGACAAGCCCGCGATCGCGAAGTAGATCGCGGCCGGGATGCCGACGAAGATCAGCACTGTCTCGAGAATGCTCACGCACCAACGGTAGACGATGCTGTGTAGTAGTTCATCCTCCGGCTGTCCCTAACCCGCGTGTCAGACCAACCAGGCCGCCGCATTCGGCGCCAACCGGTCGTCGGCGACGGGCGCACTGGACAGCAGCACCTCGCCCGGCGGCAGCTGGATCGCGCCGTCGGAAGCATTGAGCACGCAGATCAGCCCGCCCGGACGACGGAAGGCGAGGCAACCGTCGGGGCTGCCGTACCACTCGATCCGCTGTCCCGCGAACTCCGGCCGGGTGGCGCGCAGGTCGATCGCCAATCGGTACAGCGACAGGGTCGAGTGCAGGGTTTCCAGCTGCGCTTCGACGGTGCGGTCGGTCCAGTCCACCGGGATCGGCAGCCACGGCTTGCCCTCGGTGAAACCGAACGGGGTGTTCGCGCCCTCCCACGGCATCGGGACGCGGCAACCGTCGCGACCGCGTTCGGTATGGCCCGTGCGCTCCCACACCGGGTCCTGCAGGACCTCGTCGGGCAGGTCATCGACATTGGGGAGGCCGAGTTCGGCGCCGTTGTAGATGAACACCGCACCGGGCAGGGCCAGTTCGACCATCATCATCGCCCGTGCCCGCGCGACGCCGGTCTTGCCACCGCCGTAGCGGGTCACCTCACGTTCGATGTCGTGATTGGACAGCGTCCACGTGGGTGGCGCGCCCGCGTCGGCGATCGCCGCGAGCGAGTGCTCGATCGCATCGTGCACACCCTGCGCGGTGAAGGGGGTCTCGGCGAGGCGGAAGTTGAACGCCAGGTGCAGCTCGTCGGGGCGGACGTATTCGCCGAAGCGGACGTTGTCGTCGACCCATACCTCGCCGATCGACACCGCGTCCGGATAGTCGTTGAGCACGGTGCGGATGCGGCGGTGGATGGCGTGCACACCGGGGTTGTTGAAGCGGGGGTCGTCGTCGTCATGGACGAGCATCTTGGTCTCGACCTTCGCCATGTCGGGCAGGCCTTCGGGCTTGGCCATCCCGTGTGCGACATCGAGGCGGAAACCGTCGACACCGCGGTCGAGCCAGAAGCGCAGGGTCTTCTCGAAATCGTCGGCGACCTCGGGGTTGTCCCAGTTCAGGTCGGGTTGTTCGGGCGCGAAGATGTGCAGGTACCACTGCCCCGGCACGCCATCGGGCTCGGTGATCCTGGTCCAGGCGGGACCACCGAAGATGCTCGGCCAGTTGTTGGGCGGCTCGTCACCGTTCTCGCCGCGACCGTCGCGGAAGATGTAGCGGGCGCGTTCGGGACTACCCGGCGCAGCCTCCAGTGCCTCGGCGAACCACGCGTGTTCGATGCTGGTGTGGTTGGGCACCAGATCCATCGTCACCTTGATCTCGCGGTCGTGCGCCTCGGCGATCAACTCGTCCAGCGCCCCCAACCCGCCGAACAGCGGGTCGATATCGCGCGGATCGGACACGTCGTAGCCACCGTCGGCCTGCGGTGAACGCATCACCGGACAGATCCACAGCGCGTCTACGCCCAATAGCTCCAGGTACCCCATCTTCTCGCGCACACCGCCCAGATCGCCGACACCGTCACCATCGGAGTCAGCGAACGAACGCGGATAGACCTGATAGAACACGGCGGTTTTCCACCACGGATCGGTGCTTGCTTCCCCCGGCACCGGCGAGGCAGGTGTCTGTGTCACACGTGCAATATTGCCAAAGTTCGGCCGCGATAATCAGGTGGGGCGAGACTTTTTGCGAATCCGGCAAATAACCAGCGTTCGCCACGCCGTTGCGAAACATCGTGGTAAAAGACCGCACCAGCGCGAAACCGGGGCGCTATCTGCTGGTCATCAGCGAACACCAAGCACCCGTACGCTGGGTACGAGCGATTATGGGGAGTTCTGTAGGGAGGCTGCGGGAATGCGGTGTACGCCTGGGTCAGGTTGGGGAATTCTGTAGGGAGGCAGCAGCCATTTGGAAATAGTCCAGCAGGGCCTTGCGGTGTTCGTCGTCCAGGATCGAGGGTTCGATCTCACCGACCGCGATGGTCATGCACCGCATCCAGGCGTCGCGTTCGAGCGGCCCGACGACGAACGGGTTGTGGCGCATGCGCAGGCGCGGGTGCCCGCGCTCGTCGGAGTAGGTGCGCGGACCGCCCCAGTACTGTTCGAGGAACATCCGCAACCGGCGCTCGGCCGGACCGAGGTCCTCCTCCGGGTACAGCGGACGCAGGATCTCATCGGCCGCGACCTCGCGATAGAACACCGACACCAGGCGGCGGAACGTCTCGGCGCCGCCCACGGCTTCGTAGAAGGAGGTCGTTGTCTGCTCACCGGTACTCACGGGCTCCATTGTGCCCCGATCACCACGGTCACGAACGCGCTGCCCTTCAACCACAGTTCATCCGGAAGTTTGAAAAATTGCCGTGCAATACCGGCAGAACCATGGTCAACTGAGGGCAGTATCGGCCCCAGATACCACATGATCCTGCCAATCATGAAATTGAGGTCAAGAAGATGAAGCAGCGACCGAGCGCCCGTTCACACGAGGCGCGCACGCATCGACAACTCCAGCCCGCCGACGTCCACAATCGTGGCTCGGGGGCTGTTCCGCTGCACATCGTGTCCGATCACACGCATATCCCCGCCCCGCTGCATCTCGCTGGGGACCACGACGCCGCCGCATGGCGCAAACGCCGGGTCCTGCTGCTCAACGCCACCTACGAGCCGCTCACCGCGCTGTCCGCGCGTCGCGCCGTCGTGCTGCTGATCTGCGCCAAAGCAGACGCCGTCCACGACGATCCCGAAGGCCCGGTCCTGCACTCCGCGGGCTCGCAAGTGGCGATTCCTTCCGTCATCCGCCTGCGCACCTATGTGCGGGTGCCCTACCGCGCCCGCGTGCCGATGACCCGCGCCGCGCTCATGCATCGCGACCACTACCGCTGCGGGTACTGCGGCGGCAAGGCCGAGACCATCGACCACGTGATCCCCCGCAGTCGCGGCGGCGAGCACTCGTGGGAGAACTGCGTCGCCAGCTGCGCCCCCTGCAATCACCGCAAGGCCGACAAAATGCTGGCAGACCTGGGCTGGCACCTGCGCCACCCACTGGTCTCCCCCAAGGGCCCGCACTGGCGGCTGCTGTCGACCACCGCCGATCTGGATCCGATCTGGTTGCAGTACCTCGGCGAAGGAGCTGCCTGATACCGCGCGATCGATTCAGGCGCTCTCGATGACCATCGTCGCCCAGGTTCCCGGTTCGAGGGCTTCGAAGATGTGCGGGAGATCGCCCAGGTAGCGGATGTAGTCGCCGGGGCGCATCTCCACGGGGTCGTCGGCCGGACCCGCCATGGCACGGCCCGCCGCCAGGACGACATGTTCGACGACGCCGGGGCTGTGCGGATCCGAACGACGGGTGTGCCCGGGTTCGGCCGCGATGCGGTACACATCACAGCGGGTGTGCGACTGGCCCGCTGCGAGCAATGTCACCCGATAGTCGGCATCGGCCGATGGGACGGGCGCGCCCTCGTCGGCGCGGATGACCTGAACGTTGGCACGCGGCGGATCGAGCAGCCGGGAGAACGGCATCTCGAGGGCTACACACAGTGCCCACAGGGTTTCCAGACTGGGATTGCCCGTGCCCGATTCCAGTTGCGACAGGGTGGATTTCGCGACCCCCGCCCGGCTGGCGACCTCGGTCAGCGACAGGCCGGCGCGGGCGCGTTCACGTCGAAGCGCCGCCGCGATCACCGCCTGGGGCGGTCCGACGACGGGGTCCTGCCGGTCCATCTACGCCTCCTGAGGGCTGGCGATACCGCGTTGACTTTACCCACCCTCAGCGTTCAATATAAACAACATGCGTTCGATTTGGCGAACACTCGACCGGAGAACCGTGGCTGCCGTAGCCGCGGCGTGCTGTGCCGTCGGCTTGTTCGGGGTGTCCTACGGCGCGTCGACGATCGCGGCCGGGTTCCCGATGTGGATGCCGATCGTGATGGCGGTGACCGTGCTGGCAGGCGGGTCGGAGTTGCTGTTCTTCGGGATCGTCGCGGCCGGCGGTAGTCCGCTGGCTGCGGTGGTGGCCGGGCTGCTGCTCAACGCGCGACACCTGCCGTACGGGCTGTCGGCGCCCGAGGTGTTCGGGCACGGCTGGAAACGAGTGCTCGGCATCCACGTCCTCAACGACGAGTCGGTCGCTTTCGCCGCGGCGCCCGGCGACCACGAACGCAAACGCGCGGCGTACTGGGCCTGCGGGATCGGGGTCGCGCTGTGCTGGCCACTGGGGGCTACCCTCGGCGCGGCGCTGGGTTCACTCGTTCCCGACACGTCGGCGCTCGGGTTGGACGCGGTGTTCCCGGTGATCCTGCTGGCGCTGATCCTGCCCGCACTGCGCGATCGGTCGACGTTGCGACCGGTACTGGTCGGTGCGGGGTCGGCCGTGGTCGTCGCGCCGTTCGTTCCGGCGGGCCTGCCGGTACTGATCGCCCTGGTCGGACTGATCTTCGCGCTCCGACCGCCCGCGCCTGCTGTTGATCCGGTGACGGCATGACATCGTCGACACCCTCGCCCCTCCACCAAACGCGAACAGAAGCCTCGGTGGTCGCATGAACGCGCCCTATCTGCTGCCCGCCATGCTGGCCCTGGCAGTCGGAACCTACGCCCTCCGATGGACCGGCCCGGCGATGCGACACCGACTGCGGTTGTCTCCAAGGGCGATTCACCTACTCGATACCGGTGCCCTGATCCTGCTCGCGGCGCTCGTCGCGACGGCGACATTGCCTACCGGCTCCGGCCACCTGGGTATCGCCCTCCCCGCCGGCGTCGCGGTCGGCGGGGTGCTCGCCTGGCGGCGGGCCCCTCTGCTCGTCACCGTGCTGGCCGCGGCAACCACGACCGCGGTGCTGCGACTCCTCGGCGTGCACTGACCCCACCGTTCACTGCAGGTCCGCGGCCCACCCAATTCAGCTGGGCGACAACGGAATCCCGCCACCCAACCGCCGAGCCACCGACCCGTACCGCGCATCCAACCGCAGCCAGGTCCGCGTCGCCCGAACCCGCACCAGCTCCGACGGCTGGATCCGACGTGACTCGGTCTTCTCCCCCGCATGCGGAATGAAATCCATCGCGGTGAGCGCGAAGACCACGCGCATCGGCACCTGAACCTCGATATCGCCGGGGCCGGTGACAGTCAGGACCGACTGGTCGAGCAGGGAGGCCGGTGGCCCTTTGGGACCACCGTGCTCGCGCGCCACATCCGCGCCGCGTTCGGCCAGCTCGACCAGGGTCCGCGCCGGAACGTCGTCGACGTGCGTGAAGCCGTCGGTAGGGGGCAGCGCCCCGCGCCAGGCGGAGTCCATCGAATAGCCGAGGTCCACCGGGTGCCCCGTACCCAGCCCGGCAAGGACCATGTCCGCACCGACAGTGACATCGTCGACGCCGAGCTCAGCGGTGATCGTGCGCACCGCGAGGGTCTCGAATCCTGTTGCCACCCAAGCAGAGACAAGACTGGACCCGCGCCGCCGCAACCGGACGACAGCGGCCGGGTCGAGGCGGATGGCACGGCTGAGGAAAGTGGCCAGGTTCTCACGCTCGGCCGGGTCGGGCGTGTGCAGCACCCGTTGTTCAGGGCTCACGAAATCAGGCCCGCCACAGCGCCAGGTAGTCGCGTTCGGACTCGCCGAGCCTGCGCAGCCGCTGCGTATCGATGTCGAACGCGGCGAGCTGGGTGGTCGCGATGACCGCGGGCGGCGAATCGGGGGCCGCACCGTTGGCACGCACCTCGTAGCCGATGGTGAAATCGACCGCCCGCAACTGCTTGATCCACATGGCGATGTCGAGCGGGGTGTCCTCGTGCCGCAACTGCCCCCGGTACTTCACGTGCAGGTCGACCAGCACACAGCCCTGCCGCCCCATCGACGCCGTCGGCTTGTCGTCGTCGAACAACCACGGAATTCGCGCCTCTTCGAGCAGCGTCACCATCCGGGCATGGTTGACGTGCTGGAACACGTCCATGTCCGACCAGCGGATCTCGACCTTCGCGTGAAAACGCTGCGGCAACACCAGCTCTGGTGTGGGCGTGGCGGTGTTGCCGTTCGGCGAACTCGTCACCGTGGTACCTCCGATTGGGCGCCCACCCCGCTCACCATGCTCCGCACCTGTCGCGCGGCGACCGACAGTGTGGCGAGGTCGTGGGTCCCGGACTCGAACAATTCCGACAGTGCCGCGCGCGCACGGCCCAGCCGGGACTGGTTCTTCGACTCCCAGTATGCAATTTTCTCGTCGGCCGTTTCCTCCGGGTCACCCCCGGAGAGCACATCGAGGGTGAGCGAACGCAGCGAACCGTACATGTCGTCGCGCAGGGCGAGCCGGGCCAACGCGTGCCAGCGGTCGCCACGTTCGAGGTGGCTCACGGCCTCGAGCAGCCAGTCGATCTTGAGGTGCTCGTTGAGCGCGTAGTACAGCCCGCCCACCTCGGCGCCGTCGCGATCGGTGATATCGGCGATGTCGACGATATCCAGCAGCGGGAACAGTCCGAGCAGCCCGAATACCTCGGTGGCCAGGTCGGTCGGCGCACCGCGAGCGATCAGCTCGGCCGCGCTCTGGGTGAGCGAGGTGACGTGATGCCCGCGCAACCAGCCCGGCACCTGCGGCGCCAGCTCCTGCACCCGGCGGTGATACCGGTTGATCTCGGCACCGACCGCGACCGGCTGCGGACGGTTGGTCAGCAGCCATCGCGATGCTCGGTCCAGGGTCCGCTTGGATTCCAGTTCCAGCAGGTCACAGACCGCGGCGGGAGCATCGGAGCTCCGGATGCGCGACCACACGTCATGGAGCCCGAAGATCTCGGTGACGGCGGCGAACGCGCGCACCGTGTCGGAGGTGGTGGCGCCGACCTCTTCGTTGAGCCGGTGGGCGTAGGTGATGCCGCCGTAGTCGACGACCTCGTTGACGATCATCGTGGTGACGATCTCGCGGCGCAGCCGGTGCTTCTTGATCGCCGCACCGAACTGTTCGCGCAGCGGTGTCGGGAAATACAGCGGCAGCTTCGTCGCGAAAAAGGTGCTGTCGGGCAGATCGGTGTCGAGCAGGTCGGCTTTGAGCCCGAGCTTCACGTGCGCGAGCAGATTGGCCAGTTCGGGCGAGGCGAGTCCGGCGCCCTCCTCGGCGCGGCGGGTCAGCTCGGCGGGTGAGGGCAGCGCTTCGAGCTCGCGATCCAGGCCGCGGCGCTGTTCGAGGTGGGCGATGACACGGCCGTGCACCGTGAGCATGTGGGGTGCGTCGGTGCGGGCGATGCCGATCAAGGCGTTCTGATCGACGTTGTCCTGCAACACCATTCGGGCGACTTCATCGGTCATCGAAGCCAGCAGCGGATTGCGGTCGGCGGGCGCGAGCCCACCCGCGCTGACCACGCCGTCGAGCAGAACCTTGATATTGACCTCATGGTCGGAGCAGTCGACGCCGGCGGAATTGTCCAGTGCGTCGGTGTTCATCTTGCCGCCGTTGCGGCAGAACTCGATCCGGCCGAGCGCGGTGGCGCCCAGGTTGCCACCCTCACCGATCACCTTGACCCGCAACTGATTTCCGTCGACCCGCACCGCGTCGTTGGACTTGTCGCCCACCTCGGCATTGGATTCGGTACTCGCCTTCACATAGGTGCCGATGCCGCCGTTCCACAGCAACTGCACCGGCGCGAGCAGGATCGCCCGCACCAGCTCCGGCGGCGAGAGCGCCTGTACCGAGTCGGGCAGCCCGAGCGCGATCCTGGCCTGCGGCGAGAGCGGCACCGACTTGACGGTCCGCTCGAACACGCCGCCACCCTCGCTGATCAAGGTCCGGTCGTAGTCGGCCCACGAGGAACGCGGCAGCGCGAACAACCGCTCGCGTTCGGCGAAGGAACTCGCGGCGTCGGGGTTCGGGTCGAGGAAGATGTGGCGGTGGTCGAACGCGGCGACCAGCCGGATGTGCGGGGAGAGCAGCATGCCGTTGCCGAACACGTCACCGCTCATATCGCCGACGCCGACAACGGTGAATTCCTGGCTCTGGGTGTCGATGTCCATCTCGCGGAAATGGCGTTTGACCGCTTCCCACGCACCCTTGGCGGTGATGCCCATCGCCTTGTGGTCATATCCTGCCGAGCCGCCGGAGGCGAAGGCGTCGCCGAGCCAGAAGCCGTAGCTCAGGGCCACCTCGTTGGCGATATCGGAGAAGCTGGCGGTGCCCTTGTCGGCAGCGACCACCAGGTAGGTGTCGTCGCCGTCGCGGCGCACCACCCGATCGGGCGGCAGCACCGCGCCGGTGGCCAGGTCGACATTGTCGGTGACGTCGAGCAGCCCGGAGATGAAGGTGCGATAGCACGCGACGCCCTCGGTAATGCTCGCCTGACGGTCGACGGCCGCGTCACCGACCGGCGCGGGCGGGCGCTTCACCACGAAGCCACCCTTGGCGCCGACCGGCACGATCACGGCGTTCTTCACCGCCTGTGCCTTGACCAGCCCCAGGATCTCGGTGCGGAAGTCCTCGAGCCGGTCCGACCAGCGCAGCCCGCCACGGGCCACCGACCCGAACCGCAGGTGCACGCCCTCGACACGGGGCGAGTACACGAAGATCTCGAATTTCGGCCGCGGCTTGGGCAATTCGGCGATCTCGCGCGGCTCGACCTTCAGCGCCAGGTAGTCGCGCGGGCGGCCGTCGGCATCGAGGACGTAGTTGTTGGTTCG
Organism: Nocardia sp. A7; assembly: GCF_046549215.1. NCBI lineage: Bacteria > Bacillati > Actinomycetota > Actinomycetes > Mycobacteriales > Nocardiaceae > Nocardia > Nocardia sp. A7. The sequence goes on along the minus strand of NZ_JAJPWE010000004.1, from coordinate 318,652 downwards.
CAGCGTGGCCTTGATCAGGCCGAGGATGGCGCGCAGGATGCGGTCGGCATCCATGCTGACCACCTCGTCGATCCCGGCCCGCACCCGCGCCTCGAGTTCGGCGGCGGCCTCGGCGGAGACGGTGGCCGGATCGAATCGGGCGGCGAACAGATCGACGAAGTCCCGCGCGACCTCAGGATGAGCCAGCAGCACGCGAGCGATATTGACCTGGGAGTACGGGAATCCGGCCTGCTGCAGGTATTTCGCGTAGGCACGCAGAATCGCCACCGACCGCCACGGCAGCCCGGCGCGCAACACGAGTTCGTTGAGACCGTCAGCTTCGGCACGGTCGTACCAGACTGCTTCGAAGGCGTCGGTGAACCGAGTACGCAGGGCGTCGACCTGGCTCGGCGCTTCGAGCAGTGCGGCGTCGAGGTCGCCGCCGAGCGCGTTGCGCAGCAGTTCGGGGCGGGCCTGCAGCCCGAAATCGTAGATCCAGCGCTCGGTGCCACCTTCGCGTTCGAGCTGGTAGGGCCGTTCGTCGACCACCTCGACGCCCAGGCTCTGTAGCACCGGGAGCACCTGACTCAGCGAGACACCGGAACCGGCGATGTAGAGGCTGAACCGCCACGATCCGGGCGCCGCTTCTGGCCTGCGGTACAGGTACTGGCCGATGCCGCCCTCGGTGAGTCGCTCGAGGCGCACCATGTCGGCCAGCGCGCGGGCGGGCGCGAAGTCCTCCTTGTAGCTTTCGGGCAATGCGGCCGAATACCGGGTGACCACAGCGGGGTCGAGCACGGTGGAGGAGGCGACCGCATCGTCGATCCGGTCGTCCCAGGTGTGGCTGGCCGCGTTGAGCAAGGCCTGCAGCCGCAGGCGGTTGTCCTCGGAGGTGTCGGGGGCGGTCCCCCCGGCGGCCTCGGCCGGCAGCATCACCGTGAAATACACACTGGCGAGCTCACTTTCGCTCACCCGTGCCGAGTAGTCGATATCGACACCGCCGAGCTCGGCGACCAGGATGTCCTGCATGTGCAGGCGGACCGCGGTGGTGTAGCGATCACGCGGCAGATACACCATGCAGGCCACGAAGCGGCCGTAGCCGTCACAGCGCAGGAAAAGCCGGACCTGCCTGCGCAAGCCGACGCCGAGCACCGCGACGGCGGTACGTCGCATGGTCTCGATGTCGGCGGAGAACAGTTCGGTGCGCGGGAACGACTCGATCACCTCGAGCATCGCCTGCCCGGAGAACGAGTCCTTGTCGAACCCGGCGGCCTCGATCGCGGTACGCACCCGGCGATTGATGACCGGGATGTCGAGCACGTTCTCGTGCACCGCGCTCACGGTGAACACCCCGATGAACAGGTGCACACCCAACACCGCGCCCACCTCGTCGACATCGGCGACGCCGACGAAGTACGGGTACACCGAGCGGTGCACGGTCGCGCGCACCAGACCCTGGGTGAGCATCAGCAGCGGACGGTCTTCGCCGTTGATCGGCACCTGGAAGTCGGTGCCGACATCGGGGCGAAGGACGCCGAGGCTCGCGCCGGGCACCGCCGTCGACACGGTGTGGCCGTTCTCGACACCACGGCGGTAGCGCCCGTAACCGAGCAGGGTGAAGTTGCCGTCGGCCAGCCAGCGCAGCAACTGGGCGCAGTCGGACACCTCGACCCCGGGGAACGGTGTGGCGCCCGCGGCGGCGGATCGGTCGAGCTCATCGGCGAGCGAGCTCTGCACCGAGGCCATGGCCTCGGTGTCGTCGATCACCTGACGGACGTCGGCGATCACCGCGGGCACGGTGCGTTCGATGTGATCGAGCTGGGCCCGACTCGTCGAGGGGTGCAGCTGCAGGTGCATCCACGATTCGGTGAGCCCGGTCGCGCCGTGGCGGTCCACCTCGTGCGCCGCGGCGCCGGCGAGGTGGCCGCTCTCGTCGCGGGTGACCTCGAAGATCGGGTGGATCACCTCGGAGACACTCACCTGCATCCGGCCCAGCGCCGCGGTGAGCGACTCCACCAGCAGCGGCATGTCGTCGGTGACCACCTGGACCGCCGCGCCCATCCCGGTCCCGTCGTCGGGGTGGTGCACCCGGACCTTGGCGTTGCCCGGCAGGCGAACGGCGGCCAATTCCATGTGGTGCCGGAAGATCTGAGTGATTCCGGGGATCGGGAAGTCCAGGTCTCCGGCATCGACGTGTCGGAAATACGCCTCCTCGAGAGTCGCGAGATCGCCGCGCAAGCTCTGCGGCATTCCCGCGGCCCACGCCGCGCTCGAGATTTCCGACGAGACCGTCATCGTTTAGCCCACTCCCATGGATTGTGGTTCGCTTCGATTTCGCAACGCGGGTGACGCATTTTCGAGACTAGCTCCGGCTACTCGAACACGCTCAGGGAATTCGGGCTTGCCGCGCCGGTAACTTGCACAACGCTGGATGAACGCGAGGGGGCAGCGATCGGCACAACGCCGACGGCCCGGCAGAGCGACCGTTCACAGATCGTTCCACCGGGCCGTCGCACGGGCCGCGCGTATCAGTCGCGCGTCAGCTTGCGGTGCGTAACACGGTGCGGGCGAGCGGCTTCGGCGCCGAGACGCTCGACCTTGTTCGCCTCGTAGGCCTCGAAGTTGCCCTCGAACCAGAACCACTTGGCGTCGTTGTCGTCGTCGCCCTCCCACGCCAGGATGTGGGTGCAGGTGCGGTCGAGGAACCACCGGTCGTGCGAGATCACGACGGCGCAGCCGGGGAACTGCTCGAGCGCGTTCTCGAGCGAACCGAGGGTTTCGACGTCGAGGTCGTTGGTCGGTTCGTCGAGCAGGATCAGGTTGCCGCCCTGCTTGAGGGTCAGTGCCAGGTTCAGGCGGTTGCGCTCACCACCGGAGAGCACCCCGGCCGGCTTCTGCTGATCCGGGCCCTTGAAGCCGAACGCGCTGACGTAGGCGCGCGAGGGCATCTCCTGGTTGCCGACCTGGATGAAGTCCAAGCCTTCGGAGACGACCTGCCAGACGTTCTTCTTCGGGTCGATGCCCGCGCGGTTCTGGTCGACATAGCTCAGCTTGACCGTCTCGCCGACCTTCACCTCACCGCTGTCGGCCGATTCGAGACCGACGATGGTCTTGAACAGCGTCGTCTTACCGACACCGTTGGGTCCGATGACGCCGACGATGCCGTTGCGCGGCAGCGTGAACGACAGATCCTTGATGAGCTGACGATCGCCGTAGCCCTTGTCCAGGTGCGAGACGTTGACCACGATGTCACCCAGTCGCGGACCCGCGGGGATCTGGATCTCCTCGAAGTCCAACTTGCGGTGCTGCTCGGCCTCGGCCGCCATCTCCTCGTAGCGACCCAGTCGAGCCTTGTTCTTGGCCTGGCGGGCCTTGGCGCCGGACCGCACCCAGGCCAGTTCGTCCTTGAGGCGCTTCTGCAGCTTCTGGTCCTTCTTGCCCTGGACCTCGAGGCGTTGCGACTTCTTCTCCAAGTAGGTGGAGTAGTTGCCCTCGTAGGGGTAGGCGCGGCCACGGTCGAGCTCGAGGATCCACTCGGCGACATTGTCGAGGAAGTACCGGTCGTGGGTGACGGCCAGCACGGCGCCCGGGTAGTCGGCGAGGTGCTTCTCGAGCCAGAGCACACTCTCGGCGTCGAGGTGGTTGGTCGGTTCGTCGAGCAGCAGCAGGTCGGGCTTGCTCAGCAGCAACTTGCACAGTGCGACGCGGCGACGCTCACCACCGGAGAGGTTGGTGACCGGCTCGTCCGGCGGCGGGCAGCGCAGTGCGTCCATGGCCTGCTCGAGCTGGGAGTCGACATCCCAGGCATCGGCGTGGTCGAGGAACTCCTGGAGCTTGCCCATCTCGTCCATGAGCTCATCGGAGTAGTCGGTGGCCATCAGTTCGGCGATCTCGTTGAACCGATCCAGCTTGACCTTAACCTCGCCGAGGCCCTCCTCCACGTTGCCGCGGACGGTCTTCTCCTCGTTCAGGTGCGGTTCCTGCATGAGGATGCCGACCGTGGCACCCGAACCGAGGAACGCCTCACCGTTGTTCGGCCGGTCCAGTCCCGCCATGATCTTCAGCACGCTGGATTTACCCGCGCCGTTGGGACCAACGACACCGATCTTGGCGCCGGGAAGGAAGTTCAAGTACACGTCGTCGAGGATGACTTTGTCGCCGTGCGCTTTGCGCACCTTGATCATCTGATAAATGAACTCAGCCATACGCGGAAGCCTATCGGTGGGGGAAAATGGGACGGGATGCGGAAGGGACGAGTGCCGCGGAAACGACCCTCATGCGTCGACCTGCTCGACACCGTTGGTGCTCGACACCACGTCCGGCGATCGCGCGGGGACAGGATCCGCCACGGTCGTAGAGGTTACGGCAACGGCTTCGGTCGACGCATACCCGGTGGCAGCGTCGTCGGCCTTCGGTATGGCAGCGCCGCGGGGGTCGGAGATATTCCGCACCGCCGTGTGCGGCAGCGATCGCATGCCCTCGGACCGGCGAACGAAGCTCGCGTGGCAGCGCGCAAGATCGGGCCCGACCGCGACCGCGCGCATCTCCAGATCCCGCCGCTCGGTGCCGTCTTTGCCGCGATACTCGTGCGTGCGCAGTTGGCCGTAGGCGATCACCGGATCGCCGCGGTGCAACGATCGACCACCGTCGTGTGTGTCTCATACATGGAAGACGCCCCCGTTCGAATCCACCGTTGTCGCTTTGACCACCCAAGGATGGCTCGGCGAAGGGGCGGGTGGGAGGCGCTGAGTGAATCTGTGGATGAATCGGGAGGTTGTGGATACCTACCGAGTCAGAGCACGGGGAGTTCGGTATTCGCCCCGCACAGGACCACGATCGGCCGTACGCCGCGCTCCGGCGTGTACACACCGCTCTGCACGGCGGCCAGTGCGGCGGCGCCCTCGAGCTCGACCACCACGCGGAATTCGCGCCAGAGATACGCGCGGGCAGCGGCGACCGCGTCGTCGGCGACCGCGAGAGCGGGCATCTGATGCCGCTGGGCGATCTCGAAGGCGATGTCGCCGACCCTGGTCGCGCACAGCAGCTCGGTGGCCCGCGAGGACACGTCGATATCGACCGGCGCGCCCGCCCGCAGCGCGGCGGAGAGCACCGGGATGTGCTCGGATTCGATGCCGACGATCTCCCTGCGCTTGCCCAGCGCCGCGCCGAGGCCCGCGATCAGCCCACCGCCGCCGACCGCGGCCAGCACCGGCGGTCTGCCGCGCACCTGTTCTTCGAGCTCGAGCCCGATGACCCCGGCGCCCGCCACCACGGCAGGCATGTCATAGGCGTGCAGATGGTCGGCGCCGCGCTCGGCGGCCAGGGTGAGGGCCCGCCGTTGCGCCTCTGCGTAGGTCGTCCCGTGCCACAGCACTTCGGCACCGTGCGCCCACATCGCGGCCACCTTGGTGTGCGGCGCGGACTCCGGCACCACGATCGTGCATTCCTTGCCCAGCTGCGCGGCGGCCAACGCGACCGCGATCCCCACATTGCCCGCCGAGGCGACGACCACGTGGTCGGCGCCACTATCGGTGGTCAGCAGGGCATTGAGCGCGCCACGGACCGTGAATGTGCCGCCGTGCTGCAGGAATTCCATTTTCAGCGAGACCGGCACCGGCCCGTTCGGACCGTCCACAGTCGTGTGGAACACCGGCGTCTTGCGCACCCGGCCTGCCAGCCGCCGCCGCGCCGCCCGCACATCGGCGCGCAGCACCCGCACCGGCTCGGCCCGCTCGGTCGATTCGCTCGACGGCACGCCGAATCCGCTCACCGGCGGACCTCGCCGTCACGCCGCGCCAGCTCCGCGTACATCGCGTTGACGGCGGTCAGGTCGGCGTCATTGTCGCGGTCGGCGGCCCGGTCGGTGCGCTTGGCCAGCTTGGTGTCGCTGCGTGACCACTGGATCAGCAGGGCGAGCATCACCACGACCAACGGCACCTCACCGCTGGCCCAGGCGAAACTGCCGCCGTTGCGTTGATCGGCGAGTAGGTCGATGTTCCAGCCGAGGTCGAGGGTGCGATAGAACCAGTCGCCCAGCACGGTCGTCATGCTCATCAGCGCGATGCCGAAGAACGCGTGGAACGGCAGCGTGCCGAACACCATCGCGAGCTTGGTCAGCGGCGCCACCTCGCGCGGTTTGGGATCGATGCCGATCACCACCCAGTAGAACAGGTAGCCGCTGAGCAGGAAGTGCGCGTTCATCATCAGGTGGGCGGCGTGCGAGTCGACATAGGTGTCGAAGATCCCGCCCAGGTACAGCGCGTAGAACCCGGCGACGAAGATCAGCGACGCCACCACGGGCTGGGTGAGAAACCGCGAGACCGGGTTGTGCACGGCCGCCAGAATCCACTCGCGCGGGCCGGGCACTCCCCCACGTCCGGCGGGCGGGAGCGCACGCAAGGCCAGGGTCACCGCGCCACCGAGGGCGAGCAGAATCGGTGCCAGCATCGACAACGCCATGTGCGCGCCCATGTGCACGCTGAACATGGCCGGTGAATAGCGCCCGACCCCCGACGACGTAGCGAGCAACAGCACCAGACAGCCGCTGCACCAGGCGATGGTGCGACCGACCGGCCAGGCATCGCCACGCCTGCGCAGGCGGTAGACACCGAGCAGGTAGAGCGCGGCGAGCACGATCGCCAGGGTTCCGAAGATCAGGTCGAAACGCCAGTCGAACAGCAAACGGCTCACCGTGGGCGGCCCCGCGAGGGTGTAGCCCAGCTCCACTTCGACCGGCGTCGGCACCGTGGTCGGCGGCGGTGGCGGGGTGCGCCCGAGGCCGACAGCCAGGCCGATGGTGGCCGCGAAGATCAACATCTCCACGCCGGCGAAGCGGATCAGCGCACCGCGGTCGCGCGGGTCGGCCGCCAACGCGGGCAGTGAGGCCCGTCGCTGCAGATAGCCGATGGCACCGAGCACCAACAGCGCGGCCGCTTTGGCGAGCACCAGCCTGCCGTAGGTGGTGGTGAACAGGTCCGACACGGGCACCCGCACCCAGGCGTTGATCACGCCGCTGATGCCGATCACCACGATCGAGATGGTCGCGGCCACCGAGAACCGCCGAGCGGCGATATCGGTGTTCGCGCCGCCGCGCATGGCGTGCGCCAGCACCGCGACAAGCCCGCCCACCCAGACCGAGGCCGACACCATGTGCAGGATCAGCGAATTGGTCGCCACATCGTGGGAGCCACCGGAGGAAGAATGCCCCGTCAACGCCAGTGGCATCATGGTCGCCAAGGCGCCCGCCAGCAGCACCGGCGTCCAGCCCCAGCGCAGCACACACCGGCAGCCGATCGCCACGATCAGCGCCAACAGCACCGTCGTGCGCCAGGCGCCAGCCACCTCGACCTGGGTGATCACCGGCCACAACACTTCGGGTCGCCAAATGGCGCTCACCGGCTGTCCGGTCGTGTCCGACACCGTCAACGGCACCAGCAGCGCCGCACTCGCGGCCCACACCAGCGCGGCGTCCGAGGCCCGCCGCACCGCGCGATACCCGCCCGCCTCGAGCAATCCGCCGTCACGCGGAGGCAGCAGGAACGCCGCGAACAACAGCGACCCGACCGTCACCGCGGCGGCCAGATCGGCCACCGCGCGCAGCGCAGGCAACCCATATGTTGTCAGCGCACCCGGATCGGGTATCCCGAGCAAACTGAGCGCATGCGCCGCCGACAACCCCACCACTATGGCCGCGACCACCGCGGCGATACACCCGGCCACAACGCTGAGCACACCGAACGACGCCGCCGGACCCGACTCCGCCGGTGGCCCGCCGTCGACGGCTGACCCAGCGGACGGGTCCTGCGATAACGACATGACAACGAGGGTAGTTCGACGCGCCCGGCCACGCCCCGATGGGGCGCCACACCCGAGCCCCCGCCCGGCCATCCGGTCGGTCGCTATACTTTTCGGGCTGGACAGCATGGCCGACTTCGGCCAAGGTTGATGCGACTGCCTCCGTAGCTCAGTTGGATAGAGCAAGAGCCTTCTAATCTCTAGGTCGCAGGTTCGATTCCTGCCGGGGGCGCATCTTTGTGCTGGTGAGGGGCTTGCGGGTACTACACCCGCGAGCCCCGAAACCAGCCCGACTCCGAAGTCACCGGATCGGTGCATGCAGCAGCTGTTGCTCGCCGTCGGAGAGGTGGAACGCGACAGCGGCGGCACCAGGTTGGACCGGCGAGGTTTTCGCCAGATCGCTGCGGTTCGATTCCGCGACCAGCGTCGCTTCCAGGTGGCCTGATCCAGGCTGCAGTGGTTATTTCCAGCTAGATCTCGCCAAGAGCGCGTCAAATGGTGCTCTCGGCCGTTGCGGTTCGGCCCACTCGGCTTCCCTCGTCGGACGTAAGCGACGGCGGCTAGCTCATCGCCTCGAACTCACCGGCCCGCCAGGTCTTGTCGAAGAAGGGCTGCAATGGGCTGTAGCAGCGCAGAATGGCGAACCAACCCTTATCGGGGTCGGTCTGGATCCAGTTGCCCGCGGCTATGCCGTCGGGCTGAGCGGGCGAGCAGTACACGAGGGTGGAGCCGTCCGTCTCGGCCTCTGCGGCGGGTGAGGGGAACTCCTGGCTGCCGGCCCGGGGATAGCGCTGCTCGGTCTGCAGTAGGGAGCGGGTCTGGTTGTCGTAGAGGTTCAGCGACCAGAAGCGGGCAGCCGGGATGTCCTTCGGGAGCCTCACCCGGTAGGTCTTCGCACCGTCGAAGGGTTGGCCGTCGGCGTCGAGGTTGGCGACCAGGTACTGCGACCCGACGCCGGTCAGCCGCATGCACATGGCCGGGGTGATAGCAGTGGCGGTGTAGAACATCGAGGTGCGCGAGTGCAGCCGACGGGCGTTCTTGTTCGGGTAGGGCTCGACGCCGTCCACAGTGATCTTGGGCGGCGGGTTGGTGAACTCGAACCCACCGACGAACAGCATGTTCCACCACGCGGTGTCACCGTCGTAGTAGCGGAATCCCTCGGTCGGGGACGCACCCATCCCCAGTGTCCGGGATGCGGCATTGCCTACGGCCGCCGCGTCGTCGAGGATCTTCCTCAGTCGGCTGTCGGGTGCGAACTTCTCGTCCTTGACGATTCCGATGGCGGCGAACTGTCCGGCCAGTTCGGTGTCGAGCGCCTCGGCCGACTCCAGTTGCACCAAGGCGTCGAGCATCTCGTAGTGGCCGAAGTCGTTGGGCGAGATGGTGTTCATCGCCAGGCCGGTGCCTTCCACGAACCGGGGGCTCTGTGGAGTGGTCGACTTGCCGAGTGGGCCCTTGCCTGTCAGATAGGCGCCGACGCTGCTGCCGTAGCCGCCGGGGGCGTAGGGGTAGATCTTCAGCTGCTCTTTGATCCGGGCGACCGTCGGGGCGGGATCGTCGCCGGGGTTCTCGTTGATGAACGCTCGGCCGAGCAGGGTGATGTGGTTGGTGCGCGAGTGGCGGATGTAGCAGCCGCCCTCGGGCAGCGGCCCGTCGTAGTCGGGGCCGACCAGGAGGTAGGTGCCGCCCAGTCCTCGGTCTGCCCCTGGCAAGCCGAAGTCGCTGATCCAGCGGAACCATATGTCGTCGAAGACGCCCAGAACATCGGAGGGTGTCTCGAACACCAGTGGTCCTTGCGAGAGGTCGTGAAAGGACCAGAAGTAGACGGTGTCGGCGTTCGCGGTCAGGAACAGCGACCGAGAATCCATCAGCTCGGAGAAGATCACCACATCACCATCCGCGATCCCGGCGTCCTGGAATCCCTTCCGGATGGCGAACGCCGACACCCCCTGAATGGTGTTCATGAATGTCTCGACCCCGTGCAGGTGGTCCAGGTGGTCACGCAGCGTCGCCGCGGTCTCGCCCGTCGGGTAGCCGTCGACGAATTCCAGGGTCCCGATCCCGGTCTTCACGCTCGACGGTGTCGTGATCGCGTCGGGCACCGGCGTCTTGGAAGTATCGGATGGCATTGCGGTTCCTTCCAAAGGTTCTAGGGATGAGATCGACTCGGATCGGCTCGATTCCGTTCGGACGCAGCGTTGCGCGGTGGATCAGATCTTGTTCTCGTAGTGCTCAGCTGCGGTGTCGATGGTGAGCCCGGAGCCGAAGTGTGGTCCGCCGCCGACGTTGTAGATTCCGGCGACCCGGGTGGGGTAGGAATGCCCGGCGATGATGGCTTCCGACCATGGGTCCAGGTAGAAGAGCAGTTCATCGAGGTCGGCACCGAGCGCGTCGAGGAGCGGGCGTTCGAGCTCGTCAGTACGGACCTCGATTTCTTCGCGGAACGCCCGGCCCGCGTCGGTGAGTTCCTCGTCGCTGCTCATGAGCCCGCGTTGGGCGAGTCGTTGTAAACCGGCGTCCATGTCTGTGGTGGTCCAGCCGCGTGAGGGTGTGTAGGAGCGAGCGGGCAGACCCCACCACTGCTCGGTCAGCAGCAGTATTTCGACGGCGTCGGCGCCGCCGACTGCCCAGGAGATGACATGGCTGTCACCGCGATGTTCTCGGACGAGGTCAGCGGCGCGCCAGAGCGCGCCCATGGGGTGATCGGGAAAGCCGAGTGAGCGTAGTCCGCTATAGATGGGGTGGGCGGGCCAGGTTGCGGCTGCGGCGGCGCGGCGCAGGAGGTCGGTGGCCCGGACAAGGCCGTCGGGTCGTTCGCCGAGGATGCGAGTGAGCATCGCGGTCGCGGACCGTTCACGGGCAGCGAGAATGGTTTTTCGGTCGGTGATCTGCCAGCCTGCGGCGAGGTCGGGGATGACGACGCCAGGGTTGAAGCAACCGAACGCGGCGGCCGCGACTTCGCCTGGGATGTGGCCCATGCACGCTCCGCGGCTGGTGAAGTACGCCGTCATTTCTGGGCGGGCGACGCCGTCCTGAGCGACAGGGCTGGGGTCGAAGCCGAGGGCGGTGTAGGCCTGGTGCGCTTCAGGGGCGAAGTAGACGCCGGCTGCCAACGGCTCGACCGCGTTGCGGAGTCGGCGGGCATTCGTTCGAAGATCTGCGGTCATCGGATCTTCCCCTTGTGCTCGTGTCCGACTGCTGTCGGAGAGGACACGGTGAATCGTCCTTGACCAAGGCTGGCCTCGACTCGTGTCGAAGTCTTCACCCGATTCGGGTGAAGCGGGACCCGCCACTCTCGGAGGACGCTATTTCTGAAGTGGCGTGTGACGCCGGCCCGTACTTCGTGGCCGTGCAGTCCCCGATCGCCCTCACGCCAGTTTCTGTCGACGTCCGACATCGCCTACCCGGATTGAAGGGAATGCCGAGAGATGAGCAGCGATCGCGACACCGTTCCGGCACAGATCACCGTTCAAGACCGCCTACAAACCGCACTTGGCGCATTGGACTTCACCGATGGCGCACCGAGCGCCGACACCGTGGCGAAGGTCTACGACAACCTCGCCTTGATCCGAGGGACCGAGGTCTTCCTCAACGCCTTCCAGGGTGCGTCCACCTGGGCGTTGCGTGAAGGGTTCCAGAGCATCGGTGCCAAGGACAACACGGTCGTCATGTTCTCGGAATTGATGGATTCTCAGTCGCTGTTCCTGACTGCCAACGCCGACACGGTCTACTACGTCGCCATCATCGACCTCACCGATGGGCCGATGGTCGTCGAGACACCGCCGATGGCGCTGGGCATCTTCGACGACATGTGGTTCCACTGGATCATCGATTTCGGGCTTCCCGGCCCCGACCGGGGCGAGGGCGGAAAATTCCTGCTCGTTCCCCCGGCATACGACGGGACGCTGCCCGACAGCGGCTTCCATGTCGGGCATTCGGGTACCAACCAGGCACTCATGCTGGGTAGGTCGTTTCTGCAGGACAACGACCCGAAGCCGACAGTCGAGGTGATCCGACGCACCCTGAAGGTCTACCCGTACACACCGGGCGGTTACGGCACCAGCGTCGCGACCCTACTGGAAGGTGAGGTCCCCGCAGGCACCGCAACCGAGCCTCCCGAGACGCAATTCCTCGAGGCGAGCGGCAAAGCGTTCAATACGATCCCCCCGTCGGACTTCGGCTTCTACGAGCTCCTCAACGCGATGATTCAGGAGCAGCCCGCTACTGCTACCGACGCCGAGACCACGGGAGCGCTGGCCGCGATCGGCATCGTGAAAGGCCAGCCGTTCGCCCCTGACCAGCGAATGCGCAAGATCCTGGACGAGGCTGCCGCTATAGGCCAGGCGACCGCCCGGTCGCTGTTGTTCGATGCACCCGAGTCCGACGGTGTGCGGTTCTACCCGAACTCCGCATGGACCAACATGCTCTTCCCCGGCGGATACACCTTCGAGACCCCGCCGCCGCTGGTCACCGCGGACGGGATCGAACCGTTCCCGGTCGGCGGCGCGAAGATGCTGAACGTGCGAACGTTGTTCTTCTACGGCTATACCGGTATCTCCCCGGCGATGTGTATGCGCCTGACCGGTATCGGGTCGCAGTACCTGGTTGCCTTCAAAGACTCCGAGAACAACTACTACGACGGTGCCGAGCATTACAGCGTGACATTGCCGCCCGATATCCCCGCGGCCAGGTTCTGGTCGATCACCTTGTACGACAACCAGACTCGGTCGATGCTGCAGACACCACAGCGCTTCCCGCGCTCCGGCAGCCAGAGCTACCCGACCCCGGCTGCCGACGCCGACACAGACGGGACGACCACGATCCACTTCGCCCCCACCAAGCCTGACGGTGTCGGTGAGGGCAACTGGATCCAAAGTGTGCCGGGCAAAGGATATTTCGTGATCCTGCGCCTCTACAGTCCGCTCGCGTCCTACTTCGACAAGACCTGGCGACCCGGCGAAATCGACCGGGCGCGATAAGGACAGCGCGCGTGACGTGGGCATTACCGGCGATCGCCGCGGTGCTGTTGATCTTCGCGTCGATCTCGGGACGGATCTCGGGTACACCGATCACCGCACCGATGATCTTCACCGCCGCCGGTCTGTTGCTCGGGGGCGTGTCGCTGGGGATGATCGATGTCGAAGCCACCGCCGAGATCATCAAACTCCTCGCCGAGGTGACGTTGGCGATGGTGCTGTTCTCCGACGCCTCGCGGGTGGACCTGGTCCAGCTTCGCGCTGAGATCTCCCTTCCCGCAAGACTTCTCGGTGTCGGTCTGCCGTTGACCATCGCGGCGGGTTTCGCTACCGCGGTCGTCGTGCTCGGTGACCTCGCGTGGCCCGAGGCGCTGTTGCTCGCGGTGATCTTGGCGCCTACCGACGCCGCGTTGGGACAGGCGGTGGTCACACTTCCCGTGCTACCGGCGAGGGTGCGGCAAGGCTTGAATGTCGAAAGCGGTCTCAACGACGGAATCTGTGTGCCCCTGTTCCTGATCGTGCTGGCGATCGCGCACGCCGAATCCGGTGCGATCGGTGGTGGTGCCGCCACCCGACTGGTCTTCGAACAGATCGGGTACGGCATCTTGGCAGGGCTTGTCGCTGGGGCGATCGCCGCCGCGATCCTGGTCACCGCGCAGCGGCGCCACACGATCGACCCATTGTGGGCGCAGATCGTTCCTGTCGCGGCCGCCCTACTCGGCTACACCGCCGCCGTGCCACTGGGCGGGTCGGGATTTATCGCGGCATTCGTCGGTGGACTGACGTTCGGCACGATCCGCCGCCGCACCGCGAGCGGCAAAGACGACGCCGGTCTGCTCGACGAATCCGGCGACGTGTTCAATGCCGTCACCTTCATCGTCTTCGGTGCCGTGCTGCTCGGCCCTGCCCTCGGCCACCTGTCCTTGGCCGTGCTCGGCTACGCGGTGCTGAGCCTGACCGTTGTCCGAATGGTCCCGGTCGCGCTGTCGATGATCGGCACCCACACCCGGGCACCGACCGTTGCCTTTGTCGGCTGGTTCGGTCCACGTGGGCTCGCCACCATCGTCTTCGCCATCCTCATCCTCGAAGAAGACCGAGCACTACCCCACCAAGATCTTCTCTTGACCACCGCGGTCGTGACGATCGGGCTCTCGGTACTGGCTCATGGACTCAGTGCCGCACCCATGGCCCAGCGTTACGCCGCCTGGGCTCGGCGCCATCCTCACGCTGAGCAACAAACGGTTCCGTGACGTGATCTCGAAACCAGTCGAAGAACACGGGTGACCAACTGCGCATCGCTTTTGGCGATCCAATTCATCCGTTTCGGGTGAGGCTTTCGCGGCTCCGATTGGGAAACGTTGGACGTCGGTCTTCTACGGAAGGATTCATGATGGCTCACTTATCGGAAACCGAGCATCCGGTCCGGCAGGGTTTCGCCGCAGGAACTTCCATCGGCGCCGCGATCCTGCTCCTGGTTGTCGCCGTGTTGTCCATTCTGCAGGGCATCGCCGCGGTGGCCAAGGACGACCTGTTCGTCGTCGGCATCGACTACGTCTATGAATTCGACACCACTACGTGGGGCTGGATCCACATCATCGGCGGGATCGTACTCGCGCTGAGCGCGATAGGGCTGATGAGCGGCGCCACGTGGGCGCGAATTGTCGCGGTCGTCATCGCGTCACTGTCGATCATCGCGAATTTCCTGTGGCTGCCCTACTACCCGGCCTGGTCGATCCTGATCATCGTGCTCGATGTGGTGGTCATCTGGGCCGTCACGACATGGAATCCGCGCACGGCCTGATCCGACGCCGGCTGGGAATGCAGTGCCCCTTCCGACATCCCGGAAGGGGCCTCAGCAAGCGTCCAGGTCGGGGCGCGACTCGACGCGGCACCGCCAGGCGCGGCAGGGCTTCACAGAATTCGACCACGGGGGTCGTCGGACACCAGTCCGACGACCTTTTCGGTGCGTGCGCTCGGATTCGATGCGCGCTTGGATGGCGTTCACCGTCCGATCCTCTGGGATGCGCTCGGGCCAGAGCACCGTGCCGACCAGGACAACCGCCGGGATGGCAACCGCGAGGACGAACCCGAGCGTGATCATGAGTCCGCCCGTGCGCCGACCGCACTGAGCGGCAACGGTTCGTGGTCACGCGCTTCGGCTGCGGTCAACCAGTGGGCGACGTTTGCCAGGGTGCCGAGGCAGACCACTCGGAAGGGACTCGCAAGGGCCCAGCCTTCCGGTGCTGGCTTCACGGTCATCTTTCGGCGCGCGGCACGCTCGTGAAGGGCGTCCAGCTGTGCTTTCGTCGCGCTGGTCATGAGGTCTGCTTGTTCGTCGGCCACGCGTCGAGCGCTGCGAGCAGTCGCCTGATCACGCTCGGTGGCGCAACGTTGGTCGGGTAGGGGCGTTCGGTTTCGGGTGTCCGCTGCGGGAGCATCGCGCCTCCTGGTGCTCTTTGGGTTCCACTCCCGGCGGGGACTCTCAGTTCAAACCCGCCGGGAGCGTTGGAGCTGACGGTATGGGGTTGTATAACCGCCCGAACAGAAACTTTCTCGAACTTGCTCCAACTGGCTTGAACAGGCGACAACCGGTGTGAGACGGTGGCACGATGTGGGAGTGCGGGAAAGCTCGCGCAAGTTCTCACCAGGGGGTAGCGATATGCGCCTAACGTTCCTTGGCAACGGCGGCAGCGACTCGGGTGGCTGCCCGACCTTGTTCGCCACCGACAGCGGCACCTACGCGGTGCAGGGATGGCAGACGGACTCACCGGAAACCGTCGAAATCCCGCACCTGCTCCTAGGTTTCGCCCAACCAGATACCTACGTCGGTGCACCGGTAGTCGACAGCGGTAGGGGCACGTTCACCCTGACCGGCCGACCGATCACCGACCCGGAAACGCTCGCACAGATGAACCTCGCCGCTGACGAATCGGCGATCGAGGTCCCCAAGCTCGAAAGGACCTTCTACGGTGCGCTATCGGCCAAACGACGAGCCTGACCTGTGGCCCGGACTGTTCCGGGATGCCAAGCGGTCAGCGTTCCATTTCGAGTGCCGAGACGCCTATTTCGTCGCAGACGAGGATGAACGTCTGCGGGCGTTTCTCGCTGGTGAGCCAGCGCCGTACACCACGACGCCGTGGCAGGCGCTCATGCGGGAAACCACCGAACGCGGCGTCAGCGTGAGCCGTGTCCGTGTGGTCACCACCCCGCTGTCGGACTATCAGCGATGGTTGCTGTCGGTCACCGGCCACAACGTCGAAGCGGGCGAAGACATCCGGTACGTGCCACGTCACGACGCCGGAGAGATTCCGCCGGATGATGCCTGGTTGTTCGATGACGAGCGAGTCGTCTACAACCTGACCGACGAACACGGAGCCCCGGCAGGCTTTGCGGTCACCACCGACGCGGCCGTGGTCGATCATTTCGTCGCGACCCGTGACCGGCTGTGGAAGGTGGCTGTTCCATTCGTAGAGTTCGCCGGGTGACCAATCCGGCAGATGCGCGGGAAGCTCTCGGGGCAAGGCTCCGGGAGCTTCGCCGTACCGCAGGCATTACCGGCCGCGCCCTGGCTGACCTCGCGGGTTGGGGCGAGGCGAAGGTTTCGAAGATCGAGAACGGCAGACAGACACCGTCATCCGACGACCTCCGCGCTTACTGCGCGCATGCTGGCACCCCTGACCAACTCGCCGACCTTCTCGCGACCCTGCACAACCTCGAGACCGCGTACACCGAGTGGCGCAAGGTTTTGGGCACCGGCACACGCCGGCAGCAGAAGGCGAACATCCGCCTAGCTGAGTCGGCAGAAATGATCCGAATCTTCCAACCGCAGATCATCCCCGGCATTGTGCAAACAGCGGACTACGCGACGGCAGTTCTTCGCCGCTACGTCGAGTTCCATCGGACCCCCGACGACGTAGACCAAGGCGTCGCCGCCCGTATCGAACGCCAACAGCTCCTGTACTCAGGTCGGCGGAAGTTCCACATTCTCATCGCCGAACAGGCACTACACACCACGGTCGGCGGCGACGCGGTCATGGTCGGCCAACTGGACCGCCTGCTTGCCGTCGCGGGCTTGTCCAGGGTGCTGCTGGGCATCATCCCCGCGAAAGCCGAGATGCCGATCCAGGCGACGAACTTCGTCCTGTTCGATCAGCGGCTGGCCACGGTCGAGGCGATCACGGCAGAACTGCGGGTGACCCAACCTCGCGAGATCCTGATCTACCTCCGCGCGTTCGACGCGCTCGCCCGCCAGGCCGCCACAGGGGACCATGCCCGGCTGCTCATCCGCCAGGCGATGGAAACGCGGCTGTAAGCCGCGGCTGAGGGCCTCTGACCTACGAGACGACAGCCCGCACGACAAGGGTCCCGGGGCTTTCAGGAGACCTTGCGGCGATAGGTGGCCGTGGCGACGAGGTAGGCGATGACGAGGATGCCGACACACCAACCAAGGGCGATCCAGATGTCGGTGCCGACCGGTTGTTGGGTGAACAGGTCTCGGATCGCGTTGACGATGGAGGTCGCCGGTTGATGTTCGGCGAAAGCGCGCACCGGACCGGGCATGCTGTCGGTCGGCACGAACGCCGAGCTGATGAACGGCAGGAAGATCAGCGGGTAGGCGAACGCGCTCGCGCCATCCACGGACTTGGCGGTGAGACCGGGAATGACGGCCAACCACGTCAAAGCCAAGGTCACCAATCCCAGGATGCCGGCGACCGCGAGCCAGGCCAGCACACTCGCCCCCGACCGGAAACCCATCAGCAGGGCGACCACCACAACGACCACCACCGAGATGAGATTGGCGACCATCGAGGTCAGGACATGCGCCCACAGGATGGACGAGCGTGCGATCGGCATCGACTGGAATCGTTCGACGATGCCGTTCTTCATATCCAGGAAGAGCCGAAAGGCCGTGTAGGAGATACCCGATGCGATCGTGATGAGCAGGATGCCGGGCAGCAGGTAGTTCACATACGACTCCGAGCCCGAGTTGATCGCACCGCCGAACACGTAGACGAACAGCAGCATCATGGCGATCGGCGTGATCGCGGTCGAGATGATGGTGTCCGGGCTGCGGGCGATATGGCGCAGAGATCGGCCCAGCAGGTAACCGGTATCGCCGAAGAATCGGGTATTCATCACTGTGCCTCACTGATCGATGTCGGCGCGTCGGCGTCGACGGTGCTGTCATCACCGACGATGGCGAAGAAGACGTCTTCGAGTGTCGGCTGCTTCTCGACGTATTCGACCTTCGCGGGTGGGAGCAGTCCCTTGAGCTCGGCGAGGGTTCCGTTGACGATGATGCGGCCCTTGTGCAGAATCGCGATCCGGTCGGCGAGCTGTTCGGCCTCGTCCAGATACTGCGTGGTGAGCAGCACGGTCGTGCCGTTGTCGGCGAGTGACTTGACCGTCTTCCACACCTCGATGCGCGACTGCGGGTCGAGCCCGGTCGTCGGCTCGTCGAGGAAGATGACCGACGGATTCCCGATCAGGCTCATGGCGATGTCGAGGCGACGACGCATGCCACCCGAATAGGTCGACACTTTCCGCGACCCGGCGTCGGTCAGCGAGAACCGCTCCAGCAGCTCATCGGCGATCGCACCCGGATTCTCGAGCCGCCGCAGATGCGCGATCAGCACGAGATTCTCACGTCCGCTCAGGATTTCGTCGACGGCGGCGAATTGGCCGGTGAGACTGATGGATTCGCGCACCTTCTCCGGCTGGGTGGCCAGGTCGAAGCCGCAGACGGCGGCGGCTCCCGCGTCCGCTTTGAGTAGCGTGGACAGAATTCGCACGACCGTGGTCTTGCCTGCTCCGTTCGAGCCGAGCAGCGCGAAGATGCTGCCCCGCGCCACGTCGAAGTCCACGCCACGCAACACGTGCACGTCCTTGAAGGATTTCTCCAGACCCTGCACGCGGATCGCCGGTTGTTGTGTCGACATCAGCGCGACTCCTCTTCCTGTTCGACGCGCTCGATGGCGGCGATCAATCGTCGCCGCTCGCCATCGATCCACTGACCGTCGGAGTAGTTCGCCAGGAACGTCTCCGCGAATTCCACCGGGTCGTCCCCGACGATCCCCCGGACCGGAACTCCGGCCGCGGCGTTCTGTTCGAACAGGTCGGCGAGATCCTCCGCCATTTCCAACAGGACATCCGCGTTCGTGATCGCCCCGCGATACATCAGATACCGGTCCAGTGCCTCGACCGTCGTGCGATAACTCGGCGGGAGTTGCTGCACGCGTGCCTTGTACTGCCGGTAGCGCCGTTTGTCCTCGAATGGTCCGGTGACCTTCTCGATCCAACGTTTGGCCATGTCTACTTCCCTCCTTCGCGGAGCTGCTCCAGCCGTTCTGCGAGGAAGCTCCAGGTCCCCCAGAACTCGTCGAGATAGTTCCGGCCTGCAGCGTTGAGGGTGTACACCTTGCGCGGCGGCCCCTTCTCCGATGGGACCTTCTCCACGTCGACCAGATCCCTCTTCTCGATCCTCACGAGCAGGGCATAGATGGTGCCCTCGGCGATGTCGGAGAAGCCCTGATCACGCAGCCACGCGGTGATTTCGTAGCCATACGCGGACCGCACGGACAAGATCGCCAGGACCATGCCCTCGAGCGTGCCCTTGAGCATTTCCGTCATCTGCTTGCCCACCACGCACCTCCTGCCTACTCGGTGTCACTGACTACCAGTAGATAGTAGCGCTGAGTACCGCTACATAGCAACACTCACTAGACCGATGGCAGTGGTCACCCGTTCGGGGTCACCGTTCGAGCGCCCGACGGAAGTACTCGTCACGAGTCGCTGTCGCCGCCTGCGACAGGGCGGACTGCGGAAACGTGTCGAAGCCGTGAACGCCTCCACCCCACACATGTAGATCCACGCTGACACCCGCTTGCGACAAGCGCATCGCGTACTCGACTGCTTCGTCGCGGAAGCTCTCGACCGATCCCACGTCGATGAACGTGCGTGGCAGATCGGTCAGGTCTTGTGCTCGTGCCGGGGCCGCGTAGTAGGAGACGTCGTCGGTGCCACGACGCTCGCCGAGCAGACCGACCCATCCGAACAGGTTGTCGTGTCGGTCCCAGATGCCTTCACGGTCGAGCATCCGGGCACTGTGAGTGTGCAGACGGTCGTCGAGCATGGGCTGGTTGAGGATTTGATGGGTCAGGCGGGGAAAGCCCCTGTCGCGAGCCATCAATGCGGTCCCCGCGGCCAGGCCGCCACCGGCACTGCCGCCGGTGATGATGATGTGGTCCGGGTCGACGTCGAGTGCCGCTGCGTTACGCGCCAACCACACCAATCCCGTGTAGCAGTCCGTGATCGGAGCCGGATCAGGATTCTCGGGTGCCAGCCGGTATTCGATAGAGGCTACGACGGCGCTACCGTCGGCAGCGTAGGGAATGAACTGCGAGAAGCCGGTGAAACGGGTTCCGAGCACCATGCCGCCACCGTGAGTGTGGTAAATCAGCGGCCATGGGCCGCTTCCGTCGGCGGGCTTGAGAACCGTCATTGCCAGCTCGAGACCTGGCTCTGATCCAGGGATGACGAGTTCTTCGACAAGGACTTTGCCGGCGGCTGTGTAGTCGTCGGGCTCCTGACCCGGTAGACCGTTTGCCATCACCTCGCGAAATTCGTCGAGGGTCTCGTGGCTGATCGTTGGGAGAAGGGTCTTCATCGCCTGCATGGCGGGTATCAGCTCGGCGTCGATCGGCGGCCGTCGAGGGGTGTGATCGGCGTGGGAATATTTCTCAGTCATGTGGTCTCCTTCTCCACAAGTAGACGCTGACCGAGAGTTCGATCCCAGCCGCCAAAGACGCTCAATATGTCCTATAACGCCCGCCGATTGGCGGGTAACCAAGAACGATCCGCGGGGAAACCCGCGCAAGGCGCGCCTATCTCCGGCCCGAATACTGGGAAGGGGAAGTCGACTGGCCGATACGTTCATCGGCAGCCACGATCCTCCACAACAGCAGGGTCGTCGCGGCGCGTGCACGGCCGGCCCGGCTGAACAACGGGTATCCCAACTGTGTTCCGATCCAACTGACGCGCTGCTGGACGGTGGAATGATGCAAGTTCAGTTGCCGCGCGACTTCACGGGTGCTGTCGCAACTGAGTACGGCGTCGAGAGACGAGACGACCCAGGGCCTTTGGTTGTTCAGCTCGAGAAGCACCCGCACGTCTTCCACCTTCGAGGCGGATCGGGCATCGATGGCATCGACCACCGCTGCGATACTTCCCAGCGTCGAGTAGTCGACGTGGCAAGGTCCCGACGTTGCCGGATCCACCGCTATTCGCAGCGCGGTGCGGGCTAGGTGCCACATCCGGTGGATGTCGCGACCCGCGCACGTGAGCATCCCCACTGCGATTGCCGCAGGGACCGCCTCGTCGACAGTCGTCGACGGCCACAGGTGCACCTGGACGTCATCGATGGTCGATCCTGCGGGGAGCCCGTGGGAATCGGCAATGTTGCTGACGGTGACCGTCACCGGAGATTCCGGTCTCAGTCCCAACTGCGACAGTGCCTCGGTGCGGGCCGCGTCGGTTGCTCCCGAATTACAAATGACCTCTATCGAGGCGCCGTCGGGATCGGAGGAGCGCGCTGGTCTGACTCCGTGCACACTTCGAGCCAGTCTTTCCAGGATGAGCTGGTCCAGCGGTTTGGGTGGACCGTGACGGTCGAGCCAGACTGTGAGGTGTTCGGCGCGCTTTACCTGACGGGTAGTGGAAATGCGATCCCGCTCGTCTTCGGGGAGCGCTCGTCCCTGTGCGTCGAGTCCGATACACAGGTTGCGTGTGCGGTCGTCGATACCGACAAGGCAGTCGGCGAGGGCCGCGGCGGCACGCAGCATCGCCAGCGCTGACGCGCCTCGGTCTACCAGGCTGTCGAAGTGTTCGATGACCCGCAATGTCGAAGCGGCGTCATCATCGACCGCGCTGAATTTGACTATCCATTCACGCATTTCCGCTCCCCGACACGTTCAATGGGCGACTCTCGGGTCGCACCCGAACACCCCTCAGCCCGATCGGCCAGCTGTCAGGCGAGGTTCGGCCAAGCATGCCGTCCAGCGGCTGACCGGGCATAGTCTGCGAAAGTGGCGGGTGCGCGGCCGGTGACTTTCTCGACGTCGCTGGTCAAGAATGCCAAGTCTCCTCGCGCGATGTGGTCGTAGGCGTCGGCGATGACCTGGGCGAATTCGACAGGAACACCCGCGGTGACTTGCTCTTGAATGTACTGATCTCTGCTGAGCGGGGTGTAGGTGATAGTCGCGCCGGTCGCGTTCGACAGTTCTGCGGCAATGTCGGCGAAGGACAACAGCGCAGGGCCGGTCACGTCATAATCCTTGCCGCTGTGACCTTCTTCGGTCAGCGCGGCGACTGCCACCGCTGCGATGTCTTCGGCGTCGACGAAGCCCTCTGGATTGGCGCCTGCGGGTACGCGCAGGTCTTGGGCTACGACCGCGTCGTAGAGGAAGTCCTCGTCGAAGTTCTGGAAGAACCACCGTGGCCGAAGCACGGTGAACTCGATTCCCGTGTCGATGATCGAGCGTTCCGCGTCGGCTACCGGGGAGGTATCGACGGCGGCCCCCGGTGACGCCATGGACACCATCACCGCGCGCCGGACGCCCGCATCGACGGCGACACGTGCGAACGCTGCCAACTGTTCGGCAGCCTGGTCGGTGCCCAGTTCCGGGTGCACCAGGTAGACAGCGGAAGCGCCGGACACTGCGGGCTTCCAGGTGCTTGCCTGCTGCCAATCGAAGCGGATCGAACCGGTGCGCGACGCGGCTCGCACGCTCGACCCACGTTCGGTCAGCAGGCGAGTCACCCTGCGCCCGGTCTTGCCGGTCGCGCCGGTGATCAAGTACGAACTGTCGCTCATGTCTACCTTTCGATCCCACGCACGGGGCGGGGGCACTCAATTTGAAGCTACGGTCTGTATTCGATACTACACACTGTTGCGTGAAGTAAGATGAGCACCGATGTCGAATCGAAAGTACGAACAGAGCCTGCGTGCCGAGGCGGCCGAGGACACACGCCGCCGCATCCTCGGCGCTCTGCGCAGCCAACTGTCCGCGGAGCCGAGCCGACCGGTGCGGGTCGAGCACGTGGCCAGGCTGGCGCGCGTTGCCAGACCGACCGTGTACACGGTCTTCGGCTCACGCGCCGGATTGTTCGATGCCCTGGGCGCCGAGCTGCTGCACCGCGGCGGCTTCGATCAATTGACGGAGGCCGCCGCTGATCCCGACGCCCGCCGCGGCCTGCGCAACGGCATCGAGGGAGTCTGCGCGCTGTACGCCGGAGATCGCGATGTCTTCCGCGCGCTGTACTCGATGGCGCAACTCGACGCCGAGGCCGTTGCCGGCGCAGTGCAACGCCTCGAGGATCAACGCGTCGCCTGCATGAACGATGTCGCGCAAAACCTGGAAGCGCAGGGCCTCCTCCGCGAGGGCGTGACCGTCGACCGGGCCGCTGACGCGCTGTGGATGCTGACCAGCTTCGACGCGTTCGATCTGCTCTACACCGGTCGCTCGTTGTCGGCCTCGGATGCCGCTGCCGCGATCAGCCTCGCCGCGAACGGTATCTGCTATCTCCAAGCGTCTCCGCTGCGCTGATTTCGCACATCTTCCATCGACTCCCTGCCGGTGGCGGTTGCGGTGCAGCAGCGGCGGGAATTGCCATGCAGTACAGCAACATTCATCACCGATGCGATCGATCCGTCGTTTTACGAGGCCCGCCACAGGAAGCTGTGCGCCCGGGTACCGAATTGCTGAAAGTGGGACACGCCCCAGCAAACCGTCGATATAGGTTAGCCTAACCTGATCCATCAGAGGATGGACCAGATAGGACGGTAGAGCGCATGGCATCGGATACGCAGCGGGCACAGCGGCGGAAGCTGAATTTTCGGCCCAGACGATGGATAGCCATCGGTGCGATCGGAGCGATCGCGGTGACCGCCGGGTGCTCGACCCGCGACGCGCAGACCGAGAACGCGGGCGGCACGGGAGCATTGACGATCGTCGACCAGAACGGCCGAACCGTCACGCTGGACGGGCCCGCGGACACCGTGGCTTTCACCGTGATGCCAGCGCCTTCGATCTTCGCCGCGGTGGACCGCAGCTACGACCGCATCGTCGGCATCAACCAGTCGACACTGGCCGCCAATCGGGGCGGCATGTTCGCGACCATGTTCCCCGACTCGGCCGACTCCGCGGTGATCGCGGGCAACGATTTCGTGCCGAATGTCGAGACGCTGCTGCAACTCGATCCCGATGTCGTTGTCCAGTGGGGCGATCGGGGCAACGACGTGATCGCGCCGATCGAGACGGCGGGCTTCCCGGTGGTCGGACTGAAATACGGAACCCAGGACGATCTCGAACAGTGGATCACCCTGTTCTCGCAGATCGCGGGCAAGCCGGAACGTGGGCAGCAACTCGTCGACTGGCAGCGCGCCGAGCAGTCCGAGATGCGCGCCCGGGTGGCCTCGACGCAGGGCCAACGCCCACGGGCGATGATCCTGTCGCGCACTGGTGACACCTATAGCACCACCAGCGCCAAGGGTTACGACGGATTCCAGTTCGACCTGGTCGGCGCGGATCTGGTCACCAAGGGTTTCGTCTCCGACTCCGGACAGGTGGGCCCGGAACAGATCCTGGCCTGGAACCCCGAGGTCATCATGCTCAGCGGATTCGACCAGAGCACTCCCGCCGACATCTACGCCGACCCGAGACTGGCGAATGTGAGCGCTGTCCAGAACAAGCGCGTCTACAAGACCCCACTCGGTGGTTACCGGTGGCAGGTGCCCGGCGCGGAATCGCCGATGATGTGGCTGTGGATGCACCAGATCCTGTACCCGGGCACGCGCGATGGGCAACTGCGCGCAGACATCCGCGCCGGGTTCGACGATCTGTTCGCCTACAAGATCACCGACGACGAGATCGACCAGGTGCTGCGTCTGGACCTCAATAAAGACGCGGCCGGTTATGACCAGTTCCTCCGTTGATCACGTGGCGGCGCCGGTGGATCCGGCGCCGCGGCGGTTCGATCGGCGGATGCTGGCGGTTCCGGGGTTCTTCGTCCTGCTGATCGTCGTGGCGATCGGCGCGCTCTCCGTCGGCCGCTACGGCGTTCCGCCGAACGAGATCGTGCGAATCCTGTTGGGGCAGTTCCTGCCGATCGAGCAGACCTGGTATCCGCAGGAGAGCACGGTGGTGCTCGATGTGCGACTTCCTCGCGTGCTGTTGTCGATCCTGTTGGGGGCGGGGCTCGCGCTCACCGGTGCGGTGATGCAGGCGGTGTTCCGCAACCCGCTCGCCAGCGCCCAGGTGCTCGGCGTGTCATCGGGTGCCTCATTCGGCGGCGTCCTGATCCTGCTCGCCGGATTCGGCGGCGCCGCACTGGTGGGCGGGGCGTTCCTCGGCGGTGTGGCGGCATTGGCGCTGGTCGTGGCGATCGCTCGGGCCGTCCCGGGGGCGCCGCTTTTGATGATCATTCTCGGCGGCACCGTGGTCGGCGCGATGTTTCAGGCGATGGTCTCGTTCATCACCTATATCGCCGACCCCTACAGCGAACTTCCCTCGATCGTCTTCTGGCTCATGGGTTCGCTCGCGACGGCGAGCTACACAAAGGTGTTGACCGCGGCGATTCCGATCGTCGCGGCGGGACTGGTGGTGCTCGCGCTGCGTTGGCGGCTCAACATTCTCGCGATGGGCGACGAGGACGCGACCGCGCTGGGGCTCGCGCCCAAGCGGCTGCGCAATCTCCTGCTGGTGTGCGTCGCGTTGATCACCGCGGGATCGGTATCGGTCGCCGGGGTGATCGGCTGGGTGGGACTGGTCGTCCCGCACCTGGTGCGCATGATGGTCGGCACCGACAATCGGATGGTGCTGCCGGTCAGCGCACTGCTCGGCGCCAGCTATCTCACCCTGATCGACACCCTCTCCCGCACGATCAGCTCCACCGAGATCCCGATCGGCATCCTCACCGCCATCATCGGCGCACCGTTCTTCGTGGCGCTGCTGATCCGCAACCGAACCCGCCTGTGGGGTTCGGATGCTTGAGGCGAGCTCGCTGTCGTTCCGCTATTCGGCCAAGGGGCCGTGGATCTTTCGTGATGTCTCGGTGCGCGTCGCGGCGGGCCAGGTTTTCGCGGTGCTCGGGCCGAACGCACGTGGCAAGACCACGATGCTCAAATGCCTGGCCGGACTCACCCGCCCCGTGACCGGTGCCGTCACGACGACCGGCGGCGTGGGTTATGTCCCGCAGAGCCATTCGGTGGTGTTCTCGTTCTCGGTGCTCGACATCGTGCTCATGGGCCGGGCGCGGACGGTGAAGATCTACAGCACGCCCAGCGCCGCCGATCGCGAGGCCGCGCGCGAGGCGCTGCACCGGGTGGGCGTTTCGCATCTCGCGGACCGCGACTACACCGGACTCAGTGGCGGCGAACGCCAATTGGTGCTCATCGCGCGGGCGTTGGTCTCCGACTGCGACACCATCGTGCTCGACGAACCCGCCGCCGCCCTCGACCTCCGCAACCAGGCCCAGGTGCTGACTGTGCTCCGCGCGCTAGCCGACGAGGGGTTGGCGGTCGTGATGACCACCCACCACCCCGATCACGCGCTGCACGTGGCCGAACGGTCGATGCTGATGGTGAGCGCCGACGATCAGCGGATCGGCCCGACGCGCGAGTTGCTCACCGGCGCACTGCTTTCCGAGATGTACGGGGTGCCGATCGTCACCGCCGACATCGAAACACCCAGTGCGATAAGGCGACTGACCGTTCCCGATTTCGGCAGGGGAATCTCGTGACGGTGCTGAACGCCCTCATGGCCCCAGGTGACCGGCAGGTGATCGACGGCATGCGGGAAATCGATGTCTACGACCTGCCGACAGTATGCGACGACTCGGTCACCGGCGTGTATCTGACCGGCGATGTCGATCAGGAGTACTTGCTCCAACAGCGGCCGTTCTTGGATTCCTTCGTCACCCGCGGCGGCCGCGTCGTCGTCAACGGGCACGTGCAACGCATCTTCCTCGACGGCCTGAGTACGTGGCGAAAGCTCGACTTCCGCAACCCGCGCGATCTCGCGTTGACCCGCGTGAACGAGCATCCCGTGTGGGCAGGAACCGATCCGAAGTCCTTCCTGTACAACACCGGAACACCGGGGCCTGTGCCGTTCGAAGAACTGGCCCGGATCGGCGTCGCCGGCTTCTACGGGCGCGGCTGGTACGCGGACCTGCCCGACGACGCCCGAGTGGTGCACACACTCGGCACGACCAACGCCCCGATCGACTACGACTACCCGCTCGGCGCGGGCCGGGTGCTGGTCCACGGCGGCAACGATCTGCTGCAGTTCGCCACCGCCGCCCGCGGCACCGACCGATTGCGCACCCAGCTCGTCCGATGGTTGGCGGGCCGCGATGACTGATCTCGTTCGCGCCGCCCGCTCGATCGCCTTGCTACACGGCGGCAGCCACGCGCAACTGGCCACCCTGGCCGATCCAGCGCTGGCGCCGTACCGGATCCGTCCGATTCATGTGCGGACCGGGGCGCCAGAGGAACTGACCGACATCGATGTGCTCGTGGTGTCCGACCGGCTCCGCCCGGATCTGTTGGGGCACTGGACCGCGGGCATTCTCGCCGCCCTCGACCGGGGCGCCACCGTCCTGGTCTTCGGCGAGAACGCTGTGGAGGGCTGGGTGCCCGGTGTCCGGCTGCAGAGTCGTCCCACCGTGTTCTGGTGGTGGCGAACCGGCGAGGACCACCGGCTGCGCACCCGCGAGCCCAGCCACCCCGCCTGGGATTTCTTCGCCGATCGCGCGGTGATCTGGCACTACCACGGTGTGCTCGAGCCACCGCCCGGCGCGGTGAGCCTGGTCGATCTACACACCGAGGACGGCGCCCGCGACGGTTCGATCCTCTATCTCGACGAGCAGTCGACCCCGGGTCGCCTGCTGGTCACCACCATGGACCCGGTGTACCACCACGGGTCCGGATTCATGCCCGGCGCAACGCAACTGCTCTATTCGGCGTTGTACTGGGCCACCGCCAATCAGAGGAACCCATGCTGACAGTCCTCGAATCGGGTACGCCGATCGATATCTCGTTCACAGACCTGATGAAATACCACGGGCCCCACTTCCCGGGCGGGGTGGCGCACGCGTACTGCGCGATGCGGCACGCCGTCTCGGTGCTCGGTCCCGTCGAGCGTCGCGAGGTCACCGTCCGCACCGCGTTCCCCGGCCCCGGCGGACGAGACGCGATCGAAATGGTCCTGCGAGCGGTCACCGGCGATCGTTTCGTGGTCGCGCCAGAACTCGCCGCGACCGAGCGTGGCGCCACCCTGGCCCGCTATGTCTGGGAATTCGGCTATCGCGACCGGACCGTGTCGGTGCGGTTGCGCGACGCCGGATTCGTCACCGACGAATTCATCGAGCTCGGAGCCCGCACCGACCGCACCCCGGCGGACGACGAACGACTGACCGTGCTGAAGCAGGAGATGACCGACCGGCTGCTCGCCGGCGAGGTGGGCGAGGTCTACGAACAGATCCCGTGAGCCGAGCCACGGTAGGTCGACCTCACAGCGTGCATCGGGCATCCGGGCTGGTGTTCAGGTTGATCAGGTAGTCGGCGACGATGTCGTTGACGCAGGGGCTGGCGCCGGACAGTGCGACGGTGTGTTGTTCGCCTTCGACGGTGAGCAGGGTTCCGCCGAGAGTCTCGGCCAGGCTGATGCCGCCGGCGTACGGGGTGGACGGGTCACCGGTGATCGAGATCGTCAAGGTGTCGGGTAGCCCGTCGATGTCGGTGGCGTAGGGGTAGGTCAATGTCGGTTCGACGGGCCAGAACTCGCACGGGTCGCGGGCGCCGTCGGTGCCTCGGCCCGCGTCGGTGTAGGGGGCGGCTTGCTGGATCCGTCCTTTGAGGGCGCGTTCCTGTTCGGGAGTGTGGCGCTGTTCGTCCATGCAGTTGATGGCGAAGAGGGCTTCGTTGAAGTTGCTGTAGCGGCCGTCGGGGTCACGCCCGGCGAAGGCTTCGCCCACCTTCAGCAGGGTGTCGGCTCTGCCTGCGCGGATCTCGGCGATGCCTTTGATGAGGGTGGGCCAGGCCGCGGAGCTGTACAGCCCGGCGGTGATCGCCCCGTAGGCGGCGTTGAAGTCCAGTTCGCGACCGTCGGCGGTGACGATCGGCCGATCGATCAGTGGCCGCACCAGGTCCTGGAAGACTCCGGTGGCTTTCGCGGGGTCGGTGCCGAGTGGGCAGTCGGGGCTCTTCGCGCAGTCGGCGGCCATCTGGTCGAAGGATCGCTGGAAGCTCGTGAACTGGGAGACGCGACGGTCGGCGGTGCCCACGTGCGGATCGATGGCGCTGTCGAGGACCATCGCCCGCACGTTGCGCGGGAACGTCTCGGCGTAGACCGCGCCCAGGCGCGTGCCGTAGCTCTGACCGAGGTAGCTCAGTTTTTCGTCGCCGAGCGCCGCCCGCAGGATGTCCATGTCGCGCACCGCGTCCCTGGTGCCCACGGTGGCGAGGACCTCGGGGCCGCCGGACCCGGCCGCACATTTGTCGACCATCCTGCGGGTGTCCTGCTCGGTCCAGCGTCCGTCACCGACGGTCACCGTGGTCATGCTCTCGCCGTTGTCGACCTCGGCGTCGGTGAAGCAGTCGATGGCCGGGGTGGAGGCGCCGACGCCGCGTGGGTCGAAGCCGATCAGGTCGAATCGCTCGGTGAGCGGGCTGTCCGCCCAGGTCGTCGCGGCGACGGCCGCCATGCTCATCCCGGGACCGCCCGGTCCGCCCGGGTTGAGCAGCAACGAGCCGATCGACTCACCGCGCGCAGGCGCTTTCAGCAAGGCGATCTGCGCGGTGCGCCGGTCCGGATGGTCGTAGTCCAGTGGGACTTCCACCCGCGCGCACTGCAATCCAGGACTGCTCGCGAACGCGGTGGCGTCGGCGTCGGTCGTGGCATATCCCTCACACGGGCCGAACGCGAGTTGCTGACCGTAGAAACGCTGCAATTCCGGCGAAGGCTGTGGTGGACCAGGCGATTGCGGCTCACTGCAGGCGAACAGCATCGGCAGCGAAAGGAGTGTGGCGGCGATCCGATAGCGGATGGCTCGTGGCGGTGCCATGTCGATTCTCCCGATTGTCGGTGGGCGAACGCCAGTAGACACTGTGCCGTTACGGCACAGTCAACGGCAGAATCGACACCACGCCGACCATCGAGGAGCCGATCATGACGTGGAGCACGCGTGAGCTCGCCGAACTCGCGGGCGTCAGCGTCCGGACGGTGCGCCACTACCACGACGTGGGACTGCTCGAGCAGCCCGAACGCAGCGCCAACGGCTACAAGCACTACGGCGTCGGGCACCTGCTGCGCGTGCTCCGGGTCAAACGCCTGTCCGGGCTGGGGATACCGCTGACCGAGATCGCCGCGATGGGTGAGGACGGTGACTATCCGCACGAGGCGCTGCGGAATCTCGACGCCGAACTGGCCGCCACCATCGAACGCCTGCAGGGCATCCGGGTGGAACTGGCCCTCACCCTGGGGCAGGGCTCCCCCACCGACCTGCCACCCGACCTCGGCGCGGGCACCGCCGAACTCACCGACGCCGACCGGGCCTTCACCCTCATCCTCGCGCGGGTACTCGGTCCGACCGGCCAGGATGCGCTGCGCGCGGTACTGAACACCGATCACGATCCCGCGATGGCCGCATTCGACCACCTGCCCGCCGATGCCGACGAGGCCGTCCGTGCCGAGCTGGCCGAACGGATGGCGCCGTCTGTCCGCCAGCTCTATCTCGAACACCCAGGGCTGAACCAGACCGCCGACTCCCCGATCGGTGCCGAGCGGGCGAACCACACGATGGCCGTCGCCATCAAGAACATCTACAACGAAGCCCAGCTCGACGTCCTGATCCGCTTACACCACCTGCTCTACCCACCCGATACCGACTGACAAGCCCTTTCCGCAGGTCAGGGCGTGGGACGACGGTCACAACGAGGCGATGCCGTGACTGCGCCCGGCGGCGGGTAATCTTTCGCCTCATGTGGATCATCCTTGCTATCTCCGTGGTCAGCTCGGTCGCCATCGCGATCTTGTTCGCGACAGGCTTCCCTACCGACTGAGCTTCCACCGGTAAACCGCACGCGCGCAACGCCAGCGATCCGGGCCGTTTTCGTCCTGATTCATGGCGATCGGCTTAGAGTTGAATGATTGTGCGGGGCAGTGTGTTGGGGGATGGTGGGCTTGCCTTCGCGGTGCGGCGTCGTCGCAAGCCAGGTGCTTTCCGGGTGTATTGGACGTTGGCGCGGGCGGGGTTCAAGCGGCAGGCGCAATACAAACTGGCGATGTTCGCCGGGCTTTTCACCAACTGTGTGTTCGGATTCGTTCGTGCGGCGGTGATGGTCGCGGCGGTGCGGACCGCCGGTGATTTCGGCGGCTACGACGAGGGCACCATCGGGGCGTATGTGTGGTTGTCGCAGGCACTGCTCGGCGCCACCCAGTTCATGGGACCGCAGATCGACCTCGTCGACCGGATCAGAACCGGTGACGTCGCGATCGATTTCCTGCGCCCGATCGACGTGCAACTCGGCTACCTGGCCACCGATATGGGCCGCGCGGCCTGCACGATCCTGCCGCGCGGAGTGCCGAGCATCGCGATCGGCGCCGCCACCTTCGGCCTGTCGATGCCGGACTCACCGATGGCCTATGTGCTCGGTCTGATCAGTGTGCTGCTCGCGGTGGCGTTGTCGTTTCTGTGCCTGTTCGCGGTGGCGCTGATCGGGTTCTGGGTGGTCGAGATCCGCGGCATCCGGGTGCTGTACCAGATCGTCGGAACGTTTCTGGCCGGGCTTTTCGTCCCGGTGCACATGTTCCCCGACTGGCTGCGTGTCGTCGCCATGTCTACGCCGTTTCCGTCCATCCTGCAGGCACCGATCGATACGCTGTCAGGGCGGGCCGCTGGAACGGATGCCATGGTCATCGTTGCGATACAGGGCTTCTGGGTGCTGGTGATCGGACTGCTCGGCAGGGTGTTGCTGCGAGCGGGACAACGCAGGCTGGAGGTACAGGGTGGCTGAACCGGTTTCCGCGCGTGTTGTAGCCGGGACCTGGTTCTCCCCCTATCTCGCAGTATTGCGTTCGCGTGTGAAAGCACAGCAGGTGTACCGCCTTTCGTTCGCGACCGAGGTGTTCAGCGCCTTCCTCATCGGCCTGGTGGAGTTCGCCGAGGTGTGGGTCATCTTCCACAGCGTCAAAACCCTCGGCGGCCTCGACGTCGATGCGGCGCTGCTGCTGTTCGGGTTGTCCAACACCTCGTTCGCGCTGGCCCAGGTCGCGGTCGGGCATCTGGACTCGCTGCCGTCGATGATCCGCATGGGCACCCTTGACGCGTATCACCTTCGCCCACAACCGTTGTTGTTGCAGTTGGTGACCAGCGACATCTCGTTACGCAGGCTCGCCCGCGCCGCGGTCGCGGTGATCGTGCTCGCGATCGGGCTGGTGCGCAACGATATCGACTGGGGCATCGCCCCGGTTACCTTGATCGTGATCACCCTGATCAGTGGAATCGCGCTGTTCTGTGGCCTTTTCGTATGCGCGGCCGGACTACAGTTCTTCCTTATAGATGGTGCCGAGCTCACCAACAGCTTCACCTACGGCGGGTCGTTCGCCGCGATGCAGCCCGCCTCGGTGTTCCCGACACCGCTGAAACTGTTGTTCGGGTTCGCGATTCCCGTCGCGTTCACGGCGTACGTGCCGACGATCGCACTGCTCGGGCTGCCGGGGCCACCACTGTTGCCCGCGTGGTCGGCGTGGTTGACACCACTGGCCGCGGCGTGGGTGTGGCTGCTCGCATCAGCGGCATGGCGGGTCGGCACGAGGCACTATCAGGGAGGAGGGGGGTAGGAGATGGACGGGAACGAGCACTCCGAACCGATCATCGACATCGATGACCTCACCCGGCAATTCACCGTCTACCGCAAGAACGGCCGCCACTGGCGCCGACATCGCGACACCATCACCGCCGTCGACCGCATGAGTTTCCAGATCGAACGCGGCTCGGCGGTCGGCTACATCGGCGCCAACGGCGCAGGCAAGTCGACGACCATCAAGATGCTCACCGGCATCCTCGTCCCCACCACCGGAACCGTGCGTACCTGCGGCCTCGAGCCGGTGCGCCAGCGCAGGGAACTCGCCTCGCGCATCGGCGTGGTGTTCGGGCAGCGTTCGCAGCTGTGGTGGGATCTGCCGCTGCACGAATCGTTTTCGATCCTGGCGGCGATCCACCGCCTCGATCCCGATATCGCGGACAAGCGGACGCACGAACTGGTGGAACAGCTGGAAATGGCCGACACCCTCGACACCCCGGTCCGCCAGCTCTCGCTCGGACAGCGCATGCGCGCGGAAGTGGCTGCCGCGCTGCTGCATTCGCCGGAGCTGGTGATCCTGGACGAGCCGACGATCGGCCTCGATGTGTTGTCCAAGCAGCGATTACGCGAGTTCCTGCGCGCCGAACGGATCGAGCGCGGCACCACGCTGCTGCTCACCACCCACGACATGGGCGATATCGAACGGCTCTGCGATCGTGTGCTCGTGGTCGACTACGGTCGGCTGGTGTACGACGGTTCATTGGCCGGGCTCGGCGCCACCGTGGGCGCGCGTCGCGTACTGGTGGTCGATCTGGCCGCTCCCACACCGGATCTCGACGATCTACCGTGCGGGGCGCAGTTACTGTCCAGCGAGGCGGGCGGCATGCGTCAGCGTCTGGCCTTCGACGCGGAGAAGACGACCGCGGCGGCTTTACTGGCGGCGGTGTCGGACCGGGCGCAGGTGCGCGATCTGTCGATCGAGGAACCCGATATCGAGGACGTGGTCCGCCGGATCTACGAGTCGACCCGCTGAATTCAGCTCGGCCCGTCCGGATTTCCCGCGTACATGCTCACCTCGCCGCCCTCCCCGAGGAAGGCGTTCACCAGCATGATCCGCTGCGCGCGCAGCTCCTCGTCGTCGGGGGCGCCGGTGGTGATCGAAATCTGCGGGATGGCAGCCCAGTTCACGACATAGCGCTCGGGTGGGCCGACGTCGCCGGATAATCGCGCGAGCCGGAACACCGATACCGCGTGACGTTCCATGAGGCCGCGCACGACATCGGCGATTCGCTCTGGGTCTTCCAGCGCGAACAGGAACCCGAAGGTCAGCTCTGGCGAGGATACGTAGGCCGGCACAGTTATCGAGGCTAGTACACAGGGCGGCAAATGGTTGCCCGAAATGTGCCGCCGCGGTTACCGAGTAGTGCTCACCGGGAGACCACGCCGTAATGATGGATAACAATTGTCGCCGACCGCCGGTTTCGTACACCATACTATTGCGCGTCGCCGCCGAATCGCGCTTTCCTGAATGGGTCCCGATTTCCCCGGGCCGACTTCTCCACCCGCAGCGTCGCGGACTTTCGTCGACGCCCGGGCGGGGCTACGCCGGTGCCGGGGAGTGCACCCCGCCTATCCCTCCTCGGCTCTGGCGTATCCATGCACACAGCGTTATCAGGGGGCGCGCACATGCCGATCGATCACGGCCACCGTCTGGATGCCGCACAGCTGCCGACTCCCTCGGCACTGTTGCGGGCCTTTCTGGAAACCGACCACCCCGACCCGACGCCACACCGGGTTCTCGACGCCGCCCGCGGGCTCGCGCACTGCCACGATCGCCGACGCAGAATCCTGGAACAGGCACGCGACCCCGCCGCGACGAGCCGCGGCGTGGCGGCGTGCGGACGCCTCGTCGACGACATCGACAACGACCGTGTCGCGCTGATCACCCGCATCGACGTCTGGGTCGCCACTTATGTCGAACACCGCGACGGCGCCTCGCTGCACACCGAGACCCTGGGCGCGGTGATCGACCGCATGGCCGCGAAATGGATTGCGGCGCACCACTCGCTGGCCGCACATACGACAACGACACCACCGCAGCGGGAGGCTCGCACCCATCTGCAGTGGTGTCGTCTTGCCGAATTGACCGACGGCTACCGGGATCTGATCACCGATGTCACCGAACACCGCAGGCGGTTGCCGGTGTGGTGAGGATCAGGCCTGCTCGCCCGTAACCGGGGCTTTGTCGTCGGTAACCGGGGCTTTGTCATCGGCAGCCGGGGCCTTGTCACCCGCGGCCGGCTCGGCGAACAAAATCGGCGTGCCGAAGTCGTCCGCTACCGGAGCGTCGAGGTCGACGGCCTCGGTCTCGGCGAAAGCCGCATCCTTCTCGGCATCTCGACGAGCGGCCGCCGCGGCTTCTCTCATCTCGATCACATCGGTGACGAACTCACCGATTTCGCGAGCAACCTCGGCGACGGTCCCGGTGATCAGCGAGGCGATTTTGCCGACCCGCTGCGCACCGGATGCCGTCAATTCTTGGACAAGATCCTTGTTGCTTTCGAATTTCCCGACCATTTACCCGCTCACAGTGGAGGATTCCGGCTGATTACGCATAACGATAACACCGGGCGTGGGGTCACTCTTCGTGAAACGATCGGGCAGCGCGAGCTTGAAGATCTTGCCCCAGACCGAACCGATCTGCTTGGAGAAACGACCGGTGTTGTAGGGCAGGCCGTACTTATCGGCCAGCGCCTTCACCTCGGGCGCGATCTCCGGGTACCGGTTCGCCGGGATATCCGGGAACAGGTGGTGCTCGATCTGGTGCGACAGGTTGCCCGACATGATGTGGAACAGCCGCGAGCCGGTGATGTTGGCCGAGCCGAGCATCTGGCGCACGTACCACTCACCGCGGGTCTCGACCTCGGTCTCCTCCTTGGAGAACGTCTGCACGCCCGACGGGAAGTGACCACAGAAGATGATCGAGTAGGTCCACACGTTGCGCACCAGGTTGGCCGCCACGTTGCCCGCCAGGGTGGACACGAACAGCGGGCCGGTCAGCGCCGGGAACATCACGTAGTCCTTGAGGACCTGCTTGCCCGCCTTCTTGCCCTGGCCCTTGAGCAGGGGCTTGATGTCGGACCAGCTGCGCTTGCCCTTGATGATGTTGTCGGCCTCGAGGTCGTGCAGCATCACGCCCCACTCGAAGAACATCATCAGCAGGAAGGCGTAGACGGGGTTGCCCAGGTAGTACGGGTTCCACTTCTGCGCCTCATCGATCCGCAGGACGCCGTAACCGATGTCACGGTCCATGTCGACGATGTTGGTGTGGGTGTGGTGCATGTAGTTGTGCGAGTGCTTCCACTGGTCCGCCGGGCAGACGGTGTCCCAGTCGAATTCGCGGGAGTTGATACCGCGCTCACGCATCCAGTCGTACTGGCCGTGCATGACGTTGTGGCCGATCTCCATGTTGTCGAGGATCTTCGACACACCGAGCGCGGCGACACCGGCCAGCCAGAACGGCGGCAGGAAGCCCAGGTACATCAGACCGCGGCCGGCGATCTCGAAGCCACGCTGGGTCTTGATGATGCTGTAGATGTAGTCGCGGTCGCGTTCGCCGAGGTCGTCGACCACCCGGGCGCGCAGCGCGTCGAGTGCGGCGCCGAGCTCTTCGACCTGATCCGGGCTCAGGATGACCGGGCCGTCTTTGCCTTCGGTGAGAATAGTCATGGCTGTGTCTCCCCTTGTCTCTGTGTCGATCTAGAGCGCGATGTCGACGTCGCCGACAGCGGTGTTGATGCAGACCTGGATCTGCTTGTCGGGCTCGGCGTCGAGTTCGCCGGTACGGATGTTGCGAGTGCAGCCGGAGACCTTGGTCGCCGTGCAGGAGAAGCAGATCCCCATGCGGCAGCCGTACTCCGGGGCCAGGCCGACTGCTTCGGCCTGCTCGAGCAGCGATGCTCCGGTGTTGTCGGCGGCGACGTCGCTGCCGGAGAAGGTGACGGTGCCGGTCGCCTCGGACGGGTCGGTCGGAACCGTGGTGAGCGTGAATTCCTCACTGAACACCCGATCCTGGAGACCCTCGGCTTCGAAGATCGTCTTGACCGCCCGCATCAGCGGCGGCGGCCCGCACACGAAGGTCTGCGCGTCGGCGAACCAGGGTGCGACCCGCTCGAGCTCGTCGTAGTCGAAGAACCCGCTGCCGGTGGAGGTTTCACCGTCGATCACCGTGCCCGGCTCGACCGGGTAGCGGTATTCGATACGGAAGTTGGCGCGGCGCTGCGCAATCGAGGACAGTTCTGCGCGGTGCGGCACCATTTCGGGCTGCCGCGCGTAGTGCAGGAACGTGACGTCTCCTGAGTACCCCTCGGCGTCGAGAGTACGCAGCATCGACAGTACCGGCGTGATGCCGCTGCCGCCGCTGACCAACAGGATCTTGTCGGGTCGCTGCTGCGGCAGATGGAACACACCGGACGCCGGCGCCAGGTCGACGACCATGCCCGGCTTCGCGTTGGCGTGCAGGTAGTTCGACACCAGCCCGCCCGGGTGTGCCTTGACGGTGATCTGCAGGTAGCGATCGCCGGTGCTCTCCGGATCGATCGGCGAGTAGCAGCGAGTGTGGCGCACACCGTTGATCGAGACGCCGATCTGCACGTATTGACCGGCGGCGTGGCCACGCCACTGCCGCGAGGCGCGCAGGGTCAGCGTCACCGAGCCCGGCACCGCGTGCGAAACATGAGTGACCTCGGCCCGCAGCTCCCGGGCGGTGAGCCCGGGATGGACGAGCTCGAGGTACCGGTCCAGCGGGTGCGGCGTCGTCAACGTCTGCACCAGATCGATCAGTCCCACCATGTCGTGTCGCCCCTTACAAGAAGTCCGTCGGCGTGCTCTTCAAATTTCAGTGCACGTCTGTACACTCACTAGTGTGCCCGATGACCCCGGGCCACTGTCAACCGGCAATAATGTGAGGCGGACAACATCATGACAAAGGCCGCTATGGTGAACGGCTGTATGCTCACCGATGTGACTGAGCAGGCAGGAACCCGCAACGAGCGCAAAGCGCATACCCGGGCCGCCCTGCTCGATGGCACCCTGGCCCTGGCCTCGGAGCGCGGATTCGCGGCATTGAGCCTGCGTGAGATCGCCCGTTCGGCAGGCATCGTGCCGACGGCCTTCTACCGCCACTTCGCCTCGCTCGACGACCTCGGCGCGACGATCGTCGACGAAGGCGTCACCGCGCTGCGCCTGGCATTGCGTGAGGTCAGGCGCAAGCCGGACGCCCATCTGGCCGACACGGTCCGCTTCGTCTTCGAGCAGGTTCGCGCCAAGCGCGCCCTGTTCGGTTTCCT
Source organism: Nocardia sp. A7 (assembly GCF_046549215.1). NCBI lineage: Bacteria > Bacillati > Actinomycetota > Actinomycetes > Mycobacteriales > Nocardiaceae > Nocardia > Nocardia sp. A7. The sequence continues at coordinate 280,694 of NZ_JAJPWE010000004.1, read as the reverse complement.
CATTCGCGAGCGTCATGGTGGACCTGCTCCACTGCGTCAGGCGATCGCGATGGAGATGCAGTTGATCGTGCGCGAGATCGTCGCCGATCTGTCCCGGCTGCGCGCACTGGATTCGTGGAGCACCACCGAGCTGGAGATCGCCGCGGATCTGCTCGTCACCACCGTGACCGACGGTATCGCCGCGTTCGTCGCGTCCACCTCCCGTGAGGAATCGGCGATCGTGGAGCGCACCGTCATGCAGATGCGCCTGATCGCGTTGGGCATCGCGGGCTGGGTACCCAAAAACGCGAATTGAACTCGGAGTACGGGCGTTCACACAACTCGACGGCAGCCCGTCGGTGATCCGTCACATATCGACGGTCGCCGCGCGCGACGGCGCACGCACCGGGAGCAACACCAGCAGGCCCACCGCCAGGACGACGAGAAGTCCGGCGATGCCCGCACGGTCGCTGTGGAAGATCAAGACGAACACGCCGAACAGGGCGGGCGCCAGGAATGACACGGCCCGACCGGTCGTGGTGTACAGGCCGAACAGCTGACCTTCCCGGCCCGGCGGTGCGAGCCGCACCAGGAACGAGCGGGCCGAGGCTTGCGCGGGACCGACGAACACGGTGAGCGCGAGGCCGAAGATCCAGAACATCGTCGAGCCCGACACCAGCAACAGCGCGAGCCCGCACGCGAGCATCCCGACCAGCGACGCCACGATCACCCGCTTGGGCCCGATCCGGTCGTCGAACCGGCCGGCCACGATCGCGGCCGCCCCGGCGACGACATTCGCGGCGATCCCGAACAGCAGCACATCGGCGTCGGCGAACCCGTACACCGTCACCGCGAGCACTCCGCCGAAGGTGAACACACCCGCCAGGCCGTCCCGGAACACCGCGCTGGCCAGCAGGAAGTACACCGTGTGCCGGTCCTGCCCCCACAGCTCCCGCACGTCACGCCAGAGCACTCGGTAGGAACCGAGGAAGCCGACCTTTGCCGCGCCGGGGTCGGCGCCGGTGCGCGGCATCTCGGGCACCGCGAACAGCACCGGCAGCGCGAACACGGTGAACCACACCGCCGCGAGCACGATGACGAGCCGGACATTGAGGCCCTGATCGGTGGGCATCGCGAGCAGGCCGCGGGTGTCGCCGTCTCCGGCGAGGAAGCCCGCGTAGCAGACCAGCAGCAGCACGATGCCACCGAAATAGCCCATCGCCCAACCGAATCCGGAGACCCGCCCGACCGTGGCCGGGGTCGACACCTGCCGCATCATCGCGTTGTAGGGCACGCCGGCGAGCTCGAAGGTGGCCGAGGCGAACGCGAGCAGCGCCAGGCCGAGCCAAAGATCGTGGTAGTCGTCGCGGACGAAGAACATCAGCGACATCGCGCCGACCGTCAGCGCCGTCAAGGTCGCCAAGGCCCGTTTACGTGAGCCGACGGCGTCGAAGTACTGCCCGCAGACCGGCGCCGTCAGCGCGACGACAAGTCCGGCCCCCGCCAGCGCCCAGCCCAGCCACGCGCTGGCCGGTGTCGTACCCGGCAGATCGTCGCCCACCTTGTCGGTGAGATACACCGAGAACACGAAGGTCAGCGTCACGGCCTGGAACGCCGAAGAGCCCCAGTCCCACAATCCCCACGCCAGTACCTGCCCACGCCCGGCCGCCTCGCCGACGGTCTCCGACGCGTTCACCTCGGTCATGAGCCGAAGAGTAGCGACGAAACGACCACCGCGCCGCCCATAACGCGTGCACCTTGTCCGGGTCGGATCCGGCACCTACGCCGCCAGCAAGGTCCGCGGCGTCAATGCATATGAACCTGGTTGCATAGTACCGAGTGTTGCGGATACTCTCGTCTTATGGCACTGGAGCACGCGCTACTGGTCTCGCTCACCGAGCGGGCCGGCTCGGGGTATGAGCTCGCGCGCCGATTCGACAAGTCGATCGGCTACTTCTGGAGTGCCACCCACCAGCAGATCTACCGGGTGCTCAAGCGCATGGAGTCCGCCGGCTGGGTCACTGTCGAATCGGTGGCCCAGCAGGGCAAGCCCGACAAGAAGGTGTACTCGGTGGCCCCGGCCGGTCAGGCCGAGATCGCCCGCTGGCTCGCCGAACCCACCGACGCCATCCCCGCCCGCGACGAACTGGGCGTGAAGATCCGCGCCGCCGCGTACGGCGACATCGACGCCGTCTGCGCCGAGGTGGAGCGCCATCGTGGCCAGCACGCCCAGCGCCTCGACGAGTACCGCCTCAGCGAAAAGAAATTCTTCCCGGTGCCGGACCAGCTCTCCGGCACCGCTCTGCACCAGTATCTGGTCCTGCGCGCGGGCATCCGCGCGGAGTCCGGCTACCTCGAATGGTGCGACGAAGTACTGCAGGCCCTGCGACCGCGAAAAGGTGACGACCGCCCATGACTGCCTATCCCCATCTGTTCGAGCCACTCGACCTCGGCCACACCACGCTGCGCAACCGCGTGGTCATGGGCTCCATGCACACCGGTCTGGAAGACCGCGCCTGGGACACCAACAAGCTGGCCGCCTATTTCGCCGAGCGGGCCCGCGGTGGTGTCGGCCTGATCATCACCGGTGGTTACGCCCCCAACCGCACCGGTTGGCTACTGCCGCTCGGCGGCAAGCTCACCAACAAGACCGAGGCCTACCGGCATCGCACGATCACCAAGGCGGTGCACGCCGAGGGCGGCAAGATCGCCATCCAGATCCTGCACGCGGGCCGTTATTCCTATATGCCGACCAGTGTTTCGGCGTCGGCGATCAAGTCCGCGATCAATCCGTTCAAGCCGCGGGCACTGTCGTCGAAGGGTGTCGAACGCACCATCGACGACTACGCGCGCTGTGCGGGCCTGGCCAAGTTCGCCGGGTACGACGGCTGCGAGATCATGGGCGGTGAGGGCTATTTCCTCAATCAGTTCCTCGCGCCGCGCGTGAACAAGCGCACCGACAAGTGGGGCGGCACCCCGGAGAACCGGCGGCGGCTGCCCGTCGAGATCGCCCGGCGCATCCGTGCCGAAGTGGGTCCCGATTTCATCATCGTGTTCCGGCTGTCGATGGCCGAACTGGTGGAGAAGGGGCAGACCTTCGACGAAATCGTCGCCCTGGCACAGGAATTGGAAGCCGTCGGGGTCGACATCCTCAATACCGATATCGGTTGGCACGAAGCGCGGGTGCCCACCATCGTCACCTCGGTGCCGCGCGCGGCGTTCGTGGAGTTCACCGCCAAGATCGCGCGCAAGGTGAACATCCCGGTCTGTGCGTCGAACCGGATCAATATGCCCGAGATCGCGGAGGAGATCCTGACCCGCGGTGACGCGGCGCTGATCTCCATGGCCCGCCCGCTGCTGGCCGACGCCGAATGGGCCAACAAGGCGCAGAGCGATCGCGCCGACGAGATCAACACCTGCATCGCCTGCAACCAGGCCTGCCTCGACCACGCCTTCGGCAACAAGAAGGTGTCGTGCCTGGTGAACCCGCGCGCGGGCAGTGAGACCACCCTGAACCTGCTGCCCACTCGGCGCGCCAAGCGGATCGCCGTCGTCGGTGCGGGACCGGCCGGGCTGTCGGCCGCGGTGAGCTTGGCCGAGCGCGGCCATCATGTGGACCTGTTCGAGTCCGACGACAAGATCGGCGGCCAGTTCGACATCGCCCGCCGTATCCCCGGCAAGGAAGAATTCGACGAGTCGATCCGCTACTTCCGCCGCAAGATCGACCTCACCGGCGTGACCCTGCATCTCGAAAAGCGGGTCAGCGCTGAGGAATTGATCGCGGGCAAGTACGACTCGGTGATCCTGGCGACCGGTGTGCGCCCGCGCATCCCCAACATTCCCGGTATCGACCACCCGATGGTGCTCTCGTACGCCGAACTGGTGAAGGAGGAGAAGCCGGTCGGCAAGAAGGTCGCGGTGATCGGCGCGGGCGGCATCGGCTACGACGTGAGCGAATACCTCACTGTCGAAGGACATCCCACGCTCAAGCTCGACGAGTGGAAAGAGGAGTGGGGCGTCGATTCCGAGAACGAGCAGGCGCCGGGCCAGCTCCGCAAGCCCAAGCCCTCCCCCGCGGCCCGCGATGTCGTTCTGCTGCAACGCAAGTCGACCCCGTTCGGCAAGGACCTCGGCAAGACCTCCGGCTGGGTGCACCGCGCGGCCCTCAAGGCCAAGGGCGTCGAGCAGGTCGGCGGCGTGAACTACGACCGCATCGACGACGCGGGCCTGCACATCAGCTTCGGCGAGAAGCGCGAGAACCCGCGGGTGATCGAGGTCGACAACGTAATCGTCTGCGCCGGACAGGAATCCGTCCGCGAACTCGAAGAACCACTGCGGGCAGCGGGCGTCGACCTGCACCTCATCGGCGGCGCCGACCTGGCCGCCGAACTGGATGCCAAGCGCGCGATCGACCAGGGCACCCGCCTGGCCGCACGGTTGTAAATCCCCCCCGAAACCCGGTCGTCCGACGCGACGGACGACCGCCGCACCGCCCCGCACGCCGAACTCGCATCCGGCGCGCGGGGCGGTGTTCGTTGTGGGTGGCGGCTGAGCTCATCCGGCAGGGAGCGAGGTCAAGCGGCAGACACGTCGCGGATCAGGTCGCGCAGATCGCGGCCTTCGGCGGTTTCGTACCAGCGCAGGTGACCGAGAAGCCAGTCGTGGTAGGCGATTTCAGCATTGCGTGCGTCCTGCGCGACGGTAAGGAAGTAGTCGATTTCGGAGAGTTCGTAGCCGATGTGGACCAGTGGGAGCAGGTCTGGGAGCAGGTTCTGTTCGGCGGCCGACAAGGGTCGCACTGACTGATATCCGTGGATCAGCGCGGCGATCTGGTCGGCGCGGACGTGGGCGGGCCCGCCGTCGCGCAGCGAAACCCAGTCGATAGCGGTGCGTTCGATGGCGGTGGCGAGGTCGAAGACGGCCGTCGTTCGATCCGCCAGCCCGAAATCGATCACCGAGGTCACCTCGTGGTCACCCCACAGCAGGTTGGTGCCGTGCCAATCCCCGTGCGTCCACAGCGGTTCGGCGTCGGCGAGGTCGGCCCGCAGCTCGGGAACCTCTGCGCGCCAGTCTCTTTCCCCAAGGAAGCGAGCGACAGCCGGTCGGCGGGCGATATGCCACTCGAACGCGCTCACCACGTCACCGTGCATGCTTGCCAGCAACGGTCGGGCGGGTCGAGCCGGAGCGTCGAAACCTGTGGCGGCCTGATGTAGTCGACCCAGCATTACTCCCGCGCCCACCGCATCGTCGTCGTCCCGATAGGGCGACCAGGAGAAGTCCACGCGATACCGGTCCTCCCCCGTTCCCACTCGATGCACCTCGTAGACGAACTCGCCCGCGTCGGCTCTCGCACGAGCACTGTCACGGCGGAACTCATCGGCCGTTCCGGAGCCACAACCGAAATTGCCGTCGCCGTCGCCGTCGCCAACGCTGCGGTTGTGGTCGGGCGTGGGCGTCGCCCAATCACCTATGGTGGCAAGCACTTCGGGCACCGGAATACCCCGATCCCGCAGATGCGCCATGAATCGGTGTTCCTCGCCCAGCGCCATCTCATCGCGCAATCGCACCGGCATCCGCTTCACAACAAGCCGTTCCCCGTCGTCCAACCGCACCCCCACCGTCGACGACAACGGTCGCGCACCACGCCATTCGATCGCCGCGAGCCCCGATCCGCCCCAGGTCGCAGCGAGGGCGCGAGCGATCTCGTCGTCGGTGAGCGCGGGCCACGTCGGCTCGGCCAGCGGGTCATCACCCATCCCGAACACCTGCTCGTCAGCCATCGGTCCAGTATCGATGGTGTCGGCCACGGTGACGTCGCACCGTCGCGGCGCTGCGCCACCGGCGTCGATGCGGACAGCGCACGGCCGTAGCCGATCACCTAAGCTCCCCTCGTGAGCTTGCCCTCCCCCACTGCAGACAATCGTGCCGTCGTCACCGGCGCGTCCTCCGGCATCGGCACCGCGCTGGCCGCCGAACTGGCCGGGCGCGGCTATTCGCTGATCCTGGTCGCGCGCCGCGGTGAGATCCTCGCCGAGCTGGCCCAGCGGCTGACCCTGGCCCACGGCATCACCGCCGAGGTCCGCGCGGTCGACCTGGCCGATCGCACCCAGCGGGCAAGCCTCGTCGAGGAGCTCTCGGTCCGAGATATCGCCGTCCTCTGCAACAACGCGGGCATCGCGACCTTCGGCCCGGTCGCCGAGCTCGACTTCGCCTACGAGCGCATGCAGATGGAACTCAACGCCACCGCCGTGCACGACCTGACCCTGGCCGTGCTGCCCGGCATGATCGAGCGCAAGGCGGGCGGCATCCTGATCAGCGGTTCGGCCGCGGGCAATATGCCGATCCCGAACAATGCCACCTACGCGGCGTCGAAGGCGTTCGCGAACACCTTCTCGGAGTCGCTGCGCGGCGAGCTCAAGAGCACCGGCGTGCACGTCACCCTGCTGGCCCCCGGCCCGGTCCGCACCGAAACCCCCGCCCCCGAAGACCAGTCGATCGTCGACAAGATGGTCCCCGACTTCCTCTGGGTGTCCTCCGAGTACACCGCCAAGGTCTCCATCGACGCGCTGGCCCGCAACAAGATGCGCATCGTCCCCGGCCTGATCAGCAAGGGCATGAGTGTCGCGGGCAACTACGGCCCCCGCGCGTTCACCGCCCCCGTCGCGGGCGCGTTCTACAAGAAGCTGGGCAGCTGACGCCGCGTCAGCAAGCCGTCAGGAACGGTCGGCGGGTAGTCAAGGACCCGTAAACAGCGGGTTCAGCAGCGCGCGAACGGCGTAGTCCTGGAAGTGGCCCCGCCGTCCGAGTGCGGGGGCGTCCTCCCGGAGGAGACCACCGTGACGTTGCTCGAAATCTTCCCGTCCCTGCGTGCGAGTACGGTGCCCCGGCTCGACCCCGCGGTGTGGCCCGCCGACACCCACTACGACGATGACGGCCGGATCACCCTCGGTGGCGTGGCGCTGCACGACATCGCCGACCAGTACGGCACCCCCGTGCGCGTGCTCGACGAGACCGAGGTGCGGCAGCGCTGCCGCGCCTACCGCAAGCACTTCCCCGACACCGAGATCGTCTACGCGGGTACCGCGCTCATGCTGCGCACCGTGGCCCGCTGGGTCGCCGAGGAGGGCCTCGCGGTGCAGGTCGGTTCGGCCGGTGAGCTAGAGGTGGCACTCGCGGCGGGCATCGATCCACGCCGAATAGTCTTGCAGGGCAATGGAACTCCGTTCGACGAACTCCGCGCCGCCGTGTCCGCCCGCGTCGGCCGGATCGTTGTCTCCTCTCTCACCGAGATCACCCTGCTCGCCTCGCTCGCGACCCGCCCGCAACAGGTGCTGTTGCGCGTGGCGCCGGGGATCGAGGTACCGGGCAGCTCGCGATTCGGGTTCCCGCTCGGCAGCGATTCCTGCGCGGCGGCCGTCGCCCGGATCATCGCGCAGCCGAAGCTGCTCCTGTCCGGTCTGCACTGCCACCTCGGCGCCCAGATCCACAATCCCGACCTCTACGGCGAGGCGATCCGCCGGATGATCGGCGAGATGGCCTGGGTCCACGCCGAGCACGGCACCTTGCTCACCCATCTCGATATCGGCGGTGGGCATGCCGTGGCCACCCGCAGTGGCGACGCCGAACTCAACCTGCGCGAACTCGCCGACATCCTCGACGACGCGCTCGACGCGGGCTGCGCACGCCACCACTTCCCACGCCCTGTGCTGGCGATGGAACCGGGGCGCGCGATCGTCGCGCGGGCGGGTGTCACGCTGTATCGGGTGCTCGCGGTCACCGAGGTCGCGGGCGGTGGCACATGCGTGATCGTCGATGGTGATTCCGCCGGTCGTGGGTCTGGCAGCGCGCTCGTCGTCAACCGGCATCCGGCCGGGCCCCAGCTCACCGCGTCGGTCGCGGGCAGGCACGGCGCGGCGGGCGAACTCATCGCCGCCGAGGTTCGCGTCCCCGCCGATCTGCGCGCCGGCGAGGTCCTCGCCGTGCCGTGCACCGGCGCCTACCACCCGTGCGGCGCCGGGTATCGAACAGTCGGACGGCCCCCGGTAGTCGCGGTCGCCCACGGGCGCACCGAGCTGTTGCTGCGCCGCGAGACGACCGCCGACCTGCTGATGCGCGAACTCGCACACTGAGGGGATGCGGCCCGTCGTGGTTCGACGGGCCGCGCTCGCTCACCGGCGCCGTGTTCCGAAAAGGCTCCGGCTGATCTCGCGCCCGGCCGCGCTCGCCGCCGAGCGCAGGAAACTCTTGACCGCCGGGTTCGCCATCATCCGTTCGGCCGCCGAGTCCTCTTTCTGCTGGGATTCCGAACGCTCCGGCGCGGGCGCGGAGTCGGGTTCCGGCTCGGCGGCCGCCACGCTGGCCAGCAGCATCTCGTAGGCCGATTCCCGGTCGACGCTCTGCCCGTATCTGCCGTGCAGCGCGCTCGACAGTGCCTTGGCTCTGATCGCGTCGTCGCCGATGGTGTCCATCAGTGAACGCGGTGGCGCGATCTTGGTCCAGGCGACAGGCGTCGGCGCGCCGGTTTCGGAGAGCACGGTGACGATCGCCTCACCGGTGCCGAGCGAGGTCAGGGCCTCTTCCAGGTCGTACACCGATGACTTCGGGTACGTACGCACCGTCTTGGACAGTGCCTTCTGATCGTCGGGTGTGAACGCGCGCAACGCGTGCTGCACGCGGGCACCGAGCTGGGAGAGCACGGGGTTGGGGATGTCGGTGGGCAACTGCGTGCAGAAGAACACCCCGACCCCCTTGGAGCGGATCAGTTTCACCGTCTGCTCGACCTGCTGCAGGAACGCCTTGGACGCTTCGGTGAACAGCAGATGCGCCTCGTCGAAGATGAACACCAGCTTCGGCTGCTCGACATCGCCCACCTCGGGCAACGTCTGGAACAGATCGGCCAGCACCCACATCAGGAAAGTCGAGAACAAGGCAGGCCGCGCCGCCTGCTGTCCGAGCTCGAACAGCGTGATCACGCCGAGTCCGCCCGCGGTGCGCAGCAGATCGGCCGGGTCCAGTTCGGGTTCGCCGAAGAACGTGTCACCGCCCTCGGCTTCCAGATTCACCAGCGCCCGCAGGATCACCCCCGCCGTCTGCGACGAGACACCGCCGATGCCTTTGAGATCCTCCTTGCCGTCAGGGCTGGTCAGGTGGGTGATCACCGCGCGCAGGTCCTTCAGATCCAGCAGGGCGAGGCCGCGCTGGTCGGCCCAATGGAAGATCAGGCCCAGCGTCGATTCCTGGGTGTCGTTGAGGCCGAGCACCTTGCTGAGCAGGATCGGGCCGAACGAGGTGATCGTCGCCCGGATCGGCACCCCGATGCCGCCGGTGCCGAGCGAGACGAACTCGGTGGGGAACGTGCTCGGTGCCCAATCGGTCGCGCCGGTTTCGGCCCCGCGCGCCCGGATCTTCTCGTTGTCGGCGCCCGGCTCGCTCAGACCTGACAGATCGCCCTTGACGTCGGCCATCACCACGGGAACGCCCGCGCGGGACAGATGTTCGGCGATGCCCTGCAGGGTCTTGGTCTTACCGGTGCCGGTCGCACCCGCGACGAGCCCGTGCCGGTTCATCATCCGCAACGGAATACGCACGCGCGCACCAGGATCAGCCACGCCGTCGACCATCACCGTGCCGAGTTCCACCGCGGGTCCGCTGAAGGCGTAGCCCTCGGCGATCTCCGCTGCCGCACCGGACACTCTCGGCTCGCCGGATGCCGGTGTCCCGCCTGCCGCCGCGGCTTCCTGCTCGGCGGCCTCCGCGGCGGCCATGGCCTCGGCCGCTACCCGGGCCGCGTCTTCGGCCGCCTTGCGTGCCGCTGCCGCCTTCTCCTGTGGGGTGGTCATTCGCGCGTCCTCCGTCTGCTCACTGGCACGTACGCAAGAAATGCTCGAAACGTCTCCGGGGAATTCCAGGCAAACTGTATCCGGGCCGGTCACCCGGGTAGCGGACATCCGCCGATGTCGTCGGCAAACCCGGCTCGCCTCGCCCACACGACACACCTGACGACGAGGTTCGCGCCCACCCCGTTAGGGTGGCGCGGTGTCCGACAAACTATTGGTCTGGATGGATTGCGAGATGACGGGGCTCCGTCTCGACAGCGACAAGCTGATCGAGATCGCCGCGCTCGTAACCGACAGCGACCTCAACATTCTCGGTGACGGTGTCGACATCGTCATCCACGCCGACGACGCCGCGCTGGCCTGCATGCCGCCGGTCGTCGCCACCATGCACGCGAAATCCGGTCTGACCGAAGAGGTTCGGCGTTCCACCGTCACCCTCGAGCAGGCCCAGCAGCAGGTGCTCGACTACATCCGCGAGTACGCGCCCACCGCGCGCACGGTGCCGCTGTGCGGTAACTCCATCGGCACCGATCGCGGTTTCATCGCCCGCGACATGCCCGAACTCGACGCGCACCTGCACTACCGGATGGTCGACGTGAGCTCGATCAAGGAACTGTGCAGGCGCTGGTACCCGCGTATCTACTTCGGTCAGCCGGAGAAGGGCCTCGCCCACCGCGCGCTGGCCGACATCAAGGAATCCATCCGCGAGCTCGAGTACTACCGCCGCACCGCGTTCGTGCCGCTGCCCGGCCCCTCGACCACCGAGATCGCGGCCGCCGCGCAGGCAGCCACCGAGGCCGTGGATGTCACCGGCTCAAGCCATCTACCAGCCGATTAGGGCCTGACGCCTAACTCACGCTAATATCGACGGCGCCGGTGATTCACCGGTGATGGTGACCGTAGTTCAGTTGGTAGAGCACCAGGTTGTGATCCTGGATGTCGCGGGTTCGAGTCCCGTCGGTCACCCCGAAGAGAAGGCCCGGTCCTCCAGGACCGGGCCTTCTTCGCTGTCCGGGCCGGATGTCACACTCGCGGGCCCCATGTCGTCTACCGGGTATGAGCATCAACGATCTACGCACCGAGATCCAGGGAAACGTCCTCCTGCCAGGGGATCCGGCCTTCGACCTCGCCGCCCGCCCCTGGAACACCGCTATCGCCCAGTCGGTGGCGGCCGTCATCGAGGTCGCCGACGCCGACGACCTCGCGAATGTCGTGCGCTACGCCAACCGCGCGGGCCGCGCGGTGGTGACCCAACCCACCGGCCACGGCGCGACCGGCGACATCGACGACGCGATCCTCGTGCGCACCGGACGACTCGCCACCATCGCCGTCGACCCGGCCCAGCGGGTGGCCCGCATCGGTTCCGGCGCCCAGTGGGGTGCCGTGCAGACCGCGGCCGCCGCACACGGACTCAGCGGTCTGGCAGGCAGCAATCCCGTGGTCGGCGTCACCGGATACACCCTCGGTGGTGGCTTCGGCTGGCTCGCCCGTCGACACGGTTGGGCGGCCGACGCGGTCCGAGCGTTCGAGATCGTCGACGCCGACGGCCGACGCGGCCGGGTGAGCGCCGACACCGATCCCGAGCTGTTCTGGGCACTGCGCGGCGGCGGCGGCGACTTCGCGATCGTCACCGCACTCGAGATCGACCTGTTCGACCTGCCGCAGCTCTACGGCGGCCGGGTGAGCTGGTCGGCCGAACGCACCAGCGAGGTGTTCGACGTCTTCACCGAACTCACCGCCGACGCACCGCCGGAGCTCTCAGTGTGGTTGCAGCGCTACCAGATTCCCGGCGCCGCCCCGACCGTCGCGCTCGACTTCGCCTACCTCGGCGACGAAGCTCACGGCCGCGAACTGACCCGCCGCCTCGACACCGTCACCGGCGCACTCGCCGACACCCGCACCACCATGACCCCCGACAAGATCGGCACCATCACCGCCGAGCCCACCGACCCCAGCCCTTCGCTCTCGCGCGGCGAACTGCTCACCGACCTGGACGACGAAGTCGTCAAAACCCTCATCGACGCACCGGTCGCACCCCTGCTCAACATCCAGATCCGCGCCCTCGGCGGTGCCCTCGCCGACACCACGCGTGATCACGGCGCCCGCGGCCCGGTCACCGAGCCCTACGCCCTGTATCTGCTCGGCCTCGGCCTGCCCCACCTGATCGACGACGTCAAGGCGGCCTTCACCACCATCATCGACAACCTCGGCACCCACGTCACCGGCAAGAAGCCCTACACCTTCCTCGCGCCCGGCGAATCGGCCGAGGCCGCCTTCGACACAGCCACCCTGGAACGCCTCCGCGAGATCAAGCGGGCCCGCGACCCGCGAAATGTCTTGCGCGCCAACTTCCCCGTCCAGGGCTGACCACGAACACGAGCCGTCCGACGGCGTGCCGCCCTTTCGCGGGACCGGGTGTTCGCCGCACGCGGTCCCGCGAAGGGCTGGCCGCGTCAGGGAGTGACATCCGCCGGACGGCCGTCAGTGGTTGCGCGGCTCGCGCGGTGCCTGCGGACGGCCGACCGGTTCGCGCAGGCCGGGCTGCAGAACCGTTGTCTGCCGTTGCGCGAGATGTCGGCGTACACCTGGGAGCACCCCTCGGCCGCGCAGGCGCCCAAACGGTCCATGCCGAGACCCGTCAGGTGCAGGGCGGTGCCGACGGTGATCATCGCCGCGATCTGGCGGTCGGTCGGCACCTCGGGTGGCCGGAAATGCAGGTGCCAGCCGTCGCCCACGTGGTCGGTCAGGCGGGGCGGCGACGCGTACTCGGCCAGCAACACATTGAGCAGCGCCGCCCGCTCGGCGCGGTCCGCACACTCCACCACCGCGCGCCAACGCCCGAGAAAGGCCGTCACCGACGCGAGATCCGCCGCTGACACCGGCGCACTCAGCACCAAACCCGCGTCTGCACAACGCCGCGCCAACTCCGCGACAGTCGAACACGGATCATTGAGCAGATCGACGCCGAGCAGCACCGGCTCCCGTCCGTAATGGTTGTAATGCACAATGCCATTACATCAGACTCGGATCATGAGCAGCCACCCCACACACACCTGGCAGATCGAGTCGAGCCACCGGACCAGCGAAGGCATCGTGGCCTATCAACGCTGCCGCTGCGGCGCGCGCAGAGTGGTCGTCGACCACCTGAGCGTCGCGTCCGAGATCCACCGCGACGAACCGGACTTGGCCGCCACTGGATAACCCGCACCACCATGACGTACATCACGTTTGACCGCTACACTTTGGACCGCTGCCCAGATGTGGGGCAGATCTCGCCACAGCGTCAGCGCTCGACCGGAAAGACCCCTTGATGAAGCGTTCCACCGTCGTCGCCATCCTCGCGGCCGCCACCGTGCTCGGCCCCGTCGCAGGTACCGCGGCGGCCTCGCCCGGCCTGCCCCTCACCGACTTCACGGCAGAGACTCCGGTCGGCGACTTCGGTCTGCCGAACGAGCAGCCCGGGTCCGGCTCTGCCCAGAGCGGCTCCACCACCGGCCTCGAGACCACCGGCTCCTCCGGCACCGGCTCGGCCGGCCTGCCCAACCTCGACCGCCTGCTGTTCGGTGGACGCATCCTGTGCGGCGCGTTCGGCAGCGCACTCGCCGTCGCGGGCGAGGCGATGATGGACTGCCGCAACCTCCCGACCCCGATCTGAGACAACAGCGAAGGGGCACCGGAAACTTCCCGTGCCCCTTCGCTGTTCGTGCGTAACGCGACTACGGAGCGTCGGCGTTGCCCGCCTTCCATTCCGGCCACGCGATGTTCCAGTCACCCAGCCCGTCGACACCGGACAGGGTGCCGCCGACCGTGTTCTTGATGATGGTGATGTCGCCACGCTTGGCGTTCTCGTACACCCAGCGCGCGTTCGCCGGACTCAGATTCAAGCAGCCGTGGCTGGCATTGGAGTAACCCTGCTGCCCCACCGACCACGGCGCCGAGTGGAAGAAGATGCCGCTGTAGGAGATTCGCGTCGCGTAGTCGACCGGGGTGCGGTACCCGTCGGACGAGTTCACCGCCACACCGTAGGTCGACGAATCCATGACGATCTTCTCGTGCCGGTCGCTGACGATGTACACGCCGTTGTCGGTGGGCGTGCTGTCCTTACCCATCGAGGTCGGCATCGTCATGATCACCTGACCGTTCTTCTCCACCGTCACCTGCTTGGTGTTGTCGTCGGCGGTGAAGATCACCGCGTCGCCGATGGTGAAGAACGAGTGGATGTTGTCCTGGCCGTACAGACCCTTGCCCAGGTCCTTGCCGTAGACGTTCACATCGACGGTCACCTTGGTGCCCGGTGCCCAGTAATGCTCTGGGCGCCACCGCACTTCGCGATTGTTCACCCAGTAGAACGCACCCTCGACCGCGGGCTCGGTGGTGATCTTGATGGCCTCCTGCGCGGCCCTGCGGTCGGGAATGTTCTCGTCGAATTGGATCGCCACCGGCTGACCGATACCGACCACATCGCCCTCGCCGGGCAGCAGGTACGGCTTGGTCTGGCTCTTCGGCGAGCTGGTGGTGAAGCTCAGGGTCGAGGAGTTCGCGCCACCGAGTCCGATGGCCGAGGCCGTGAGCTTGTAGGTCTTGCCGTAGCCGAGCACCTCTGCGGTCGACCAGGACCGCCCGTCCGCGGCGAGCTGGCCCGCGACCGTGGTGCCCTGCTGATTGGTCAGCGTGACGTCGGTGAACTTGCCGTCTTCGACCTGGAAGGCCATCGGCATGCCGGGCGAGACGCCGACCTGCCCGTCCTTGATGGTCGAGACCAGTTTCGGCTTGATCAGCTCGGCGAGAGGGTTGCGATCGATCGCCACCTCAACACCGGCACCCTCGGCAGCCGAGCACGCCGACGCCCCCAGGGCGAATACCGCCAGCAGCACCACCGGAACGATCGTCCGCAGCGACCGAGGTCGCCCCCGCTTCTTACCCATGTCAACCCCGTTTCCGTACCGACGCGATTACAGTGCGCCGCAGATCCCACCGACCGAATCGCTAGAGCCATCCGTGTAAGCGGGGGGCGTTACGAACTCGACGTCTCGCCCATTCTGCCAGCTTGCCCGGCCACGTCCAACGGGAAAGCCCCCGCGACACGACCAAGTCACAATCGTTAGATACGTGCGAGGGCCGTCGGCGTTAACAACGCCCGGAATGCCACATCGTTGCTGGTCAGCGCCCGATTTCACTTTCCGCCCCGGGGCCTGCTAATGTTTGTTCCGCACCGGAGACGGGGCAAAGAACAAAAACACGCGCCATTAGCTCAATTGGCAGAGCAGCTGACTCTTAATCAGCGGGTTCGGGGTTCAAGTCCCTGATGGCGCACAACAGACCGCATCCCGGCAGTTACCACAACTGCCGGGATGCGGTCTTTCTGCTCGGTGGAGTAGGTCGGACAACGGTCACGATCTCGTTATCGAACCATCATGTACAAGCAGGCACCTGAGCGCTAGGGCGCCGATTCGGACTCCTCCGAGCTGCGCAAACCCCCGCGAAACCTGATTCGGGCAAACTTTTTTTGTGATGGCCGACACGCAGATCAGGGTTCTAAACCTCCTGCATACATAACGATTCCGCAACTGCCCCGCAATGAAACAAGATCGGCAACGTTTGCCGTTCAAGTTTCGTTTACCTTGCGTTAACCCTTCGTGACCATTCTGTCATCAGGTCACAAACGGACCTGCGGTTTGGTTAGCCCGGAAGTATCCAACCTCCGAAAGCACCGAACAGCGCGTGGTCTCCCCGCAGCCAGCTGTGGAGCACCGTGCGGCGCCAGCGATGAACTGCCATCGAGCGTTCGTCCCCCGACAGTGTCGCACCTTCCCATACACAGACAGAAACAACGCATCGCCTGACCGGCGTGGCACTCCCGTGCGCGCTGCGCGATCCAACGCGCCCTCAACCAGGGCCTGCGTCGCCAGACAGAGATGAAGGAACAGAAAAGCAATGCTCACTAAAGACAAGCTCAGCACCGTTATCGGCCGTCGCTCGCGCCGTGAGGCGTTCACCGTGGCAGTCGCCGCGGTCGGTCTGGTCGCCGTAGCCGCGTCCTCCGCCGTCTCGTTCGCCGATGACAGCGTTCCCGAGCGTGCCGCCATGGTCGTCGAGCAGGCGGAGAACATCCCCGCCGCCGCCGCACCCGCCATCCAGGCCATCCCGGCACCGGCCCCCGCGCCGGAGGCCGCTGCTCCCGCCCCCGCACCGGCTCCCGAGGCAGCACCGGCCCCGATGCCCGAGCCCGCCCCCGCGCCCAAGGTCTACAGCAACGACCTGCACGGCTGGATCAGCGAAGCGCTCGACATCATGGCCGCCAAGGGCATCCCCGGCAGCTACGAGGGCATCCACCGCAACATCATGCGCGAGTCGACCGGCAACCCCCAGGCGATCAACCTCTGGGACATCAACGCGATCAACGGCATCCCCTCCAAGGGCCTGCTGCAGGTGATCGACCCCACCTTCGCGACCTACCACGTCGACGGCACCCCCTTCGACGTCTGGAACCCGGTGTCCAACATCGTCGCGGCCTGCAACTACGCCGCGCAGCGCTACGGCTCCATGGACAATGTGAACTCCGCTTACTGAGTCGTCCACCGCGCCTCCTGAACCATCTGACGGGCGAACGCCCGCGCCCCGGTCATCGTGTCGACCGGAGCGCGGGCGTTCGTCGTAGAATCGCCGTCGTGCCAGACAGCGCCGATCAGGCACCCGATCACGCGCATTCCGACGCGGCCACCGCCAGCCGCGTCGCCAAGGCCCGCCGGATGGCCGCCTACGTGTGGTCACGTGACATCCGCAGCGCCGAACTGCTCGCCCTGCCCGCGACCACCCTGCGCAAGCTGGCCCGCGCCGCTGACACCAACCCACCGAGCACCGGCGAGACCTGGCAGGTGGTAGCCGACCTGCTCGACCAGAAGGACGCGTGGGCGGCCCGCCACCCCGAGCATTCGGCCGCGGTCCGTACCCACGCCGACGAGAAGCTGCTGTGGGTGAAACCGCCGGTGAAGCCTTGGGCGGCGGAGTCCTAGCAGGTCACCTCAGGCGAGCAGCAGCCCGATGGCCAGTGCGAGCATGATCACGGCGATCAGCGAATCGAGCACCCGCCAGGCGATCGGGCGCGCGAAGAGCGGACCCAGCCGGCGAGCTCCGTAGCCGAGGGCGACGAACCAGAGCACGCTGGCGAGCATGGCGCCCGCGGCCAGGAACCAGCGATCAGGCGACGCGTAGGTACTGGCGAAGGAGCCGAGCAGGACCAGTGTGTCGAGATACACGTGCGGATTGAGCCAGGTCAGCGCCAGGCAGGTGAGCACGGACGCGCCGACGGCTACCGAGGCGCCCGCCGCTTCGGCGATCAAGGCCGACGAACCGAGTGCGCGCCGAGCCGCCAGCAGCGCGTAGCCGATCAGGAAGGCCGCCCCCGCGTACCGGGCAATGGTCAGCACCGCCGGAAACGACTCGACTATCGTCCCGAACCCGGCCACACCCGCCGCGATCAACACCATGTCGGACACCGCGCACACCGCGATCACCGGCAACACGTGTTGCCCACGCACCCCTTGGCGCAGCACGAACGCGTTCTGCGCGCCGATCGCCACGATGAGCGAGAGGCCGAAACCCAATCCGGAGAGGGCGGCCAGCGCCGCCGATGATGCCGTCACCGCATCGACGTTAAGAGGCCGTCAATTTTCAGTCCAGCTAATGATTCTTCACTACCATTAGAATTGTTCAGGTGGACCTCCAACTGGACCAGTTGCGCGCGCTCAATGCCGTCCTCACCGAAGGCACCTTCGACGCGGCCGCGCGCCGACTCAACCTCACCCCGTCGGCGATCAGCCAGCGGATCAAAGCGCTGGAGGAGTCGGCCGGGCGGGTACTGGTGCAACGTTCGAAACCGGTGCGCCCCACCGAATCCGGGCTAGCGGTGCTGCGTCTGGCCCGACAGGTGGAACTGCTCGCGGGCGACACCGCGCGCGAACTCGGCGATGCCGACCGCCCCGCCGACCGGCCGATCCGCATTCCGATCGCCGTCAACGCCGACTCCCTCGAATCCTGGGTGATGCCCGCGCTCGCGCGTGTGCCCGCCGGCATCACCTTCGACCTGCACCGCGAAGACGAGGAGCACACCACCCGTCTGCTGCGCGACGGCACCGTGACGGCCGCGATCACCGCGACCGCGACACCGGTCCAGGGCTGCACCGTGACCCCGCTCGGCGCGATGCGCTACCGCCCTACGGCGACACCGCAATTCGTCCGCACCTGGTTCCCGGACGGCCCGACCGCCGCCGCGTACACCCGCGCCCCCGTCGTGCACTTCGATCGCAAGGACGATCTCCAGCTCCGCCAACTACGCCGGCGCACCCGTCGCCAGGTCGATCCGCCGGGTCATTACGTCCCGTCGTCGAGCGCCTTCGTCGATGCGGTGCGGCTCGGCCTCGGCTGGGGCATGCTTCCCGACCTGCAGATCGAGAAAGACTGCACTGCTGGCACTTTGGTCAATATCGACGGCGACTCCCACATCGACGTCCCGCTGTACTGGCAGCAGTGGAAGCTCCACTCCCCCGCCCTCACCGCCCTCGCCACCGCGATCGCCGCCACCGCGGCATCAGTACTGACGACCAGCTGACAGCTATTCGAGATCCGGGACCGCGGACAGACCCCACATGTTGGCGCAGTTGGTACACACCCACGTCCCGTTCATCTCTTTGTAGATGTACTTGTCGTCACAGGCGGGACAGTTCAACCAATCAGTCATGCGGTGATCCTTGTACGTGGTGAATTATCGAGCAGCGGATAGGAATTCGATCAGCACGCGATTGACCTCATCGGGCCGCTCCAGGTACCCGTAGTGGCCGCAACGCTCGATCTCGGTATAGGTAGCCGTCGGAATCGCCTCGGCGACCTCCCGGCAAAACCGCGGCGGCACCATCTGATCATCCGCGAACCCGACCACCAAACTGGGCACCGAGATCCCCCGATAGGCCGCCCGCCGATCCTGCGATCGATCCATCCCCGCCTGCGCCCGAGTCCCTGGAGTTCCCTTCCCCGCGGTGAATTCGAAGATATCGAGCCACTCCTGCGCCTTGGCCGGATCCGCCAGGGTGTGCGGCGACAGATTCTGCATCGCCTTGACCGCGGCCGCGTACTCCGGCGGCAGCTGAATCCCCTTGTCGAACAACGCCTGCTCGCCCTTGCTGAGCGTGCTCGTCACCGGATTCGGGCGCGCGGTGGCGGCGAACATGACCGCCTTGCGAACCAGTTCCGGGCGGGCGAGCGCGAGTTCGGCGACGATCCGTGACCCCATCGAGGTGCCGACCACATGCGCCGGAGCACCGAGGTGCTCGATCAACGCGGCGGTATCGCCGACCAACTGCGCCATGGTGATCCCGGAAGCCGACTCCGACGAGGGCGCGATCCCCCGATTGTCGACAGTGGCGACGGTGAACCCGGCCTTGACCAGGGCGGGCACCTGATAGGTGCGCCAGACACGACCGGGGCTCCCACTACCCATCACGAGCAGGACAAGCGGTCCCGAACCGGTGACGTCGTAACTGAGCTGGATGCCGTTGAGCGAGGCGATAGGCATAGCTCAACCTACCGCCAAGGCACGCCGATGCGATCACGACCATCATCGGACATAGCTCGACCTACCGCCATGGCGAGACGGCCCGATCACGAATCATCAACTCGGCGCGCCACTTCGGCTCTCGCTGGCCAGTATCACCTTCTCCGCCAGCGAGCGGACCGCGGCGCTTTCCGCGTCGGTCATCCGGTCGACGAACAACTCCCGCACCAATTCGACATGCTCGGGCGCGGCTTCGCGCAACACCTTGCGTCCGGCCTCGGTCAACGACACGACGATGCCGCGTGCGTCGTCCTCGGCAGGCACTCGGTCAACGAGCCCGCGCGTCGCCATCCTGGCCAGTTGCTTGGACAACCTGGACTTGTCCCAGCAGACCTCGGCCGCCAGCTCCTTGGCCCGCAGGCATCCGCCCGCTGCCGCCGACAACGGCACCAACAGCTCGTAGTCGGACATCGACAGTCCGTGTTCACCCAGGCCCGCGGCCAGGACGGCGTCGAGCCGCTGGCGCATCTGGATGTAGGACTGCCAGGTCTGCTGCTCTTCTTCGGACAACCATCGGGGCACGGGAATGATTCTAGGGGGCAGTTGGTTGACATGGAAACCAAACGACAGCGCTTCCAGGAGGCACCCCAATGCCAGCTATCACCGTCGACGACATCATGGTGCTGCCCCGGCTGCCCCGTCCCGATGTCACCGAGACCCAGCGACCGGTTCGCCAGATCGTCACCGCAGCCCGCCAGCAAGAAGGCGCCGGATTCGAGGTGACCAGGCCGTTCCCCAGCGTCGACCTGCGCTCGGCCGACCCGTTCATCCTGCTCGACCAGATGGGCCCGGTGGCCTACGAACCGTACGAGGCCAAGGGCGCCCCGTGGCATCCCCACCGCGGCTTCGAGACCGTCACGTACATGCTCGACGGCACCATGGTCCACCACGATTCCCAAGGTGGCGGCGGTGTGATCAGCGAGGGCGACACCCAGTGGATGACCGCGGGCTCGGGCATGCTGCACGACGAACTGCCCGAGGAGAAGCTCGTGATCTCCGGCGGCACGTTTCACGGAATCCAGCTGTGGGTGAACCTGCCGCGGGCGAACAAGTTCGCCACCCCGCGCTACCAGGACCTGCGGGCGAGCGAACTGACCCTCGTCAGCTCCCACGACGGTGGTGCGCTCGTGCGCGTCATCGCCGGTGAGGTCGCCGGTTTCGCCGGCCCCGGTTCCACCTACACCCCGATCGCCTACGCCCACGCCTCCCTCGTCCCCGGCGCCCAACTGGAGACACCGTGGCCCAAGGACTTCACCGCGATGGCCTATGTCCTGTCGGGCAGCGGCACGGTGGGTGTCGATCGCAGGCCGATCAGCGCCGGACAACTGGTGGTCTTCGGCAAGGGCGACGCCATCACGCTGACCGCCGACCGCACCCAGCACAGCAACACCGGCGATCTCGAGGTACTGCTGCTCGGTGGAACTCCGTTGCGCGAACCGGTGATTCAATACGGTCCGTTCGTGATGAACACGCGCGAGGAAATCATCGAGGCGATGGAGGATTTCAACGCGGGGCGCATGGGCACCATCCCGGCCGAACACCTGACCGGGCGCAGGCTGGGCGAATAACCAACCGCGAGTTTCGGCGAATTCTCGGGTCGGGTGCGGTTGACAATCGGTCGCCCCGTCACCAAGGTGGACGGGGCCTACCGGCCACATCGTGGCCGTGACCACTCCCGAACCGCAGCAGACATAGAGGAATTCATGAACGTTCGTCGGCTCACCGTCAGCCTCGCCGCCGTAGGGCTCGCCCTGATCGCCGCTCCCGTCGCCGGCGCCAACCCGTTCGCGGGCTCGGCGGGCACCGGATCGTCCAGCTTCGACTCCCTTCTCGGCGCGACCGGCTCGGCCAATCTGGTCCAGTCCGGTTCCGCGGGCGGGGCGTTCCGCAGCTGCGACGACGCAATGGCCGCCGGCCGCGCGCCGCTGTTCCGTGGCGAGGCGGGCTACTCCCCCCACCTCGATCCCGACGGCGACGGCCTGGCCTGCCCCACGCAGTAGAAACACAAAAAACACCCGATGTGACTCGTTGGCACATCGGGTGTTTTTTGTTGTCCGGCCTACTGATTCAGCGGCGGAAGATCTTGATCAGAACCAGGCCTGCCACCAGGGCGCCCGCTCCGATCAGCGTGTATTTGACCTTCGGCTCGTTGAACTTGGCGATCACCATCGTCTTGGTGTCGTCCGCGATCCGTTGCGGATCCGCGCGCACCGCCAGTTCGTCGAGCGTGGTCGCCAACCGGGTACGCGCGATCTCGATCTCGCGTTCGATCCGGTCGGTGTCGTCCTTGGCCACCGTCACCTCCAGGTAAATGTCTACTGCTCGTCACCGAGTCTATCCATGCGCCGCGCGGACCCGGTCGGTTACCGTGCGGTGGTGACCGACAACCATCGCCTCTCCCCCGGAGACACCGCCCCCGAATTCACGCTGCCCGACGCCGACGGCAAGGACGTGTCGCTGTCGGACTACCGCGGCCGCAAGGTGATCGTCTATTTCTACCCCGCCGCCAGCACGCCCGGCTGCACCAAGCAGGCCTGCGATTTCCGCGACAGCCTGGCCGAGTTGGGCGGCGCAGGCCTCGAGGTGCTCGGCATCTCGCCCGACAAGCCCGCCAAGCTGGCCAAGTTCCGCGACAACGAGGGCCTGACCTTCCCGCTGCTCTCGGATCCCGAGCGCGAGGTGCTCAAAGGATGGGGCGCGTTCGGCGAGAAGATGATGTACGGCAAGACCGTGACCGGCGTGATCCGCTCGACCTTCGTGGTCGATGAGGAAGGCAAGATCGAGGTCGCCCAGTACAACGTGCGGGCCACCGGCCACGTTGCCAAGTTGCGCCGCGATCTGTCGGTCTAGTCTCCGAAGGTGGCGATGAAGACCTCGTAACCGTCGAGCAAACGGGCCAGGCCGAACTCGAAATCGGCCTTCTCCCAATCGATGTCGCCATCTTCGAACGCGGCGTTGGAGAGGGCGGCCGACACCGAGGGGAAGCGCTGCGGGTCGAGCACCCTGGTCATCACCGAGGCGAAGTCACCGCCCTCTTCCTGCTGCAGGTCCCGCAGGAACCGCCGTTTTCCGACCACGAACATCGACGCGTTCATCACCAGCTGGAGCTTGATCGCCTCCGGCGCCCGCGCCTGCGCGAGCACCTGCAACGCGGTCTCCAGCCAGGCCATATTGTTCGGCCCCATCGGTGGCCGACTCAGCGGGATGTCCAGCCACCACGAATGACGGCCGAGACGTTCGAACTCGGCACGAGCCCACTGTTCGAGGCCCACCCGCCACGGAGTGCCGGCGGCAATCTCGGGCGGTGGGCCGACAACGCGGTCCATCAGCAGGTCGACCAGCGTGTTCTTGCTGTCGACATACCGGTACAGCGACATGGCGGTGAAGCCGAGCTGCTTCGCGACCCGGTTCATCGACAGCGCCGCGAACCCCTCCGCATCGGCCACTTCGGTCGCGGCGTCGAGGATCTGTTCCAGAGTGAGCCCACGTTTGGGGCCCCGGCCGCCTGCTTGTTCGCGGCCCCACATCAGCTCGACCGCTTTCGGTAGCGCCATGTCGCCGGGTGTCGTCATCTGCCTCCTCTGCTCCCGTCGACTGTAACCCGCCCGCTCTTGCGCTCAAGAACTGTTTAGCCTATAAACTGTGTTTATTATATAAACAGTTTTTCGATCGGAGCGCACCATGACCCCCGACCACCCGCCCGCCCTCTCGATCCGTCGATTGCACAAGGCCTTCGGTTCCCACGTCGTCCTGGACGACCTCGACCTCGACATCACCGCGGGCACCGTCTTCGCCCTGCTCGGACCCAACGGTGCGGGAAAGACCACCCTGGTCCGCATCCTGGCCACCCTCATCCAGCCCGATCGCGGCGAAGTGACACTCTTCGAACACGATCTGGCGGAAGCCCCCGATACGATCCGGCGCATGATCGGCGTCACCGGTCAGTACGCCGCCGTCGACGGGGTCCTCACCGGCGCCGAGAACCTGCGCCTCACCGGCAGGCTGCTGCACCTCGGCAAGAACGAGACCCGACGCCTCGGCGCCGAACTCCTCGAACGCTTCGACCTGGTCGACGCCGCCGACAAGCCGGTCGCCTCCTACTCGGGCGGCATGCGGCGCAGACTCGACCTCGCGATGAGCCTGATGGGCAAGCCGCGCATGGTCTTCCTCGACGAGCCGACGACCGGCCTCGACCCGCGGAGCCGACGCGATCTGTGGTCGGCCATCAGGCAACTCGCGGCCGAGGGGACAACCATCCTGCTCACCACGCAGTACCTGGAAGAGGCCGATCAGCTCGCCGACCGGATCGCCGTGCTCGACCACGGCCGGATCGTCGCCGACGGCACCCCGGAAGAACTCAAGCGCCTGGTGCCGGGCGGGCACATCCAGTTCCGCTTCGCCGACCGTGGCCTGCTGAGTGCCGCGACCCGCGCACTCGACGCCGGTGCCGGTGCCCATCCCGATCCCGAACAGCTGACCCTGCAGGTGCCGTCGGACGGTAGCGCCGCCGAGATCAAGCAGCTACTCGACCGTTTCGCCGAACTCGACATCGCGATCGAGCAACTGACCGTGCACACTCCCGACCTCGACGATGTGTTCTTCGCATTGACCGGTCAGCCCGGACGAACCGAGGTCGCAGCATGAATGCCACTCGTACCCTGCAGGATTCGGCCACGATGCTGGACCGCAATATCCGCCGCACCCTGCGCAGCCCCGACACCATGATCATGACGGTCGTGCTGCCGGTGATGATCCTGCTGATGTTCGTGTTCGTCTTCGGTGGCGCCATGGACGTCGGCCCCGGTGCCTACATCGACTACGTGGTACCCGGAATCATCCTGCTGTGTGCGAGTTTCGGCGCGTCCACCACCGCGATCGCCCTGTCGACCGACGTGGCCGAGGGCATCATCGACCGGTTCCGCACCATGGCCATCGCCCGGTCCGCGGTGCTCACCGGGCACGTCGCCGAGAGCGTGGTCCGCAATCTGATCACCTCGGGGATCGTGATCGTGGTGGCGGTAGCACTCGGTTTCCGGCCGACCACCGATCCGCTGCGCTGGCTCGGCGTGTTCGGCGTGCTGGCGATGTTCGTGTTCGCGCTGTCCTGGTTGGCCGCCGCATTGGGCTTGGTCGCGCGAAATCCGGAGGCGGCCAATGGCTTCACGTTCGTGTTCATGTTCCTGCCGTATGTGAGCTCGGCGTTCGTGCCGACCTCGTCGATGCCGACCTGGCTGCACTGGTACGCCGAGAATCAGCCGGTGACCCCGGTGATCGAGACACTGCGCGGTCTGTTGATGGGCACACCGATCGGCAACAGCTGGGTTCTCGCGGTGCTGTGGTGTGCGGGCATCGGGCTCGTCGGGTACATCGCGGCGGGCGCGCTGTTCCGGCGCCACACCAGCGTCTGAAAGCAACGAAGGGGGCAGCGCGTGCGCTGCCCCCTTCGTTGTGGAACCGATCAGTCGGCGGACGCCGTGTCCGGGCCCGCAGGCATGGGCGCCTGCGCGGGCTGCATCCCGAGCGGAATGCCGGTGCCGGGCAGAGTCGGTGCGGCGGCGGGAATCTGCGGAACCGCGGGAAGAGCGGGTTCGAGCGGGAGCGGATCTTCCTGTGGCGCGTCCCCGTACAGCTGGGTCGGGTAGTCGAGGGGGAACTCACCCGGGTTCACCAGTTGCGGATTCGGCGACACCGTCTCGTAGGGCGAGGTGGGCGACTCTTCGGCCGGGCTCACCTGCAATCCGCTGCCGGACCCCACACCGCCGCTCGACCCCGACTCGACCGAGGCGGCGTCATGCGTCTGGGGGGCTTGCGGAACCATCGGCGCCGACGCGACGCCGGGCTCCGACGACACGGCGGTGTTGTCGACCGCGGGCGACCCGCCGTTGATCACCGCGTACGAACCACCCGCGACGAGCCCGCCCACGAACACACTCGCCGCCGCGGCGACCATCGCGGTCCCCCGCTTGGACCGCGAGCCGGCCGAGATCGGCACCACGACCGCGTCACCGAGCGCGACCAGCGCGGCACCGGCAGCGGGCGCGAACGGCGCCAACCGACACGGCAGCACGGGCACGCCGAATCCGGCGACCGCGTCGCGCACCGCGGGCGCGTCCGACGACGAGCCGATCAGCACCACCGCGCCGGGCTTCACCGACGCCGCCTCGAACTGATCCCACGCTGACGACACCCCCGCACGCAAGGCGTCGGGTGTCGGCGCGCCGGTTTGTGAGTAGGCGGCGAGGACGCGGTGGCGACCCTGGTCGATCAGTGTCATCGCCTGGTGGCCCGGCACCGCCTCGTAGACGAGCAGGTTGTCGAACTCGTCGAGCCAGGTCATCGCGCCCGCGACGAACAGATGCGCCGATTTCGCCGAAACCAGCGAGGCCGTACCCCATTCGGTCTCCGCCAGACGGGTGACGATCGCGCGCCGCTCGTTCGCGTCGCGGTAACTCACTGCCACCCCGGCGATCTCGTGCTCGTTGTCGAGTTCGGCCGCGATCGCGTCCAGCGCGGTGTGTACCGCCGCCGCCACGTCGGCCTTCCCGTCGCCCCCGGCACGGACAGTGCGCCGCAGCAGCATCCGATCCGAGAGAGTGACGCCCGAGTCGGTGAACGCCACCGCGTGCACGGCTCCCCGCTCGGTGCTGACGCCGAGGGTTACCACAGATCCTGTTGCCACAAGTCTTGCCTTCCCCTGTGCGAAACGGTGCGGGACGGGACCGCACAGGGTCCGTCACTTCGCGGTAGGTCTGGTGCGGCGTGAACTGTCCAGCCGCGAACAAGCATGCAGATAGACGCACACTTATCTGATGATTCGTCACCGGTCAGCCGGTGGATGGGTCGGGATATGGACCAGTTGTTGACACGCTGTCGACAGAGTCGTATCGCGGATGTGTGTATACCGCTAGCCTGGATGGGTGGAAGTACACGCGCAGGCCCGGTCACCGCAGAGCCGTCCGGACCCTGCGCTGGAATTGCAGGACGACCCGCAAGAGCTGATGCCGCGCAAGCGGCCGACCCAGGAGCGCAGCAAGCGCAAGTTCGACGCGCTGCTGGCGTCCTCGCGCGAACTGCTCACCGAGGTGGGCTTCGAATCGTTCACCTGTGAAGAGGTCGCGCAACGCGCCGAGGTGCCGATCGGCACGCTGTACCAGTTCTTCGCCAACAAGTACGTGATCGTCTGCGAGCTCAATCGGCAAGACCTTGTTGCGGTTTCCCGTGAGCTGGCCGACTTCCACGGTGAAGTGCCCTCGCTGGACTGGTTGCGGCACATGAACCAGTTCGTCGACCACATGGCGAACCTGTGGACCACCGACCCGTCCCGGCGCGAGGTGTGGTTGGCGATGCAGTCGACCCCGTCCACGCGGGCTACGGGCGCGCTGCACGAGAAGGAATTCGCCGCGGTCGTCTCGCAGATGCTGCGGCCGCTGACACCGCGCACCCCACGCGCCCGGCGCACGATGATGGCCGAAGTGCTGGTGCACGTCGTGTACTCGATGCTGAATTTCTCGGTGCAGGAAGATCAATCCAACACCGACGCCGTCGCCGAACTCAAGCGGCTGATGGTCGCGTATCTGCTTGTCGCGGAAAAAGAATCGCGGACCGCCGAGGAGAAGTAGCGGTCCGCGAGTTCTAGTTTCGGCCTTCGATCAGGTCGGCCAGTTCACCCGGGTCTTCCAGCACCACCATCGCCGCGGCGGTGTCACCGTCGTGGGTCAGGGACAGGTGTACGCGCACGCGGGGCAGGAATTCCGCGGCGAGGCCGTGCAGTTTGATGCTCGGCCTGCCCCACGCGTCGTTGACGACTTCGATCAGTGGATACGGATTGTCCCCGATCTGGGGACTGCGCGCGAAGCGAGACGACGCCCAAGCTTTGAGCACCGCCTCCTTCGCGGCCCATCGTGCTGCGAAGCTGCGGGCCGGGTCGGTCTGCTTGCTCTGGCAGTAGCGACGTTCACCTGCGGTGAATGTCTCCCTGAGCATGGTCGACCCGGGCCGTTGTAGCTGTTCGGAGAACTCGGAGATGGTCACCAAGTCCAAGCCGATACCGAGAATCGTCACGAAGCGGCAGCCTACGACGCTTCGGTCGGCTGCGCGGCGATTTGCCCGGTGCCGCAACCCCATCCGCTCGCGCTGTAGACACCGTCGGTGTCCAAGCGGGCCTGCGGCGAGAGCAGCATGTCGGCCTCGAGCTGACGAATCTGCTTGGCAGGCGTGCCGTCGGCACCGAGGCGACGATCGGCGGGCTTCTCGTACAGTGCCGACCCGCCACACATGGCCTCGGCGAACCGCTGCCTGCCCGCGAGCTGACGCGTCTGCGCCCGCTCCTGGTACTCCGCCCGCGCGGCCGGTTCGATCGCGGCCAGGAAGGCTTGCGGATGTACCACCGCGAGCAGCCCGGACACGTGACCGAAGCCGAGCGAGGTCACCAGACCCGCCTTCAACGCGAACTTCTCGCCGAAGCGCAGTGGTTCGCGCGCCCACACCAGGTGCGGGTAGTCGGCCATCTTCTCGTCGACACAGTCCAGGCTCCGGTTCGGCGGCACCACACCGTTCTCCAGCACCTGGCACAGGCCGATGAGCTGGAAGGCCGCCGCGCCGCCCTTGGCGTGGCCGGTGAGGCTCTTCTGCGAGACCACGAACAGCGGTGCGCCCTCGGTGCGACCCAGCGCGCCCGCGAGCCGCTCGTGCAGCTCCGACTCGTTGGGATCGTTGGCCGCGGTGGAGGTGTCGTGCTTGGAGATCACCGCGATGTCGTCGGGGGTCACGCCGAGCTTGCGCAGTTCGGCCGCCAGTCGCGACTCGCGCCCGCCACGCCCCGCACCCAGCGCACCGAGACCCGGTGCCGGGATGGAGGTGTGCACGCCGTCGGCGAAGGACTGGGCGAAGGCGACGACGCCGAGCACCGGCAGACCCATCTGCACGGCCACGTCACCGCGGGCCAGCAGCACGGTGCCGCCACCCTGCGATTCCACGAATCCGCCGCGCCGGCGATCGTTGGCGCGGGAGAAGTAGCGGTCGCTGATTCCCTTGGCGCGCATGCTCGCCGAGTCGGCGGTGGCCGACATGTCACCGAAGCCGACGATGCCTTCGATACCCAGGTCGTCGAACCCACCGGCGACCACGACCTCGGCCTTACCGAGCCGGATCTTGTCGACGCCTTCCTCGACCGACACCGCCGCCGTGGCGCACGCCGCGACCGGGTGCACCATGGCGCCGTAGCTGCCGACGTAGGACTGCACCACGTGCGCCAGTGCGACGTTGGGCAGTGCCTCCTGGAGGATGTCGTTCGGGCGCGGTTCGCCGAGCAGGTTGTCGACGTAGAGCGAGCGCATCGAGGACATGCCACCCATGCCGGTGCCCTGGGTGTTGGCCACCAGGCTCGGGTGCACCCAGCTCATCAGCTCGTCGGGGCTGAAGCCCGCGCCGACGAACGCGTCGACGGTGCAGACGATGTTCCACAGCGCGACCCGGTCGATCGAGGCGGCCATGTCGGCCGAGACGCCCCAGATGGTGGGGTCCCAGCCGGTCGGGATCTGACCGCCGACCACCCGAGAGAGCTTGGCCTTGCGCGGCACGCGAATCTCGGTGCCCGCCTGACGGGTGACGGTCCAGTCGCCCGAACCCGCCACCGGGCTGATCACCGTGTGCTCGGGATCGGCGGTGTGGAAGGCGCGCGCCTCGGCTTCGTTCGCGACCGTGAACGACAGGTCCTGGTCGAGGAACACCGAGGTGAGCAGCGGGGCCGCGTTGTCGAGCATGGCGCCGTCGTCTTCGTAACGGCGCACACCGCAGCGTTCGACGACGGTGTCGTGATAGCGCTCCGCGACTTCGGCTTCCGGCACGAAGTCACCGGATTCGGTGTCGTACCAGCCCGGCTTGGGTTCGTTCTCCCAGCGGATCAATCCGGTGGTCCAGGCCAGTTCGAGCACGCCGGCGGCCGAGAGCTGGTCTTCGACCTCCATCTCGAAGCGGGTGCGCGAGGAGCCGTACGGGCCGAGCTCACCCGCGCCGACGATGACGACCATGTCGCTCAGTTCCGCGGTGACCGGAGCCCAGTCCGGCACGGGCAGTGCCGAACTCAGCGTGGGCGGTGCGGGCAGTGCGGCGATCGTCGCGGCGGTAGCGGCTTCTTCGATCTTCTCGGCAGCGGCCTCCTGCGCCTGCTTGGCGAGCGCGGGCAGGTCGAGCTTGGCGCGCGCCAGACCACCGGTGAGGTCGATCTGCTGCGGTCCGGTGATCGTCACCTGACGGGCACGCGAGGTGCACCACTTGAGCAGTTCGTCGGCCATCTCGGCGGTCGACCAGGTGTGCACGCCCGCCTTTTCGACGGCCTCGACCATGGGGTCGTTGTGGCCCATCAGCCCGGTGCCGCGCACCCAGCCGATCAGCGCGTGCACCAGGGTGACGCGCGCGGCCCATGACTTCTCGGCCTTCCACTTCAGCACCACCGCGTCGAGCGCGGCCTTGGATTCACCGTAGGCGCCGTCGCCACCGAAGAGGCCACGGTTGGGCGAACCCGGCAGCACCACATGCAGTTTCGCGTCGACATCGTGGTCGGCGTTGAGGGCGGACAGGCCACCGATCAGCCGTTCCACCGACCAGAGCAGGACCCGCATTTCCATTTCGGCGCGGGCGCCCGCGTCGGCGAGGTCACCAGCGACGCGCGGTGCCGCGAACGGCAGCAGCATCGTCGGGGTCATCGCGTCCTTGACCTTGATCTTGGCGCCACCCGCGTTGTCGACCTGTTCGGTGCCGACCCAGTCGATCAGCGCGTCGAGATCCTGGTAGGAGGCCATGTTGGCCGGGACCACCCACAGCGCCGCACCGTGGCGGGCGTTGTCGCGGTAGAGCGAGCGGTAGAACCGCAGCCGCTCGTCGTTGAGGCCCGAGGTGGTGACCACTACGGTCGCGCCGCCGGAAAGGAGCTTGCCGGTGACCGCGGCCGCGATGGAACCCTTACTGGCACCGGTGATCACGGCGAGGTCGTCGGACCACAGGCCCGGCTCGGTGGTGTCGAGGGCGGCCTTCGAGATCTGCGCGTACACCCCGGCGAGCACGGAGCGGGCTTCGTGCATGGCCCGCTGACGCCACCAGTTCGCCTGGGCGGCAACGGCTTCACCGGAGCCGACGAAACCGTCGATCGACCGCTCCGCGGTGGCCGCATCGTCGCCGAGCCACATCTTCGCGAGGTCTTCGCGGGCAGTGGCCCAGCGGTCGTCGATGAGCACGGCCTTGCGGGCATCGAAGGCGGGTGCGACCAAACGCGGCCAGTCCGAGCCCAATTCGGCCGAGACGAGGTCGACGAGCGTGTCGGGAGTGGCTTCCGGCGCACTGACCTTCTCGCTGAGGCCGAGCTGGTCGAGCACGACTCGCGCCGCGGTGGCGAGCACGCCGTCGCGTCCGGTGATCTGCTCGGTGAACTCGCCGAGCGCCGCCGCGTCGACGGTGCCGCCTGCCGCGCCACCCGTCGATGGCATCGAGACCGCGACACCGCGCCGTGCGGCCACAGCCTGCACAGCGGCGTCGATGGCGGCGTCGATCGAGGCCGCATCGGTGAGCGCACCGCCGACGAGACCGCCGAGGTCGCCGCCGCGCACGCTGGCACCTTCACGGGTGCCGAGCGAGACCTCCGCGGTGACGTGGCTGGCCCAGCCGTCGCCGAGTTCCCAGACCTTCTTGACCCGGTCGGTGATGGCGGCTGGCCGCTTGCCCGACGGGCCGAAGACCTTGCGCAGGTGGTCGCCGATGGCATCGGTGAGCACCGTGCCGAAGGGCTTGTAGGTGCGCGCCAGGCGTTCGACGGTGGCGGCGAGTGCGCCCATGTCGGCGTCGGCGGCGCCGTCGATGGCACCGAGGGAGAGTTCGGCGCCGAGGTCGACGAGCAGCTGGTTGCGGCGCGAGGAGACACCGTCGCAGAGGCCTTCGATGGTGTCGACCGGGCCGATCTGGTCCATACGCAGCTTGGTCCACAGCGCGATGAGCACGCGGGTGGCGTCGGCGGCGCTGAAGGCGATGTCATCGGGGCGGGGGCCACCGGTCGCCACCGGGGCGGCGGCGACGGGCGCTGCCGTCGGTGCGGCTTCGGTCTCGACCGGGGTGTCGTCGATGTCGTCGACCGGGGCCGGATCGGTGTCGGTGGAGTACACGACCGCCGCGTCGCGTTCGACGTTGACGACCTCCACCGTCGTCCCACCGAACGCGGGCAGCTTCAGCGTCTGCGAGGCCAGGTTCGCCACGGTCGGGGTGGCGCCGAGGCCCACCTCGACGAAACGCTCGACGCCGAGGCCGCCGTGCGCGGTGTCGGTGAACAGCAGGTCCTGGGTCTCGATCCAGCGCACCGGGCTGGCGAACTGCCAGGCCAGCAGCTCGATCAGCACCACGCGGCACAGCTCGGCATCGCGCTGAGCCCAGTTGTCGAAGTCGGCCAGCACGGCCACCAGGGGCTCCGACGGCACGAGTTCGGCGATCTCGGTGAGGAAGGCGCGATCCAGCGAGAACGGACGGGGCACCAGGTTCGGGATGTAGCGTCCGACAAGGACTTCCGGATGCACCTCGGCGGGCAGCAGCTGTTCGAGCTTGTGCCGGAACTCCGGCACGCCGTCGCGCAGCACCGAAGAGTGGAACGGCACGTCGATGCCGGGCACCAGGATGAAGGCGCGCTTGCCACCGAATTCGGCACGGCGACGGTCGATTTCGGTTTCCAGCGCCTCGAGCCCGGCGACCGTACCCGCGATGGCGTACTGGGCGCCGCGCAGGTTGAGGTTCACCACCTCGAGGAATTCGCCGGCCTGGGCGCCGATGCCGTTGACGAAGTCGATCACCTCGGCGTCGGGCAGCCCGATCTGCGACGGGCGGATGGCGGCCATCCGGTAGTCGCTGCGGCCCTTCGCGTCACGCGGCACCAGCTCGTGCATGGCCGAGCCACGCTGGAACACCACCTCGAGCACGGCTTCCAGCGGCAGCACACCGGCCACGGCGGCCAGGGCGTTGTACTCACCGACCGAGTGACCGGCCAGCATCGAATCCTCCACGAACGCACCGGCTTCGCGCAGTTCCGCGACCTGCGCGACACCCAGCGTCGCCATCGCGACCTGAGTGAACTGGGTCAGGTGCAGCACGCCGTCGGGGTGCCGGTGTTCGACGCCACGCGCCTTGAGGTAGGTGGGGTTGTCGCGCACCACCGCCAGGATCGAGAAACCGAGGGCTTCGCGGGTGTGCGCGTCGGCACGCTCCCACACCTGCTTGGCCGCCTTCGAGCGGGTCAGCGCGTCCAGGCCCATCCCCTTGCGCTGGATGCCCTGGCCCGGGAAGGCGTACACGGTCTTCGGGGCGGCGGTGCGCCCGGTCGCGGTCATGACCAGGTCACCGTCGACGCGGCAGGAGACCTCGACGATCTCGGCGCCCGCGTCCACCGCGATCCGCTCCACTCGCACGTCCACGGTCGCGCCGGGGCGCACCATGCCGAGGAACCGAGTGGTCCATGCCGTGAGAGTGCGTGCGGGAACGGAACTTTCGGGATCCACCGCGACCACCGCGTGCTGGGCGGCGGCCGAGAGCCACATGCCGTGCACGATCGGGCTGCCGAGGCCGGCCAGCTTGGCCGCGGCGTCGGAGGTGTGGATCGGGTTGTGGTCGCCGGAGACCGCGGCGAACGCGTGCATGGCGCGCGGGGCGGCCATCTGCACGTCGCGGCGACGGCGGCGCGGGGTGTCGGTGGCGGTGTCGGACACCGCACCGGCCGCGCGCGGCGGATCGGTGAGCTCGCCGGCGCCGTTGCGGCCGCGGATGGCGAAGCGTTCGACCAGGCGTGCCAGCGGGGTGGCGTCGAGTCCCTGATCCAGGATCAGGCCGATGTTCACCACGACCTCGACCACGCGGCCCATGTCGGTGTCGACCACCGCGCCGCCCTCGGCACGAACGACGAGAATGCTTGTCTCGGAAGGCAGTTCGCTCAGCAGGTCGATCTGGTGATCCAGGTGGACCAGGTCGAGCATGCCCTCGATGACCGAACCTCCGACCGGGGTGCGGGCCGCGCCGAGCACCGCGAACACCGCGGGCCAGCAGGCGCCGACGAGGACGTCGGGAGCGGTGCGGCCGAGGGTGCTGAGGTTGTCGGGCAGACCCGAGCCGGTGACGCCGGCATGGTCGGCGATCAAATCGGGCATCCACGCCAGGTTGACGTGCGCCACCCCGGCTTTCACCTCGGGCAGCGACTTCCCGGCGGCCACGCCGAGCAGCGCCGACATCGCGGTTTCGGCATCGGCGTCGGTGATCACCGGCGCGCCACCGGAATACACGCTCGCGGGCACGGTGATGCGGATCCGCACGGAGTCGCGGGCAAGCGGCACCGTCAGCTCCACGTAGCTGAATTCGGCTTCGGGACCGGTGGTTTCGGTCAGCGTGGCGCCGGTGCCGTGATGCACCGCGCTCCCCTGCTCGACGATCCACTCCGAGACGTCGCCGAGGCGGTGTACCGGGTTGACGGTGGTGCGACCGGCCCACTGCACGTCGGGGGCGGCGAGCACGGTGTCGATCGGTCCCGCCACCACACCGGCGACGCGACGCGCGTCCACCGACTCGGGGACGACACCGGCCCTGACCATGCTGTACGCGGTGTCCTGTTCGAAGCGGTCGAGCAGCTCGCCGACCGGCTCGTCCACGCGAGTGATACCGGCGACGGCGACGGTGCCAGGAATGACGCACACCTGATCGGCCGAGTAGCGCGGATCATGGGCCTGCCACAGCGAATCCGAACGCCACCAGCGCCGCACATCGGCGTCGACGACGGGGACGAAGTTCACCGGCTTGCCCGGGGTCTTGCACAGGGAGACGAAGAACGGCACGTCGGCCGGGTGCAGCACGGTGTCGGCGACACTCGGGTACTGCTTCTTCAGCGCGCACAGCGCCTGCACCGGGTGCTCGAAGGCGTCGTCGTCGGCGAAGAGGGTTTCGATCTCGCCGCTGTCGGCCGGGTTGAGCCGCGATTCCGTGCGGCGCATCATCTCCGCGAAGCGGTCACGCCAGGTGATGTCGAGCCAGTCCGAGCGGGTGGCGTCGCGGATCGCATCGCCGATGTCGCTGCCGCAATCGAACGAGATCGGCACATCACTGGAAACAGCCAGGGACACATAGCGTTCCAGCCACTGCTGGTAGGTCATGGTGGCGACATCGCCGAAGTAGGGCTTGGCGGTGGCGTCGAGCGCCGCGATGATCTCGGCGCGACGGCTCGCCACGGCCTCGGCATCGCCTGCGACCTCGTCGAGCAGGCGGCCGGTGCGCGAGGCGGCGTTGTCGATCTCGTGGATGTCGGCGCCCAATTGGCTGCGCCCGGAGGCCATTCCACCGTTGGCCGTGCCCGCACCGACCCAGTCGGGGGTGCCGGGGGTGTCGACCAGCAGCTGCTTCACCTCGGGGGATGTGGTCGCCTCGAGGGTGGCCATGGCCGCGGTGCCGACGAGCACGCCGTCGAGGGGCATGAGCGGGTACCCGTGGCCGGTGGACCAGGTGCCGGTGAGGTAGTCGGTGGCGCGCTCGGGAGTACCGATACCGCCGCCGACGCAGATCACCACGTTGGCGTGGCTGCGCAGCTGGGCGTAGGTGGCCAGCAGCAGGTCGTCGAGGTCTTCCCAGGAGTGGTGCCCGCCGGCCTTGCCGCCTTCGATGTGCATGATCACCGGGTAGTCCGGCACGGCGTCGGCGATGCGCAGCACGGCCTTGATCTGGGCGACGGTGCCCGGCTTGAACGCGACGTGGCTGATGCCCGCCTCGGTCAGCTCACCGATCAGCGCCACGGCGTCGTCGAGTTCGGGGATGCCCGCGGTGACGATCACGCCGTCGATCGGCGCACCCGCCGCCCGCGCCTTCTGCACCAGACGCTTGCCACCCAGCTGCAGCTTCCACAGGTAGGGATCGAGGAACAGCGAGTTGAATTGCACGGCGCGGCCCGGCTGCAGCAGCTGACGCAGCTCGGTCATCCGGTCGGCGAAGATCTGCTCGGTGACCTGTCCGCCACCGGCCAGCTCGGCCCAGTGGCCCGCATTGGCCGCGGCCGCGACGATTTTCGCGTCGACGGTGGTCGGGGTCATGCCCGCGAGCAGGATCGGCGAGCGACCGGTGAGCTTGGTGAACGCGGTCTCGACGACGATGCGACCGTTGGGCAGGCGCACCGGCTTCGGCGCGAACGCCGACCACGGCGTCGACGGCTCGGGTGCGGCGCCGGGGGTGACGAGGCTGCGCTGACCGGCGCGAGTGGCGGCGGCGATCACGCCGACGCCGGTGCCCTTGAGCGAGCCGCCGGTCACCCGCGAAAGCAGGTCGCCGGGGCCGAGGTCGAGGATCCACTGCGCGCCCGCATCGACCACGGCGTCGACGGTGGCGACCCAGTCGATCGGGTCGACGAGCACCTGCTGGGTCAGGGCGGCGGCGAGGTCGGCGTCGAGCTCGCACTGGCGAGCCCAGCCCGCGACCAGCTCGACGGTCTCGGCGAGCGCCGGGTGGTGGAAGGCGACGTCGACGGAGATGTCTTCGAACACGGGCGCGAACACCGCGCCACCACGGGCCTTGGTCTCGCGCTCACGGGTCTGCTCGTCGTGCAGCTGCGCGCAATGCGTGCGCACCCGGTCGATCTGCGCGGGCGCACCCGAGAGCACGACGCGCCTGCGGCCGTTGCGGATCGACACCACCGCGGCGAGCGCGGGATCGACCCCGACGGCGACCTCGGCGACGATCGCCCGCAGCTGTTCGGGATCCACATTCGACACCGCGACCATCGGCGAGCGCTCGCCCACCGGCATCAGTCCACGCCTGCGCGCGACGAGCCCGGCAGCCGCGCCGACGAGCTGGGCGATGGCCAGCAGCTCCGCGTCACGCGTGCCGCCCGCTTCGACCGCCGCGGCGGCGAACAGCCCCTGCGAATGTCCGATGATCGCGACGGGCGCGTGCTCGGCCGGGTCGAGACCCTGCAACCGGAGCGCCCTCGTCGCGGCGAGCTGAGCCAACAGCACACCGGGCATGGACACCGCGACCGAACGCAGCACCGAGTCCGCGGGCGCCGACGACGGCTCCTCCGGCTCGTCGAGCTCGCTCTCGAGCACCCAACCCATGGGGTCGAACCCACCGGGGCGCACCACGAGAAGCTGGTTCGCGACCGGCTCGATCAGGACGGACGCCTCATTCACCAGCGCGGTCAGCTCGGGCTCCAGCGCACTGTCGCGCCCGATCTCCTCGAGCTCACGCAGCCACTGCGCACCCTGCCCGCCGAACGCCAACGCGTACCCCGCCCCGCTACGCAGCTGCTCCAACAGCGCCGCGCGGGCACCTCTCGCCGATCCACGACCGTTGGTCTTCGTGGTCGCTTCCGTGCCGATTGCGGTGCTCTCGTTGATCGTCAAGACGCTCGACTTCCTTCTCCTGGCGTGTCGCCCACCGACGGCACGCACACGTTTCCGGCAGCCCCTCGGGCCTGTTGAGAGCCACAATCGCACAAAATCATGAGGAAAGCCTCACGTTTCCGGCCCCGCCGAGCCCTACTCCACAGTATTTCCGTACGTCAGTACCAAAACCTTCTGAAACATGACTCAACCTCATGTTTGAACGCGCAGGTCCAACCCGTTACTCCGATTCTCAAACATGAGCGCCCCTCATATTGAGGTTTACCGAATCGTTATAATCCCAGGTCGTGTTACCCACGAGTACGCCACGCCGCCCCAACGCTTCGCACAGCCCGATTCGCCCGGTAGAGTTTGGACGGTCGTACACATCCAGCGCGAGTGGCGAAATTGGCAGACG
Source organism: Nocardia sp. A7 (assembly GCF_046549215.1). Classification (NCBI taxonomy): domain Bacteria; kingdom Bacillati; phylum Actinomycetota; class Actinomycetes; order Mycobacteriales; family Nocardiaceae; genus Nocardia; species Nocardia sp. A7. Next base: position 243,482 of record NZ_JAJPWE010000004.1, on the reverse strand, counting down.
CGCCAGATTTAGGTTCTGGTGTCCACGGACGTGGGGGTTCAAGTCCCCCCTCGCGCACAGATTCACGTCAGATATGACACTTGTTCGTGCCACGTGTTGGAGAGCACTCTCACACACGGAGGACGACCAGTGGAAACATACTCTGACCTGCACCGGTTACTGGCAAATCTGCCACTTCGCGACACTTCTGACCCCTGTGGGAGGTTTGCTGACACCCCTGGCGGGGGTGGTCAGCGGTGATCGCACCAGTCATCCCGCCACAATCGACGCTGCAGGAACTCGTCCACGGACCGCTGGCCGCGACCCGCTCGATCGGTCCGGCCGACGACAACCTAGTGATCGGCACCTGCACTGTCGGCGACGGTGGCCGGATTCTCGACAAAATCACCTTCGCCGCGTTGGACTTGAGTCGCGGCACTCGCCTCGAGCTGATATGCCTGGATGCCGGGGTTCTGCTTGCTCGTCCGGTACCCGACGGTGCCACCGCCGTCTCCGAGGGCGGCTACTTCCGGGTTCCCTACCGGTTGCGGCGCCGAGTGAGCCTGTCGATCGGTCATCGTGCCCTGCTGATAGGGCACCGCAGCCACCGTGCGCTGCTGATCCATCCACCGGCCGCCCTCGACCTGCTGTGCGCGCCGAGCCTGCAGCTGATGACGGAGGGCGCGCGATGACCGAACACGCCTCGTCATCCGCCAGCGCCGCGACGGTGGCCGCCGCACGGCTGTTGTTGACCCAGATGGGGTTGTCGCCAGCTGATCTCGTCATCCCCGACGCACAGATGCCGACTTTCGGCGAGCTGATTCCGAAGGTCCGGGCACGATTGTCCGAAGGAACGCTGCGCACCTACAACACCCACTTCGACCACCTACTCGCACAGTGGGCCGACCGTCGTCTCGACGAGCCGAGCAAAACCGACCTCGAAGAGATCGCCAGCCGCATCCAGGCAGACGCGCGGGTCAACCGCGCCTCACGCGGCGGCACCAGCGCGGTCGAGCACTTCATCAGCGCAACTCGCTGCCTCTACCGCTACGCCGAGGACACCGGCTGGATTCGGCCCTCCGACAACCCCGCCCGCAAACTCGCCATGCCGATCCGACAGCCGTCGCACCGCCAGGCCATCCCGTCGAATCAGCTCACCGAGATCTGCACCGTCGCGGCCACCACAGGCAACGACCCTGAACTCGACTCGCTGATCCTGCGGCTACACACCGAGACCGCGTGCCGCCGCGGCGGGGCCCTCGCGCTGCGTCCGCACGATCTCGACCCTGATCAATGCCTGATCTATCTGCGGGAGAAGGACGGCACCGACCGCTGGCAACCCGTCTCCCCCACGCTCATGCGACACCTACTCGCGCACGCCGAGGATCGACAAGGCCCGCGCACCGGGCAGTTGCTGCGCTACCGCAACGGAAAACCCATCACCAAAAGGCGTTTCGATCACATCTGGAATCGCGTCGGGCAAACCCTGCCGTGGGTGACCAGCCAGGGCATCAGCACGCACTGGCTGCGCCACACCACCCTCACCTGGGTCGAACGCACCTTCAGCTACGCCGTCGCCCAGAAGTACGCCGGGCACCACAGCAAGAGCCACGGCACCACCGCTACCTACGTCAAATCCGACCTCACCGAAGTCGCCGCCGCGCTCGCTGTGCTCACCGGCGAAACCCATCCGCTCGTGCCCGCCTACCAGCCCGACATGCCCGGGCCGTTCGCACGCTGAGCCCGCGACCGAAGGACATTCTCATGATCGACTTCGCTCTTACCGAGCCAGACCCTGCCGTGCGGACGACATATTCGCAGACGGATCCACCGAAAACGCGTGCGCACGCATTTTTCTGGACCGTGCTCGCCGCTGCGGCCACCGTCAGCATCACCGGCAACGCCACCCAAGCCCTCCTCCACGACACCGCACTGCCCGTCGTCGCTGCGGCGGTCGCGATCATCCCGCCCCTGGCACTGCTCGCCGCCGTGCACGGAGTAACCGTCCTCGCCCGTGCACACACCGCGACCCGAGCCACACGCTGGGTCGCAACCGCCATGACAGTCCTGATCGCCACCGGCGCGTTCTGGTTGTCCTTCACCGCTCTGCGGTCACTAGCCTTGACCGCCGGAGTTCCCCGCGGTGAAGCGTGGTTGTGGCCGTTGATCATCGAGGGCTCGATGGCCCAGGCCACTGTCGCATTGCTCGCGCTCGCCTACTCGACCCCGGGTCGCGGTCACCAGCGTGCGCACGCTGGTGACCGTGCGCCCACCGATTTATCCGAGCCACAGAATCTGTCGGTAGTGCCCGGCGAGGTCGCGCAGAAAGAGCTCGTGGTGGCCAGAGCTGTGCGCACGGTCCCATCCAGATCCCCAGACTGCAGCCGTGACTTCTCCGAACTGGCGACGCAGCTGTGCGCACGTGATCCAGCCCGGCGACGAGACCCCGAACTCGTCGCCAGAGCACTGGCCCATCACCATCTCGACGGCTGGAATCCCACGCGCATCGCCACCGAACTGAACAAGAGCCGCTCCACTATCAGCCGGATTCTCAGCGACGCCGCGGCCTTCGGAACCTTCGCAACCTCCAAGGAAAACTGTCTCCACAACCAGGCCGACCGTGCCGAGGCATCACCGTCCTCCGGCTCGGTCACGATGAATGCGGGGCCTCTCGAATGACGTGATTGCGCAAAGACTGTCGCCTGATTCCGCGAAGGTCTGGCAAATCGATCTCGACCGATGCCGACGCAGGTCCATGCCAGAGCCGTAGGCGTGCTCGGCACGAAGATCATGCTGCGGATGATTCCATTCCATTCCATTTCGGCCGCGTGGAATGGAATGGAATCCCGCCAGTCACGCGACCGATCGGGTCAGCCTTCGGCGTCGAGCATAGGCGCGCGGACCCGAGGCAGCCGTTGGCCAATCGTCTTCGCGGCGGATTCGCTGGGTCTGCGGTCGTTGTGACCGTAGACCCGGTCTGTCACGGCGACCGACTCGTGTCCAGCGTCACGGGATACCACGAAGATCGGCACCCCGTCCTGCAACTTCCACGAGATCCCGGTGTGGCGCAACATGTACGGAGTCAGGTGTTTGCGCCGTAGCGACTGCAATGCCGCGGGATAGCGGGTGATCAATTCCTCCGCATCGACGCCAGTCCACCTCGCCCGGTGAGTAAACGGCTGAAGATGCGCCTGAGCCAGAGTGTCGTTGCCCGCATTGAACGCCGCCACCGCACTGGCGAGTGCCTCCAGGCGCCGCAACGCCGGTTGCCACGCCTTCTCATAGAAGCTCGCGGCCGTGATCGGGCCCTTATCCTTAGTGCAGAACAAGTATTCATCGCCATCGCGGTCCAGATCGAGGCGCTCGAGAGTTTGGAGCGGCACATTGATGCTACGTTCTCCACGTTCGGTCTTCGGCGGACCCAAGACCAACCGCGAGCCAGCGTCTTTCCACGCCTTATCGATCTGCACCACCCCCGTCACAGGGTGCACATCGCGCACCAGCAACGCCCCGATCTCCGACGGCCGTGCCATCGACACCAGCCCGAACTCAGCCTGCGGACGCCACCGCGGAAAGATCAACTCCTCGAACAACTCCCACTCGTCATTGTCGAAGATGCAATGCTTTCGACCGCGATCGGCAGGTAACCGAACACCGGAGCACGGGTTGAACGGCAACAGCCCGAACGGGCGCTGATTCACCGCCGCCCGCAATCCACCCGAGAGGAACCCGTGCTTGTTGTGGATCGTGTGGGGTTTGTGGCCCTTGTCTTCCGCCAGGAACACGATCCACGCTGCGTCGCTGTCGGCAGTGACCGCGTCGAGAGTGGCTGTCGCCCCGAAGAACGGGACGACATCGTTGCGCACGTATCCGAGGTATTTGCGATGGACCGGCGGGGAGATACTGCCGACCTTCAGCAGTCGGTCTGCGTAGTCGGTGAGCCAGCCACCCAACAACACACCCCCGTCCGCACCCGCACGTCTGGCCGGCAAGATCGCCAAAGCCCGGTCCAGTCCGTGACGGTCGAGATACTCAGACCACCAGACCGCTTCCTCGTAATCCTCATCGAAACTCTCTGCCGTGCTGCGGCGAACCCCGTCTGTGTCGAAGTAGTGAAACGGGACCTGCCAATTGATTGTGCCGTCCTTGCGCTGGCGCGGCCGAGGAGCACTCATCGGAAATCCTTTCGTCGGACCCGAACACTCGTCTCATTGAGATCTCGGTCGCACCGACCGTGAATCTCGCCCGGCCACAACACGTCCCGGACCACTCAGCAACTGCGGATATCAGAGATCCGACCACGTATATGGTGGCCCCCAGCAGGAACTTTCGCAGCCGATCGACCGAATAGCACGGATCAGCTACCGGGACGCCATAGAATCCAACTCATCCCCGATGTCGATCGCACGTCACCATCACCTCGATCGACAGCCTCAAAGCCAGGAGGCCGACGATGAACGACGATCTGGACGTCGCACGCTCCGAACTTGAACAACCCGTTCCTGGTGCTCCCCACGAACCGACGTACCCGGTGTCCGCCGGAGCCCGAGCACTGGGCAAGTCCGAACGCTGGTACACGCAGCAACTCAGAGCTGGACGCTTCCCGGGACACAGAGCAGGCCGTACCTGGTTTCTCACCACCAGCGACATCGCCGCAGCCATCGAGGCCACCAGCCATCCGGGCAAGTCCTTAAAACGTGCGGCGAGTGCGGAGCCTCCAATCCGGCCCAACCGACCACAGCGCACCCGCCACCGCCGGCCGATTCCACCACAGGGCCGATAACAAGCGGCAGCCGAATAGCCCTTCCGATACCAGCGTCCGATAATGTAGTCGGCGACTATTGTCGACAACCAATCCTCGATATCTTATGCGCGGCCACGACCCGCCAACCCGCCAGACGCAATTGCCCGGTCGAAATCTCTTTGAGCACACTATTCACGCGATTGCACAGTCAATTGTGCGCGACAGGAATATTTCTGAGCGGAAAATACTCATCGCTGCAGAATTTTCGAGAATCAAGCCGCGCGCCGGGACGACGAGAGCGCAACGACTGAGCCAACCGAAACGGGCTTGATCGAGCTTGCTTCAGCTCGAAACGCACCCATCGGCGAACCGTCCAACCAGGCGGAAAGAAGCCACACTTGCGCGGATATGCGAACTGCGGGATGATGTATTTTGCAGGGTCGCAGGGTATTTAGGCCCTAGGAGGACTTGAACCTCTTCGGTGACCCTCTCATTTTCCCTGTTCAGGGACCCCTGCCTTCCTGGTTGAGTGCCGTTTCGGGACGTTTCGCGACCTTGCGAGAATCAAAATACCGGGTTAAGTGGTGACGCGTCAAAACCGCAGGTGGCATTCCGGCCCCACAACGCCCTGGTGACTCTGTCACCAGGGTCTGACCAGCATATTCTCGCGACCCTGACCCCGTGCGAGATTGGCCGAAGTGCGAGCAATCCATCCGGGGAGGCAGTCATCAGAACTGTGTTTTCACTCACATAGTGCCCTTGTCCTCGCTCACGCGGTCGAACCCGTAGCCCCTGAGTATCCGGCAGGAAGGTGCTGGCACTCGAGTTGCTGCGCAGCCAGGGGCTTCACAAGCACGTGCACGGCGACTCGCACATCGCGCCCCCAAAAGGAGAACCGACCATGCGTTTTGTTGAAATAGCTGCTCGACATCAAGCCACTAGCGGTGTTCAATTCGGTTTGCCAGGAGTTTCTTCGCAGGCGGCACCGCGACCATCCGTCGGCGATGCCGCGGCTGGGGGAGGTACATCCCGCATGACCATCGACATCAACTGCCCCGGTTGCGGTCAACTCGACTGCGTCCAGAGCGTGCCCGCGCTGAGTGCCAACGGGACCTCGACTTCCGTTGGGGCGGGATCGTATTCGGGGTTCGGGGTCTCATCGACTGGCTTCGTGCCAGTGATCGGAACCATGGTCGTCGACCGCAGACACACGACCGCTCTCGCGGCGAGTTTCGCCCTCTCACCTCCCCTGCGCCCGACAGGCCGTTTGACTCGCACGGGGTGGTTGCTGATGATCCCGGCGTTTCTGGCGCTGCCGCCATCGGTCGCGTCCGTGGTCGCGGAGAATCCCAGTCCCATATGGGCCAAGGTCGTTGCCGCGCTCTGCTTCGTAGGCGCGCTCGCCACCCCCGGGTTTCTGACATTGTCAGCGGCAAAGGGTCGGCGTCGCATCAACACACTGATCAAACGTGGACGCCCCAGCGCTCGCGCGTTGTGGCAGGCCGGCTTCTATTGCCATCGCTGTGGCACCGCGTTCTGGCCGTACTCCCCCACCCCGGCTATTCCTGGACGTCAACCGTTTCTGCCTCATCAGTATCGGTGGCATGTCTGGAATGCTGGCGGGTACGCCCGGTTCTGATCTGTATACGCCGTCCCAGCCTTCGAGATGCCCGCGAGCTACTGCATCGTTTGTGCCTGACACAGTTACGGGGCAGCGATCTTTCAGCTACCGGCTGACCACAGCCCGCTCGTGCCGGACCGGGCTGCTTGCTACAACGAACAGGAGACGCCGGAATCCTGCCTGTTCAATCGCCCGCCCCGACCCGTGACAGTGCCGTGCACGCGGTCGGGACAGTCCGTGTAGGTTCTCACTCCTCGCTTCATTTCACGGCGCGCTGACCTTGTCTTTGTTGCCGATCTGCCGATCTGATGCCCGCGCGCCTTCTCACGGTTCCCTTCATTTCCTAGCGCCAAAGCCTGAGCTGGCAACGTGAGTTGGGTCGACCAGGTGCGACCTCGCCAGGAAGCTGAAGGACTAGCCGCACCCCCGTAGCGATCGCCGCGATCGCTACGGGGGTGCGTTGCTCCGACCGGGAAGCGGGAGCAAGGAACCTCGGCATCAGCGGCCGATGCGGCCGCCGTTCTTCTTCCAGACGACCACAACCGACGCGCGGGGTTGCGCGGTGCCGCCGTCGGGCCAGTGGGAGGTCGGCTTGTCGGGGGTGGCGGTGTCGGACTCACCGGGGTGCTGCACGCAGACCACGACCCGGTTCTCCTCGATGATCGGGCCGCAGGTTTCGGCGCCGATCGGCACGGTCAAGAACTGCTTTGTCTCACCACGGTTGGGGCCGTCGAGGACGACGGAGAACAGGCCGTCGTTGGACTTCAGGGCGTTGCCGTCGGTGGAGATCCACAGGTTGCCGTAGGGGTCGAAGGCGACGTTGTCGGGGCAGGAGATCGGGCTGACCTTGGTCTTGTCGAAACCGGCGAAGTAGGTGTCGGCGGCGGCGGGGTCACCGCAGACCAGCAGCAGCGTCCAGGTGAAGCTGGTGCCCTTGTGGTCGTCAGTGATCTCGAGGATCTGGCCGTTCTTGTTCTGGTTGCGCGGGTTGGCTTCGTCGGGACCAGCGAAGCCTTCTTTGCCGCGGTTGGTGTTGTTGGTCAGCGCGACGTAGACCTTGCCGGTCTTGGGGTTGGGCTGGATGTCTTCGGGGCGGTCCATCTTGGTCGCGCCTGCCTTGTCGGCGGCCAGGCGGGTGAACACGGCGACCTCGGCGGCGCTCATGCCGTCGACGAGGGACTTGCTCTGGCCGTCGGCGCGGGCTTCGAGCAGCGGGAGCCACTGGCCGGTGCCGGTGAATCCCTTGTCGGAGGGGACCTTTCCGGTGCCGTCGATCTTGTCGGGGTGGTCGCCGGTGACCTTGGCGACGTAGAGGGTGCCTTCGGACAGGATGGTCATGTTGTGGCGGCGGGCCGCGGCACCGGTGCCGGACTGGACCTTCTTCGAGGACACGAATTTGTACATGTACTCGAAGCGCTCGTCGTCACCCATGTACAGCACAACCGTGCCGTCGCCGGTGACATAGATTTCGGCGCTTTCGTGCTTGAACCGACCCAGCGCGGTGTGCTTGACCGGGGTGGACGAAGCATCGAAGGGATCGATCTCAAGGGTCCAACCGAATCGGTTGGCTTCGTTGGGTTCCTTCGCGACGTCGAAACGCTTGTCGAAACGCTCCCAGTGGCGCGGGATATCGACCTTGCCGACGCCGTAGCGCTTGTGGCGTGCCGCGACCGCCGGGTCGCTGGCTTCACCGGCGAAGTAGCCGTTGAAGTTCTCCTCGCCCGAGAGCACCGTGCCCCACGGGGTGACACCACCACCGCAATTGTTCAGTGTGCCGAGAACCATTGTCCCCGTAGCGTCTACGGAGGTCTTGAGCAGGTCGCTGCCCGCGGCGGGACCCGTGAAACCGATCTCGGTGGTGGCGGTGACGCGTCGGTTGTACTTGCCCAAACCCGCGGTGAGCTTGCCGGTCCCGGCTTCGCCCTGCACCTCGACGACCGTCAAACCGTGTGCAGCCAAGGCGATTTCGTACTGCGCCTGGGTGACTGTGTCGGGAGTGAACCCGCGGAACATCATCGGCTCGGTGGTGTACTCGTGGCTGACGACCAGCACGTACTTGTTCGGTGCGCCCTCGACCGGTAGCAGTGCGGCATAGTCGGCGTTGAAGCCGAACTGCTTGGCCTGGGCGGCCGCGGTCTGGTTGTCGAAATCGAACTTCGGCGAATCAGCGAAAAGCGGGTCGCCCCAACGGATAACGACCTGCTGTTCGTATCCGTCGGGAATCACGACCTCGTCGCGAGTGTTGGGCGCGATCGCGGTGAACTCGGTGCCGGTTCCCGGGGAGCCCGCGGGATTGGCGGCCGGATCGGCCGGAGCGTCGTCGCCACAGGCGGCCAGGACGCTGCCCGCACCGACCGCGAGAACCGCGGCAGCGCCGCCCTTGAGCACGCCGCGGCGGGAGAGTGCGGAGACGATGTCGCCGAAGTACGCGCCGTCGGAGGTGTTGGAGACCTCATGGAAGCACGCATTGCCGCATTTGTACTGGCATGTCATGGAAGTGCGCGACGACTGACCGTCGTGCTTCACGAACAGGGCGAGTGGTTTGAGGTTCACGAAATCTCCCGAAATAGAGTGGTATTCGGGACGGTAGAGGCAGAAATGGATCGAAAAGAGTCCGGAAAGTGAATTTCAATCCAATTAGGCGACCCTCATAAAGTTGCATTTAGGCAGGTAGAACCTACTGTCAGGCCTGGGCTGGAGCGACAGTTTCGCGCGCGGCAGGTGATTGTTCACCGTCGCAGTTTACGTTGGAGAATGAGTTCTCAGTGATGGATATTTATCGATTTTCTCGGCCGAAGATCCACACCTCCGCTCTTTTCAGCGGCGAAGAATTGGGCACCGATGAACCCGCCCCCGCAAAGGGCGGCAAGTACGACAACGGCGGTATCGGTGGTGCCGTCTTCCCAGGATGTGTGCGGCAGGGTTGCGAGAACAAGCGCCGGGTTGGCCAACGAATACGACCAGCCGACCACGGTGATGACGTCGAGGTACCCACCCAATGCTGCGGCGATCGATGAACCGCGCCGCGCAGTGGCGAAGATCAGGAACAGCGCGACCAAGCCGGTGGCACAAACGAATTCGGTGCCGACCAGCCAGGTCGTCGCCGCAGTGTCGACAGCGGGAAGCTGTCGACCGTCGATCACCAGATCGATCGCAGTCAAAGCGACGAACGCGCCTGCGCCCTGCGCCGCGAAGTAGGCGAAAACTATCCGGCCGTCGTGGCGGAAACGGCGGCCGTCGAACCAAGCAGCCAGTGTGAGAAGGGGATTGAGGTGCGCACCGTGGGCGAGAGCCAGCAGGGCGCCGCAGGCGGCGAGCACGCTCACCGACACTGCTGCTGTCACCGATTCGCTGCTACCGGAGTGTCGAGACGCGTCGGTTGCCACCCGGATCATCGACAGCAGTGTCGCCAGCAGAGCTGTGCCGACGAACTCGATTGCCATGGCGATGCCGAGCCTCCCGGCCGCACCGAAAGGCACGGCTCGACGAGCGGGTTGGATCGACATATTTCGATCCTGCGGGGTGTCGACCCGGTGATCAAGGAACGGCTGGTGAACCTCAGATGGACAAGACGCTGACGGAGTCAGGAGGCGCAGTTGCTGCCCGGGCTCGCACGCAAGGGACCACCGGCGCGCAGAATCAGCTCCATCTCGTCGAGAGCTTCGTGCTCGACGCGGTACCAGCTCCACCGCCCCCGGCGGGTTCGCGACAGCACCCCTGCGTCGACGAGAATCCGCAGGTGATGACTGAGCGTGGACTGGGCGAAGTCGAATTCCTCGGCTAGGTCGCAGAAGCATGCTTCGCCACCGGCGGACCGACGCACCAGGATGAGGAGTTTGACGCGGATGGGGTCGCCGAGGGCCTTGAACAGGCGAGCGGCCACGGCGGGTTCGTGACCGGTAACGGTCGCGACTGCGGTGGTGCTGTGCTGTTCGGTGTCCTTCGGTGACGCTGCCATGGTGACATCGTGCTCATGTGCGGTGAACGTTCGGTGAACGTGGCGGCACGTCGAACTGGTAGCCCAGTCGACGGATCGCTCGGATCCATTGCGGGTTGTGTTCGTCGTCACCGAGGCGTCGTCGCAATCGCAGTACGTGCACGGTCAGGCTGTTACTCGATACCGGTTGGTCACCCCATAACGCGCGGACCAGATCCTTGCGCGGTATGACCGAGCCTTCGCGTTCGGCGAGGTAGCGCAGCAGCAGGAATTCCCTTGGGGGCAGCATGATCTGCTCCCCGTCGAGCCAGATCCGCGGGGCGGCGCCGTCGATACGCAGTCTGCCCAGGTCGATCACCATGGGGTGGATCGCGAGCGGCTCGGAGGCGACTGCGAGGGACTGCAGGATCGCGAGTAGTTCGCGGCTGCGGTAGGGCCTGGGTATGACGGCGGTCACGCCGTGCTCGGAGGCTCGGGCGGCGAACGCGCCGTCGCCCGAGCCTGCGGCCACCAGTACCGGGATGCCGGGTTCCTCGGCCCGCAGGATCTCGAGGAAATCGATCGCGGACAGCCGCCCGACCGCTGGTCCGAGTAACACCGCGTCCGGACAAGTCCGTCCGAGAACGAGCAGTGCCTGTGCCGGGTCGCTGCACACCCGTATTTCGACCGGTTGCCCAGCCAGTTCCACACCGAGGGTTCGGGCGATGTCTGCCTCGTCGACGACCAACAGGGTCATCCGGTCACGGATGGCACCGGTGACGCAGGCGCGGCGACGGGCATGGAACTGCGAGTAGCCCAATTCCCATGCCTCGGTGAGCGGGTCGGGCATCTCAGCCGAACCGGCCACTGATGTAGTCCTCGGTTCGAGGGTCGACGGGATTGCCGAAGATCTGCTCCGTGGGGGCGTATTCGACCAGGGCTCCGGTGCGCTGGCCCTTGTCGTCGGCGGCTGCGGTGAAGAACGCGGTGCGCTGGGAGACTCGGGCGGCCTGCTGCATGTTGTGGGTGACGATGATGATCGTGAACTCCGAGGCGAGCTCGGTCATCAGGTCTTCGATCTTGCCGGTGGCGATCGGGTCGAGTGCCGAGCACGGCTCGTCCATCAAGATCACTTCCGGGGAGGTGGCGATCGCGCGCGCGATGCACAGGCGTTGCTGTTGACCGCCGGACAGACCGAACGCGTTCTCCTTGAGCTTGTCTTTGACCTCGTCCCAGAGCGCCGCCCCGCGCAGTGCCTGTTCGATGAGTTCGTCCATGCTCTCGATCTGCATGCCCGTCACGCGGGGGCCGTAGGCGACGTTGTCGTAGATCGATTTCGGGAACGGGTTGGCCTTCTGGAACACCATGCCGATGCGGCGGCGGACTTCGATGACGTCGACACCGGCGCCGTAGATGTCGGCGCCGTGGTAGGCGACACGGCCTTCGACCCTGGCTCCGGGGACGAGGTCGTTCATCCGGTTCAGGCAACGCAGGACGGTGGATTTGCCGCAGCCCGACGGTCCGATCAGCGCGGTGATCTCTTTGCTGCTGAACGACATGGTCACATCCGAGACCGCCCGGAAGTCTTTGTAGTAGACCGCGAGGTCGCGCAGGCTGATCACGCCGTCGGGTTGCCCGCCCACCGCGGGCAGGGACTGGGTTGGTTCGATCTTGATGCGGGTGGATCGTCGGCCGCTGCCCGCGGTGAGGTGGGAATCTGCTGTGGTCATGGTCTTCTCCTTCATGACGGGTTCACCACTGGCGCTGGTAGCGGTTGCGCAGCCAGATCGCGACAGCGTTCATGGCCAGCAAGACGATGAGCAGGAGCAGGATCGCGGCGTAGGCCAGGTCGCGGAAGGCTTGGCGGTCTTGCGGGACGAGGTTGTAGATCTGCACGGGCAAGGTGGTGTAGCGGTCGAACACCCCGTCCGGGTTGAAGGTGACGAAGGTCGTCGCGCCGACCAGGATCAGCGGGGCCGCTTCACCGATCGCTCGCGACAACGCCAGGATCGACCCGGTCGCTATGCCGGGGATCGCCGAGGGCAGGGTCTGCTTCCACGTGGTCTGCCACAGCGTGGCGCCCAATGCCAGGGAGCCGTCGCGGATTTCGCGCGGAACCGCGCGCAGCGCTTCGCGGGTGGTGATGATGACGACCGGCAGGATCAACAACGCCAAGGCGATCGCACCGGCCAACACGACACCGCCGATCGCGAACGGGCCGCGCACCACGAACGCCAGGGTGAGGATGCCGTAGATGACCGTCGGCACCGCCGCGAGGTTCTGAATGTTCAACTCGACCAACCGATTCCATCGGGAGTTCGGGTCGGCGTATTCCTCGAGGTAGACCGCGGCGGCGATACCGAGCGGCAGTGCGAACGTCGCGGTCAGCACGCACACCCACAGCGTTCCGTACAGGGCAGAGGCGACGCCGGAGGTCTGCGGTGCGATCTTGGAGGGCTGGTTGGTGACCAGGTCGAGGTCGAATCGGGCGACGCCCTTCTGCACGATGATCGCGAGCACGAAGAACAGGAACACGCACACGATCGCCAAGCTCGCCCACAGCAGCATCGCGAAGATCGTCGAGGGTGCCGAACTGTGGTTTTTGCTGGTCAGATCGGGGCGGATGATCGATGTCGAGGTCATCAGTAGGCCTGCCTGTACTTGCGGACCAGACGGATGCTGATCATGTTGATCACCAGGGTGATCACGAACAGCAGTGCGCCGACCGCGAAGAGCGAGTAGTACACCGGGCTGCCCTGGGGTGCGTCGCCGCTGGCGATCTGGGCGATGAACCCGGTCATGGTCTGCGCGCCCTCACGCGGATCGAACGACAAGTGCGCTTTGCTGCCCGCGGCGATGGTGACGATCATCGTCTCGCCCACCGCACGGGAAATACCGAGCACGATCGCGGCGACAATGCCCGACAGCGCGGCCGGGAACACCACGCGCACAGTGGTCTGCATCCGGTTGGCGCCCAACGCATACGAGCCCTGGCGCAACGCCAGCGGCACCGCCGACATGGCGTCCTCGCTCAGCGAGGCGACGGTCGGCACGATCATGAAGCCCATCACGATGCCCGGAGCGAGGTTGGTGTAGATCCCCTGGAACTCGAAAATGCTGCCGAGGATCGGTGTCAACGCGGTGAGTGCGAGGAATCCGTAGACGACGGTGGGGATGCCGGCCAGGATCTCGAGCAGCGGCTTGAGCACCTTGCGTACGCGCTGCGAAGCGTATTCGCTGAGATAGATCGCGACACCCAGGCCCAGCGGCACGGCGACGGCGAGCGCGATCAGGGTGATCATCATGGTCGAGACCACCAAAGGCAGCACACCCCAGGACTTGTCGTCCCAGGTGAACTTGTCACCGAACGCGGCGGTCCATTCTGTGCCGAACAGGAACTCGCCGAGTCCGACGTGCTGGAAGAACGTCCCGAGCGGAACGATCAGCGACAGCACGATTCCCACGGTGACGACCACCGAAAAGAATGCCGACGACATCAGCGCGAACTTGATGATGCGTTCGCCGACCCGTGCCGAGCGCGCGCTCAGGTCAGCGGTCTCTCCTTGCCACACGCCGGGATGGCCCCCCGCGGTCGAGGGGCCATCGGTCGTGCGGTGACCAATGGTCACTTAGCGCCCGCCTTGGCCTTGAGATCAGCCAGGGCGGCACGGGTCTTGTCCTTCTGGGCGTCGGTGAGCGGCACGAACTTCGCGGCCTCGACGATGGTGTCGTTGCGGTCGATGTAGAACTCGGCGAACTTCTCGACCTGCGCCTTCTTCACACCCGTGTCAGAGACGTAGATGAACAGCGGGCGAGCCAGCGGCTTGTAGGTGCCGTCCTGGGCTGCCTTGACCGAAGGAGCGACGCAACCGTTGCCGCCGTCGATCTGGACGGCCTTGAGCTTGGCTTCGTTCTCCTCGAAGTAGGAGAACCCGAAGTAGCCCAGCCCACCCTTGGCGCCCGCGACACCCTGGACGGTGATGTTGTCATCCTCGGTCGGGTTGTAGTCCTTGCGGCTGTCGCCTTCTTTGCCGTTGATGACACCGGTGAAGTAGTCAAAAGTGCCCGAGTCAGGGCCCGCGCCATAGAGATTGAGCGGCTCGTTCGGGAACGACGGGTCGACCTCGTTCCAGCTCTTGACCGTGGAGGAAGGCTCCCAGATCTTCTTCAGCTGCGCCACAGTCAGGCAGTTCACCCAAGTGTTGGCCTTGTTCACCACGACGGTGAGCGCGTCGTTGGCGACGTGCAGTTCGCTGAACTGCACGTTCTTGTCGGTGCAGATCTGCTTCTCGGCGTCCTTGATCGGACGTGAGGCGTTGGAGATGTCGGTCTCGCCGACGCAGAACTTCTTGAAACCGCCACCGGTACCGGAGGTGCCAACGGTGACCTGGACGTCCTTGTGGTCCTGCATGAACAGCTCACCCGCGGCCGCGGAGAGGGGTTCGACGGTGCTCGATCCGTCGATCACCACCGGGCCCGACAGGGACGGACCCTCCGGGTCAGCACCGCACGCGGACAGGGCCAAAGTCAGTGCCGCGACAGCGCTTGCGGCGGTCAGGTGCACGCGGGTGCGCTTGATCATGGGTGGGGCCTCCAGTCATTGCCCGGATCCGGTGTAGGCCACCGGATCCCTCATCTCGGGACCCTTGAATCCAAATATTTCGATGTGACGGTGAGATGAACGGACGGCGACTCGACACCCTATGGATCGATAAATTTCGATTCGAGATGTTTGGTGTGGCTATTCGCCTGCCGAGACCGGGGCGTCGCCGGACAGCTCGGCCAGCCGATCGGTGCCTGTCGGCTCGCAGCTGAGCATCGGGACGATCGCATGACGACGGCTGTATCGCGTTGCGACAGCCTCGATATGGGCTACCTCGGTGGCGGCACGGGCGTGCAACAGCGCATCGGTGGGGTGGGCTGCGGCGAGGGAGTTGTTCAGGACCCATGCCCACGGGGTGATGGACGCGCGTTCCAGATCCGCACAGAGTTCGACGGATTCGAGGATGGGTGTCGATTCCGGGGAGGTGACGACGAGGATCTTCGTCTGAGCGGGATCCTGCAACCGCATGAGCGGAGTGGTGAAACTGCGATCAGCGCCGAGGTTGCGACTGATCTCGCGGTGATAGGCGCCAGTGGCATCGAGCAACAGCAGGGTATGGCCGGTCGGTGCGGTGTCGACGACCACGAAGCGACGCCGCGACTCGTGCACCAGACGTGAAAACGCTTGGAACACAGCGACTTCTTCGGTGCAGGGCGAGCGCAGATCTTCGGCGAGTGCCGCGCGGCCCTGCTCGTCGAGATCGGCTCCGCGGGTGCGCAGCACCCGCTGCCGGTACTGCTCGGTCGCCTCGTCGGGGTCGATGCGTGAGACCTGCATGGTGGCAAGACCTGTGCCGAGGGTGTCGGTCAGGTGCGCGGCGGGATCGGTGGTGCTCAGGTGCACGTCGTGGCCGCGGGCGGCCAAGGCAATCGCGATCGCGGCGGCGATGGTCGTCTTACCGACACCGCCTTTGCCCATGCACATGATCAGGCCATGGTCATCGAGAGCCAGCTCATCGATCAGCGCCGCCAGCGGAGCAGGCTCGATGAGCGGTTCAACGCAGTCAATGGGCTCGGAAACCGTTGCGGCGGAGTCGAAGAGCATGCCCAGTGCCTGCACGCCGACCATCTCGACGGGCTTGAGGGCGATCCGGTCGCACGGCAGCTGGGCCAGCGATTCGGGCATCGCCGCGATCGCCGTATTCTCGCGACGGGTGATCGCGGCGGCGAGATCGTCCTGTGTATCCGTCTGTGGCAGAACGGCATTGATGATGAGGTGTCCGGCTTTGACGCCGATATCGGTCAGCTCGTCGTAGGTTCGGGCGACCTCGCGTAACGCCGCGCTTTGGGCGCGGGTGACCAGGACCAGACGCGTGAGCGCTGGGTCGGTCAGTGCGTGCACCGCGGCGGCATAGGTTTCGCGTTGCGCGTTCAGTCCGGACAGTGGTCCGAGGCAGGAGGCGTCACCGCTGCCCTGCAGGTATTCGGTCCACGCTCCGGGCAGTTGCAGCAGTCGGATCGTGTGGCCGGTCGGGGCGGTGTCGAAAACGATGTGATCGAACTGCGCGAACTGGGTGGCTGCGGGGTCGAGCAGCGCGGTGAATTCGTTGAACGAGGCGATCTCGGTGGTGCACGAGCCCGACAACTGTTCGGTGATGGTGTCGATCTCGGCGGCGGGCAGCAGCCCGCGCACAGGTCCGATGATCCGTTCGCGGTAGGCGGCCGCGACCTGGTGTGGATCGATCTCCAACGCCGACAGGCCGGTCACCGCAGGGATCGCGGTGACCGACGCGCCGATGGTCGTGTCGAAGACGTGTCCGACGTTGGAGGCGGGATCGGTGCTGACCAGCAGCACCCGGGCACCGCCGCGGGCGAGCGCGATCGCCGACGCACAGGCGACCGAGGTCTTGCCGACCCCGCCTTTGCCGGTGAAGAACACAAAACGCGGGGCATCGGTCAAGAAGGCGGGGGTCTCCACAGTGATCAGCAGCAGCCGGGTCCGCTGCAGCTGTCCTCGGCTATATCGAGCAAACCCACACCCTGCGGCGGGCTCACCTGGCTGGTGCCCGCCCACAGGGTGATCTCCTCACGCGTCGGATAGCGGCCGGTCAGCGCGGTGACACCGTCGACCAGGACGAGCGGAAGCCCTTGCGAGCCCGCGACTTCGAGAAAACTACGGACGGCGTCGTTACCCGCGAAGGCCACAGGCTCCGATGCCATGTTGAACCGGCTGATGTCTGCGCCCTGGCTGCGCAGCCAGTCCAGATCGGCGGAGAAACTCACCAGGGCTTGGTCGACATCAGGCCCGCACACACCGGTGTTGCAGCACAGTGCGGGCTCGAATACCTCGATCTTGCTCATCAACATGTCGCTTTCTCGGAGTGGGTGGTTCAGGCGCGGGCGGGGAGCAGTTCGGCGATCAGTTCCTCGATGCGCTTTTTGATCTCGTCGCGGATCGGCCGCACCGACTCCACGCCCTTGCCCGCGGGATCTTCGAGCTTCCAGTCGCGGTAGTCGACACCGGGGAAATACGGGCAAGCATCGCCACAGCCCATGGTGATCACCACCGAGGACGTCTCCACCGCGTCAGGGGTGAGAATCTTCGGCGTTTGGGCAGTGATGTCGATACCGAGCTCAGCCATCGCCTCGACCGCGGCCGGGTTGAGCGAGTTGCCAGGTGCGCTACCAGCGGAACGGACCTCGATGGCGTCGCCTGCCAGATGGGTCAGGAACCCTTGGGCCATCTGGGAACGTCCGGCGTTGTGGACGCAGACGAAGAGCACACTGGGCTTGGTCGACATGGGCTGCAATGCCTTTCGGTCAGGGAGTGAGTCAGTGGGTGAGGATGTCGAGTTCGGCGAGCAGATGCCGGACCCGGGTCTCGATGTCGTCGCGGATCGGACGCACCGCGGCGACATCGTGACCGGCGGGGTCTTCGAGCTGCCATTCCTCGTAGCGGCGTCCCGGGTACAGCGGGCAGGCGTCACCGCAACCCATCGTGATGATGACGTCAGCGGCCTGCAGGATCTCCTCGGTCCACGGCTTGGGGAACTCGTTGGTGATGTCGATGCCGACCTCGGCCATCGCGGCCACGGCGGCGGGGTTGATCTCGTCGCCGGGCTCGGAACCACCCGACCAGGCCACCGCGTTGTCACCGGCCAGATGGGTGAAGAACCCGAGTGCCATCTGCGAACGTCCGGCGTTGTGGGTGCACAGGAACAGCACGGTCGGCTTGCCGGTGTTGGCCTTGCCCTCGACGCGAGCCAACGCGATCAGGCGCTGTCGAGCGAACCGCTCGGCGAGCAGCGGCAGAAAGTTCACCACGGTCGCGCGACCGGCGAACTGGTCGTAGGAGGAGTACAGGAACCGTTCGATCGTCTCGATGCCGAAGGTCGATTCGAAGTCGCGCTGTAGCCGGGTCGCGGCTGTTTTCATGGCGTGCTTCTGATCGAGGGTGAGGGTGTCGCGGAGAGTGTGGGCGTGGTCTACCGGGCTGTCAGCCATGACAAATGTCCCTTGGTCGGGTCCGATGATATTCAGGTGTCGAGTTCGGAAAGCAGGTGTTGCACGTGATCGCGGATGTCGTCGCGCACCAAGCGCATGCGTTCGATGCCGTCGATGCCGCGTTCGGAGGGTTCGTCGGTGTCCCAGTTGATGATTCGCACACCGGGAACGGGTTCGACCTGGGCTTCGCGACCGAGGGTGACCACCAGGTCGACGGTGCGCAGCAGGTCGGGGTCGATCGGTTTGGGCGACTCGCCGGCAAGGTCGATACCCAGCTCTTCGAGCGAGGCCACCGACAGCTCGTTCAACGCGGGGCCGGGGCGGGTTCCCGCCGAGTACGCCTGGACTCGGTCACCGGCCAGGTGGCGCATCAGCCCTGCCGCCATCTGCGACTTTCCGCCGTTCTTGACGCAGACGAACAGCACCGAGGGCTTGTCGCTCACTTGACTTCCCCGGTGACGGCCGGGTTGGAGGCGGTGGCTTCGGCGAATCGTTTTCGCAGCGCGAGCGACACGTAGACCAAGCCGACCAGCACCGGAACTTCGATCAGCGGGCCGACGACACCGGCGAGGGCTTCACCGGACGTGGCGCCGTAGGTCGCGATCGCGACGGCGATCGCGAGCTCGAAGTTGTTGCCCGCCGCGGTGAACGCCAGGGTCGTGGTGCGCGCGTAGCCCAGGCCCATGACCGCGCCGAGTGCGTAGCCGCCACCCCACATCAGGGCGAAATACACCAGCAGCGGCAGTGCGATCCGTACGACGTCGAGCGGGTGGGAGGTGATCTGCTTGCCCTGCAGGGCGAACAGGATCACGATCGTGAACAGCAACCCGTACAGCGCCCACGGCCCGATCTTGGGCAGGAACTTCGACTCGTACCACTCGCGGCCCTTGGCCCGCTCGCCGAAGCGACGCGTCAGGTATCCGGCGACGAGTGGAATGCCGAGGAAGATCAGCACCGATTTGGCGATCTGCCATGGCGAGGTGTCGATGTGGGTTTGTTCGAGGCCGAGCCAGCCGGGCAGGATCGACAGATAGAACCAGCCGAGCACGGCGAACATGAAGACCTGGAACACCGAGTTGAGCGCGACGAGTACCGCGGCGGCTTCGCGGTCACCGCAGGCCAGGTCGTTCCAGATGATCACCATCGCGATGCAGCGCGCCAGGCCGACGATGATCAAGCCGGTGCGGTACTCGGGCAGGTCGGGCAAGAACAGCCAGGCCAGCGCGAACATCAGCGCCGGTCCGAGAATCCAGTTCAGCGCCAGCGAGCCGATCAGGAGTCTGCGGTCGCCGGTGACGGAGTCGAGGCGGTCGTAGCGGACCTTGGCCAGTACCGGGTACATCATGATCAGCAGGCCGATCGCGATCGGCAGCGAAACACCGTCGATCTCGATCGCGCCGAGCGCGTCACCGAGGCCGGGGATCATGCGCCCCAGAAGGATTCCGGCCAGCATCGCCGCACCGATCCACAGCGGCAGGAAACGGTCGAGAGTCGACAGCTTGCCGACGACGGGCGGGTGCTCGGTCGTGGTGGTCGCGCTCATGCGTGCACGCTCTCGGTGATCAGGGCGCTCGCGACGCGGGCGAATGCTTCGGGCACGACGCGGTAGTACACCCACGAGGCGCGGCGCTCACTGGTGAGCAAACCGGCTTCACGCAAAACCTTGAGGTGATGCGAGATCGTCGGCTGGCTGACCTCGACACCGTCGGAGATATCACACACGCACGCCTCACCGCCCGCTCGGCTAGCGACCAGCGAAAACAGTCGAAGGCGCACCGGATCCGCGAGCGCCTTGAACACGGCGGCGAGTTCGACCGCCTCCGGAGGGGTCAAGGGATCGCGGACGACCGGCTCGGCGGCACAGGCCTCGACCGGTGTCAGGTTCAGCTCCGACTTAGACATTCCTCGATATTGACGTACATCGAATCAATGTGCAAGCAAACGTCGGGTGAACAGGTGGCGATGCCCACTCAGATGGTCGGCGCCCCGTGCCTAGACGCGACATTGTTCGGTCTTGGCCGAGCTGATCTACGGCGTCAAGAACTCGCGTTGCGCCGTTCCAGCAAGACGGTGTCGCGCCAGACGCCGTCCAATTGGGCGATGCGCTCCCGGACGCCGACGGTGCGAAATCCTGCCGAGTGATGCAGCGCGATGCTGGCACGATTCTCCGGGAAGATCGCACTCTGCAGCGTCCACAAGCCCGCCTCGTCAGCGGCCATGACCTGGGTCCGCAGCAGCGATTTCCCGACGCCGCGTCCGCGGACGCCGTCGCCGACGTAGACCGAGTTCTCGACGACGCCGGCGTAGCAGTCACGCCCGGACACCGCGCTCAGACTTGCCCAGCCGACGACGACGCCGTCGATCTCGGCGACCCAGCGATGATCAGGCAACCACTGTGCGTCCAACATCCCCCGGTCGGGAACCTCGGTGGCAAAGGTGGCCAATCCGGTGGCGATGCCCTCGCCGTAAATCCGTCGGACCGCGTCCCAGTCGTCCTCACGCATCGCCCGAACCGACACGTCGGCAGGCAGATCGGTCGGGCAGCAAGGCCGCGGAGCGAGCACGCCCATGACCGCATCGGCAGCGTACGGAAGGCCGGTGCAGCAGGTCGGGTTGACCGCCACGACCGTAGAGGTCCCGCTCTTATGGGTGGTGACGAAACCGACTTCGGCGAGCTTGCGGACGTGATGCGACACCGTCGGCTGCGTGATGTCTAAAGCGGCGGTCAGCTCGCGCACCGTGATCCCGGCCGGGCGCGTGGCAACCAGATGCAGCAGCTGGATACGAGTCGGGTCAGCCAGGCAGGCGAACCATTCGGCGTAGGTCGCCGCGTCGGAGTCGGCCAGGGCGTCGACGCGCGGAGCGGCTGCGTCGCGCACGACGGGCATATCCAGGGACGTCATGACCGTCATTGTATCGACGACAATCGATGGTTGCATTCATAGACGCCTGTCGATACAGTCACACCTATTAGATCGATGTGTATCGATGGATGGAGAGTGTGATGACCGAGCTGCCTGTCGTCGTCGTAGGAGCCGGGCCCGTGGGGCTGGCCGCCGCCGCTGAACTGCGAGAACGCGGCGTGGACGTGCTGGTGCTGGAACGCGGACCGCGTGCCGGTGCCGCGGTCGCGGAGTGGAATCACGTGCGGTTGTTCTCCCGGTGGGCCGAACTGATCGCCCCCGCCGCTCGCCGCGCGCTGGACGGAACCGGCTGGATCGCCCCCGCCGACGAGGGCTACCCGACCGGACAGGAATGGGCGCGCGACTACCTGGCCCCGCTGGCCGCCGCGCTCGGCGACTCCGTGCGCTACGACAGCGAGGTCGTCGGACTCGCCCGCCGCGGCCGCGACCGTGTCGTCGACGCCGGCCGCGACAGCGAACCACTGTCGGTGCACCTGCGCCGCACCGACGGTAGCGAGGAACGCGTCCTCGCGCGCGCGGTAATCGATGCCTCAGGTACCTGGGGAGCACCGAATCCACTGGGCGGAGAGGGGCTTCCGGCGCTCGGTGAACGCGGCTCCGCCGCAGTGACCTACCGGGTACCCGATATCGACTCCGCCGAGCAGGCCGACCGCTTCGGCGGCAAGCACACGGTGATCGCGGGTGGCGGCCACTCCGCGCTCGGCGCCATCGTGGCCCTGGCACAGTTGGCGGAGCAGCGGCCGGGAACCCGGCTGACCTGGATCCTGCGGCGCGGATCCGCCGAATCGACCTTCGGTGGCGGCGATGCCGATGAACTGCCCGCGCGTGGCGCACTCGGCCTGCAAGCCAAGAAGGTCGTTGACGCCGGGCTCCTCGCGGTGGTGACCGGATTCCGCACTGCGGCAATCGAATCGGACAACAGCGGACGCGTCACACTCGTGGCCGACGACGAGCGCCGCATCGGCGATGTGGACAACGTGGTGGCCCTCACTGGTTTCCGGCCCGAGCTCGGGTGGTTGTCGGAGGTGCGACTGGAACTGGACCCGGTGCTGCAAGCCCCGGTTCGATTGGCGCCGCTGATCGACCCGAATGTGCACTCGTGTGGAACTGTCTACCCGCACGGCGTCGCCGAACTGACTCACCCCGAATCCGGCGTCTACCTCGTCGGCATGAAGAGCTACGGACGCGCCCCGACCTTCCTGGCAATGACCGGTTACGAACAGGTCCGCTCCATCGCCGCCGAACTCGTCGGTGACCACGAGTCCGCGGCCCGAGTCGAGCTCACCCTGCCCGAGACCGGAGTATGCGGCGGCGCAGGCGTTTTCGACGAGCCCGAAGGCGCAAGCTCGGGTGGTTGCTGCGGCCCCGCACCCGAAGTGCTGACCTTGTCGGCGCCCTCGCTCGTCCGCTGAGAAGTGTCGACCACCACCATCGTCGCGCAGACCGGGTCGACTGAGCCCGGTCTGCGTCGGCGGGTTCTGATCACGCTCTGCCTGACCGAGATCACCAGCTGGGGAATCCTGTACTACGCGTTTCCTGTGCTGTCGGTGTCGATCTCGGCCGATACCGGGTGGTCGCTGCCGATGATCACCGCGGCGTTCTCGCTGGGCCAGTTCGCCGCCGCGCTCACCGGAATCCCGGTCGGCCGCGTCATCGACCGGCTCGGGCCGCGCATGATCATGACCGCGGGGTCGGTTTTGGCAGTACCCGCACTGATCGCTGTCGCATTGGCACCGAACCCGACGGTGTTCTTCGCCGGGTGGTTGGCCGCAGGCGTCGCGATGGGAGCGGTGCTGTATCCGCCCGCGTTCGCGGCGCTGACGCGCTGGTTCGGCGCCGACCATGTCAAAGCGCTGATGATCCTCACCCTATCCGGCGGGTTCGCCAGCACCGTCTTCGCCCCACTCACCGCTGCGCTGGTGCAGAGCACCGACTGGCGCGCAACCTATCTCACGCTCGTCGTCGTCCTAGCGGTCGTGACGATCCCCGCTCACCTGTTCGGATTGACCGGCCCGTGGCCGAACCCGCCGATCGCTGCGTCCCCCGCCGACGACGACCACGGCGCGGTGTCGCGCAGTCCCGCGTTCGGAATACTGGTCCTCGCCTCGAGTTTGGGCGCGTTCGCGGCCTTCGCTGCGGTGTTCAACCTTGTTCCGCTGCTGATCGAACGCGGGTTCTCCCCCACACTGGCTGCGCTCACCCTCGGATTGGGCGGGGCCGGGCAGGTTCTCGGACGGATCGGCTACCTGCCCTTGGTCACCCGCACGACCGCGCGCGGGCGCATCGTCGGCGTCTTCGCGGCAACCGCCGTAGCGACGGCACTGACCGGTTGGGCAACGACAGTATTCGCTCTGATCGCCATCTCGATCGGTGCCGGATTGGTCCGCGGCATCATGACCCTCGTCAAGGCCACCGCCGTGACCGATCGCTGGGGCGCCACCCACTACGGCCGCCTCAACGGCCTGTTGTCCGCGCCCATGGTGATCGTGATGGCGCTCGCACCGTGGGGCGGAACCGTGCTGATGACCTGGACCGGCAGCTACGCCCGCACCTACTTCGTCCTCGCCGGCATCGCCGCAGTAGCCGCGCTCGCCGCCGTCGCGACCATGCCGCGCCCGTCGCAACTCTTTGTCTTGTAAAGGATCCCCTCGTGCATTCGAGCTATGACGCCGTCGTCGTCGGCGCAGGCCAATCCGGTCTGGCAGCCGCGCACCACCTCCGCACACGTGGCCTGCGCACCGTGGTCGTGGAGACGGGGCCCGAGCCGGTCGGCTCCTGGCCGCACTACTACGACAGCCTCACCCTGTTCTCACCCGCGAAATACAGTGCCCTACCCGGTCTTCCGTTCCCCGGCGATCCGGACCGCTACCCGCACCGCGACGAAGTGGTCGACTACCTGCGCCGCTACGCCGACACCGTCACCGCCGACATCCACACCTCCCGGGCCGTCACCGAAGTCGACCACGACGGACACCTGTTCACCGCACACACCGACACCGGCCACTCCTACACCGCCCCACGGCTGATCGCAGCCACAGGCGGATTCGCAACCCCGAACACCCCAACACTGTCCGGCCAGGGCGACTTCACCGGGAATATCCTGCACGCCAGCCGCTATCGGTCACCCGCGGATTTCGCTGGTCAGCGGGTCATCGTGGTCGGCGCCGGAAACTCCGCAGTCCAGATCGCCACCGAACTCGCCGAGACCGCATCGGTGACCTTGGCCAGCCGCACCCCGGTCAAGTTCGTACCCCAACGACCACTCGGCCGAGACATCCACTTCTGGTTCATCAACAGCGGCCTGGACTCACTGCCCATCGGCCACCTGATCAGCGAACCACCCACCGCGCCGATCTTCGACACCGGCCGCTACCGTGGCGCGCTAGCCGCAGGGAAACCCGTGGCGCGGGCAATGTTCACCCGTCTCGAAGCCGACGCCGTGATCTGGCCGGACGGTACCCGCAGCAAGGTCGACACGATCATCCTCGCCACCGGTTACCGCCCGAACCTGTCCTACCTCGGCAACGTCGGTGCACTCGACGACACCGGCACGCCGATGCACCGCAAAGGAATCTCGACCACCCACCTTGGTCTGGGATACCTCGGTCTGGAATGGCAACGCAGTTTGTCGTCGGCGTCACTGCGTGGGGTCGGGCGCGATGCCCGAAGGCTCGTCAAACAGCTGGATGCGGCTGCGACGCGAAACAGCAAGGGCAGGAACGAAATAGGCATTAAGCGGTAGACGGCTTCTCGGGCGGTGCGGGGTCGAGAGTCACGCACAGCGGACGTGACGGGCCAGACTCTCGACCCGGGTGGCGATGTCGTCGTAGGCGGTGTCGAACGCGGTGACCTGGACAGATCCGACCGGATCGGGGATCGACCAGTGCAGCGTCGGAACACCAGGAAGCTCCTCGTAGGCGCGGTCACACACCGTCACCACGAGATCACCCTCGGTGAGGACATCGTCGATACGCTGCGGGCCACCCGACATCAATGCCAGCTCGTGGCGCTCGGCGACGTCGACCGCGCCGGGGTTGATCCGGTCGGCCGGATGAGTTCCCGCCGATGCGGCGGGCAGTTCGTTGCCGCGGCACCACAGCGCGGCAGCTAATTGCGAACGCGCCGAGTTCGCCGTGCACACGAACACCACGCGCCGCGCGATCAACGATGTAGCCCTCGACAGCGGCTCCAGCCCCCGCGGTAGCAATCGCACGTAGGTTCGTCGCCGATCACCTTCGGACCGCTGCCGGGTCACAACTCCCGCTGCCGTCAATGTCTGCAGGTGATGGGCCAGCAGATTCGACCGTATTCCCAGCATCTGCGCCAGATCCGATGGCGAGGCATCGCCGAGGACCAGGGCGTCCACGATCCGCAGCCGGGCAGGGTCGGCCAACGCTGCGTGCACAGCAACACGACGCGACAGTGTCTCATCACACTCAATGTTCATTGACTCAATCTTGACTGACATATATCAAATGTTCAAGGATGGGCGACAGCACCGCATCATCTGACCGACGTCACCGCGTCGAAAACTCTTCTTCAGGAGCGTTGAATCATGCCCGCCGACCTCGGGATCACCCTGACCACCAGCACCGACTCGGCCACGCCGACCATCATCGACGACGACCGCGTCCACGACGTCATCATCGTCGGATCCGGCCCCGCCGGATACACCGCCGCGATCTACACCGCCCGCGCCGAGCTAACGCCACTCGTTTTCGAAGGCACCCAATTCGGTGGCGCGTTGATGACCACCACCGAAGTCGAGAACTTCCCCGGCTTCCGGACCGGCATCACCGGCCCTGACCTGATGATCGAAATGCGCGAACAAGCCCAACGCTTCGGCGCCGACCTGCGCACCGAAGACGTCGAGGAGCTGCGCCTGCACGACCCGATCAAGACCATCGTCGCAGGCGGAACCCGGTATCGGGCCCGCGCGGTGATCCTCGCCATGGGCGCTGCGGCCCGCTACCTCGGCATCCCCGGAGAACAAGAACTACTCGGTCGCGGTGTCAGCTCCTGCGCGACCTGCGACGGCTTCTTCTTCCGCGACCACGACATCGCCGTCATCGGCGGCGGCGACTCCGCCATGGAAGAAGCCATCTTCCTGACCAAGTTCGCCCGCACCGTCACCGTCATCCACCGCAGCGAAACCTTCCGAGCCTCGAAGATCATGCTCGACCGAGCCCGCGGCAACGACAAGATCACCTTCCTCACCAATACCGCAGTCCACCAGGTCAACGGCGGCTCCACCGTCACCAGCCTGACCATCTCCGACACCGCCACCGGAGACACTCGCGAGCTGCCGGTCACCGGCGTGTTCGTCGCGATCGGCCATCAACCGCGCAGCGCGCTGGTCGCCGACCAGGTCGACCTCGACGACAGCGGCTACGTCACTGTCGCCGCGGACTCGACAGCAACCTCGATTTCTGGAGTGTTCGCTGCGGGTGACCTCGTCGATCACCGCTACCGGCAGGCGATCACCGCCGCTGGATCCGGTTGTGCCGCAGCGATCGACACCGAACGCTGGCTCGCTCACCAAACGATGACGGTCCCGGGACCACTCGAGTCGCCGGCGGAGATCCGAACACTGAGAACCGGCGCCGACTCAGGGCCACCTATCAGTGGTGTCGAGAGTTCGCGACGTTCGGCGATCAGGGTTTGACGATCGCGGTGTCGAGGCGACGGTGAACCATCGACAGCATCGTGAGCAGCTTGAGCAGATCGTCATCGGGAAAGGCTCGTAGCGCTCGCGGGTCGTGCGCGGTGGGGTTGCGCTACATGCTGTTCAACCCTTTGAGCAAGGCCGCGAACCCGGTCTGCTCGTCGCGATCGGTCGTCGACCGGCCACTGTTGATAGCGACCTTCGGGATGCCCGTGGCGCCGAGTGCCAGCACCGCGTCGACGAGTTTCGCCCCGTCGCCGGTCTGCCCGGACATCGTGCGCAGTCGGTCGAACACACCCTTGGTTGCTTCCAGCGCGGCGTGGAAGTTGCTCTTCTTCAACAGCTCCACCGTGCAGTAGGTGAGCACGTCCGGATGCGTGCGGCGGCGCCGCAGTTCGGCCGCAGCGTGGCCGCGTTCTTGCTTGCCTCATCGAGCGTGGTGGAAACCGCGCCATTGTCACCGCGGTTCTCGCCGAGATCGACAACTCTGATGGCGTAGACGGCGGATAGGTAGCGGAGCCGCCCAACCCACATCAGTCTTCTGCGTCGTCGCTGGTCGCGGGCTCGCGCAACCCCAAGTTCCGAATCGTCGTTTCCGATCCAGTCACGATGGCAGACAGTTGGGGCTTCGCTGTTGACTGCGGCGGCACTTGGGGTCGCGCGAAGCTGATGAGTTGACGAACCTGCTTCACACCGATCTCGAGCAGGTCGGCGATATCGTCGTCGGTCTGTCCTTGCTCGCGGATGGTGACCGCGGCTCCCGCTTGGTCACCGCGTAGTCCGGCGATGTCTTCGACCGCACGGTTTTCGATATCGCTGATCTGGCGGCGGAGCCCGTCGATCGCGGCGTCGCGTTCGGTTTCCCGCAGCGTGATCGCTTGCCAAGCATCCAGGTAACGCTTTACGGCGCCAGCGATTACGCGTTCTCGCTCTCGCGCGCGTTCACGACGCTTGCGAACTCGTTCGCGGCTGCGTTCCAGCCGATCAATGAGTTCGGGTGAGCGCGCTGCGCGGGGAGAGCGGGGCGGACGGCTCGATGACATAAATGACCTCCACAAAGGTATCGCGGCCAGGCTGCTGATCCCCCACACCGACGGTACGCCGCGTCCGATCCGCAACCGCCTCCCTCATCTATCTGTTTCAGATCCGAGACAGAAGCCCACTTCGCGGGTTGTTGAGCACGAGATGCACACCGTCGCACGGCACTCAGCTGGCCAGCCACTCCAGAGCCGGACCCGCTTCGGTTGGCGATTTGCGGTCTGAGATCGGCACCGCCGCTACCCCTCTGACACTCGTTGCGCCCCATACCGATTCCCACCGGCACAATCTACGAAAGGAAACTCCGCGTGCTTACGAGCGAGGAACCCGCCGACCCGGACTCCGATGATGAGGCCAATTCCGACGGGACTGACGGCGACAGTGCCCCGCGCCGGGTAGACACTCCTGGTGAGCTGATCGCCGCGATACCCGCGATATTCGGTTTCCTACCCAGCAGATCACTGGTCGTTGCCCTGTTGACAACCGCGAGTGAACACTCCGACCACCCGGCCGTTCAGTCGATCCAACCCATGATCCGCTTCGACGTCGACGCTGCTACCGACGAGCACCTCCGCCCGCACCTGACAGCCACCGTCGCATCGATCGCCCTGCGCAAGAATGCTGTCGCGACAATGGCTGTGGTCATCGACGACCGTCCAGGCGCGGTGCAGCACTCTGATCACGTCCTGCAACCACTACGCGACCTGTCGATCCCTTTGAGCAATGCGTGGTTCGTTGAAACCATCGCGCCCGAAGCCCCATACCGAGATCTGCTGGTGGGCGAGGGCCATAGCCAAGCCGAGGACCCAGCTGCCAGACAGATCGCGTTCGCCGACGTTCTCGACGACACCCAAATCCGCTGCTCCCGTGACAAACTCGTCGACTCGCTCGCACCTGATACCGACCTTGTCACCGAAGTTGCGGCGGCAATCGGCGCAGCTTTCGCCCGATGTCGAGACGAGCGAGACGCAGCGATTCGTGATGGCCGTAGCGACGAACACCGACGTGATGCCGCTGAATGGATGCTAGACCAGATCGACTCCGTCACGGCGAACCCTCCGACGGCCGATGACTTGGCCACCTTGGCCGCGGTCGTGCGTGACAGGCCCATTCGCGACATCATGTTCGCTCTCACCACAACCCCGCACAGCGTTTCCGCGCACATGATGTGGCAGCACCTGGCGCGCGCCACCACTGGCACAGACCGCGCCGGGGCCACTGTCCTGTTCGCCCATAGCTCGTACTGCGGCGGACACACTGTCCTGGCCGGGATCGCTATCGACGAGGCGCTACGTGCCGATCCCACCCATCAGATAGCAGTTTTGCTGGGAACCGCACTGCGAGAGGGCATCCCGCCGCACGAGCTCACCCAACTCGCCGAGGGTGGACACGAGGTCGCACGAACCCTCGGCGTCGATATCACAACGAACACCCGCTAATTCGCCGGTTGTGCACCAGCGCTCCTACCGACAGGGTGAGCGGCCCGCCGCGGTGCTCGCGCGGATCCTGACCGCGATCGAGATCTACTTTGAAGGCGGCGAACTCATACCTCATCGGCCGCTCAGTGAGATCGACGACCGCTACTGACTCCGCTGATCTGTCGTCCCCAGCGTCGACCACGGGAGGTGGCCGCAGCCACCCGCGTGGATCGCATAACGGCCTGGGATGACCTTCTGCGAATGCTGTACGGCCTCAGCAAGTTTCATCGTCCGCTGCCCCTGTCATATCTATGTGAAAGGTGATCATCGATGGCTGTGAGAACGTCGGTGCCGGTGCCCGAGTTCGCTCGCGTGATCCTGGCCGAGTCCCGAGTGGAAGGCAACAACCTGTTCCTGCCCCAACAGCTGAGTACCGCGGACTACAAACGAATCAACAGGGTCATCGAGTCCATGGGCGGAAAATGGAACCGCCGGGCACAAGCCCACGTCTTTCCCGAGGACCCCAGCGAGACCGTCGCTGGGGCCGTGGCGCGCGGCACGACCCCCAACACCGACAGGAAAGTGTTGCAGGCGTACTTCGCGACACCCGGGCCGCTGGCCCGCCACCTCGTCGCGGGACAGCATTCGGGCATCGCCGCTCTTGCGCCCGGCGCGCACGTGCTCGAGCCCTCGGCCGGTGATGGCGCGCTGGTGCGGGCGATCCTGGCCACCAACCAGTCGGTGCAGATCACCGCCGTGGAACCCGACCGCGAGCGTGCCAAGGCCATCGCCTACGACCCGCGGGTCACCGTCGTGATCGCCAGTTTCGAGGAATTCGCCACCACAGCCACAACCCGGTACGCGGGCGTGGTGATGAACCCGCCGTTCGCCCTGCCAGGGCAGGCCACGGTATGGATGGACCACCTCTATACCGCCTGGGACCTGCTCGACGACGGCGGACAAATGCTGGCCCTCGCACCCAGCAACTACACCCACCGCACCGACCGCGACCACCGGGCGATAAGGGAATTCATCACCGAACACGGCGCTCACGAGGCATTGCCCGCCGGGGCATTCACCACCTCCGGCACCGAGGTGGACACGGTGCTCCTGCACGCGCGCCGCCCCATCGAGCGCTGACACACACTGGCAATCCGAAGCCCAGATCTACCACCGAAGACCATCTGCGAGTCCGGTTTCGGCCCCTCGGTCGTAGCAGTTTCCACCCCTCCGCGAGCAGCGCCCTTCCTTGCCTGGCCGCTCCAACAGAATCCGGGCGAACGCCACTGACAGCCTGAGCTCACGTGTGCCGCCCCCATGACTACGCCGGACGTGCGCGCCGTCCACGGTCGTGCGCGTCCTCACTCACCTCGACTACCGAAAGGCGGCCACGATGGCCACTGGCCCAGGCCCGAATACAACGTTCTGCATGCAGGTTCTCACCAACGAGCACACACCACTGCTGAAGATCGCTGACCGCCGCGTGGATCCGGGTGTGTTGGTGGTCGAGATGACCGTTGCGGACCAGGCGCGAATGGCCCCGGTGCGGATCAGGTTCAACGGCGTCACTGTTGTCGAACGCAATGTCGGTGCGGCTGTTCGTTGTCAGTGCCCCGATACCGCGGAGTCGGTTCTCGGTGGAGTCCATGTCCGCCACCTCGACCTGTGCTTGCACGGTGAACCGCGCCGCTATCTCTGGCAGTACGCGGGCGCGCTCTACACAGGCAGCCTCGCCGACTACGCCACCCATTTCGAAACACTGGATCCCGAGGCCCAACATCGACTCACCGTCACCGGGGACGAGCTGCGCACCTGGACTGACACCTACCGGTTGCACATCACCACCACCATGGCCGCGGACCTCTCGTTTCACTTCCGCCTCGCCTTGACTGACGAATGGCTGGACACAGCTATCGATTCGTCCTGCTGACAACCGCAACCCGTCGCGATAAGCACTCGCTGACGCCTTGCCGGTTGATCACCGCCCACGGGCCAACGAGCCACACCCGTGCCGCGCACGAAGTCGTCCGAGTGCCTGCCGACAACCGTGCCGTGTCCTCGCGCCCTGCCAGCACTGTGATGGTTTCCGGGCTCGCGTGCCAGTAATAGAAGGAGAGCTGATCACATGGAATACGCGGACGGACTATTCGCGCTGCCTTCGCTTTTCGGTAGCGCGACCCCGGTATGTTGGTCTTTCGGTCTCGGTGTCGAGAGCGCGGCCGGGGTGGTGCGCACCCTGCTGGATCCGGGCTTCCGGCCACCGCAGTTACGGGAAGACCTATCGAATCTGATCGTGATGGTCGCTCAGACCGGTGATGAATGGACGTCGACCTGCGACCTGGTCGCCGAACACGTGCTACCGCTGCTCGCCGCACGGCGGGTGCGTCTGGTCGAGGTTGCCCGCGCCGGACCCAAGGTCGCGGACGGGATCGTGGTTCTACAGGACACCCGAACCCCGACCCGATTGCACCCCGACGCAGACGAGCACGGCTTCTACGCGCTGTCGGCCGAGCACCGCGGCAATGGGGTGATGCCCACTCTGGCAGGGCGATCGTGCTCGGCCAAGGCAAAAGGCCAGCCCCTCGATGCTTGGCGGGCAACACATTTGGGTCACCTCCCCTATACCCACGCGGTTGGGTTCAACTACAACGAAACTCGCCGGATCGAGCGTGACACCTCGGTCACCATGAGTGGGCGCCGCAACCCGATCTACCCATTGCACGAGGCAGGATGGAGCCGCGAACGAGCTCAGGGATACCTGTACGGGTTGTTCGGTGTCTGGTGGCCCAAATCATGCTGCCGCCAATGCTGTTTCGTATCAGTGCCGAGCTGGCCTGACCAGCTCGCCCGCTACCGGGCAGCTCCGCAAGAGTCCTACAAGCATCTCGTCGACGAGTACACCAGCCTGGCCCTCAACCACCGCACCGGGCTGTTCGGACCCAACAAATCCCTGCGAGACCGGTTACGCACCGACGGCGCGGTCGAGGTCCATACCCTGGCCGACGCGGCGCTCGAGCGCTGCCGGTGGGCGGTCTACCGGGTGCGACGCTGCTACACCGCACCGGGCAAGGCATGGCGTTGTATTCAGATCGTCCACCGCGCAGACCGTGCCGAGGCGACCGCACTGCTGACCGGCCTCGCCACACATCTACGGATACCGCTGCGTACCGATGGCGAGCACACCCGGTTGTGGCTGGCTCCGCCCTCGACCCAGTTTCCGCGGTTGGAGGAATTCTTCGTCGCCGCACCGGATTCCGTGATCGAGAAACGGCGATTGAATTTCGAGACCCGGTGGCACGGTCACGCCGACGCGGCACTGCTGACTCTCGAACACCGAGCCGAACTGTTTTGCGATTCCAGGACAGCGCGCGCCGCCTGACAACCCCGCCTCGCCACCACTACCCAGCGTGGTGATCGGCGCGGTTTGCGCGGCCCCGTCACGACCGCATTTCCCGCTTCAGCGACCACCAACTCGACGCACGCCACCGCGAGCATGAGTTCGTGACAATCGCTGGCATGGGCCCGCTGATGGCCGAAATCTGTTTTCCCGCAACCTATCTGGAGGTACATCGTGATCAAGATATCCGAACTGCTGGCGTGGGCTGCCACGTTGGACCCGACCGGACACGTCGGGATCGACGAGGACGGACTCACCCTGGTCGAACTCCCGCCACGCACAGCCACTACAACCGGCGCCTATCTCGAAATCGGAGGCTACGACGACGACCCCACCTCCGACCATGCCACCGTCACCACGCCGGAGCCTCTCGTGTTGGCGCGGCAGACAGCGCCGGTGATCGCGGTGTCGGACCTCGGCATGCTGGTCGGCCCGCTGACCGCCGCTGAACTGCGACTCATCCGTACCGCGATCAAGGGCTCCACCGTCTACGAGGCCCTGGACGAGGTGGTCTTCGCGGCGTTCGGGGCGCGCCGGAAAGCGCTGACCCGAACGTTGTGCCCGTTCCCCGCCCCCACCGTTTTCCAGGGTTGCCTGGACGTCACCGCCCTGGACGCCATACCCACCGAGACGGTCGTCACTGTCCTCACCCAAATCCGCAACGCGACGGGACTTGCACTGTTGCTGATCCGCGATGGGGATGCCCGGCGTCTGTGCGTCGAGGACCCGGAAACGGGTCGACTGTTCGACATCGGCGACGACTTCGGCTCCTGGCTGCGCGGCGACACCGACAATCCGGGCGACACCGCGGAGTGGATCGGACCCGCGGTCGAAGACTTCACCCGCATCGACCTCACACCGACAGCAGCCGGTGAATACCTGCTGGTGCACACCCACACATCCCCGCACTGACACACCCTTCGAGGGTTGTTCCCCAGCGGAACCGCCCAATCCAATCAATGCGTAAGTGCGCATTAGAGCATTGCTGAAGGAGGTTTCGGTCATGACCGTGGTCACGATTTCCCACACCGCCGAGCGAGGCACCCTGCTGGAGGGCACCGTTCGCGGCGACGGCACCTACGAAGTCATGTCGGCCGTGCGCGGCGCGGTCGGGCACTGGCGGTGGGCCCGGAGCGTGGACTGCTGGATCGTGGTGTCTTCTCGCGATCGCCAACCCAAGCAGTACTACATCGACTACGCCGCCGAGAAGCTGCGCGAGGCCGGCTACACCGTCGAGTTGTCCATCGACCGCACCGCGCGGGCCACCGAGGACGCCGAGGCCGACCGCGCCTCCCGCCAAAGCGACAGAGTTGATGCGTTGCAGAACAAGGCATTTCGCAAGGGTGCGAAGGCCGTTGCGGCGGACGCCGCGCACCGGCGGGCCCACGAGTCGTTACCGCCCGGCGGTGAGCCCATCAAGATCGGTCATCACTCCGAACACCGACATCGCCGCGCGATCGAGCGCGCCGACACGGCGTGGGGGCGCTCGATACAGGCTGGTCGCGACGCACAGCACGCACATGACCGTGCCGACGCCGCCACGCACACGACCGAGCACCGCTACGGCCCGCGCACGGTCAGCAATCGCATCGACACCCTCGAGGCCGAACAACGCGGCGATCAACGCGCTCTCGACGGCCACACCCGCCGCTTCCTCGACAACGACGGCCGCGTCCTCTACACCGACACCACCTCCCCCGCTACCGGCGAGCACCGGTCGCGGGTGCTCGACCGCATGACCGAGCGCGAGAATCAGATCGCCTACTGGAAGCGGATCCGTCAGTCCCAGATCGACGAAGGACTGACGCCAGGGTGGGGCCGCGAGGATTTCACGGTCGGGGACTTCGTCCGAATCAGTGGCACGCCGTGGCACCAGATCACCCGCGTGAACCCCAAATCGGTGTCGGTGGTGAATACCTCGTCGGCCAGGCTGGTTCTGCACACTATCGCGGCCAAGGTGTCGAGTCGCCGGGACATCACCACCGATCACCCCGTCCGCTACATCGACATCACCGCTGTGATGAGCCAGGCCCAAGCCCAGGAACGCTTCGCCGACATCTTCACCGACCTCGACGCCGACCCGCGACCGCCGCGACCGAAACGCCGCAGCGGCACAACACGAGTGGACCACCACCGCGGCCTCACCGCCGAACGGTGGGAATGGAACATCGACGGGATCGAATACGCCGCGGCCTGGGCGCACCCGCCCCACTGGTACACCACACCACCGCAGCCGATCAGCGACCCAGGGGTCGTACGTGTGCGAGCCCAACGCCGCGAATCCGGCCGCGTGCACGGCGAGCCTGTCGAGTTGCCGGTCACCGAGTTCGCTCTTGCGGGGCCGGTGTGCTGGCCCGAAGAAATCCACAACCAGGTCCGGGTTCTCGTCGAGGCCCGCGCGTATCTCCCGCTCTGCGCCTGATCCACCCCGCCGCAGCGCGCTGCGATGCCTGGGTGGTTGCGGCATTTTCCCTGATTCGAAGGAGCCATCTGGCCATGTCCACACCGCACCCTGTCCCCTTGCCCATCACGGCCTCAGAATTGGCTGAACGGGTCGCTGCGGCCCGTGCCCGCGCTGAGGGCTACGTCTGGGGAGTTCTCCACATCGACCACCCCGACACCGCCGACGCGCGAACAGCGACGGCGTTCGCCGATGCGTACGCCACCGGCGTCGGCACGCTACTCGCTGAGGGCACAGATCCGCCCGCGATCGGCCGTGCCTGGGTCAGCTGGCGTGCGGACGGCGACATCACCGCCGAGCTCACCACCGCCGCCCACGATCAGACACCGACGTTCGAACAGTACGACCCGGCCCTGCATGACCGGACCGCGTTGTGGCTGTGTGTCGAGGCCGTCGGCTACGCGCGGGGCTGGTGCGACGCCGCCGGGATCGGCTCCGGTGACGCCGTCGATTTCGGACACGCCTATGCCGTGCTCGTCGCCGCAGGCGGAAACCGCCTCAATATCGCCGACACCTGGACCAACTGGCGCCACGGGCGTCCCCTACAGACATATCCCCGCCCCTCGACCGCCACACCAGCCCATAGCCCCGGCTCGCCCCCGGAACAGGAGACCCCGTGATCAACAACTACGCCTGGACCTCGACCGTGACCGGCGCTACCGCCGGGTTGACCCTCATCGCCGCCAGTCCTGCCGTGGAAGCCAACCCGATCGCCGACATCCACGGGACCGCACCGATCGCGGCCGAACCCCGCGACAGAGTCCGAGCAGCCATGGCCAACAGTTCCGGTCGGTTCCCGTCCGAGGCGTTCGACCTCTACCGAATCGGTGGCTCACGCAGTCAGTCACTGCACGACCTGGCGATCGCGGTCGCCGTCCACGAGCTGGCAACCACCCCGGACTGGACCAGACTGCTCGATCACATCGTGTTCTTCGCCGAACTCGGCCTCGACGGCACCCTGCGCCCCGGCCCACCCGAGGTGATCACCACTGCCGTCCGCGCTGCGGCGAATACCCGATTCCGTTACGCGGTCGTCGCTGCCAGCGACGACGACCGATACCTCGACACTGTCGACGGCATCACCATCATCACCGCGGCAACCCTCGGCAAGGTCCTGGACTGGCTGGCGTTGCTCAACACGTCCGAACCTGGACCTATCCCGACACCGAGGCGAACGGCCGAACAACCGACGCCGCAGACCCGATCCACAACCCTTGCCCAGCATGTCGAGGCACTGCGCACGGACCGGCTGCTCTAGTTCACCAGCCTGAGAAGCGGGCCGGTTTCGTACTCACATCCATCGTTCGCCGGGCCGCGGCAGTGCGGGACCGGCGTCTTTGTTGTATCCGGAGGTTGTTCAGCTATGGGCAGACTTTCTCGCTCCGAGGCCGCCGCGCATCGCGAGGCCCTCGGGTTGGCCGGTGTTCGCCGTGATCTCACCGAGGACGAGAAACTGTTCGTCCTCAACCACTATCAGGAATCGGCCAACCCCACCCACCACACCGACGGTGCGTTCTTCACCCCGACCGGGTTGGCGGTGTGTATGTCGCTCGATGTCGTCGGTACCCAGGTGATCGATCTGTGCGCGGGGATCGGTGCACTCGCCTACGCGTGCCGCAATCCGCACGAGCAGTCCAGCGGGTGGCCGGCGCGGGAGTTGGTCTGTGTCGAGTCCAACCCCGAGTTCGTGGCCGCCGGGATGAAGATCGTTCCCGAGGCCACGTGGGTGTGCGCGGACATGTTCGCTGTGATGCGGCGACGGTGGCGGCCATTCGACACCGCGATCGCCAACCCACCGTTCGGTGTCCACCCCCGCACCAGCAACGCGCCCGGCTATCGCGGACCCCGGTTCGAGTACCACGCGATCGCGGTGGCCGCCCATCTCGCGCGGCACGGGGTGTTCCTGATCCCGCAGAACTCTGCCCCGTTCCACTACAGCGGCGGCGACGGCATGCACGAAGGCCGAGGCGACGCCCAATACCGCCGCTTTTCCTCGGGCACGGGCATCACTCTCGAGCCCGGATGCAGTGTCGACACGGCCTTTTACGACTCTGAGTGGCATCAGCCGCCGATCCGTACCGAGATCGTCACCACCGACTTCGCCGACACCGCGATCGCGCGTCGCCGCCGCGCCCGCACCGCGAACCCCCTCGCTGCACCGTTGGCTCTGTCCGCCCGCGCGAGCTGAACACCACCATCACCGATCGCTTCCGTAAGGAGCTCTGGATTCGTCATGCCCGCAGCAGGTTTCAGCCTCAGTACCAATGCCTATTCCGCTGACTTCGGCGCCGCCTACATTCTTTTCGCCACCGACGACGCGCCACTCTCCGGGCAGGTCTTCCTCGACATGGGCGAACACAGTCCGATCGTGGACGGGGAACCCCAGATCCGATCTATGGTCGTCGCCCGGTTCTTCGCACTGGCCGTGGAAAGTGACCCTCTCGGCAACCCGCGCGTGCTCGCACGTTTCCACCCGGGCGATCCCGGACGCGGGGCCGACGCGGCGATATGTCTGGGCGAACCGGGACGTATGCACCTCGACCTCGGATATCCCCTCGACACCGTCGACACCGATCGGCGTGATCTCGTCTCCGACACCGTCATCGCGCTCGCCCACGAATTCCTCACCGACGAGCGCGCCGCCCGCTACCGGCACTCCTGCGCTCACCGACGCCGCGAAGAAGTTACCACTGCCCTCGACGCCGTCGACGCGCTCCGACAGCGCACCTACCAGCGCCTGACCGAGGCCCGCGCCGATGTCAACGCTTCCTGGGCTCTGCTCCAAACCTTGCGGGCACAGAACTGACATCGCACCCCATCCGCACGCAGGCCGACAACTCGTGTCCTGTGTCGTATCCGTCTGTCCGAGAAGGGATTTCCGCTTATGTTGATCACCTCGTCTGTCCGTCACGCCGAGTTGGGGGATCTGGTCGCGCGGCTCAACGATCAGCAGGCCGCCAAGCTCGACGTCCTGGCTCCGGCGTCGGCCCTGCGCGCCAGCGATGGTCTGCTGGAACTGTCGGGGGTGGAGCCGGTGCTCGATGAGCGGGGCTTCACCCCGGTCGATGGCTTGTATCGGCCGACCGCCGCGGCGGACTCGCATCTGGGATCGAAGCTGAAGATCCCCGCCGGTTACTTGAAGTGGCTGCGCCAGGAGCAGCGCACCGACCTCTACGACGCCAACGTCAACGGATTGCTCCACGGGCCGCTGGATCCGCGTCTGCCCGGTGGACCCGATGAGCGGTCGTTTCTGTTGCGGTTGTTCACCTCCGGGAACCCGAACGAACCGGGCTTGCTGCGGGCGGTGTTGTCGGATCGCTACGGCATCATCGACAACCTCGATGTCCTCACCGCCGTGCTGGAAGGCATCCGTGCCGCCGACACCGATGTGAAGGTCCGTTCCTGTGATCTGTCGGATACTTCCATGCACTGCAAGGTGTACTCCCCGAAGATCCGGGCCTTGGCCCCGACGTTCCTGGCGAATTATCGCAATCCGTTCGCCAACCCGGATCTGGAAGCCGAACGCCGCCGTGCCGCCGGACCGATCGAGTCCGGGCGCCGCATGGCCGCCCGCGATGGGCAAGGCTACCGGCCCGGCACAGAGCCGGTCGTGTTCGCCGGGCTGCGGTTCTCCAACTCCGAGATCGGTCATCACGCGGTCACGATCAAACCGGAGTTGATGGTCCAGATCTGCGGCAACGGACTGACTCTGCCGTTGTTCGCGTTCACCAAACGCCACGTCGGGGACCGTCTCGAGGTCGGCGGGACCTGGTCACAAGACACCCAGCGCAAACGTTTGGCCGTGATCACCGCCGAGACCCGCGACAAGGTCAGCGAGTGGATGTCCCCGGATTTCCTGGCTGCGCGGGTCGCCGACCTCGAACGTCACGCCGCGACACCAGTGACCCAGCCCGAACGCACCCTCGAGGTCATGTCGAAAAAGCTCGGGTTCACCGAGAACGAACGCTCGGGGATCCTGTCGCACTTCATCGCCGGCGGGCAGCTAACAGCGGCCGGGATCGCCAACGCGGTCACCAGCTACTCCCAGACCATCCCCGACCCCGACCGCGCCGACAACCTCGACGATCTCGCCCTGACCGCGATGACCCTCGTCTGAACTCCGCCAACGCACCCGCGCCACTCGATCCGCACCCTCCCTATCCGCTCTCTCGAAGGAGTTTGTGCCTCATGACCGACACCACCACCCTGACCCTGACCCGTGCCGAGTTCGACGCCGCCGAGCACCTCGGCGCCGCCGGCGCGGCGACCGCCCTGGGCGAGACGACTGTGACCGGCTGGCGCGCGCAGTTCCCGGACTGGAAAGCCAAGCACTGGGGCTACACCGAACCCGAAGCCCCCCACGGCGCCCGGCACCTGCGCCCGATCAACGTCGCCCCCCGCACCAAGACGTAGCACCACCCCGGCGAGCACCACCACCGGTGCCGCCGACCCACGACACCAGGAAAGGACGCCTGCACCCGTGACGACACAGAACCGAAAACTGGTGCTGCCCGCAGACTTCGACGCCGTCGAGGACATCGTGGGCCTCGACGCCGAAGGCTGCGTGGTCATCAGGTTCGGCCCCGACCACACCGCAGTGCTCACCCCGTGCTGTCACGCCACCGGCAAAGGCAGCGGCGATTCGATCTCCGGTGTCGTGTGCCGTGCCTGCTATCGCGACGTACACCACAAACACGGCGGCAGACACACCGAGATCGCTATCGCTCGCGAGGACCTCGAGATCGTCATCGAAGGCCAATCCCCACGACCGGGCGCCGACCCCACCTCCGGGTAGCCACTCTCACCCGACTCTATCCATCGAAGTCCCCTCCCCCGAGGCAGGGACCCACCAGTCCAAGGCTGGCCGGTCCCTGCCTCTTTCACGATAGGAGCCCATCTCGATGCCCACCGACACCGACACGACCACCACCGACCCCGAAATCGTCGAGCAAGCCACCGCCCTCGACACGTGGCCCGGTCCAGACACCACCTACCCCGACACCGACTACGGCGGCTCGAACCCCGGCGAGCCCGACGCCGCCGCCGACAGTGCCGAGGAAATCGGCTCCCTCGAGAGGTTGTGCACGGGGCCGACCGTGAATCCCGCCGATCTCGAGATCGACGAGAACGTGCGCAAGACCTTCAGTCTCGACGACCACCCCGAGGTCACCGACTCCATCCGCGAACACGGCGTGCGGAACCCGATCCTGGTGATCCGGATGCCCGACCAACGCCTTGTCGTGCGCGACGGACAGATTCGCACCCTGACCGCGCTCGCCCACGGGCTGGCTGAGGTCCCGGTCTACATCCGCGACTTCGACCCGAGCGTGGACACCAACGAGGCCGCGATCGAGCGAGTCTTCGAGCAGATCACCCTCAACGACCGCCGGATCCCGCTCACCAACAGCGACCGTGCCGCCGGGATCACCCAGGCCCTCGACCTCGGTGCCTCGGTCACCCGCGTGGCCAAGGCGTTGCAGACCAAACGCGACGAGGTCAAACTCGTCGGCAAGGTCGGCGCCTCCGCGACCGCGCGCAGGCTCATCGACGACGACGATCAGTACGACCTGGCCCATGCCGCGCTCATCGCCGACTACGAGCACCTCGGCGACACCGACGCGGTCACCCGGCTGCTCAACGCCCGCCCCGCTCAGTTCGACTTCGAGGCCCACCGCATCGCCGCCGACCGCGACGAACGACGTACCTACCTCGCCGACGCCCTGCCCTACGCCGAGGCCGGACTCGGTGTCCTCACCGACTACCCCGACCTCGATCACCCCGATCACGGCGAGTTGCTGTGTGCGGCCGAGATCGTCGACGCCGAAGGCAACGCTCTCGAATTCGCGCACATCGCCGCGAATCCGGGGCCGTGGCTGGTGTGGCTCGACCTCGACGAGAACCAGGTGTGGGTCGAGATCGACACCGGCCATATCATCGACCCCGACACCGTGGACTGGGACACCCGCGACCAGCCCGAAGCATCGCCCGCAGAAGGGTTGCGCCACGCCCGCGAGGTCGAACAGCGCGACCAGGTATTGCCCGAGTACTTCCTGCCCCGCGAACACCTCGACACCGTCGGGCTGTGCGAACGTGTCGACACCGAGGACGAAACCGCCACCAGTGATGTCGTAGACGCCGGTGAGGACGACGAGCCCGGCGAGCACGGCAGCCGTTTCGGTCAGGTCGACCCGGAGAAGGCTGCGGCGGATCGGCGCGCCGCCGCAGAAGCAGCCTCCGAAGCAGCGGCCCAGAGAGCCGAGATCGAGCGGGCCGAGCGGCGGCGGATACGTGAGCTCAACAAGCTCGGTGTGGCCGCCAAGGCAACCCGCATCGAGTACGTGACCCGGCTGCTGACCCGACGCACCCCGCCCGCGCAGGCCGCGATGTTCCTGACCCGGTCCTTGCTGGCCGATCCGGGCCTGACCGGCGAGTACCACGCCTTCGACTCCGCGCTGAAGCTACTGGGAATCGAGGGCTACCGCTCCCGCCTCGACATCCTCGCCACCCTCGACACCACCAAACCCGCCCGCGCCCAGGTCATCGCGCTGGCGCTGGTGCTGGGTGGCTACGAACACCGCGCCGACAAGGACCTGTGGCGCTACAGCGAATCCGCGGTCCGTCGCTACCTGAACTTCCTGCGCGAACTCGGCTACCCCCTCGTCCCCGTCGAACTCGCCGCCCTCGGCGAGATCAAAGCCATCGATATCGACATCGACAACCCCACCGCCACCGGCGAACCCGCCGACCCGAGCGCCGCCTCCACCGAATCCGACGCCGACGAGCAGGACCTGCCCGCAGCGGCCTGACCGCCCTGCCCTGCGGCTCCCGGTGCGCCCGAACTCCCCTCGGGCGCACCGGGACCAGGTTCCGACCCCCGCAACATTCCTCGAAGGAGTCAGTTGTGCGCACCCCTGACGAACCCACCATCGATACCCTGGCCCGCACCGACACCGGCTATCGCGCTCGCAGCCTGTGCCTGGTCGACAATCAGCCCGCCGACATCACCGTCACCGTCGATAGCGAAGGCGGTTTCGGTGCCACCGTGCGTGTGTTCGACCAGATGAGCTTGTCGTGGCACCTGGTGCTGCGCGCCGACCACACCGACTACCCCCGCCTACCCACCGACCACGACCTGCCCGCCACCCTCGAACAGGTCCGTGCCCGCATCCGCGAACTACACACCACTACGGTGTGGATCCTGCGGACCGCCCGCGGCCTCGGGCCACGCTGGTGAGCACCACCACGGCGCGACACCTCGACGACTGCGGGGTGAGCCCGGATCTGCGGACGGTGGCTCTCGAGATCGCGGCGCGCGGGTGGCCGGTGTTCCCGGTCCGACCCGGCGCGAAGAAGCCACCGGTGTTCAAACGCTGGCCCGAACATGCCAGCACCGACCCCACCCGCATCCACCGGTGGTGGAACCAGGACCCGGCCCGCAACATCGCGATCGCGACAGGCCCGGCCGGGTTGTGCGTGATCGACCTCGACCCCCGCCACATGAGCCCGCCCGCCCACGGATTCACCGACGCCCTCACCCGCCTCCCCGATCCGGTCCCGGTGACATGGACGGTGACAACCCCGCACGGCTGGCACCTCTACTACCGGGCCCCGCACACACCGCGGTTGCCGTGCACTATCGGCCGCCTCGGCGACGGAATCGACACCCGAGGCCACGGCGGCTACGTCATCGCCCCCGGATCCCGCACCCGCCACGGTGACTACACCGTCGCCGCCGACCACCCCGTCGCCGACCTCCCCACCGAGCTCGCCGTCCTGCTTACCCCGCCACCACCCGCGCCAGCGTCGCGATTGCCCGCTACCGCGACCCATCCCGATGCCTACCTCGCGGCCATCCTCGCCGGAGAAGCGCGTCGCGTCACCACCGCGCGAGTCCATCTGCGCAACGACACGCTGTTTCGTTCCGCGCTCGTCCTCGGACGGCTCGTCGCCGCCGACGAGATCACCGAACACGACGCCCACGCCGTGCTTTCCGATGCCGCGGCCGTGCATGTCGGCGTCGAAGGCTTCACCACCCGAGAAGCAGACCGCACCATCGCCAACGGCCTGTCCTATTCCCGCAATCGTCCCCGCTACCTGCGGCGATGACCGCCACCACTGCGAAGGAGACCACTCATGCCGGATCCGACTGTCGAAGTCGTGGTCATTCGGGACCCGTCCTCACAGACCTCGGTGTCGGTGTATGTCGACGGCGTCGCGGTGGACTGCCAGTCGGTGGACATCGACGCCGGACACGGCTGGGAATGGGACGACTGGCGCGAATTCCGCGACGCCACCCTCGCCGAACCGAGCAGCCCAGCCTGCCGCGCCGAGTTGATCGACGTCTTCGACGACCCGCCCGGCGGCGAATACGTGATGGGTCGCGGACACACGCAGTGGCTCGACGGGGTCGATCCCGAGGACCGGCTCGCCTCCCGCTATCGGCTCACCGGGCCGCGCGCGGTCGCGGTCACCGTGCCCACCGGCACCGATCTCGACACGGTGGCATTGACGTATCTACGCGAGCACCTGCCCGAGGGCCACCGGTTGCTCCACCACGACCACACCCCAGCTGCCGACACGATCGCGACCGGGGTCCCAACGAGCTGGGACAGGGTGTTAACCGCTGCCGTCGCCGACGCCACCGGCGAAATCACCGCCCACCAACTGCTCTACCGCCTCGCCCGCAGATCCGACACCGACCGGGTCCGGGTCGAACTGGCCCACCGCCACGAAAACGAGGGCAGCTACTACTACCGCGGCCTGGACCCGCGACTTCTCACACCGCTCACCCCGGCCACTCGCAGCCGCGCCCGCGTCTGGCGCTACCTGGTCCAGCACTGCGCCGCACCACCGACCACCACCGGGAAGGACACCTCACCACGATGACCTCGGCCCATCTGTGGTTCCGCCACGCTGACGTGCTCGAGCTCGCCGAGCACGCCATCACCGCCCCCGACCACCGCCCCGACCCCTACTGCGAATCCACCACCAGGACACCGTCTCTGATCTGGGTCAAGGACAACGGCATCTACCTGCTCAGCAACGGGCTGCCCAGCCAACCCCGCACCGCTGCCGATCCCCCGGACAACAAGATGCATGTCGTCTACGCCCACGGCCACGGCAACGGCACTCATTGGAACCACGGCCCGCCGCTGGGCGACGACTTCGTCGAATACTTCCCGCTGACCACGCCACTCGGTGAGGGCGCGGCACCGCTGATCGACTTCCTGCGCGACACGGCCGCGTGGCTCGTCATCACCGTCGAGCCCAACGCCACCCACGTCGAACTCCGCGACACCAACCCAGTGGACATCGCGACATCCGACGCCCACCCGCGTCACCGGCCAGTGCCCGTCCTCCCGCCCG
This sequence comes from Nocardia sp. A7, assembly GCF_046549215.1. Lineage (NCBI taxonomy): Bacteria > Bacillati > Actinomycetota > Actinomycetes > Mycobacteriales > Nocardiaceae > Nocardia > Nocardia sp. A7. Next base: position 198,907 of record NZ_JAJPWE010000004.1, on the reverse strand, counting down.
CGTGTGGTGATTGACCTCGTGCACCGCTGCCCTCGACCGCCCGAGCCCGAAGGACCCACATGCTCGATTCCACCCCGAATCCGTCCACCGCCCAGCAGGTCTCGCCATCACCGGTACCCGTCGTATCCGTAACCGAGGAGGGTCTGCGTCTGCAGTTCTGTCGCGGCGACGAAGATCTCACCGCGCATCCGGGCGGCGATACCGAGGCGACCGAGATCCGGGTCTGGGCCGGCGAGCTGTGTCTGGCCGCGGTTACCCGCGATTGCGGCGGGTGGGCCTATGCCGCAGGTGACTGCGGGCACCTGATCCCCGACGAACACCTACACGCCCGCTTCGCCGACTGGCGCCAAGCCCTGCATGTACTCACCGACCGGACGCTCCCGCCCCAGTGATGCCTCGCCGCATTCGAATCCCGTGCTCGAGCAGGTCGCGGTCACCCCGCGCCCTGCCGCATCAGCTCATCCCCACTAAGTGCGGCGAAACCGTCTTCACCGATCGGTGACGCCGTACTGCATCCGAGATCGCAATTGCAGAAGCCTCCCCCGGTCACTGCTCGTGGCCGGGGTTTTTTATGCCCGCACGAAATGGAGTCCTGGTGAGCAATCCTGGTGTGTTCTTCTTCGGCCTGTACGGCGAGACAGCGTCCTACTACAAACACAACGTCAACGGCCGCCTCGACGTGGACTATCTCGCCGAGTTCGCGGTGGACACGGTCACCTCCGGAGCGCGGCTGACGGTGGACGCGTGGGAGGCGTACCGAGAGGTCGCCTACGCCCACCTGGAGTGCGGCAGTCTCGGCGGCCGAATGTTGCTCGAGCGCAACGATGAGCTGCGCCGCACCCGCAAGGACCACGACGCGGATTGGCGATTCACCGTCACCGCCAGCTCACACGACCTGGCGGTGAGCATCGAGCAGAGCGGACCGGGGCGCGACGACTACGTCCCGTTGGTGACCGCGGCCAACACCACCGAGCTGGTCGACCTGGCCGTGGCGCAAGCGCGGGTGTACCGCAAGCGGGTCCGGATAGAGCGCCTACGCCGGGGCGCGCGAGCTGATAGCTATCACGTGCTGTTCCCGTCGGTGTCCAAGTGCACCGACATGATCCGAGAACTGGAGGTGCGCAAGGAGCGCTGGCAGCGGTGGCTAGTCGACAACAGCACCACCGAGATCCAGTTGAGCTTCGGCGGTGCCCGCTTCAGTCGTGACGGCGGCACCCGCGCCGATCTGGAGAAGATGGCCGCCGAGTTCGGCATTCGGCTGACCACGTCGAGCACGGACCGGTGGGGGCGCGAGATCCACCGGGGCTTGTTCGAGTCAGGCACGCGCGCGACCTTCACGATCGTGCACACCGTTGCCGGGACCGCGGTGCCGCGCGTCGCGCTCGGGCAGGGGTGACGATGTTCGACCTGACCGCCGCTCCCACGGAAAACCTTCTGGGAGCGACCCTCTGGGCGTTGTCGGCGACCGATCACGCAATCCTCACCGGCGATCGTGATCGGTGGGATTCGTTGATCCGTTGGGCACGTGAGCACCAGGTCCTGACAGAAGAACAGATCGCCGACACCTACCGGTGGAGCAACAGCAAGCGCACGGTTCCCGTGGATTGGGGACTGTGCGGGGTGCCGTTGTGCAGGCCCGCCGACGTCACGGTCACCGCGGGCCAGACCGTGCAAGGAGTGGTCATCATGTCCGGACGCACTGTCCTGGGTCTGCCGCAGAACGGCGACGACGGGTTCGTCGTATTCCACGTGCCGGCACCGGCATTCGCCTACCGCGCCGATCAAGCACTCGAGGAGGCGGTGCAGTCGGCGATGCGAGGCGACTACGCCGACGTCGCGTTCGTCGTCGTCGAGGCGACGTGACCGCAGTCAGCTCGTTGCACCGGTCTGACCGTCGGCGCGGCTGAACACCTGAGCCATTCGGCGCTACTCCCACCGATCCGAGCCCGATAGCTCGGGCGATCAGCGGGGACGCCTAAAGCCCTCTCTCACAATCAGTTCGGAGGAATCAGTGAGCACCTACGAGGAACGAGCGAAGGTCGTTGCGGTTTTGCGCGGCCACGACAGCGCCGAGACTGCGAAAGTGGTCGAGGACTACCCCCACGGGGATAGTCGCACCCAGATTCGGTACTGGGTCGAACGCTCCACGAAGGGACCGAAGGCCGGTTTGACACGCGGAGTTCGCCAGACTCTGAACCCGAAGACCGGACGGTGGAACAAACCACATGCGGGCGTGTACACGACGGTGGATATGTGGGTTGTTGAGTACGACAACGGCCACGTCGACACTGCCGGGTTCTCGTTGGGCGACCCACATCGGTGGGTGAGCTTCTACAACACCGGGATCTGGCCGCACCTGACCGGCCCCGAACGGGCCCGGATCGCGTACTTGATGGGCAAACTCGAACTCCGATCCCCCACCGCGTGGGCCGCGTTCGCCGAGTTGGTCCATGACATGACGAAAATGAGTCTGCCGACCCTCGAGGAATGGCGGGCGATCCTGCCCGATCGCTACGTCGACCCCAAACGCTATGTAGCGCTGCGCGCGTACCTCGCAGCGGACGGTCCCGACTTGCAGGCGAACACCTGGTGGCTGCTGTGAGACAAGAGCCGATCCCCCGAGAAGACCACCCGCTGATCGCGCTACATACAGACGCGAGCTTTGTCCACAGCGACGGCACAGCCGAGGTCGTGATCCTCAAGGGCGGCGAGCAGGGCTACTACCAAACCGACGACGCGCGATGGCCCACACTCCACGCCGCTCGCACGCACTGCGACAAGGTCAACCAGGCACGCGGATTGAACGAGGCGACGGTGAACGCCATCCTGCTCTCGACGCACACAGGCCGTCCAGTCAGCGCGATCCTCTCCGACGCCGCGGCGAACGCAGAACCCGATGCGCCACTCCCGATCCCCACTACGCGGTAGTCGGCGAAGTCATGGCCGAGAAGACCGGACGCTGGACAGGTTCACCGGCCTCACCCTTCTACCCCGGTGATGTGCTGCCACCACCGAATCCCGCGCACGGACCTTCCGCGGGGTCACCCGCCTTGAGGAGATCCGCTCATCCCACCGATTCTGAGGAGAACTGCCGTGCACACGATCGCCACGGTTTCCGATACGCGACTGCGGGCATGGGCGATCCTGGCCCGCGCCGCCCACGACCCCACCACCGCGGCCCGCGCGCACGCGGCCACCCGATCAACCGGAACCGACATCGAGGACGCTGCCGAACAACTCGGCTCGCTCGCCGCCGGACCCGGTTCGCGAGCCTCGATCGCCGAGATCGCCGCCCGCGATCTCGATCGGGCCGAGCAGGCCGGTGCGTGGTTGCTCACCCGCGACGATCCCGCCTGGACCGGACTGGGATTCGATGCCCTCGACCAGCCCGCCAATTCCTTCGACGCGCCGGTGGCGGTCTGGGTGCGCGGCACCGTCGACCCGGTCTCTGTCCTGTCCCGCGTCGGTGTCGTCGGCAGCCGGGCGGTCTCGCCGCGCGGTGCCCGCATCACCGGCGAGATCGCGGGCGCACTGGCCGCACGCGGTGTGCACATGGTCAGCGGTGGCGCCTACGGTGTCGATGTTCTGGCACATCAGGCCGCGCTCGACCACGGCATGCCGACCACGCTCGTGTCCGCGGCCGGGATCGACCAGGTTTATCCCACCGCGCACGCACGAGTCTTCTCCGAGGTCGCCGAGACCGGGGCGGTCGTGTCGGAATACCCGCCACGTGAGGGGATCGACCCTGCACGGCTGCTGGCGCGCAATCGACTGGTCGCTGCGATGTCGCAACAGCTGGTGATCCCCGAGGCCGGACCCCGCTCGGGCACCCTCACGACCGCGCGGTGGGCACGGCGGCTGCACCGCCCGGTACTGGCCGTGCCCAGTGCCCCCGGCGCAGCCGCGCGGGGCTGTGACCGACTGATCAGCGAAGGCGACGCCCGCCCCGTGCACTCGGTCACCGACGTACTCACCGCGCTCGAGGAAACCGCCGACCCCGAACCCCTTGTCCCGCTCGGCGATTAGCGGCGCGTTGACCCGCACGGCTTGTGGCGGCGGGTTGCGCGCGCGTGGTCCCGCGAATTCATTTGCCCCTGTTGATCATCGAACTTCGAGGAGGACTGTCATGGCCGGAGACACCGTCATCACTGTCATCGGAAACATCACGGCGGACGTAGAGCTGAGATTTACGCCCGGGGGTGCCGCGGTCGCGAATTTCACCGTGGCGTCGACCCCGCGATATTTCGACCGCAACACCAACGAGTGGAAGGACAACGAGGCGCTGTTCCTGCGGTGCAGCCTTTGGCGCGAGGCCGCCGAGAACGCCGCGGAGTCGCTGACCCGGGGAGCACGTGTCATCGTCAGCGGCCGTCTCAAGCAGCGGTCCTACCAGACCCGAGAAGGCGAGAAACGCACCGTCGTGGAACTCGAGGTCGACGAGGTCGGTCCCTCGCTGCGCTATGCGACTGCCAAGGTCAACAAGCGAAACGGCAAGCGCAACAGCGCAAACACTAGCACCGATCGTTCCGCAGAACTTGTCGGGGCAGCTGTTGGTGCCCCGGCCGGCGGTGGCGACGATGTTTGGGCTACCGCACCCGGTAACGGATCCGGTGCAGGGTTCGGCGGCGGATTCAGCGACGAGCCCCCGTTCTAGAAACCGGTCCCGCGCTAGTGCCAACTCCGGGGTCCGCGTCAGTGCCACTCACCGGTATCGGCGGGGGTGCATCCGATGTTCGGGTCGGGTGCACCCCCGAACGGTTTCACCGCCGCCCGGCCCCTGCGTCGGCGACGTTCGCCCTCCGATGGTGCGCCTTCCCGATTACCGGCCAGACCGGTCGCGGTACGCCGAATCAACATGGCGAAAGGCCGGTGACCGCGTGAACGATCCCGAGAACTCGACCTACGTCCGCGACCAGGGCGACTGGGAGCCGACCCGCTGGTACACCGTGCACCGTCCCAACGGGCAACTCTGCCGAGACCAGCGACCGCGCCGGGGCAGTCGCGGCCCTGCGCCCCGGCGATCGGTTCCTGCGCACCTGGCAGCGGATCTGGCGCGAGCCGTAGATGCGTGAAGAACAGCACTGAACGAACCCATCATCTCGACAGCGGTGGATCCATCCCTCGGGCGTGAACCCATCGCTGCCTCAACCGAACCCAGGAGACCCCTGATGAGCGAGCCTGTCTCTACCGAACCTCCCGCACTCACCGCGTCAGCTGCGGCGGCGTCCGCGCTGATCGCACTCGCCGAGCACGCGCCCACGCGAGCACGCGCCGCGATGGCCGCAGCACTGGACGAGCTGGCACCCGCGGACTGGGCGTGGCTGGGGCTACTCCACAGCGGCCACGCCCACTCACCCAACGCTGCCCTGTCCAGAGTCCTCGCCCTCGCCGCAGCCCGCCTGTCCACCACCGACACCGATGCGCTCGAACATCAGGCCCGCCCGGTGATCGGCGTCGAGGTCGTCGAGGTCCCGATCGAGGTCGAGATCGGTGAATGGGCGCGTCACCCGGTCCGCGAGGACTGCTACGACTTGCGCCTGCACGCCGAACCGAGCCCGGCCACCGACGCGATGCGCACCACCAGCGCGGCGATCGCCGCCCGTGCCCGCCACCGCACGGCCCGCCACCCCGGTTTCGCAAGCGTCACCACCGCAGCGACCGGACACAGCACCGATGTGCACCGCCAGTTGGTGGCCTGACCCGGACAAGGGTGTGCCATGAGCGCCGACGACCCGCCAGAGACGGCCACGATCCAGATCCGGTTTCTGCACCACCTGCTCGACCGCCTCGAAACCCTGGCCGGTGAGACCAGCCCGTGGGACGGAATTCGTCGCCTGCGCACAGTCATCGCCGGACGCCTCACCGTCATCACCGAGGCAGAACCGGGCGACCCGGCAGACGGCGTCACCGGCGGGCACGGTCAGCGGGCGTTGATCGTGGTGGAGTTGCACCAGTTGCGCCGCGCCGCGACTTCAGCGGCGATCACGACCCGCGGCGGGCAGCGCCACCGTGTCCGCGTCCTGGCAGTCGGTCACCGCCACGCTGTCCTGGACACCCACGGCTGCGCCGGGCTCGCCCCGGTGCTGGTGCCGCTGCGATTCATCGAATCGGTGGATCCGCTGGAATCCGCAGCGCAGCCCTGAGCTCGTACGCGCTCACCATGTGTCCGGCCGCAAGGCACGCGCACCTCGTCCTCTGCCTGCCGTCGTACTCCCACGTGAATTGGCTTCGAGCCAGAAAGGAATCAGTGGTGGAAGCCAACGACGAAGCGGGCTCCCCCGCGTTCGATGCGCGCGCCCTCGACCCGACTGAGCACTTCACACACCTGCACGTCGACAATCCCGGCGAGTTGATCGCCGCGATACCCGCGATGCTCGGGTTCTTCCCGACCCGGTCGTTGGTGGTGGCCTTGCTCAGCACCGACTCCCTGCCCCCCGGCATGGAAACGTTCCAGGCGGTGATCCGATTCGACATTGACGACGCCACCACCCGCCACCTGGCCCGGCAGGTGGCCGACAGCGTCGACACGATATGCCTGCGCGAGAACCTTGCCTCGCCGATGCTGATCGCCGTCGATGACCGGGACGCCGCGGCTACGACTGCCGTTGACGTCGTGTTTGCGCTCCTTGAGGCCGGGCTAGAGCCCAGGCACGCTTGGTGGGTCGAGAACATAGCGACCGATGAGGAGTACCACGACCTGCTCAGACTCGGCCGCGTCGGCCGCGTGAGCGACCCTCGCGCGTCGACGGTGGCGCTCGACCACGTCCTCAAGGGCCGCCAGATCCATGGCTCCCGTGCCGAACTCGTCGACTTCCTCGCCCCGAACCCCGCACTGGCCACCCAGGTCCGCCCCCTCATCGACCCCGCCGCGACCAAATACCGTGATCGCCTCGCCGCGACCAATACGACGGACTGCGCGATCCACCACCGACGCGAGGCCACCGTATGGATCCTCGCCCAGATCGGCGTCGCCGACGAAACACTCCACACCGCACGGGATCTGGCAATGATCGTCGTGCTCCTGCGCGATCAGACCATCCGCGACATCATGTACAGCCTCGCCGCGACCCGCTGGCACGGCGAAGCCGAGGCACTGTGGCGACAGATCGCGTCGGTGACCGACGGCTCCGATCACGCCCAGGCCGCCACGCTGTTCGGCTACAGCGCCTACTACCGCGACAACACCGTTCTCGCCGCGATCGCCATCGACGCAGCACTACAAGCCGACCCCGACCACACGATCACGCAGCTGTTCGACATTTCATTGTCGGCGGGAATTCGACCTGATCAGATCCGCAGGATCGCCGATGCCGGAGCCGAGATCGCCTCAGACCTAGGCATCGACACCACCGACTGAACTACGACTCAGCAGTGCCCGCTCGGTCTCGGCGTCGGTCGAGAACCCCGCCCTGATTCACACAACGGCCGCGAAACCCTGTCGCCGGCCACGACCGGGGCGTGGCCTCACGGGGCCGCCGGTGATCTGAAGTGGCAGCAACCGGACGCGCCGAGACCTTGCCCTGTCACCAGCGGGGTCGGGTTGGGCGGTGGGAAGGGCTGAGCGTCTGGCCGTCTGCCCCGCCTTCCCGAGTGCTACCAGGGCGTGAGCCCGCCACGGCTGCGAGCCCGCGCCCGGCCCTCACCGAATTCGACCAGCGCGCCGACCCGTTCGCATCCACCGGTCGTGTTGCTACAGCGCAGACGGCTGGCGCCGCGAATTCGGCGCTGGCCGTATCGGCGCGTTCTCTCCGCCGTGTCGGGCTCCCACCCTGGTCGGCCGCACTCAGGCGGGTCAGACGACCAGCCACCCAGCCCCGTGCCGGGGTGCGTGCTCGAGTTGGCGCGTCCGGCGCGGGGCTGTGCCGTTTCCACGACTGACAGGAACCTCGCGATGACCGCTACCTTGAACTCACCCGATACCACCACCGTCGCATCCGACGTCACCGATCCTGTGTCGCCTTTCGCCATTGCGCTCGGCGAGATCGAGTACTTGCTCGAGGTCGATCCCGACCGCGCCCGTGAGCGTTTCGCTGCTGTGCTGGCCCATGCGTCGCCGACCGAGCGCATGGTGCTCGACCGTGCCGCTGACATCTTGACCCGGTCTCCGTGGAAGGTCGCTGCCCGCCAGTTGGGGTGGATGGCCAAGAGCCGCCCGGAGTTGCGGTCGATGATCGTCGAGAACACCGCCGAAGGCGATCCCGGCTTGTACCGCCCTGAGCTGCCCGCTCAGTCCGACACCTCGATCGAGGCCGCCGAATGGGTTCGCCGTTCCATCCGCGACCGCCGACACCGCGAGCGGCTCACCGCCACCCCCAGTGCCGAGACCGACGCTGCCCGCTATTCCGCGACGGCGATCGCGGCGCGCCGTGCCCGCGTCCCCGCGCCCGCTTCCAGTGTGCTGAGTCTGCGCCACCGTGCGCGTGACCTTCGGGTAGCCCAGCGGCGGGAGCGCGAGTACGCCAGCTATGCCGCGCAGCGGCTGTACGCGATCGACCCCGTCGGCGACGAGGACCGCACCCCGCCGGTGCCGGACGCGCGCAAGCGCGCCGATCTTCTGTGGACGCACGTGCAGGCCGAGCTGTGGGACCGCAGCTATTTCCTGCACGTGGCCGACTGCTACACCGAGGCCGACCGTCATCTGCTCGCCCCCACGATCCCCGAGCGCCACAGCGGTCACGCCGACCGCCACAGCGAGCTCGAAGACGCGGCGCGGGAATTGCTGGGCGAGCACGACATCGAGCCCGAAGGAGCCTCTCGTAATCGGCGCACGCGCGCCCGCCGGGGCCGCCCTCAACTGCCCCCGCGGATCAGCCCCGCCGACCAGAGCCGGTTCGCGGCCCGACGCACCGGGATCCAGGTTCCCTCCGACTACGAAATCTTGGTGCCCTACAGCGAACTCGACATTCGTGAGTCCACGTGGCAGGGCTCGGGATTGGACTACGACCTCGTCGCGATGACCCCGTATCTGGGGTGGCCGTGTGTGGTGTGCTGGATTGACCGCACCGCGCTCGACCACCGTCCCGTCCACGTCCGCGACGGGCGACTGGTCAGCGACGACGGACTCTGCGATGTCTGCCGCGCTGACGGCCACACCGGTATCCCCGCGCTGCCTTCGGACTTCCGGTTGGGCGATTTCGTCGAGTCCCGGTGCGACCATATCGCCGCCGTCTATCCCGCTCAGGCGCGCGTGCTGCTGGATCGTATCCGGGCGGCTGCTGCGAACACCGGTCTCACGTGGCGGTTGATCACCCGCTGGATGGCTCTCAATCTCGACCAGCCCGACCGCCCTGTCCGATCTGCGCCCACGGTTCGACGCCCGCGCCGTACGTCGGCGCTGGGGGCCGGGCAGCGGATCGGCCGTTGCGACGCCTGCGCCCGCAACGGCGTCGTGCACGCCGACAACTACTGCACCAGCTGCCGCGTCGATCTCGGACTCGTCCCCGCTACCCGCCGTAAGAAGTCGGTGGCCTGACCCTTCCTCGCTTACATCCCAGTTCGCCGGTCCGCCGCGGTGTCGACTTGCCCGCGGCGGGCCGGTCCACCACCTCACCCACCGAGTAGGAGCTCTGCTGTGCACCGACTACCCACCCGGGCGCGCCGCGCCTTTCGCCTGCTGCGCGACACACTGTTCACGTCCGGACCGAACCAGATCCAGGTGCGGGTCTACCTCAACACCGACCCGACCGCGATGCTGACCGGGCACCGGTCCGGCACACCGATGACACTGGCCTACACCTACCGAGTGCGCGCCGATACCGACGGGGTTCTGCTCGAGCGCGCGTTCGCCGCGTTCAACGACTTCCCCGAGCACGATGACGACTACCGGCACACCCGCGCCTGGTACGCCAACCGATTCCGGTCGCTCTCGGTCGGCGACGTCGTCGGACTCGATGACCGCCACTACGCGTGCCGCGATTCCGGATGGACCGCCGTCCCCGCCCCACCGACCTGACTCGCCTTCCGCGCGCCCAGCGCCACAAGTCGGCGCTCACGACCGTGCAGGGACCGGATCATCTCCTCCGGTCCCTGCACGCCCTCTCTCCCGGTCCCCCTCATCCCCACCCCTCACTACCTAATCTGTCCACACCCATCCACACCCCCAAACCTCACCTCACCTCACACACACCTCCCCGTGCCCACTCCTTCCCTCACTCCGCCCGCAACTACTCACCCTCTACCACTGTTCTCTCCTCACTTTTCTTAAGCACACCTCTTGCATTCAGGTTTTGAAAATCTTACGTTTCAAATACCGATGGGGTAACGACCAGGGATTTCGCGTCAGGTGCCGACAACTGCATAACTTGAATCCATCGACTTTTCACGCCACGGAGCGCTCGATGGAATTATGACCGCGACGATCCACAAAGTAGTCGCAGGCAATGGTTACCAGTATTACCTGCGAAATATAGCCGCGCACGATGAAGACTCTCGCGGCCGATCATCGCTGTCGGACTACTACTCCGCCCACGGTGAAGCACCCGGCACCTGGTCCGGTACCGGCTTGGCTTCCCTGCGCATCGATGCGGGCGCGGAAGTGACCGAGTCACAGATGAAGTCACTGTTCGGACTGGGACGCCATCCCAACGCCGAAGTGGTCGAAGACCAGGTCTACAACCACGCGATCGCGGCAGGCTCGACGCCGAAACAAGCCGACGACGCTGCCGACAAAGCGTCCCGTCTGGGCAATCCGTTTCGCGTGTACGCGATCAATTCCGATTTCCGAAAGCGGTGTTTGGAGGCGTTCGCCGAACACAATATCGCGCAAGAGAAGCCCGCGAACGACGCTGTTTCCGATGATGATCGTGCGCGTATCCGAACACATATCGCGTTCGATATGTTCACCGACGAATACTCCCGGCCGCCCTTTGATGAGCGGGAGTTGTCGGGGTGGATCGCGAAGAACTCACGCCCAGCCGCGACCGCAGTTGCGGGTTTCGACATCACCTTCAGCCCCGTCAAATCGGTGTCCGCGCTCTGGGCGCTCGCGCCGCTCTCGGTGGCGACGCAGATCGAGGCCGCCCACGAGGCCGCGTTGTCAGATGCGTTGGGCTGGTTGGAACGGCACGCGATCTTCACCCGGTTGGGGCGCAACGGCATTCGCCAGGTCGATGTCGAAGGAATCGTCGCGGCGGGTTTCACCCACCGCGACAGTCGTGCCGGTGACCCTGACCTGCACACTCATGTGCTGATCGCCAACAGGTCGCGGACCCTGGACGGTCGCTGGCGGACCCTGGACGGGGCGGCGTTGTACCGGGTCGTGGTGACCGTGAGCGAGATCTACAACACCCGCCTCGAACACCACCTTGAGACCTCCATCGGTGTGGAGTTCGCCGAACGTCCCGGCACCGACCCCACCAAACGGCCGATCCGTGAGGTCGTCGGCATCCCTGTGCCGTTGATCGAGGCGTGGTCGCGGCGCGAAACCGCGATCCGTTCCCGCGTCGGTGAACTCGCCGCCGACTTTCAACACATCCACCGTCGCGAGCCCACCCCGGCCGAACTACGCAGCCTCGCCCAGCAAGCCACGCTGGAAACCCGCCCCGCCAAGCACAGTTCCCGCTCGCACGCTCAGCAACGGCGCAGCTGGCTCGGTGAGGCCATCACGCTGCTCGGTTCCGCGCAGGCCGTCACCGCCATGGTGTCGGGGGCGTTGAATCCGTTGCGCTCGGAGAGGGCCCACGTCACCGGTGCGTGGATCGCGCGCGCCGCCGACCACGTCTTACAAGTCGTAGCCGAGCACCGTTCGACCTGGCGGGCAGCGAACGTACGCGCCGAGATCGAACGCCACATCCGCGGCAAGATCCACGCCCGAGACTGGGAAACAGCCGCCGAAGCCGTACTCACCGCCGCCCTCGACTCCACCCGGTCCATCGCCCTCGGTGACCCCGACGTCACCGCTGAACCCGAACTCGCCACCGTCCCCGACACACTGCGCCGCCGCGATCACTCCAGCGCGTACACCCCGGCCGGCGCACAGATCTACACCTCCACACGACTCCTCGAAGCCGAGAATGCCCTGATCACGTTGTCGGTACAGCCCGGCGCGCGCCGTCTCCGGCCCGAGGTCGTGGCCGCGGCGATCCGTGACCACGACATCGCTCACCCGGATAGGCCGTTGAATGCCGGGCAGCGCAACGTGATCGAGGGTTTCGCGAGCTCCGGTTTACGCGTACACACCGCCAACGCACCCGCCGGAACCGGCAAAACCACCGGAATGTCAGTGCTGACCACAGCCTGGCAAACCCAGGGCGGCACTGTGCTCGGTCTCGCGCCTACCGCCGCCGCCGCCGCAGTCCTGGGCGAGTCCATCGGTGCGCGCTGCGAAACCGTCGACAAACTTCTCACCGTCATCGACCTCCACGCCCCCGGCCCCAACAGCCCCACCCTGCAGCGAGATCAGCCACCACCGTTGCCGCAGTGGGTCCTCGACATCGACGCGAACACCCTCGCCATCGTCGACGAACACGTCAAAATCGGCACCTTCAAACGCCTGAAAATGCTTCGATTCCTGGCTGATCGCGGCGCGACGATCAGATGCCTCGGCGACAACCATCAACTGCCCGCCATCGACGCCGGCGGTGTCGATGACGACATGGCCGCCGCCGCGCCCGAACACCAACTCACCCTCACCCACGTCGTCCGGTTCGCCTCCACCGCCGAAGCATCCGCGAGTTTGATGCTGCGCGACGGCGATCCCGCCGCCCTGGGCTGGTACCTCGACAACGCCCGAATCCACGGCGGACACACCGGCTCAACCCACGACGACGCCTACACCGCCTGGGCAGGCGACCACGCCACGGGTCTCGACGCGATCATGTTGGCCGCCAACCACGACACCGTTACCGCCCTCAACACCCGCGCGCGGGCCGACCGCCTAGCCCGCGACAGCGGGTTCGACGGGGTGCAAGTGGGGCTCGTCGACCACACCGCAGCGTCGGTGGGCGACACGATCCGCACCCGCCAGAACAATCAGAAGCTGCGCTTGGGTGCCCGCGACTGGGTGCGCAACGGCTACGCCTGGACTGTCACCGCCGTCCATCCCGACGGCAGCATCACCGCCCGACACCACGGGAACACCGCGGCGAGTGTGCGCCTGCCCGCCGACTACGTCGCCCAGTTCGTGCGGCTGGGATACGCGGCGACGATCGATTCCGCGCAGGGAATCACCGCCGACACCTGTCACGTCGCGCTCACCGGCAACGAATCACGCCAGCAGTTCTACGTCGCGATGACCCGAGGCATCCACGCCAACCACACCTACATTCCGTCCGCCCTCAGCGGCGAGGAAGGCTCGTTCTGGACCGAAGCCGCAGCGTTTCCTCGCACCGCCGTCGAACATCTCACGCAGATTCTGGCGCGCGACGGTGCCCAGAAATCTGCCCACACCCACCTGCGTGATGTCCTCGACCCGTACCGGCGGATCGGACGCGCACTCGATATCTACCTCGACAGCCTCGGGCTTGCCGCAGAGGCCGCACTCGGTGACAGCGGCCTGGCACGCCTGGATGCCGCCGCCGAAACCCTGCACCCGGGACTGACCGACAGCCCCGCCTACCCCTCACTTCGTCAGCATCTGGCCACCATCGCAGCCTCGGGCACCGACCCGGTCACCGCATTGCGCGCCGCCGCCGACTCGCGCGAACTCGACACCGCCGCCGATCCGGCCGCGGTCCTGGACTGGCGCCTGGACCCGACCGGTGCACATTCGGCCCCCGCCGGGCCGCTGGCATGGGCACCCGGCATCCCGTCAAGGCTCGACACCACCTCTACCCAAACCGATGCGCGCGCACGCATCCTGACCGACATCGTCACTCAGATCCGACGCGACGCCGCCGACTGGACACCACTCGACGCACCCGTGTGGGCGCGACCTCTGCTCGGCACCGACCCTGACTTGCTCGCCGATCTCGCCGTCTGGCGCGCGAGTGTGCATGTCGAAGACGCCGACCTTCGGCCGACCGGGCCGCGCCGATACCCCATTCTCGAACGCGACCACCAAAAGGTGCTCGACAGTCGGATCGAATCCGCGTTGGGTGATCCAGCGCGCCCGGTTCACCAGTGGGCCGAGACCATCGGTGCCATCGAACCCCGCATCCTCGACGACCCGTACTGGCCTGCCGTCGCCGACCGCGTCGACCTCGCCGCCCACGCCGGGATCGACATCACCACCCGTCTGCGTGCCGCTGCCGGTCTGCGGCCATTGCCCGACGAAATGCCCGCCGCCGCACTCTGGTCGCGCCTCGCACTCGACCCCTCCGCGCTAGACAGCCGCGACCACAACCTGCGCCCGGACTGGATCACCGAACTCCCCGACATCCTCGGCATCGATACCGCCGAGCGCGTCATCGACGACCCCGCATGGCCGCGCGTCGTCGCCGCCGTCGACCGCGCCGCCAGCACCGGGTGGACGCCGCGCGACCTGTTGGCCACCGCGCACGAACTCCTCACCGCCGCAACACCCGACGACGGCACCGGGCTGCGCCCCGACCAGATCGCCGCCGCACTCGCCTGGCGCATCGACGCGCTCGTGCACCACACACCCGAAACCGAGCCCACCGGACACACGCCGATGACCGAACACGATGACACCAGTACTTCTGCGACCTCTGATTCCACGGAGCGCGATCTCCCGCCCGATACCAACCGCGTGCACCGCAACCTCGACCTAACTGGGCTGACACAACCGGGACTACTGCCAAGCGCTCCACACGAGGATCCCGCCCAAGGCATCGGTGCGGAGATCGCGATGGTCGCCGAGTTGTTCGGACAAGGCCGCATCAGCGCAGCGGTGTCGCGGTTCCGCGAATTCGAGGACCGCCTCACCGCCGAGCAACGCTGGGTCCTGGGCGCGGTGACCGAGACCCTCTACCGGTACGCCTACCCCGTCGCCACCGCACGCCTGGCCAACGCCGCCCAACGCTTCCCCGAACATCGAGCGCTAATCGAAGCCTGCACCCCCGCCACCGACCCCGGCGTCTACCAACCAGCCACCGACAGAACAACAGCACCCCCGCCCTTTAACCATGAGCGCCGCCAGCACGCTCCACGCGATCACACCACCCGACACAACCCAGACCTGATCAGCGATCCGCTACCTGACCCACAGGTGCGCGCACGCCGCCATGAGCAGGACTATCACGAGACCCGCGCCGGGATCGACGACCAACCCTGGGCACGCCCCGACGCCCACGAAGCCCGCCGATTGACCGACGATCCCGACCTACCCGCCTCACACCTACCGCCCCTGCCCCGGCCTGCCACAGCACCGCCGCGCGAATCCGACCCGCTCGCCGCCCGCGGATACCTGCGCGACGAAGCCAAAGACCCCACCCCCGCCGCCTACTCAGTCGACTACGACAAAGCCGCCATGCCGCGCCAACGCGGCCTGGAATGCGTCGCGTGCAGCATCGAACGCCGCCCCGTCGACGCCACGCCCATCCCACCCCGCCGCAGCGACGACGGCCTCTGCGAAGACTGCCGCGACACCAACCAGCCCGGAATCCCTGACCACGACCCCATCCACCACATGACCTCCCGCGCAAACCATCTCGCCGCCACCAAACCCTTACCCACCGTCCATGCCATCCTTCGCCGCGACTGGAAGGCCACCCCCGAACCACACCTGCGCAGCCACATCGAAACCTGGGTCCGCGAACACCCACTCCCTGACACCACCCCGCCCGTCGATGATCCACTGTCCACGCTCACCGACACCGAACTCGCGCAGCAGATCACCGAACGCCAGCAACAAATCGCCCTTGCCGATACCTACGCCGCTGCCTTCG
This sequence comes from Nocardia sp. A7, assembly GCF_046549215.1. Taxonomy (NCBI): domain Bacteria; kingdom Bacillati; phylum Actinomycetota; class Actinomycetes; order Mycobacteriales; family Nocardiaceae; genus Nocardia; species Nocardia sp. A7. Next base: position 183,122 of record NZ_JAJPWE010000004.1, on the reverse strand, counting down.
CTCCTGCCCCGCCTGACCCCGACGACCAACCCGACATCAACCAACTCACCGCCCGCCACCACGCAGCCCAAGACGCGATCCGTGCAGCACTGCACGCCGACGAACACTTCCAACACGCCACCCGCGCACTCCACGCCACCCGCACCGAACTGGCCACGCTCCGCCAAACACTCGACCAATCCCCCACCCGCAAACGACACACCCGCCACGTATTGCGCACCCGCATCGAGGAACTCGTCAAACAACAAGCCACCCACGAAAGCGAACACACCCGTGCTCGCACCGACACTCGCGAGGCCCGACGCAACGCCATCAACCGCGCCGGAACACCAGAGCACTGGAACGACATCCTCAACACCAGCACCAGTGACAGCCGAGCCCCCATGCACCAACCCCGCGCCGAAGGCGTCCCTACTCGTGCCGAAATCGACCAATTCACGGCAGACCAACACCACGAGATCGATCGGCTTCGTGCAGAACAACAACGCCGACACATTCTCAACCCCGCCCAACACGAGCACGAACCGATCACCCGCACTGGCGATCTCGTCACCGCCACAGACCACACAGCCCTAGATCAGTACCAAAGCCCGCTGGTTCCCGAGATTGATGCCGAACCCTGACCTCGACAAACGCGACTACAACCGTCAACACCGACGCCGCAGCCATCCTTCGTGAAGAATGTCAAGGATCTGGGCTCGAAGGCCGTTGACCACCTTAGGCATCGACACGGGCTGTTGGGATCTCAGGGATTTGCCGACTGAGACCATGCGAGGCCAAGTCGCCCATACGGCGGTATCGCTTTGGTGTCCAGCGGATCTAGCGTGTAGTTGACGTCAGCTGGGGATGGTTTCGTGAAGTTGGGGGTGACATGGTGGGGTTTGAGAGCGGTGGCAGGGCGGCGCGAGAACGTCTTAGACGTGCGATGCAACGGGAAGATTTCTCGTTGGAGCAGATCGTCGGTGAGTTCGCGGTGCGGTGGGGATTTCGTCCGCGACAAGCATGGCGGCACGGGCGTGGGATGACCCAGGATGAGGTCGCTGCCGAGTACAACGCGTTGATAGGGGATCCTCAAGCGCCGATGAGCAGCAAGCGGATCTCGGACTTCGAGGCGTGGCCGATAGGTGGGGTCAAGCCGACTCTGCATACGTTGTCGGTGCTGGCGCAGCTCTACGGCACGCAGCCGCATCACCTCGTTGATTTCGCGGACTACGAGGCGATGACCCGCACCGAGCGGACCGCACTTCGCGCACACGACCACCTCACGGCGCCTGGGGACCGGGGAGTCCCCACAGCGGCTATCGCAGGTATGACCGCCGACGTCGCGAACGGCTGTGCGGCCTACGTGAAGTGCTGTTTGTCGATCATCGAAAGTGGAACGTTCTATCGCGAAGAGATCGACGAGCTGTTAGTGGTGTTGAACCGGGTTGTCACCACGTTGGTGTGTCAGGACGCCGCATGGCTCGACGTTGTGGTGCCGGCGCACTCAGACGCACCCCTCGTGGCGGTCCCGCTGGTAGAAGGGTTGGTGAGTGAGCACGGATGGTTGCAGGTGTGGGCCAGCGGTGTCCGCCGGACCACGCGACCAACTCTGATTCCGATCCAGGTGAACGGGACTCCGTGGCGCGGAAGCGGGAATGCGTTCCTGTCGCGAGGCATCGACTATGTCGGATCGTTTCGCGGACTGTATTCCGCGCCCGAGTACGATCTGGCCCCGGATGTAGCGTCGGAAATCGAAGCCAGGTACGACTATTGGCGCGATGAGTGCTACTTCGGCGCGTTGCTGGCCGCGGCTATCCGATCTCCGGAACCCGGAGCGTCAGCCATCATCGGCGTTCTCAATCTCAACTTCAGATTCGAAAACCCCATCGGGGACGGCGACACGCTCGAGCCGCAACGATCGGTCGCGATACTCGATGTCCTGGAGCCCGCGTTGCGGCTCATCGGCACGGCGATTCAGATGCACCATCAACCCAGGGACGGCACAGAATGAAGAAGAGCGCACTGGTGGTTGTCGACATGCAGGAGTTCTTCTTCGTGGAGAACCCGAACGTCGACCGCACGGATTTGGGGAAGCGCTGCAACGAGATCATCGACACTGCCCGGCAGGCGGGTATGCCGGTTGTCCACGTCGTCACGCTGTACCGGGAGGACCGGGTCGACTGGCCGAAGGCGTGGAGTACCGGGGAGAGCTGGTGTGCGAATCTGGTGCGGGGTGGCGAGTTGGCGAAGGTCGTCGACCAATTGTCCATCGAGCCAGATGATTTCGTCGTTGAGAAGAAGCGCTTCAGCGCGTTCTACAACACCAACCTCGACGATCTTCTGCGTAGCCTCGACTGCGATCACCTCTATCTCATCGGGTACTCCGCCGATGTCTGCCTCCGATTCACCTCCGTCGACGCCTACAACAGGGGCTATGCGGTATCTCTGGTTTACGACGGGATCGAGTCGTTCCGCGAAGACAAGGATGCCTCAGTGACGTACCTCGGTTGGCTCGTCGATGCCGAGTGTGTCCCGCTGGGCGAATTCCGGACGCGAAACCAGCCGAAGACAGCGGCGGTCTAGAGAGCCTCGTCACGGACCGGCGCCTCGCTGTGGCCGGGGAAGTGACGGCCTCGGCGCGGTGCTATCCAGCGAATCCGGTTACGGGGGTGTGTGTTTGGTGCGGTCGCCGCAAGGTGATCGTGATGCCCGGCTCGTGTCGAGGGATGTACTCAAGCCTGCGGACTTCCGCTGGCGTGGAGCCAGTTTGTGCTGGTCACAGCCGGGAGTTGACCGGGGGAAAGTTCCTCACTTTCGACCGGGTGCATCGCCAGGCCGGAGGCGCATTCTCTATGTATGTCGTTGACCGCGACCGCCAGAGGGCGGACGGGCGTGACGACAGTGGGCGCTTAGTTGCGCGCACCTAATCGAGAATGGAGCGGCGCATGGATGCGAAGAATGACCTGCTGATCGCGGTCGAACAGTTGGAGAGCGTTCGTGGACGCTTGGACGGCACGCATTCGGACAGCAACAGCGACGGCCACGGTAGCTCGGGCGGCGACGGCCTGAACATCCCCGAGTCGTAGGCCACGATCCATGGACCACTACTTGGCCCAAGCAATCGAGAAGGCGCTGGGTTGGAGTGGGTCCGACGGGCTCGGTGCCGCGTTCGCGCGCGGCACCGTTCCCGACACGGACCTGTGCGCCAGAATGCTGACTCCGCAGAAGCTGCTCGACGTGATCATGCGCCGTACCGTGGCGCCTCCTCAGTTCCGTTGCTTCGAGAACGGGACTGAGTTGCACCCTGATGCGTACCTGACACAGGTTGTGACCCGTCGGTCACAGGTCCTTCCCGTAGCCAACATGGACCGTTTGAATCAGCTCATACAGTCGGGCTGTTCTTTGGTGTTGGACTCTTTGGACTCCTTCGATCCGACCATGGAGATCGCATGCCGGGCGTTGCAATGGTGGTCCCGAGAATTGGTTCAAGTGAATACCTACCTGACCACCAACGATGCCGCTGGGTTCGGACTCCACTGGGACGACCACGACGTCGTTATCGTCCAGATCGGCGGTGAGAAGTCGTGGGAAGTGCGCGCGGCATCCAGGCCGGTTCCGATGTACCGGGACGCGGAGCCGAACACAGTTCCGCCAGAGGAGATCGTGTGGTCGGGCACTATGCGGACCGGCGACGTGATGCATATTCCTCGCGGGTTCTGGCACCAGGCGACTCGCGGGGACCGCGGAGCGGGCTACAGCCTGCACGTGACGTTCGGATTCGTGAAGCGGACCGGGGTCGATTGGATGTCGTGGGTAGCGGATCGAAGCAGGGAACGCGAGCCATTCCGGCGCGACTTGCACCGATGGGGAACAGCAGCCGATCGTGCCAAACAAGAAGATGAACTTGTAGCCGGGATGGCGCAGCTACTCGCTGACTACCCGACTTCGGCGTATCTCGCGGCCCGTGAGCTTGAACGGCAGCCACCGCGCCATGTAGCGACCGGTGCAGTATTCGGCCCGGCGCAAACGACGGTGTGCGTGACCGACTTCCCTCCACGCATAGAAGTCCGGGACCAGGAAGTCGATGTCTTGGCTGCCGGAAAGAAGTTGACCTTCGCCGTCCGGGCTGAGCCGGCGCTTCGACTATTGCTGACCGGGCATCCGGTCGACCTCGCCACCGTGACCGCGATGACGGCCATCGACGCCGCCGTCCTTGCGGAGAGCCTGATAAAGGAGGGCCTGTGCGCCGAACTGACCGAGGCGTTGCGCTCGGGCTATACCGACATGATCCCGACCGGCACCTGCTCGAACATGCCCTGAAACTCGGTGTGTGTGGCGTGGATACCGCATACAACTACCGCGGATTCACCTCACACCGGATGCTCGCCCAGACCGCCGGCGATCTACTCGCAGAATTCACCGTCTCGACCAAAGTCGGATTCTTCCCGGAACCGGACGGGCACACCGTTCACTCCCTCAAGCCCGAACGGCTTCGCGCCGCCGTCGAACAGTCCAGTGAGGACCTCGGCCGGACGCCGGATGTGGTCCTCTTGCACAACCCAGAGCGCACCCTCGCTGATCTGTCCACGGACGAGGGCGGAGACCAGTTGGCAGGTGCCTGTTCCTGTCTCGACGACGCAGTGGCATCGGGTCTTTGTGCAGCATGGGGGATTTCGTCGTGGGATCCACACCCGTTGGTCGACGTGCTCGCGGCAAGTAGACCCGATCAGCTTCCAACCGTCCTGCTCGTCCGCGCCGGTCTCACCGTGCCCGACTCTGTGTTGGCCGCGGCGGAAGCGATAAGCGGGGCGTTCGGCATCACCGCTGCTGGGCGGTGGGGTATGAGCCCGTTCGGCGGCAGCACGGCCGACAACGTGTGGAGTACGGCGAACCTGTCCACTTTCCTGACATCACAGCGGCCGTATTCCACGCCGCAAGCCGCTTTTCGGGTCGCGTATGAACTACCGTCTGTCACACGGATCGCGGTCGGAACGGGCGACGCAGTACATCTCGCACAACTGGTTGATGCGACAGACGTCGAGATCGGCTACGAGACCATCACCCAGTACCGCGAACTCATCCGAACCGATACCTGACAGCAGGCAACCAGACCGCCGACGATATAAACGTCCTTGGGTTCAGCCAGCACATCTACCACTGAGGAGCTGGAGTTGTGGCAGAAGCTCTGACAGGCCAGACGCGAGTGTCCGATATCGGCGACCTGCGCAAACTACCGGTCGAGCAACTGATCACCGACGTGCAAGCCCGCCTCGGAACAGGTTTCGATGCATCCACCATGGTGCGGAAACGGCGCACGATCGGTGTACGCAGCGATCGAGGCACGTGGGTACGGATCGAGGCTCAACCACTAGACAAAGCCGCCGCCCAAGGCCAAATCAACAACGGTATTGAAGCCTCAGCTCTCCTGGATGGCATCGCCAAACCCCGGTGGCACCAGGCGGTGTCCTGGCTCGACGAATCGGCAGGGCTACTCTGGCGGGCCGACGAATGCGCATTGATCACCGAGCCGTCCGCGACGCCGATCGGATACCCACTCACCGAACCGGAACTGTCACCGGACTGGTGGCGCACGCTCAACAGCTCTCTGGAGAGCCTTGCCCGCCAGCACGTGACGCGGGTTGCGACGCCAGACACTGAGCCGATCACCCAGGCGTTGGTTACCGAGACGATCGAGCGAGCTTTCCCTGACCGAGTGGACACGACGATCTCCGATCAGCGATGGGTGCCCGCCCACGCGGATCTGAATTGGTCTAACCTCACCGCACCAGACTGTTGGATACTCGATTGGGAAGACCTCGGCCTTGCTCCACGTGGCCTCGACGCCGCGACACTCTGGGTAGCCTCGCTGATGGTTCCCGCCCTAGCCGACAAGGTATATCGGGCGCGGTGTGCTGATTTGGACACCAGATCCGGCAAGATCATGGCTCTGTTCTGCTGCTCGAAAGACCTCAACGATCCCCAATTCGATTCAGCACCAGCGTTCGAGCCGACAGTACGACACGCGGCCGAACTCGTAGCTGACCTGGCAGATCCGGCAGGACCATCAGGTGACAGACGAGGTCGATAGCCATGCGCTCTGCATCGGGGGATGCATGCTACAGACGCCGCGCGCCGCCCTGGCGAAGCGTGCGTCAAAGTACAGACTCGCTCCACAGCAGCTCGATCGAATGCTTCAGCTACTCGACGGACGTTGCATGGTGTGCCTGCGCTGCCATGCAATGGTGATCGACACGACGACACGAGCAGCGGACCGGAGGCCACGCGGGCTTCTGTGCCGATTCTGTAAACAGCGAGTGGCTATCTACGAGGGCTCGTTTGGCGACGAAATGCCGTTCTACTCGCTGTGCCGATGCCGATCATCCAACGATTCCGAGTGGAAACCGAGGATCTTGGCTGCGACAGCTCAGTACCTCGATCGGACAGAACATGCCGAGCCCTTCCTGACAAACCAGGAACAGTTCGAAACCCTGATTGAAGATGTATTGGCTCGTGGCCCCGACCCCCAGCACGTCTGGGACGGTGCACCGGTGTCGAGTCTCCCGAAGCTGCCTGCACTGACAGATGGTCCATCAACCGTTCCGATGGACGGTGACCGTCCACCGCTTGCTCGGGACCGGTGCACAAACGACTGCCGCGCCCACAATGAGCATGTCTACATCGCGTGCTTCGAGAAGCCAACCAAACTCCGCGACGCCGACACCCACAAGGCGGTGATGCACTACGTCGGATGGACACGGCAGCAACCGCCCGTTCTGCGTGTCAGCCAGCACGGCCCTATATGCCGCGAGTCATTGGTCGCGATCGTTCCCGGCACGGAAGCCGAGGAGGCGCTACTCAAGGCCGAGGGACTATGCCCGAAATGCGACCGCCCGCTGATGTACTACTGAACGCATTGCAACGGAAGGGTCGACCGGCCGGGTAGCCGATCGGCGTTGGAACTTGCTGCGTGGCGGTGCCCATTCATGTTGGACACTTGGCGATCCGATCCGAAGAGATGAGCACGGCCCTCAGAATGCAGGACCAGGAGGTCCCAAGGGCAACCACTCGCCGACGGCGCTCATTCGCCGCCTACCGCTCGCCTTAGGTGAAATACGTGAGCTGGCGCCTCGGGGCTACACGCTCACCGCATGCGCGGCAGGCGAGACTCGATCACGCGAACACCGTTGTCGTGATGAACCTTCGCTGGGTCCATCACCCAGATTCCGTCCCTGTACGGCATGAATCCTATGGAATCCCATACCCTTCGCACCCGCTCGAGTTCCTCACCGAACCGGGGATGCTGTTCCACATCCCGACGACGGTCGCATTCGTCGAACAGGTCGATCGGATAAGGAATCGTGGCCACAACACCGGCATCGGTCGAGGTGAACAACCCCAAAATCCGGCTGATCAGCACCCGGCCGACACCCCCAGCACCGCGCCACGCCGGAGCGAGGTTCACACGGTCGATCAGCACCGCGCGGTTGCCGACACCCTCGACTACCTCGAGCAGGTCAGGATGCAGTTCGTTGTCGGCGAAGACCGGACTGAATGCTTCGTAGTCTGCGGACATGCTGTCGAGCTGGTCGACGACACTACCGATGGTCGTTACCAAATCGACCAGAACACCAGACATTTGCAACACCGACCAGCGCGCGAGGTCCTCATCCTCTTCGCGCAGGAACAACGCTCGCCCCTTCTCGATCGCCGCATCCCACCTCGGGACATCATTGCCATCGGAGAAGTCTTGCTCGTCGTAGTCTTCGACACCAGCCATGTAGTGGGCCGAACCAGACCACACGATGACCCCAGGATCGGAGTCCGCTCGAACGATGGAACCCTTCAGCTCTACATCGACGGAAAACGACTCCCAGTGCACGCGGTCCAGATCAACTCGTTCCATCCCACACCCCCAGCTCGGTTCGGACACGACCCCGGCAGCGCCGTGTCTAGAGGTTCGCATCGTAGTTCCAACACCGAACCCGGCGGGCCGTTCCGCATCCAACTCCACCCAGTAGCAGCAGGTTGTCGGGTTTGGTGAGCGATCCCTGGCGTTGCAATTTTCCGAGGCTGTCAGCAAGGAAGACTGATCGCAACACAGAGCTATCCGTCAGAGTTGCCGTTGTTGATGGCTTCGACGGCACGACGCGGCCGACGAGACGATCTTGGTCGAGCTAGACGGAACCGCCGCCAATCGATCCCGCGCCTCCGACGCCAATACTGCGCGAGCCGTCCAGCAGCGAGTGCGCGAACGACTGTCCTAGCCGGGCAGGTCCGACCGAGACAGTCGTCGCCAACCTCACTCGGCGCTAAAGCGAGATGTCAGCTCAGCGACCAACTTGTAGGCGTTGGCGACTTCTGGCAGCGGTGCGCCGTCCCGGAATCTCTGCTTGTCGAGCTGCCGTTTTGGATCCCCACCCGCCCAGATTCGCCAGGAGTCGTTGTCTACGACGTCAGAGAGCACCAAGGCACCATCCGACTTGCGGGTTCCGATCTCGAACTTGCAGTCGACGAGCACCACCGGGCCGTGCTCGGTGGTCACATCGCGCCACGCATCTTCGATCACACGGAATGCTGGCAGCAGAATCTCTTGGACGATAGTTGTATCTGCCGTGTCGGAGGCCGGGGCCTCGATCCTGTAGCCACCATCCCGCTCAGGTTCCGGGCGTTTGGCCGAGTGGAGGTACCACCCGTCATCGCGGATCTGCACGTACGGGTCGGTGTGCACGCCCTCGGCCCAGCGCCCATTGCTCAGGTATTTCGATCGCGCTACCGACTCCTCGAGCACCTCGGGTTCGGCTACCGCAGGGGGCAGCACCAGAGCATGCTTGTAGAAGCGCTCCACCACCAGCTCATCGAACGGGGTGGGGACCGCAGGCGTCTCGGGATGGCGGGCGCGGTAGCTTCCCCACCCATACCTGCGCACGACGTACTCGACCGGGACCATCTCGCAGTCCGCGCATAGCAACGACCGCTCATCGAGTTGGCGGATGAAAGCAGTGGGCACACCGCTGTTGGCCAGCAACCTGAAGACGTTCGCGGTCTGCGTCGTCTTCCAAGCGCCGATCCCGGGAATCTCGGCGACTTTCGCCGCGTCGCCACCGGTGAGCCTGTCCTTGGCCAACAGCACCACGGTGCCTGGTTCGGGGCCTTCGAGGATCTGCTTGGTCTTGCCTTCTACCACGACTTCCTCTCGGGATTCGGTCCCTGATCAGTGGATGCGGATATTACCCGAGCCGCGCTACCAGACCGTCGTGGTGTGCGCCCACCCTCACCGACAGCGACGCGAGTTTGCCGAAGAACTCGTCACGCATCACCCCGGTTTGTCGCAGAAATCGGTCGCCGTTGTAGCCGGTGCGCCCGTGCAGGACCCGCAGGTTGTCGAACAACAGCGCTTCACCCGCCGCCAACGGGTGCACGATCCGGTTCGCTGGGTCATAGGCGAGGGTGAACACCGTGCGAAGTGCGCGATAGGCCGCAAGCATCTGATCCTCCTCGACACACAGCGCGGACATGGTCCGTTCGTTGAGTCTCACCTCGACAATGTCGCCGCGGTGGTCGAGCGTGAACGCGGGAAGCTCCGAGACGATCGTTTGATCGGTGACGCGTCGTTCGTGCCGGATCGGGAGTGTGGTCAGCAGGTCGAAGACCTCGGGTTCGGTGCGGCGGAGAACTTCCGCGACGTGATGGGAATCGACGAGCGTCGATATGCCGCCACCGTCACCGCTGGGCTGGATGCAATGGAAGATATTGATGCCGGTGGGCACAGCCCGGTACGTCTCGTCGGTGTGGGGCAAGATCGAGCCACCGAGGTCGGCGAGGATCGTCGGATCCCGCCGCGTGATCAGGTCGAACACACGACCGTAATGGGTTTCGCGCACATATCCGACCTCGGCGGCGAGCCGCTCGATCAGGTCGTGATCGGTGCCCGCGTTCGTCACGACGACAAAACCGAACTCATACACGGCGGCGTGCAGGCGCAATCGCTCGACATCGTCGACAAGTACACGCTGCCAGTCCACTGTCGGCATCTCAACGAGGGAACTGTCCCACAAGGTCTTGCGGGGCTCGCGCGACAGGCGCAGCATTGGCGGACTGTAGGCCCGCGACCTCAGCCATCGCGCAGGGAAGGTCGACTCGTGGTGGTCACCGGCCCACACGATCCGCAGTGTGGTGCCAAGGATCGACACCGATTCCGGGGCGGCATCTTCGGGGATGTCGAGGAACTTCTGCAGCCTGCTGCCGCTGTCGTGCGGCCCACATTTGAGGCAGGCGCAGTTGTCTCGCAACCACAGGTGGTGGAATCGGCTTGCCGATCCGTCGTCCCAGGTGAGCGACATCGAGTCGCGCTCCGTGTCGACTGACGTGATCGCCACAACATCGTCAGTTCGAGATGAGCCGAGCGCCAAAGGGTCTGGGTGCTGTGCTCGCTCGGACGCTTGAGCGGCACCGTCTGATCGTGGGGACAGGTGAGGCGCGATGACCGTGTTCTCGAGCTCGCCGATCCCGTTGATAAACACCTGGATTGTGTCGCCGTGGGTGAGGAATACCGGGGGGTCGACTTCGCCGAGATCGGACGGCGTTCCGGTGAGGATCACATCACCTGGCTCGAGTCGCACCAACCACGAGATCCGGCTGACCAATTCGCGCACGCCGAAGGTCATGTCGCTCGTGTGGCCGAGTTGGATTACTTGGCCGTTGAGGATGGTGCGGACTTCGAGGTCGTCGGGATCGCCGATCTCCTCGGGCGTGACCAGCGCTGGTCCGAGCGGGCCGAAGGTCGGCAGCATTTTGCCGCTGGTCCACTGAGAGGTCTGAAATTCGAGATCTTTGGCGCTGATGTCGTTGGCACAGGTGTATCCGGCGATGTATTGATCGGCGTCGGTGACGCCGACCCGCCATGCCGTCCGGCCGATGATCACCGCGAGTTCCCCTTCGGGAACGGCCTGGCGAGTGTTGTCCGGTATCGCGATGGGGGCCAGGTGAGCGTTCAACGCCGCAGCAGTCTTGTGGAACAGGTGCGGCTGCAGTGGCGGTGGTGCGCCGATCTGCGTGATGAAGCTGCGGTAATTCATGCCCACTCCGATCACTTTGCTCGGGTGGGTAATCGGCGCCAGCAAGGAGATATCTGTCTGCGGTGTCGTCGGTACCGTGAAGTGACCGTGCTGGTGGAACCATGCGGCTGCGGCGGCGATTCGATCGATCGCGTCGGCGTCGAGTACGTCGTGGATCGAACGAAACCGGCGTTCACTCGATCCCGCGGGCGATGCCGCGAGGAGGGCGTCGACCTCGACGACGCGATCACCCACCAGCACACCGACCGCGGTGGTGTGTTCGGGCAGGTCGCGATTCTCTGTATAGGTGACCAGGCGCATGTGCCTGACTCCTTTCAATGTCGTGGGCGTGGCTGCGAATACAGGCAGGGGGATGAGGATTGGCCGTTGCCTTGTACCGGGGTGCTGTCGACGACACGGACCACCACTGGCCTCGTGTCATCACCTGCGGGCTGACGAATGAGCGCGTTCTTGCCAACAGCTTCTGGCGGTGTTCTGAGGCCCGGCCTCAATGTTGTTCAGCGACTGCACATGTCGTCGCGCGCGGCAGGTGCCGACTTCCTGCGGGGCCCGCTGGATGTGGGCTGTGGCTTTTGCCGCTCACCGTGGTGTGGTCGTGCCGATCTGGGTCTGGATCACGGTCCGGACTTCCTCGGGGTCCGTGAGGCAGCGGTTGGTGGATTTGCAATAGTGCAAAACCCTCTGCACCGTGTCCTCGTCCGGTTCGAACCCGAAGGCGGTCAGCACCGTCTGGATCGCGCCGCGGCCGGAGTTCGGTCCGATCAGGATCTCTTGAATGCGTCCCAGTGCGTGTGCGCTGACACCTGAGTAGATGCGGTCCTCGAATGCGGGCCCCAGACGGCGGGCTTTGACGATCGCGGCGGCGTGGGTGCCGGTGGATGTGCTGAAGGCGTCGGTTCCCACGATCGGCATATTTGGCGGCACAACGACATCGAGGCTGGTTCGGATCAGGTCTGCCATCGCGGTCAGCTGGTCGATCCGGAAACGGCCACCGCGCATGTGGAGCACGTGGATCAGTTGTTCCAGCGCGATGTTGCCGGTGCGTTCGCCGACTCCCAACCACGTACCGCTCGCGATCCTCGCGCCACCGTCGATCGCGGCCAGCGCGTTGGCCAGCGCAAGGCCCCGGTCGTTGTGACCGTGCCAGGCCAGGGCGATCCCCGACCCCTCGAGCTCGGCCCGTGCGAAGGCGACGTGCGCGCGGGCACCTTCGGGCAGGCAATCACCGGCGGTGTCGTTGAGAACGACGCAGGGTGTGCCGAGTTCACGAGCCAGCGCGAGCGCTCGCCGCAGGTCTTGCGGGCTGGTCCGGGTCGAGTCTTCGAAAGCGACCCGGTAGTCCAACCCGTTCGCCTCGGCGATGGCTGCCACCTGATGCAGCTGTTCCAAACAGCGATCCAGCGTCCATCCCTCGACCTGCATGCGGATAGTGCTAGTCGGAATGTAGAGATCGACCAGCACCTCGACCGAGGACTGTTGAGCGATTCTGAGGATCGGCTCGATGTCGCGTTCGAGTGCTCGGGCCATCAGAATCGGTGTGATCGGCAAGTGCTGGTTCGAGATGTGAGCGACCAGCTCGGCGCACAGGTTCTGTTCGGGTTCTGATGCCGCGGGGAAGCCGAGAAAGGCCATCCGCACACCGATCTCAGCCTCGAGATCGAGGACTTGTCGGCGGTGATCGAGCGAAGGTCGGCTCGCTCGCACGCTCTGCAGGCTGTCGCGAAGATCGTCTTCGACGACGACGTCGGAGTAGCTACGCGTCGGCTGCGTGTTCCACGAGTGCGTCGTGGGTGTGGTGGGGGTCATTGAGGGGCCACCGAAGTGAGCGAACGGCAGATCTCGCCCAGGCGTGCGGCTCCGCGGGAGAAGGTGTCCGGGTCACGGGACAAGGCGATACGGAGGTAGTTGTCTCCTTGGGATTCATCCGACCAGAAGAAGTGGTTGCCCGGTAGCACGTGGACGTCGTGTGCTTGCAGTGTGGCCGTGAGCTGCTCGGAGGAGATCGGCGCGTTGATCTTGACCCAGGACACGCTCATGAACGGGCGCTCCACCGGCTCCAGGAACGTGTCGGACAGTTCGGTATAGAGCACCGATCGGTTCGCTGCGATCACCTCGCGGATGTGGGCCAACCCGTCCTGGCGGGACAGCCACAGGAAATCGGTCATCATCGCCATCGTGAAGGGCGAAACGTGGAGCAGGAAATCGGAATTGATGCGCGCGATCGGCTCGACCAGGCGCTTGGATACCGCGATGAACGGCGCCTTGAGCTCGACGGTGGGCCAGGTTTTGCCGGTGTCCTCGATGAAGATGCAGTCCACGTCCGCATCGATGATGATCCGATACTGGTCATAGACTTCGTCGAAGGGCAGGTAGAACCGGAAGCAAGTATCGAGGATGAGTGTCTTGCCCTGCTCGCGGCAGAACTCGGCGATTCGAACGAGGTTGTCGCGGGCGATGGTGACACCGGAGGGGTTGTTCGGGCTGACGAGGAAGATCACGTCGGTGTCGATCGATTCCAGGAACTGTTGAAACTCACCGCCCGCTGTGGCGACCTTCTGCTCGGGGAACACCGTCAGGGGGATCTGGTGGCGCCGCAGGATGTCCTTCAAGTTGTCGAAGCACGGTTCGATGAGCGTGACCGACAACTTGTTCAGTCGCAGGTAGTTGGCGATGATTTCGATGCCTGACGAGGCCGTGAAGCAGGGGAAACGCTCGAAGTGGTCGGTGTCGAGCGTTTGTCGTCCCAGGGCGTAGAAGCAGTCGAAGTATTTCGCCTCGATCGCTTTGTACTCGCGCCGGTCGACTTGCCGGAATTTCTCCGGCGTCGAGTCGATGACAACCATCTCGGCTTGGCTCCACGCCCGGTAGGCGTGGCCGTCGGCCATGTTGTATTCCCTCGCCAGGACAGCGACCTGCAATTCGGTGAGGTTGTGGACGGCGGCGGAAATTTCGGAGGTCACGGTCATGGAAACTCCTTGTGCGAGTGCATCGGTGGTCAGGTCGGGCATGTTCGGATGTGTTCACGACCGCGACGGCTCGGCGGTAAGTGTCGTAGCCGGCGAGAGGTGATCCTCGTCGAACTCTGCTGTCCGGCAACGCATTGCGGCCGACTGGCTAGTCCCCAGAATCGTTGTCGAGCTGGTCTGTGTGTCCAACCACTTCGAGCACACCGCGAACCACGCCGAGCCGACAGTGGTGCACTTGGTGCAATCCGGTGCACTTGGTGCAATCGGTCGTCGAACTTGAGTAGAGTCACCGCCATCACACCGCTGATGGACTGGACATCAGGAGGCAGACGCGGTGACCGAGTCACAGCTAGCGACCTCACTCGATGACCTGGGATGGACTCCAGAAACCTTGGCGCGCAAGCTCATCGAGTTCTCTTCGTTGCACGGACAACGCCAGTACGTCAACGAGAAGACGCCCTACAAATGGCTCAAAGGCCACAAGCCCCGGTCGCCATGGCCGCAACTTATCGCCGCACTACTGAGCGCTGAACTCTCGCGACCGGTAACCCCCGAAACGCTCGGTTGGCCGACGTCTGGCAAGGCTGATCAGAAGCCATTGGTGCCCGCATACAGCGGACTGGCACTACCGTGGACCTTCGAAGGGGCCGTGCACGCGATGCGGGCAGTTACGGAGGCTGATCCCATGGACCGGCGGGTGTTTCTCACCGTGATGGGGGCCGCGTTGAGCGCGCCCGCCCACGAATGGCTCATCGCCGCCCCGATTCCACACCTGAGCCGGACCGGGAAGTCCCGACGAGTCAATATCAGCACCGTCGACGAGCTCGATCTCATGAACGCGAGCCTGCGCCGACTCGATGACGGTGGCGGAGGAGACGCGCTACTGAACATGGTTCGGGCGCACCTGCGCCAAGTGGTAGGGCTGATCGACTACAGCAGCTACACCGACCTCGTCGGCCGCCGCCTGTTCAGTAACGCCGGAGAATTGCTTCGCCTGGCTGGATGGCTTGCCTTCGATGGCGGACAGCACCCACGTGCCCAGCGATTCTGGCTTGGCGCGCTTCGGGCGGCCCACACCGCCGGTGACCACGCTCTGGCGGCCAACACGCTCGGGTTCATGAGCTGCCAGGCGAAAGATATCCGAGAGCCGCGTGAGGCGGTCACCCTCGCCGAGTCCGCGCGGCTCGGCTACCGCGGCGCGAGTCCACGTGTTTCAGCGATCCTGGCTTTGCGCGCGGCAGAAGCTCACGCCACCAGTGGGTCAACGACCGAGTGCCGACGTGCGATCGATGACGCTTTCGCACACCTCGACTCACCCACTACGACTGCGCCGGATTGGTCCTATTGGCTCGATCCGGGCCACGCACACGGGCAGGCCGGATTCTGCTATTTGAGATTGGGTGACTACCCCTCCGCACGACGCCACTTCCGTCACGCATTGCGCATGCAAGATCCCAGCGCCCAGCGCGAAAGCGCCCTGCGCTACACCTTGCTGGCGACCACCTACGTCCGGCAGGCGGAACCCGACCTCGACCAAGCTCTCGCTTTAGCCGGGAACGCGGTCGAAATTCTCACCGACGACGTCAGCTCGAACCGGTGCATCGGGCACCTGAACACGCTCCTGCGCGACCTGGCTCCCTACAGTCGGCAACCAGCTGTTCACCAACTCGCCGAGCAAGTCCGATCACTTCGGGCGGTCTCATCCACCGCGTGAGCTCGTGGTCAGACCGGCTGGTGGTACGACTGTGCCCGGCGATCTGGCACCGACTGTTGTGAGCTGGATGTGTATGTGGTGCCCACCCGAGCCATACGCTGGTGGATGTCAGGAAGACGTTAGACAGAAGGGGTGGCCGGCCGGATCCAGGAGTACTCGCCAGCGTCCGTCGCCGGGCTGATCGTCCGGCTTGGTCGCGCCGAGTTCCAGAGCTAGATCTTCCGTCGCATCGAGGTCGTCAGCGCGGAAATCCAGGTGGAGCTGTTGTGGCACATTCTGACCCGGCCACTGCGGAGCCCGGTATCGGTCAACCCGCTGGAATCCCAGGTCGAAGCCGGAGTCGTCGGTCAGAGCGACGAACTCGTCCGTACCGAAGAGTTCGCGCATCCCGGTCAGTGCACCGTAGAACTCCGCCAGCGTCTGCGGATCGGCGCAGTCCAGAGTCACCCCTCGCAGTACAGCACCTGGCACCATTCGCTCCTTCATGTCCGCGACTCGGTCTCCGCTACGCTCGTGCACGCGGTCACCGGCAACAGCCACACCGTACTCGCCACATTCATCGCTGAGGTAGCGATTTATCCCCGCCTCCGAGCAACGGCTGGCTGTGACCGGCGCTTTCGATACAGCCCTACGTGCCGGTTCCCGCCGAATACGCAGGGTCCCGTCCACGGACACCGACAGGCATGACCGTAAACTCCTTCCCGGAGTTGGCGGCTCTCGCGGCGAGCCACCCACAACCGACGAACCAGACTGCCCCCTAGCGCTCCCATTTCACGCGCCGGACACGCCAGCTCTTGCGCTCGATGCCACCATCGCGAACGAGGAAAATGGGTCGCTCGCTGCTACCGCGGTTTCGAACTCACCGACGGTTCCCGGCCACGCGTTGGTGATGGTGCCGTCTGGTTGCTTCCACCACGACGTGGCTACGCCCTTGCGCCAGATAGTTCGGGCGAGGGCCTTGTCCAGAGCATCGAGGTAGTTCGTCATTGCCCATTCGGTTACCTCCACCGGTGCAGCCAAACCGGCGGTGAGGGCCAGGCAGCGCGTGATGTATTGGGCTTGATGTTCCTTCATCGACGGGTTGCTGTTCGAGGGGGTGAAAGAATGCGGCCCAGCAATCATGTAGGTGTTGGGGAAGTTCGGTACAGCGAGCCCGTAGAACGCGGTCGGACGCCCTTGGCGCCGCCACTGGTCGTGCAGGTCCACACCGCTGCGGCCCCGCACCTGGACACCAGATAGAAATTCTCGTGCACGGAACCCGGTGGCCCACACAATGATGTCTGCGCGCCGCTCGGTGCCGTCGATGGTTCGTATCCCGTCCGGGACAAGCCGATCGATGCGGTCGGTGACCAGTTCGACGTGGGGTTGGGTCAGCGCCGGAAGGTACCCGCTGTCGATCAGAATGCGTTTCTCGCCGAGTCGGTAGTTCGGTGTGAGTTTGCGGCGCAGCTTCCGATCGCGTACTTGCCGTCGAAGATGGGCCCGCGCAGCGTATTCGACGGGTCTCGCTGACCATCCTGCGTGCATGATCGGTGCGAGCACCAAGTCCGCGCCGCGCAAGATCGCTGTCCGGTACAGGTCGTGCATGCCGGGCACGTGCGTCAGCGCCCACCGTGATATCCGGCCGAACGCAGCGGCCGGTTTCGGCAGGACCCAGGCCGGCGACCGCTGGTACACGGTCACTTCGGCTGCGGTGCGTGCCAGCTCTGGAATCATCTGTGCCGCTGACGAACCCGTGCCGACGACGGCGACTTTGCCGCTCAGATCAGCGGTGTGGTCCCATCGCGCGGAGTGGAACGCACGGCCGCTGTAGGTCTCCGCTCCCCACAACTGCGGCGTCGAGGGTCGATGGAGCTGGCCGAGGGCCCACACGACTGCTGTGGTGTGGATCAGCTCGCCCATGTGGGTGGTCAGCGTCCACGTGCCGCCGGTATCGGAGTAGTCCGCGGCCACCACGCGGGTATTGCAGCGTAGATGCGATCGCAACCCGTTGCGGTCGGTGACCTCGCGCATGTACTTCAGGATCGCCGACTGGCTCGGATAACGGACGTGGGCGTCGCGGTAGGGGTCGAAAGCGAAGCTGTACAGGTGCGCGGGCACATCGCACGAGCAGCCCGGATAGGTGTTCTCCCGCCAGACGCCGCCAACCTCGGGTCCGCCCTCGACGACCAGAAAGTCTTGCACGCCAGCTTGTTTCAGGCGAAAGGCCATCGTCAGTCCCCCGAATCCGGCGCCGACGACCACGACACTGTGCCTGGTCTCGGTCCTGGTCATGGCCGCGCCTGCTCACCGCGCGACGGCACGTCAGCGCCGTGTGGCGAGGGCGACCAGCCAGTCCATTCCTGCCACCACCGTAGGTAGTCCGGGGCGGCCATCGGTGCATCGAATGCCTCCAGCGCGATGTCGAATCCGTCGACCAAGGTGCTCAGGTGCAGACCCAGGAACTCCCGGTGACAGCTCAGTTCGTCGTGAACGCGTTGCGCGCGCCGTGGTGTCAGCTGCCGGTGCGCGGCGAACCACGTGCCGCGGGAGAGGATTCGTTCCAGCGCATACACCGCGGTAGCCGCCTCGAGCAAGCCCCGCGCGCGGGCGTCGTCGGTGGTTGTCGAGGCATGCCACAACGCAGTTGCTGCGAGTCGTTCGCTGGTCGCGGCGGCGAGTTCGATAGCGGCGGTGTCGCCGTCGATCGCGGTACCCGACACCGTGATGTCGCCGCATCGCAATCCGGTCGCGAGCTCCAACTCGCGTTCGATAAGCATCCGTACGTACCAGGGCAGATGTCGCGGTGTGTTCGGCAGGGCGAGGGCGGTGATGTCGCAGGAGGCGAGTTGTCCGGCTTGCTTCCACAACAGCTGCGACTCGCCCTCGGCGGTGATGATTCCTTCAGTGTTGCCGAGCCAGTCGCCAATCCAGTTGGTACGCAACACCCCTTGCGCGCCGCTGCGTTGCCGACAGGTCAGTAGTACCTGGTGTGCGGTATAGGCGAGCAAGGGTTTGGCCAGCATCGACCACACCCCCGAGAGCGGATCCCCTACCGGTGCGTCGGCGGCCATGTCCTGAATGCGGCGGGCGAGAACGCTGGTGGCGTAGGTCGCTGCCAGCGCGGAGACCAGATCGCGACGGACGGTGCCGCGATCGGCCATCAGGGTCCGACCACCGGGTCGGCGCTGTCGGGCGTAGTTGACCGTGACCGCCAACCCGGCTCGCGCGCTGGCCGCAGCCGCGCCTGCCAAATCCAGTCGCCCCTGTCCCAGTGATGCGACCGCACGGTGGAACCGCGCCCGCACCGGCACCGTGGACTCGAGCCCGTGCTCGGCCATCACCGCCCACGTCCCGCCGAGCAACCCGTCGCCGGGTACGAATACCTTGTCGAATTGGATCAGCGCGTGATCCATGGGCGCCCAACCTTTATCGGGCAGTGCCGCTACACGCAGCCCAGGCGTGAGTCCGTGCTCGGTGCGCAATCTCAGCAGCAGCGGCAGGACACCTTCGTCGCACCCATCGACGATCACGCGGGCGGTGACCACGCCGGTCTTGGGGGTTGTTTCGTCGGCGATGTTGGGCATGAACTTCCAGCTCGCGGTGTCAGGTGAGTGCAGCCAGAACCCACCCCGGGCTTTGTCCCAGGTGGCGGTGGTTCGTTGGTCGGCGCCGTTGGTGCCGCCGAGTTCGGTCAACAGCAGCACTCCTACCGTCTCACCGGTATCGAGTTCGCCGGACAGGTCGCGCTGGTAGTCGGACCCGTTGCCGAGGGCGGCGATCGCGCCGATCGATAAGTCGAGATGGCCGGTCAGGACCGGCAGAAGGTGCGGGGCGCAGATCGCGGCCCACTCACACAGCACACCGCGCAGCCGGGGGTCAGCGGCGATGGCGCTACCCGATCCACCCAGCGCCGCGATCGTTGCTCGCAGCAGTTGCGGTGCCAGCCTCGCTTCGGCCGCCGAGGTCAAACCGGATCGGGGCCGGTCACCGAGTCCAGCGACCACGGCGCGCACGCGGTGGTGCACGGTGTGTGAGGTGCCGAGAATCGCTGTTCGCAACGCGTCGACGGTCGAGTCGGTAGGTTCGGAAATCCGCGGGCGGCCCGCATCGGGGCGCACGGGATCGGCGGGGACATCTACTGTGGTCATGGCAGAGCTCTCCAAGTGTCTGCATCTGCTCTGTGGGCGGTGGCGACCGCTGCGCAGAGTGTGTTTTCGGATGTCTCCCCGTGCTCGCGGGGAGACATCCGTTCCGGTATCCGGGGAGACTGTGCGCCTGCGTAGTGACGCGCTCCCGGTCTCAGTCGCGAACAGAACGGTCCACAACAACCGCACTGCTTTCGGAAGAATTCGGGTGGCCCACGATCACGCGCCGGGCGCGGAGACGACAAGCGATGAGATGGCTCGGGAAGAACTTCCCGGCTGACCCCGCAGGCGGGCCGCACGAAACAGCGTCGATGGACCACGTTTTCGTCGTCAGCGCAGACCATGGGTGAATATTCGATCTTCGGGCGCCGCGGTGACAGTCAGGTCGATGCCAGCGAGTGGGTTGAACTGGACCGCTGTACCGGATTCTCGCACGGTCAGTCCTGCTGCCCGATAGAAGCTGGTCAGCGCCGAGGTGTTGGGGAATTGGCCGTAGAGGACGTGGGCCTTCATGGCTTTCGCGGCTGCGGCAGCCGCGTGCACGAGCGCGGTTCCGATCCCGGTATGACGGTAGGGCTCGTCGACGGCGAGGACCTGTATTTCGGCGGTCCGCAGGAGTGCGAGCAACAGGTGGTCGGGGCTGATGACGATAGCGCGGGTGAGCAACCACAACGTCGGTCCGGTCAGGACGCCACCGACGATGCGGCCGTCAGCGACCGCGACCAATGCGGTGGTGCGGGTCGCGGCGGCGGCGGGCACACCGTGGGTGTCGAGGGTATTGCGTACGGTAGCGCGATGGGTGACACGGTCGCTGTCGAGCAGCCCCTCCCGGTGGAAGCCGAGCAGGCTCTCGACGAGGTAGTCGGGATCACCGATCCCGCACATGGCGGCCCACCGCACGAACTGGTGTAGTTCGGCCTCGCTGTCGATCTCGCGCACCGCGACACGTGCGCGCGAGTCGGTTGCAGTGGAGTCGGTATGAGTGGTGTTTCGTTCGATCATCGGGTTCTCCTAGGACGAAAGTGTCAGCCCGTGTAGGCCGGTGGAGTACTGAACTGGGTCAGTGAAGGGTCTGGACGGGTTGCCAGTGATGGGCACCGTTGACGGAGGCGACGTGGCCGAATTGGATGTCGGCGAAGGTCATGCCGAACCCGAGGACATTGGGCCGTGTGAGCTGGTCGATGAGCCATCGGGCGGTGGTGCGGGATCGGTCGGGGTCGTGGTCGGCGACGCTGGTCAGGTGCGGGTGGGTGATCTGGACCGGTGTGGTGATGGCGTCGCCGAGGACAAGCAATTGCTGCTCACCGGTGGTGAGTCGATAGCTTGTGTGGCCGGGGCTGTGTCCGGGGGTCAGGACCGGGGTGACGCCGGGGAAGATCTCGTCCTCGCCGATGGTGTGCACTCGGGCGGCGAGGATG
Source organism: Nocardia sp. A7 (assembly GCF_046549215.1). Lineage (NCBI taxonomy): Bacteria > Bacillati > Actinomycetota > Actinomycetes > Mycobacteriales > Nocardiaceae > Nocardia > Nocardia sp. A7. Next base: position 161,840 of record NZ_JAJPWE010000004.1, on the reverse strand, counting down.
TCGAGTACTTCGGTTGGGGTACCGGCGGCGATGGCGTGGTCGCGGTGTTGCCATTCGATGTCGGCGACGAGGATCGGGGTGTCGGTCAAGCCGGTGGCGGTGGGGTCGAAGGGGGACTGCCACAACCATCCGAGGCGATCGATGTGTAGGTGGGTCAGCGCGACCAGTTCGATATCGGCGACGGTGCGCCCGGCGGCGGCGAGGCTGGTGAGCAATTTGCCGCCTCGAAGGATCTCGATGTCGGTGGGGACCGCCCACGGTCCGAATCCGGCGTCGATGAGCATGGCGCGGTCGCCGTGCTCGATCAGTAGTGCACCGATGCTGGCGGCGAGGTAGCCGTCGCTGTCGATGAGGTCGGCGAATTGCCGCCAGATCTGGTCGTCGGCGTTGGGAAGCCAGCGTTGGGGGTCGATGCGGGCGACACCGTCGGGCAGGTAGGTGACGCGGTGCTCACCCAGGTTGATACTGCGCAGGTCGACGGCTTCGCGGTGGAGACGATCGCGGACGATGGTCATGTCAATTTCTCCTGGTGAGGGTTGTGCCCGAGACCGGGTGTCTCGTGCAGGGGCTGGTCGTCGACGGTGTCGGCGGCGCCCGTCCGGGCGAGTGCGCTCATGCCGTCCGCGTGGTCGAGTCATGGCCGCCGCCACGCGAATCTCGGAGCGCGACACGGTGTTCGGAATGCGCTCATGGATCCGGTCCCGGCTCGATCAGCACGGCACTGTCCGCGGTCTCGTCGAGTCCGTAGCTGCCCTCGGTGCCGGGTGCCTGGTGAGGTGTCTGCCCGGAGATCGCGGCGGCGATGGCCTGGTCGATGGAGTGGTTGTCCACCGCCGATCGACCGCCGCCCAGGTCGACTCGGGCTTGTTCGAGCCAGTGCTGTGGGGTGGGTAGCGCCGCGCTGAGCTGGTGACCGGATGGGGTGTTCGCGACAATCGACTTTCGGTACGTGTCGGCGAGAGCTCCTCCGGTGTAGCCATCCCAGAGGGTTTGGATGTCGTCGAGACTCAAATCGCGGTAGAGGCTGATCCGTCGTGTGAGGTCGGCGGTCGCGGCGTCGGTGACCTGGGCTAGTTCTGTCTGGTCGAGGTTGATGGTGTGCGCGGTGACGACGCTGCGTTGCCACACCGCGCCCATGTTGCGGCGGAACTGAACTGCCGCTGCCGAATCCGGGTCAGCCGTGCTGCGGTGATGGCTGAGGAGGTGCTCACGGACCACGCTCACCGCGGCCATGTCGACCACCAGATGAGTATCGGCCGCGACCCGGATACGGCTGCGACGCCCGGGTTCGGTGCGCACCGGTGGCAGTATCTGGTCCGGGCTCCAGGGTTGCTGCGAAGACCCCAGTCGTCGAGCGACGTCGATCCACGCGGCGGGGACACCGTTGCCGCGCAGGGTGATCTCGAGCAGTGCGCGCTCACGGTCCACAGTGGTGCTGCGCTGACTGAGCTCTCGCCGGTCGGCGGGCAGAAGTCCGACGGCGTCGAGCACGCGGTGCAGGCGGGTGCCTTCGGCGGCGAGCTGGTGTACCCGGCGTAGCCCATCGGCATAGTCGGCGCGAATGTCGCGGACGCGTTGGGGCATCGGGACCGGGGTCACCAGCCAGGTCCGTCCGGGTAGACCACCAGCCATTCGCGCGGTGCGAGCCCGTCGAATGGTTCTGCCTGGGTGAGCGATCCCGCAACCGACGCGCTGCGGTGGTGCAGGGCTTTGAGCACGCGGACCTGAGTCTGAGTCGGTGCGGTCATCGAGTGCTGCTTTCGTCTGTGTCGGCGAAGGCTCGGAAGTCGGGGCCGAACCCTGCGCGTTCGATCGGTGTGCGGGAGCCGAGCGGGCCGAACCAGTTGGGGGGTACGCGGCCGGGCGCCAAGCCGCGCAGGGGCTGGTGATCGGCGGGTGTGCAGCGGTGCAAGGGCCCGTGGGCGGCGTCGAGGACGATGCGCATGGTCGGGTCGATCTGGCGCACGAACAGGTTCGACATCGCGGTGGTGTCCTTGGAGATCACCGCGGCCTCGAATGCGGCGTGCAGCAGCGCGAAGCGGACCGCCACGCTGTGGTGGTGGAACCACCTCGGGCACCAGGTGTAGGTGCCGTCGCGTTGCTGGGCGGAGATTCTCACCGCGGTGACCGGCAACAGCCACTGCTGCACCCACAGGGCGTAGTGGTGAAATCGCGGCGGGGGCGGCGGCTTCTTCTTCGCGGTCTCGCCGTCTTCGGACGTGGTGGCCGAATCTGTGCCCTGCACCGGCTCGGTGTCCGCACTCGCGGTGGTGGGTGGGGTGATCCGGTCGGCGGGGAACGGCTCGAAAGGCAACGTCGGGGTCGGCACATGCTCTGTCGGGGTGCAGCGGTGCAGAGGCCCTCGCGCGGCGTCGAGGATCACGCGCATGTGAGGATCGACGTGGCCGGTCACGAAACTGCTCGCGCCGGCGCCTCGGTAGGCTTCGAACGCCGCATGCAGATGCGCGATCCGCACCGCCACCGGTCGATGTGCCCACCACTGCGCGCACCAGGTGCGGGTGTCGTCGCGCTGTCCTTCGGAGAGGCGGACACTGATCAGCGGCAGCAGCCACGTCTGGGCGAACACCACGAAATTCGGATACGCGGGCGCGGGCGGCGGCTTCTTCCCCGCACTGGGGGCAGCAGGGGCCGGGCCGGTCACCGCGAGCTCCCCTCTGCGCCCGGCTCATCGTCGGCGCTCGCGACGGTGATCACCGATCCCGTGGCGAACCGCTTCAGGGACTGGTCGATAATCGACGCGTATTCGGTGTTCTGCCAGAAAATCTTCTCGACCACGACCGGTCCGTGACCGGGGATCCGTACCAGCGCGCGGTCTTTCGGCAGCGCCGCCAAGGGGGCGATGTCGAGGATGGGTTCGGCGCGCCAAGACAGTGTCCGGTTGGTTCCTCCCGCGCCGCGACTGCGGGAGCGGTCGGCCACATCGTGTTGACCGGTCATCTGTGACCAGTGCTGGAGGTAATCGACCGCGGCGATTCCTCCGCCGTAGACCTCGATCGACTGTGCACGCATGGTCGACAAACCGTTCGCGCCCCACAGGTCTTCGCCCTGCTCGAGGACTTGCAGAATCGTCATCAGGACGATCCCACACCCACCGGCATAGGTGTAGTACGAGGGCAATTCGGCCAGGCGAGCACAGTTGGCTGCCTCATCGAGGACACCCAACAGCGGCACCCGCAGCCGCCCGTCGGCGCGAGCCCTGGCCGCAGCCAGCGCCGCCTCGATGATCTGCCCAACCAGCGCCGAGGTCAGCGGAGTAGCGCCGTCGGGGCCCGCCATGCTCAGCGCGTAGACGGTGTCGGTGGAGTTCACGAATTCCTGGGGCTTGAACTCGGGCAGATCGTGCGTGCGCTCCAGAACGGTTTCCTCGATCACGACAGTCGTGGCGCCGCTTCGCTTGTCGGTCTCCTCCCGTACTCGCAACCGTGTGCGCGCGGGCGGTGTGACCATGCGCGCGTACTCGACGTCGGCGAGCACGTTCAAGAATCTCCTGGCCATGTCGAACAATCCGTCGCGTTGACGGGAGTAGAGGGCCTGGGATTCGCGGATCCGATCCGCGGGCCGACCCTGCCCGTGAGCGTCGAGAATCTTCGCCGGGGTCTGGTCCTGGTCTTTGCCGAGCCACTCGGCCACATGCTGCAGGTCCCCGCCCGCGCGGGCAGCGGCGAGGATGTAGAGCGCCAGCAGTTCTTGCGCGCCGCCGTCGAAATAGCTGTCCACCTTGGCATTCGCCGCTTGGGCTGAAGTTCCCGAGGACGCGGACACGAAAAAGGACGCCAGTTTGCGTGCCGTGGGTAGGTTGGTGATCTGGGTCAGCAGGTTCACCCAGAACCCGCAGGTCGGTGTGCCGGTGACTCCTTGCAGGTCCGACAGCCAGATCCGGCCGCGTTGTTCGCGCCCGGCGAGGGTGTGCCGGTAGAGATCGGGTTTGTTGCTGGTGGCCAAACACGGCCCCCACGCGGCGAGCACGGCCGGGATCGCCCATGCCATCGTTTTGCCGGTGCGGGTGCCCGCCGCGATCGTCACGCCCAGCTCGGCAGGGACGTACAGCTCGATCCCACCGACGACGGTCTTGCCCAGCGGTGGGCCTTTCAACTCCCGAACCTCTTCGGGCGCATCGGCCAGTAGCCGCTGGTTGGCGGTGGCGTTGTCGCCAGCGCGGGCCACGCGGATCTGGTTGGGGTGTTGCATGGTTCGCGCTGCGGCATCGATCTCGTAGGGTGCGCGTAGCCGATGCCGGGCCGCGACGAAGGTTGCGGCTTCGACGGCGTAGAACCCCACGGCGGCGACGGTGGCTTGCCAGGGCCATGCAATACCGCCTAGCGCGACGCCGAGGATCGCCGCGCCGGGATGGCCGGTGACCGGCAGCCCTGCCAACCAGCTGCCGACCGCGAGCGCGGCCCATGCGGTGAGCAGCAGGGCCAGCGCCGCGACGAACAGCAGCAGCAAGGTGGTGTCCTCTCCGAGCCCGCCTTTGGTGCGGCGGCGCGTCTCGCGAGTCGAGATCATGGGCGAACTCCTTCTGTCGTCGAATCGGCTGATTTCTGTTCGTGGACCACGGATTTCATTGCGTGACCTCGATCTCGCGGTGCAGGACCGCGTCGAGTTCGTCGACCGGATCAGATTCCGGAACGGATCCGTGGCCGAGCTGCTGCTCGCCGATCGCCGCGGCCACTGCCGCGTCTATCAGGTCGGCGGGTTCGGGTTCGGTCCACTGGGGGTCGGTGAGTTCGGTGTCGTGGAAGTAGCTGCCCTCGAGTCCGGCCAGGTAGGCGCTGTGGGTCTGCTCCGGTGTGGCACCGGAGCGTTCGGCGGTGCTGCGTGCGTCGCGGGTTTGTGCGAGCAGGTCGTCCAGCCGTGCGATCAGGTTCTGGTCTTGGCTGGGGATTCCGGTGAACTGTGTGCTGGCGTGGGTGTGCTCGGCGGTGAGGTCTTGCACCTGCCGCAGCGCGCTCGCACGTGCCACCGCGCGTTCGTCGGTGCCGGTGTCGAGGTCACCGTGGAGTTCTTCGGTGTCGAGCAGGGCATCGGTGGCGGCGATGATCTCGTCGATTTCTTCGAGGGAGACGATCTCGGGGCCGCGCCCGCCCAGGGCGCGATCGAGCAGGTTGGCCGGGTCGGCGTGCACACCTAGCGCTCTGTCCTGGGGGCGTGAGCGGGCGCCGTCTTGAACCGAACCGGTGATACCGGGTTCGATGCGTCCGGTGATGACGGCGGCTTGACTCAGCGTCCGCCACACCAGGTCATCGACCGGCAGGTCACCGGCGGCTTTGGCTTGGGCGAGCCGGAAGTATTGGGCGCGGGTGGTTTCCGGTCGCGCCTGCCACACCGCTGTGGCGGCATTGAGCTGCGACCACAGTTGCCGTTGCTCTGGCGGCCCCGACCCTCGCCACTGAGTGTCCAATGCCTCGGCTTGGCTGGTGAGGTCGGCGATCTCTGCGGGGGTTTCCCCGTACGGCGCGATTTCGCGCAGGTAGTGGTAGCGGGTGAAGTCGGCGCGCAGCTTCGCTTCTCGAGGGCTCGCGGCGTCGCGGTAGTAGTCGGGGTCGGTGGGTGAGCCGGGTTGGGTCTGATGCCAGGTCATCGCTGTGTCCTGGCGGGGTGTCGGTGGCGGGGTGCTCGGTTGGTGATGGAAGGGGGAAGTGGTGACATCGCACGGCCTCTGGTTCAGCAGAAGGTGTTCGGTGTCCCTGGTGAGCAGGTTCGAATGTCGCGGTCAGTACCCGTGACCAGACATCGACGTAATCAGCTGTGGCGGTTGCTGATCCGCGCGTTCTAGGGGTCGTTGCCGTAGTCGAGGTGGTGGCCGGGATCGGGGTCGATGTCGATGCGGTGGTCGGTGCCGACACCGGGCGCTGTGCTGGTGAAGCCGGCGGGTAGCGCGTCGTCGACGGCGGCGGAGATAGCGGCGAGAGCGGTAGTGGCGTCGGTGCCGAGTTCGGTGGCGGCCCCGGCCAGCGCGGCGTCGAGGAATTCCGCGCGCATCGATGCTTGTGCGGCGAGGATCATCTGTTTCGGGGTCGGCGGCGAAACGGATGTCGCAACGGCACGGGTGCCGGTAGCGGGGTCGGGGGCAACGTAGAACGGCCTGGTGGGTTCGTCCGTCGGGCGGGCGTAGGTCTTCCATTTCTGAATGAGATCGAGCTCGTTGTCCCTTTCCAGGTCGATGGCATGGTGGCGACGTACCGGCTCCGCGCCCGAGCCCCACAGTTCCTGCGCCTCCGGGGCCGTGATGCGGGCCGCGCCAGCGAGCACCGTGGCCCGCTGGTGGAAGAGCTCCATGTTGGCAATGAATTTCGCCTCGGTTTCCGGGTCGCCGCCGAAGCTGTAGCGGCCGGAGGCGATGCGTTCGCTGCGCTCGGCGTGGATGGCGGCCATCCGTTCGAGCCGCCACAACTCCACCGCGAGCATGTCGACGTGAAAGCTCGCCGCTGCGTCGTCGCGAGCGGGTGAGGACAGCGCCCGGGTAGTGGCATCGACACGAGGACGACTGCGCTGTTGCCCGAGCGCGGCGGCGTCAGCGATCTGCCCGGCGTCGACACCCGCGCTCAGTGCCGTTTGCTCCCACCCCTCACGTTCCCCGTCGAGAGCCTCGAGATGCAGTTGCCACGCAGCCTCGGGGCCGCCGTCATCGACGGCGTCGAAGCCGGTCCAGCCCGCGTCCAGGATCCGGGCGTGCTCAGCTGCCAAATGCCCGATCGTCAGCAGCATTCGCATCTGCCACTGCGGCACCGTCTCAGGCGGCTCATTCGGTGCGGTCATGAAGATCTCCCGGTTCGGAGTTCGGTCGCGGTTTCGATGGCGGTGTCGACCAGCACCGGTCATGCCGGGACCGGCTGCGGTCCGGACGCGGATGCTGGCGATGTCGGTGACAAAGCTGGCGAGGGTGCGTATCGGTGTCAGTCATCGCTCGACTCCTTGGTTCGGGTCGGCGTCGACGAAGGCGGCGACAGGATCGGAGTTCGGCAGGTCCGTCTGCTCGGGTGCGGGGTGTGTTGGCGCATCGGCAGCGAGGGCGGTCTCGATCGCGATCGCCGCATCATCGAGGGACTGATCAGCACTGGTGGGTGCGTGTTGGGCGGTGAGTGCGTCGGCCACCTGGGCGACCATGCGGTCCGGGGAGATCGGCATCGCCGCGGCCGTGTCCTCGGCGGTGATCCCGGCCGCTTGCAACACGACCACCGGGATCGTCGCGGCACTGAAGTCGGTGGCGACGATCCTGTTCCACTGCTGCGCCACCACTTTCAGGTCCGCAGAACGTAGCTGGTCGGTCACCTCGGTGGACCAATGTCGGTGCCCGCGTGACCAGACCTGATGCTGTTCTTCGGTGCTCAGCCCCAGCGCGTGCGAGATCGCGCCCAGACGCTGCCAGGTGATCCCCGTGATGCGGCGGAATCTGGCGAGGACGTCGCCGTCGAGGCCGCCCTGCCCGATGTAGACCGCGCCGACCCCTGCCATGTCCTGCAATCCGCGGATCTCGCGACCCAATGCCGATACCAGCTGCTCACGCTCGACCAGGCCCGAGCCCAACATCGCCTGCCCTGGTTGCCAGCGCGCACCGCGCTGTCCGGCCGCGCGGGCGTAGTCGACCCACGGTTTCGGTACCCCGACGGCGAGTGCGACCTTTTCGAGCTGGGCCAGTGAGCGTTGCCCGATCCCCCACAGCTCTGCCGCGTCCTCGGCCTCGGCCAGTGGTAGGGGTCGATATTGTTCGTTGTCGCGTGCCAAGTTCTGGATGCCCTTGAGCAGATGCTGCTGCAGCGCGGTCGCAGTGGCCATCATGACACCGCGATTCGGCACACAGCCCGCGCGTACCGACGCCGTGGCCCGCTCATAGGTCTGGCTCCGACACCGTCACCGAGGAGACATCGAGGCCGCCCGGGTCGAGGTCGATCACGTCCACTGACACCGCGCTCTCACCGCTGCCGCCATCGAGTGCAGCATCCATCGCGTCGGTGATGGTGTCGGCGGGGTCGGGGTCCTGTTCCAGCAGCCTTGCGGCGGCGTGCGCGAAGTGGATCTCGGCGGTCAGTTCCTCGGCCAGTCCGCGCACCGCATCCAATGAGACGTGGTGTGAGTACTCGGGTTCGGCGACCTCGTCCGAATTCCCGTCGAGGCTGTTGTCCGAGGGGGCATCGAGGTCGCCGTCGAAATCGATGTCGACGGTCCCGACGTCAATCACGTCGGTGACGTCAAGACCGGAGTCCTCGGTGAACCGCGCCTCGAAGGCATCGGCGTCGAGGCCGTGGTCCTCGGAAAGGTCTCGCGCGGCGTCGGCCGCCGCGAATGCCGCCGACGACGCTGCGGTCTGTCCGACGTCGCCTTCACCAGACAAGGTCTCGGTGAAACCCGCCGCGCGGCGGCGGACATTGATCAGCAGTTCCTTGTACTCGACGTCGAGCTCGTGGAGTTCACCGGCGCGGGTCTCGCGGCCCTCGTAGCCTCCGATTTTGGCGTCGTGGACTTGCTGATTGTGTTGGTACTGCTGTTCGCCTAGCCGATCGCGGCGCGCCAGGTCCTGATCCGAGCGCCCCATCCTGGCTTCAGTTTCCTGTTGCGAAAGTTGCTGTGCTTCGTGGTTGATGGTGATCCGTTCACGGATCTCCTCGATGCGGGCTTCGTTGACTGCCACCTTGGATTCGGCTTCGGCGATCGTCGTGTCGACCCGCACCGAATGCTCACGCTCCGAGCGCCCCTTTCTGGCTTCGGTTTCCTGTCGGGAAAGTTGCTGTGCTTCTTCGTTGATCGTGATCCGTCCCCGGATCTCATCGACGCGGGCTTCGTTGACCGCCGCCTTGGATTCCGCTTCGGAGATCGTCGTGTCGACCCGCACCGAATGCTCACGCTGCGAGCGCGCTTCGCGATTCTCGGCGTGCGCGACCCGCTGGTCGTGTTCACTACGGGAACGGCTATCGCCTCCGCGGCCCCGCATGAGTGCGGCGGTAGTGTGCGCGGTTTGCAGCGCTTGCACTATCCCCTGGCGTGCTTGCTGGCCGCTCTCCTCGAGCGGATCCCCGCTCATAGCGGCACCTGTAATCCGGCCAGATTCCACGCGTGCCCGTATCCAGGGGCTCGGCAGAAATCTCGGTCCACCGTTTCGTCGGATGTTTGCCTCGCGCACACAGTCATCGAGGCCGTGCCCACTGCGCTCACCGTTGGTGCGATCAGGTGGGCGATCATGGCTTGTCCTCGTCGGAGTCGATCAGGGTCGCCGGGTCGGTGCCGTGCCATTCCACGATCGGCGCACCTGCGGCGCGCCCTGCCGGGTTGCGCAGCGGGTCGGTGACCACCTCTAGGAGCAGATTCGCCGCGAGCGCGCTGTGGTGCAGCCCGACCAGGTCGACTCCGTGCGTGCGGGCCATGATCAGTCGTAGCCGGGCCGCCTGCGCTCCCCACTCGGCGCGGGCCAGTCCAGCGACCCAGATCGCTTGCTGCGCACCTGATTCCGAAGCCCGTGCGACGGTGATGGTTCGCGCGCCTGGGTGGCGTTCCCGCCAGATGAGGTCGCCTCCGGTGCGCGCGACGGTGAAATGGGTAGGAGTGCCCGCGCTCCACAGCACCAGCCGAGGGCCCCGCCCCGCTTGAGCGGCGAAGAGCGGTTCGACGCGCTGTTGGGCCTGATTCAGCGCGCAGACCGCGGCGAAGTCGACGCCGGCGACTCGGCGCAGAGCACGGACGAACCGACTGAAATCGGCGGTGCCACGCAATCCGTGTTCCACGGCGAACCCTTCGAGGGCTCCCACATCGGTGATGCGGCGCAGGTGCATGGCGTTGTCGTCGATCAAGTCGTTGATCTCGAGTTGTGTCATTCGCGCCCTGCTGCTTCGGCTTTCGGTCACGGCTCGACCTCCGATCCCCCGAGTACGGGTTCGTGTTCGGGATAGGTGTGAGCTCGTTGGTCCTGCCCAGCCGTATTCGAATCGGTGTCGATTGCGATGTCGAATTCTGTTGTCGCAGCGATGCTCTGGGGCAGAGAGTTGTCGAATTCGTCGGTGCCCAGTGGTGCGTGGTCGGGACGTCGGTCGGCGGCGATGTGGTTCCCGACCCGCTCCGTCAGCGCATCGTCGATGACACCTGCGAGGGTGTCGGCAAGGCGGACTTGGATCGCGAATTCCGTGCGTTCGCCGGAGTCACCGGAGGCGGTGGGGTTGGGGTTGGGGTTGGGTGTCATGGGTTCTCCTCGAAACAAGTGGTGGTGGGTCAGAGGTCGGGTTCGACGTAGTGATCCGGCAACAGCGTCGGAGGCGGCAGAACATGAATTACGCAGGTACAACTCCTGAGCCACCTGCCTGGCAGCGGCGGTGACGCTCTGGATCGCGGTCGCCATCGGACGCTGAACGAGCCTCGAACCTGTGCTGCCGAAATAGTTTTGCGCCGACGCGACGGAACCATGGTCGTGTGGTTCCTCGGTTGTGTGGTTTCAGCCATGGCCGGTCACCGAGTCGATGCGGTAGCTCGACATCCGCCACCCTTGCGGCGTTTCCGTCACTGTGACGGTGACCTCCATGCGCCGGTAGAGGGTGGTGGAACCGTCACGGTGGAGTACCTGTTGGGTCACCGTCGCCGCGACCGTGGTCTTCTCGGCGAGCCTTGTCGGCTTGGTCTCGACCAGGGCGGTGACAATGTCGTTGCTGTCGCGCCATCCAGCCCACTCAAGTGGCGCCTGCCCGGTTGCGGATGCACCGGTCGCGGCGGAAGCAAGATCCCCGGTCAGCCACGGCGCGGCGCGGGCAAGTGCCGCAACAGGATTGGTGTCAGTGCGTGAAGGCTGCCAGGAGAACATCACGGCCAATCCCATCTCGACCGCGGTCGATGGGTCGGCGTCGGCGGGGGTCGGACCCTCGATATGAGAGTCCGATGGTGGCGGGGACGAGGCTGTGGATGCGTCGTGGTCGTGACTGGCCCACAGCGCGGCACAGAGTCCGATCAGCACAGCTGCCAGGGCGGTCGCCGCGACCCCGAGGGAAAGTCGGTTCATCATCGGTTGTCCTCAACTCATCGTCGTCGACATCTGGGCGGCCATCGCGAGGATGCTGGCCACGTACGGGCGAGTCTGGATTTCGTAATCCGCTGAACCGCTGGGGAATCCACCCGAGCGCAGGACCGCGCCTTCGCCAGCGTTGTAGCCGGCGAGGTAGAGCTCCGTGGCACCGTTGGGGGCTGCGACTTTGCCCTGCGCGATCCAGGTGTCGACGTGGTCGGCGATGTCGCACATGTAGCGGGCTTGGCCGATGATCGCGTCCCCGTCGTCCCAGACCGAGGCGACACCGTTGTTGTCGGCGTCGATCACATACGGGCGCCCGTCGGAAGCCAGCGCGGCGGCGGTGCCCGGCAGAAACTGCGCCAGCCCCTGCGCACCAGCCGAGGAGGTCAACCCGCGCTGGTACCCGGATTCTTGTTTGCCCTGGGCGGCCAACAACGACGCGCTGACCTGCGGGCACACGGTGCCGCCGCGGCGATACCACGGCTCCAACTCCGAGGGGACGGCGCCGGGCGCGAGATCGGCTTCACCGGCGCTGGGTCCGCACTTCGACGTCGCGTTGGTGCCGGGGTTTGTCGCAGCCGAGCCGATCGGTGAACCATCGGGGTATCCCCCGCCCAGCGTGGTGACGTGCACGTGGTCCATATGGTTGGCGGTAACCCCGCCCCGGTCTTCCATGAGGTTGGACTCGCCGCTGGCCGCTCGGTAGGTCTGGCGCCAGATCAGGTAGTCGATCCGCAGCGCGGCCGAGTTGGTCAGCACGAATTCGGCGATCTGGTCACCGAGAGCTTTGCCGTTACCGGAGATCGGGTCCGGGATCATGATGTCGATCGCGCGGCCACTGGGGTGATCGGGCAGAGCGTCCTCGCGCTGCCCGCCGATTGCTCGTACCAGCGGAAACCGTTGAACGATAGTGCGCGCCAACCGGATCGAGTCGACCTGCAACCCCTTCTCCGAGCCGATGGACACAGGCATTTCAGGGAGCTCGGTGCCCGCAGCCATTCCGGCCTCCATGGCACTTCCGCCCGGCGTGTGCTTCGTCGACGGGCCGGCACCGGTCGATCCGGGCGTGCTGGTCGAGTCCGTGCCACTCTGTAGCCACGACATGGGATCGATGGCGCTGCCGCCGCCGAATCGGCCTCCGCCGGTCCAGATTTCGAGATGCAGGTGGGCTCCGTCGGGGCCCGCGGGGACGGTTTCGCCGTTGTAGCCGACGGCCGCGATCAGCTGCCCGATGTGCACGTTTTGGCCTTGTTCGACGCGGACGTCGTCAGCGAACATGTGGCCGTAGACCGAGGACACCGTTTCGCCGTCGATGTTGTGATCGAGAACCACCCAGATCCCGAACCCACTCGCCGCCCCGACCCGACTTACGACGCCGTCGGCGACGGCGTAGATGGGCGTCTTGGGCGCTGCGGCGAAGTCTTGGCCTTGATGTTGGGTGCCCCAGCGCATTCCGAACCCCGAGGTCAGGGTGTAGGTGCCGTGCGTCATCGGCATCGCTCTCGCGCCGTTGGTCTCCGGACTCGTGCCAACCGGCCCGGCCGTCGGTGCACATCCGCGTTCCTCGGTGCCGACGGCGAGCAGCAGGACCAGCAGTAAGAGCAGGACCGCGCCCACAATCGCGACGCTCCCGCGAGCGACGCCGTTCACCGGGCCACCTGCCATCTGGGGATCGCGCGGCCATGCGAACACAGCTCTCGGATGCGCCGTGAACAAGGCCGAAGGGCGGTCATCATCGGCCACCAACCCGTGTGGTGGGGTTTTGGGGGAGGTTGTCGAATCGTCGATTGGTGTTGTGGACCTGTGTAGTCCGCTCAGTAGGTGTGAAGTTCATCCGGAAGGCCACGCCGGGTTCAGCGGCTTCGCCGGTTTTCAGCAGGAAGCAGCCTGTGCCAGGCGGTGTTTCGCGCCGGTTGGGGTCGAGGTCGTCGTCGGTCGGTGGGCGTGGCGCGGCCCAGGAGGTGATCAGCAGTTTCTCGGTGTCGGTGATCCCGACCACGGCACGGATGCGGTCGACTTCCTCCGGGCCGACCGGGCCGATGATCTTGGCGCGGGCGCGTTCGAAGAATCCGAGCGCTTTGGCTTGTGCCGCAGCGGAATCGAATGCTGCGAGGTCTTTGATGGTGTGGCTGCACATGATCAGCCCGGTGCCGAATTTGCGGTTCAGCCGGGTCAGTGCGTCGACACGGTCGACCATGAACTCCCCGACACCCAAGACCCTCCAGATCTCGTCCATGACGACCTCGAAGGTCCGAGGAGGTTGCAGGCCGGCGTCGGCGAGGGCGTGCGCGGCGGCGACCGCACCGAATCCTTCGCTCCAGCACACCATCAACACCGCGGCCAGCAGTTTGGTGTCGCCCTCGGGGATACGGGAGACATCCACACAGACCGCGGGGCTGTCCAGGTCCAGACGGGTGGTGGTGGGTCCGTTGAAGATGGCCCCGAAAGGCCCTTCCACCAGTGCCCGCAGCGATCGGCGCAGTGTTTTGGTACTGGCTCGGTAGGTGGGCTCGTCGTCGTCCTCAGCGAAGCGGCGCAATCGGTCACCGCCCGTGGAGATGACCTCGAGCAGGTCTTCCAGTAGCGGTGCGTTCTCGTAGCTGAATCCGCCCGAGGGGCTGTAGAGCTCGCGTAGCCCGGCAGCGATGAGGGTCTCCTCGTAGTCGGCGACCCGGGAGCCACGCACCAGTTCGATCAGACCGGCCACGATGTTGACCTGTCCGGCTTCGACGCGGGCGGTGACCTGGCGGCGCTGATCGGGATCGGGCAGGCGATCGACGATCGATCCGAGGGCGCCGACATCGAGCGGGTTGAGGGTGCCGTGCCCGTAGCCGACATCGACGACCTGACCACCCAGGCGTAAGACGAGGTCGCGGTAGTCGGGTTTGGTGTCGCCCATGCACAGCACGGTCTCGCCCGCCGCGACCGCCCCGGTGACCATGCGCCGGATCAGCGACGACTTGCCGAAACCGTTGAGCGCCAACACGAACGCAATCGGCGCACTGATGAATCCGCGCAGGAACCACGACATCGGGTCGAAATGCACGGGGGCACCGGTGATGTAGTGCGAGCCCACCGGGGTGCCGACAGTGGGGGCGCTCGCACCGACCGAGAACGGCCACAGTCCCGAGACTTGGACGGTGGTGGCACGCCACTCCGGGGTGGCGGGTACGACAGCGGCTCGGCCGCCGCCCGGCCCGCGGTAGCCGCGGTCGGTGAGCGATTCCAGCGATCGGTCGAAGCCATCGCCGGCGCCGTGTGTTTCGGTGCGTCGGGCGGCAGAGTCCCGGCGATGATCATCGCTCGATATCGCCAGTCGCGCCCACCAGCCACGGATCCCGGGCCGGGCGGCAGCGGCTTCGGTCGCCGCGCGCACGGACGGTGTCAGAACGCGGATGCCCGCGACGGATTCCGTGCGCCGACGGTCTGTGGTGTCGGTATCGCTCATCCGCTCACCTTTTTGGGAATCGAAGAATGCTCCGGCAGCACCAGCCCGATCCCCAGCGAGGCGGCGAACGCCGACGCTTGGAATCCGTAGCAACGCCGCACCGACAGCCGCGACGCCGCGCTCATCGCCTTGACCGATGCCTCGATACCGGGCAGGTCCCCGTCGAGGTGATCGGTCACGGTGACCAGGACCCCGAACCGGGTCAATCCGGCCCCGCGTGCCTGCTCCTCGCGCGATGCCTGGGTGTTGCCGACCCGGATGCGGGCCGAGGCGCTGGCGATGCCGCGCTCGGTTTGCTCGGCCGCGACCGCATCACGGAAGTCCGAATCCACCAGGTTGGTCGCTTCGGCCGCCGAATGCAGCCGGTACACGATCGCCACACGCTTGCGCGGCACATCCGCGCGCGGACGCAACAACTCCTCGAGGACCGTTTCCATCACCGCACCGCGCGGAGCCGCGTCCATCTCCCAGGTGACCGAGCGCGCCCCGTCGTGCACGTACTGGTCCCACCGATCCACATGCGAGATCGGCCCGACCGAATCCCAGGACTGGGTCTCGACCAGCTGCGCGCCCGCGGCCTCGACGTCACGCTGAGAGGCGAGGTCGTAGCGGGTACGTACCAGGGCCAGGACTTCCCATGCCTGCAGCGGTGTCGCGGGCAGTCCGGCACGCGCGAGCTGGGACAACGCGCCTTGCAGACGCTGGCCGATCTCGCGGGCCTGTTCGGCTTCGTTGCGCCGTACCCTGCCTTTGCCGATCGCGCGGTAGGTCAACGCGATCCGGGCCTCGATCCGCACCCCGACCCCGCCGGTGTCGGCGGCGGCCTCCGCCATCACCGCGCGCGCGAACTCCGGTGCCTGCGGGCGGACCAGGCGAGTGACTTCCCTGCCCTGTTTGAGGCGGGTTTCGACGACGTTGTCCAGCACCGCGGTCACCGCGACCACTTCCCCACCTCGGCTCTGTGCCGCCAGGAATTGCCCATAGCCTTCGACCCACGCGTCGATCTGTGGCTGATCCACCAACTCCTTGCCGCGCGGGATCACCCGCAACACGACCGTGTAGTGATCGGAGCGACGAATGTGCAGCATCCCGAAACGCCTGCCACCGGCGGTCTCGTACTCCGACAGCCGCGAATCAGCCAGCAGCCCTGGAAGTTTCGCGATGCCGGGGATCCGGGCGAACCGCCCCGACCGGTACAGCAATTCGCCTCTGTTGCGAGCAGCGGCGAACTGGACACGCAGTAGAGCCCATTCCCACCCGGTGCGACCGTCGATGGTGAGTGCCAGCGGCGCGAACACCGCGAGCGCCCCGACCACGAGTCCAGCCGAGATGCTCACCGATCGGGTGATCAGAAACGCGGACATGACCATGACGACCAGGCCGAGCCCGACCATCGACACACCCCAGGTCAACCCGAAGAATCCCGCTGACCTGGGACGTTCCCACCTTCCGTACATGCGTGTGCTCATCGCCGCACCTCTCCCGGACTCAGCGAATCGGGGTTCCATCCCCCATCAGCGGCGTCGCGGGTCTGCGACTCCAACGCCGACACTGCTTGTCCACCAGCACTTTGATTTCCTGCGCGGCCATCACGATGGCACCGGCCGCACCTCCAGCCGCACCCCCCGCGCCAGCAGCACCCCCTGCCTCTGATGTGCCCGCCCCCTGTGAGCCCGCCCCCGATGACCTGCCCGCGGGCGCTGCCGCACGAGCGCCGCCGGTACTCCCGGCTCCGTTGGAACTGCCGCTCGCCCCGGCGCTGGTGCTGGTGCTCGATGCTGGCCCGGGTGCGGACCCGTCGTCGCCGCCGCCGAGCTGGCGGCCCCCACCGCCACCGCCACCGCCACCGCCACTGGGACCGCCACCGCCACCGCCACCGCCACCCTGGCTCGATCCCCCAGGGGGTCCCGATCCATCGGCAGCGTCTTCCCCTTCGCTGACTGTGCGGGCGCTGCCTCGATCCCCCGCCGCTCCCATAGCCACGCCTGCCGCGCCGCCGGCCAGCACTGCGCTTGCCCCACCGCCACCGCCGAGTGTGGAGACTGCGGGGGCGATCATGCGTACCAGCGCGGGCAAGACGATGACGCTCATCATCAGCAGGATCAGCCCCAGCATGATTTGCTGCGGGTCGGTCTGTTCTTCATCGCCGATAACCGTGAACGCGATCGCATAGACCAGAGCACCGGCCGGTTTGAACAGGACGAACGCCAACGACCACGAGAGCAACTTCTTGTAGGACTGCGAGCCCGGTCCGGTCCCCGACGCCGCGGCGGCGAGGGGAATCACCGCGACCGCCAAGATCAGCAGCGCTTGCCGCATGACCAGCATTACCAGTTGGATCAATGTGCCGATCAAGCCGAGCAACCCGATGATCAGCAGGACACCGGCGCCGAGGCCGGGCTGGCCGCTCGTCTGGTCGATTGCGGTCAGTCGGTCGACCGCGGTGATCCAGTCGCCGTCGGTGACGGTGAAGATCACCCAGTTGGAAAAGTTGTCTCCGGCTCGGGTTCCGGTGGTGACCAGCACCGCGAACGCCATCGACATGAAGCTCGCCCGTGCGAGCATCATGAAGCTCTCCTGCGCTTCGCCGGCGACGCCGCCGCGTTTGGCCAGTGCCAGTCGCGCGGCGGCGAACATGATCCCGGCGATCAGGAACAGCACTTGCAATCCGCTGCTGTAGTCGCGTACCGCACTCAACGCTGAACCGGGCTCGCCGGAGGCACCGGTCAGCTGCGGCGAGGGAAAGTTCGTCCACCACGCCATCGCCATCCGGATCGTGCGAGCGTAGCCGTCGATTAGGACCTCGACGAGGTCGTCGAGGACCGATGTCGCAGCGTCCTGGGCGACTTGGGCGACTTGCTCGCATGCCTGCTGCGGACCCAACGGGATGTCACACAGATCCGGTACTTGCTCGCGGACACCCCCGAATGCCCTGGCCGAGTGCACGGTCGGGCTCACGAGGCGGTCCTCCACGTGCCGAATCCGGTCAGTGAGGCGGCGTATGTTCCTGGACCCCATAGTGTTTCGATGTCGGAGGGCACCGACACACGCCAGTCACCGTCGATCCAGATCATCGGCCACCGCGCGATGCGGTAACCCAGGCCGTCACGGATGGCGAATTCGATGACCGCGTAGTCGCTGCTGTAGCCCGACGCGATGCGCACTCCGTCGGGGACGGTGACATAGCGTGCGGCATCGGGGGTCCGCGCACGCGAGCGCGCGAAACGGTCCGCTAAACCCTGTCCGCCGCCGTAGTAGCGCTCGGAAACGACGCGTTGCCAGGTGCGATCCGGGGCGGCGAGCGCGCGACCCAACGCGTCGGCCGCGGCCAGCGCGGCACCTTGCGGCGTGCGGGCGAAGCCCGAGGCGATGCCGTCTGCGATCGCGGACGGGCCGTCGCTGGCCGAGACCGGCAGCGCCGCGCCGCCCCATCCGCGCTGCCAGCGCAGCTGCGCGGGTGCGGTGGACAGGTAGTCCGGCCGGGTCGGGTCCGGCCGCGCGCCGGGATCGGGCACCACGATGGTCCCGGCGTCACTGTCGGGGATGTCGAGGCGATTGCCGAACAGGTCCGAGGCCGATTCCCGCCTCGCGGTCGAAGACGGCGGGCTGGTCGTCTCGGTAGACGTGCTCGACGGCACGGAGGGCCCGGATTGCTGGGGGTCGCGGGTGATCGTGACGACGAACACCGCAATGACGACGGTGGTGATGGCCGCGAGCAGGATCAGCAGGAGTCGGTGAGATCGCATGGGGTGGAATCGCTTTCAGCGTGGTTCGAACGCGACGAGCTCGGGTGGGGTGAGGGCGACGGCTGTCACAGCGGGCGCGGCGGCGGGGTTGGTGTCAGGCAGCACCAAACGCCAGTCCTCGTGCTGCCACAGCACGGCGGTGTGGTGGCGAGTAACCGAGTTGTCCGGATGTAGGGCGTACAGGTCGACGTCGGTGGCATCGGGGTTGTAGCGGGTGATGTGGTAGCCGAGTAGTTTCGGTCCGCCGTCGGTGATCGGTGCGGTGATCGAGATCCGGGCGCGGGCGACCGCCCAGGCGTCGCGCCTGGGACCGGCGGCGAGCATGGCCGCACCGATCCGCGGCCATTGGCCGTCGTTAGCGACCGAAATCCGCACGCTGGCCTGCGTCGCCGCCAGGGCAGCTCCCACCGGCGATCTGTCGAACCCGCTGGCCACGGCCGCGTCGATGCGGTGTGGGCCTTGATCGGTGACCGGTAGCGCGATGCCTTGGAAGGGTTGCCACCGCAGTCCGGTCGGGGTGGTCTGGGTGTCGGAGGCCGTGGCGGTGGGATCGGTGTCGTCGGGGTTGTCGGCGCTGCATGCCCCGAGTGCGGCGGTCACCCCCACGACAGCGACCACCAGCAGGCGGTGAAGGTGAATTCGGTTGGCAAGCATGAAGATCGGTCTCCTCGTTTTGGGGCGCTCAGGTGGGTGGGAGGACGGCCAGTGCCAGGGAGCTGGCCATACCGAGCAGTGCCGCGCCGAGTAACGCGCCGGCGAGTCCTTCGAGGCTTTCCTCGCGGTAGAGTCGGATCCACAACAGCCCGCCGACCCAGATCGTGCGGGCGATGCACAGCACCAGCACGCACCAGGCCAGATAGCCCAGCAGTTGGGTCAAAGGCGACAACACGTTCGCGGGCAGCGGTTCGGCGTGGACCGTCGTGGTGAGTGTCGGGGTGGGCGGCATCGACGCCAGACCCGTAGCGGCGCGGCTCATCTCAGGAGCCTCCGCTGACGACTGCGTTCATGAGCTGCCCGGCGGTGGTGGCCAGAATTCCGCCGAAGAGCGCGCCCAGCAGGATCTTCGGGGATTCGACCGCGCCGCCGTGCCAGCGCTCCCACCCGAATTTCCCGCCCGCGTAGATGATCGCGGTGATCCCGGCGAGCGTGACGAACCAGGCTAGGTAGTTGACCAGGTTGATCACCTGGCTCGCCCCGGGAGGGGCTGTGGGGGTGATCTTGATTTCTTGTGCCAGCACGGTGACGACGTCACCGATGGCTGCGGCGAAACTCATCATGTCCTCTCCGGATCTGTTGTTGCCGTTGGGGAATGGGTGGCGGCTAGGCGGGTGAGGATCTGCGATCCGGCGCGGTGGACGTCGGCGGGTACCGCGGTGCGCAGTCGGGTGCGGCGCGGCGGTGGCGGGTCGAACGGGTGAAACTCGGCCAGTTCGGTCAGTTCGGTGGTGACGAGCTCGTCGTGCCAGCCGATGTCGTAGACCGACTCGACCAAATCGGTGACCACCGATCGGTAGCGGCGCACCACTGCGGGGACCGCGCCGGGGCGTGGGGCGGTCAGGACAAGGCCGATGACTTCCACACCGGCGGGGGCGAGTCCGGCGTGCCATTGCCGGAGCCGATCCGCGGCGGCGGTGAGGCCGGGCATGCACAGACGTGCGGCGATGAGTACCAACTGGGTGGTAGCCGGTGAGGCAGGCCAAGCCAGTCCGGTATCGGCCGCGGGTGCCCACCAGCGGGCCAAGGTGGACGTGCCGGCCCCTCCGTGTGCGCCCAGGACTGTCCACAGCGGTGGATGAGCGGCGGTAGTCGGCAGCGGATCGGTTCGGATCGGCGCTGAAAACTCCGGCGCGGACAGTGTGTGGGGATCCAGTCGCGCGCCCGGCACCGGCGGTGTCGTGTTGTCCAGATGCTCAGCGGCTGAGGTCATCTCAGGCTCGCTTCTGGATGTTGATGATCAGCACATCCCCGTGGGGAGTGGTCTGGGTGTTGATCAGTTGTAGGTAGTCGATGCGTCGACCATCGGGATGGCGCTCGACCAGATGTACTTCGGCGGCGGTGTCGGCGATCGGGGTGATCGCGACGCAGTGCGTCGTCCCCGGGGGGATCGAGGCGATACCGTCGGTCAGGGCAGCCGCGCTGAGTCCTGCCTCTGGGGCAACCAGGCGTAGCGCGGCCTCGGCGTCGCGGCGCTGGTAGTAGGTGTATTCGAACGCCGCGATCACGCCGGGCACCGATCGGATGTCGCCGACACCGTCGGTCACCGAGGGACCGGACAGTCCCACGCACGCGTCCGCGATCACGGCTCTCGTCGTCGTCGTGGGTGGCGCGGCGGTCAGCGTGGGAATGGCGGTGTCGGATCGGTCGCTCACCGTGGCGATCCCCGCACCGATCAGCACGCAGGCGACGGCCACAGTCCCCGCGAGCGCGAGTGCGAGCCACACCGGCCGACGACGTGGACGATGCGTTCGCCTGTCCGGGACGGGAACGTCGGACTTCTCGCTGTGGTCGTCGATCCACTCCCACTTGTCGCCGCCCTCAGGTCTCCGCTGAGCATCGATGCCTGGAATCGATTGCAGGACCGTAGGTTCGGCGTCCAACCAGTTCGCGCCGTGGTCGTGGTCGATGGGGGTGTTGTCTCGCATGGCTGGTTGTCACCTCCTCGTGGATGTGGACTCGGGTGTTGGGTGGCCCCTCCGGGCGGGTCTCCAAGGATCAGGAGCAGCGGACTGTGTTTCGGGTACGTCGGCTGGTCCTGCCCGCCCGAAGGGGCCTGGGGTCAGCGTCCGGTGGTGGCCGGGGACTGACCGGTCGATGGCGCCGCCGGTGTCGTGGGTGAGGAGCGCGGCGTCGGCGGAGCGGTAGAGGTGCTCGATCGTGGGGGCGAGGTCGTCGGCCTGCCAGACTGTGGGGTTGTGGCCGTTGGCATGTCACGGGCGACGGCGATGAACCAGTTGGCCACGGTGCGCAGCGTCGAACTGCCGCTGGTGGCGGCGGAGACGGTGTCGTAGGAGCCGTGGCGCCCGGTGGTGGCGCTGTATTGGGCGGTCCCGGCCAGGGTGTAGAGCTGATCGGGTTCGGTGACGGTGCTGGTGATCGCGGTGTACGCCTGCTCGATCCACCGGCTGGCGGTCTGCGGTGGGATGAGTTCGACGACCGCGCCGGCGAGTTTCGCGCCGAAAACCGCGACCGCGGCGAGTGGATCGGCCATGCCCACGGTCGCCAGCTCGGCCACGGTGGCCGGGGTGATCACTGTGCGCGCCACTGTGATCGCGGCGTTGAGCCCGATCGTGCCGAGTTTGAACAGCGCCCCCAACGCGTCGGTCTGGCTCGGTGGGGTAGTCGCGGGGTCGGAGGCTTCGGCCACGCGTTGGCCGAGGGTTTTGGTCGGCTGGTAGGACAGTTGGTCCAGGCTGGTACCGGACAGGTCCTCGTTCACCACGCCGACCGCGGTGGTGAACACCGTTGCCGCCAGCGCGTTGGCGATGGTGGAGATCGCCGCGATCGGATCACCGGTATCGGTGCGGGCAGCGATATTGGCCGCCGCGGTGGCCAAAGGACTGCCCGCAGGGGTGTCGCAGGTGGCGTCACCGGCTACACACAGATCCGCGACCCTACCGATCAGCTTCCCGAAGTCGACCGCGCTGTCACCGGCCGCGGCGATCCCCGCTCCGGTCAGCGTCGGATTGAGCAGGGTGATCTTCGACACCTGTGTTCCGGCGGTTCCTGGTGCCGCTGACGGTGTCGTCGACTGCGGCAGGCCGGGCAGGACCGCGGTGGCGGCGGTTCGCGAGGGATTGGCTAGGAGCGCGACTGCGGCGACCTGGTCGGGATTAATGCGGGTGTTCCCCGCCCCGACCTTTTCGGCGAACTGGGCGGCCGAGGCTGCTCCATGGGCGTATCCGGCCACGGCCAACCGCGTGCTGGGGCAACGGGTGAGGATTTCACCGGCCATGTCTTCCAAGCGTCGCGCGGCGTCATCGACGGCGTTGTCATAGGTCAAGGCGGTGCCGTCGTCGCTATTCCCGTAAGGCACGTAGGCGCGCTGGACGAGCTCGCCCGCCGAGGCCGTGACCGGGCCGAAAAGTTGTCCGAGCGCGCCGGTGTCGCTGCCGGTGTCGACCGAGCCTTCTTCGCTGCCCTGCACGCCCAGCGCATACAGGGCAGGGCAGGTGTCGGTGACGTCGGGTTCAGCTGTCGCCGTAGTTGTTCCGGTAACGGTGCCGACCAGCATGAGCAGGATCGCGGCGCTGCGGAGTCGAGTGCGGATGGGAGGAAAATGCATGGGTATCACCTCGATCGGTTGTGCCTGCCCGCCTCGCTCGGCGAGGGGTGCGCGAGGCGGGCAGACACGGCATTCAGGTGGTCTGGGACTCAGCCGATCGGCTGGGTCTGGTGGGCCGTCGCAGCAGTGCGGCGCCCAATCGAGTCAGGGCCTCCGGGGCGCCTTCGACGGCCGCGCGGGCATGATCGGTGGCGTATTCGCGCCAACTCAGATCGACGTTGAGGACGCGGTATTCGGCGAACAATCCCCGGCTCATGGCGATCGGGATGAAAGCGTCCTCGGTGCCGTGGTAGAGGTGGACCGGCACCTGCGGGGCGTGGTGGGCGGCGGCTTCTGCGGCCAAGACGTAGCGCCACAGCGGGTCGTTCCACGGTTCGCGGCGCTCACACCATGTCCCGATCGGGATGTGGCGGTAGGAGTCGAGCAGTTGCTCGGCGGTCAAGGTCTGCGCGTGGGCCAAGCCGCGGCGTCCGTCCTCGGTCAATACATGGGTGACGGGCAGGCGGGCATAGGCGCTGCTCAGTCCGACCATGGCCGCCATGACCAGCCCGGACCAGGGGCCGCCATTGAGCTCGGCGACCAGGGCACGCGGGTTGGCCGGCACAGCACCGGCGGCGACCCCGCGCAGATCCACCTCCGGGGCATAGATCGGGTGGTGCTCGGCGGCGAAGATCGCGGTACGACCGCCGTCTGCGTAGCCCCAGATCACGAACCCGCCGGAGACGTCGAGGTCACCGATAGCGGGCAGGGCGCGGGCCAGATCGAGCACGGTGTGCGCCCCCGCGACCCCGGCCAGGAACGGGTACGTGCCCAGTCCGGTCATGCCCAGGCACTGTCCGTCCGGGATCGCCACGGCCCACCCGCGTTCCAACGCCGCGGCGACGTCGGCCAGCACGGGGTCGGCGACAGCCTCTGGCAGAACCTGCGACGGCGCGACGGCTCCGCCCAGGCCACGAAAGCTCGGGCAGTACAGCAGAGTGGAGGTGGCGGTCGAGTGTTTCGGGGTGAGCACGAGCGCCGAGGCCGGTATGGGGGCGTGGGCGCTGGTGCGGGTGGAATACACCACCTGCCATGCCTTCTCAGCGCACGCCAGCGTCTTGACCTGAACCTCTCGAGCGCGCAGGAGTTCTCCCGCGCGCTGGGTGAAGTCCTCGGGCACAGGCAGATAGAACACGTCATCGCGGGTGGATTCGGCTCTCACCTGGGTGCTCATGGGTTACCGTCCTGCGATGTCGTGGGCGAGAGCGACCAGCCAGGCCACGCCGGTGGCGAGTTGGCCGCTGGTCGCGTAGTTGTTGTGGCGGCCGACGGTGTCGGCGTAGCGTGCGAGCACCGCGGGGTTGACCAGGTCGGCGTTGTCGGCCAGCAATTGCCCCCAGGCCGCTGCAAGTTGTCCTGCGAGCTCGGGCAGCAAGACGATGGGATTCGCGGCGACGGTGGCGACGATCTCACCCCACCTGGCCGCTGCGACCCCGCCGTCGGGGACGGGGTTACGCGGGTCGGCGGCCTGAACCAACCGGGCCGCGAGGCCCTGCTGTGGGAGGTAGTCGACATTGCCGTCGCCGACGACGAAGTCCTCGAGAATCACTGTCGACCAGGCGTCCCCGAGTGCGGCGTGGAGCAGCCCGTTGAGTGTGCCCAGCGCAGCGATCGGGTTTCGCAAGTCCGCCTGTGCGGCGATCTCGGCCCCGACCCGCAGGAACGCGGCGCGGTCCGGGGCAGAACAGACCAGATCCCCGTCGGTGCAGATGTCCGCGACACGGCCGCTCAAGTCGCCGTAGCTGATCGCTCCGGCGATACCGCCCCCGCCGGCGGGCGGGTTGGTGATCGCGACCTGCGACACTGCGGCGCCGCTGGTGCCTGGCGCGGGATCGGGCACGATCTGTCCCGGTCGCCCAGGAATCACCGGCGAGCCCGGAGCGCGGTCGGGGTTGGCGTACAACGCGATTCCGGCGATTCGGTCCGCGCTGATCGGCCCTGAACCTGCTCCGATGTCGGCGGCGAAGTTCGACATCGCTTGCGCCCCTTGCGAATACCCGACACCGGCGATCATCGTCTCCGGGCAGGTTTCGGCGATCTCGGTGGCGGCGGCGTCGAGCTGGTTGCGGGCGTCGGAGACCGACACCGAGTACGGGTCCGGGCCACCGCCGGGGACGACACCGCCGAAACCCGCGCCGTAGGGAATATAGGAGCGTTGCACCAGCGCAGGGGCTGCGCTCAAGACCGGGGCGATGAGCGCCCCGACCACTCCGGTGTCGGCGAGCGGATCCGCGGCCGGTGAGGACTGGCCGGTGCCCTGCACTCCCAGCACGTACAGGGCCGGGCATCCTGGTTCGATCGGCACTGCCGCCGCTGGGGAATCGGTGAAGGTCGCGGCACCGGACCCGACGGTGGCAGCGACCGCGACCGCCGCCACTACCCGTGCCGCGCTGCGGGTGCGCCGGTCTCGGGCTGTCATGGCTGCCCCACTCCGACACCGGCGCCGAAGCCGGCGCCGACAGTCCCTGCAGCCACGGCACCGACAGCCCCGACCGGGACACCGGCCACCACCGCACCGGCGGCGGCACCGGCGGCGGCACCCAGCGCGGTCCCGGCGACCCCGGAGGTCACCGTGCCGATCACCGGCACCGGTACAAGGGTGCCAAGGGCCGCTCCGGCGATTCCGCCGATGGTGCCACCCACCAGACCACCGACCACCGCTCCTGCGACGGCCGCTGGAGCGCCGACGGCGACCGCGCCGACAGCGCCGCCGATCCCGGCACCGGCCAGCGTCGCACCGGACACCCGGTCCGAACGTCCGGCGGGGATACCGATCGAGTCCAGCGCGGTCGCGACCTGCGCTTCTGCTCCGGCCACAGTGTCGTTGATCGCGTCGGCGTATTCCGGGGGGACCCAGTCCGGGCGTGGGGTCTGCCACTGCCCGACGCGAATAGTGTTCTCCGGCGCCTCGATCGGCGCGACGGGCTCGACCGGCTCCGGTAGATGCAGGTCCTCGATCCGGATCGGTTCGACCGGTTCCTCCGGCGCGGGAGCCGGACGCGAGGGAGCATTACGCACTTCAGGGGGTTGCGCGTAGTACACCGGCGGCGCCGGGGCGGGGGCGGGTTCCGCTGGTGCCGGTTCGGGGGCAGGCTCCGGTGCGGGCGGCGGGGGCGCTGTAGTGCCCGGTTGTGCCGGGCCGGTCACGCCGGGCTGATCGGCGATGGCAACCAAGGAGTCGGCGCCGTGGGCACCGCCAGCTGCGGCGACCATCACCGCGACCGGAACCAACGCAGCCACCGCGATGCGACCCGCGCGCCTGGCGCCTGAAGGAGTCCGAATTCGCGATCTGCCGTCGCGAAACCATGTCGTAGCGTCGTCCACGGTTGAGGAAGATGAGGATTTGGGCATGACGAAATAAGCCTTCCCACTGGGGGATCAGGGTCTGTGAGGGGATTTGCGCGCGAGCGGCGCGGGTCAGACTGTCTGCTCCCACAGCGGATCACGCTGTGGGAGCATGCTTTTCAGACCTTCTCGGTCAGATGAAGGGCACGATCAGGCTCAGTACCTGCGATGCGACGAACAGGCCGTTCGACAGCACCGACAGACCTGCGTTGATGTAGCCCAGGAATACGAAGGGATCCACGGTCCAGTTCCTTTCACCAGCTTCGGATTTGCGAGTTCAAGGCGAACTTGCAACTCCATCCAAACGCTGTAACACCCCGCAAATCCAGCCTTTTCGGGTATGCAGTCTGCGGTACCGACAACTGCGGTATTTGCGATCTATCGCCGCATCAGCGGATTTGCTGACAATGTGCCGAAGGATGCAGCAGCGGCCAACCCTGCCAAAATGCTTGGGGGACAAGTGTGTTCGCTACGCCGGGCGTGCGCCTTGGGGCTGCCTCCCCGGCAACCGGATTCGATGACGACGCCGCCCAAGCGGTTGCCGGTGTCTACCCATTCTGGTAAGAACGAACCATCACCTGGGGGATAACCGTTCAACATAACTTTTTTCGTTCTGTCATGGAAGACCTTGAAGGAGGGGGCTCCGTTGAGTCGCGATCCCACGTCTGGCGCACAATCCGATTCTCAACACTCACTACCGCTGACCGTCCCGACCCTGGGACACACCTGCCGATTGATCCGTGAGGAGCGCGGTTTCACCCGCGACACCGCCGCCGCACACCTCAGTGTCAGCCGCAGCTACCTCGCCGACATCGAACGAAACCGCCGCACACCTACCGAAGCTTTCCTCGACCACATCATCATCGGCTATGACCTCGACCCCATAACGGCGCGTCACCTGCGCGAATTACGCGCGACAGCGGTCGACCTCGAGCCCACCGCGGTCTTGCGCGAGGCCGTGACCACCAACACGGCGCTGATGGCTCACCTGCACCAGCGCAGCGACCTCGCCGCCTACGTCGACTCCGCTTGGACTGTCTTGGCCTGCAATGATGCTTTCCAGGCCGCCGCACTCGGCCTTGGGCCCGGAAAGTTGATGCCGGTGTGGATCTTCTCCGATACCGCCAAGAAGATCTTGCCGAACTGGCCCCACGAAGCCGACCTCACCACCGCGATCGTCCGGGGCATCGCCGGCCGCTACCGAGACTCCGAACAAGTCCAAACCCTCTTCCACCACCTACGTCCCGTCACCGAATTCCAGAACCGCTGGAACGATGGCGTGCACACCGCCTACGGTCGCGACCCCAGCGATCTCACGGAAGTCCACCACCCTGTCACCGGACGGACCGCCTCCTACAGCCTCACCCTCACAGCCCAGAGCGAGAACGTCTTCCTCCTCATTCTGTCCGAGCAACCAACCAGACCACCGGATCCGACTGAGACAAAATAATTCCCGACACGCCGCCCGACACGCCAAAGTGGAGTCGCTCGACCCACCAGACCACACGGTCTTATTGATCTTGGTCGCCACCTCGACCTGACGGCACAGCCTCGCCATTGATCAGCCGACTACCTCGGTCGGCTACCAGGCGGAGTACCTTGCCACAGCGGAAAACCGGCGAACCCCGCGACCCGCGTTGGCCATTCCTCCGAAAAATTTGCTGGTGCAGCGATACATGGAATGGCAAAATGCAACCGCAGCCACGCTATTAGTAGGGAACGACATTCTTCGATAATCGGTTTACCAACTGGAGCTGACTATGAACGACGCCAGCGGCACTGTGCCCGAGTTCGAACCTCGCGCGCCCGAGACATACGAGCAGACTTATCCCGTCTCCGTCGGGGCGCTGGCCGTGCGCAAGTCTGAGCGCTGGTATCTCCAACAGTTGCGTGCTGGTCGCTTCCCCGGTCACAAGGCCGGCCGTAGCTGGTACCTCACCGCCGCCGACATCACCGCCGCCATCGAGGAAACTCACCGACCATCGACCGGCCGTCGAAAGCCTCAGTCAGCCAATCAGATCCGACCAACCTCAACTCGGCCAGCCCGACGCACCCGACACCGCCGACCGATTCCCCGCCAGAATCGATGACACACAAACCCACACCTCTGCATGCGCTCGCACGAACTCTTGGTGACCGCTACATGCTCCAGCCTGAGCCTCGCCGGGCGCTGCACCGAACAGGGGCAGTCTCGAACTGCCTGGCCCCCAGATCAGAGAGCTCGAGCCGACCCTGACTTCGACGCACAATTGTGAACGTAATCGACTGCGGCACAACAGGTCTCACTCGCTTGAGGGCAGAACCACCGCTGGCGTCGAGGGTTTGGCCCGTGATCCACCGGACGTCGTCGCTGACGAGGTAGAAGGCGATATCAGCGGGGCGGCCTACGCGGCCGAGGGCGCCGTTGGACGAGGCTTCGCGCTGACCGTCGGGTTGTCGATGAGCCAGGCGTTCATATCCGTGAGTACCTAACCGGGGGCGACGGTGAGGCCGCGCGGGCCGAGGGGCCGGGCGAGGACGCGGGTGAAGCTGTCGATGGCGCCTTTGGTCATGGTGTCGGGGATCGCCAACCGGGTGACGGCGAGGACAGATTCACGACGCGGGCCGCCGTCACGGAGCCGGTCGAAAACGCCTTGCACCAGGAAATGGGGCGCGGACAGTGGTGGCGACGAGGGTGTCCAATTCCGCGGGCGCCATGATGTCGACGCCTTTCATAAGGGTCATGCCCGCGTTGTTGACCAGGATGTCCAGGCCCGCGGCTGCGTTCTGCATAGAACGTCACCGGGGCGCTGACTTTGCGTGCCATCCCGCTGGCCATATGTGCCGAATCGCGGGCAGGAGCCTGCGGCGAAACCAGCGACGTTGCCGTCCCGAAACGGCCGCCGCAGTTGTTGCTTGCTTGTCACGGGCGGGTAGTTCAGCGGTGTCGCAGTCGGGGCCGCCGCGTGGCGGTCGCTGGCCTGGGGCTGTCGGGTGCTGCAGGGCTGGGCACACTCTGGTCGCGATGATCGTCGACGAGGACGGCGAAATCGTCAGTTGAGCAAGAGAACTCGGCCAATGCCTGGTCCCGGTCGAGCGGGCTGATCCGGCGAGCATCGAGTGAGGCCAACTGGTATCCGGCATCGTAGAGCGCGGGGACGGCCACCTCGGCGACCTGGCGCATGAACTCGAGGTCTGGCGGCTGGGAAGGACCGGCGCCGCCATCGCCGTGTTGCACCATCACCCCGCGCCGTCGCGGGCTGCTCACATCCAGCCACAGCTCCTCGCCATCGGCGGGAGCGCGCATCGCGATACCAGCCTCGGTCAACACCCGGTCGATCCTCGCCATCAACGACGGCGCGGCCAACGCCCGGTCGGCCTCTTCGGCCAGGCCGAAGTCCGCCAACTCTGCTCGGATCTCCTCGGGTGTCACCCCGTTCTCGATAGCAAAACGCACCCCGTCCATGAGGTAGTAGTCGGCTTGGAGAAACTCCTTGATCACTCCGGTCAGATCCTCGCGCGCGCTCTCGCGCCGCTGCTGCGGTGAGGAGATGGGCAGCTCCGGTCTCGCTTCCGTCATGACCCGACACTACGGCCGAAACTCTGACCGTGCATCCGAGGAAATGTGAATTGCGTTATCCCACAACCACAGTGGTTCCGTTTCCGACGATCGAGTCCAGGTCCATCTGCTGATCGGCGACGCCGCGCTCTACAGCCGCCTGGCGATCCCGAGACGATGCACGCGAGACACCCCCAACTTCCAACAGACCGTCGGCAATCGCGGCACGCAGGTCGTCTTCGGTGCCGATGACCACGCAACATTCACAAAGTATCCATATGGATACCCGCTGCCCCGAGGTCCGAGCAGTCCAGCAAGTGAGCGATGAGCTTGCACGCCTCATCACCTTCCAGTTCCGTCGCGATCGATTGCACGACCATGTACAGCGAGACACGACGTGAGCCGTTTTCTTCGACCGCACTCACCCGCGTGCCGATCGTGACACCTAAGCCATCGCGCCCAGGGACCACGATCGCCAGGTAGGGTCCACAATGTTCGAGACCGTCTTCGGGACAATCAGGGTCGGGTTGGCGGTGTCCCTCGCACCACGAGGGACAAGTGCCCTCGGCCGGTTCCAGTCGCAAGTCCGCGCTACGGATAAGCATATTTGCCACCGCGCGAGCATCGGCCACCGTCAGTTCCACGACGGCTCCATGAGGGTCGACCAGTTCGATAGAACACTGTCGGCTTTCCGCCCAATCGCGGACGCAGAGCCGCACAACCACTTTACGAACTACGCCTATGAATACGACCTCGGCGACCTCTGTCACCAGCGCAGGACCCCAGTGTGTCCAGCAGCCGACGTCGTCCACATCTCGCGCCGAATGCTCTACGCACCATGGAGGGCACGAAAGATCAATGGCCACAGCCACTCCCCACATCAATAGAACCACTAATTTCGGGCCGGCAACTTTAACTGTATCGCCGAACCATCACACTGAGGATCCGATTGACGCCGGTTCCGGTTCGGTCCTGTCCTCTACTGCTGTCGTTGTCCGATGGCGGCGTAGGCGCTCAGGTCCCACGCCGCGCGATGGCGGGGCGCGGTCGCCGACACCCGCCGAATACCGTCGTCGCCGTCGCTCTCGCTGTTGTCGTCGTCGCGGTTGAGGGTGGGTGCCCACCGGTGCGGGGCGATCAGATCGGGTACGACGAGCTGGTACCCGGCGAGCATGGCCGTGATCTCGTCTCGTCCGCGTGGGTGGAACGGGATGCCCGCGCGGCGCAGGGTTTCTACGGCGGCTTGGATGTGGTGGGGGTAGAACTCGTCGGTGATGTGAGTGAGCACGATCCATGTCCCGACCGGGAATTGGTTGGTCAACGCCGCGAGCACGGCGGGGGCGTCGCTGATCCATTCCGCGGTGCCCGACACGCACACCGCCACCGGTGCCGTCATGTCCATCACCGTGGTGATGTCGCTCAGGATCGCGTCGGTATCGGTGATATCGGTATCGGTGAAGAACCGAGTAGGCGGTTCGTGCAGCATCGCGCGACCATGAGTGGCCGCGAGGATGTCGGGGTCGACGTACAACGTCCGAGCAGTGCTGTTGTGTTGTTCGGCGATGTCGTGAATGTCAGGGGTGTGGGGCAGACCGCACCCGAGTTCGACGAACTGGGACACCCCGTGATGATCGGACAGGTATTCGACCGCGCGCCGGGTGAAGCGACGGGATTCTGTGACCGCGGACCTGAGCGTGCTGCTCGACAGGTTCTCGGCTAGCGCCTCGTCGGGTTCGTAGTGGTCTTTCCCGCCCAGGAAAACACTGTGCAGGCGTGCGGGGGTGGGCTGGTAGGGGTCGATCAGGTTCGGTGGGCGGGTGGTCATGGTGGGGGCTCCTGCCGCGTCTGCGACGGAAGGCCCCCGACCAACTCCGGTGCCCCGTGGCGAGGGGCGCACGGTGTGGGAGTTGGTCGGGGCCTTCCAGTGTTGCTGGTCAGTGGGTGGTGTGGGTGCCCCCGGAGGTCGGTTGGGCGGCCTCCGGGGGTTCCCCACCCTCGAACCGGCGCGGCTCGGGGGGTCGCCGCTGGTTCGAGGTATTCAGGTGGTCTGTAGCGTCGGCGCCGTGCCCGTGGCGGGGCGGTCGCTATCGACAAGGTTTGGTGGGCCCCGGACATCGCGACATCGCCGGGTACGAGTCCGGGGCCGCCTTCACGCGGGCCGTGGTGAGGTGTCTGGGGTCCTCACCGGGCGCGAAGGCCATTCAATCGGTCGGAAGATGCCTGCTGATTGCGTAGGTCAGGGCAGTAAAAGCAGTCGCTCATGGGGAATTAGGTTGGTTTTGTGGGTGTGCCGAGGCGGGTGTGGGCCGTCAGGGCAACAGGTAGAGCCGCTCAGTCGGCAAGCGCGGCAACCCTGCGCACATCCCGGACACGACCGCGACGGTGCACGGTCGGCGCGCACCGACCTCCTGGACGAACACGAGCGCGGCCGTGAGACACGCCGCGAATTCGATTCGAACAGTGGCGAATTGGACGAGTAATCGGATGTCGGGTTCCTCGGGGCACGGTGACCGGGGCGGGGGTGTCATCGGGGTAGCGCTCGCTCGGCGGCGGTGAACAGCCATCGGGTGTGTGGTGTGTCCGCCTGCGCGGTGGCTGGTTGTGGGTGGTTCACGGTGCCCCCTGGGTGCCGGGTGGCTAGTTGGTGGTGTGGGTGGACAGGGCGCGCGTGAGGATCGCGCGGGCGTCGTTGCCGTAGGCGGCTTGGGCGGTGAGGAGTCGAAAGCTCCGGTCGGCGTGTTCGACGTCGCGGCGTCTGCGCGAGACCGATACGCCGAAAAGTTCTTCGGTATCGACGCAGACCTCTTCGCCTTCTGCTCCCCAGACTCTGAAATGCCTTATGGGAGTGACGAATCGGGCGTCGAGTGGAATGATTCCGATCTCGACGTTTTCTTTGGTGGCTGCCGCGAGTAGCGCGTGAATCTGGGCGGTCATGACGTGGGCGCTTCCCACGGTGCGCAGCAATGCGGCTTCGCCGATGAGCCAGTGGTACCGGCTACCGGGCAAATCGAGTGTGTCTTGATCTTCGATGCTCTCGGCAACGCTTTCCTCGATATCGGGGTCGTCCACCCCGATGGCGTGTCCCTCGGCGACGATGTAGGCGCGCAGGTAGCCGGGTGTACGTATCGGGTCCGGCACGATGTCTGGGTGGTAGGCGCGCTCGATGCGCGCCCAGTGGCACGGGTTGTCGTCGCGGGCGGACATTGTTTTCCTTTCGGCAATCTCTTCTGGGCAAGGTCAGTAGGGGCCGTGATTGCGCGGCTTGGCCGCGTCCAGGACGTGGCGCACACAGGCCAAGACCGTGCTCCCGGAGGGCCGGAAGGGGGTGGTCGCGGGGACTATCCACGTTCGATGGACGTGGTGGTCCGGGCTCGGGGACGGCAACACGATGTTGCCGTCGCGGACCACGACCACGTGCGCGCGCCAGAGTTCGGCGAGTGCGACGGGGTCACCGATCGGGCGCATGTCGGCGGTACGAATCAGGTAGGACCATGCCCGCGCGCGAGGGTGGCCGATGATCGGGCACGGTCCGACGTTGCGGCGATGCAACTCGACCTTGACCCGCTGGGCGAGGTCGGTCGGCATCATGACCGCACCGGTCGATCCGGCCGTCATCATGATCTGCCCTGTCACCGTGTCTACGAACGTCGGCAGGCTACAGATTCGCCGGTAGAACATGCTGCGTGAGAGCGGCGAATCTTGTAGGGAGGCAGGTATTTTCGCGTATGTCATTGCCTGCTCCTCGGGTGGAGTGTGGCTTGGCATCGCGGTGGCGATAGCGACGATGCGGTGGATGCCTGTGACCTCGCATTCGAAATCGGCAGGCGACGTAGGAACGACCGAGCAGCCCGCGCACGCTCGGCAGCAGTTGCGACCTGGCCGGGGACCTCTACACGAACACGATCGACAGGTGCTGGACCGAACTCAGCTATGTACTGCCCGGGGATTCGCTTGGGCAGCGACATGGGACGAACCGGCCTGATATGGGCGAGAAGCAAGAGAAGCGATAGCCAGTCGATCGAGTCGAGTTCGCCGATGAGATCCTGCCAGGTCATTGGGCCCGTCCTCTCGTTTGAGTCGTTCTATGCACCGTTGAATTCGGGCAGTTGACCAGTCGAATGCCGAATTTCGTTGCACGACGGCGGATCTGGGCCTTGACCCATTCCACCCGAACCCCGGGTATCTCCGGGTTCAGGTACCCGATCACGTGCGGTGTGCTCATCGAGCGCCTCTCTCATGGTCTGGAAGTGGGCACGCTGCTGAGGAACCAAAGGGGGCGATGGCTCGACCGCAGCAGCGCGCCGGTTTCGAGCCTGCCGTGCCCGGCCGCGGTCAGGAAGTGCAGAAACCCCCCGCAGAAATCCCCGCAGGTTCGACTGTCAACCCCGCAGGTTCGCGTGAAACCCAGTGGATAGGAAACCGTTCGGATTACTCTCAGCGGCAACCAGTTCCACGGCTACATGGGGGGCTACCGATGGGCGCACAGCGGCACCGCAACACCCGGCTCAAGGCGCTGATCGACGCCCGCGGGTGGTCTCAGCAATTCACCGCCGAAGCGGTCAATGCGGCTGTTGGTGTCGCTACCGGCCGTCCGGGGCTCTATACCGACGAGTCGATTCGGCGGCTGCTGGCCGGTCGCGTGACGTGGCCTCCGCGCCACTATCGGCAAGCTCTGCAAACTATTTTCAAGGCTTCCGACCCCGCGATGTTGGGGCTGTACAACCGGCGGGCAGTCACCCCGCAACTTCCCGCCGCACCGATCAGAACACCGCCAGCGCACCTACAGTGGGAGGCGTCCGCGCCCCTACTCCCAGGAGAGGACGACGTGCATCGTCGCGATGTGCTGCGCCTGGGTGCCGCCGTGCCGGCGGCGCTCGCTCTCGACCAGTTCGCCCCCGGTGGCCCACACGCCCCGGATCTCTTCGAAGACACCACCGCGTGGGAACCCCCTCCCGCGCTCACCGGCCACATCCTCGACCGGGTGGAGGCGGTCCTGTCCGCCACGCTGCTCCTCGACGACGCGGTAGGCCCGCATCGCGCCCTGGACATCGCCTCGGCCGAGTATCGCACCGCCGACGCCCTCGTGTCCGGATGCGGCGACACCGATCCGTTGCGCGGCCGTTTGCTGGGCCTGCGATCGAATCTGGCCCGGTTCAGTGGCTGGCTGCTCTTCAACCTCTGCCGGTACCCGCAAGCCGCAGCCGCCTACGAACAGGCACTCGATGACGCCCACCAGGCGCAGGACTCGACGCTGGCCGCGATCACCCTCTGCCAAGCCTCGCACCTGGCGACCTGGCGCGGGAACGGCCGACGCGGGGTCGATCACGGCGTCGCCGCCCAACAATGGGCCGCGCAGACCGGGGACCCGCGACTGCGTGCGTACGCCGCTGACGTGACCGCTCGCGCCTATGCCGCGACCGCACAACGCCGCGAATGCCTGGATCTGCTCGACGGCCTCACACGCGACCACGGCGCGGCCGTGACCCCCACCGAATCGCCCGCCTACTTCTACGACGACGGCCTGGCCGTGTCCACCCTCGGGCAATGCCTGCTCACCCTCGGTGAGACCGCGGCCGCGGTCGACGCGCTCACCGACGGAAACAGCGGCATCGCAGAGGAATTCACACGTAACCGCGCGTTCAACGCCGTCGATCTCGCCGAAGCACACCTCGGTTCCGGCGATGTCGACGCCGCCGCGGCCGCCGCCCGCATGGCCGCCGAGCTGACCGCGACCAACCGATCACCCCGGCTGATCGCCACGCTCACCGATGTGCGCACCAAGATGTACCGGTGGGACAACGCCTCACCGGTGCGCGAACTCGACGCCGCCTTGCGCCGCTACCGGCTTCCGGTCCCCGCCAGTTCTCGTACGTAGACGTCGAACACCGGTGATGTCCAGCCCGTGCCTGGGGGACTGTCCTGTCGGCCGACCAGATCCCACCCGGTGGCGGCGTAGAACCTGGCCGAATCCGTTAGCGCCGGAATCACTCCCAGGCTCGCGCGCGCCTCGCTACGCCCGGCCAACAGAACCTCCATCAGCTGGGTGCCGATGCGGTGTCGCCGCCATCTCGGGCTGACGCCGATGTCGATGACGGCGATGGTGCGCCCCTGCCATTCGGTGGTGAATCCCTCCGGAACCGGGTCCCGCAGCCCCTCCCACCACCGGCCCGACGTCAACCCGTACCCGTAGGCGAACCCCACCAGCTCGCCGGCGCGGTCCGCGAGCGCGCACCCGAAACTCGGATCCGCCAGCATCCGCACCATCGACCCGCGATGCTGCGCGGGAGACTCGGCCACATTCGGCGGCTCACTGAATACCTGCTGGTACAGGGCGCTGATCGCGTCCAACCGTTTCGCGGCCACATCCGCGGTCACCGCCTGCACCGAAACCTCACTCACACCGGCGAGGATAGGCTTGTGCCGCCACGTCAGAACAGACAGGTCCCACGGTGCATAGTCCACATATTACTGAAATAGCCAGGTAGGCAACACATTGCGTTGAACGACAACCGTCTCGACTCAAACGACCCAGGGCGTACCGGCCTTCTGGTGTCGACGCGAGAAGTCCGAAAAGCGGCTCCGGTGACCAATGGTTACCGGCAACAACATCCAATGTACAGAAAGTACATCTGACCAGGTAAAAAGGTGGGCCTAGGAGGACTGGTGCAGCATCCGCAGTAGCCGACCCAGTTCGGCAATCGTCGGTAGCGCGTGGCCTGCCTGCGGGTAGTAGCACCAGAAGGTCGGTACCCCACGCTCGGGCGACGCAGTTCCAGTTTCCCGCCGTCGCTGCTGTGCTATCCACACTCACCGAGTGGGGTGTGCGCTTCATTCGGACCGCTGAGGGTGATCCGGTTCCGTGGGCCACAGCGTTGAAGGCTCTCGACTAACTGCGCGCAATCCCGTCGGCCGATTTGACATCCGTATCCCAACCGGGCTCGGTCATCGACCACGCAGTCGACACCGAGCCAGCTGCCCTCATGAATGATCACCTGGTTGAAAATCAAGGTCCTGGCGCCGATTGTCACTGGGTCGCCGGAACTCTTGTGCCTCTTCAGCGCATCCCTCAGCCGAGCTTGCTTCGGGTAGCCCACTCACCCACGTACACGAAGTCGCTCAGCACAACCTTTCCGTACAGGTCCCTGGGGATCACAGGTGGCCTTCGTGCTCGCTGGTCAACCAGTCCACTGTCACCGTGATCGCCTCATCTTCACGTGCGCATGAATCGAACCCGTGATCCGATCCGACAACAGTGTGCAACTGAGTCCCCGGTCGCTTGGCGACGGCATCGGCGGCCACCTCATAGGAAACAGCGGTGTCTTGATCGCCATGCACAACGAGGGCTGGCACCTGGGAATTCACTAACACCTCAAAGGGATCGTGAACGGTGAACTCCGAGAACAGAACTCGCCCCAAGTCGAACGCCCCGTCCACAGCCAGGGATCCGGTCTTTGCCAGGTCCTCTAACTGGTGGCGGCCGAAATTGTCCTGCCCCCACGGCAGCTCGGGCTCCAAAAAGGTGCGTCGCAAGTCCAGCACCGGGTTCCATAACACAAGCCGATGCATATCGTTGCTGAGCCACGGCAACGAAAGCGCAGTCGCCACTGCCCCGAAACTCGCTGCGACCACTGACAGCGGACCGCCGAACCGTGCGCGGATGGCGTCGAAGGCGGTCTGAAGATCGAGGCATTCACCAGCAATGGTGACACCGCAAGAACTACCGCCACTACCGCCATGCCCGCGGAACGAAAACCTCATCACATCAAAGCCCGCAGCGGTCAGCTGGTCGGCAAGCCGAACGAACATCCCACCGCCTTCATCCATGTCGACAGTGATCCCGTGGACCAACAGCACCGCGCCCCGCCGAGGGCCGGGGGCTGCAGAGTCGGTTGCTGCCTCGATCGCGACGCCGTCTGCTGAGTTCAAAATCAGTTTGCTTGTCATGGTCCCCATCTCGTGCCGCGCTCTACGTTGCCCACAATGCGTCCATGGTCTCGTGCATAGCCGGTCGAGCTCAATCTGCTTCGCTTGCGAACGCCATATCCAACAACGCTGGCCTTGACCGCCCGACCGCGTATGGACTCCGCATCGGAGAGGCCGAGGTCGACCGGAATAACCAGACCCAGAACGGGGGTGACCCGCGGACCCCCGTTGCAGCTAGGCCGGGAGATCGACCGGGCTGGGATCGGCGACATGCTCGCGAAGCCCAGACATGGCTCGACGCGCACCTTTTTGCCTCGCCTGTGATCGTCGGTGGGTAGTCTGCTTGTCGTGACGGCTTCTCCGGTTCCCTCGACGTTGGATCTGGACGCGATTCTGGCTGACAGATGGGCTGATCCAACGGTATTTTCCGCTGCCGAGTATGCGCGCGCCGAGCAATTCTGGCACCAGCGCCGCAACCACGATGAGCGCCTCTTACGACTGAGATCCCAAGCTGCGCAGATGATTCGGGACTGGACCGGGCGGCCGTCTCGCGATGTCGGCTCGTTCGGGTTGCAGCTGAATCTGGAGTCCAGCGATCTCGACTTGGGCATCGGCTACCCCGTCGCAGCACGCGATCGGCTCCTGGCCGCGCTCGCTCCTCACACCCAGTTCAAGGGGGAACGCAAGACCCGGTTCTCGACGTCGCGATTGGTGTTCTCTTTCGAGGTCGAAGATGTCGAAGTCGACCTGAGCGCGTTGACCGAGGAAGACTTCGCCGTGTCATGCCGGATGCTCGGCGAGATCGAATCCACCATGACCGAGCCGGAGCGGGTCGCACACACCTGGGTCAAGCACCTGCTGCGCAACGCAGGTCGCATGGAGGACTACGCGGTCTGGAAGTTGTGCACGTATGCGCGGTTCTGCCCGGAGTTCAACTGGGTCCCCATCCCCGAAAAGGCTTGACTCGCAACGGTTTTTGCTGTGTCAGGTGCCGCAGGGGTCTGCGGCGTTGATCAGTTCCCATCCAGTTCTTGCCTGCCAGCGCGTGAATTCGGCGTCCAGGAGTAAGTGATCGGTGGCGGGCAGGGCGGCTTCGAGTTCGGCAACCGCAGTGCTCATCTGGTCGATGAGCACTGCGCGTCGAGCTTCCATGCGTGCGCGTACCTGTTCGCCCATCGCGTCCAGCGAGACCGTGTCGACGGGCGTGCGGGTGAGGATGTCGAGCATGTCGCCGAGCAGGGCGAAGGCCGCGCTTTTGATCACGACGCGGGTACCACGTGCGGCGTGGCGGGCGGGACCGTCGAGAACCTTCTCGAGCGATTTGAGGGTGTAGTCGAGGGCGAAGTTGGAGTCGACCCACAGCTGGGCGTGCCGAGACAGCAGTCCGATCCGCCGGTCGGCGAACTCGGCGTCGAGCCGACCCATCGACGGGCGCGTGTCCCCGGCAAGCCCCGCTGCAGCGACTTGTTTGGTGTAGGCGGCGCCGATGAGGCATTCCATCGACACCATCATGTAGGAGATCGCTGAGCAGAAGGGGCGGCCGGTGCTGTGGGTGGCGATGAAGTCGGGATCGGCTACGCCATCGACGATTTCATCGACCGACAGATGCGGCAACGGTTTCAGGATGAGGTCGGTGCGGGCCTGAAACGCGACCGTGGCGCGAAACTCGGCTTCGGTCATCAGGTGGTCGAAGGTGATGTAGGTGAAGCGGGTCGGCACGCCGAGGGCCGAGAGCGTGCGGATCGCGAGCGCGTTCTGTTCGCTGGTGGTTTCCTTGTTGAACCGTTCCAAAATCGAGGTCACGCCGGATTCCACCCCGAACAAGCACCGCCGCAACCCCTTCGCGCACAGCGTGCGCCACATGTGGGCGCGGTCGATGTGCCATTGTCGGTCGGTATCGGTGCGCACGACTTGGTCGATGCGGCAGGAGGTTTCCCACCGGAACCGGTGCCGGTCGAGCACGTCAGCGACTTCGATCGCGCGGTCGAGCGCGTCAGGGCCGCGGCCGATGAATTCCTCGTCGACGAGGTAGAGGGTGCGCCCGATGTGAGGGTGTCGGTCGAAAACCTCGCTCATCGCCTCCACGATCGTCGGCAGCGCGTCGGCTGCGATACCCGACCAGCTGCCCTTGTGTCCGCGCGGGCAGAACGAGCAGAAGTTCGTGCAACCGCGGGATGCTTCCAGCTGCGCGACCCCGTGATGGGCGAAGGTCGCGGCGAGCAGGTCCAGTTCGGGGAAGATGTCGGTGCGTGCCCGGTTGGGGACGACCGCTGATCTGCGATAGCGCCCCACTGTGAGGGCGCCTTCGCCGCGCGCGGCCCCGGTGTAGCCGATGCCACGGATCTGGTCGAACTCGATGTCGCGGTGGAAGTAGGCAACGGTGTCGGCGACGGTCGGCTCGCCCGCACCACGCGCAACAATCAACCACGGCCAACGCTCCAGTAGGAGGTGCTCGTTGCGGGCTGTCAGGCTGCCCCCGACGAGCACGAGTGGACGCTGGGGCATGGTGTCGATCGCGTCGAGGAGTTTGACCAGCAGGTCGTGTTGGCCGAAGGTCGCCGAAATCCCGACGATATCGGGAGTTGTGGTCGTGATCGCGGCGGTGATGTCGTCGAGGGCGACGCCTAGCTGCATGTCCATCAGTGTTGTGTGCCCGCTGAGCGTGGTCCGCGCGGCGCGAGCGAGATCGCTGATCGCCAGCGGGAAGCGCGGCAGCGGGAAGTGCTCGGGGTGGTACAGCGCCGCGAGCAGGAGGTCGGGTCGGGTCAGCCGGTGCACGGCGACCGGGCTGACAATGGCGGTGCTCACCCACGATCCGGTATCGGCGAGGCTGATTCCTTCGCGCGCCCAGCTCGGCCAATCACGCTTGCCCAGAGCGGTTCCCGACAGCTCGGCGACCGTCCATCGGTCGGGGTCGTCGTGTTGGGCCAGCAGCAGGCGGTGCTCGACGGTGCCGGTGACAACGACCCGGGCGGGCGTGGTGGTGGTCAAAGCCGCGCGCAGCGGGTTCGGTTCGCTGGCGTGCAGGTTTGGTAGCAAGGAAGCGGTGGTGGAGACGTCACCGCCGACGCGGGCGACGATATCGAGAATGCGTGTGGAAACAGCGCTGGTGAGGTCCATGAGGATCGCCGATCTAAGGAGGTGCGGGACCGGATGAGGGCGCGACGGGGCACAGCGCGTACCGAGCAGGGTTTTGTCGGGCGCTGAAGAGGAGGTGGAGCGGGATAGGGGCTTAGCTGGCCAGGGTGAGGATCATTGCCGAGTGGTCGCTGAGCTCGTTGTTGCGCGGGCGATGCTGATACCTGCACTCGTGCACCATGTTTCGATGCGCGGCGCTGACGAAGGCGTGGTCGAATCGGTAGCCGTTGCGGGTACCGTCAGCGCTGGGTCGGCCGAGCCAGGAGTGGTCGATGAGGTCGGGGTGTTTGAGCCGGAAGGCATCGACGAATCCGGCCTCAGCGAAGCTGCGGTAGAAGTCGTACTCCCAGGCCCCGAAAACCGAATAGTGCGGTATATGGCCCGGTTCAACGACATTGAGGTCACCGGCGACGATCACCGGAAGCGAGGGAAGGGTTTTCGCGAGTCCGGGCAGGCATGTGGTGACCGAGTGTTGGAAGGCGCGTTTGGCGACGTTACGGAACGGGGCGGAGCCTCGTGAGGGCACGTATACCCCTGTGAGCGCGAACTCGAAACCACTGGCCTGTTTGACTCGTGCGAGCGGGAACCGGTGCGGGGACACCGCGATGTCGACCTGCACGGGGTCGAGCACCCCACGCGCGGCCAGCAACACCCGGTATCGGTCATCGCCAGGGTCTGGCAGGTGCACGCGGTAGCCGGCGTCGCGCAGTTGCCGGGCGGTCACGTCGCCGGCCGCGCCAGCTGAGACCTCCGTGAGCACGATCGCGTCGGCATCGACACGGGTCAGCCACGATACTTGCCGTCCGGCACGCGAGGCGGACGCGTGTTGGACGTTCCAGGTCAAGACCCGCACGCCGGACTGGCTCATGACCAGGCTCCCACCGGTGTCTCGTCGACGAACACCTCACCGGACGCGTCGAGTTGACGCTGCACGTCGGCCATGATCGCGCGCACCCGCTCGATCACCTCGTCTTCGGGCCGGTGAGCCATGCCGGCGAGGTTGACCTCCACCTGTTCAGAGTTGGCGAACCCGACCAGGACCGCGGCGTTGGCCGAGCGTGCCAAACACGACCACAGAGCGACCCCGATCACATCTTGCGGTCGATCGCCAACCAGGGCGCGGACCTGGTCGAGGCCGTGCTCGATCAGCTCGATCGCCGGGGGCGTGAACCAGCGTTTGCGGGCACGGTGATCAGCGGGCCCGAATATCCGTGCGACCGCGTTGGTGTAGCTGCCGGTCAACAACCCTTGCGCGAGTGGCTTGTTGATCAGCACACCGCAGCCGTGTTTCTCGGCGAAGCTGAAAATGCTCGTCGACCGCGACTGAGGGGTGAGCAGGTTGTCGCGCACCGCGAGCACCTGGGGGCGGATCTGGGCGAACAAGTCGCGGAATTGAGTGTTCTTGTCCGCTTTTGGGCCGCTGGCGAGACGGTCTGGGGCATAGCGATGCGGGCCGCGCATACCGATCGCGCGGATCAGGCCCTCGTCGAGGAAGCTGTGCATCGTCTCCACCGCCAGCCCGAGCCGGTGGTTGCCGGGACCGAATTCGCTGTGGTGGAAGAAGTACACGTCGAGGTAGTCGGTATTGAGGTTGTCCAGGCTTTGTTCGAGCTGGCGGCGCATGTGGCCGGGGTCGTAGCCGTGCGCGGCTGTGCCCGCGAAGTAGCCGACCTTGGACACGAGCTGGATCTGTTCACGCCGCACTTGGGAA
Organism: Nocardia sp. A7; assembly: GCF_046549215.1. Classification (NCBI taxonomy): domain Bacteria; kingdom Bacillati; phylum Actinomycetota; class Actinomycetes; order Mycobacteriales; family Nocardiaceae; genus Nocardia; species Nocardia sp. A7. Next base: position 119,668 of record NZ_JAJPWE010000004.1, on the reverse strand, counting down.
ACCAGCCGCCCGATACGCCGTTCTGATCGGCCGTGACCGTAGATGTCGGCGGTGTCGAACAAGGTAGCCCCGCCCTCGAACGCATGCTGCAGCCCCGCCAGCGCCGCCGATTCCGGGACTTCCCCCCAGCCCATCGGCAGACCCAGGTTGGTGTCTGGACCGCCGATCGCCCAGCAGCCAACGCCCATGCCTGAGACTCGAATTCCGCTGTCGCCCAACGTCCGAACAATCATCCGGCTTCTCCGTTCGTAGTCGAGGTGTTGGGTTCCAGACTCGCGTATTCGCCGATGTCAGGGAATGGCGTTGTGTGGGGGTGGTGTGGGACTAGCGTGGGCGTAACCACACTCCTACAGGGGACGACATCATGGTGATGGGTCGGGGATGGACTGGGTTCGACGCCGCCGCACTACAACGCGCTACCGGCCAGTCGGTGCGCGAATTCGCCGAACGCCTGGGCGTGGACCCCAAAACCGTCAGCAACTGGCGCTCACGCGGACACAGCGTCGAACTGCGTTCGCTCACTACCGAATTGCTTGAGATCACCCTGGGCCGCGTCAACAGCGAGCAGCGCGCCGAGTTCCTGCGCATCATCGCCAACCCGTCATCGCTCGACACCGAAACCATCATTGACAGCGAATCACCGTACCTGCCAACACAATCCGGGGTCGACGGTTGGGCCGTACACACCCCGGCTGGCCGGTTCTATCCCGGCGCGAGCACCCCCACAGTCCTGGTCTCGGCGCAGATTAACGCCGGACGAGTTCTGGCCAGCACCGACGCGGGGTTACTCCAGCATCCAGTGCTGGCACGTCCACAACGCGGCCTCGTTGTCGCCGTCGCCGTCGCCGCTGAGGAAACACCGAACTACTTCGCACTGGATCGCCGACGAGTCCGCGCCCGACTCGCCGCATCCAATCCTGGTGCGCCGATACTGATTCCGACCGCGTATCGGCTCGACGACTTCAGTTACGCGATCTTGTGGGCGGTGACCAACCTCGATGACGCACTGCTCGACGACGACGCGGAACTGAGCGCGGCCGAAAACCGGCTGGTCGCGCACGACCCCGCCGCCACCGTCGAGCATGTTGCCGCCCAGGACTCCGCGCTCTCGACAGTGTCGCGGATGTGGCTCGGTTCGCACTACTGCGCCCGCCATATCCTGGCCCACCTCGACCAGCTTCGCGACGCACCCGCGATTTGGACTCGTGAGCAACGCGGCGAGGAAGCCGCGACCTGGCTGTTGTTCGCCCACAAATACCGCTACCTGGCCACCACGGCGGCACGATTCGCAGGCACTGGCACCGAGCAATGTCGAGTGTTCTGCATTCCCCCCGACGCGGTCGCGGCGTCCAAACGCGCCGAACGCGTCCTGATGCTGCTCGCGGCCGCGCTTATCGAATCCGTCGACATCACCGTGGTGGTGTGTAGCGAACCGGAATACACCGCCACCCATGGCTTCGTGCTCGACCCCGGCCGTCGTGCGATCGTGGCCAGTTGGGCAAACACCGACCACGTCCGCGTCGATGTCACCGATCACCGGCCTACCCTGCGCGAGTACAGCGACGCCACCGGCTGGGCACGCGCCCACACCGTCCTCGCCGCCGCCGAGCCAGGCCAACGCCTGCGCCACTTAGCTGACTACCTCGAGCTGGACTGGACCTGGGTCACTACCCGCGCGCGCGAATTCGCCGATACCGGCGCCGCTGGATTGAGCCCGCCACGTAGCCGACTGCTCACGCTGACCGGTGTGGATCACGCATGCCGATTTCTCGGCGACCTCGCCCACCAAGGTCGCTAGGCTCGCTGGGTGACCGAACCCGAAAACCGACGCCGCGTGATCGTTTTCGGTCTCGGCGGCACCATCGCCATGACATCGACCACTGCCGGCGGCGTCGCGCCCACCCTTTCGGCCGAGGATCTGGTTGCCGCCGTGCCGGGCCTGCTCGAGACAGGCATCGAGGTCGACGTGGTGAATTTCCGACAGGTGCCCGGCGCGAGCCTGACCCTCGCCGACATCGCCGCGCTAGCCGAGGCCATCGCCGACCACGTCACCGCGACAAGCCCGGACGGCGTGGTGGTCACCCAGGGCACGGACACGATCGAGGAAACCGCCTACCTGCTCGATCTACTGCACACCCTGCCCACACCGGTCGTGGTGACCGGCGCTATGCGCAACCCGAGCCTGGCCGGAGCCGACGGGCCCGCGAACCTGCTCGCCGCGATCCAGACCGCCGCGCACCCGCGGACCCGCGATCAAGGCTGCCTGGTCGTCTTCGCCGACGAAATCCACGCTGCGCGTCGAGTCCGAAAATCCCACACCACGAGCCTGGCCACTTTTCAATCACCACATGGCGGCCCACTGGGCTACCTCGTCGAGGGCACACCGCGCCTGGTCAACCGGCTGGCGCACCGACTCATCATCCCGGCACGCCCCCGCGGCAACACACGCATACCGATCCTGACCATCGCCCTGGGTGAGGACGACACCATGTTGCGGATGCTCACCAGCGACATCATCGACGGGCTGGTCATCGCCGGATTCGGCGCCGGACACGTCCCTGCCGACCTCGTCGCCGCACTACAGTCGCTGGCGGCGACCGTGCCGGTCGTACTCGCCTCACGAACCGGGTCCGGCTCGGTACTGCACTCGACCTACGGTTTCCCTGGCTCCGAACGCGACCTTCTTGACCGCGGAATGATCAGCGCTGGGCACCTCGACCCGTACAAGGCCCGAATCCTGCTGCACGCCTTGGTCGCCGCCGACGCCGACCACGCAACTATCGGTCGAGCGTTCGGCGTCGCGGGCGGATACCACGATGATGAATCATGGCCGTGGGCAGCAACTTCCAGCGAGGAGGGATAGATGCGGAGCCACGAGCTCACTCTCGGACGCAGCTTCGGGCTCGTCTTCGACCACGGAGAAGACTTCTTCGATACCCTGGCCACATTCTGCCGCGACCACGGGCTCCGTCAGGGCTTCATTCCCTCGTTCATCGCCGGGTTCAGCGAGGTCGACATCGTCGGCACCTGCGATCGACTCGACAACCCAGCGGCGCCCGTCTGGTCGAAAGTCCAACTCACCAACGTCGAAGCCTTCGGCGGGGGCACCCTGGCCTACGACCCCGACACCGACACTGTCTCGCCGCACATCCATGTCGCGGTCGGGCTCAAACAGCAAGCGGCCACCGGCTATACCAGTCACCTACTCGCCGCGACCGTCCAATTCCTCACCGAGCTGATGATCATCGAAGTCAGCTCACCAACCATGACCCGTCACCGCAATCCCGACCTGTTCGATGTACCCCAACTGCGATTCGGCTGACCGGACACCCTCGTCACGCAACACCGCGCTGTCCGACGGCCTTGCTTCCCGATCCTCAAGGCCGTGTCGAGCAGGTCGATGCGAGCCAGTGCCGGGCAGTGGGTGCGCTGGTTGTAGATGAGGTTGGCCTCGGTGGGGCGTGGTGGCTCACAAGCAGATACGGGGTATCGGCGGTGAATCCCCGATCCAGTTCGCCCAGCGCTTCGGCCGGGCTTGGAGCCTGATCGACTTGCTCCCGGGTCAGGCCGGTCTGCGCCGTCACCGCCGGGGTCACCGGGGCGAACTCCGGTGGCGGATCAACGATTCGAACTTAACTCCCGATTGGCCCGATGCGCCGACGTTGGACGTACTCATGTATCGGCTCGACCGGTAGAACCCTCACACCAGCGTGGTCGAGTGCCGGGCTCTGGGCCTGCTGGAACAGACAGGGCGACATAACCTGCTGTGTATAGAGCTGTGGATAGCGTGGGGATAAAAGGTATTTCGCTTGTGCACAAGTAGTGCACAACTTCACGAAAAGCCATCCACACGTCGCATAAGCCCTGGTCGATGGGAGATCTACCCGCTGACTTACATGTGAGTAGTTTCGGTCGGGCGTCCTCGACTTGGCCGCAGCACCATCTCATCGAACGGCCAGAAACGTCGCTCAGCGAGGCACCGGACCGCGCCTCGAAGCCCAACCGCGACTGTCCAGCGTCTGGGGTCGGTACAAGTCGGCGCGACGTGTACCGGTCGCCGACATCGATTCCAACCCGAATCTCACTGCGCGGAGTCGATCGGGGTGGCGCTGAATCCGGTGTCGCCGACGGTTATGACGCAGGGCCTCGCGGCACGGTCGAGGTCGTGCAGTGCTTCGGCGAGGTGAGTCGACATCAACGTCATCCACCACTCCCATGCCGGTTCCGGAGCCACACCGCGCTCGGCTTCTTCGGCGATATGTCGATAGTAGGCCCGCAACTTGCTGTCGGTGACGGCGAATTCCACCGGAGGATTCAGGAGTTCGCCGCCGCGGCGGACGATCCGCAAACGGCCGTCAGGGCCGCTGGATATCTCCAGTCCCCAGCCGGTGCCGACGGTGATGACTGATTCGGACAGTTGTTCGATGGTGGGGTCAGCCACGGCATCCGCCTCCTGGATACGCTATCTGGCTCAAGGACACCGTTGAATCAGAATGCCCCGAACTCGAACGAGTTCGGGGCATTCGTCATTGGGTAATCGGCCGCGCATTGGCTTTTCGTAGCTGTTTGGTTGGCTCCGTCATTCTACGGGATGGGCGGGATTGGGAGGTTGGGCGTCATGCCAGCGTTTGCGGAGGATGGCAAGACCGCGGTCGACGTCGGCAAGGCGTTGCAGCACAGCGGGATCGGCGGGGTCGTGGCCAGCGTCGACGAGCGCGTCGCGCAATTCGGGCGTCATGCTCGGTTAGACGCGTGCGGACCGGTTGGGGCTCCCGGCATTTCGGACGACTTCCAACAACCCTGTCCTCGACTGTCCGACCGCGTACGGACTCCGGATCGAAGATTCCGACGTCGACCGGAACGACAGACCCATCTGTGGAGGCACTACACCTACTAGGCCAGCCGCATGGAAAGGACCGGCGCCAACATAGCGGACTGACGCAGTCACCGTGTCCTCGCACCGAATCTCACACCGTATTCCTGACCGATATGCCGGTCAGGAATACGGTGTGCCCCACTACGCTGATGGCCGTGGTCCCCGATGATGGTGATCCGATCCCGACCGAGCAGGCCGCGATCGTGGCGTTGGTGATCGATCAGATCGAACCGGACACCGACATCACCGCTGAAACCTGCACCGTGCCTTGGTCGCCGACATGGTCGACCCACCGAGCTTGCAAGAAGTACGCACCGTGCTCGATATCCTCGCGATGCCGCACGTCGGTTTCTCCCCCGGCGAATCCTCGGGCGCAGTGCTGAACCGGATGCGGGACATGCTCGAGGATGCCGAGAGCCCTCCCCCACCGCTCGTCTTCCGAGGCGACGAGCCGTACTGACTCGGCGTTCTGGTCAAGTCGCACGTCATGCCAGACCGATTCGGGGTCCCGGACTGGTATAGGCGGTCAGTCCAGTTCGGGTGCCGGGTAGAGGTATCCGCGGAAGTGGCGTTTCCCTGACCCGCCAGCGACCGGGGGCTTTCCTCTCATCCCTACCAGTCAGGATCGGCGAGCAACGTGGTCTGGCACCGGCAATCGCGCCGATGTTGTTGTGGTGGAAACCGACGCACTGATCATTCGGGCATCCACACACATCACAGCACGGCCCGCATTCGCTCCCGGCAATCACCAGTTCGGCCGCCCTTAAAGGGCAGCGCGGTGTCGCGGGTTGCCGTTCAGCACAACGAAATCCAGCGCCTTCGCCGGGTATTGGACGAGATCGCGCCAGCGGCAATCCATCGACGGCAGCGTCGCATGGGACTACGTCAGCCGAAGCCTGGCATCTAGCTGTCCGATTGGTCGAAACGAATCACCCGCCTATGGCGTGCTCGCGGGCGTCGCCAGCGAGCGGCTCCACGACGAACTGAGCGATCGACTCGAGCCCAGGTCGGTAGCCGTCGGTGGTGTCCACGGTCAGAGTCGGCACGTCGAGCTTGATCGGCACGAAATCGTCGAGGGAATGGGTGCCGGCGCTGATGTTGTCGAGCAGGGCGCTGTCGTTGTGGGCTTGTCGGTGTCGGTTGGTGTCGGCGCGGTGCGTGATGCGGTCGTGGATCACCGCAGTCGGCGCGCTGGCATGAACGATGCGGATCTCGGCGATAGCGGCCAAGGGCAACAGGTTCGGATGCCAGAGCTTGTGTTGGAAGGCAGCTTCGGCAACTACGCTGACCCCGGCCTGGACCAGGGTGGTGATGACGCCGAAGAACGCATGCAGCGTCGCGACATTGAGGTCGTCGTAGCCGACGCCCGAGTCGCCGCGCCCGGCTAGAACCATGCCCTGTTTGATCTCGTCGCGGATGATCGCTGGCACGCCGATCTTATCTGCGAGAGCGTGAGCGAGGGTGGTCTTGCCGCTGCCGGGTCGCCCGCTGACGACAACCACGGTAGGTGCCCCGAGTGGAGTCTGTGCCATGCCGCATTTTGGCACTCCGCTCACCGCTGGCTTTCTGGGTCGGGTACGCGGTCGCGTCGCGGAGCCCGCCCGCGAACAGGATGCCGCCAGGCGGACCGGTCCGCCTGGTGCACGCGCAGCCCACCCTCGTCGTAATTCCAGTGTGGTCTTGCTTGCTCCCGATGGCCCGGACAAGCCGACTATCTCATCCCGTATCCGAGAATCGGTCTATCACCTCTAGAACGCGATGCATTGCGGCGTAGGGAAGACCGCGGTGTATATCCAGATACGCCGCCCTGCCCCTCAGATCCCCTCCTACGCGATCAACCCGCCATGGGATGGGAAGTTTGTCACCGTTGCGGCCCCACGCCTCGCTGGTGCCACACCAGCGCCGGACGGCGAACTCGCGGAGGGGACTTTCTACTTCGGTTTGCTGTCGCGGACAGGTTCGCTGCGATGCTCGGGGTTGGGTCCGAGTGACTCGAGGTGACGATTCAGGACTTCGGTCAGTTGATCTCGATGTTCACGAGCGGCCTGGTCGGCCTTGGCGTGCGCTGCGGCCAGTGCTTTCGCGTGCTCAGTGTCACGCCGTTCGATCTGTGCGCGGTAATCGGTGCGGTCACGGTCGAGGTCTGCGCGCAGGCGGCGGTTCTCCGTGGCGATCGCTTGGTGCTGCTCGCGTGCGGTGTCGCGTTCGGCTTCGGCTCGCGTTCGGTGTGCACGGGCGGTGTCGACGTGGCCGCGCATTTCCGTGAGCACGGTCTCAGCCTCTTCGTAGATCCGGTCGCGGTCCGCTTCGGCTTCGGCGATGCGCTCGTTTGCCTGTTGCTCCACCTCGCCGAGCCGTGCTTGTGCTGCTTCGGCTTGTGCGCGGGTTCCTCGGCGGCATCGATAGCCAGGGTTTCGAGTTCGACGGCGCGGTCGTGGCGTAGCTTCATCGCCGCGCATGCCTTCTCGGCGTCGTCACGGGCTTGTTCGGCGGCGGCTATTCGCACTTCGGCATCGCGGCGAACTTCGTTCACCTCGCGTTCGATGGCTGAGGGATCTGTGAGGTCGGCAAGAACGTCGGCGGCGTCGTCGGCGACAGCGGCCAACTCGGTGCGTAGTTGCTCATACCGGTCCACCAGCGCCGCCAGCGTTGCGATGCCCTCGGTAACCGGTTTCGACTCGTTCGGCGGGGATGTCAGCCGAGCGGCGCGGTCGGCGTCTTTGAGTCTGAGCCGGAGAGCTTTCTGAGCGGTGTGATCTGCGTTGTCGCAGTAGCTGCGCGGGGCGCCGCGTTGGCCCTTGGGTCGGGCGGGGACCGGCGCGGCGCAGCCGGGGAACTGGCAGCGGCCGGATCCGGCATCAGGGTGGAGGGTGACGGCTTGGAGCATCGCGGATTCCGTTCCAATCCATTCCATTGCATTCCGTATCGAGTGGAATGCAATGGAATGGATCTCGATCGGGCAGGTGGTGATTGGCGAGTCGCTGGTCAGGCGGTGACGGCGAGCATGTTCGCGCGAACCCGGGGCAGCCGGTGGGCGATGACCTGCGCGGCGGATTCGCTGGCGCGGCGATCGTTGTGGCCGTAGACGCGGTCGGTCACGGTGACCGAGTCGTGTCCGGCATCGCGAGATACCACGAAGATCGGCACCCCGTCCTGGAGCTTCCAGGAGATGCCGGTGTGGCGCAGCGTGTAGGGCGTCAGGCGCTTGATGCGCAGCGTTTTCAGCGCGGTTCGGAACTGGGCGATCAACGCCTCGGGGTCGGCACCTCGCCATTGCGCCTTGCGGGTGAACGGACTCAGGTGGCCGCGGGCGACAATATCCTCGCCGCGGTCGAAGGCGGCGGCGGCGCGAGCAAGGGCGTCCAGGCGCCGCATAGCGGGTTGCCATGCCTTCTCGTGGAAGTGCGCCGCCCTGATCGGACCCATGTCCCTGGTGTGGAAGAGATATTCGTCACCATCGCGGGCCAAGTCCAACCGGGCCAGGGTTTCCACCGGGATGTTGACGGTCCGGGTGCTGCGCTCGGTTTTCGGGGTGCCCAGTGTCAGCCGCGAGCCAGCGTCTTTCCATGCCTTGTTGATGCGTACCGCACCTGTGACGGGATGCACGTCGCGCACGAGCAGTGCGCCGACCTCCGACGGTCGCGCCATCGAGACGAGTCCGAACTCGGCCTGTGGACGCCAACGGGCGATGATCAGTTCCTCGAACAGCTCCCACTCGTGGTTGTCGAAGATGTCCTTTTCGCTGCCGTGATCGGTCGGCAGTCGGACACCAGCACACGGATTGAACGGCAGTAGTGGTCCGGGGCGCTGTTCGACTGCCGCGCGCAGGCCGCTGGACAGGAATCCGTGCTTGTTCTTGATTGTCTTGGGCGCGTTGCCCTTGTCCTGCTCCAGGAACACAATCCAGGCGGCGTCGGTGTCCTGGGTGACGACGTCGATCGCGGCGTCCTCGCCGTAGAAGGTGATGATGTCGTTGCGGACGTAGCGCAGGTAGCTGCGGTGTACCGGCGGGGAGATGCTGCGGATCTTGAGCAGCCGGTCGGCGTGGTCGGTGAGCCAGTCGGCCAGGCGCACGGGGCTTGTGCCGCTGCCACGCTTGGCGTCGAGGATCGTCAGGGCGTGATCCAGGCCGTAGCGGGCCTCGTACTCGCACCACCGTTCCGCTTCGGCGTAGTCCTCACCGAAGCTCTCGGCGGTGCTGCGACGGACGCCGTCGGTGTCGTAGTAGTGGTAGGGCACCTGCCAGTTGACCGTGCCGTCTTTGCGCGGACGTGGGCGGGGAGTGAGCATCAGAGATCTCCAGTCGTCGATGTGTCGACGCGAGACGTCTGAAAAGCGGCTCCGGTTACAAAAGGTGACCGGCAGCGAGATCCAGTGTACAGAAAGTACGTCTGATCAGGGAAAATAAAGTGGACCTAGGAGGACTTGAACCTCCGAGGCCTTCGCCGGTCCAAAACCCCAGGTCAGTGCCATAGTGCAACTTGGCCGCATCGGCGCCATTCGGCTATTCACGCTATTCCACGACGGCTCAAGACATTCCGATGCAGTTTCCGGTGACAAGGGACGGGTGCCCACTTTCCGGCATAACCAATCTGGCCCCTGAGTCTGCGCAAGGGGAGCGGATCTACGAAACGCGAAGTTTCAGTCGCCAATACTTGGCGCGAGCCCGATGATGCGCTTCAATGGAATGGGAGGATCAGCAGGCTGGACAGGAAAGTAGCGTCCATGCCAAGTCAGCGTCATCATGTAGGTCTGCCGCTACCCGCAACAGCAAGCCGGTTACGAAGCACCTCGCAGTCACAACCAACGATCAGTGTATCGAGCATCAACGATCGGGCACGCCTGCCCGCCCAGCGGATCTTCAAGGCGATGAAATGGCCAACAGGCCAGCCGATTACGTATGCGGTCCATCGCCAGATCATCAGCATGCGATGCGCCCGGTCCTCTACGAGCCACCACACGATTGGTCCGCTCGGGCAGATACGGCTACCTGCCGAAATTCGACACGCCGCTGGCATCACCGCAGGCGACCACATCGTCCTCGTAGCCTTGCCATCCGAAGGGATTGTAGCGATCATTCCCCCACAGATCGCTCTGGCAGTCCTTCTACCAGTACTGAACTCGTCGATCGGCACCACATGAGCAACCCTGATTTCGAGGTCGCTCGACTCCTCCTGGAACGCCTCAACATTCGCCCGGACGATCTGATCGAATCATCATTGAGGCCGACCAGGGCACCGACCTTCGCGGAGTACATACCCCGCCTTGTCGAGGCAGTGCCGCCTGGCGCGCGCAAGGTCTACCTGCCTTACTGGCGCCGGCTCGAGGCGTACTGGCCCGACCGGACGCTGGACGAACCGACCGCGCTCGAGCTCCAACAACTTATCGAGGTCACGCGACGAAATGCCGTGGTGCGACGTAACAGCCGAGGGGGACGCTCTGCCGCCGAGCACATGGTCAGCGCGATCCGCTGTCTATACCGTTACGCCAAACGCGACGGCTACATATCAGCTGCCAACAACCCATCCGCAGACATGGATATGCCGACACGCCTCCCGAGTACGCGCCGCGCCCTCGGGAACCGCCAACTCGCCGAGATCAATCACATCGCCTCTACCACCGGAAACGACACCAGTCTCGACACTCTCATGCTGCGGATACACCTCGAAACAGCCTGCCGGACTGGTAGCGCTCTACGACTTCGCGGCGAAGACCTCGATCCCGAACAATGCCTAATCCGGCTGTTCGGCAAAGGCGGAACGGTCCACTGGCAACCGATCTCTCCCACCCTGATGACCAGCATGCTCGAACACCGAGGGCGCAGCCCTGATCCAGCGCAGCAGCTCCTGCGGTACCGGCACGGCCGCCCGATCACCCGACGCCGCTACGACCACCTCTGGAACCGAATCGGACGACACCTCCCCTGGGTCGCCACCCAACAGATCACTACCCACTGGCTCCGACACACAACACTCACATGGGTCGAACGCAACTTCAGCTACGCCACCGCCCGCGCCTTCGCCGCACACGCCGAACCCAGCGGCCAAGACAGCACCACCCTCACCTACGTACGCGCATCCATCGAAGAAGTCGCAGCAGCCGTTGCTGCCCTGACCGGCGAACCCCATCCCCTCTCGCCTGCACACGAAAAGACCTCTGACGTAGAGGTAGCGACTCACACCGGACCATCCTGACTCGACCCAGCGAGGGACTGCCGCGGTTCGGGCGCCACGGTTCGCAGTGCATGAAACAACACGATGACTTCACGGTCGCTCAGGTCGGCGAGGATGGAACGAACTACCGAACGGATCTCGACATCGGATGCTGTGGCGGGTTGATCATCGAGGATGAGCGGTGGTGCTGCAGTTGGAGGTGATGCCGTTGGCTCGCAAGCCGGAAGTGTTCGTAAGAGCGGTGCCCCGGAAAGGGTGGCAGCTTGAGCAGATCGCGCGGTGTAGCGACATTCCGGTTCGGATGCGGCGGGCCGTGGAGGTAGTGGCCTCGGCGCAGCATCAGCCGGTCGGGTTCATCGCGATGCAGGTTTCGGAATCGCATGCGAGGCAGATGATCCACGGATTCAATGCCCGCGGGTTCGGGGCGCCGGACCCAATATAGAGCGGGGACAGATCGGTGAAGGTCGATCAGACGACGCGTGATCGGATCTGTTGGATCGCCCGGTACTGCCCCGTGATCTGGGGTGGCTGTTGTCGACACGGAGTCTGTCGAAATTGACGGAAGTGTTGCGGGTCAACAAGTTTGCGGAAGTCAGCCGCGAGGCCGTCCGTTAGATCCTGCAGGCGGGTGGGAGTGGCAGGCCGCTATATGTGGAAGGCCAGCCACGATCCTGACTTCGAGCCAAGATGGCGCGCGTGATCGAGCTTTTGCGACCGCCCGCCGGCCGGCTGGTGCGTGACCTGCGTCGACGAGTTCAGGTCAATGAACCACCGACCCCGCCGCGACCGAAGCCCATTAGCCTTCAGACCCAGACTACCGGACGACACGGTTACTGTAACTGATTGCAGGACAGTCAATTTGGTGATTGGCTCGTCAGCGTCGTGGTCGATGTCTTCCCGCACGGTGTGGTGTCAGCTCTTCGTAGGTCAGGAGTCAGGTGTTGGTGGGCCCTCCGGGCGAGTCGCTGGGGAGGATCAGCGGGCTCTTGTTTGGTTATGTCGGCCGATCGGGCTCCGCCCGGAGGGGTCTGAGGAGCTCATCTTCCGGCAGTTCAAGACAAACTCGTGACACCATTTGAACTCTGGAAGTCCTTGCCAAACAAGACTTTTCGGTAAGGCAAATTGCGGTACCGACGTTTGCGTCATTTGCTTTTCATTGCCTCATCAACATATTTGCCGCCAATGTGCCGATGTGCGCGTCAGCAGAATGATTTTCCAAAATCACGCCGGATAGAGGTGTTCGCTATGCCGGTGCACAGTGGGGCAAACAGATCATCAGCAGATGCCGGACCAGGAGTGGACCGAGGACGATCCCAGGACTACGAACGGTTTCGCGACACCGAGCTTCTCGCCTTCGAAACCGACCGGGATCGCTTGTGCCGTCACCGAAGACACCGCCATCGACGGCACCCGCTACCTACCCCGTTGAGGTGTTCCGTGCACCTCCTCAACGTTGATTCCGAGAACGGGCGCGGGCAGTGACTGTTCGGCAGCACCGCCGCTTCCGTGCGTTCCCACGCTTCCTGATGGAGCACCCCGGCTGCCGAAGCGGCCGAGGACGATCCAAACCGTGTCGACCAGAGACGCCACTTCGCTTCACCAGCGAGTGGCCAAGCCAGGAAGTCATGCAGCCCGAGTTCGCGGACCGACGCCGATAATTTCGTTCCGCACCGGCCAGCAATTACCATCGCAAACAGGCACTTCCGGACACAGACGAACAGGACTCATAGCGATGGCGCGCAAGGTTGTTGTCACCCTTATCGACGATTTCGACGGCACCTCGGTCGCCGAGGACACCGTCAACTTCGAAATCGATGGCGCCGCTTTCGAAATCGACCTGTCCGGGGCGAACGCGGCCAAGTTGCGCGAAACCTTCGACCAGTGGCTGCCTCACGCCCGCCGGATCGGTCGCGTGAAGACCGCCGGTCGGCGACCGTCCGCGACTGATGCCACGGGTGCGTCCACTCGTCGCGACGACATCGCCGCCATCCGCACCTGGGCAGGCGAAAACGGTCTCGCCGTGTCCAACCGGGGAAGAGTCTCCGCAGAAGTCATTGCCGCCTATGACGCAGCGTCTGTATAGGACCTGAACCCAGGTCAGGCACAAGTAGTGGTAGTCGATTCAGGCGGTGGGTTCGGACCAGTAGCCGGTGTCACGCCCGTAGTTCGGTGTGGTGAATGCCTTGTCCCATGCCGCATCTGGTGCCAGCAGTTCACGCCAGGCGTCGACCTCGACATACATCACCCGCATCGAGTTCAGTGACGCGTAATGCAGTGCGGGCCCGTCGGTGCTGACCGCATCCGCCGCCACAGCCACCTCGAAGTTCTGCTCGAGCGCTGCCCGAGCGGTGGCTTCCACACACACGTTGGTTTGCAGGCCAGCCACCAATACCCGCTCGATACCCAGACCTTTCAACACCAACGCCAACTCGGTGTAGGCGAAGAAGTTCGGACGGGTCTTGGCCAGCACCACGTCTGTCTCCTGCGGAGCGACAGCGTCGATGATCTCGCCGCGCCACTGCTGCTCCACAGCCGACAGCACCGGCACAGCGGGACGTGAACGTCGGTGCCGCTCCGCGCGCAGGTTGATCGCCTGGCTCAGCATCTGCCGCGAATAGATCACCGGCCAACCCACCTCGCGGGCCGCGCCCAGCAACTCAGCGCAGGCCTTGATCGTTTCGTTCAGCCGCCAGATCGGCGGCCAACCGAGCGCGGATCGGACGTCCTCGCGCAGGTAGGCGTTCTGCATATCGATCATCAACACCGCAGCCGACTGCGCCACCGTGCCCCTCCTCAATGTTCTTCCCGCCCCAACCATCCCCACGATTATGGCCGACCAACCAAGCGCCCAGGCCAAGCGAGCTACCTGAGCATGCCGCGATCAGGTCCACTGGGCTCCAGCCCTACACCGGCAACCAGACCCGCACCGCCAGGGCAGGTTCTGGGAGCGACTGCCTATTCTCCCCGGGTTGCTCCCCGTCCGGATCGACGCAACCGACCACCAGGGGCAGGCGCCCGACAACGGCACCAATCTCACCGCGCTAGCCCGAATACCTACACCGGCAGGACTTGCGGTCGAACCGTGTCGTGTCCGGAGGGTCGACTGATCCTTGTCCGCGAGACCGACGACGAGTCGGTCGTAATGACCGGTGCCGGGTTCCTGCGTATCCATTCCGCCAACGCCGCCGGGTCGGACTGACGGAAGGCGACATCAGTACCCACGGGGCGGGTGTTTCAATCCCGAAGTCCGAAATTGTCGCCATATCAACATCGTTGACCGGTTCCGGTTTATTCGTCTGCTCGACGGTGAACCCTGCGCTCATGACCAACACACGGAATCGGGCACCGAGTGCACCGAGCGTGGATCTGACCAGCACCACCATCGTGTTGGCGACCTGCGTGTTCTTTCTGTTGGGTCTGGCCGCCTTGACCGGGTCGTCGACCGTCGCCTTCTTCGGCGCCGGCAGCCTGGGTGCGGCGATGACGATGTCCTCCAAAATGCTGGGCCTCAACGGCCTTTAAGTCACCTCCACACCGTTGAGCACTACGAACGCCAGGAGCTGAACCGCATGTCCACCACCGCCGCCCTGCCCACCTACGAACACGCCGAACCCTTGTTCGTGCACCTGGCACTGACCGACCCGCGCAGCCCCGAGCACGCTGCTCTGCGCGAGCAGATCATCGAAATCTGCCTGCCGCTGGCCGAGCACATCGCTCGCAAATATGTCGGCCGCGGTGAAATGTTCGACGATCTGCTCCAGACCGCGCGGGTCGGCGTGGTCATGGCGGTCGACCGCTACGACGTGAGCACCGGATCACCGTTCCTGGGTTTCGCGGTCCCCACCGTCATGGGTGAAGTGCGCAGACACTTCCGCGACCACATCTGGCCGGTGCACGTCCCGCGCCGCGAAAAGGAACTACAGGGCAAGGTCAGGGTGGCGACCGACGAGTTGAGCCGTCGACTCCATCGCTCGCCCACCGCCCAAGAACTCGCGACCGAACTCGATGTTGCGGTCACCGATATCGCCCGTACCCTGGTGGCGGCCAACGCGTTCCAGACGCGCAGCCTCGACACCCCCGCACGCGACACCGACGGCGATCCCAGCATGACCATCGCCGACACCTTCGGCGACGAAGACCCCCGCTTCCAACTGGCCGAGGACACGATCACCGTCGCGCCCTTGCTGGCGCAGTTGTCGTCGGAGGATCAGCAACTGCTGATCTGGCGGTTCTACGACACCCTCACCCAGGGCGAGATCGCGCAACGCCTCGGTGTCTCGCAGATGAGTGTGTCTCGCAAACTCACCCGACTGCTGGCTGATCTGCGTGCCCAGACCACCGACGACCAACTCGCGCTCGCGGCCTGAACTCCCCCTCGAGCTGTCCGCGGTGAATCCGTACAGCCCCCGACCACGCTGATATCGGCCTCGGGTACCCGATCGAGCCGATGGTGTGCTGCGAACTCGGCTCGGGTGCGTAAGGATTCGCAATGCGGATACCACGTCGGCGGGCACAGCCTGGAAGCATGAGTTTCCGAACTAGGCGTCTGTGGTGATAATGGTTGACCGGTAGTCAGCGATCTTGTGTCCGGTCTGCCAGGGCCGGGCCGCACCTGAACCCCACCATCGCCACCACAGGGATGGGTGCTTGAGGACCTCGCCGAAAACCGGAAGCGGGTCGAAGTAGTTCGTCCGAACGATGGCTTTGCCATCACGCAGGACAAAGCGGTCGACGTTCGGCCATTCGATGAGTCCACGGCCGACCCTGGCTCGGAGCCGGAACTCGATGAACAACACCTCCGAGTCACCACGCCAGCGGTCGACCTGTGCGTGCAGATCCGGCAGCAGTCGCCAGATCCCCCGGAACTCTTCGCGGGCCGCGTCGATGCCATGCATCGGTGCGGTCAACGGCTGCATCAGCACAACGTCGGGATGCAGAATCTCGGGTATCCGGTCAGTGGACGGATTGCTCCAGAAATCGATGAAGTTGGCGACGAACTGTTCGTGTTCGAGCATGTGCCTCATCTCCCCTCAGTGACGCGGTCCATGCCGAGAAGTGTGACGGCACGGACGGCCATATACAGCTCGCTCGCCTGTGCCGGATCGGCGCAGCTGCGCCCGGTCAGTTCCTGGATCCGGCGCAGCCTGTGGTGAATGGTGTTGCGGTGGTAGTGCAATCGGCTCGCGACCTGAGTGCTCGAACCATGGCAGTCGAACCACATGGCGAGGGTATCGAGCAGTGTGCGCCGCTCGTTGGGTTCGGGCAGGTCGAGGATCGGGCCCAGAACGTGTTCTGCGAGTTCGCGCCCGGGCTGCGGAGCTTGCACCAGCAGCAACGGGATCGCGGCGCAACCGTAGCTGTGCACCGAGTTCGTGCCCGGGTCGGCGCACCGCCGAGCCAGTTGCGCCTCGCGCGAACCGGTGCAGGCGTGGGTCGGGTCGGTGAACGGGCGACTCACTCCGATGCGTCCCACAGCCACCTCACCCAGAAGCTCGGGCAACCAGCAGCGCGAACCGGGTGCGGTGAAGCTGAGCAAACCGATCTGGGCGTCGAGCTCGGTCAGCCACAACGACTGCACATGTTTTGACTGGAGTCGTTTTTCGATACCGTCGAGCGGACGTTCGACATCAGCGGACGCCTCAGCGTTGACCACGACAAAAGTGCCCGTCACCGGCAATTGCAGGGCGCGCGCGGTCTCCCAGAGCGCAGCTTCCTCGCCATCACCGCTCAACAGCGAACGCAGCATCAATCGTCGGTGTTCTCCGTCTCTGCGGGCGCGGTCGGCGACGTATCGCCCGTAGGACTCGGCGGCGGCGCTGGAGTACTCGTCGATGATCCGCCACACCTCCGAGGCCACCTGCGGCAACGATTCCCTGGACTCCGCGCCGACCTCTTCGAGCAGATGCGCCCAGATCAGACGACCACAGAGGCGGTAGGCGTGCAACAGTGCCGCCAAAGGCACCCCGTGTTCGGCTTTCACCGCGCCGGCGGTAGCGGGAGCGCTGAAATCGTTGCTCCCGGCGCCGGACAGCTGCTCGAGTATCGAGGCGAGATTGTCACGCACGACCAGGGTCAGTTGCTCCTGAGCCAACAGTGTCGTCTCCGCGTAGGCGTGATCGCCCACGCGGATGGCGTCGACCAACTCAGCAGTCAGGTCGTCGAGACGCTTCAGCACGCGCTGCGCGAGCACACTCGACAGGTCCGAGGACTGAGTACCCACAACCGTCACGGCCCGAGGATAGGCCGCAACCCGCTGCCGCGCTGACAATTCGACTGTGCACGAGCACAACCATGCTGCCCGTATAAGGCACCCCTCGCCCATGGTCGCGACGGTGGGTCGTGCGGCACGATCGTGTCCATTGTGAGCCAGGGCTCACTGGCTGGCGCGGACGGATGGAGATCGACATGTACGACTACGTCATCGTCGGAGGCGGGTCGGCCGGGGCGGTCCTGGCCGCCAGACTTTCGGAAGATCCCGCTGTCAGCGTGGCGTTGATCGAAGCCGGGCCCGCCGACACCGCCGATGAGATCCATATCCCGGTGGCGTTCGGGTCGTTGTTCAAGAGCCGGTGGGACTGGGACCTCGACACCGAACCCGAACCGGGACTGGGCGGGCGGCGGGCGTACCTGCCGCGCGGCAAGATGCTCGGTGGCTCGAGCTCGATGAACGCGATGATCTACATCCGCGGCCATAGCAGCGACTACGACCAGTGGGCCGCCGACGGCGCCGACGGGTGGAGCTATCACGACGTCCTCCCCTACTTCCAGGCAGCCGAGGACAACGAGCGCGGCAAAGACGCCTACCACGGTGTCGGAGGGCCACTGACCGTCTCCGACGGCCGCTCGCTCAATCCGCTCGGCGAGGCGTTCCTGGCTGCGGCCGAACAGGCGGGCTATCAGCGCAACGACGATTTCAACGGCACCACCCAACTCGGTGTCGGCCGCTACCAACTGACCCAGCGCAACGGAATGCGCTGCAGTACCGCGGTGGCCTACCTGCACCCGGTCGGCGAGCGAACGAACCTGACGGTCTTCACCGAGGCGTTGGCGCACAAGGTGATCTTCGAAGGCACCTGCGCGGTCGGTGTGCAGATCAGCCGCGGCAACACCGTCGAAACGATCCGCGCCGACCGGGAAGTGGTGCTCTGCGCCGGGGCCTACGGCTCACCACAGCTGTTGCTGTTGTCCGGGGTCGGCCCGGCCGATCAACTGCCCCTGTTCCAGATTCCCGTGCTCGTCGATCTGCCGGTCGGTGAAGGGCTGCAGGATCACCTGATGGTGATGCTGAACTACCTCACCGAGCACGAATCACTGATGACCGCACTGTCACCGCAGAATCTGGAACTGCTGCAAAGCCAGGGGCGCGGACCGTTGGCCTCCAATGTGGGAGAGGCGGGCGGGTTCGTCCGAACCGATCCGGGGCTGCCGGGACCCGACGTGCAGTTCCATCAGGCGCCGGTGCTGTTCTACGACGAAGGCCTCGGGGCTCCCCTCGCGCACGGTTTCGCACTGGGGGCGTGCGCGGTGAAACCGACCAGCCGCGGCCAGGTGACGTTGCGGACTTCCGCGCCTGATACCGCCCCCCGAATCCTGCACAACTACCTCAGCACCGACGAAGACCGCGCCGGGCTACTGGCCGGATTGCGGATCGCCCTCGACATCACCGGCCGACCGGCACTGCGCGAGGTCATCTCCAGCAATTTCGTTGTCCCCGACAGTGATTCCGACGCCGATCTGCTCGCCTTCGCGCGACGGACCGCCCAGACGCTCTACCATCCGACGTCCTCGTGTGCGATCGGCTCGGTCGTCGACGCACGGCTGAAGGTTTTCGGTCTCGAGGGTTTGCGCGTGGTCGATGCCTCGGTGATGCCGAGTATCACTCGCGGCAACACCAACGCTCCCACCATCATGATCGCGGAAAAAGCCGCCGCGATGATCGTCGAGGATGCCGGTTCGGCGACAGGAGGCTCCCAGTGAGTTCCACCGTCGACAACAATCAGCGCAACCCGCATTCGGGGAGCGCGATCGTGGACTACTTCGCCACCAGGGCGGTGGCGCCGGAGCACACTGCAAATCTCAGACCCGCGCCAGGAAGAGTGAGCGACTCGATGTCGATCAGCGCAATCCCGAGATCCCGGGTCCATGCTGTGGTCGGGGCAACCGGCACCGGAACGGCGGAGCGCGCGAAAGCCCTTGCCCAGCAATGGGATGTGCCGATCGTGGTCGGCGACCCGGATCAGTGCTATCTGGACTTGGCGACCACCACTCGAAGCTTTCTCGATGGACAGTCCTCGGTCCGTCGAGTGTTCCTCGAGGAACGCACTGTCTCCGACGGAGAGTTTTCCGCGGACGCCGCAGGTCGGTCACTGTGTTACACACTGGGACAACTCGCTGCCGAGCACCCTGTGATAGTGGTCGAGATCAGCTCGGCCTCCCTGTTGGGGGCGGTGTTCGGCGAACACGAACAACTGCCCTTCGAGTTGTCGATCGAGCTGCTGTCACCGCCTGATTTCCCGGCGTATTTGAAGAGATTGATCGACCGCTGTCGGCAAATGATCACCCCGCCACCGGGGCGCCCATCGATTTTGGCCGAGCTCAGCGCCGCTTGGCGGATCGGCCCGCAACGCAAGTTCCTCGCCTCGATCGCCGGTCTCGGAGCGCTGATCGACTGGTGCGAGCTCAGAGGTGTCAGCCCCGACACGTTGTCCGAGATCGCTCTGACCGAACCGATCATCGAGGAAATGGCCATCGTGATGGCGTTCGAACATGCCACCACCGGCGATGCCCAAGACCAGACACTGCGCACAGTCTTGTCGAGCTGCCAGTGCTTCGCGCACGCACTGTGAAAATGTGGACAGAGGTCAGGGCGAGTGCAGTCGGGTCCGGTGGGCATTCGGGCGAATCCCACCGCATCCGCCGAATTTCTCACCGATCCGAGTTTCCGAGTGGCCCGTCATCCATGGCCCGGACGAGGTGTTCGTCGGCGACCTGGCATACCGGTGGACGCAGGTCGGCCAGAGTACGAAACAAGTGTTGCAGTTGAGCAGGCGAGGGCTGATCCAGGACCGGCCCGAGCAGGTGCGTACAGAACTCCTGGACGAATGAGGGACGGCGATTCGCCTGCCACTGGAGGTTGTAATTGATGCTGACGAGCAGTCAATACACGGAGGAGCTTCGGATCGGCGGGGTATCGGCGGCAGTGCGCCTGCGTCAAGATCGCACACTTTCCCAGCGTTTGCTGACACAGTTGGGCGGCCGTTTCGCTACGCCGGAAATGGCGATGCCGTGTGGGGTACGGTGGCGGGAAGCCGACGAAGTGGTGCAGGACTGCTTGGATCTCATTGCCGCCGCCTTACAAGGTAAACCGCTCGGCGATACACCAGCACCGCTCACTGCCCGGATCGGCGATTGGGCCGCCGAAGGCGTGGCGCTCGAGACTGTGCAACAAGCCACGCACGCAGGTTCCCGTTTCGTTCTGGACCAGCTGGCGCGACGCGCAACCAGCGCCGACAGCAGAACGATGACGGTTGCCGGGCAACGCGTCGCCGAGGTCCTGGAACGGGTGACGACCAGCTTCACCAGCACCTACCTGCAGTTTTTCGTGCCGAAGCGAGCGGGATCGCCGACGCCGCCGAAGCGTTGGGCTCGGCCCTGATGGCTGGGTCGCCGACCCCAGCATGGGTACGTAGCAGCGGATTCACGATCAGCGAGTCCTACGCCGTACTCGCGCTGGCCGCCGCTGACCAACATCCCGGCGGTGGCGACCCCAGCAAGCTCGAAACTCGACGTTGGCTGCAGCGACTACGTACAGAGCTGGCCGCCTGCGTCGGAGGTTCGCCGCTGATGAAGTTGAGCGAGGCCGGCGGGACAGTGTTGGTCCCCGATGACACCACCGATGGTCCCGACGTGGATCAGCTCTTCGATCGCCTGCAAGCCGCGGTCGGAAGGCCGTTGCGCGCCGCGCTCGTTCACGCCTCGATCCGGCAGATTCCCAAGGCTGCAACGGAAGCCCACGAACTGCTCGATCTTGCAGAAGCGCTTCACCGGCCCCCGGATCTGTATCGAATGCGGGATCTGGTGATGGAGTATCAGCTCACCCGCCCCGGTCCTGGACGGCGGCAATTGGCATCGATTATAAATCCTCTGCACGATCAGCCCGAACTGGTCAAGACGTTGGCTACCTACCTCCACCACGGCCGAAGCCGCCAACCCGCCGCACGCGCCCTTCACATTCACCCGAACACGCTGGACTACCGGCTACAGCGGGTCGCTCAAGCCACCGGCATGGACCCCACCCACGTCGACGGGGTGTGGTATTTACAGTCCGCTCTCGTAGCCCACGCCCACGAAACCGGCACTGCCTAATATTCACTCCGTCTCTACCAGGCATCGCCTGCCTTCGGCGGCCGACGTAGGCCCCACCCCACATCGCCTCGTCAGGTCGCGAGTATCAACCGATTGCGGATGACGGCTGGTCGTGATCGGACACGGGCTGTGGTGCGAGAATCTCGGACAGAAACCGCAGCTGATCGCCGACCGCCTGCTTTTGCCACGGGCCTTCGTAGACGTCGAAGTGATCGATCGGGTACTCGAGCAACTGAACTCCCGATTCCACCTTCTGCGCCGACCGTCGCGCCGCAGCGGGTGGCGCGATGCTGTCGATGCTCCCGACCTGGAAAAGGACCGGGCAGGACACGCGACCGGCGAAGGTGGTCGGCCGGTTCAGCCCGATTTCGAGAGCGGTTCGGGCACAGACCTCGTTGCGCCAGGTGGGTCCTGCGATCGAGGTGATGGCGTCGATCGATTCCGCGGTCGTGATGATCATCGCCGACGAACCCGCCAACCCGAAGACCGGTACGTGATGCGGTGCCCTTCGGGCCAGTGCCCGCACGACGTCGAGCCCGAGGTGGGAGATCGCTCTTGCCAGATGACCGATCCCACCGCGCCGCGCGGCGTGGGCCAAGGTCACCAGACCATCAGTCGCGGGCGTCATCGAGATGACCGCGGCGATCCGTGGATCCTGTGCCGCGACGGCGAGAACATGCCCGCCCGAATACGACGTTCCCCAGACGATGACGCGGTCGGGATCTACACCCGGTAATTGCCGGGCCGCGGCGATAGCAGCGTGGTAGTCCTGGCGCTGCCGTCGAAACGACACATTCTGGCGGGGAGTGCCCTCAGAGGCGCCGAACCCGCGGTAATCGAACAGGAGGGTGTCGATACCGGCATCGGCGAAGGCTTCAGCGTAGCCGAGCAGCCCGGTGTCGCGCGTGCAAGCGAAACCGTGGGCCATGACAACGGCTGGTCGGCCGGCGGATCCGGCGAGCGCGTCCACACGGGCGGGCAGATGCCAGGCCGCGCACTGTGTGCCGCGGCTGAGGAAGGTGATCTCGGTTGTCATTGGGTATCCGCTCGAATCGGGAGGCCGAGGTTTCGCAACAGGCACCACCCGCTTTTCAGTGAACAGGTGTGCACCGAAATGTACCCTGTTGACCGGAAAGGCAGCAAGCCGAAGGGCCTGGACCTCGGAGTGCGGCGTGAGCTACGCGATCAACAGCACAACGGAGCAGCACAATTTTGTGATGTGGGCACGAGCTTTTCGTGTCGCGTGCGTTCTAGGGTCCGAAGATGATCACCACAGCAGTTGTCACCGGCGCAGGCCGCGGTATCGGTTTCGCCATTGCCCGGCGCCTCGCCGAATCGGGCCACCGGGTAGTGCTCACCGATATCGACGGTGCGGCCGCCCAGCGAGCCGCGGCCGAGATCGGGCACGGCGCAGTCGGACTCCAGCACGACGTCCGCGAAATCGCCTCGCACGGCAGGGTCGTCGAGGAGGCGGCATCGCTGGGACAGGTGAAGGTATGGGTGAACAACGCCGGTGTGCTCTTCGCGGGCGAGGCGTGGAACCACCCGGACGAGGAGATCGCGACCATCCTCGAGGTCAATGTTCGTGGCGTCATGGCGGGATCGGCGGCGGCGATCGCGCAGATGGGCGAGGCAGGCGGAGTAATCCTCAACGTCGCGTCCATCTCGGCGCTGGGCCCGGTGCCGGGTCTGGCACTGTATGCCGCGACCAAGGCGGCCGTGCTGTCCTACACCACCTCACTGCAGGGTGACCTCGACCATGCCGGGTTGCCTATCCGTGCACGTGCCTTGTGTCCGGATGTGGTCGGCACCCCGATGGTGACCGCCCGCGCCAAAGACCCTGGTGCGGCCTTACTGTTCTCCGGACCGAAGCCCCTCGATGCCGACGCTGTTGCCCGGGCAGCGATGGCGCTGATGGACAGTCGTCAGGTGTTCCGTGTCGTCCCCCGGTGGCGGGGGGTGCTCGTGCGCGGGATCAACCTCGTTCCCGGCGTCGGTCTGAAGCTGCTCGCGGTGATGCGCAAGCTGGGCGATCGCCGTCAGGCTCGTGTCTGACTGCTCGCCACGGGCAGGACCGCGGGCCCGAGCCACCGGCAGGCCGTCAGTGCGAGTTCGAGGTTGAGGCGATCATCGTCGAGGGAACGACCGCGGACAGCGATGGCCTTCTCGACACGGTATTTGACCGTGTTCTTGTGCAGATGCACGACCTCGGCCGCCGCGACGTAGCTGCTCTTGGCCTGGAGGAAGGCGAGCAGCGTTTCCCGGAGCTGGCGCATGTTCTCCCCGTCGACAGCCAGTCCGCCGAGGGCGGTGGCGACGAGACTCTTCGTCGCCTCGAGATCGCGCGCCAGGATCGCACAGAGCTGCACGCCGGGTTCGTCGAACGTCGTCACGGGGGCATCGGCCGCGATCGAGGCGACGACGTGGGCTCGTTGTGCCTCCTGATGGCTGGTCCGGAAGCCGGTCGCTGCGGCGTACGGACGACCGATTGCCACCCACACGCGCAGACCTGTGCTTTCGGTCAGGCTCCGGATGGCGTCGCGATCGAGCCGATGCTCGTCGAGCGTTGGCCCCAACGGAATCCAGCACCACGCCGAACTTCTGTCCTGGGGCAGGAACAGGGCAGGTCCCGCGGCGCCGACCGACTCGCCGATCCCGGCGACGAGCGATTCGAGGCGCCGAAACTCGCTCGGCATGCCGTCCTCGTCGGCCGTCGATACCACGATCGCCAGGTGATGCTGTCGAAGCCGGTAGCCAAGGGCAGACTCGGCCGTGCCGAGGTCGTACTCGCGTCCGGACAGGACCGTGGTCAGCATCGCGGTGCGGACAGTGTTGCGGTTGGCGAGCCACCGTTCGCGTTCGGACTCGTACTCGGCGACGACCCGCTCGGCGACTCGATCCACATAGGCGAACGACATTCTCTGCAGGAGCTGGGACGCGGCGAAGGCGACCTCCCGATCCGGCTCGGTGCGTGCGACCTCGCCGACCACCCGATCGAGCACCCGGCTCTGCCCGATTCGGTAGGCCCGAAGGAGTGCATTCGCCGAGATCGCACGCTGCGCGAGACGGCGGGCGTATTCGATCGCGGCGGAGGGTGGCTGTACCTCTGCGATCGGGATGTCGTGTTGTGCCACATGCATGAACGTCTCGACATTGCTCTCGGTGCTGGCCCGCAGCAATTCCAGGATGACATCGTCGCCACGCAACTCGGGGATGGAATCGGCGATCTCCGCGTGTAAGGCGCTGCCGAGCCGAGGCGATTGCGAACCCATCGTTCGCGCGACCTCGGCCACGCGAGCCACTGCCTTGTGCCGGAGCAACTCGGGCGTGAGCTTCTCGCTAGCCATTTCGGGTCCTTACCGGATACCGCTGTCGTCTGGAATCGACTACAGCTCTGGGCCATTGGTCCATCGAGCCGAAGGCGGACAGGTGATGTGAACCATGTCACCACCACAACGACCGCCTGAAATTTTGTTTCGGGAGAACAATACTCACGCCCGACGCCGGACTTACTCTCATCGCTGTTCCCACGCACAGCTAGGAGACTGAGATGGGATTCATCTCCCCGTCCCCACAGCCGGTGCCACCGGCGGAGTTCTTGCGGCTCCCGCTGCGCGAGCGCATACGGATCCTCAGCACCCACTGGGTGAATGACGGTTTCGGCACACCGAGCGCGCTGCCGATCGTCTACATCGTCAAGATGCTCGGTCTGTTCTTCGCGGTCGGCCTGCTGATCACCTCGTGGACAACGCAGTACGTGCACTTCACCGAGCCCGCCACGTGGTTCGACAACATCGTCGTCTACCAGAAGCTGGCGATCTGGCTGATGCTGCTGGAGGTGATCGGCCTTGCCGGAGCCTTCGGGCCACTGTGCGGGCACTTCGCGCCGATGCTCGGCAATATCCGGTACTGGTTGCGGCCGGGCACCATTCGGATGGCGCCGTGGGGTCGGCACGTGCCGGGCACCGGAGGTGACACGCGCACCATCGTCGACGTCGTTCTCTTCGTGGCAGTGCTGGCCAGCTTGGTGTACCCGCTGGCGGTCGGCGCGCAGGCGGTGCGCTTCCTGCCCGAGGGCACCGGGCCACAAGAGCTGATTCCCCCAGCCGCGTTCATCCCGATCCTGATCACGATGCCGTTGATGGGTCTGCGGGACAAAGTGGTCTTCCTGGCTGCCCGCTCCGAGCAGTATCTGCCGATCATGCTGTTCTCCGCGGTGTTCGGGGCAATGGTGTTCGGCGCGGGTGCCGACGCCGCCGACTTCGTCAACCTGGTCGTAGTGTTCAAGATCGTCATCTGTGTCGTGTGGATCGGTGCCGGGGTATCGAAGTTCGGTGAGCACTTCATCAACGTTGTGCCGCCGATGGTTTCCAACAGTCCCGGCCAACTCGGCTTCGTGAAGCGACTGCACTACCGCGACGCACCTGCCGACATCCGGCCCAGCCGTCTCGCTTGGTTCATGGCCCATATCGGGGGCACGACCGTCGAGATCTTGATCCCGATCGTGCTGCTGCTCACCACGAACGCCACGATCGCACTGCTCGGCGCCGTCGCGATGCTGGTTTTCCACATCTACATCACCTCGACGTTCCCGCTCGCGGTGCCGTTGGAGTGGAATGTCTATTTCGGCTACGTCGCCATCGTGCTGTGGGTCGGTTTCGACACCTCGGTCTACAACATCTGGAACTTCTCCGAACCCTGGCTCCTGATCCCGGTTTTCGCGTTGTTGTGCTTCGGGCCCGTGCTGGGCAACCTGCGCCCCGACCTGGTCTCCTTCCTCCCGTCGATGCGTCAGTACGCGGGCAACTGGGCGTCGGCGGTCTGGGCGATGAAACCGGGTGTGGAGCAACGGCTCAACGAGCTGCCACTGGTGGAGAACCAGATCGACCAGCTGCAACGAATGATGCTCACGCCGTATGAACGCGACGACGCGGACATGACCCTGCAGAAAGCGCTCGCCTGGCGTTGCATGCACAGTCAGGGCCGTGGCCTGTTCTCGGTGCTCTACTCCCACCTCGACGACATCGAGTCCCGGACTGTCCGGGAGGGCGAATTCGTCTGCAACACCATCCTCGGCTGGAATTTCGGCGACGGACATCTCCACGACGAACGTCTGATCGCCGCGATCCAGCGGCGTCTGAATCTCGCGCCCGGTGACCTCGTTGTCGCCTACTGCGAGTCCCAAGCCACCCCGTGGCGCAACCCGCCACAGCGATACCGGGTCATCGACGCCGCCCTCGGCATCGTCGAGCGCGGAACATGGAACGTCAGCGACTGCGTGCGGGAACCGCCCTGGTTGCCGAATGGACCAGTGCCACTGCGGGTTTCGTGGGTCGCTAATGGCTACCGTCGGCAGGAGGCCGTGACCGACGGCAAGGACACCGTGTCATGACAACCGCCGCGGTGGTCGGCAGCGGTCCCAACGGACTCGCCGCCGCCATCCGACTGGCGCACGCCGGCATCGACGTCACCGTGTTCGAGGCCCACGCCCGGCCCGGCGGTGGTACCCGCAGCAGCGAGCTCACGGTGCCCGGCCTGGTCCACGACGAGTGCGCGGCCTTCCACCCGACCGGGGTTGCGTCACCGTTTTTCGCCTCGCTGGGACTCGAACGCCACGGACTGAAATGGTTGTGGCCCGAGATCGATCTCGCCCATCCTCTCGACGACGGTCGGGCAGGTCTGGCCGCCAGGGACCGCAGCCTCACCGAGTACTCGCTCGGGCAGGACGCGCACTCCTGGCACCGGCTGTTCGACAGTGCTACAAGCAATTTCGACGCACTCATCGCCGAGGTGTTCCAGCCGGTCGCCCATGTGCCACACCGCCCGGTCGTGCTGGGCCGGTTCGGCATGCACGCGCTGGCACCGGCGACCTGGACCGCGCGACGGTTCCGCGACGAGCCGGCGCGGGCGCTGTTCATGGGCGTCGCCGCCCATGCCTTCAGCCGCCTGGACACCCCGTTGAGCAGTTCGGTGGGGATGATGCTCACCGCGACCGCCCATGCGGTCGGCTGGCCGGTCGCCGAGGGCGGAACGGAAAGCATCACCAGGGCGCTGGTGGCCGAACTCGCCTCGTTCGGCGGCGAAGTCGTCACCGGCACGCGGATCACGTCCATGGACCAACTGCGCGAGATCACCGGCCGCAAACCTGAGATCGTCGTCCTCGACACCGCTCCGCAGGGCGTCCTGCGCATAGTCGGTGACGAGTTGCCCAGCCGTGTACGTCGTGCGCTCAGCCGCTACCGCTACGGTCCGGCCGCTTTCAAACTGGACCTCGCCATCGACGGTGACATCCCGTGGATCAACGAGGACTGTGCTCGCGCGGGCACCGTCCATCTCGGGGGCACGGCGGCCGAGATCGTCGCAGTCGAGCGGGCAACGGTGCGCGGCGAGATGGCGCAGCGCCCGTTCGTCCTACTGGGCCAGCAGTATCTGATCGATCCCACCCGATCACAGGGTTCGCTGAACCCCGTCTACGCCTACGCGCACGTGCCGCACGCCTACACAGGCGACGCCACAGAAGTGATCATCGGACAGATCGAGCGCTTCGCACCCGGCTTCCAGGACCGGATCGTCGCCACCTCCACGCGAAGCCCTGCGGCACTCGAGACATACAACGCCAACTATGTCGGCGGTGACATCAGCGCGGGCGCCAACACCGCCCGCCAGATCGCCTTCCGTCCCCGGGTCGCGATGAATCCCTACGAGCTTGGCATGCCTGGTGTGTACCTCTGCTCGTCGGCAACACCTCCGGGTGCCGGCGTCCATGGCATGGGCGGCTTCCACGCCGCCGAAAGGGCACTCGCATGGCTAAGGGATGTCCCGTAAGTCTGGTGCGGTCATGGCGGCCGGTCCACCGGTCCGGAATCAGTGGGCGTGGGCGAGGTTGGCCAGCGTCGCTACCCCAGCCATCGCGACACCCACCCCGCCACCACGTAAACGGCAGTCCCGCAAGATCTTCCACGTCTTCATTCGAGCGAAAGCGTGCTCGACACGGGCACGAACCTTGCGGTGGGACTTGCTGTGGGTCTGGTTCCATTCCGGCAGCTCGACACCCGGTGATCGGCGGTGCGGGATAATCAGATCGGTGCCCCGGTAGCCGCCGTCAGCGATCACCACCGCGTTGCGGCAGGCGTGGGCGACACCGGACTCAGTCCAAGCCCGGCAGTCGTTGCGGTTACCCGGTAACGGTTTTCCCAGCGCGACGACCAGTTCGGTATCGGCGTCGATGACGACCTGGTGGTTGGTCGAGTACCGGTAGTTCTTGCTCTGGGCAGCGACCGTGTGATCTCGGGTCGGGACCAAGTCCCGTCCGCGATCAGCACGGCACCACGCGGGAACCAAGTGCGAGGCCAGAGCGCCAACGCTCGTCCGAGGTCCTCGATCGCCCGAGCCGCGGCCGATTTCGAGGCCCGAACACGGCCGCGATTGCCGCACTGTGAGGTTGGATCGCCAGTAGGTGGCCACCAGCAGCACCCGGTCTTCGAAGCACAAGCCCCACGGTCGCCCGCGCAACGGTCGGTCAGCGCCCTCGCGCCGTAGCTGTGTGATCAGGCGAGCGAAAGTGGCTGGCCGCAGCCCGGAGAACAACTCCACCATCACCGGGTCAGCTGCCGAGATCACCACCGGTGAGAGGCTCCCGTAATAAATTAAGTCGTCATATTTCCTCGCGTTGCTCGGTTCAGTCCTGCGGGATGACTCGCAGCGTCGTCTGCAGCACGTCGTCGCCGGTGACAGCTGCGACGGGGCCGGGGCCGTACTGGTCGTACTTCGCGTGATAGGTCGCGGTGATGTCGTTGGCGAGCTCATCCGGCGCAGGTTCGAAGGCCACCTCTCGCTCCACTCCGCCACTGTGGATGCGACCCGTACCGGTCTGCTTGGCCCGGCGGAACCAGCCGTTGTCGGGGCCGTGCGCAGAGCGCACGAAGATATCGCTGCCGACCCGGACATGCCAGATCGGGATCGGGTTGCGCATCGTCCCATCTGGGCGTCTGGTCGCAATGTGCAACTCGCGCGCGTCACCGACACGCCGCAACTCGTCCTCGTTCCACGTGCTCATGGTTTACTCCTCATTTCCTTTGCCGCCGGGAACGGTTCCAGGTCAACTTCTTCACCATGTGGAGGCCACGACGTGGGCCGCGCGCCACCGGCCATCGGTGCGGACGAGATGGATCACCAACTGAAGCGGCCAGGTGCCGTAGCTTCCCCAGATAGTGGCTTCGGTGCGGGTACGTGCGGTGAGAACCGGTGCGTCGGCCCCGACATCAACCGTAATCGCCACATCCACGACCGAGTGGTAAGTCATCGTCCCGTCGCGGACCTCAGCGAGCCACTCGGCGCGTGGTTGGCAGTAGCCAGTGATGTGGGTCAGGGTAAAGTCCCTGGTAAGCAGCTCGTCGAGGGTCTCGACATCACCGGCTGTCATCGCGTCGCGCATGCTCTCGTAGACGACGCGCCCTGCTGTCTCATCGGAGAACTGGTCTTGGTTCGGTCACCATCTCAGAGGCCGACCATCGCCATTCCGGCAGGGTTGTAGCGGTCCCCCTGGACGCCGATACGGGCGGCTAGCCCGTCGAGGTCGGCCAGGTCATCTGCTGATAGCGCCACCTGGGTGGCGTCGGAGTTCTCATCGATCCGGCCGCGTCGGCGGGTGCCCGGAATCGGCACGATCCACGGCTGCTGGGCGAGCAGCCAGGCCAAGGCAATCTGGCCCGGCGTACTGTTTCTCGCCGCGGCGAGGTTCCGTATGTAGGCGACCAAAGCTTCGTTGCCGCTGATGTTTTCGGCAGCGAACCGTGGGATCGTAGCTCGGATGTCGTTTGCGGAGAACGTCGTCGCCGCGGCGACGGTACCGGTGAGGAAGCCCTTGCCGAGCGGGCTGAAGGGGACGAACCCGATCCCCAGCTCGGCGCAGGTGGGGAGCACTTCGGGTTCGGGGTCACGTGTCCACAGCGAGTACTCGCTCTGGAGCGCCGTCACGGGGAAAACTGCGTGCGCACGCCGGATGGTTTCCGGGCCAGCTTCGGAGAGTCCGAAGTGGCGGACCTTGCCGGCCTGCACGAGTTCAGCGACCGCGCCGGCGACGTCCTCGATCGGCACGGCCGGGTCGACCCGGTGCTGATAGAACAGGTCGATCACGTCTGTCCGGAGCCGTTGCAGCGACGCGTCGGCGACCCGCTTGATCTGCTCGGGCCGTGAGTCGGTCCCAATCATTTTGCCGTCAGCGATGTTCCAGCCGAATTTGGTGGCGATCACCACCTGGTCACGTAGCGGCGCCAGTGCCTCGCCGACGAGTTCTTCGTTGACGTAGGGCCCGTATACCTCCGCGGTATCGAAGAACGTCACGCCCGCCTCGTCGACGGCGTAGCGGATCACTTCGATCATGTCGTTGCGGTCACCGGGGTTCGGGCCGTAACTCTGCGACATGCCCATACAGCCGAGTCCGATAGCGGATACTTCCAAACCCTGGCCCAGTGTGCGTGTATGCATGAATCCTCCTCAGGTTTCCGGGATTTCTATCGATCGGCGACAGGCTTGACTGAGGATGCCGTGAGTGGAGTCCGCGGCCAACAGTTCAGACTGCCGGAAGTACGGGTGCACCTCGATATGATCTACCGTCGGAACCAGCGGCCATATCGTTCGAAGAGATGCTGGGCTCAGTTCGCCAAGGTCGCGTTGTCAATAACGAAGCGGTAGCGCACATCTGAACTCAGCACCCGCCGATAAGCGTCATTGATGCCATCGGCAGCAGTGAGTTCGATGTCTGCGACGACACCGTGCTCAGCGCAGAAATCCAGCATCTCCTGCGTTTCGCGGATACCCGCGAACTGCGAACCGGCAATGTTGCGGCCGTTGTTCATCAATGCGAACGCGTCCAGCGGCAGCGGCTCCGTGGTGACCCCGACACTGGCGAGGGTGCCACCGATCCGCAACAGCCCGAGGTAGGCGTTCACGTCGATCGGTGCGCTGACCGTGTTGAGTACGATGTGAAACCTGTTGGCCAGCTTCGCGAACGTCTCGGGGTCACCGGTCGCGGCGTAGTCGTCGGCGCCGAGCTCCAGCGCGGCCTCTCGCTTCGACTCAGATCGGGACAGCACCGTCACCTCGGCGCCCATGGCTTTGGCCATCTTGACACCGACGTGCCCGAGCCCTCCCAGCCCTACTACCGCCACCCTGGTTCCGGGACCCGCACCCCAGCGCTTCAACGGTGCGTACACGGTAATGCCAGCGCACAGAAGCGGTGCCGCGGCGGCGGGGTCGAGTGCTTCGGGAACGCGCACCACGAAGTCCTCGTTCGCGACGATCATCTCCGAGTATCCACCCTGGGTGAACGTCCCGTCGCGGTCAGGGCTGCCGAAGACCAGGGTGTGCCCGTTAAGGCAATACTGCTCCTGCCCCGCAACGCAATTCTCACATTCCCGGCAAGAATCCACCATGCAGCCGATACCGACCCGGTCCCCGACCCTGTGCTTGGTCACCGCCTCACCGGTTGCTGTGACCACGCCGACGATCTCGTGCCCGGGCACCAGCGGGCTCACCGGCAGCGGCCCGAAGTCGCCGCTGGCGAAGTGGATGTCGGAGTGGCAGATTCCGCAGTAGAGGATGTCGAGCTGGACGTCATGCGGGCCGACGTCGCGGCGGTCGATGGAGAGCGGCTGCAGCGCGGCACCGGCTTCGAAGGTTCCGTAGGCATTTACTGTCGTGGGCATTCGGGCACTTCCTTTTCAGATCGGTGGGGATGTTTGCTGGATTCCGCCTAGGGGCTCCAGTGAACGACTCCGACGGCCGTCCCGGGAGTGACGCTCGTTCGGGGTATTGGCAGTACCTCCCAAGCAACCGCGAATGCCAGAGCGCTAGGTGGGCACGACGCGTGTTCTTCACTCGAGTTCCGGGCGCGGTGACAGTTGCGCTTCCTCGGTATCGAGTTCGGTTTGCACACGGAGCAGGACAGTGTCGTCGATGCGTTTCTGATCCCGTAGGTGGATCACCGTGTCGCGCTTGTGATCCAGTAACGCCCGGCGCAGTGCGACGTATTGCTGTTTGGGAAGCGGTCGTTCCCCGGCTTCGTGACGACCGGCGGCACGCAGCGCTTGGAGGTGGTCTTCGTAGCCGCGGCGGACCTGTTCGACGATCGCGGGATCGGTGTGGAGTGCTGCGGCGGTGTCGTCGAGTGCGTCGAGGGCTGATTGCACGGCCGTGATCTCGGCCAGCAGATATTCCTGTTCGGACGAGCGATCTGCGGGCAGGCGCGCCCAGCGCACCACCGCTGGAAGTACAGGCACCTGGAGCAACAATTGGACGACGATGACGCCGATGGTGACGAAGATGATCAGGTCCCGGTCGGGGAACGGCGCACCGGAGTCCAAGGTTTCGGGCACCGACAGTGCCACCGCGACCGACACCGCACCACGCAGCCCGGCCATGCTGGTAACGATGCGCGAGCGGTGACTGACCCGCCGCTCGCGTTGCGAAGGGCGGCGATCGAGCGCCCGGATGAGGTAGATCGCGACGAATTGAAACACCAAGCGCACCACCAGCAGAACGACGGCGACGACCATCACGAGACCGACCGCACCGGTGATGCTCATGCTTTCGAGGTTGCGCACCGCGGATTGCGCCTCCAGCCCGATGAGCACGAAAAGGCTGGCGTTGAGCAGGAACGTGACCAACGACCACGTGTCCTCCGTCATGCGTCTGGCTCGCGCGGAACCGATCCGCGGCGCCACCCGCGCGACCGCGAGACCGGCCACGACCACGGCGAGCACCCCGGACGCGTGGATCAACTCGGCGAGTAGGTACGCGGTGAACGGAGTCAAGACGATGACGAGGTTGATCAGCAGCGGGTCATCGAGGTGGCGCCGAACGCACAGACCGACCCACGCGATGACGATTCCGACGCACACACCCCCGACATAGGACACCACGAACATCTCCCCGATGCGCGGCCAGCTGAACTGCTGCTCACCGACCGCGATCGCCACGGCCACCCCGTAGACGACCAGCGCGGTTCCGTCGTTGATGAGGCTTTCCGCGCGCAGCAGCGACATCTGCCGAGCTGGCAGCAGCCGCGAGATGACGCCGACCGCGGTGGCGTCGGTGGGTGCCAGTGCCGCGCCGAGCACCCATGCCGGGCCCCAGGGCATGCCTGCCGCGTGCGCCACGACCGCGACTGCGGCGGCGGTGGCGACGACCAGGACCGTGGCCATCAGCATGACGCCGCGGAAGTCGGCGCGCAGCTGCCGCAGCGAGGTACTGATCGCTTCCCAGTACAGCAGCGCGGGCAGGAACAGCAGCAGCATCGCCTCCGGTGGCAGATGCACGGCCCGCAGGGCAGGCACGAACCACAGCAGCACACCGGCGCCCACGAGCAGAATCGTCGGCGCCACATGCAGGCGACGACCGGTGATCTGGCACACCATAATCGAAACACCCAACGCCACAACAAGTTCGAGACCGAGCACGAGGTACCTCCGTCGACTGGACGCACGGGCGCACCGGTGCGCCCTCGGGTGGAGCCCTACTCGGGCGCCAGCGGCCCGTAGAACCACGAGGCGGTGACTCCGCCGTCGGCGAGGATGTCGCTGCCGGTGATGAACGCGCCGGAGGGGCCCATCAGGAACGCGCCGAGCGCGCCGATCTCGTCCGGGGTCCCGCCGCGCCCGACCGGTGACAGTTCGAGCATGCGCCGGTACCCCGCCCCACGTGGGCCGGTCAGTTCATCGGTGGCGAGCGGGGTGAAGATGATGCCGGGACTGATCGTGTTCACCCGAGCGCCACGCTCGCCCCAGCGCACAGCTTCGGCTTTCACCCGCAACGAATTCGCGCGTTTGGCCAGCTGATAGGCGTGCAACGGGTCGGTGACCTGCTCAGGCGCCAGCATGGGCAACTCCAGCAGTTCCTCGGTAGGGGTGGTGGCCAGCGCGGCGTCTTGTTCGGCGGTCAGGGCAGGTAGGCGATGCCCGGACTGCGAGGCGATGACGATCCCGGAGCCGCCGGCTGCGATGATATTGCTGAATTCCTCGAGGACCAGGGCCGTGCCGTAGAGGTCGACGGCCAGGATCACCGCCGGTGGTGCTTGGCTGGGTGAGACACCGGCGGCGTGAATGAGGCCGGTGACCGCACCGAGTCCGGCCGCGCTGGTGGCCAGTGCGTGGACCGAAGCGCGATCGGAGACGTCGACGGTGGCGGTGTCGACGTCGAATCCGGTGTCGCCGAGTACTTTTGCCGCGGCGTCGACATTGTCCTGGCGCAAGTCGGCCAAAAGCACCTTCGTGCCCGCGCCGACACGGCGGGCGATCGCCTGGCCGATCTGACCGGCGCCGACCACAACGATGACCTCACTCATGTCGATCCTCTCTTCGTCAGGGCTGGAGCAGGACCTTGAGGGCTTCGCGGTCGTCCATGGCTCGGTAGCCGTCCGCGACCTCGTCGAGGCCGATCTCGCGGTCGAACACCTTGCCGGGGTCGACGCTGCCGTCGAGGACACCGGGCAGCAGGGTATCGATGTAGGCGCGGGCGGGCGCGGGACCACCGGTGAGGGTGATGTTCGGGCCGAACAAAGTGCCGAAACCGACTGGGGCGTCGGCATATTGGGGAACTCCGACACGGCTGATCACGCCGCCTGGGCGCACGACGCCGATGGCCTGCTCGTAGGCGGGCATGTGGCCGACAGCTTCGAGGACGACGTGGGTGCCGTCGCCGCCGGTCAGGTCGCGCACCGCCGCGATGCCTTCGTCACCGCGTGCGGCGACCACGTCGGTGGCGCCGAATTCGCGACCGAGGTCAGTGCGCTGCTTGTGGCGGCCCATGAGGATGATCTGTTCGGCGCCGAGCTGGCGGGCCGAGAGCACCGCCATGAGGCCGACCGCACCATCACCGATCACGGTGACCGAGGTCCCGGCATTCACCCGCCCCTTCACCGCGGCGTGGTGGCCGGTGCCGTACACATCGGACAAGGTCAGCAACGACGGGATCAGCGGGGAGTTCTCCTCGACCGCGACCGGGTACAGCGTGCCGTCGGCCAACGGCACACGCACCGCTTCGGCCTGCAATCCGCCGACCTTCCCGCCGCCCCAGAAACCACCGTGACGACACGACGTCTGCAAACCTTCGCGACAGAATTCGCAGGTGCCGTCGGACCAGGCGAACGGGGCGATCACCAGATCACCCTTCTTCACCGTGGTGACATCGGCGCCGATGTCCTCGACTACCCCGACGGCCTCGTGCCCCATCGGGCTGCCCTGGGTGCTGGCCGCCATCGAATGGTAAGGGTGCAAGTCAGAGCCGCAGATGCAGCTCTTGACGATGCGCACCACCGCGTCGGTGGGATCGGTGATGACGGGGTCCGGAACATTGATGACACGGACGTCGCCTGGGGCGTACATGTAGGTCGCTCGCATGAAATGTCTCCTTGGTGGGTTCAGGAAATGTGGGGATCGAGGCGCAAGGTGACCTCGGTGGCGTGCTCGCCGACGACACTGCCGACGATCTGTGGGCCGTATCGGTCGTATTTGGTGTGGTACGCGGCGTCGATATCGGAATGCGTACTCGAATCCGGTCCGACCCGGATGAAGGTGACATCGCGTTCGACACCGCCGGCCCGGACCCTGCCGGCACCCGCCGTCACGGCTCGACGAAACCAAGGGTTGTCGGCGCCGTAAGCGGAGCGGACGAAGATGTCGTCACCGACCCGCACACCCCAGATCGTCACGTAATTCCGCAAGCTTCCGTCCTTGCGCCGCGAGGTGGCCTGTAATTCGGTGGCATCCCCGATCGTGGTGAGATCGGATTCGGTCCACGCGCTCATGCGTTGTCCTCCTTCTCCTCGAACAGGTCCTTGGCGACGGTGATCGCCGACATCGCGCGCGGCCAACCCGCGTAGAGGGCCAGGTGCACGATCGATTCGACCAACTCGGGGCGGGTGACACCGTTGTCGATCGCGCGGCCCAGGTGTCCGCGAAGCTGCTCGGTGTTACCACCGGCAACGAGCGCGGCGCACGTGATCATGCTGCGGTCACGCGGACTCAGTTCCGGGCGCGCCCAGACATCGCCGAACAGCACGTCATCGGTCAGCGAGACCAGCTTCGGGGCGAAGTCCCCGATCAGCTGCTGCGCCGGGGTCAGGTGTGCGGCATCGGTCATCGTGTTCCTCTTCCATCGCATCTATCCCTCCAATTCGCTATCTCTCAGTTACTACCCGCCGAGGCCGCGGCTATCGGTTCGCCGTGCCGCAAACCTTCGACCCGGTTCTGACGGGCGCGCCC
Source organism: Nocardia sp. A7 (assembly GCF_046549215.1). Lineage (NCBI taxonomy): Bacteria > Bacillati > Actinomycetota > Actinomycetes > Mycobacteriales > Nocardiaceae > Nocardia > Nocardia sp. A7. The sequence goes on along the minus strand of NZ_JAJPWE010000004.1, from coordinate 82,994 downwards.
TGGCCGAAGTCCGATGAGCGCACACGCCACCAGTAGGCACACACCGAGTAACGCGCTCGCGCCTGCGAGTGCGACTCGCACGAGAGCGGCCATCGCCTCGACCGCGGAGCTCTGCTCGGGCTCGGTATTCGCGGATATGGCGACCAGGATTCCCAATCCCAGGGCCATACCCAGTTGGTGGAAGGTGTTGACCAGACCCGAGGCCGCCCCCGCATCGCGCGCAGGCACACCAGCGATACCCGCCGAGGTCAGTGGCGCGAACGCCAATCCTTGACCCGCTCCGATCAACAGCATCGGCGCGGCGACTCCCACCCAGTAGGAACTGCCCGGCGCGACCCCGCTCAACCAGACCATTCCTGCCAGCGTCAGCGCGATCCCGCCGAGCAGTGGCAGTACTTCACCGAACCGGGCGACCAACCGCGGAATAGCCATCGCGACAACGAAATTCACGACCGTCATCGGCAGGAACGCGACTCCGGCCTGCAACGCGCTGAACCCGAGCACGTTCTGCATGAACTGGGTCGTGAAGTAGAAGAACCCGATCATCGCACCCATGTACAACAGACGGGCCAGGTACGCGCCGACGCGCTGCCGGTCGCCGAACAACCGCAACGGCATGATCGGCTGCTCAGCACGCTTCTCCCCCGCCACCAGCACCGCGAGCAGAATCACGCCGATCAGCAGCGCCCAGACAGTGACCGGTGACGCCCAGCCACTCTCACCAGAATTGATGACTCCGAAGACGATCGCGCCGACACCGAGAGTCGCGCTGACCGCACCGGCGACATCGAAACGGCCGGTGCTGCGCGCGGTCTCGGGGAGATATCGCGGCGCCAAGACGATCATGGCGATGCCGATCGGGACGTTGAGGAAGAACCCAGCACGCCACGAGATCCAGTCGGCGAGTGCGCCGCCGAGCACCAGCCCCAGACTGGCGCCGATTCCCGCTGTTGCGCCGTACCAGGCCACCGCGCGCGAGCGCAGTGGCCCTTCGGGGAAACTCGCGGTCAACAACGAAAGCGACGTCGGCGCGACGATGGCCGCGCCGACACCCTGCAGGGCGCGAGCCGCGATCATCCACCATCCGCTCGGTGCCACCCCGACCAGCAACGACGCGATCGAGAACACTGCCAGACCGGTTATGAACACCCGGCGCCGCCCGAGCAGGTCTCCGGCGCGGGCGCCCAGCAGTAGCAAGCCACCGAACACCAGCGTGTAGGCGTCTTGTACCCACGAAAGGCCGGTGACGCTCAGGTCGAGCGCGGTGCGGATCGTCGGCAGCGCAGTGAAGATGATCGAGTTGTCCAACAAGATCATGAAGTAGCTACCCAACACGACCGCGAGGATCGCCGCGGGGTTGCCGCGGTCGTCGATCGGCGTATCGGAGGTCGTCACGCCATCGAGTACACGCCAGTGCGCGTGATCGCGACAGTGACGGCTCTTCCGGGTAACAGCAGTACCCCCAACATCCGCGGAAACGCGTTTACCGTGGAGAACATGGACGAACACCGCGCACAGGTCCGCGAGTTCCTCACCTCTCGCCGGGCCCGCCTGACCCCCGAACAGGCCGGTCTACCCGCCTTCGGCGGCAACCGGCGCGTGACCGGGCTACGACGCGAAGAAGTAGCGTTGTTAGCCGGAGTGAGCATCGACTATTACGTGCGCATGGAACGCGGCAACCTCGCCGGCGCCTCCGACAGCGTGCTCGACAACCTCGCCCGCGCTCTGCAGCTCGACGACGCCGAACGCACCCACCTGTTCGACCTCGCCCGAGCAGCAGCACCGACTCCGGCCAGACAACGCCGCCCCAAACCCACCGCCGGAGTCACCACGTCCATCCAGCAACTGCTCGACGCCATCACCGACGCCCCCGCCTGGGTCCGCAACGCACGCCACGACATGCTCGCCGCCAACGCCTTGGCAAACGCCCTCTACGCACCAATGCTCACCGAAGACCGTCGCCCGGCCAACGCCGCCCGCTTCGTCTACCTCGACCCCGCCTCCCACGAGTTCTTCGTGAATTGGGAACGCGCCGCCGACGACATCGCCGCCATGCTGCGCTCCGAAGCAGGCCGCAACCCCCACGACAAACAGCTCATCGAGCTGATCGGCGAATTATCCACGCGCAGTGAAGTTTTCCGCACCCGCTGGGCCGCCCACAACGTCCGCTTCCACCGCACCGGACACAAATCCCTGCACCACCCCGCCGTCGGCCGCCTCGATCTCGACTTCGAGGCGATGGAATTCCCGGCCCACCCCGGGCTGACCCTGCTCGTCTACACCGCCCCCGCGGACACGCCCGCCGCGGACGGCCTGCAGCTCCTCGCAAGTCTGGCGGCCACCGCCGAGCGAACCGACGAATCCGTCGACAAACAGTGACGCCCCTCGACAACGACGACGAACGAGTTCCCCGCTCACGATTCGATCGCCTGGCCCGGTACACGCCGACAATCGCCATCACGATCCTCGCCGTCACCACCTACCTGGACTCGATGTCGTGCTGACCGGCGCGATCTCGGGCTGCCGGGACGTTTCCCCGAGCTCCTCCAGAGACAGGAGAACCACAGTGACAAGCTCGATGCGCGCACTTATTTCCGGGATCGGACCCGAATGGGTACTTCGGGAAGTCCCGCGCCCGCAACCGGCACCGGGCCAGATCCTGATCCGCAACCGGGCAGCGGCCACCAACAACGCCGATCTGCCGATGCTCGCCGAGGCCGACCCGACACGCGGCGGGCACGGCAACGAGTTCATCGCGGGATTCGAATACGCCGGTGAAGTGGTCGAGCTCGGCGACGGTGTGGATGGCTGGCAGGTCGGCGACCAGGTAATGGGATCGATACCCTCGTCGTTCGCCGAGTATGTCGTCGCCGACCAGCGATTCGTCCTGCCACGCCCGGACAACCTCGATCCCGCGGTGGCGTGCGCGCTGCCGACCGGGTTGCTCACCGAGCACGGCTCGCTCACCATTGCCGGGTTCACCGCAGGCCAGAGTGTCCTCATCACTGGCGCCTCGACCGGAATCGGTCTCATCGGAGCACAGTTGGCCCGCGCCCTCGGCGCCTCCCAGGTCATCGGCACCACCCGCACCGCAGCCAAGCGTGATCTACTGAAAGGAGCCGGGGTCGACACCGTGATCGTCACCGAGGAACAGGACCTCACCCAGGCGACCCTGGACGCCACCGATCAACAAGGCGTGGACGTGGTGCTCGACCACATCGCAGGCCAGACCTTCGCCCAGTGTCTTGCTGCGACAAAGATCGACGGTCACGTCGTCAACATCGGCCGCCTCGCAGGTCCTACCTCTGCCATCGACCTCGACGACCTGTCCTACCGTCACCTCACCGTGCACGGTGTGTCGTTCGGGTTCTCCCGCGACCAGGAGATGGCCGATGTCATCGCCGGACTCCTGCCCGAAGTGATTCCTGTCGTCGCCCGCGGACAGATCCGACCGGTCATCGACCGAACCGTCGACCTGACGGAATACCAGCAAGCCGCCGATCGGCTGCGTTCCGGTGAAGCGGTCGGCAAACTCGTCCTGACTATGCAGGACCTCGACAAACCATGATCGCTGACTGCTGTCGGGCACCTCGAGGCGCGTCAGCTCGGGGTCGAGCAGATCATTCGATGGGCAACCACAGCCGCGGTGCGAACTCGGCCACGTATTCGGCGCCACCACCCTCATCGCGGACACCACCACTCGAAGGAGACAACCTGTGACCGACTACATCGTTCCCGACCTCACCCTCAACAACGGCGTCACTATCCCCGCCCTCGGCTACGGGGTGTTCCAGACCCCACCTGAGCAGACCATCGCCGCCGTGCGGACCGCACTCGATGTCGGCTACCGTCACATCGACACCGCCGCTGCCTACGGTAACGAACGCGAGGTCGGTGAAGCGCTGCACCGTTCGGGTATCGACCGCGATCAGGTCTTCGTCGAAACCAAGACCTGGATCACCGACTACGGCTACGACCAGACCCTGCACTCGTTCGCCAAGAGCGCGGGCAAACTCGGCTTGGACCAGATCGATCTGCTGATCCTGCACCAGGCGTTACCGGGCGAATTCGACCTGACCATCCAGGCCTACAAAGCCCTGGAAACCCTGCTCGCCGACGGGAAAGTTCGCGCTATCGGCGTCTCCAATTTCATGCCGGACCATCTCCAGCGCCTCCTGGAGGCAACCACCGTGGTGCCCGCGGTCAACCAGATCGAGGTCCACCCCTACTTCCGTCAATCCGCGTTGCTGGCCACCGACAGCAACTACGGGATTCTCAACCAGGCATGGTCACCGATCGGCGGCATCACCTTCTACCGCGACAGCGCCCACACCTCGACCCTGCAGGACCCGGTGATCGCCGACATCGCCGCGACCCACGGCAAAACACCGGCCCAGGTAATGCTGCGCTGGCACCTGCAACAGCACCGCCAAGCGATCCCGAAGTCGATCACCCCCAGCCGCATCGCCGAGAACTTCGACATCTTCGACTTCGCCCTCACCGACACCGAACTCGCCTCGATCGACGCGCTGGACACCGGCCTTCGAGGCGGCCCCGAACCCGAACGGATCACCCGCGAGAACTTCGCCCTCGACATCCCCGAAGCCTGATCAACACGGCGTCACTGTCACCTGAGCTTCGAAATTGTCGGCACGGTCAACAACGATCAGAACAAGGAGAGTCATGAGTGAGAACGAGTTCGAACAGATCTTCCCACTCGGGGACAAGAACGACGCTTACGCGCAGTACTTCCACGGGCAGAGCTATCTGGCCCCGCTGACCGACGGGAACGTCCCGGTCAGCAACGTGTCCTTCGAGCCGGGATGCCGCAACAACTGGCACATCCACCACGGCACCGACGGTGGTGGTGACCAGATCCTGCTGTGTACGGCGGGCAGCGGCTGGTACCAGGCCGAGGGAGATGACCCTGTCAGCATGGAACCGGGCTCGGTAGTTCGGGTTCCGGCAGGTACGAAGCACTGGCACGGTGCGAAGGCCGACTCGTGGTTCTCCCATCTCGCTTTCATCACCCCGGGCCAGAACGTCAGCAACGAGTGGCTCGAGCCGGTCACCGACGAGATCTACCGCCGGCTGCCGCAGAACGGCCTTCTTCCATGACCGGTCTCGACCGCCGCACGCTCCTGGTCGGCACCGCCGCCGGGCTCGCCACGGCCCTGACCGCGTGTACCCAGAGCCCTCCAACCAGCCGGTCGCCCACAGCATCCGCCTCGGAGGGCACTATGCGCGCACTCCTGGTCTACTTCTCCCGCCCCGGCGAGAACTACTGGCACGGCAACCGCAAGGACCTCGACATCGGCAACACGCAGGTCGTCGCGGAGATGATCGCTGAACAGACCAGTGCGGAAATGTTCCGCATCACCGAAGCCGACGCCTACCCACACGACTACGAACAGACCGTGCAACGCAATCAGCTCGAACAGCAGGACGACGCACGCCCGGAGATCGCCGGTACCCTGCCCGACCTCTCCAGCTACGACAGGATCATCCTCGGCTGCCCGGTCTGGAACACGCGCGCGCCGATGATCATCCGAACGTTTCTCGACGCCACCGGCGCGCTCGCGGGCAAGACCATCCACCCATTCCTCACCTATGCGGTCGGGCAAGGCAGCGTCTTCGCCGACTACGCGAAGCTCTGCCCCGATGCCACCGTCACCGACGGCCTCGCTATCCGAGGTGAGGACGCCAGCGCTGCGAGGGAAGACGTCACGCGGTGGGTGTCAGCCATCACCAGTAGCCGATAAGCGACGGCCGACGAGGGCAGTCGCAGCCGATGGATCCAGGGCCTGGGCTGGCCGTTCTCTAACTGAAGCCTGTCGATCCTCGGGATATGTTGTGTACTAACGTTATTGCTGATTTCGGCTGGGAACCGATGCGGCAAATCTTGAACGTGGCGGGCGCGTAGTGGCAGGCCGCCATGGAGTGGAAGGCCAGCATCGACCCCGAGTTCGCCGACAGATGACCAAGATCCGGGATCTCTACGCCAATCCGCCTGGCGATGTCGCGTGATCTGCCCTGATGGGCTCGGCCCACGCGACATCGGTGCTCGATTTGCGCTTTCCCACACGCCGCCCGCAACGTTGGTGGCGTCATACCCAGCAACACCTAGATCTTGAGGAGTCCGTGGTGTTTTTCCACGGCCTTGACAGTGCGTTCGGTGTCGCCGGCGATGATGGATTCGACCAGTTCGCTGTGAATGGCAACCCGGTGCTGGTAGTAGCCGGCATCGTCGGTGGGGGTTTCAGGGTCAGCGTGCGCGGAGAGGTCCTTGATGCATGCTGTCATGCTCAGGTAGACCGCGCGGGCCATGTGGTTGGTTGTGATTTGGGCGATGCGTTCGTGGAGTTGCCAATTGGCGCGCATGAACGCATCGACGTCGGAGGTCGACTGCTTGAGTTTGGACAGCAGGGTGCGCAGGGCGACGATGTCATCTGCGTCGCGGTGGCGTGCTGCGTCGGTGTCGACGAGAAGTTCGAGTGCGTCTCGGACGGCGATGGCGTCGGCGACGGTGGTCGGCTGTTCCCGGACGGTCAACAGGGTGTGTCGCAGACGGACGACGGGGCTGAGGTTGGCGACGAACAGGCCACCGCCCCGCCCGGGCCGGATGTCGATGCTGCCCCGATCGGCAAGGAGACGAACGGCTTCGCTGACAGTGGAGCGCGCGAAGCCCGTCTGTTCGCGCAGTTCATCCATAGTGCCGACCCAGTCGCCTGCGCTGAGGCCGCGTTCGATGATCATTTGGGCAATGTTCGCTGCAAGCGCTTCTGCTCGTGTCTGTACCCCATTAACCACTTGGGTAATTTACCAGAGATCTGCATGATTGCGCAGCCCTGGGCAATATCAACCTGCAAACCATCAAAAGGTTCGGATGTTATAGGCTGCGCGGGTGGCTCCGGTCACACAATCATGGATCTCGAATCGAGGAGGCAGCGATGTCACGAGTGGTGGTCAAGGGCGGAACGGTCGTCACTATGGAGCCGGGTTGGCTCCCGCAGCGAGCGGATGTCTTGATCGAGGACGACAAGATCGTGGCGATCGAACCGTCCATTACGGCCGATGCCGAGCAGATCGATGCCACCGACTGCATCGTGGCGCCCGGATTGGTGGACACGCACCGGCATGTATGGCAGGCGGGACTGCGTGGGGTGACCGCCGACATGGTCCTGAAGGACTACTTCCGTAGTGTGCGATTTCAGGCGTCGCCGGTCTATCGGCCCGAGGATATCGAGGTGGGCAATCTCGCCGGGATGCTCGAGGCGATCGACGCGGGGGTCACCAGCGTCCTGGACTTCTCCCATTCGATTTCTTCGCCTGATCACGCCGAGGCTGCCATCGATGGGACCATTGCCTCCGGGGGTCGCAGCCAGTTCGCTCTCGGATTCAATGATGTTGTGGGCCAGCACAAGTCGCTCGACTCTGCACAGGGTTGCCTGCACCTGGCCGAGTCTCTGCGCAAGGGCAGGCTGGCGGCGGACGACGCTCTCGTGACCTTGGGTATCGCGCTGTCGGATCTGCCGGAGGTCGGTCTGGAGCGCATCCGCGCGGAGTTGGAGGGTGCGCGGCGTCTGGGATTGCGCAGCACCACCAACGCTCTGGCGATTCTTTTCAACGATCCTGTCGATGACATCGAGGTCCTGGACGGGGCGGGCTTGCTCGGTCCGGACATCGTGTGGGTGCACCTGAACTACGCAACACCGGACCAGTTTCGTCGCGTGGTGGAGTCCGGCGGTTCGGTGTCGACGTGCCCGGAAGCGGAGATGGCCATGGGGATGGGCCGACCGGCCACCGAGCGAGTGCTCGCCGCGGGCGGCCACTGCACGTTGGGCTGTGACGTCACCACGTCTGTGTCGGGCAGCCTGCTGCAGCAGGCACGTACCGCGATGCAGGTCGGACGACTCTTGGACGCCGACGAACGCATGGCGACGGGGAAGGCGCCGTTGTCGGTTCCACCGTCGTGCGAAACCATGTTGAAAGCGGCCACGATCTGGGGCGCGGAGGCCCTGGGACAATCACACCGGATCGGCAGTCTGCGCCCTGGAAAGCAAGCCGATCTCATCGTTGTACGCACCGACGCGGTGAACACCGCACCGATGATCGACCCCTATGCGACGCTGATCACCCAGGCGCAACCGTCCAATATCGACACCGTCATGATCGCCGGCGAGATTCGTAAATCCGGTGGTCGCCTCCGTGCGGACTGGTCGACCGTGCAGAAGCGGTTGGAACAGTCCAAGGAGCACGTGGCGCGTGCGGTAACAGAGCGCGGTGGCTTCCTGCCCCGACCGGCGCTGGACCTGCCTTGGTGATCACGCGTGCTCACATCAGGATTCGGAGGAACCCGTCATGCATCTGATCCGCGCGGCTCAGGCAGTCCCTTACCAGGCCCACGGGCACACGGGGGTCGACTCGCGACGTTTGCAGGGCTCCGAAGTCGGCGGCCCGGACAAGGCCGCGGTGTCCGTTTCGACCTACCTGCCCGGATCTGCAGTAGCGGCCTCACCGACGGCGGCCGACACGATCTACGTCGTCCTCGCCGGTGAGCTCGAACTCAACGGGCACCTCGGAGAGGCTTCACTCACTCTGGCCGCGCACGATTCGGTGTTTCTGCCCCGTGGCGAAGTGCGGTCCCTGCGCAATCGGACCGCCGAGAACGCGATGCTGCTGGTGGTCTTGCTGACGGAAATCGGAGGTGCCGATGAGCGGCCTGCCCACCTATGACGAGTTGCCTTCGATGCCGGACGGGGGTCGCAGTGGATGGGGCCTGTTCGGAGACGACGACGAACTCGGTTTGATCAACCTGCTGACCCCGCAGCGAGCCGCCGCTGCCGCCGCCCTGGTGAGGCGCGGGGCACGGTTCCCATTGGACGCGACATGGGGAGTGTTCGACCCCCCGCTCAACAGTGCCCGAGGCAATCCGCGTCACCATGTAATCGCTCAACCCGGCGGTATCGGGTTCGACGATGTGTGGGACAACGTCTATCCCCAGGCGGGCAGTCAGTGGGACTCGCTGGCCCACATCGGCTACAGCCGCCAGGTGTACTACAACGGCGTGACTGCCGACGAGGTGCGCGCGGGGCGCAACGGTGTCGACAAGTGGGCCGCGCACGGCATCGTGGGGCGCGGCATAGTCTTGGACATGCCCGCGGCCATGGCCACACTCGGGCGTCCCTACGACCCCGGCGACACGGTGGAATTCGGGCCAGAGGAATTGGAAGTTGCCCGCGTATCGGCGGGCGTCGAGTACCTGCCGGGTGACATCCTGCTGCTGCACACCGGGTTCGCGAAGTGGTACACCGAGCAGTCACTCGAGACCCGCAAACAACTACCGCGGCAACTGCGGGCCCCGGGACTGGCGCACAGCGAACAGGTATGCCGATACCTGTGGAACACCCATGCTGCCGCGATAGCCTCGGACACCTTCGCCGTGGAGGCATGGCCCGCCGACACCAGCCCGCAAGCGGCCCCGTTCGGCTTCATCCATCAAATGCTCATCGGCAGCTTCGGCATGGCACTGGGCGAGTTGTGGTGGCTCGATGATCTGGCTCGCGACTGCGTGGCGACCGGAATCTACGAAGGCATGCTCGTCAGCGCCCCGAGCCCGGCGCCCGGCGGCATCGCCTCGGCGCCGAACGCCATTTTCCTCAAATAAGTGAGCTGAACCACTTGACACGTTCGACGTGACCGGCAACACTCATAAAACCGCTTAAAGGTTCGGAGGTTTTATGGGTACTCTGGCCGACGGTAGCGGGACAACCGTTAGAAGGAGTTAAAGTGTCTGACCTTTACGACGTCGTGGTCGTGGGCTACGGACCTTCGGGTGAGGTTGCTACGTCGACTCTGGGTAGCCAAGGGCACCGGGTCGCGGTGTTCGAGCGGCACGAGGCCGTGTACCCGTTGCCTCGAATGGTCACCTTCGATGGCGAGGCATGCCGCACGGTGCAGGCCACCGGCACTGATGTCGACAGGGCCCTGTCGACATCAGTGGTCCTGGATGCCTGCCTGTTCGGCGATGCCGATGCTGATCCGCTGCTCACCGTGGACTGGACCGGCGAACAGTGTGGCTTCCCTGCCCACAATTCGATCTTCCAGCCCGATGTCGAAGCGACTCTGCGTGAACGCGTCGACGCGATGGATAACGTCGATGTGTTCCGCGGGACCGAAGTGATCGGGCTGGTCACCCACGACGATCATGTCGAAGTGACCGTGCGACCGAAAGGCTCACACGATCACCAGGACGCTTGGGTGGTACGCGCGAAGTACGTGATCGGCGCCGACGGCACCAACAGTTCGGTGCGCCAAGCTGCCGGTATCGAGATGACCGACTTCGGGATGCACGAGCGTTGGCTCAATTTCGACATGAACAAGAACAAGCCGCTGCCCGAGCAGTTCGACAAGCTGATCATGATCATGGATCCCCAGCGACCGCACATGTACATGCCGCTGGGAACCGATCGGCAACGCTTCGAAATGCGCGTCGCCGACAACGAAACCGATGATCAGATGCACGAACCCGAGGTCGCGTGGGAATTTCTGCGCTCCCACCACGGTCTCGGCGAGGAACACTTCTCGATCTGCCGCCAAGTGGTCTATCACTACTACACACGGGTGGCCAAGCAGTGGCGCGCTGGGCGGGTATTCATCGCCGGCGACGCAGCACACACGATGACCCCGTACATGGGTCAGGGTGGTTGCTCGGCGATCCGAGACGGGCGCAACCTGGCGTGGAAACTGCACCTGGTCCTGAACGGGATCGCCGGGGATCAGTTGCTCGACGAGTACCAGAACGAACGCGAACCCCACGTCACCGAACTGGTGGTCACCAGCCACAAGCTCGCCGAGATCGTCAACATGGTCGACGAAACGCAGGCCGAACAACGCAACTACGCCATGCGAAACAACCTCACCCCGCCTCTACCTCCGTTCCCGAAGCTCGAGAACGGGGTCCTGCACCGCGAAGCCGACAACTCGGTGGCGACGGTCACCGGCAGTCTGGCTCCGCAAGGCTTCATTCGCCGCCACGGCTCGCAAGGACGCGGCGACGACCTGCTCGGACACGGTTTCCAGCTGATCAGTCGCCGTTCCCCTCAACTCAGCGGATCCCAGCAGCGAGTTCTCGACAGCCTCGGCTGCACCGTAGCGGTGCTCGATGATCCGACTGACTCCGACGCCATCGATGACGTCGACGGCACCTATCGAACGTTCCTCGACGCCGCGGGCACCGACGCCTACATCATGCGCCCGGATTGGTACATCTTCGGGGTCGCCGCCACCGACGCGATCGGTGATCTCGTCGACGAACTCGCCGCCCGCCTGCATCTGATCACGGTCACCGAGACCGCGCCCGCCGCATGAGGCGCCATCACACCGACGACCGCACATCTTGCTCCTGCGTGAAAGGCTCACAGTGACAACTGTTCGGATCACCACCGAGGTGGAGTTCGCCCGAGTCGGCGACCTGCCCCTCACTCTCGACATCTACCGGCCGACATCGCAGGCCCATTCGGTGCCGGTCGTGCTGTACCTGCACGGTGGTGGCTGGCAGGTCGGGGACAAGACCGACGGTGCTGAGGAGCGGCTCACCGCGCTCGCAGAGCGCGGTATCGCGGTCGCCTCGGCGAACTACCGGTTCGTCGGCCAAGGACTGTTTCCCGCCCAGATCCACGACACCAAAGCCGCAGTGCGGTGGCTGCGTGCCAACGGCGCCACCCACGGTCTGGCCACCGACCGCATCGGCATCTGGGGTGCCTCGGCCGGTGCGGTACTGGCCAGTCTGACCGCACTGACCGCGGGCGACAGCGACTTCGAGGGCACCGTCGGAGAACACTTGGACCAGTCGAGTGCCGTTGACGCCGCGGTGCACTGGTTCGGGCAAACGGACCTGCTGAGCAACAGTCTGCGCAGCTGGCTCGAACGTGACTTGCTGAAGCCGGCCTTCGAGGGTCCGCTGTTCGGTGTGGAGGATCTCACCACCGTCCGTGAACAGGTTCGTGCCGCCAGCCCGCTGGCGCGCGTGCACTCCGGTGCCCCGCCGTTCCTGATCGCGCACGGCGACCGGGATCGAATCACTCCCGCCTCGGAGAGTGCCGCATTGCACGACGCGCTGGTTCGCGCAGGCGCCGAGTCGACGTTGCTGATGCTCGGCGGCGCGGGCCATGAAGGCCCCGAATTCGATCGGCCCGATCATCTCTCGATCACCGCCGCGTTCCTCGCCACGCACCTACACACGTAAGGACCGGTCCATGCGACTCATCGGAATGCGCACACCCGGCGACTCCACGACCTACATCGGTCGCCTCGACGGCGACGATCACGTCTTTCCCGTGACCGACGTCGCCACTTTCTGGTCCGATACCCCCTCCTGGCTCGCCAAAGCCGCTGAACTGACCGACGGGCGTCGGCGCCTCGACTCGGTCGAACAGCGCCCACCGGTGCCGGACTCCGCACGAGTGATCTGTATCGGATTGAACTACAAAGCCCACGCGGCCGAAGGCTCGTTCCAGGTTCCACAGTTCCCCACCCTGTTCGGTCGATGGACCTCGTCGCTGACCGTCAGCGGCACCTCGGCGCCGGTCCCGGCCGGCGAGGCGGGCCTGGACTGGGAAGGTGAGGTCGCCGCCTACGTCGGCGCACCCCTGTGCGAAACCGACCCCGACACCGCGCGCGCCGCGGTCCTTGGGTACTCGACCTTCAACGATCTCACCGCGCGCAAAGCCCAGAAACTCACCGCGCAATGGACATTGGGCAAGAACGGTGACCGCAGCGGCCCGATGGGACCACTGGTCACCACCGACGAGGTCGGTGACCTACGTGACGGACTCAGCGTTCGGACCCGGGTCAACGGCACCGTGGTCCAGAACGGCAACACCCGCGACATGATCTTCGACATCGGGCACGTTCTCGCGCTGATCAGCGAGACCTTCACCCTCAATCCCGGCGATGTCATCGCCACCGGCACGCCGGAAGGCGTTGGCTACGTGCGCAATCCGCCGTGGCTGTTGCAGCCCGGTGACGTCGTGGAAGTCGAGATCGAACGATTGGGGCTGTTGACGACCCCGATCGTCGACGCCACCACCCGACACAGCGACTGCTGACCAACCCCGGCGCGGGCACCCACCCGCCGCAACGAACGGAGATTCTCGTGGTCGACGACCATCTGCCCACCATCGCCCATTGGGTCAACGGCAAACACTATTCTGGAACGGGAACCGGGACCGCACCGGTGACCGATCCGGCTACCGGCCAGATCACCGGCCGCGTCGCTCTGGCCGGTGCCGAGGACACCCGCGCGGTCATCGACGCCGCGGCTGCGGCCTTCCCGGCGTGGCGCGACACCTCGCTGTCGCGACGCACCCAGATCCTTTTCCGGTTCCGTGAACTGCTCAACGAGCGCAAACCGGAGCTGGCCCGGATCATCACCAGCGAGCACGGCAAAGTCGTCTCCGACGCGCTCGGCGAAGTCAGCCGAGGCCAAGAGGTCGTCGAATTCGCTTGTGGCATACCGCATCTACTGCGTGGCGGGATGACCGAGAACGCCTCGACCAATATCGATGTGGCCTCGATCCGCCAGCCCGTGGGACCCGTGGCGATCATCAGCCCGTTCAATTTTCCCGCGATGGTGCCGATGTGGTTCTTCCCCCTCGCGATCGCCGCGGGAAACACCGTCGTGCTCAAACCCTCGGAAAAGGATCCCTCCGCCGCGCTGTGGCTGGCACAGCTGTGGTCGGAGGCCGGTCTGCCCGATGGTGTGTTCAACGTCGTCAACGGTGACAAGACCGCCGTCGACGAACTGCTGACCAACCCGTCGATCAAGGCCGTCTCGTTCGTCGGCTCCACCCCGATCGCCGAGTACGTCTACCGCACCGCCACCGCGGCCGGCAAGCGGGTGCAGGCCTTGGGCGGTGCCAAGAACCACGCGATCGTCCTCCCCGACGCCGACCTGGACCTGGCCGCCGACGCCGCGGTCAACGCCGCGTTCGGGTCCGCGGGCGAACGGTGTATGGCCATCTCAGCGCTAGTCGCGGTGGGCGGCATCGGCGACGAACTGGTCGCCAAGATCGAAGAACGGACCCGCACCCTACGGGTCGGCGCCGGAGTCCGCGACAACGACATGGGCCCGCTGATCACCGCCGCCCACCGCGACAAAGTCGCCTCCTATATCGACGCGGGCGAGCACAGTGGAGCATCGCTCGTGCTGGACGGTCGCTCGATCGAGGCCGACGGCGGAGCCGACGGCTTCTGGCTCGGACCGACCATCCTCGATCACGTGGCGCCGGACATGAGCGTCTACACCGACGAGATCTTCGGGCCGGTGCTCGCGATCCTGCGCGTGGACAGCTACGACGAAGCACTCGAACTGGTCAACGCCAGCCCGTATGGCAACGGCACCGCGATCTTCACCAACGACGGCGGCGCCGCGCGGCGATTCCAGAACGAAGTCGAGGTCGGCATGGTCGGCATCAACGTGCCGATTCCGGTCCCCATGGCCTACTACAGCTTCGGCGGGTGGAAGAACTCACTGTTCGGCGACACCCACGCCCACGGCGCTGACGGCGTCGCGTTCTACACCCGCGGCAAAGTCGTCACCACCCGCTGGTTGAACCCGTCGCACGGAGGTCTCAATCTGGGCTTCCCGCAAACCAGCTGACAACTTCTCACCCACGCTGCCGTCTGTCGTCGCGACACCGCGGCGCCAGCACGGAAGGATCGATAACCCGATGTCCGATCACATGTCGGTGCTGTCACCGGTCCAGACGCTGCTGTCGGAACTCTTCGACAGCGACACCCTGCGGACCTGGCACACTGCGCTGCCGTCGGTGAACACCACACCCGACTACGCCCGGCGTTTGGCCGCGGCCCGCGCCGAGACCGGCCTGGACGAGTCGATCATCGCCGGCGAGGCGCGATTGCGGGGCCATCGCCTCGCGGTCATGGCGTGTGAGTTCGAATTCCTGGCCGGGTCGATCGGCGTCGCCGCCGCCGAGCGGCTCGTGACCACGATCGAGCGGGCCACCCGCGAGCGCCTGCCCCTGCTCGCGGTCACCGCCTCCGGGGGCACGAGAATGCAGGAAGGCGCACTGGCATTCGTCCAGATGGTGAAAATCGCGGCAGCCATCGCCGACCACAAGCGAGCCGGTTTACCTTTTCTGGTCTACCTGCGCCACCCGACCACGGGCGGGGTCTATGCCTCTTGGGCATCCATGGGCCACCTCACCTTCGCCGAGCCCGCCGCTCTCATCGGTTTTCTCGGGCCACGCGTTGTGCGAGCACTGACCGGGGCAGCGCTGCCGGATCACGTGCAACGAGCGGAGAATCTGTTCGACCATGGACTGATCGACGCGGTCCTCACCCCGAGTGAGCTGCCGGACGTGCTGAGCAGGATTCTGGATCTGCGGAACCGTCCGGTCGACAGGAACACCCCCGCGACTACGCCACGAATCGTTACCCCCGCACCGTCACAGCCTTGCGACAGCTGGCAATCGGTGCTCACCTCCCGCGAGCCCGACCGGCTGAACGCGCGGCAACTACTGCACACGCTGGCGATCTCGGAGGTGTTGTTGAACGGCAACGCCGAAGGCGATGCCGCACAGCAGATCACGACCATGATCGCCCGAGTGGGCGGCATCGGTTGCGTACTGATCGCCTACACCGAGGACTCCTCTACCACGACCGGGATCGGTGTCTGCGACATCCGCGCGGCCCGGCGTGCGATCAGGGTGGCCGCGGACTTCGCACTGCCGGTGGTGACGATCATCGACACTTCGGGCGCGGAACTGAGCACAGCCGCGGAAGAACACGGGATCGCGGGGCAGATCGCCCGGTGCATGACCGAACTGGTCACCCTGCCCACCGCGACGGTCTCGGTCCTGCTCGGACAAGGCACCGGCGGCGCCGCGCTCGCCTTGCTGCCCGCTGACCGCGTGATCGCCACCGAGTACGCGTGGCTGAGTCCCTTGGCGCCGGAGGGAGCGAGCATGCTTGTTCACCACGATCTCGATCATGCTCAGCGAGTCGCAGCCGAACTCGGCATCGCGTCGTCGGTCCTGGCAGGGCACGGAATAGTCGACGTCATAGTCGGGCATGACCACTGTTCGACCGAACCGCTGGCCTCGACACTGCGCGCGGCGATCGGCAACCAACTGCGCGAGCTGCACAGCCAGTCCGACTCGGACCGATACAGCGACCGCAGGCGGCGCTACCGCATGCTCGGTCTCCACCCCACTTCAACCCTCTCGTCTCCGCAGAACAGGAGCTGACCCCGATGCCCGCAATGTATGAGGCTCCACAGACCGCGACCACCTTGCTCGTCACGGCTATGGGCCTGATCGACACCTTCGATCCGTCGCAACGCGCGGCGGCGATCATCGAGGACTTCACCGACCCTCGCCGGATGGAGTGGGACATCATTCCGCGTCCCGATCGCACCGGTGTGCCATTGCATATGCTCGATCGCCATCAACGTGTGCTGGTGTGGGATCTGATTCGCCTCGCGCTGCCGCAGCGCACCTTCACCAAAGTCCTGGCCATCCCGCAGCTCGAACACGTCCTGCGCGACTACGAGCACGACTTTCTCGGCCCGGCACTACAGACCTGGCGTTCTTCAGAGTCTTATTATCTGACGTTCTTCGGCCGTCCCGGCTTCGAGGACACCTGGACGCTGAGATTCCTCGGACATCACGTCTGCCTCAATATCACCGTGGTCGAACAACGCTGGATCTCGGCGACCCCGTGCGCTCTCGGCCAGCAACCCACCGAGTACAGCGGTGTTCTGCACCCTTTGGCCGACGACGAAGGATTGGGCTTCGAACTGCTGGCAACCCTCGACGACGACCAGCGCGCTCGAGCGGTAGTCCACGAGGTCGCGCCCGCGGACTTCGTCACCCGTCAGGTCCCCAAGATCGGTGCTTACGAATTCCCCGACCGCTACGACCTCGGCATGCCCGACTATGTCATCACCGACCCCGACCGTGCCGCACTGAAATTCGTCCGAGACCGGCCATCGGGGATCGGCGGCGCCGAACTCGATGAATCCCAGCAGCACATCCTGTGGCGCCTCGTCGACTGCTACCTCGACCGACTCCCCACCGAAACCGCAGAACAGCAACGAAAACTGCTGCGCGACTACGGCATCGGTGACATCTCCTTCGCGTGGGCCGGTGCACAGAAACGCGGTCACCCCCACTACTTCCGTGTGCAGACCCGCCACCATCTGATCGAAGCTGTGAACGCCGTCGCCGGCGGCAACCACCTGCACACCGTGCTGCGCGACTTCGACAACGACTTCGCCGCGAGCATTCTCGACGGCCATGCCGATGCCGATACCGAATGGGGCACCGCACATCTGGCCAGTCGCACGACCTCCAGCGCCGAACTCGACCCCGGGTTGGACTAGACCCAAACCCTCTCGCCGTCATCGCCGGTCACATCCGGCCCTGCTGTCAGGAACAGGTATGACCCCACCACTGCTGACCTCGCTCTACCGCGACGACCGCACCGACCGCCCCATCGTGAATGTTGGTGAGCAGTCGATGCACAAAGAGGACCTGCTTCTCGCGGGCGCAGCGGTCGCCGATCGGATCGCTGGGGCCGAGGTCGTCGCGATCGACGCCACCGCAGGGATCGACACCGTGATCGCCGTGGTGGGGTGTCTGCTCGTCGGCGCCACCGCCGTGCCGGTGCCCTCCGACTCCGGACTCGCCGAACGACGACATATCCTCAGCGATTCCCGCGCCGAACTGTGGATAGGTCCCCGCCACGACGATCTCAGCATCCCGATTCTGACGGTGGACAGCCTTGCCAGGTCCTCGACCACCTACCCCGAACCCGACCCGAACGCACCGGCGCTGATCATCTACACGTCCGGAACCACCGGGTCCCCGAAAGGTGTAGTGGTCTCGCGCCGTGCGATCGCGGCCTGCCTGGATTCGGTCGCGGACGCATGGCAGTGGAGTGCCGAAGACACACTGGTACAGGGGCTTCCGCTGTTCCACATCCACGGGCTGATCCTGGGCGTTCTCGGCGCACTGCGAATCGGTTCGCCGCTCGTGCACACCGTGCGCCCCGACCCGAAGCGATACGCCGCAGCTGCGGGGACACTGTATTTCGCGGTGCCCACGGTGTGGTCGCGGGTGTGCACCGATCCAGCTTCGGCGAGGGAACTCGCCCGAGCCCGGCTGCTGGTCTCGGGCAGCGCCCCGCTACCGACCCAGGTCTTCGAGGGATTGCGAGAACTCACCGGCATGGCGCCGATCGAACGCTATGGGATGACCGAGACGCTCATCACCGTCAGCACGCGATACCGCGGCGAGCGCCGCCCCGGATGGGTCGGGCTGCCCATCGACGGAGTCCGGAGCCGACTTCGCACCGAAACCGGTGAGTTGGCGGCACATGACGGAAAGACTTTGGGGCAGCTCGAAATCAGCGCACCGACGCTGTTCGACGGCTACCTCAACCAACCCGACAAGACGGCGGAGGTCACCACTACCGACGGCTGGTTCAGCACCGGCGACATCGCCGTCATCGACGCCGATGGCTTTCACCGCATCGTCGGACGTGAATCGGTGGACATGATCAAATCCGGCGGATACCGCATCGGCGCAGGTGAGGTCGAAGAAGCGCTGATAGCACATCCCTCGGTCCGGGAAGCCGCCGTCATCGGCGTTCATGACGCCGACCTCGGGCAACGCATCGTCGCCTACGTGGTCGGGGACTCTGTTGACCAACCCGCACTCATCGATTTCGTCGCGACGAACCTCTCGGTCCACAAACGTCCCAGAGAAATTCGGGTGGTCGACCATCTTCCGAAGAACGCGATGGGCAAGATCCAAAAGAAGACTTTGGCGAAACAGCACAACACCTGACACGTCTGCTCGATAGCGATCTGCGCTAACCGCATTGTGATCGGCCAGTTCGCCACTCGCAGCACGACCTCGACTAACGGGATGACGTGGTTGAACTCAAGGTGGTGGGCATCGCCTGCATAGACAGGACTGCTGCACGAGGAGGTGACGCTGTCACCCGGTCGTGCAGCAGCCCCAAGTGCCTCAAGAGTGACATTGTTGTGGACCTCAACATGTTCCTCAGCAGTACTTCATTCCCACGGTGCGTCCTCGCGCAGCTGCAGTCCCGCCCTATGCCGAATCCGACACACCACCCCAACCACGCCGTTCCTACACGACAGCCGCATCGACGTCGGCTGGCCACAGATCACTGACCAATGCTCGGTGGCCTCTGACTGGGCCCCGAACATCTGCGCCCCGTCCTCGCCAGTACCTCCCACCGTTCGGTTGGAATAGGTTCGCTCAACGGTTACACGGTCGGAGACCTGGAGAACCCACTCCGGAGTCGGAGGCTCGGTCATCTTCCATCGCATGACCTCCAAGACGGCGCCGAGAGCGGGTGGCGTTGCCATTTCACGTTTCCGCTGCTCGGCAGCTCGAGATTTCTCGAGGGCGACGCGCTCCGCTTCCTGGGCCCGCTCGCTTTCTGCCTTCACCCGCGCGATTTCCCAGCGGCTGCGCCCCTGCGACCGTTTGCCGTGTGACGAGCAGGGCTGCCTCTTCTTGTTCACGCACGGCGCACCAGGTGGAACTTCACATACGGGACACTCGTAGTTCTCCCTGGCAGGGTCATCGACAACGACGACGGAATCGTCATACAACCCGGTGCCCCGCGGGTCCAAGAACCGGGACAGAAACTTCTTGGCACCGTATGTGACCGACTTGAAGCCGCCGTTGCGTCCGAGTACGACCTCGGTGATCGGGCCGTATTTGCGTACCGCTGCAGCTGGACTCAGCCGCTCGGTGACAGCTACCTGACCGCGCTCGGTCCACTCGTGTCCGATGACGGGCTCCCCGACCCGCGCCCACGCGATCGGCTCACCACAGTAGCCGTCGTAGAGAACCCCATCACCCATACCTCCATCCTGCCTCGTGTCCCGGGGCGACACGATCGAGTCGCAAAAGTTGTCGAGCCAGACAACGAGTCAAATGGCCGTTCGCTGCCACACTCCAGCTTTCACATCTGGCTGTATTGATCGCGTATTGCGTTGCCGGGATCGGACCGAGGCGCTTCGCGACTCGCAGCGCACCTTCCAACCCCTGCAATGCATTCGAGATCGGGAGCGTAAGTTCCGCAGACTCCCAGGCAACCGTCCGCGCGCCGACATCTCACTCCCAGCAATCGGTGCAAGAAACTGAAAAATGCTCTGCTACAGATACTTCCACCATGTACTGCGAGTGTAAGTGTTGACAGTTACCTCGCCGCGATCTAGATTAGATATCACTCCAGCACTGTTCTTCGGCATATCTGTCCGGGATCTGTGATCAAGTCCCCCCTCGCGCACCTCTCTTGCACGTTTTCGCGTCAGATATGACGCAAAAGCGTGGTGGAGAGCCCCTGTCGCACCACTTGACCACTTAGATGCGACAGATGTGACGCGAAAACGTGGTAGAGCGGTACGCGAGACACCCTTCTTACACGCGTACCGACACGTCTCATCCACACCAGCGAGGTCAACCGTCGAACCAAGATTCGCGGATAGATGGCCGGCCGACCGCGGGTCCGGCCTCGCCGACGGCCTCGAGCCACGACAGAGAGAACCTGTTCACACGCTCGCAGTCTTGGGACGCCATCGATCCCCCATTCGAATGCCTCGTACCATTTACGCGCACCGGGCGTCTGGCTGATCGCACCCGAGCCGTGCGGTCGAGTGCCTCGATACCGGAAGACACCGTGTACCACCATGCCACCGACGTCAATGGCTGCTGCGGGTGGGCTGGTAGCTGTTTGCTGGCTGCCGATGGGTCGGTCGGTGTGCTGGGAGTGTGTTTCGTGGCGACGCAGGTGTTCGCGGACGAAGACTTAAAGCTGTCCGCCGCCTGAAAAGCAGTGGAGTGGGGCAACCCCAGTGCGGTTGAATGACTACCTGCGCCGCCGCGCGGCCGCGAATATGGATGACTGAGGAGTGGACCATGCCGATCGCTACGCTGCGAGGCGTGACTCTGGACTGCGCCGATCCCCGGGCTCTGGCCCGGTTCTACCAAGAGCTGACAGGCATGCAGCTCGGCTATAACGCTGACGAGTTCGTCGCCCTGACCGATGGTTCGGGTTGCGACCTGGGCTTCCAACAGGTCGACGGATACCAGGCCCCCCGGTGGCCCGGTCAGGACGTGCCGCAGCAGTTGCACCTGGACCTCCAGGTCGAGGACCTCGACGCGGCGGAGAAGTTGGCGCTGGGGTTCGGCGCGGTCAGGCCGGACCAACAGCCGGGCGGCGACCGGTGGCGGGTGCTGCTGGACCCGGCCGGTCACCCGTTCTGCCTGGTCGTCGGCTGATAGCGGGAGGATCTTGCCGCCGTATCCCGCGGCGGTGAGCGCGTCGATCTGGAAATCGACTTTCTGCCCGCGCGTGAAGACCCGCGCCTACCCGAACCGTGCCATGCCCGAAACTGACCCGGGACGGCTCAGTTGATGTCTGTGCGCAAACCTGCATACTGCCCACGAATTGATTCGCCGTTTTGTCGACGGCAGAGTCGGCGGAATCGCCGTTCGGTTACGCCGAGGGCGGCGGTTGGCACAGCCGACCACTCACTGGCAGTAGCAGTTCACTCGGTCTGAGCCGGATGCAGTACAGCAGTACACATTTCGACCAATCGTTCGGCCACGTCAGGCCTTCGCCCCACATGACCTGTGCGAACGATATTGTCGATGATGCTCAGCACAGCGTGCACTTTGATCTTGTTCACCGCTGGGTCGTTGTCCGGGAGCACGGGAGCGAGATGATCGACCCACAGTGCCAGGTACTCACGTTGGGTCTGCTTGGCGGCCCGGCGCTCTTTGTCCGGCAGTTGGTCCAGCTCGCCGATGAGCACGCCGAGAAGGTGGTGGTGGTCCACGGCGAAGTCGATGTAGGAGCGCAGCAGTAATTCGAGGCTCTCCGCCGCACTGTGCGCACGTGCGAGCGCGTTCATGGTCGACGACCTGCGTTGTTCACCTGCGCGAACGACCGCGGCGACGAGGAGGTCGGTCTTGCTGGGGAAGTGCTTGTAGATATTGGGTCCAGATGTTCCTGAGGCCTGCCCGATCTCGTCGGTGCTCACCGACTGGAAGCCGCGTTCGTCGAACAGCCGGATCGCTTCGTTCAGGAGGTTTTCGCGACTTGACGTGACCGGCACTTTACGATGGGGCTCGGCGCCAGGTGCGGGTCGGTCGCCGAGTTCACATCGCGTCAGCGATGTTGCCAGCTCGATGAGCTGTTCTTCGAATCGTTTGCGCGGCAGGGAAACGCGATGCAACGCGACACTGCCGAACAGCGCGGTCATCCCCCACGCCAGAAGTTCGGCGTCTTCATCATCGAGATCGGGCCGCTGCGCCTGAATGAGCCCGCCGATCAGCGTTCCGGCGCGGATGAGTTTCGCACGCTGGTCGAGCCGGTCGGCCTCGGACAGGTGGCGAGCCTCCCGCTGCCACAACAGCGCCGATGTCCGCCGCTCCAGACATCCACTCGCTGATCTGCGCAACAGATCATCTAGATCCGAGGACTCCGCAGCCAGGCGCCCGACGTCGTCGACGGCGACATGAACGACCGTCGAAAGCAGGTCCAGCTTGTTGCGGAAGTGGCGATACAGCGAAGCTGCTGTGATGCCGACCGCAGCGGCCACCTCGGCTACGGAGACGTTGTGGAATCCGCGCTCGCAGAATAGTTTCGATGCGGCAACGATGATCTGTTGCTTTCGGTCGGCGGGTCGGCGGGTCGGCGTTCGCCCGCTGGTCGATGCCGGGGTAGTCGCCACAGCTCACCGCCTCAGTCGTCACAGACGCGCTGAGCGTCCTGCAAGTGAATCCGAGTCAAGGATAGCGCAGCTTCAGCAGAAGCAGACTTTCACTGCTCTGACATGCTAAATCGCTACCGCAAGTCATGGATATAAGGTTAGAGGGAATTTGCGCGCCTGCGCCCGGCCCGCAGGGTGCCGGGCGCAGCCTCGAGGGGCATCAGTGCAGGATCATGCCGCGCAGATTCGATCCGTTCAGCAGATCCTCATATCCGTTATTAACCTCTTCGAGGCTGTAGGTACGCGTGATCAACTCGTCGAGCATGTACTGGCCTTCGTTGTACATCCGCAACAGGCGCGGAATGTCGTATTGGGGGTTCGCCGATCCGAACAGACAGCCTTTGATTGATTTCTCCGCCATCGTCAGCGCGCCACCGGGCAGCGCGACGGTGAGCTCGCCCGCCTTGCCGATCGACACCAGCACGATCTCACCGCGCTTTCCGGTGATCTCGAGAGCTTGCAGCGTGACCGCCGCGTCGGACTCGCCGATCAGAATGATGGCCTTGTCCGCCCCCTCGCCCCAGGTCAATTCCTGCACGGCGGGCAATGCGTCGGCGAACGACGCAAAGGTGTGGGTGGCACCGAACTGCTTGGCCCACTCCAGCTTTCGCGGCTCGGGGTCGATCGCGACGACGTATCGCGCCCCAGCGTGCACCGCGCCCTGCACCGCATTGACGCCCAAGCCGCCAGCGCCGAAGATCACCACAGCGTCGCCGACCCGAACGTTGGCAGTGTGGACCGCGGCGCCGAAGCCGGTGGTCACCCCACAACCGACGAGTGCGGCCTTGTCCAGCGGCAGCCAATCATCGATCTTCACCACGGACTGCTGGGGCACAACGGTACGTTCGGCGAACGTGCCAAGCATGCAGATCTGGCCGACCGGGGTGCCGTCGGCCATCGTGGCGCGGAATTCTCCGTTGGGCTGGCTGCCCACCATCAGGTTGGCGCCGTCGTTGCACAGGTTGGAATGCCCGCTCGCGCACCACCGGCAACGACCGCAGGCAGGCAGGAAGCTGGCGACGACGTGGTCGCCGGGGACCAGATGCAGCACGCCCTCGCCGACCTGTTCGATCACGCCGGCACCCTCGTGGCCGAGGATGATCGGCAACCGAGTAGGTAGACCGCCGTCCATCGCGTGCAGATCCGAATGACACAGGCCCGCCGCTGCCCATTTGACGAGGACTTCACCCGCGCCAGGCGGGTGAAGTTCGAGCTCGAGGATCTCCACGCCCTGTCCGAGTTCTCGCAGTACCGCAGCCTTGGTCTTCATAGCTTCGAGCCAACTTTCGAGTGGTTGTCCGGGGTTTCCGGATCGAGATGTGTTCTGAATTGGGGCGATTCGCGGACTTTGCCGGCGAATCCAGTGACGTCGAGCGCGGCGTGACTGCTCCGCGGCCGCGGCCTAAGCGCACCGACGGTTCATTTGGTGCGGAGGGGGCTGACGGGATGGCAGACCGGGGGCTGCGCGGTGGCGGGATCAAGTGCATTGCGGACCAACCGCAAGGAGATGTCGTCGTAGATCACGCCGACATGGTCGACGTGATCCTCGGCGCAAACATCCTGGATCACGACATTCTCGACGTTGGGCCCGGGCGGGAGCTGGCCCTCTGGGACTGTGATGACCAAGCTGGTGGCCGACATGATCGTGGTGTATCGCACCTGCGGTCTGGTCATCCCGTTCGCGGCGACCTCTCGGACGAACGGGGAGCCGGCGGTGAAGTCCTGGCCAGACGCGCTGTACAGGCCGACAAGGAATTTCAGCGTCGGGTTGGCGTGCAGCGCGGGAAGCAGGCCATGGAAGGCGATACCGTTGGTAGCCGGTTCCAAACCCACGTTGGTGTTGACTTTGTCCGCCCCACCGAGGTTGTTGATGTAGTAGAGCGACAACAGTCCGCCCTCGGAGTGGCCGACCAGGTCGACCTCGGTAGTTCCGGTCGCGGCGAGCACTCGGTCGACGAATTGCGCGAGCTGTCCGGCGGAGGCTCGCATATTGCCCATCGCCTGGATCGGGCTCCCTTCGGCGCCGCCGTAGCTCAAACCGAACACGCAGTACCCGTCAGCTTTGAGCGCCGGCGAGTACATCGACCAGTTCGGGTAGACATTGTTGAGATAGCCATGCACCAGGATCAGAGGCCGCGGGTGCGCGGCGTTCGGTGTGCAGTTCCAGTCGTTCATCCCCTGCGGGATCGCTTCCGGATGCTCGAGCGAATACGGCATCGCCGTCCACCAGTCCGGCTGGATGGGCCCGGTGACCGGTGGTGGATCGGCGGCGACGGGTCCCGCGCAGATCGTGAGGGCCGTGGCTGCGGCGGCGAGGGTGGCGGAAATGCTGAGCGCCCTCTTCATTAGTACTCCTATGTACTAGGCGGAAACTGGTGCGATGTGCGGGTGGCTCAAGAAGCTGGGAGGAATACGGATTTGGTCTCCAGATAGGCGGACAGCCCCTCGGCGCCGAACTCTCGGCCGATGCCGGAGTTCTTGTAGCCACCGAAGGGGGCCGTGACCTCGAAGCGTTGGCAGTTGACCGAGAAGGTCCCGGTCCGGATCCGGCGTGCGATGTCGATTCCGTGGGACAGGTCCCCTGCCCACACAGAACCGGCGAGGCCGACCTCGGAGTCGTTGGCGATGCGTATCGCGTCGGCTTCGCCGTCGTATCGGATCAGGCAGACGACGGGACCGAAGATCTCTTCTCTGGCCACGCGCATGGTGTTGTCGACGTCGGTGAGCAGTGTCGGTTGCACGAACCACCCGGTGGCCGGATCCGTCGGTACGCTGCCGCCGGTCCGAACCGTGGCGCCTTCCTCGCGGCCGATTCGGATGTAGTCCAGGACGCGACGCTGCTGCTGTGCGGTGACCATGGGACCGATGGCGGTATCAGGGTCGGCCGGGTCACCGACTTTCAGTGCCGAGATGCCGGCTGCGAGCCTTTCGGCGATCTCGTCGTAGCGGCTGTCGGGGGCCAGGATGCGGGTGATCGCGACGCACGCTTGGCCGCTGTTGGCGAAGGCTCCGGCGATCAGCGACGGAATGGCCGCATCGAGGTCGGCGTCGTCGAGAATGATCCCGGCGGACTTTCCGCCGAGTTCCAGGGTGATCCTGGTGAGGTTGTGCGAGGCAGCGGCCATGATGTGCTTGCCTGCGGCGACCGAGCCGGTGAAGGCGATCTTGTCGACGTCGGAATGCTCGACGAGATAGGCGCTGACATCTCGACCGGCAGGCACGACATTGAGGACACCCGCGGGCAAACCCGCTTCGGCACAGATCTCTGCGAGCACATACGCATCCAGCGGGGTCTGGGGTGCGGGCTTGAGAACTACGGTGCAGCCGGCGAGCAGCGCCGGTGCCAGCTTGGCGGCGATCGTCAGCTGGGGCACATTCCAGGGCACCACCGCCGCCACGACGCCGATGGGTTCGTGGCGCACGATGACAGGTCCGGTCAAGCCGGGGCGTTGCTCCTCGAACGAGAAGTGCTCGGCCGCGGCGCACGCGGCACCGTAGGCCGCGACCGCGCTGAGTACCTGCACCCGCATCGCCGCAGCGGTCGGTGCGCCGTTCTGGCGTGAGATCAGTTCCGCGAGGCCTGCTGCCCGCTCGGTGAGTAGGTCTTTGATCCGGGTGACCACCGCGATGCGTTCGGCCAGCGGCAGCAGCGGCCACGGGCCGAAGTCGAAAGCCTGACGGGCGGCCGCGACGGCACGGTCGACATCGGAGGTGGTGGCCTCAGGAACGACACCGACCAGCTTTTCGGTGTATGGAGAGACGACCTCGATGATGCGATCGCCGTCGGATTCGACCCACGCGCCGCCGATGAACAGCCGGGTGTGCTCGATGATGTCGGTCATGGCTACGCCACTCCTGTAGTGAGGGAATCGGGTCGTGTTGTTTTGCGTCGCAACAGAAGTCGGTCACTCCCGGCCCGAGGCCGAGGGCTGCCGATACGAGGAGGTCCCGCGACGGCCGATGAGGACAGTTGCCGGGATGCCGTCGCCGCGATGTCGACTACGTGTTGAACCGAGTCGGGTGTGTACGCAGGTCGACGGAATCGTGGCATGAACACCTCCGAGCAGTGGTTGTTGCGGATGGTTTGCGGAGCACGGCGAGCGCCGACCAGCTCGACGGCGACGACACCTCGAGTGGGCAGTCCGGCAGCGGACTACGCGACGCCTTTGCAGCATGCGACGTGATGGGCGACACAACAAGGTTTCGCAGCCGGAGCGGTACAGATCGCTGCGCCCACACACCCGCGCCCCCTCTCCGGTGTGAGCCACCACACGATTGACCGGGGTACGCTGCCTGTGTGGGCCGCCACCGGAGTGTTGAGGGTGATGACAATGGACCGACTTCTCCCATCCGGCATGGGTGTCAAACGACTGCCGCTACCGGCCTCTGTGCGGGCAACGATGGACGCCGAGCTCGCGGTGATGTCGCGTCCACCAGACCTCACCGAGCATGCGGCAGGTTTGCTCCTCGGCAAGGTGTCGACCATCGCCGAACCGGCGGCCGCACGGCTGCGCACCGAGATTCCCTACTATGCGAGCGCGGCGACCTGCCCGGCCGATATGCCCGAGGCGGTCTACGGCGCCCTGGAAGTCGCGATACGTTCACTGGCCACGCCCGGCCGATTCAGCGAGTCGGCGGAGCTGGCCTGGCACCTGGGCCAGCTCAGGGCCGATGAGGGTATGCCGCTGCTTCCGCTGCTGCAGGCATACCGGATCGGTGCCGACATGTTGTGGGATGCCCTCGTCGCCGCGCAGATGTCGGAGGCTCCGGCCAACGCTCATCGGATGGTGTACTGCGCCAACGATTTCTGGCGCTACTGCGATCGAGATATCAGGTTGATGGTCGAAGCCCATCGACGGGCCTCGGAGGGAATCTCGGCCGACGACGGACGCCACTTACTCCCAGCCCTGAAGGCACTGCTTCGGGGGCACTCGGACCCCATCGACGTCTCACGTGCCGCGATCGGCCTCGATCTCCCTCTCACCGGCCGGTACCTGGTAGCCCGATTTCGCGACCTGCCGACAGACCCGTCGTCCGTGGCGATCCGCGACGAGGTAGCCGGGATGCCGGTGTATCGATGCCCGCAACGGACCGGAATGTCGATGGTGGTCTTTCTCGATGATCGAGCACCGGAAGAGTTGGGAGCGGCACTGGCCGCCGTCCATCCCGGAGTCGGGGTCGGGGTGAGTCCGGTGGTCGACGGCTTGACCGGACTGGGGCGAGCACACGAACTCGCCGAGCTGGCACTGAGGACCGGCCGCGGCGGCGAGCTGGTCTTCTTACGGGACCGGATTCCGGAAGCACTGATGGCCATCCGACCGGATCTGGCTGCCGAACACGCGGCGACTGTCCTCGGCCCGGTTCTCGAACTGGCCCCAGCTGATGGGCAGCTTTTGCTGGACACCCTCGAGGCGTGGCTCGATTGCCAGGGTTCGGCAGTACAGGCAGGCAAACTGCTGTACTGCCATCACAACACCGTGCTCAAACGCCTACGCCGCCTGGAACGGTTGACAGGTCGATTCGTCGACCGGCCACGGGACCTGGTCGAGCTCAGCCTCGCATTGGATGCCATCAACCTCGCCCGACCTACTCCATCAATCTAGTTAGGATCAGTTTACTTACTGGTACCGAAGCGGACTTCGCGACTCTTGCCACCTGCGTCAGCACCGAAAGACACAGCAGCTCAGCGTTCGATTCACCCGCTCACAGCCGCGAGCTTCCGACCTTCACACCTAGTTGACAAGTCGACCTCCACCACCAGAAGTATGGTATTCGTTGGTTATTGCTGATTCACTTATCGGCATGGCGACGGGTTGTTGACCGGCGCCGAACTCGCCGCGAAGGAGACCTTGTCATGCGCGATGCTGTGATCGTCGACGCCGTTCGAACCCCCATCGGCAAGCGTGGCGGAGCGCTGTCAGGGGTTCACCCCGTCGACCTGTCCGCCCATGTACTCAGGGCGCTCGCCGAACGCAACGACCTAGACCCCGCAGTGGTCGACGATGTGCTGTGGGGCTGCGTCACCCAGGTCGGCGAGCAGGCAGGCGGCGTGGCCCGCTGGTCGGTATTGGCGGCAGGCTGGCCCGAGTCCGTACCCGGAGTGACCGTCGACCGCGCGTGCGGATCGTCTCAGCAAGCGCTGCATTTCGCCGCCGCCGGGGTGATCAGCGGCCATTACGACATCGCGGTCGCCGGCGGAGTGGAGAGCATGAGCCGAGTTCCGATCGGCTCGGCGCGCAACGCCGCGCAGTTCGGCAAGCCCTACGGCCCGCTGGTGCGCGAACGATATGACCACGTCGAGTTCAACCAGGGTCGCGGCGCGGAATTGATCGCCAAGGAGTACGGGCTCAGCCGTACCGAGCTCGATCAGCACGCGCTCGACTCGCACCAACGGGCGGCCGCCGCGATCGACGCCGGACGCTTCACCGCCCAGATCGCACCGATCGAGGTCGAACGGCCGGACGGCGCGGGGTTGGTGTTCGACACCGACGAGGGGGTCCGGCGCGGTTCGACCCTCGAGTCACTGGCTCGGCTGGCAACGCCCTTCATGGACGATGGCAAAGTCTCGGCGGCGAACTCGTCGCAGATCTCCGACGGTGCAGCCGCGCTGTTGGTGACCACGAGTGACATTGCGGCACAGCACGGTTGGCGTCCGATGGCACGGATACACACGGTCGCACTCGCCGGTGTGGACCCGATCACCATGGCGAAGGGGCCGATTCCCGCGACAGCCAAGGTGCTGGCACGCGCGGGCCTGAGCCTGGCCGATATCGGCGCGTTCGAAATCAACGAGGCATTCGGCGCGGTCACGCTGGCCTGGCTGCGCGAAACCGGTGCCGACTACACGAAGCTGAACCCGCTCGGCGGTGCGATGGCACTGGGTCACCCCCTCGGCGGCTCCGGTGCGCGACTGCTCACCACCCTCGTCCACCACATGCGCGACAACGACATCCGATACGGACTGCAGTCGATGTGCGAAGCGGGCGGCATGGCCAACGCACTGATCGTCGAACTGCTCTGACAGATCTCGCTATTACCTGAAATCTATCCAGATACCTCTTGACAACAGGGGTTTTCTGACACAAAGTGAATATGCGCTAACCACTCAGCGGATGCTAGCCCTCCCTGAATCCGGCGCAGAACCTGCCGCGGCGACGCCGCCCGAAACCCTGTAAGGAGTCGACATGGCGCGTCTGGACGCCACCGTCATCGGCACCCGGATCCCCGCACACACCGTCGAGGTCGAACGCGGGCGCCTGGCGTTCTTCGCCCGGGTGATCGGCCAGGACAACCCGATGTACTTGGATCGCGACGCCGCCCGCGCGGCGGGGCACCCCGATGTCCCGGTGCCGCCGACCTTCCTGTTCTGCCTGGACATGGCGCGCCCGAACCCGTCGAGCTTCTACGCCGATCTCGGCATCGACCTGCGCACGATCCTGCACGGAGAGCAGTCGTTCACCTATCACGCGACCGCCTATGCCGGCGACATCCTGCACTTCTCGACAGCAGTCACCGACTTCTACGCCAAGAAGGGCGGGGCCTTGCAGTTCCTCGTTCGCACCACCGAGGTGACGCGCGAGGGCACGCCGATCGCCGTTCTGCAATCGACCACGGTGCTGCGCGAGCCCGCTGCCGCGCAGCGGTCCTGAAACGTCAGCACATCAACTCAGTTCGCCGAAACTTCGAAGGAATCGATCAATCATGGGAACACTGGACGGCAAGGTCGCCATCGTCACCGGCGCCGGCCGTGGCATCGGCCACGAGATCGCGCTCAAGCTCGCTTCCGAAGGTGCGAGCGTGGTGGTCAACGACCTCGACGAGCTGCCCGCGGACACCACGGTGCGCACCATCAAGGCCGCCGGTGGGCACGCCGTGGCGTGCGTCGGGTCGGTGACCGACGAGGACTTCCCCGACCGGGTCATCGCCACGGCGGTGGACTCTTTCGGCGGTCTCGACATCATCGTCAACAACGCCGGCTACACCTGGGACACGGTCATCCAGAAGATGACCGACGAGCAGTGGGATGCCATCCTCGCCCTGCATCTGAAGGCTCCGTTCCGGATCCTGCGCGCGGCACTGCCCTACTTCAAGGCCAACCCCACCGACTATCACCGCAAGGTGGTCAACGTGTCCTCGGTGGCGGGGCTGTACGGCAACCCTGGCCAGTCCAACTACGCGGCCGCCAAGGCGGGCGTGATCGGTCTGACCAAGACTCTGGCCAAGGAATGGGGCCGCTACAAGGTCAACGTGAACGCCGTCGCCTTCGGCTTCATCCTGACCCGGATGACCGAGGCCGTCGCCGGCGACGACTCGTTCGTGGAGATCGGTGGTCGCAAGATCAAGGCCGGGGTCAGTCAGGCGGTCCTGGATCGGGTCAAGTCGTCCAATCCGCTCGGTCGGCCCGGAACCCCGGTCGAGGCCGCCGGCGCGGTGTATGTGCTGTGCACCCCCGACACCGACTACGTCAGCGGTCAGTGCCTGACCGTAGATGCCGGATCGCGCTGAATCCATGTCTGCCACAACGACTTCCAACGCAGACAGCAGCGCGGGCCCCTTGGCCGGACTGCGGATCATCGAACTCGGCGGGATCGGCCCCGGCCCGTTCTGCGGCATGCTGCTGGCCGATCAGGGTGCCGACGTCATCCGCGTCGACCGACCCGCCGAAGCCGGGTCGCACTCCAGGCATCCAGTGCTGCACCGTAACCGGCGCTCGATCACCCTGGATCTGAAGGACCCGGTCGACGCGGAGATCGCGTTACGACTCATCGACACCGCCGACGCACTGATCGAAGGCTTTCGGCCCGGGGTGACCGAACGGCTGGGGCTCGGCGCCGATACCTGCCTGGCCCGGAACCCGAAACTGGTCTACGGCCGGATGACGGGCTGGGGCCAGCAGGGCCCGTTCGCCCAGGAACCCGGACACGACATCAACTACATCGCCATCGCCGGCGCACTCGGCGCCATGGGCGCGCCGGACCAGGAGCCGCCGGTGCCGTTGAATCTGGTCGGCGACATGGGCGGTGGCGGGATGTTGCTCGCGCTCGGCATCACCACCGCGCTGCTGCACGCTCAGCGCAGCGGCCAGGGGCAAGTCGTCGATGCCGCGATGACCGACGGGACCGCGATCCAACTCGCGCTGATCCACGGCATGTTGGCGCGGGGCCGCTGGGAAGATCGGCGCGGGGCCAACATGTTCGACGGTACCGCCCCGTTCTATCGCACCTACCGGTGCGCCGATAGCAGATTCGTGGCCGTCGGCGCGGTGGAACCACAGTTCTTCGCCGCCATGCTGCGGGTGCTCGAAATCGCCGAGGAACCGGTTTTCGCCCACCAGGACGAGCGCAGTGCGTGGCCGGCGATGACCGAGCGCCTGGCCGCTCGCTTCGCCACCAGAACCCGCGATGACTGGGCCGCGATCTTCGACGGTCGAGGTGCCTGTGTCAGCCCGGTCCTCAGCCTGACCGAAGCCGCCGATCACCCGCACAACGTCGATCGAGCCACCTTCGCCACCACCGGGACTCTCCTGCAACCCTCTCCCGCACCGCGTTTCGTCAGCACACCCCCTCCGAGCCCGAGGCCGGCGCCACTGATCGGCGCGCATACCGCCGAAGTGCTCGCCGAGATCGGCATCGCCACCCCCGCACAGGAAGTCCACACCCCATGAGCAACCTCGACGGCAAAGTCGCCCTCGTCTCCGGTTCCGGCCGGGGCATCGGCCGAGCAATCGCCCTCAAACTCGCCGCCGAAGGCGCCAGCGTCGTGATCAACGATCTCGATGCCGAGCCCGCCGCCGCGACACAGCAGGAGATCACCGCGGCCGGTGGCCGCGCGGTCACCTGCGTGGGGTCGGTGGCCGAGGCAGGTTTCGCGCAGCGTTTCGTCGACACGGCGATCGAGACCTTCGGCGGTCTCGACATCATCGTCAACAATGCCGGCTACACCTGGGATTCGGTGATCCAGAAGATGACCGACGAGCAGTGGGACGCCATTCTCGACGTGAACCTGACCGCCCCGTTCCGGGTGCTGCGCGCCGCGCAACCCTTTATCAAGGCCAACCCCGTCGACTATCACCGCAAGGTGGTCAACATCTCCTCGACTTCGGGTTTCTACGGCAGCGCCGGACAGGCGAACTACGGCGCCGCCAAGGCTGGCGTCATCGGCCTGACCAAGACCCTGGCCAAGGAATGGGGGCGCTACAAGGTCAATGTCAACGCGGTCGCCTTCGGGTTCATCCACACCCGCATGACCGACGCGGTCGCCGGCGACAACTCGACGCTGACCATCGACGGCCGCGAGATCCGGGTCGGCATCAGCGCCGAAAAGGCCGCCATGGCCGCCCAGGTCATTCCCTTCGGCCGAGCCGGAACACCCGATGAAGCGGCTGGCGCGGTCTACCTGCTGTGCACACCCGAAGCCGACTACGTCAACAGCCAGTGCCTGGTGGTCGACGCCGGTCGGGTCTGAACGAACCGCGCCCGACACACCCGAAGAAGAATCGGAGAACCAATGAGCCGCAAGGTTTTTGTCGCCGGGGTCGGCATGATCCCGTTCACCAAACCCGGCCACAGCGACGACTACGACGTCATGGGCGCGACCGCCGCGCGCAACGCGCTGGCGGACGCGGGACTGGATTACGCCAAGGTGCAGCAGGCCTACGTCGGCTATGTCTACGGCGACTCGACCAGCGGTCAGCGCGCGCTGTACCGGCTGGGGCAGACCGGCATCCCGGTGGTCAACGTCAACAACAATTGCGCGACCGGTTCCACCGCGCTGTGGCTGGCCCGCCAGGCGGTCCACAGCGGCGCGGTCGACTGCGTGATCGCGGTCGGTTTCGAACAGATGCGCCCGGGCCCGCTCGCCGGAGCGTGGACCGATCGGCCCCGGCCGCTGGCACGTTTCGACGAGGTACTCGAGGCAACTTTCGGAATCGACCCCGAAATCCCCCGTGCCGCACAGTATTTCGGGGCTGCTGGTATCGAATACATGCAGCGTTATGGCGCTGCGCCGGAAACCTTCGCCAAAGTACAGGTAAAGGCCCGCAAGCACTCCGCTAACAACCCCTATTCGGTGTTCCGGACGCAGCTGACCGAACAGCAAGTGCTCGACTCCCCCACGCTCTACGGTCCGGTCACTCGCTTCCAGGCATGTCCCCCCACCTGCGGCGCCGCCGCCGCGATCCTGTGCAGCGAGGAGTTCGCACTGGCCAACGGGCTGCGCACCGATGTCGCGATCAAGGCCCAATCGATGGGTTCGGACACCCCGAGCACATTCGAGGAAGCCAGCATGATCAAGATTGTCGGCTACGACATCACCCGCGATGTCGCACGCGAGGTCTACGAGGCGGCCGGTGTCGACCCCACCGACATCGACGTCGTCGAGTTGCACGACTGCTTCACAGTGAACGAAGTCCTGTGTTACGAGGCGCTCGGCTTGGTCGGCGAGGGCGGCGCCGAGCAGTTCATCCTCGACGGGGACAACACCTACGGCGGCCGGGTGGTGATCAACCCGTCCGGCGGCTTGCTGTCCAAGGGACACCCACTCGGTGCCACCGGACTCGCACAGTGCACCGAACTGGTGTGGCAACTGCGGGGCGAGGCCGGACCACGGCAGGTCGACGGCGCGAGGCTGGCACTACAGCACAATCTCGGGCTCGGTGGCGCCGGCGTGGTCACCCTCTACGAGAAGGTGAGCTGAGATGGAACTCGGTGACACCCTCACCCTGACCGTACCCACGATCACCCGAACAACGCTGGCCTTGTACGCGGGCGCCTCGGGTGACCACAACCCGGTCCATATCGACATCGACGCGTGCCACAGCGTCAGCATCCCCGACGTGTTCGCCCACGGGATGCTGTCGATGGGCTACCTCGGTCGGCTGCTGACGAGTTCATTCGCTCAGGAGAGCATTCGATCGTTCGGGGTGCGATTCGCCGCGATCACACCGGTCAACACCGAACCCACCTGCACCGCCACCGTGTCCTCGATCGAGGACGGACTGGCCCATCTCGACCTCACCGTGACCCTGACCGACGGGACCGTGACTCTGCGCGGATCCGCCGTCGTCGCCGTCGACTGACACTTCCCCACGACAAGGACCGAATCTATGCAGCGCACCATTTTCAACGACGACCACGAAGCGTTCCGGGAGACCATCCGGACCTTCATCGCCAAGGAAGTCAGCCCGTACTACGCCGACTGGGAGCAGGCGAACCGGGTGCCGCGCGAGTTGTTCACCAAGCTCGGCGCACTCGGCGTGACCGGCTTCGACATCCCCGAGGAGTACGGCGGCGCGGGACCGACCAGCTACAAGTTCCAGGCTGTCATGGACGAGGAGGCCGCCCGCGCCGCCGTCACCTTCGGTCACTACACCGTCAGCATCGGTATCGTGCTGCCCTATCTGCTCCGACTGGCCAACGACGAACAGAAGCAGCGCTGGCTGCCCGGCATCGCCACCGGCGACACCATGCTGTGTATCGCGATGACCGAGCCGGGCACGGGATCTGACCTGGCCGGTATCAAGACCACCGCCAAGCTCTCCGAGGACGGCACGCATTACATCCTCAACGGCGCGAAGACGTTCATCACCGGTTCGGTCAATTCGGAGCTGTGCGTGGTCGCTGCCCGCACCTCCGCCTCGACCGCCGAGGACCGGCGCTTCGGGCTGAGCCTGCTGGTGGTGCCCACCGACAGCCCCGGCTTCGCCTATGGCCGCAAGCTGGACAAGATCGGTCTGCGCGCCAGCGACACCAGCGAACTGTCGTTCACCGACGTGCGGGTTCCCGTCGAGAACCTGCTCGGTGAACAGGACAGGGGTTTCGCCTACCTGGGTCAGAACCTGCCACGGGAACGGCTCTCGATCGGTGTGCGCGGAGCCGCGGCGGCCGCGGCGGCGATCGAATTCGCCAAATCGTATGTCCTCGAACGCCACGTGTTCGGTAAGCCGGTGTCTTCCTTCCAGAACACCAAGTTCGTGCTCGCCGAGTGCGCCACCGAGGTCGAGGCGGCGCAGGCGCTGGCCGACCGGGGTCTGGAGCTCGACGAAACCGGCGAGCTGAGCGCGGCCGATGCCGCACGCATCAAGCTGTTCTGCACCGAGGTCGCCGGACGCGTCATCGACAAGTGCCTGCAGCTGCACGGCGGCTACGGCTACATGCTCGAGTACCCGATCGCCCGTCTCTACGCCGATACCCGGGTCAGCCGCATCTACGGCGGCACCAGCGAAGTCATGAAAACGATCATCGCCAAGGACATGGGTCTGTAACCGGCGTCCGCTTCACCTATCCCCTAGGAGTTTTCATGCGTGACGCAGTCATCGTCGACGCTGTCCGGACCCCGGTCGGCAAACGCAACGGCGCACTGTCTCGAATGCACGCCGCCTCCCTGTCAGCCCACGTCCTCAACGCTCTCGCGCTGCGAACCCACCTCGACCCCGGTCTCGTCGACGATGTGATCTGGGGCTGCGTGGGCACCCTCGGCATGCAAGCCGGATGCATCGCCCGCTCGTCGGTGCTCGCGGCGGGTTGGCCCGAGCACGTCCCCGGTGTCACCGTCGACCGCCAATGCGGGTCCTCACAGCAGGCCGTCCATCAAGCCGCCGCCGGGGTGATCTCGGGCCAGTACGACGTCGCGATCGCAGGCGGCGTGGAGATGATGAGCACGATCCCGCTCGGATCAGCGCGTGGCGCAGCCGAATTCGGCGAACCACACGGCCCATTGGTGTGGGACCGCTACGGCGGTGTGCGGTTCGACCAGGGCATGGGCGCACAACTGATCGCGGACAAACACCGCATCACCCGCACCCAGATGGATCTGCACGGCCTGGATTCCCACGCCCGCGCCGCCGCCGCCATCGACGCCGGACGATTCGAAGAACAGATCACCCCCGTCCCGGTCATCGACGCCGACGGGCAGCCGCAGACCTTCGACACCGACGAAGGCATCCGGCGCGGCGGCACCCTCGAGAAGATGGGTGCATTGAAGCCCGCCTTCGGTGCTGACGGCACGATCACCGCGGGCACCGCCTCGCAGATCTCCGATGGTTCAGCAGCTCTACTGATCACCACCGCCGAGTTCGCCGCGAAACAGGGCTGGAGCCCGATCGCACGTATCCACACCGCGGTGGTCACCGGAGCCGACCCGGTGACCATGCTCGAGGGTCCGATTCCGGCAACAGCGAAGGCACTGAAGAAGTCCGGGTTGTCGATCGGCGATATCGGCGCTTTCGAGATCAACGAAGCCTTCGCCTCGGTCAGTCTCGCGTGGTTGGGCGAAACCGGCGCCGACTACGCACTCATGAACCCCAATGGCGGTGCGATGGCCATCGGCCACCCGATCGGCGGTTCCGGC
This sequence comes from Nocardia sp. A7, assembly GCF_046549215.1. NCBI lineage: Bacteria > Bacillati > Actinomycetota > Actinomycetes > Mycobacteriales > Nocardiaceae > Nocardia > Nocardia sp. A7. The sequence continues at coordinate 45,802 of NZ_JAJPWE010000004.1, read as the reverse complement.
GCCCGGCTGATGACCACCCTGGTCCATCACATGCGCGACGAAGGCATCCGCTACGGCCTGCAGTCGATGTGCGAGGGCGGCGGCATGGCCAACGCCACGATTCTCGAATTGCTCTGACATGCAACGGTTTCCACTACACGATCAGCTTGGAGGTGCCGCATGACCGGCAGCTGGCCCACCGATATGCCTCGGCACCTGGACTACCCGCGCTGCGGCGCCGACGCGATCCTCGCCGGCGCAGCGCACACCTATCCCGATCGGGTGGCCCTTCGCGACGGTGACCTGGCGCTGACGTATGCAGAGTTGCACGACCAGGCCCTGCGGATCGCGGCGGGGTTGCGGCAGCGCGGCATCGAGCCCGGCGACGTGGTGGGCCTGCACATGCCGAATTCGGTGTGGTTCATGGTCGCCTACTACGGTGCGTTGTGCGCCGGTGCCGCCGTCGCGCCGATCAACCCGGCCCAGCCCGTGGGCGAGCTGCGCCGCCAGCTCAAGGATTGCGCGGTGCGGGCGGTATTCACCGATCCCACGTGCGCCGCGAATATCCTCACCGCCCAAGACGAATCCGCCGACGCGCGAGTGCTGGTCGTGGTGCCCGCCACCGCGGCCGGGGGCGCCGACGCAAAGGATTCGCGCCTGGTCCCGATCGCCGATCTGCTCGCCGCGCGACCGCTCACCGGCTACCGGGTCGACCCGGAACTGGTGGCGCACCTGCAACTCACCGGTGGCACCACCGGTCGGTCCAAAGCCGTCCGGGTGCTGCACCGGAACCTGGTGGCGGCAGTGCTGCACACCGCCTGCTGGCGGACCGCGCACATCCCTGCCCTCGATGCTCAGGGTGGCCTCGGGCTGGTCCCCGTCCCCGGAGCGCAGACACCGTATTCCCTGATTCCGGGTGCGAGCGTCTCGGTGGCGATCGCGCCGCTGTTCCACGGCCTCGGGCTGGTCAGCCAGAACGCCAATACGCTCATCGGCGCGACCGTCGTCTTGTCAGGTGGCCGCTTCGACCCCGACCGGTTCCTCGCCGATGTCGACCGGCACGGCGTGACCTACATCGCCGGGTCGCCGGCAATGTATTACGCACTCCTGCAGGCGAAGTCGCTGCCCGAGCGAGACCTCACCTCGGTGCGATCGCTGGGATCCGGCGCGGCACCACTTGACCCCACCGCGATTCGCGACCTGCGCACAGCCTTCCCCCGCGCCCAGGTCGCCGAGGGCTACGGCCTCAGCGAGGCCACCATGGGCCTGACCATGGCACCGCTGAGCGAGACTATCGAACCACCGCTGGGCAGCGTCGGGGTCCCGCTGTTCGACACCGAGATCCAGATCCGTGGCGAGGACCGCGTCTCGGTGCTCGACAAGGGTCAGACCGGTGAGATCTGGGCGCGCGGTCCGCAGATCGCCGACGGCTACCAGAGCGACCCGGAACTGACCGCGCGGCAATGGGTGGCCGGCTGGCTCTACACCGGCGACATGGGACGCCTCGACGAGTCCGGCAACCTCTATATCGTCGGGCGGGCCAAGGACATGATCATCTACAAGGGCTACAACGTCTACCCGCAGCCATTGGAAGAGTTGGTATGTTCCCATCCCGATGTCGCCCAAGCCGCAGTCGTCGGCGCGCCCAGCATCAGCGCCGGTGAAGTCCCGGTCGCCTTCGTCGTCGTCCGCCCCGGAGTTCGGGTCGATCATGCCGAACTCGGCCGTTCGATCATGGAACACGTTGGGGCACAGGTCGTTCCCTACCAACGGGTGCGCGCGGTGCACATCGTGGAGGCGCTGCCGACCACGACGACCGGAAAGATCTTGAAGTCACAGCTGCGCGAGAGCTTGCCCGGCCAGGAGTGACTTCGCCGCGACCCGACATTCCGCGGGGACTGGCAGAGCCTCTGCATTGTCCGCGCTTCACGATCAGCTGACCAGAAGGAAACGCCACCGTGCGTCGCACCGTTTTCACCGATGACCACGAGTCGTTCCGGACCAAGATCCGCGAGTTCGTCGAGCGCGAGGTGGTCCCGGTCTACCCGGAATGGGAACGCGCCGGGCTGGTTCCACGCGCACTGTATCGGCGACTCGGCGAGCTCGGTGTCTTCGTCATCGAGGTCCCCGAACAGTTCGGTGGTGCCGGGGAGTCGAGCTACAAGTACCAGGCAGTGCTACGCGAGGAAATCGCCCGCGCCGGAGTGAGTTTCGGTGCCGATGTCGTGCACACCTGCCTGGTCCAGCCCTATCTTCTCGAATACGGTAGCGCCGAGCAAAAGCGCCGCTGGCTGCCGAAATTCGTGACCGGCGAACTGATGACGGCGATCGCGATGACCGAGCCCGGTACCGGATCCGACCTCGCCGGCATCAAAACCTCGGCGCGATTGTCCGCCGACGGCACCCACTACGTGCTCAACGGCGCAAAGACCTTCATCACTGGCGGTGTGCAGGCGGACCTGATCCTGGTGGTCTGCCGGACCGCGCCGATCGACCCCGCGAATCGCCGCGCCGGGCTGTCGATCCTGTGCGTCGACACGACCTCGGAGGGATTCGCGGTCGGACGCAAGCTCGAGAAGCTGGGCTTGCGCGCGCAAGACACCGCCGAACTGTCGTTCACCGACGTGAAGGTCCCGGTCGCCAATCTTCTCGGGCAGGACGGTGCGGCCTTCTCCTACCTCACCCACAACCTGGTTCGCGAACGGCTCGGCGCCGCGGTGGGCGCGTACGCCAATGCCAGCGCCGCCATCGAATTCACCCTCGACACACTTCGACAGCACTACCCCGACGGTGTCGATCAGAACGCCAAGTTCGTCCTCGCCGAATGCGACACCGAGGTCGCGGCCGCGCAGGCATGGGTGGACCGGGCACTCGACCTCGACGAGACCGGTGCGCTCAGCGCCGCCGACGCCGCGAAGATCAAACTGTTCTGTACCGAGGTCGCCGGGCGCGTCATCGACCGATGCCTGCAGCTACACGGCGAATCCGGCTACCTGCTCGACAGCCCGATCGGACGGCTCTACGCAGACATCCGCGTCAATCGGATCTACGCGGGCTCGAGCGAGGTCATGAAGGCCATCATCGCCAAGAGTATCGGGATCTAGCACCATGGCCCCACGCATCCCTCTACCCGAAAGGACCTCACCATGAGCTCCGCCCCCGACATTGTGCTCGCTGAGCGAAACGGGCACGTTGTCACCTGGACGATCAATCTCCCGCAGGCACGCAACCCGATCTCGGACAACGCGACGATCGATCGGCTCGTAGAACTCGTCGAGGAGGCCAACAACGACTACGACACACGCGTAGTGATCCTCACCGGAGCCGGCAGCGCCTTCTCCGCGGGCGGCAACATCAAACACATGGCCGACCGCGACGGCATGTTCGGTGGCGCACCGCACGAACTACGCGACAGCTACCGCCGCGGAATCCAGCGCCTGCCCAAAGCCATCTACCACTGCGAGGTACCGATCATCGCCGCCGTCAACGGACCTGCGGTAGGCGCCGGGTGCGACCTGGCCATGATGTGCGATATGCGGGTCGCCTCGACCACCGCGTTCTTCGCCGAGAGCTTCGTCAAGCTCGGCATCATTCCCGGTGACGGCGGGGCCTGGCTGCTGCCCCGGGCGATCGGTGCGGCCCGCGCCGCGGAAATGGCCTTCACCGGCGACCGCGTCGACGCGGCCACAGCCCTGCAGTGGGGCATGGTCTCCCAGGTCGTCGCGCCCGAGGAATTGGCGCGCACCGCCCAGGCGCTCGCCGAACGAGTCGCGGTGAATCCGCCGCACGCTCTTCGGATGACCAAGAAGTTGCTGCGCGAGGGCCAACGCCAAGACCTCGACAGCCTGCTCGAGCTGTCGGCAACGATGCAAGCCCTGTCCCATCACACCACCGATCACGCCGAGGCCATCCAGGCGTTCCTCGATCACCGAACCGGGCAGTTCACCGGGCGATGATCTAACGATTCCGAAGAAAGAACGAGATGCGAACCCGATTGGTGCCGCCCGCAGGCGTCCCAGCTCCCGGTCTGGCACAGCTGCGTACCGATGTCAGGGCATTCCTGCGCGAACAGATCGACGCCGGCGTTTTCACCCCAGGCATCGATACCTGGCTCACCCGATGGAACCCTGAATTCACCCGGGCACTCGCCGCACGTGGCTGGCTCGGCATGACGATCCCGACAGAGTACGGCGGCCGCGGCCGCACGTTCATGGAACGTTTCGTCGTCACCGAGGAGTTGCTGGCCGTCGGCGCACCGGTCGCGGCCCAGTGGGTGGCCGACCGGCAAGCGGCGCCTTCCCTGCTGAAATACGGTACAGAGAAGCAGAAACAGCGGTTCCTTCCCGCGATCGCGAAGGGGGAGATTTCCTGGGCGATCGGGATGAGCGAACCGGAATCGGGATCCGACCTGGCGAGCGTCCGGACGAGGGCGGTGCGAGCCGAGGGCGGGTGGCTGCTCACCGGCATCAAACTGTGGACCTCCGGTGCCCACCACGCAGACGCGTTCTTCGTACTGGCCCGTTCGGCGGAAACCGACCCCGCCGACCGCCACGCCGGTCTGAGCCAGTTCATCGTCGCACTCGACTCACCCGGGCTCGACATTCGGCCAGTTTTATCGATGTCGGGCGACCACCATTTCAACGAGGTGATCCTCGCCGGTGTCTTCGTCGCCGATGACATGGTGCTCGGCCGGATCGGAGACGGCTGGGCGCAGGTGACCTCGGAACTGGGCTTCGAACGCAGCGGCCCCGAACGGTTGCTGTCTACCTTCACGCTGCTGCAGGCCGCGACCACCGAGGTCGAAACCGGACATCTGCCCGCCGACCCGCGCATCGGTGCGCTGATCGGGCGCGCGTTCGCCCTGCACCACATGTCGAGCGCGGTGTCGGAATCGTTGGAGCGACACGAGAACGCCGAGCTCGCCGCCTCTGTCGTCAAGGTTCTCGGCACCAGGTTCGAGGGTGATGTGGCCGAAATCGTCGAGGAATTGGCCGGGGAGGTCGGGCCCGACCGCGCCGAATTCGGTGAACTGGTACGTGACGCACTGCGGCAACGCCCCGGGTTCACGTTGCGCGGCGGCACAAGCGAGATTCTGCGCGGCGTGATCGCGCGAGGACTGGGACTGCGATGACAGAGGACGTGATGACAGACCACACCAGCGACATCGAGATGCGCGAATTCGCGCAGGTGCTCGACCGGGTCTTCGCCGCTTCCCGCGGCGACGACCACCGATCTGTCGACCCGGCGCGGCTGGATCGCGAATTGTGGTCGACCCTGGTCGAACTCGGCGTGACCCGCCTGACCGGTCCCGAATCCGAGGGCGGTGCCGAAGCGGGCTGGGCCGAAGCATCTCACCTGCTGATCGGCTCGGGTTCGGCAGCCGCGGCCGTCCCGATCGTCGAGAACGACCTGCTCGCTGGATGGCTGCTACAACTGTCCCAGAGCGACCGGATCGTCACCGGACCTACGGCGATCCGGACTGCGGCGGTCCTCGACCCGGATGGCTGCGCGGTGAACGTCCCGTGGGCGCGTGCCGCCGACTCGATAGTTGTGCTCTGGGAACGCGACAGGGCCCACTGGGTCGCCGAGATCGCCGGTGCAGACGTCGAAGTAACCGAGAACGTCAACCTTGCCGGCGAACCTCGCGACCATATTCGGGTCGATCTGTCCCGGATCAACGGGTACTTCGTCGCGTCCGGGGTCGGCATCGAATTCCAGCGACGTGGCGCGCTTGCTCGTGCATTGACCATGGCTGGGGCCATGCAGCGGGTAGTGGAGCTCGTCGTCGAGCACACCACCGCCCGCACACAGTTCGGTCGACCGCTCGGACGGTTCCAAGCGGTACAGCACATGGTCGCGAATATCGCGGCCGAGTCGGCGCTGACCCGCGCCGCGGCCGAGGCTGCGGTGAGCGCGTCAGAACGATTCGGATTCGATAGCGCGCAAGCAGGATTCGCCATCGCCGCGGCAAAATCCTGCGCCGGCCATGCAGCCTCGGCTGTGGTGCGGGACGCGCATCAATGCCTCGGCGCCATCGGATTCACCGCCGAACACGAACTACACCGCCACACGAACCGATTGCTCGCGTGGCGATCGGAATTCGGCTCGGTGCACTACTGGGACGCCATGCTGCTCGACGGTGCCATCGACACCGGACCATCGGGTCTGTGGCCAATGATCACCGACTGAACGACCCCGGGTGACGAATTCGGTCACCGAAGGACGGGATCTGCGACGGCTCGAGCCCGCGCGGGAACGGCAATTGTGTGTCGCACCACACTGATTCGGCTGAACCGGTGTGCGGGCACAACGGATCTGACTGGCCTCATCGATCCGTGCTCTGTGCGATGGCGACCGCGTTCATGCTTCATCAGCACAAGCCTCTTCGATCCGAACGGCTCGAGTTGTTCGCCACGCAGTCACGATGGAGTGTACGTTGCGCCGATCATCGACGATCTCACTCGCGCCCGACCTGCTGCCCGTTCCCACCTCCGACGGTCGAGGAATTTTGCGCAGTCGATGGCGAAACCTCGAGCAGTGGCCGGTTCGATCCAAGGTCAGTGCCGCGGTTGCTGTTCCGTTGATCGCGGCGATGCTGCTCGGTGGTCTTCGTCTGACGCTGTCTTACGGTGACTACTCCACCTACAGCGACGCCGCTGACCGGATCTCCGACATACCGGCAATCACCGCACTCGAATCGGCGGCCTCGACACTCGCGGCCGGACAGGTGTACGGCACCGCCAACGACCACGATCTGGTCGAGTTGTCAGTTGCTATCGCGGAGACGTCGGTACGCGCCGAGCGCGAAGGGATCGACCCCCTGGTCGCACAAGCGCTGCGGCAGATGACCGCGACGAGCGAGACCATTCGATCAGGCGGCAAAGGTGGTAGCGATCCGCACAGGGCAATCGAGTTGAGCAACGAGGTCGTCCGCGAAGCCGTCGCCACAATCGACAAGTTGTTGGTACCAATCCAGATCAGCACGATAGTCACTGCGAGAATCCAATTGTCGGATCTGCTACTCGGCAAGCTCGATGGCTTCAACTGGCTCATGGCCGCGATGACAGCGATCCAGAATCCGATGAAGGCCGACGACTTCCACGCAGCGGACGGCTCGTTCGTGTCGATGATCAACACTGTCGAACGCGACCTGCCCTCGGCAAAGCCTGACTTCGACCGCGTGGTTCGCCCCAACAACGCCATCATCACCCGAGCGATCGTCGCGGCGATCCGCACCGGCCGACTTGACCTGCCCGAGCTGCGCACCCTCGCGCTCGAATCTCGGGATGTTTTCACCGAACTCGGCGCTCAGACCGTGCGGCAAATCGTCGGCGATATCGATCGCGAGGTCAGCGCCGCCAGGTCAGCGGCCGTCCGGGCTTCCGCCGTGGTGACGGGGACCTTGATCGCGGCGCTCGTACTGGCCGTCTTGGTCGCTCGAGCGCTGCTACGGCCGTTGCGGCGGCTGCGCGCGGGAGCGACCGCCCTTGCCGATCACGATCTACCCGACCAGGTCGACCGAATCAGCCGCGGCACCGGACTCGAGCAGATCGAGATCACCCCGATACCGGTGGGTACCCGCGAGGAGATCGGTGAGATCGCTCGTACGGTCGACCGGCTGCACACGCAGGCACTCAGACTCGCCGCACAACAACAACACCTGCGCGACCAGATCAGCGGCATGTTCGAAACCATGGCTCGACGCAACCAGACTCTGGTCGATCGCCAGCTCAGCATGATCGATGCGCTCGAACTCGAGGAGAAGGATCCCGACCGTCTCGGCCACCTCTTCCAACTCGACCACCTCGCCGCCCGCCTGCGTCGAAACAGCGCCAACCTGTTGGTTCTGGCCGGCACCAAAGTTCGCCACGAGCGGTCGGAGCCGGTTGAGCTTCGCGACATCGTCCGCGCTGCGCTTTCGGAAGTCGAGGAATATCAGCGCGTGAAAACCGGTGTTACACCCCATGGTTGGATCGTGGGCTCCGCGGCCACCGACGTAGTGCACTTGGTCGCCGAGCTGCTCGAGAACGCGCTGCGCGCCTCCCCACCCGACACCGATGTCCTCTTCGCTTACAGCCGTTCCATCGAGGGTGGGCTCTTGATCGAGGTGATCGATTCCGGCATCGGCATCGCGCCGGTCGAACTCGCCGACATCAACCAGCGGCTGTCCACGATGACCTCTGCCGACCTGGCGACTACCCGGCGGATGGGCATTTTCGTGGTCAGCAGGCTCGCCGAACGCCACGGGATCACCGTCCGCCTGCGCCGCACCCGAGACCGGGCATTCAATCCCGGCATCACCGCTAGCCTGCACATCCCGGGAACGCTGACGGCGGCACCGCTGCCTACCGCACCCGGCTTTCTCCAGCGGGAGCCGAGAGCTCAACTGATCCGGGGTCGTGCCCAGTCGGGTGGGTCAGCTCTGCAGCAGCCTATGTCGCCTCGACGCACCCCCGAGTCGATCCGTGTCGGACTCAGCGACCTTCACCGCGGTGTGTGGGACGGCCGATCCCGTCCCACATCGACACCGTTCGAACCTCCCGACAATTATCGAACACACCCCTCAGGACACGCTGAGCACGGATGACCCGAATTCGATTGATAGACCGACAATGCCACCGTCACGGGGTCGAAAGGTTGAATGCTGGATCGAATTCGTCCATCACCGAGGCGTAGTCCTTCAGGATCGCGGGGTCACCCTCGACGGTGACGGCACCGGAGCCGAGCACCGCGTCCGCTTTCCCAGGCGCCAGCAGTAGGCCGATGATGGCCTGCTTCGGGCCGGTAATCGTGGCGTGGACGTCGACCGCATGGCTCGGACGGGCGTTGAGCACCCCGTTGGCGATCCACAGCGTCCACTTCTCACCGGTATCGGTGAGTGTGAAATTCATGCGCACGTCCGCATCCGCGGCCTTCTCGCCGATGACGTGGACGGCCGCGAAGTCGAAAACCAGGTCGGTCGGCATGTTCAACACCATGTCAGGGCTTGCCGTAGCCACCGCGCCTTCGGTCGCGACACCCTCACGGAGCTCCTTGGCCGCGGTCAGGAAGATGCCACGCCACTGCGGGATCTCCTGCTGGTAACCGAGCTGCTCGTACGCGTCGGCTTGCAAGTCCTTGGCCTCGGTGTCAGCGCTGTCGGCGAACACCAGATGGTGCAAAACCTGTACCGCCCAACGGTATTCGCCCGCTTCGATCGCGCGTCGACCTTCCTCGAGGATTCTGTCACGCCCGATCAGATCGACATGGCGCTGCGCGTTCTCGGTCGGGATCAGCGGCCACAGCGACGCCGGGTCACCGTCCCAGAAACCGAGTTCCTTACTGAACACCGCGCGCACATTGTGGTGCAGGGCACCGTGGTAGTAGCGGTTGAACCATTTGCGGCCCAACGCATCCGGCAACCGGATCTGTTCGGCAGCCTCGATCGGGGTCAGCCCCTGATTGGCCAGGCGCAACGACTGATCGTGAATGTATTTGTAGGTGTCGCGTTGCGAGGCGAGGAAGGCGTTGACGGTCTCGTTGCCCCACACCGGCCAGGTGTGCGTGCCGTAGTGCACCTGCACCTGCTCGCCCCACCGCTCGATCGTCTCGTCGAGAACCCTCGCGAAATTGCGGGCATCGCGGGTGCGCGCCCCACGCAGGGTCTGGATGTTGTGCATGGTGTGGTTGGCGTTCTCCGCACAGGTCAAAGCATTGAGTTGCGGAATCCAGATGTGCATCTCCTCGGGCGCCTCGGTATCAGGCGCGTAGAGGAATTCGAAGGTGAGACCACCGAGTTCGCGGGTCTCCCCCGTCCGGGTGATGGAGTCGGTGGGTCCGATGTAGGTCATGGTGAAGTTCTTGTTGCCACTCGGGGCGATACCACCGGTCACCAGACCCAACGGGTTTTGCGGCAGCAACGTCGCGAAGGCATAGCTCGCGCGCCGCGACATCGCATTGCCCGCGATCACGTTCTCGCCGATCGCGTACTTGGCGAAGGACTCCAGCGTGCCCGGCGCGATGATCGGCACCTTGCCCGACGCCACGTCAGCGGGATCGACGACCCCCTTCACACCCGCGTAATGGTCGAAGTGGGTGTGCGTATAGATCACCGCGACAACCGGTTTGTCGGCGATATTCTCCCGGAACAACGCCAGCCCTTGCGCCGCTGATTCGGCCGATTCGGTGGTGTCGATGACGATCAGCCCGTCGGGCGCGTCGATGATGGTGAGGTTGGCCCCCGCACTGTTGCGCACCTGATAGATACCATCGACCACCTTGTACAACCCGGCCCGCTTGATCAGCTGCGACTGCCGCCACAAACTCGGATTCACCGAGTCGGGCCGCGGCGTTTCGTCGGTGATGTAGTCCAGGTTGTGGCCGTCATAGACCACCGCCCCGTCCGCCCGAAGAGTCATCTCGTCCGGAATCGGCGCGATGAAACCGCGATCGACGTCGTAGAAGTCGTCGCGGTCATCCATCGCGTACATCCCGACTGCCGCCTCGTTGGCGGCTACCGTCGCGGTGCTTGGCTGTTTGGCTCAGTCATTCGATCTCCGATCCGAGGGAACCGCTGGCAGGGGCATCAAGAAGGTCGGGAGGCCGGGATGGGTTGCTGCTCAGTGATCAGGGGCGTCCATCTCCGCGGGTAGCGGGGTGACGATCGCGAAGTTCGGGTCGAAATGGTCGAGCAGGCCCGCGAGAATGGTCAGTGCGTCCGCGTCACCGTCGAGGGTGATCGTGTTCTTGCCCGCGAGCGCCTCGGCCGATGTGGGGTTCAGCAGCACCGAGGTCAACGCCGCTTTAGGGCCCGACACTGTCAGCTGCGGGGTGAACCAACGCCCCTTGCGGGTGTTGAGCACACCGCGCTGGACCCACATCGTCCACTGCTGGTCGTAGTCGGTGAAGTCGACGTGGATGGTGAGGTCGGTGCCCGCGGCCCGCTCACCGATCACATGGATGGCGACGTAGTCGAAAAGGATGTCGATCGGCATCGCCAGGATCGTGTCCGGGCTCGCTGTCGCGTACGGCGCCTGTTGTACGCCGTTGCGCAATTCCAGTGCGGCCGAGAGATAGATACCGCGCCACTGCGGGCCCTCGGCCTGGTAACCGAGTTGTTCGTAGGCGTCGGCCTGCAAATCCTTGGCCCGCTGGTTGCTCGGATCGGCGAACACCACAGCGTGCAGGATCTGCACTGCCCAGCGGTAGTCGGCCTCGGCAATCGCGCGCTCACCCTCGGCGAGAATCTTGTCCGCGCCGGCGAATTCGACGAACCGCTTGGCCGACTCGACCGGGGTGTGCGGGTGCAGCGACACCGGGTCGCCGTCCCACATACCCAGCTCCTTGGTGAATACCGCGCGCACGTCGTGGTGCAGGGTGCCGTGGTAGCCGCGGTTGAACCACATCCGCCTCAACTCCTCCGGCAGCTCGATCTCAGCGGCAGCGGCCAGCGGGGTGTAGCCCTTGTTCGCCAAGCGCATCGCCTGGTCGTGGATGTATTTGTAGGCGTCGCGCTGCCCGGAGATGAAGTCGGTGATCTTCTTGTTGCCCCACACCGGCCAGGTGTGCGGCCCGTAATGCACCTCGGCCTCATCGCCCCACTTCTCGAGCGTCTCATCCAGATATCGGGCGAAGTTGCGGGCGTCACGGGTGCGCGCACCACGCAGGGTTTGGACATTGTGCAGCGAATGGTTGGCATTCTCGGCGCACGTCAGGGCCTTGAGCTGGGGAATCCAGATGTGCATCTCCTCAGGGGCCTCGGTATCGGGGGCATAGAGGAATTCGAACTCGATGCCCGCGATCTCGCGCTTCTGACCGGTCTCGGTGATCAGGTCGGTCGGCGAAATGTAGGACACCAGTGGGCCTTTGGTGGAGATGATGCCGATCCCGCAGGAGATCATGCCGTTCGGGTCGTCGGCGAGCAGGCCGCCGAAGGCGTAGAAACTGCGGCGCGCCATCGCATTACCCGCCACCACGTTCTCACCGATCGCGAACTTGTCGAACTGCAGGCCCGGGGCGATGATCGGGACCTTGCCCGACTTGACATCCTCGGCGTCGACCACGCCTTTCACACCGCCGTAGTGGTCGATGTGGGTGTGGGTGTAGATCACCGCGGCGACCGGCTTGTCGGTGACGTGCTCGCGGATCATCGCCATGCCCTGGGCGGCCGATTCGACACCCGCCATGCAGTCGATGACGACGATTCCGTCGTCGCCCTCGACCACAGTCAGGTTCCCGAGGTCGTTGTTGCGGACCTGGTAGATGCCCTTGGTCACCTCGTAGAGTCCGCCCTTGTGCATGAGTTGGCTCTGTCGCCACAGGCTCGGGTTCACCGAATCGGGGGCGGGGACGTCATCGCCGATGTACTCGAAATCCGCAGGGTCGAACACCACCCGCGCGCTGTCGGTCGACGAGTAGACCGGGCCGGGGAACTCCGCGATCAAGCCCTGGCGCGCGGTGGTGAAGTCTTCACGGTTGGCCATGTCGTAGAGGTGTGCTGCGGCGCGATTGGTCGCTGTCGTGGCAGCAGTGGGTAGCTTGCGATCCTGACTCATCGACACTCCTCGCCTCGGACTTGACGCAACCTGGTTTCAGACTTGCCGAATCGCCGGTGACGCGCCTCACCCGATCCGGGTGAGGTCGGTCGGGACGCGTCGAGGTTCATCAGACGAGTGAGGCGATCCCGCGCAGGGTGAACATCGCGCCGAAGCCGAACAGGACAGCCATCGTCATCGCGCGGTTGTTGGCCAGCATCCACCGCTTCACCGAGTCGAGGCCGGTTTTGGCGCGATCGCCGAGGACCAGGAATGCGCCGATAGGGATGAGGAAATCGAGCATGGCCGCGATGAACAGCAGGAATGCGCCGACGATTGCCTGTCCGGTGTTCACGTCGGAACTGGCGATGATGCTCAGCCCCGACATCATGATGAACAGGTTGGGGTTGAGCACCGCAAGCAGCGCGCCTGCGGCGAAGGCTGTGCGTGGGGTGGCCGCTTCGAGTTGGGTGAGCCATTTGGGTGGCGGGGCGTTGGGGTCGGGTTTGCGGATGAGCACGCGCAGGCCGATGAGCAGGAACAGCACTCCGATGGTGAGGCCGACCCAGTGCGAGACCGTCTGAGAGGTCGCCCCCGGATCGGAGGCGCCACCGAGTAGACCTGTCACGATGATCTGGGAGTAAACCAGCGCGAACGCGCCCGCGAACGCCGCCACGTTGGCGATCGGGCGTTTGGACTGCAACAGCAACACCGCCCCCGCGATCGCGGCTGGGGTGATGATCAGCCCGATTATTTCCGGGACGAGCAAGGCGATCAGGTTTCCCATCGGCGCTCCTCGGTGTTGTGGGGTATTCGAAGACCGGCACTCGCCTCACAACAGCGGGTTCGTCGGATTCACCGCCGACAGCAGAACACCGAGCCCGATCACAATATTCATGGGGCTAACGGTAGAAGTGCGACGTCCCACCCGCGTCACCTGTTCTGGGTGACCTTCATCGTGCCGTCTTCAGATCCAGAAGTGGACAAGGTGCGAGCGCGGACCCGGTGTTTCGCGATCGCATGTGCAGATGTCATTTTTGGTTATGTTGTGCGAGTTCAGATCTGGTGGACGTCGGTCGAGTCGGAGTGGAAGGCCTGAGAATAGTTCCGACAATCCTGGCAGGGACAACAGCCGCCGCTTCTGCAGTGTCAGCGGGTTTGGTAGCCGGATTGACCAAGTCCTCGACGTTCACAGATCTCCTCGCCCGCGACTACGCCTTCCGCGCAAAACCTTTGCACGCACCATTGGCGTCCCAGAGGAACAGGCCAGCGCACTCACCCACATATCCCGAGCTGTCGCGGACCAGCGCAAAGATCTGGCGACCGGATTACCGCCCGGAAGCTACTCGACGAGGCACTGGAGTCGGCAATTGCGCCGGATTCCGGGGGTTGGGCGCAGGATCACACCTCATTCGCAACAAGCACATCGTGGCGACCCGAGTGTCCGGGCTGCAGCTCGATCGCCACCAGCAATTCGACCAGGTCGTTGACGCTGCGCACATTGCGGCCGGTCAGTTCCTGGATCCGCCCGAGCCGGTACTTGGCGGTGTTGAGGTGGATGCACAGAATGTCGGCAGCTTCGCGAAGGTTCATATCGGCGGCGGCGTAGGCGCGGATGGTCTCGGCCACTGTGCCTCCGCGGACGCGGTCGTCGGCCAGTGCGGCGCCGATGCGCGGGTCGACAAGCTGACGAGTGGTGTCGTCGGCGCGCAGCAGCAGGTACCGGAACGGCGTCATCTGCGGCAGCGCGAGCACACCACCGTCCTCTGGCAGCAGGGCCAGCGCAGCCTGCGCCTGCTGGTGGGCGCGGGGGATCTGGGAGACTTCGGTGACCGCAGTGCTCACGCCGACTGCGAGCGTGATGCCCTCGGGGGCGAGTTCCTCGCGCATCGCGCGCAGCTGGTCGCATAGCTGGTCGGCCGAGCCGTCACGCGCGAGCGCAGGAATCGCGACGATCTCTTCACCACGCACCGCCGACAGCGTGCGCAACCCGTTGACACCGACTCGCGCTGCGGCGGCCGACACCAATTGCTTCGTCTCCCTGAACCTGTCGGCGGACCCGGCTCGCACCGGCCCTTCGAGCACGACAGCGGTCACTACCACCAGCTTGGTGCGATCGTCGCCGATCCCGTGCATGGTGGCCACCGACCGGTATGGCCCGCCCACAGGCAGCGTTCCCGCGAGCAGCGTGTCGATCAGCGCCTGGCTGTCCCTGACCGAATCAGCCTCCACGTACGGCTGGCAGCCCAGGAACGCGTTGGTGGCCTGGGTACTGATGAAATCGGTGTAGCGGGCCAGTGGGCCGGCCAGCGACAGCACGGCCTCGCGGCCCGCCTCGGTGTCGCCGGTATGGGCGAGTAGCGATTTCCAGATGGCGCGCTGGGCCAGCCTGATCCCGGTGATGTAGTCGACCAGCGACACACCCGACCGCGCCCGCCGCACGGCTGCCTGTCTGACATAGGTGACATCGGCCGGGGTGACCCGCTTGCGTTCGAGCAGCGCACCGAGGCCGGTGCGGCTCAGCCTGGCCAGCTGGTCGTGCACGTCAGTAAGGAAGCCGGGGTCGGCCGTCCCGTAGGCGGCCAGCTGCCCGCGGATCGTGGTCATCACGTCGTCGGCGATGGCGTCGGCGTGTTCGTAGGCGCATCCGACGATCCGCGCACGCTCGATGTGCACCGGATCCGAGACCGAAGCGGGGAGCAGTTGTGATCCAGATGACATATCTGGGGAGTTTGCATGTCCGGTTTCGCGGTGTCAACCGACACGAGCCCTGTCCGCATCGGACGAGAGCGCCCGAAGATTTGATCTAAAACGTCCGATGTGGTCGAAGAAGTACAGATCTAAGTTCGTCCCATGCTCGAAATAACCAACCTTACGGTGCGCTTCGGCGGCATCACCGCCTTGCACGAGGTCGGGTTCACGGTGGCTCCCGGGGAGATGGTCGGTCTGATCGGACCCAACGGCGCGGGCAAGACCACCCTGTTCAATTGCCTGACGCGGCGTAATCGGCCGACGTCGGGGACCATGCGCTACCGCGATACCGACTTGTCGACGGTGCGTCCCGACGCTCTCGCCGGGCTCGGCATCGCGCGCACCTTCCAGAACCTCGGCCTTTTCCCCCGCCTTTCGGTGCGCGACAACATCCTCGTGGGCGCTCACCATCGGGCCTGCGCGGGCTTCATGTCGGCGGGTCTGCGGTTGCCGAAGGTCCGCAGGGAGGAAGAGCTGCTGCGCGCCGAAGCCGACGAGCTGCTCGAGCGCCTCGACTTGACCGCGGTCGCCGACCACGTGGCCGCGGGCCTGCCCTTCGGCACCCTAAAGCGCATCGAACTGGCCAGGGCGCTCGCGGTCCGGCCGCGGCTGTTGCTGCTGGACGAGCCGGTCAACGGACTCAGCCACAGCGAGGTCGACGAGTTCGCCGAGCGCCTGCGCTCCCTCCAGACCGATCTCGACCTCACCGTCGTCGTGGTCGAGCACCACATGGGTTTCGTCATGGGTACCTGCGATCGGGTGGTGTGTCTGGAGTTCGGGCAGGTCATCGCCGAGGGCGAACCCGAAGCGGTACAACGGGATCCGGCCGTCATTCGCGCCTATCTGGGCGCGGCGGCATGAGCGAGTTCCTGACCGTCACCGACCTGCACGCCGGTTACGGCGCAGCGAAAGTGCTTCACGGCGTGAGCTTCTCGGTCGCCGAGGGCGAGGTGTGCGCGATCCTGGGCCCCAATGGCGCGGGCAAGACCACCTTGCTGCGCGCCCTGTGCGGCATGGTCAAGGTCCGCGGCACTCTTCGGCTGGGCAGCACCGAGGTGACCGGCCGTGCCCCAGAAGCGATGGCACGCCTCGGCGTCGCCCATGTACCCGAAGGCCGTGGCACGTTTGCGCCGCTCACCGTCGAGGAGAACCTGCGTCTAGGCGCGTACACCCGGCGTGATCGCGCGGGCGCCGAGACCGACCTGCGCCGCGTCTACGACTACTTCCCGATCTTGGGCGACAAACGGCGCGAACCGGCGGGCGGGCTGTCCGGCGGCCAGCAGCAGATGCTCGCCATCGGCCGCGCGCTGCTGCTGCGCCCGCGCGTGCTGCTGCTCGACGAGCCCTCGCTCGGCCTGTCCCCGCTGGTGACCCAGGAGTTGTTCGGGATCGTGCAAACCATCAACGAAGAGGAATGCACCACCGTGATCGTCGTCGAGCAGAACGCTCATCTGGCCTTGGGCATCGCCCACCAAGCGCACGTGCTGGAGTCCGGGCGCATCGTGCTGTCCGGCACGGCCGCCCAGATCAGGGCCGATGACCAGGTCATCCGCTCCTATCTCGGAATCCGGGTGCGGCCGTGACCGAATTCGTCCAGCAACTCGTCGAGGGACTCTCGGCGGGCGCGATCTATGCCGGCCTCGCACTGGCCCTCGTCCTGATCTACCGGTTCACCGGGATCGTCAATTTCGCCCAGGGTGAGCTGGCCATGTTCTCGGCGTTCTTGGCCTGGCAGTTGAGTCAGATCATGCCGTTCTGGGCGGCGCTGATCCTCACCCTTGTCATCTCCTTCGCTGCGGGCATGCTGATCGAGCGGGTGATCATTCGCCCGGTTGAGGGCGCGCCCGAGATCACCCTTGTCATCGTCACCGTCGGCCTCTTCTTCACCGTTCATGCCGCGGCAGGCTGGATCTGGTCCTACCAGGTGAAGTCGTTTCCGAATCCCTTCCCCGACGGCGCGTTACGCGGGGGCGGCATCAGCGTCGGCTACGGCAGCCTCGGGGTCTTCGGCGTCGTCGGTGTGGTGATGGCGCTGCTGTATCTGCTGTTCCGCTACACCAGGATCGGGCTGGCGATGCGGGCGGTGGCCTGTAACCCGCAGTCGGCCAAACTCGTCGGCATCCGGGTCGGCACCGTGCTCGCGCTCGGCTGGGGTCTGGCCGCGCTGGTCGGGGCGGTCTCGGGTGTGCTGTCGGCGCCGCTGCTGTTCCTCGAACCCAACATGATGGGCGGAGTCCTCATCTACGCCTTCGCGGCGGCGACCCTCGGTGGGTTCGACTCCCCCGGCGGCGCGGTGGCAGGTGGTCTGATCGTCGGCGTCGCCGAAACCCTCACCGGCGCTTACGTCGACGCGATCGGCACCGAACTCAAGATCGGTGTGCCATTGGTGATCATCCTGGGCGTGCTGTTGCTGCGCCCGCAAGGTCTGTTCGGACACGCGGCGGTGGAACGAGTATGAGCGAAATGAACACTGCGACAGCACTTTCGGTCGCACCACAGTCGAAAACGGCACTGCACCGACTGGATACGGTCCGCTGGCCACTCATCGCGACCGGCGCGCTCATCCTGCTCGCCTGCGCCGCGCCCTTCCAGTTGGTGCCCTTCCACACCTTCCAGCTCGCTATGGCGATGATCTACGCGGTCACCCTGCTCGGGCTGAACCTGCTGGTCGGGCACACCGGCCAGATCTCATTGGGCCACGGCGCCTTCTTCGCCATCGGTGCCTACACCGCCGCGATCACGATGGAGCATTGGGACACTCCGTATTTCGCGACCATCCCGATCGCCGCCGCCGTCACCTTCGTCCTCGGTTTCGCCCTCGGCATCCCGGCGCTGCGACTGCGCGGGCTCTACCTGGCACTGGTCACCCTGGCCATCGCGATCTTCCTGGTGCCACTACTCAAGCGATTCGACTCGGTGACCGGCGGTTCTATGGGTCTCACCGTCACCAAGCCCGTCCCACCCGCGTGGACCGGGCTGGCCGAGGACCAGTGGCTGTACTTTCTGGCGCTGGCCACCACCGTGGTGAGCTTCGTGCTGGTGGCAAGCATGCTGCGTTCCCGGGTCGGCCGTGCGCTGCACGCGATGCGCGACAACGAGATCGCCGCCGAGGTACTCGGGGTGAACCTGGCGCACTACAAAACGCTCGCCTTCGCCTGGAGCGCACTACTGGCCGGCGTGGCCGGCTGTGTCTACACCTGGGTGATCGCGTTCGTCTCACCCGACTCGTTCGCGCTGACACTGTCGATCACCCTGCTGGCCGGACTGGTCGTCGGCGGGCTCGGCACCACCTGGGGCCCGCTGCTGGGCGGACTGTTCGTGATGTTCGTGCCCAGCTTCGCCCAGGACGTCAACCAAGCCGCACCCGGCGTCATCTTCGGACTGCTGATCATCGCGGTCATGTACCTCGCGCCCAAGGGTTTGGCCGGCCTGGCCACCCAGTGGACGCAATGGCTCGGACATCGTGTCCGGAAAGGGAAAACTCATGCGCACTAACGCAATCCGCAACATCGGCATGGCGGCGGCGCTACTCGCGACCCTCACCGCGTGTGGTGGTCGTGGCGAGGAGACCGGCTCCGTCGGTCAAGGCGACTGCCAGGGTCAGCAGACCACCGGAATCACCGATACCACCATCAAACTCGGCGGGGCGTACCCGCTGTCGGGTCCGGCGTCGGCCTACAGCGAGGTCCCCAAGGGCGCCAAGGCCTACTTCGATTACATCAATGCCGAGCAGGGCGGCATCGACGGCCGCAAAGTCGAGTACATCGTCCGCGACGACGGCTACCAGCCACCCAAGACAGTCGAGGAGACCCGCCGCCTGGTCGAACAAGACCAGGTCTTCGCCATCTTTCAAACTCTGGGCACAGCAACATCTTCCGCGGTGATGGACTACCTCGGTCAGCGCAAGGTCCCCCAGATCTTCGTCGGCTCCGGCGCGACAAAGTTCGGCGCGGACACCGGGCAACCGTGGACCATCGGCTGGCAGCCCAGCTACCGCACCGAGGGTCTGGCTTACGCGCAGTACGTGAAGGCGCAGCGGCCGAACGCCACCGTGGCGGCGCTCTACCAGAACGACGACTTCGGCAAAGACCTGCTCGCCGCGTTCACCGAAGGGATCGCGGGCAGCGGTATCAAGGTGATCGAGCAGCAGAGCTACGAGGTTACCGACCCCACCGTCGACCCGCAGGTGCGCAACCTGGCCAACTCCAAAGCCGATGTGCTGCTCAACTTCTCGAGCCCGAAGTTCGCCTCCCAGGCGCTGGCCGCCGATGTGCGCAACACCGACTGGAACCCGATGCACGTACTCACCCAGGTGTCGAACACGATGACCACGCTGCGACCGGTCGGCCTGGAGAACGTTCAGGGAGTGGTGAGCGCGGCCACCCTCAAGGAGCCATTCGACCCGCGCTGGGCCTCCGACGCGGGCATGCAGACCTTCAAGTCGAAGTTGGCGCAGTACGCACCGGGCGCCGACCCGGAGAATCAGCACCTCATGACCGGCTGGGCAATGGCCGAGAGCTTCCGCAAGACCATGGAAGCGGCGACCTGCCCGACCAGGGAGGGCCTGCGCGATGCGATGCGGTCACTCGACAACGTCGCGGTCGGTCTACTGCTGCCCGGCATCACGCTGAAAACCGGTGCGGGCGACGGCTACCCGCTCGAAGCCGTCGGCATTCAGACCTTCTCGGGCAGCCACTGGTCGCTCACCGACGGCCTGATCGAGACCGGCAAGTAGCCCCCGATCGTTCCGCGGCACACCGCGAAACACCCGAAGCACCCCAGATCGATGAGGACCATCATGAAAATATTCACCCCTTTCGCGACTGCCGCCATGACGGCGCTGGCCCTGTGTATCGGCGCGGGCACCGGCCACGCCGACCCCGCACCGGCGCAGACCGACGTGCACTACGAGGTCAGCAGGCAGGGCGATGCCGCAGTCGTCACCACGAGTGACGGCAAGCTCCAGGTCGTCGAAGGTCAGTTGGTGCTCACCACCGGCGCCGACGTCCCGGTTGCCGTGCTCCCCCTGTCGTACCGCATGGACGACAAGGTGTTCCCGATCGCCGCCACGATCGACAGCGGCACAGCGACACTCACACCGTCCAGGGACGGCGGGACCACCACAGCCGCCGCGACGAACGTGGTCACCCAGGACGCAGCCGTCCGGCAGATCGCCGAATCCTTCACCCCGCGCGACCAGACGGCGCTGGGCATGTTCACCCAGCGCCTGACGATCGGCAGCGCGGTGAGCGCCATCATCGGTGCCGTACTCGGTGGCGGTATCGGCTGCCTGGTCGGCGGTGCAGCAGGTGCGGTCATCGCCAGCCCGGTAATCGTGCTACTGGTCCCGTGGGTCGGAGCCACCGTCGCCGGCTGTGTACTCGGCGCAGCCACCCTCGGCGCGGTCGGCGGCATGGTCGGACTGGTCACAGTCGGTGGACCGCTGGCGCTGTTCTCGGCGTACCAGTACTTCTCGACCATTCTCGCGCCATGCCCGGCCGATCTCGGCGCGTACTGCAAGGACCCCGCAGTGCCCGCCCCCGCGAAGTAGCGGTTTCCACCGCACCACGCAGGCCCGCCCGAACCACGCTCGGGCGGGCCTGCCTGCAACTTGGCACATCCCAATCGATGTGCACGGCGCGATATTTCGGCGCGGACTCGTAGTCGGCCAGCCATCGCGCACCGGCGGCCCCACCGTCGGGCGTCGCCGGGGCGGGCGCGGCCGCCACCAGGCTGGCTATCAGCACTGCGGGCAGGATCGCCACCGCACCGCGTAACCAACGCCGGGCGCCCCTCGTCAGCATCGACTACCCATTGTCTTTTCCTCATTTTCGGCCGCGTTCCACATCTAACGTGGCGGCTCCCACAGAAGCGCATCAGATTGAATTTTGGCGCGAGGAAGCTGAGCGCCTCAGCGATCTGTTCCTGCGCGTGGCGCTCTCGTTCTCCGCCGCCGAACAGGAGGCAGCGGGCTCAGCAAGGAGTGGGCCTGACTGTCGAGGGATCGAGCTGGTTGAGAACCCACGCCTTGACAACCGGGTGCGAGGGGAGGCCGGCGTGGTCTGCCCGGGTTCCGGGGCACAGGTCCTGGACGAACAGATTCGTCACACCGGGCTCGGAGATGAAGGAAGCGGCTCCTGGTGGGGTGACCGTGGCGTCGTCACGAGTGGCGATCACCGCGTAGCGAACGCCTGATTGAGCGACCGGCCCGTCATTGAGGGCGCGGATGAATGCCGAGCCGGTTTCCAAATCCGCGCAGGCAGGGCAGGCGAGCGCGGCCATCGCGGTGTTGACGGGATCGCGCAGCGGGCTGCCAGGTGGGATCACCCCGACCACACCGCTCAAGGTGGTGCCGTGGGTGGGCGGAGCGAGCAGGATCTCAGCGCCGATCCGGTCGGCGTGACCCAGGTTCTTGGCGTAGTACTCGGCGATCACGCCGCCTTGGGATTGCGCGACGATGTCGACCTTGCCGGACCCGGTCGCGATGAGTACTCGGTCGATGAAAGCCGCTACCTCGCCCACGGATTCGCGCACTGGCCCGAGCCCACCCGATTGCAGGAACGGGCGCGCGGCGTACCCGTAGTCGACGACGAAGGTGCAGTAACCCGCGGCGAGCAGATCCGGTGTCAGCTGGTTCCACTCCTTGGCGGTGTTGCTGGTGCCGTGCACCAGAACAAGCGGGTTGGGATGGACCTCGGACGGGCGGCAGCCCCAATCGTTGACGACGGCGCTGGGCTCGGCGGTTGCGCTGGGCGCGCCGAGGACCACCGCCACGGCGGCTGTGGTGATCAGCAGTGTGTGGCGTCGGGGCATCGCGTGATTCCTTGCTCACCCGACGGGGAATACCGCTTGGGGGACATCGGGCAACTGAGTGCCGCCGGGTCCGATTGCAGGCGTAGAGGTTTGAGCCCGAACACAGCTGCAAGGGTTGCCGTGGCAGCAATTGATGGACACGAACATTCAAATTCATTGCCGAATTCAGATACATCAATGCATGTACGGTAGTGTGTCGGGCGCAGCATGCCCTGTCAAGACCGAGACAGAAAGATCAACGTTGCCGAGACTCACCCGCGCCGAAAGCGTGCAGCGAACCCGGGCCGCGTTGCTGAGTGCCGCCGAGGAAGTGTTCGCGGACAAGGGGTTCGGCGACGCCGCACTCGACGACATCGCCGAGCGCGCCGGATTCTCCCGCGGGGCCGTGTACGCGAACTTCGCGAACAAGACCGAACTCTTCCTGGCGCTGCTCGATGATTGGCTGCAGCGCGAGATCGACAGCGGCACACGGCTCACCGACCCCGCCAACACGGCCCAGCAGGATATCGACGCCCTCGAAGGCGAGGGCGGAAACCGCTTCTCCGACCGCAAGCGGTTCCTGCTGCTGATCGAATTCCGGCTCTACGCGCTGCGCCATCCCGAAGTGGCCCAACGCCTGCGCGACTACGACCAGGCCTCGATGAACTGGTTCGGCTCGGTCGTGGAACAGGTCGCCGACGTGTCCGGCATACGGTTGCCCGCGCCCACGGGGCAGATCGCACTCCTGGTGCTGGCGCTGGAACATGGCATCGCCACCTTGGCGCACACCGATCCCGAGCATGTTCCACACGAGGCGTTCCTGGATGCATTGACCCTGCTGAACCGCTCCCTCACCGCACTGGCGGAATCCGAAAAATGAAGCGGCCCAACACGCGTCACCCGCGAGGTCAATAGCCCAGTGCGGTCGCGACAACCCCTGCCATCGCGGTGGCTCCGGCCGGATTCGGATGGAACGGAGTCGTCGTGGTCGCCGGGACGAGCGGTTCCACCCAGCGGTTTTCCGCAGGCTGACAGAGGTCGTGACCGCCGATGGTGGTGGTGTCGGCCTCGATCGCGCCGTGTCGGCCCGCGGCGGTCCGCAATATCAGCGCAGCGGCGTGCTGAACGTCGTGAAGGTATTTCACGTCCGCGGGGGAAACCATCGGCATGGTAGCGCAGGGACCGCCATCGGGCAGCATATTGAGGTAGCTGACATAGACGATGTCCGCGTGCGGCGATCGCTGGCGAATATTGTCGATAGTGGCGCCGACCTTGTCTGCCACGACACCGACTCGGGCCGCACGGGTCTGCTTCTCCTGCGCACCGAGGGTCGTCTCACACAGGTTCGAGCCCGGGCCCAGCGTGGACATGGCGATGCATGTCCCCATGAAGGTGCCGAAATCCAGATCGTTGAACCCGATCGTGAGCGTCACCAGATCGGTGTCCGGCGTGAGCGAGTCCAACTGCGGCGCGGTGAATCCGCCCGGAATCGATTGTGGGCCGGTCATATTCGGGGTCCGGGCTTCGCCACAGGTCGCGTCGGTGAAGGTCGCGGCCCCCACCATCGCCTGTAAGTGCGTCGGATAGTTCTCCGTAGACCTGGTACAGCCCAGGGGGCCCTCGAGTTCGGTGAGGTCACCGACTGCGGAATAGGAATCCCCGAGTGCCACGTAGTGCTGGTACCGAGGCGGGTTGCCCTCCGCCGCAACAGCATTGGTCGGCACGGATACGGCCAGAGCGGCAACGCTCATCAGCATCCCACCCACGACTGTGATGCGCTTCAAGTTCGATCCTCTTCCTGGTTCATGACGGCGAAGTGTGCTGGGTCAGGGTGTGAGTGGTCGATCGCTGGGAACGTTGACCCAGCTCGGCGCTGCGGGATCGAGCACGACCGACTCGGGGCGTAGCCCGGTCTCGGCCGTGACTGGTCCCCAGGTGATCGATTTCGGAAGGTTCAGCGCGAATACATCGAGTCGGAGTCGGTGGCCGGGCTGTAGTAGTAGGTCCGTGGCCTGGGATCCGATATCGAGCATGGTCGGCCGGCCCGGTGTCACCGGTTGCCGGGCGTTCAGATTCAACGGGTAGTGCGGTGCGATGAGGTCGCCGTTCGGTGCGAACCTCGACTTGGCCGGGTCGATTGCGCGTAGCGAGCTGGTCAGCTGGCCGGAGCTGACGACGGTGGACTTTCCGTCCGGAGCGACATCGGTGACCATGACGGTGAAGTAGCCGTCGGTGGCGTCGGTGACGGTATTGAGGTGGACGTTGATCGGCCCGCTGATCCGCGTGGGCGCGGTCACCGGCGGCGAGGTGAAACTCAGCGCGTTCGATTCGGCCACTCGGTTGTCCTCGGTACAGCCCGAGAAGATTGCCACGAAACCGACCGATGCCTGTCCGGCGTCACGGGAGCACAGCGTTGTCAGACCCGGAGCGACGGTCCAGGTGGTCTGCGAGTTGTCGGCCGCGCCAAGTAGACCGCCATCCTGGACGGCGTGCGGGGCGGTGCCGCTGCGCTGCCCGCTGAGGTAGAGGCGACGGTACTCCAGCCCGGCCAGTGGATACGAATCCTCTTGCACCCAGCCTTGGCCGTAGGAATTCACGGTCGCGGGCGCGTAGTTGTCGATCCCGTTGTCGATTCCCTTGAGCCACTTGTCGAACCACGCCTTCTGCAACACCTTGATGCTCGGCGGGCTGCCGGGCGCACCCATCCCCGCGCCCATGGTGAAGTGGTAACCACTCCCCACGATCAGTTTCTTCTGATCGGCGGGCAGCGAGGTCATCGCCTCCAGAGTGCGCCACTCGGTATTGGTGAACAGGTCGTTCCAGCCGCCGACGGCCATGGTCGGTGCGGTGATGTTCGCCAGCGGCGACTCGTACGACTGCCGCAGCGCACTCGAATCGGTGAGTAGTTGCTGGGTCAGTGGCGACATCTGCGCGGGATCGGGCAGGAAGATGCCCTGCAAAATCTGCGGTATGTACACCAGCGGATCGCTGATCCGGTCGGTGAGCCACTTCCAGTCGAAGGTGCCGGTGAGTATCGACTCCGCGTTGGGCACGAACTTCTGAGAGTTGACCGAGGCGAGCCATGCCGACAGGAACGTCACGCCGAGTCCGCCGCCGGGGGAAAGCACATCCCGCATGATGTCCGCGCCGCCGGACACCGGGAAGATCGCGTCCAACCCCTCGGGCCGCTGAGCCGCGGCCTGCAATTGCGCGATCGCGGAGTACGAGAATCCGTTCATACCCAGCTTGCCGTTGGACCACGGCTGGTGTTCGGCCCAGTCGAGCACCTCGAGAGTGTCCTGCTGCTCGCGCTCGCCCAGCACCTGCCATACGCCTTGGGAGAACCCGGTCCCTCGGGCGTCGACGACGATCTGGGTGTAGCCGCTCTTGACCAATTGCTGGTCGACACCGGAAAAAGCATCGAGTAGGCCGCTGGACAGCGCGGCTTTGAAGTCGTCCACGCCCGAGATCGGGGTACCGGCGAGGCTGAACGAATGCGCGATTCCCACGGCCGTGGGCAGCAAATGCGGTGCGGCCAGCGTGGTGCTGACCATCATGCTGAACACTTTCCCGTACGGGGTGACATTGATGATGGCCGGATTCTTGTCCGCCACAGCGATATTGGCAGCATCGGCTGGACGGTAGACATCGGCCATCAACACGGTGCCGTCCGACATGGTGATCGGCACGTTCCACTGCGCGTTGATACCCGGGTAGGACTGCGGGCCCGCATAGGCCGCTGCCCACGCCGCAGGCGCGAGGCCGGGCCGGGCAGCCGCGTCGGCGGGGGCCGCACCCGCGATCGCGGGCAGCGTCAGAGTCGCGACGCCGACTGTGACCGCGGTTCGAAGCAGGATCTGTGAGATCGCCCGCGCACCCATGTGGTTCTTCATCCTCGAACTTTCGCTGGGCCCGTTATCGGAGCCGATGTTCCTGCGCTGAATGGAAGTCGTTCAGCGGTGGTCGTATGACGCGCAATCCGGGGGCCGGCGCTCACAAAGCCGCCTACAAATACATTAACGAATCCGGATGCACAGATGTATTTGTACCAGACAGTAGTCGTCCGGAGAGCCCTGTTCTGCAATCGCGCACGCAGAGGCAGGACACCCGGTCAGGGGTAGGGCAATGCTGGCGCGCCGCGCTGAGTGAGCATCAGACCGATCAATCCGGCCTCCTGCCCCTGTTCGGCGATCATGGACTGAATCGCTTCCCGCACCGGACGGGCGGTGGCCACCTGGCCGGCCAGTCGCGCCATGGCGATCCCGCCTTGGTGGTGGCGCAGCATGAGCTGTAGGAACAGCACGTCGGCATCGTTGCCTCGGGCAGTGGCAAGCCGGTCGAGTTCGGCTTGGGTGGCCATGCCGGGCATGACCGTTGAGGCGACAGCCGTGGTGGCTTCGGAGGCCGGCCGCTGATGGTGGTGCCCGGATGAGTCACTCGGCAGCCAGCTCATCGGGTGCGGGTTGGCGGCCAGCGCGCCGGCCAGGTTCAACCAGCCCAGCATCGTGCCGATCTCGATCCGCTGGGAACCCTCGATCTGGCGGGCCAGCCGGGTGACCAGAGCGTCGGCGCTGCCGTCGAGCCGTTGCACCATGAACAGCACCTGCTGATGGTGGGTGGTCATATCCTGTGCGAAGCCGATCTCCTGTGGGCTCAAGACCGGAGCGGCGGGCCCGTCCCAGGCGCCGCGCAAACCAGCGCCGATCACCAGCAGCGACGACGCGGCCGCGATCAGCGCCACCCGAAAAGCCCAGTGGCGCATGCCTATGACTGCCCGATGGTCGAGGCCTGATCGGCCGGGGGCGTGTAGATCTGGTTGTCCAGTTGCAGTGCCATGAACCCGTTGTCCGCGCATGTCGTCCATAGCTGGCTCCCGTGCCATTCCGGCGCGGAGAGGCACCAATCCGAGGACAGATCACCGAAGGCCACGTTCGATGTTCGGGGGGTCAGCGCGTCGGCGGGATCGAACTGTCCTTCCAGGACCGACCGCACCGTGGGGACTACGGCGTAAGCCGGGACACCGATAAGCGAGACCAGCGCGTGCGGCGAGTTGGTCAGCTGCAGGTTCCGATCGGTCTGTGCGGGCGGGTTGTAGTACGCGATCTCGCGAATCCGTTGCGGGTCACGCACATCGAACACCCGGATGCCGGAGGAGATCCACCCGCAGGCGAGCGCGGTCGGGTCGGCCGGCCGATCCGCCGCGCAGTAGTGCGCGTCGTAGGCGAAGATCGAACCGCCCATCGCTGAACCCAGTGCCGTGTCCTGATTTTGCGGCAAGTTGATCTCGAGCTTGACCGTCTCCGTCACTTTCGGAGATGTCTCGTCGGAGATGTCGACGAGCTTGACGCCGCCGGAGCCGGCTTCGTCCGCCGTGAACAGGTAGGGCTTGCCGTCGTAGGTCACCGGAATGCTGTGCTGGGTGCCTTGCCCGTCGGACCAGAAGACCCGACCCAGATGGGGCACTTGCGGATTGGGGTCGCGGCGCTGCACCGCACTGATGTCCAGCACCGTGAATCCGGCCAGGGTCGACATGTACATCCGATTGCCATCGGGGCTGATACCGAAGCCGTGCGAGGTGAGTCCGACCATGCCCTGCCAAACCACACGCGGGCCGGCGGGGTCCGAGACGTCGATGGCGCTGACGAACCCCGGCACGTTGCCCGAGGCCCAGTAGGTGTTCCCGTCCGGGGAGAAGCCGCCCTCGTGGGTCGTGATCGGCAGTGGCATGAGCAGATTCGTGCCCGGCCCAGGATTGAGTAGACGGGGGTGCGCGCAATCGGAGATGTCGTAGATGGAGAAGTACCCCGCGCCGGTCTCGAATGGGACGGCGGTGGCGGCCAACAGTTTGCGTGCGGTATTGACCTTCAGGCTTTCCCACGTGCCACCCAGCATCGCGGGTTCGGTGAGCGTCACGGTAGGCACCGGGTTCGCCGGGTCCGAGACATCGAGCACCTGGACCCCGCGATCATCGCCGAGCAGGTTGCCGGGGAAGAACGATCCGGTGTAGGAGCAGTGCTCGAACGTTGCCGAGGCGAGGCCGCCACCGCGGCCCGCGTAACCACCGATGAGCGACATATTGCAGCGGTATCCCTGTGTGCTGCGCCCGGTTTCGCGGTCCCCTGCCGGGACGTCACCTTGCAACCCGGTCTCCGGGAGCGAACCCGGCCCACAGTTCGCGCGCGGCACCGAACTCCGCCCGATATCTAAGAATTCCTGAACCCCGGGCAGGAGGTCCGACCGTAGGTCAGCCGACGCTCCACTGCTGGGCAGCATCGTCGCGAGCGCTATCCCGGCGGTAACCATGACCACCGATTTGGCTCGCCACATCTTTGTGAACATGCGCATCCTCATACCTATTACTCGAACTCACACAACTCGCAGATAAGGGCCAGGAACCGATGCCGGACTCCGGCGTACTGGAATCTCGGTCGATGAAGACGAGGTCGACGGGTTCGATCGGCGTCCTCCCCTGCTGTTTCGAACCCACCCGATCCGCCTGCCTACCCGAGCTATCGAGCATCCAGTTTCCGATGACGGCGAACTCGTGATCCGGTGAATCCGCATCCATCCGGGTGTTGACATTGGGTTCGGCGTTCTCCAAGCTGTCAGCGACGTCAACGTATTTGAATGCATTGATGTATGTCAAGGCTTGGATCGACGAGGAGTTGCGCGGATGTGTCGTGGAAGAACCAGCACCTGGCGTCGCCTCGGGCTGGCGTTATCGGTCGTGCTGTTGGTGCTGATCGAAGCGCGAACCGCCACGGCGGCTCCCAGTGCCGAGGTGCCGCAACTCCGCCGGGACGGGCAGTGGCTGGTCGATCAATACGGTCGGGTCGTCATCGTGCACGGGGTCAACCTGGTCTGGAAGCGCGCACCGTACGTACCGCCGGATACCGCCGAGGGTTTCACCGCCGCCGATGCAGCCTGGCTCGCTGAGTACGGATTCAACGGCGCGCGGATCGGAACACTGTGGGCGGGAGTCACTCCCACCGCACCGGGCGTGGTCGACGACGCCTACCTCGATGGTTGGGATCGCATCGTCGGGCAATTGGCCGCGAACCGCATCTGGACGCAGTTCGACTTCCATCAGGACCAGTGGCACGAGACCTACGGTGGCGAAGGCGTACCGCAGTGGGCGGTGCGACGACCGGCCGGCTTCGGCCCATACCCCGTAGCGTCGGCCCGATTCCCCTGGGGCTATTGGATGCCCGAGCAATCCGTGCTGTGGGACGACTTCTGGGCCAACCGCGACGGACTCCTCGACGACTGGGCCGACGCGTGGCGGGCCGTGGCCCAGCGCTGGCGGGATCAGCCATACTCCATGGGGTATGACCTGCTGAACGAGCCTTGGGCCGGAACGGAATTCGCCGATTGCGCGCTGACCGGATGCGCGCAGCACTACCGCACCGAACTGCAACCGGCGATGGAGCGCGCTCGCGCGGCGATCAGAGAGGTCGACCCGGACGGCCTCGTCTGGTACGAACCCCAGCAGCTCGCCGGTGGACGCGATGTCCCGACCTTCTTCGAGCAGGTCGCCGACCCGCAGATCGGTTACTCCTGGCACAACTACTGCCCCCAGGTGTTCCTGGAATCTCAGGGCCTGCCCGGCACCGATACCGAGGCCTGTACCGCCTACAGCGACCAATCCCATCAACGCGCCCGCCAACAGGCCGATCGCATGGGCGCGGTCGGCCTGATGAGCGAATTCGGGGCCACCGACAATGTGCGCGCGCTGGCCATCGACGCTGCCGCGGCCGACAAGAACCTGACCGGCTGGATGCATTGGGCCTACAAGCACTGGAACGATCCCACCACCGCCGACACCGCCCAGGGCCTATTCACCTCAGACGACGACCTCTCCTCGACCAAGACCGATAAGCTCCGCACCTTGGTCCGCACCTATCCCCAAGCCACAGCTGGGATTCCGCGCACCCTGTCCTTCGACGCGACGACCGGCGAATTCCACTACACCTACGACCCCGCCTCACGGGGAGCCCCGACCGAGATCTTCGTCAGCCCGCTGCACTACCCGAACGGACCGGAGATAATCGTCGCCGGTGGACGCGCCAGCGCAGTGGGACCGGACCACCGCGTGCTCATCGAAGCCGATGGAACAGCTTCGATCTCGGTAACGATCCGCGACTCGAAACCGGTCACCGGCGCACGCTGACGAGGATTGAGCAGCCATAGCGTTCGATCAGGCCGAATTCGGCCGATCGGTCCCGGCGTTCGCTTCCGTGGCGTTCGAAAGGCTTTCTTTTTGCCGATAATGGCTAGTGTTAGCGGTAGTCGCCCGAGCCGATCAGGTGTCTCGGGCACCTTCACCCGACGAGAGGATCTGGCATGACAGCATCGCCGAGTATCGTTCTGGTTCATGGGTTTTGGGGCGGCGCAGCGCACTGGGCCAAGGTGATCGTCGAGCTGGACAGGCGAGGCTTTCCTGATCTGCACGCAGTGGAGAACCCACTCACCTCGCTGGCCGCCGACGCGGCACGGACGCGCCAGATGGTCGAGCAGATCGATGGACCGGTGTTGCTGGTCGGTCATTCCTACGGCGGCGCGGTAATCACCGAGGCCGGGAACCTGCCCAATGTCGTCGGCTTGGTCTACATCGCCGCCTTCGCTCCCGATGCGGGAGAAAGCCCCGGACAGATCAGCCAGGAGCTGCCGCCTGCGGCAATCGACAATCTCGCTCCCGACTCCGACGGCTACCTGTGGATCAAACCGAACAAATTCGGTGAGAGCTTCTGTCAGGACCTGCCTGCCCACGAGCAACTCGTCATGGCCGTAACCCAGAAAGCTCCCCTCGCTTCGACCTTCGGCGACGCGGTGACCGCACCTGCCTGGAAGAACAAACCGACGTGGTACCAGGTCTCGAGCGAAGATCGCATGATCAACCCCGACA
This sequence comes from Nocardia sp. A7, assembly GCF_046549215.1. Lineage (NCBI taxonomy): Bacteria > Bacillati > Actinomycetota > Actinomycetes > Mycobacteriales > Nocardiaceae > Nocardia > Nocardia sp. A7. Next base: position 14,863 of record NZ_JAJPWE010000004.1, on the reverse strand, counting down.
ACGAACGTCGGATGGCCGAACGCATGAGCCCACGCAGCATTATCGAGCTGCCCGCCAGCCATGCCTCGCTGGCCTCCCAACCGGTCGCGGTCGCCGACCTCATCGAGCAAGCCGTCAAGGACTTGGGCTGACCGACTGAGTAGCGCCCGGATCCCAGCGATCCGGGCGTTACGCGTCCACACCGCTGTCGGGGCCCCGCTGGCGTCGGTCAGGTGGTGACGACGAGTTTGCCGACGGCGTGCCCGGATTCCATGTAGGCATGTGCTTGCTGGATCTGGTCGAGGCTGAAGGTGCGGTCGAGTGGGACGGTGGCGGTGCCGGCCGCGACCGTGTCGAGGAAGCTTTGCAGAACCGTGGCGGGCAGGTCGGCGGCATCGCCGCCGTAGGCGGTGAGCCGGACCCCGCGCGGGATGTAGTCGATGGGGTAGAACTTCTCGACGATCCACTGGTTGGACAACATGCCGGTGAAGCAGACCACTCCGTGCACCTTCGTGGCACGAAGGGTGTCGGGCAGGGTAGGGGTGCCGACGAGTTCGAGGGCGGTGTCGGTACCGTCGCCGAGCAGACCACGGACCGTGTCGGCGACTCGACCGTCGTCGATGAGGATGTGATCGACACCGAGGTCGGTCAGCGCCTGGGTCTTGTCGTGGCTGCGGGTGGTCGACAAGACGGTCATGCCGCGCTGCTTGGCCAGCACGGCGGTGGCCAGGCCGACCGAGGAGGTGCCGCCGCGGATCAGGATCGACTGCCCGGGTTGGGCATCGAGCCCGATGGTCAGTGATCCGTGTGCGGTTTGCAGCATTTCCGGCACCGCGCCGAGGGTGGTCCAGTCCAGGTCGCTGGTGAACGGGATCACTTGTGCGACCGGGACGCAGGTGTAGTCGGCGTAGCCGCCGTCGAAGACCCTGCCCATTCCGCCCATCATCGCCGCGACCTGTTGTCCGGGCTGGTATTCACCACCTGGGCAGTCGGCGACGACGCCGACTGCCTCGATACCGAGCACCCGCGGGAAGACGACCCCTTCGGCCAGTCCCAGGCGGGTGTGCAGTTCGGAGCGGTTGAGCCCGAACGCCTTGACCCGGATCAGTATTCGGCCCGGACGCGGCCGCGGTACCGGCACGGTGCGTAGCCGCAGCGCTTCGGGCGGGCCGGGGGCGTCCAGGACAACGGCGCGCATCGTGGTGGGAGTCATCGCTGCCTTTCGCGGATCGGGGCGCCGCACTGCGGGAGTCGTGCGGACTGCCCAGCCCGTCCGCTCGGTCGTCTTCCTGGATTCGTGGTGACCGGCCCTGCCGCTCGGCCGACGAGCGGTAGTTGCTGATCGTTGTGCGAGCTGTTTGCTCGGTCTGCCAATCTTCGGCGTTCGGCAGGGTATTCGGGCCACACCACGCCGAGAAGGTATTCGACGATGTCGGTGATCTCGGCGAGCCGACGCGGGGCAGGGGGTCGAGCGCGAAAGCCGGGACCCAATCGAGTTGGTCTCCCATCACCGGCGGTTGCCGACTCAGAACAAGGCCCTGGCCCGAACGGGCACTGGCACGCCCAGACCAGTGGTGTTTGGATGGCAGCTTGTCGGGCGTGGTCGAAGCAGAGGTCGGCACCGAGCCACGGGTCATCGGCGAGGTGGAGCAGAACTTCCCGGTCCGCGGTACACCCTTCGGATGCCGGTCGAAACGCTCACCGAGGCCGGGCGCGACCCCGCCCTGGCAGCACCCACCCTGCGGCATCCGATGATGGAGGAATGGATCGCGGCCCACCACGAACCGGTCGGCTACCTCGAAGGCGCTGTGGCCGATTCGTTGGGTCTGATCTACACCTCCGGCACCACCGGGAAACCCAAAGGGGTACAGCGAGAGGATTTCGGATGACGCCCTACCAACTGCTGTCGATCGCCACCAGCATCTGGCCAGTCGGCGCCGGCGTTGTCAGGTGGTGACGACGAGCTTGCCGGTTGCTTTGCCGGATTCCATGTAGGCGTGCGCTTCCTGAATTTGGTCGAGAGTGTAAACGCCGTGGATGGGCACGATCGCGTCACCGGAGGCGACGGCGTCGAGGAATTGTTGTAGGACGTCGGTCGGGAGGTCGCCGGCGTCGCCACCGTACGCGGCGAGGCGCACACCGCGGGGTAGGTAGTCGATGGGGTAGAAGTTCTCGACGGTCCATTGGTTGGAGAGCATGCCGGTAAAGCAGACGACGCCGTGGATTCGGGTGGCGCGCAATGTGTCCGGCAGGGTGGGTGTGCCGATGAGTTCGAGTGCGGCGTCGACCCCGCCGTCGACGATGGCGCGAACGTCGGCGGCGATGTCGCCGGTGTCGATGAGGACGTGGTCGACCCCGATCTGCTTCAGAGCATCGGTTTTGGCAGGGTTGCGGGTGGTGGAGAGCACCGTCATGCCGCGTTGTTTCGCGAGGATCGCGGTGGCCATGCCGACCGAGGAGGTACCGCCGCGGATCAGGATCGATTGCCCCGGTTGTGCGTCGAGGCCGACGGTGAGGGACCCGTAGGAGGTTTGCAGCATCTCCGGGACGGCGCCGAGCGTAGCCCAGTCGAGGCTGCTGGTGAACGCGATCACTTGGGCGACAGGGACGCTGGTGTACTCGGCATACCCGCCGTCGTAGGTGCGGCCCATGTTGCCCACCATCGCGGCGACCTGCTGACCGACCGGGAATTCGCCGCCGGGACAGGCGGCGACGATACCGACAGCTTCGATGCCCAGCACGCGGGGGAAGGTAACTCCTTCAGCCAGTCCGAGACGGGTATGGAGCTCGGATCGGTTGAGCCCGAACGCTTTCACCCGGATGAGGACGCGTCCGGGTTCGGGGTTCGGGACGGGTAGGTGACGCAGGTGCAGCGCCTCGGGCGGGCCGGGCGCGTCGAGGACAACGGCGCGCATTGTGTCAGGAAACTCGGTCATCTATGCAGGTCTCCTATCGGTGTTCAGGTTGGCTACGTGGAGCAGTTCGAGAGTGGCGTCGAATCGTGCGAGGACGTCGTCGGTGAGGACCGCGCCGATCCGGTCGGCGACTTCGGCGTCGAGGGTCGTTTCGGCAGCGGTCAGGATCTGTTCGCCGGCGGGGGTGAGCACGATCTGCGACGAGCGCCGATCGTGGGGGTGTTGTTGCCGGTGTAGGTATCCGGCGGCTTGGATGCGGTCGACGAGTTTGCTGGCGCCGCCTTCGGTGATGAGTAATGCGTCGGCGATGTCGTGGACGCGTGGATGATCGAGTCGTGCGACGACGCGCATCGGTTCCAGCCAGGTCAACGGCAAGTCGTGGTCGTTGCGCAGACGGGCATCGACGGCGTTCCACAGCAGGATCTGCACGCGCACGAGACGGTCGAAGAGCTCGGCGGGCCGGTCCGTACTCGACCGGACCACGCTTTGTGCCGGTATGTATTTCATGTCAGGGATTCAGCGGTCGCGATCATGCGGCTTTGTTGAACATGTAGCGGGCGATCTTCCATACGCCGTCGACGCGGTGCAAGACGAACACTTCCCGGTTGGCCTCGGTAGTCTCGGTGCCGGTGGCGAGGACGGTTTGGGTGCCGTTGCTGCGGGTCAGCACGTAGGCGATGTCGGGGCTGGCGACGACGAGTTCGTCGATCGTGAATTCGACGTCGAGATGGATCGCTGCGAAAACCTGCTCGTAGGCGGCGTGCATGTCGGCGCCGCGGGCGGTCGGTAGCTGGGTGGGCATGAACACGCCGTCGGCGGTGTAGAGCGACGCCGCGAGTGTCGCATCGCTGGTGTTCAGTGCCCGTTGGTAGTTGTCGAACAACGTGTGGATCTCGGTCTGCTCGATCGTCGTCATGGCTGGCTCCTTCGGTGGTCGAATATCCATTCCATGGAATGGAACGTACTCGTTGGTGCGGGTATTCCCGTGGCGGCCGATCACCCCCGAATCCGGTTCGCGGTCGTTCGGAGTGGTGGCCGTCCCAGATCGGAATAACACCCTCCGACCTGATAGCAACGATCCCGGAATGCCCCACCTTCGCCCACACCATCCCGCAACTACGACTCACCCTCACCCCGGGCACCCTGCGCACCTACCACGTCCACCTCGACAGGCTCGAAAACACCCGGCCCAACCAACGACTCGACGAGGTGACCGTCGCCGACCTCGACCGGCAAGCCCGCGACGTTCAAGCAAGCAGCAGAATCAACCGCAGCAGCCGCGACGGGACCGGCGCACGCGAACATTTCGTCAACGCCGTCCGTTGTCTCTACCGCTACGCCGAGAACAACAACTGGATCCAGCCCCACCGAAACCCCGCCCGCCAGTTGACGATCCCCACCCGACAACCCTCACACCGGCGCGCGATCCCTCTGCTCACCTGACCGAGATCTGCCAGGTTGCCGCCGTCACCGGAAACGACCGCGAACTCGACAGCCTCATCCTGCGACTCCACATCGAAACCGCCTGCCGCCGCGAAGGTGCCCTCCGGTTGCGCCCCGACGACCTCGACACCGAACTCTGCCTCGTGCTGCTCCGAGAGAAGGGCGGCGGGGATCGGTGGCAACCGGTCTCGCCCACGCTGATGTGGCATCTCGCCGACCATGCCGAACACCGTGGCAGCCCACCCGGGGGCCAGTTGCTGCGGTATCGGCGCGGGACACCGATCACCACCCGCCGCTACGACCACCTCTGGACACGCCTGGGCACCCACCTGCCCTGGGTCGCCACCCAGCACATCACCACCCACTGGCTACGCCACACCACCCTCACCTGGGTCGAACGAACCTTCGGCTACGCCACAGCACGCGCCTACGCCGGCCACCACACCCGCCGACACGGCACTACCGCGACCTACGTCAAAGCCGACCTGTTCGAAATCGCCACCGCCCTGTCAGCTTTGACCCAGGAACCACACCCGCTGCTACTGACCCACAACAGCTACGCCCCTGACATCTGGCAGTAGCCCGCCAGGACAACGGATCAGATTCCAGTCAACGAACCATCCAAATCGCCGCAACACCCAGCGGCTGCGACGTTGTACGGCATCGCAGCCGCTGCTGGGGAACCGACGCTCTCCCAAGAACGGGGGTGGAAACTTCAACGGACCTGGCCCGGGCGAGCGCCGGGCAAGAGTATTTCCTCGACCGCTTCTATAGGCGGTAGCCTCGGCGAAGACTAGCGGCGACGTTCACTGAATCACCTGCGGGACAGCGTCGCTTCGCGACTTGCAGCGAATCTTCTAACTCCTGCAACGCATTCGAGACCGGGAACGTAGGTTCCGCAGACTCCCAGGCAACCGTCCGCGCGCCGACATCTCACTCCTAGCAACCAGATCAACAAACTGAAACATGCTCTGCTACAGATACTTCCAGCATGTTCTGTGAGCACAAGTGTTGACAGCTACCTTGCCGCGATCTAGATTAGATACCACTCCAGCACATTGCCGGGCTCATCGCTCCCCCGCTCAGCGCAGTCGGGTCGGCGCCAGAAGGTCATACGAGATGACATCGCTGACGCCGGTCCGAGTGCTGCCCGGAGAAACGTTCTCGTCCAGGGGGCGGGCGGCGGTGTCGCGACCGCGCTGGTCCAACTGGCCACCACCGCCGGAATCCGCGTGTGGGTCACCTCCCGCGACGCGGGACGAAGACAACGCGCCGTCACCGAACTCGGTGCGGACAACGCCTTCGCACCCGATGCGCTACTACCCGAACTCGTCGACGTGGCGATGGACACGGTAGGCGCGGCGACCCTGACATCGTCGCTGCACGCGCTCCGGGCAGGTGGGCGCCTCGTCCTGGCCGGAGCCAGCAGCGGCGCGATCACCGAACTCGACATCAGCGCCATATTTCTGCGCTCGTTGTCGGTCCTCGGCAGTGCGATGGGCAGTCCCGACGACCTCCGCAGGCTCGCCGACTATGTGGCGACCCACGAGATCGTTCCCGCGATCGATTCGATATGGGACTTGGACAATGGCCTGCAAGCGCTGGAGCGTGCCCGGACCGGCGACGCGTTCGGAAAGGTGGTCATCCGGTGTAGCTGATATCCACGCGACCGGCCATCGCCGATGCGGCCCACCGACCGACGTGAGCCGAGCCCGCACGGGGGCGACGCGAGCCGACGGGTATCACATGAGATCTGCCAACCTTCGCCTGCGGTTCAGCAAAGATCGCAATCTTCCACCGGTAGGCTTTGCCCTCTGATGGGTAGACTGGGCATGGACGCCTATGTAATGAAGGAGGCGGGGGATGGCACGTTCTGACCTGCTGCTCGACCTCGTCGAGGCCGAACGGCGGGGGGATCGCGACAGGTTCCGGATGCTTGTTGAGGCGGTAATCGCCGAAGAACGTGCGAAACAGCATCACCTAGTAGCGGATCGTCTATCTGAAATCATCACCACCACGGGTCAGGGGATGGCCCGTGACGAACACGCGACGGCTGTGCGTGATCTTGTCGCGGAAGTCGTTCCACAACGTCGCATGGATGAGCTCGAACTCGAACCTGTCATCTCCCGCGTCCTGACCGAGCTGATCGAAGAGCAGAAGCGATCGGAGCTGTTACGCAGCTTCGGAATCGAGCCCAGAAACCGGCTACTGCTATCCGGGCCGCCAGGCAACGGCAAGACCAGCGTGGCCGAGGCGATCGCTGCAGAGCTGATGCTGCCCTTCTACGTCATCCGGTACGAGGGGGTGATGTCCAGCTTTCTCGGCGAGACTGCAGCCAGACTCGACCAAGCCTTCGAGTTCGTGAGGACCCGCCGTTGCGTGCTCTTCTTCGACGAACTCGACACCATCGCCAAGGAGCGATCAGACGAGCACGAAACAGGCGAGATCAAACGTGTCGTGTCCACACTGCTCCTCCAAGTCGACCGGCTTCCCGCGCACGTCATCCTGATCGGCGCGACGAACCATGGCGAGCTGCTCGACCGGGCAGCGTGGCGGCGATTCCAAATTCGAGCTGAACTACGCCCCCCAAGCCGCGCACAGGCAACGAAGTACCTTGAAACGCTTGCCGCAAGGTTCGGCGGTGACCTCGGTTACACGCCTCGTACACTCGCTGACAGAATGGCTGGTTCGAGTTACGCCGAACTCGAGGAGTTCGCACTCGACGTTCGTCGCCGAGCGGTCCTGGAACTCCCCGATGTCGACCTCCGTCGAATCGTTCAAGAAAGGCTCGAGCACTGGCGCAAACAGGCAACGGAGTGACGGGGGAGCCTCATCCGCTTCTCGCGCTCAGCCCACCTGACACGGGTAACCGGCCGAAGAAGTCGCCAGCCCGACCACCAGCTCTCCGCAAACCGACTCACGCTCGTCAAGTCAACAGACTCTCTCCGAAGTTCCAGGCTCTTGCAGGTGCCTTTGCCAACCAGCGCGCAGTGTTGACAAAGGGGCAAGTCGATGAAATCGACCCTGAGCTTGTCCTAGTATTCGACCTCGCGGGCACCCTCGAACAGTTCCGCAACGCAATCGACCGAATCGAGGGCTTCGAGTTCCTCACCGAACTCCTCGATGAGGAGTCCGAGGCCGACGAAGACTTCCACATGCTCGATGGGCAGCTCAACCCAGCCGACAAGCCCGTCATGCACTCCCTCTATCTGGTCATGACCAATGCACAAGCCGCCAACCAACTCGTGCAGCTGTTCGATCGATGGGAGGCTGACCCCGGCGCACCGTTCGACTGGGGACTTGCAAAGTTCAAAGCTGCGTTCGAGCAACTCAGAGACCTTCGCAAGTGGGACGCAACCGACCGCATACGTGACACCGGATTGCTTGAGCAGTGGACCGAGCGGCTGCAAGTAGCCGGGCAATCTCCGAGCCCTGTCACCGTCGAGATTGAACTGTGGTTTCGCCGGACGCCGGAAGATCGAGCTGCAGCGCACGCCCATGTGAAACGTCTGGTCGATGCCGCCGGCGGACAGGTGAAGGATCACTCCCAAATCAGCCAGATTATGTACCACGGCATTTTGGTACAACTGCCCGTTCAACAGGTCGAGTCCGTCCTCCGAGAGGGCGTCGAATCGATCGAACTTCTTGCCGCCGACGACATCATGTTCGTCAGCCCTTACACGCCGATGTCCGTCTTCACTCCTTCCTCGGAACCTGTACAAACCGCAGGACTCCCGAAATCTGAGCACGTTGAGACCAAGCCGCGCATCGCTCTGCTGGACGGGTTGCCGGTTGTCAATCACGGTGCTCTCGTCGGACGGCTGGTCGTTGATGACCCCGACGGCCTTTCCGACGACTACGCGGTCAGCTCACGTCGCCACGGTACGTCCATGGCGTCGCTGATCGTTCACGGTGACCTGTCCGCTCCCCAGCCCCCTCTCGATCGGCCTCTGTACATTCGCCCGATTTTGCAGCCTCATCCGTGGCGTCCCGACCACGAGCAACCCGTTGAGGGCATGCTGTGGATCGACTTGATACACCGAGCCATTCGACGAATCTTCGACGGCGACGGTGAGCACGACGGAGTCGCGCGCAGCATCCGAATCATCAACTTGTCGATAGGTATCGAATCGCGTGCGCTGGTTCGTCGCATCAGCCCACTGGGCAAGCTGCTTGACTGGCTCTCGATTGAGTACAATGTTCTCTTCGTCGTCAGCGCTGGGAATCACCCGAACAGTCAGATCTCTATTCCAGCGGCATCGGCAGCAGACATAGGTACAGCCCGCATCGAGGCAATCAAAGCCGCCCGCAGCAATGCTCGTTCTCGACGGGTGCTTCCGCCCGGAGATTCCCTCAACGCTCTGACCGTCGGTGCATTGCATGCCGATGCAGCTGGTGACATCGCCGATTCCGACACAGTGTGGGATCTCGTGGATCCGGGGATGCCCGCACTCTACGGGGCGGTCGGACCGGGGTTGGGGAGGTCCGTGAAGCCCGAGCTCCACCATGTCGGTGGCCGCGCGCTTTACGTCAAACCTGTACTGGCGAAAGGCGATTCCTTCGTGGAACTCGACCTCGCCAACACCAGCACATCAGGACCCGGCAATCGTGTCGCCGCGCCGGGACGCCTCAGTGCCACCAACGCAACCACCTTCACACACGGCACCAGCAACGCAACCGCGCTGGTCACGCGCGAGGCCAGCCGGATTTTCGACATCCTGGAAGCCGGAGCCGACAGCCCCTCCGATACATCGTTCCCCGACCCGCAGTTTTATCCGGTCCTGGCGAAAGCCCTGCTCGTCCATGCCTGTGAATGGGGTGAGCTCCGTCCGAAGTTTGAGCAGATGCTGGGCCTGGATCCCAGTACTGTCCGACGGGACCTAACTGCGTTGCTGGGCTACGGCGCGCTCTCAGTGGATCGGTTGGGGCTCGCTGCGGCGAACCGAGCAGTGCTAATTGCTGGTGGCCTGATCGAACGAGACCAGCGGCATACTCATTGGGTTCCGCTGCCGTCATCCTTGCGTGCGAAGGCTGCCTGGCATCGGTTCACAATCACACTGGCATATATGGCCCCTACCGCTGGGCAGCTAACCAGATATCGCGGAGCCAAAGTCTACTTCGACCGGCTCGATGATCGAGCAGCAGGTGCATCACGAGGCATGGAAGCAGATTACAACTCTGTTCGGCGTGGTACTTGTCAGCACGAAGTGATCGAGAACTCGCGCTCCCTGCGGTTCGACGACGATGGTCGTCTTCCTATCCATGTCGATTGCATGGACGACGCTCAAAAACTGGCGAAGGGCAGCAGGCTGCGTTATGGGCTGGTTGTGTCGGTGGAGACTGCTATCGCCACTTCAGCCACCATCCACCAGGAGATCCGCACACGCCTTCAGGCCCAAGCACGCGCGGCCGTCAGAACACGCTCACGATAGCCAAAAGTCAAAAGTCAATACCGTAGAGCGCATGCGGTGGGCAGTGCAGCTGAATTGCATCTCGCGCTTTGACCAGCGAACTGACGTCACTTCCACCGCGCGTCAGCTCATTTCGTGGATCGATCGACCGCAGCAGCGAAAGGTGGACTCGGCCCAGCGGCTTGAGCAATGCCCGGGAACAAGCCTCATTCGCCGTCAAACACGAAGCCGCGGAGGAATCCGGTGATGTTCCCCCGGTTTCGTGGAGTCGAGATACCAGACTTCAGGCCACGGGTTGGATAGATGTCTGCATCATCTCGTACCCGATCGGGGTCCGCATGCCGAGTGCGGAGTGGCGTCGGCGTCGGTTGTGGAAGATCTCGAGGTATTCGAAGGTCGCGTTCGCCAGCTCGATCCCGGTTTTCCAGCGTTGACGGTTGAGAAGTTCGGTTTACATTCTGCCCCAGAATGATTCGATGACCGCGTTGTCGTAACTGTCACCGACCGACCCCATAGATTGTGCTATCCCGTTGTCGGGCCAGGCAACGAGTTGAACATGTGGCTGTATTGATCGCGTGTTGCGTTGCCGGGATCGGACCGAGTCGCTTCGCACCTTCCAACCCCTGCAACGCATTCGAGATCGGGAACGTAGGTTCCGCAGACTCCCAGGCAACCGTCCGCGCACCGATATCTTACTCCCAGCAATCGATTCAACCCACTGAAACATGCTCCACTACAGATGCTTCCACGACAATCTGCAAGCACAAGTGTTGACAGTTACCCCACAGCGATCTAGATTAGATACCACTCCAGCACTGTTCTTCGTCAAATCTGTCCGGGATCTGTGATCAAGTCCCCCCTCGCGCACAGATTTGCTCCACAGGTGCCGAACCCGGCCACACCGATCAGCCGCGACAACATCCTGATCACGGCAAGCCTGTACTGGTTCACCCGAACCGGACCCGCGGCAGCCGACTTCTACTGGGAAATCGCCCATGCCGAGAACACCGGCTGGGGAGGCCCGTCGCCGGTGCCGCAGGGCCAGTCCCTGTTCTACAGCGACCCCCTCGTCCGCAAGGCCCTCGGCGTCGGCGACAGCGTCGCCTTCTTCCGGGAACACACCGAAGGCGGGCATTTCCCCGCCTTCGAAGTCCCCGAGGTGTTCGTCGACGACGTCCGCGCCTTCTTCCGACAACTCCGCAACTGACGCAAGCCGAGAGGAACTGCCTCGCCGCGCGCGCTCCGACCGAGATCACAGCTCCCTCGCATTCGCGAGTATCCGACGGATGCGAGGTCTCGGCCGCTTACCGGCAGCCGACACGGGCCAGGGCACGCGACAAACGCCCTCTTCTGCCGCGTCCCGCGGGTTCGCGAACGCATTGATCTGCCGATGAGTGAGCTCACTGTGCGCAGGCCGACGCGGCAACACATCGACGGCGGAAGCAGTCGTGCCTGCGGCCTTTAGGCACGCCACCGCAGACCAACCGTCCCATCAACTCGGTGTAACCAAAGTTGGCTGATATGCCCGGCGCGGGAGTACGCTTCCAACAGTAGTCAAATTTGTCTACTAGGCGGATTGGGTTAGATGAAGCCGGTACGACTTCTGGTCATGGGAGCGCTGCGCAGGCGCGGTCGGGCACACGGGTATCAGATCGACGTCGATCTGGAGTCTTGGGGTGCACACGAGTGGTCCACCGCCACATCGGGTTCGGTGTATCACGCGCTCGAGAGCATGTCCGGACAGGGCCTGATCGAGGACACGGAACTGGACTCCTGGGGCCCGGTGGGCGAGGTCATCTCGCTGTGGCCGACGACCGCCGACACCGACGCCCAGTGGACCCGGCGACTGATCCACCTCCAGGAAGAGGGCGCATTCAGCATGGCCGACGAGCCCGGCTCCCCCACCCGCCGCCCCACACAGCCAGCCGAGTAGCAGCCGCGAGCATCAACGAAACCTTCCCTTCGAGACGGAGAAATGTCATGGCCCACGAGATAACCGTCCCGCTGCTACCCTGCGGGTCCATCGACGAGATCGTCGAGTTCTACACCATGCTCGGCTTCACCCAGACCTACTACCAGGTCCGCCCGAACCCGTGCGTGGGCCTACAGCGAGAAGACCTCCAGCTGCAGTTCTTCGGCATGCCCGACTTCAGACCCGAGGACTCCTACGGCAGTTGTGTGGTCCTCGTGCCCGACACCCAGCAGCTCTTCGAGGCATTCGCCGCGGGCATGCGCGCGGTCCACGGCAAACTCCTGGTCTCCGGGATCCCGCGGATGACCCGCCCGCGCAAACGCAAGAACGCCGACAACTACTCCGGGTTCACGGTCATCGACCCCGGCGGGAACTGGATCCGGATCTTCGCGTCCCCGGGTACCGGCGGCACCGGTGCGTCCGCGGTCGGCAAGCTGGCCAGGGCGCTGGAGAACGCCGTCGTGCTCGGCGACTCCAAGGGCGACATTCAGCAGGCGGCGAAGATTCTGGACGCCATGCTGGCCCGGGAGCAGGGTCGCGCACCGGCCGCTGAACTGGTCGAGGCGTTGGCCTACCGCGCTGAACTCGCCATCCGCGCCGACGACACCACCGCTGCGGTCGATGCCCTCACCCGCGCCCGCGCCGTCCCCCTCACCGAAGCCGAACGCAGCGAACTCACCGCGCACTTGGCCGGCCTCGAAGACCTAGAGGCCGTCGTCGGACTCGCCCCCTAATGCCGTGCGGGCGCTCACACCCGCCCGCTGAAGTCGCAGTCCGAATCGTCAGCGCCGGATCCCGGCCGCTTACACTGCTGTCCCCGCACCAGGACGCGAACCGATCTCGGGTGCCGAATCGGTGCATGCCTGCGGTGTCTGCCAAAAGCCTTGCCGTGTTTGATGGTCCGATGCCATGCAATTCCATCAGGGTGGACCCGTGATCTGAACCCTGCCGACCGGGTCATCTGGGCGCAGATCGGCGATCAGACCGCGGGCTTGCATGGTGAAGACTCACTCTTCACCGCCGAATTCCCGGTCCGCGAACAAGGTAACCATGCGGCCGGCCGGAACGTCAGTGGGTGCTCGTGCGGGCCGATCCCGTGAGGATGCTGCTCAGCCACCGCTGGGCGTGGCCATGGTCAGGGGCCAGATACTCGGCTAGCTTCGCTTCGCTCGGGGACACAGCGGGCGCCCAACTCGGGATGGCCAGCACTCGCATCCCCGCCGCATGTGCTGACTGAATTCCCGCTATCGAATCCTCGACTGCCACACAAGCATTCGGGTTGACTGCGAGTAGCGCGGCGGCGTGCAGCCAGGGCTGTGGGTGGGGCTTGGTATGCGCCTGGTCTTCACGGGCGACCACGACCTGCAAGGATCGGCGTAGCCCGAAATGATCGAGGGTGGCCGCGACGAACCTGCGCGGAGAAGCCGACACCACACCGGTAGCCGCCCGGCTCGTGACCGCCGCCAACAGCGCGTCCACCCCCGGGAGCAACGCGATGTGACCGGCTTCTACCTGGCCGATCATCGCCTCCACACAATCGGCGACAACCCGATCGACGGCATCGATACCGCACACCTGGGCCAGATACTTGGCCCAATCACCGTGGCCGTGGGTACTGCGCCGGTCGACATCGGTCCAGATATGGCCGTGACCGGCGGCGTACTCCGCCCAGCAGCGGTCCCATGGCTCCATGGTCGCGGCGAGAGTCCCGTCCAGATCGAACAGGACGGCCTGACGTCCTTGCTCATGAGAGAACGGGAGCCGTGGTCTTGGGGGCAGCGTTGCGAGCGATGAGCTGATCGATCGAAATCAGCTTCAGCTCATGGGAATCGGCGAAGGCACGCAGTGCGGGCAACCGCATCACCGTCCCGTCGTCGTGACAGACCTCGCTGATCGCCGCCACCGGCGACAAGCCCGCCAGCCGCATCAACTCCACTCCCGCTTCGGTATGACCCTGACGCGCCACGAGCCCATCGGGGTGCGCGGCAACCCGAGTAGCTCGGCCCGCTCGACCGACATCGGCGCACACACCACTCCTCCGGTGTAGCGAATAAAGAACCCGAGTGTTTCGGGCGTGGCCAGTTCGGCGGCCATGATCAGGTCGCCTTCGTTCTCGCGGTGCTCGTCGTCGACCACGATCACTGGTCGGCCGGCGGTGATTTCGCTGATCGCGTCATCGAGTTCGTCGAAGAGATTCGCTCGATCCTGTGTACTCGCCGAAACGGTCATCATTGGCCTTCCTGTCCGGGTTATGCGAGGGAAACAACGCACTCAACACAGCAGGCAACAATGGAATCCAAGATCATTGCGATCATACGCCCCGGGCGTACGCACGCAGCTCCGATCGACCACAGGAAGCAATCGCTCATGCCGCCCGCTAGTGCCTCGTGAAGCAACCTTCGGTAGGTAATCCGGTCGCCGGATCTTGGAGTCGACAGCGAAGTCTCGTTTGGTCGGGCGGGGTCGCGCCCGCCGGGGTCGCAAGCACCGCGACCAGCGCGGTCTGCCGCACTCGGTTTTGGGTCGAAAGCTTCGAACCCCCGTTCGTTGAAGTCGTGGATCACTTGCCGCACATAGGCTTCGCTGACCTCATCAATCGGGCGATCGCAGGGACGGGCTGGCGTTGTGCCGAGGCCATCACCACGATCGCACGGCGCATTCCCCGCGAGCAGGCTGCCCACCCTGGTCGCCGCCTAGTCGGCAGCTGGTGTGGGCAAACGCTCGATGTGAGGTCGGTGGGACAGAGCAGGCTGTCAGCTGGCCCGGAGAATCGAAAGCGATCCTGTCTCCGCCCCATCGACTCATCCACCAGGCACCGGCGTGAGCCGGGCATGTATTCCGGCCGCGACCCGGTTCCGGTCGTGAATCGGCGGGGTTCGAGTCGAGAACGGCCGGACCTAGACGGATGGCCTCCGCCCGCTCGGTCGGGCGGCAATCTGAGCAACGGCTGACGGTAGACCTGCCGCGAAGCGGGAGACGACGCAGGCGAAAGTGGCAGTTCAGGCCGCAAGCACGGGTTGGTCGTCGGTGGTCTGGGCACGCAGATCAGCCAGCAGTCGGGTGAGTTTGCGAGACACACTCATCTGCGAGACACCGAGGCGTTGCGCGATCTCGCCCTGGGTGAGGGTGTCGTAGAACCGCCA